>CADAEH010000062.1 GCA_902786855.1 uncultured Eubacteriales bacterium | reverse complement strand
AGCCACAATGTCACAGCTACGGCTTCAAAAACGATCAGTATGATCAGCGGTTGTAAGTATTGCCTGAATTGTTTCATGTTTAACGACCTCGACCTCTGGAACGACCTCGACCTCTGGGGTGGTTTGTCCCCATCTGTGGAAAAACGACCTCTGGGGTGGTTTGTTTCCACCATGGATGCTATTTTGATGCGTACTCCGGATTTGCTTCCCTTGTTATATCTCCGTACACTGCCTTCAACTGTTTGAAAGCATCATAAACTGTCTCGGGAATATCCACATGGGCAATGAAGTTCTTTCCTTTGGGACCATAACCATTCTCATCATCTTTAAGTCTCGGGATCTCTCCCATCAGTAAATTGACATAGCGGTCTATGTCCCACATCCCGTGAATAAGCTCTGAATAGACCAGGTTATCGTGCTCAGCTATAACGGAAGCCCTGTACGACGCGTAATTGATTATAAGCAGGTCATTCGATGTATATTTTCGCAGGCCGGCGTCCATACGCCTTTGCATCGTGGCATCCTGGCAGAGAATGATGCTGGAGCACTTGATACTGTTCTCTTTCAGCAGTTCCAACAGGTAGGTGATGTTGTTGCCGCAGTTGGTGGATTTTGACTCGAGATAATCTGCTTCACAAGAATAGACTTCTTTCAAATATCTCTGAAAGACTTCCGATTCCTGCAGACCGGCTGTTTCAATCGCGGGGTACTCGTTGTGTACTCTTTGCCGCAGGGCCTCGGTTGTGTGCCCGGCGCCGCCTACTATGACATAGACTTTCGCGATCCGATCTTTGATCGCCTGCGCGTGTTCAGGCATTCCACATCTCTCATGCCGCAGAACTGTCCCAGAATGTTTATTGCGTCTGCAGTGCTCTTTTTCATTGTTTTGCTCCTTCGCCCCCTCCTTCTCCTCTCCTTCGACCTCTGGGGTAGTTTGTCCACACCTGGGTATTAACCAACCTTAAGACCTCTGGGGTAGTTTGTCCACACCTCTTTGGCCGTTGAGGATCAATCGGCCAGATGGTATCCGTCCCTTACATGGCGAAGATCCGCCTCCATTTCGGCGGCATCGGTCCAGCCTGAGAAGGATTGGGCGTAAGAAAACCCATGGTTATATCCAAAGTTAAAGCCCTGCAGGCTTCCATATCCAGCTGTCAAAATACCGTCTGCCGGTATTTTCAAATCGGTATAGCGGCAGGCCTCGTAGCTGGTTAATACAGATCCGTCTGCGCGTGTAACTTTTACCTCATAGGTATCGTATAGCACGTTGCGCTCATAATAAGTGTTCTCTTCTGAAATGAACAGATACATCCTGTAAGGAGTGTAAGTCATACCTTGCGCAAGCGACGAGGAAACAATATCCTCCCAGTCTTCGCGGATGAGACGTTCAGTATTTGCGTGAATCTTGTCGAGGTTGTCTCCGCTCAGTTGATCAGTACTCGTCACCCATGCTGTGAGTCCCTCTACCGTGAACTGTTTTTCGAAAGGATCAAAGCGCCAGCCAAGAGGGGCCTGTGCCTTCACCGTGACTGCATCGCCGTTGCTCAGGCTGGTATCCGGTGTGACCTCAAAACGCGCTGTATCGATATACTCCGCATTGCGGTCGGAAATCTGCAGCTCTGCCCTGCCTTCGCCGGACATACCGGAAAACTTGACACTTACAGCAGTAAACGGATCAGTTGTGCGGGGAAAAGCAAGTTCATGAATCGGAGATCCGGGAATAGCCACATTGATGAGGCAGATTCCTGCGATCACACAAAAAGCGATAAGCCAGCCTTTGAGTCGGCGCTTGCGTTGTCTGTTTCTCTGCAGGTCCTTGATATCCTCCTCGGCACGGGCCATCGCTATTCGCCGCTCATATTCCTGCTGCGCACTGTCATCCATATCGATGAGCATTTCATGCCCGCAATATGGACATACGGCCTTTTCTCCATCTATCGACAGGTCCATTTTCCCTCCGCAGGAGGGGCAGACAAGCGATAGTGTCTTCGTGATTTTTTGTTCCATGTTGATGCTGGTCTCCTAATTCTGTAATTTAGCCTGTTGCGATGACCTGGCGACCTCCTGACCT
>CADAEH010000061.1 GCA_902786855.1 uncultured Eubacteriales bacterium | reverse complement strand
AAGTTGATTTGTTCACCTTCACTTATTTCCTCACCCGGCTGCGGATCCTGCCTGGTGATAACTTCTTTACCAGAATCATCACCCTCTATGTATTCTATATTTCCAACTTCCAGCCCGCTCGCCTTGATGGCGCTTTTGGCATCTTCCAATTCCATGCCTACTACATTTGGAACCAGCATCGCTGAAGATTTATCTTGATCTGTTTCTGTGGCAGCGCCGGAACAGGACGATCCGATCAAAAGCACTACTACGGCTATTATTATCAAAAACGCTTTTCTCATTTTTATAAGCTCCTTCCGCTTTCTCCGACCAATGTTCTCTATCTATATAAATCCCTCTCTGTCTTGAAATGTGACATGTTTTGATAATTCTTTTTTGCGCGTTATAATGAAATCACTATTTCACTGGAGGAATCGATGATTTCATTTCTTGTTTCAGTTGTAAAAGATTTTGCAGAACTCGTATCTGATAAATATAAGGCGATGATGATGAAGCTTTCGCTTCAGATAACAGGCAGCAGAGAGGACGCCGAGGAGGCCGTCCAGGATGCTCTGCTTTCCGTTCACAGAAATCAGCTAAAGATAACGGATATCAATTCCGCAGATGCAAGAAACTATATTTACACAGTCACAAAGAATGCCGCCCTTAAGATACGCAGGCAGCAGGCAAAACATGATTCCGATGTCACATTTTCTGATGTAGAAGGATTTATTAATATAGAAGGACAGCCGGATATTGATGCATTCAAGGATGAGTATGGCTTCTCCGAAGAGGTCGCGGGTGCCCTTAAACTTCTTAGTAATGAGGACCGGGATCTCATATGTTATTACTATGGTGCAGGATACAATTACAAAGAAATATCTGAACTAATGGGTATCAGCCCTCAAACGCTGAGGAAGCGCATGGAAAGAATAAAGACAAAGCTCGCAGAGATTTTAAGCAGGGAGAGCATGTGAATGTCAAAAGAAACAGCTGAAGCAGAAAGAATACTGACTGAATACGGCCGCCTGATGTTTGATTCGCATGCCCGCTATTTCAGCTCCGATGTCGATGTCATTCAGGCAAAAGCATATGCACCTGTTCGCGCTCGTTCAACAAAACACATTGGGAAGAGAGCGTTAATACTGTGTGCAGCGATGATCCTCGTAATGTCGCTGACTGTAGTTGTTTGCTCCGCTTTAGGCCTCCAGATCTTCAATTATAAATTTGACATAAAAGACGGCTTCATCGTTATTACAAATCTTGACGAGGAAAACGGCACCTGCTACTACCGGCCTGAATATATTGCCGATCATTACAGTTACAGTGATACAGTGAATCTTAATGATTCAATTGTTTTCTACACATACACCAATGATGATAACGGTCTGGAATATACGATAGAGGAAAGCATCAGTAAAGATGGTATCGTATATGCAGACAACGAAGGCTATGACATCAGCAAAGAAATATATGGTGAGTATGAACTCATAGTCTTCCGTGATCGAACCAGTCCTCTCATTGTTGTATATATGGAGAAGAATGGTACATACATTGCCATAACCGGGCAGCTCTCTATGGAAGAAATCCATTTGATCATCGACAGCCTGGTTGTTGATGACAGCATTTGATTCTCAGTAGAGACGTGGCTCAACAGTGGTAACAGCAACATACCCTACTGCTATGGTAAATATACACACAAATTATTACTTGTGTGTATATTTACTTTATTATTGCTGTTGACATCTCCAGTGGCAGCAGTTATTATTTGTTTGTGTAAACATACACACGCTACGGAACTGTGTGTATGTTTACTGCAATGCCAATCAGGAGAATATAAATGCTATATACCTATAACGACTGCATTAAAGAATATGGCAGTGACTACCAGCTGAAGAAAGCTCTTTTAGATCAGAAGCTGTACAAAGTAGAAAAAGGCATCTACTCATCAGAGAAATATGCTTCTGAACAGATGAAAGTGCCTATTATTATCATGACCTTACTGATGTGATCCCTGATCATTATTTCCTTGCAACCCGCCGGACAGACTCACGGATCAGAGACAAGCGGGTGATCCAGTCGTTTATATCTAACGAAGTCTTTGACCATGGCATTATTGATATGTCATATAATAATGCTGTGATCAGGATCTATTCCCGCGAGCGCATGCTGATCGAACTCATGAGATTCCGCTCCAGATATCCATATGACTATTACAAAGAGATCGTCCTGAACTATCGGAGGATCATCTATGATCTGGATTTCTGGAAAGTCGAAGAATATGCGGCATTATTCGCAAACGGAGACAATATAATGAAGATCATTGGAACGGAGGTGCTTTGATGGATCTTAGAGAAGAAACTGAAAAAATCATTCTTGACGGATACAACGAGGCGAATGCTCAGGCTAAGCTCTGTCAGGACATCATTCTCAAAGCGATCTATGAAAGCGGCATGGCAAAGAATGCAACTATCAAAGGCGGAGTCGTCATGAGAAGCATTTCCGGCAATGCCAGACGCGCCACGCAAGATATCGATATCGACCTGATTCGATATTCCATTTTGGATGAATCGATCAGAGCCTTCATTTCAAAGCTGAATTGTATTGAGGGACTGGATATAAGAATCGGTGGCCCTATAATTGAGCTCAATCACCAGGATTATAAGGGAAAGCGTGTGACCATCACCATCACAGACGAACATGCCAACTCACTATCACTAAAGATGGATATAGGTGTACACAAGGATCTTGACATTGAGCAGGACCAATACTCTTTTGATATAGGCTTTCAGGAAGACGCTGTCAGCCTTCTCATTAACAGCCCTGCTCAGATGATCACAGAGAAACTGAAATCCCTGCTGAGATTCGGAACGAGATC
>CADAEH010000060.1 GCA_902786855.1 uncultured Eubacteriales bacterium | reverse complement strand
AACTTTGCCACTTGAGTCAGCCGCGATCATCATGAACTTGTAATAAGTGCCTTTCCGGATGGCGGCTCCGGCTGCCTGAGTCGCAGTGTATGATGTCCCGGTGACTTCTCCGAGTTTCTTGTACTTGTTGCCGGTGCCGCACTTGTTGGCGAACAGGATGTATTTCGTAGCACCCGGCACTGCTTTCCATTTCAGCTTGATGCTGTTCTTGGTCACCTTGGTTGCCTTGAGCTGGAGCAGTCCGAAAGCTGTGCCGGCAGGGTCATTGTCGTTCGGCAGTGCGAGGATCGCTGCTTCGGCTGCTTCGACGGAAGCTCCTTTGCCGAAGACCGTGCCATCAGCTCCGGTAGCCGGAGCCTGCGGTGTCAGCTTAGGGATCGCTTCTGTTCTGGTCGCTCCGCAGATACTGCAGGTATATGTCTTAACGCCCTCTTCCGCTGCTGTAGGCTGCTTTGTCACTTTGCCTGAATCCCAATTATGCTGGGCTTCCAGGACAACGGTCGTTGCAGGAGCTTCACCATCCAAAATCGTCATGATCTCAAGAGGCTGAGAATATGAACTTATTTTAAGACTTGCTTTATCTATACTGTGGTTAGCTGGTTCCTTCACATCCACAGACTCGAGCGAGAGGCTGCCTGCAGAGTAGGACGAGGCACTACTGTCCCATTTGACTCCTGCAATTGCAGCGTAGGCGTCAGGACCTGTTGCCTGGATCTTCCCACCTGAATGGATTATCTGAATATTTTCGCAATAAATGCCAAAATTCTTACATTTGATATCTATTTCTGTGTTGTCCTTGATGATCACATTCTTGTCCAGATAGATCCCGGCATACGCAATGCCTCCGTCGATCTTGAGCTTACAGCCTGAGATGACTGCATCGCTTCCCAGGATCGCAGGCGCATTAGTAGTTGCATTACCCCCGACAAATTCAAAGCTCGTATTTGTCATCTCCAGCTTTGTGTTTGAGAAGAAAGCATTTGTTCTTATAGCTGCATTTTTTATTATTGTTTTGCAATCGGTGAATTGCATACCCGGCGCTGTCGGATTTGATGAAATATTGTATGTTCCGCCGTCTATAGTGACATCTACACCGAAACCGCCTATCCATGAGTTTTCAGTTGTGATATCACAGTTAGTCAAAACAGCATCACTGCCCAGAGTCAGGCCAGGCGCATCCGTGATTTTGAGATGTGCATTGTTGAAGACGTGTTTCCTTGATTTATCACTTGAAGAGCCGCATGACATGTACCCATTTTTAAGCTCGATCTCCGCATTTTCAATTGTAACAATCCCCGAAGTATACAGACCGGGACGACCGTCTACCACCAGTTTTACTTTCCCGCCGATGGTAAGGTCATTGCAAAAAATAGGACCGTTTGTTAGCTCCAGTGTTCCGTCTCCGATGATTTTCAGATTTCCACCTCCGTAGATACATTGTGGACGCTCTTCAGTCCCGGCTGTAAGCTTGTTTGTTCCGTTGACAACTATGGTGGTATCCGTGTTGTCTGCAAGCTCGATCACCTCACCATACACATCGCCATCCGACAAAGTATATGTATTGCTGGCTGGATCGTATATATCATCTTTTGTCACTTCGGCTGCATTCGAGGTCACTGTTGCCAGCGCGAACATCACAGCAAGTACCGCAATGACAGTTGCAGCCAGAACAGCAGCATGCCATCTTATCTGTTTTACACTCATACCTTTTCTCCTTTTCTCCTGGATTATTCCGCAAAAATCATTCCTGAACAGATAGCTGAATCACTTCTGCTTGTTATTCTCATATGCTCTTCTGCAGAACGTAATGCTGAATAAATTATATCAATGCAGTGCCTTTTCCTTAATTCAAATAGTTGCCCAGATCTCGGGAAATAAAGTCCATATATATACCCGTTTTGTGCATAACTTTTCAAGCGTAATAAAGGGACATCCGTGTCTCTACATAACCTGTTTTTATCGTGCAGACAAAAACAGGAGATGCCTGTGATCAGACATCTCCTGCATGTTGAAAATGTTGTGGCTTTTCTATGAGCCTTTTGCTCGAGGACACAACAGAGAACCGTCCCTTATTGCGTCCCCTGTCTCCGCTACTTTACGGTTACCTTGACTTTGGCGCAGGTGCCGTTCTGGGCGTAAGCGTAAATGTAGCAGGTGCCTTTGCCGACGCCTTTTACTGTGCCCTTGCCGCTGACTTTTGCTACTGCTGGGTTCGAAGTCTCGTATTTGATAGCGCGATGCTTCTTT
>CADAEH010000059.1:2457-4345 GCA_902786855.1 uncultured Eubacteriales bacterium | reverse complement strand
CTCGACTCCGTCGTTTGCAGACATCTGTCTCGCAGAGGAACGCTTTGATGCGGCTTTTCTGCCGGAAGTAAAAGCATTTCTATTTTGCGGAGAAGTTCTTCCGTGTGAGACCGCTCACAGTCTCATAAAACGCTTCCCGGAATCAAAGGTGGTAAACACATACGGACCGACTGAATCGACAGTGTGCGTTACGCAGATCCGGATAACGGAAGAAATGGCGTCGGGGACTGCTCCGCTGCCTGTTGGCAAGGCAAAGCCCGGCACATCAATAGAACTGGATCCTGAGACTTCAGAAATCATTATTATTGGTAATACTGTAAGTCCCGGGTATTACAAAGAACCAATACTTACTTCAAAAGCCTTTTTCTTCATTTACCCTCTCAGCGCCTGTGAGAGTGCGGGAGGCCGTCATATAGTAGGTTCAGACGGCTCCCGCGCTTACAGGACAGGTGATAAGGGGCATTTTGATGAAGATGGTAATCTGTACTGCGACGGCAGAATAGACAACCAGATAAAACTCCACGGGTACAGGATAGAAATAGAAGATATTGAATCCAATCTGGGTATACGGCGTCAAACGAGGTGCTGTAGCGCAAAGGATCCGTGATGGGAGGGTGGAGAGCCTTACGGCATTTGTTATCCGGGACGGAGATCTGATCACGGATGACTATTTCGGACGCAAAGTCATCCGTACTGCATTGAGAGAAAAAATGCCATCATATATGGTTCCTAAAAGGGTCATATTCCTTGATGAACTGCCTGTCACGAACAACGGAAAACTTGACAGGAAAAGACTAAGGGAGATGGCATAGATGCAGCTGTACGGAGAGAACATATTCTTCATCAGCCTCGCTGTCATCCTGGTTCCGGCTTTCATATTGGGTTACTGTGAGAAACCACTGAAGCATTACGGCATGGCTGCCACAGTATTCTTCGTTGTCATGACAATGAAAGATAAACCACAGGCTTTGCTGTACATGCTTTGCTTTGTATGGTATGAGTATATCCTTGCGCAGATCTTTCTCAGGATCACGACGGGAGAGCACGGGTCACGGGTTGCTTATCCTGCGTTTCTCATATTGAGCATACTGCCGCTGACCTTGCACAAGATCCTTATTGCAATGAATGGAAATGCGGGGATACTGGCGATTATCGGCATCTCATATATGACATTCAAGGCGGCTCAGATAATCATTGAGATAAGCGACGGAATAATCAAAGAGCTGAAACCTGATGAATACATATATCTGATGATTTTCTTTCCGACGCTGCTGTCAGGACCTATAGACAGAAGCCGCCGGTTTGAGGAGGATATCAGGCGGACGATCCCAAGGGAAGAATACCTTGAGATGGCAGGAAATGGATTGCTCAAGATCCTTCTCGGCATGGTGTATAAACTGGCGATAGCTTCAGTCTTCTACCTGCTCATGAAGAAATTCGGGATGGATCGCACGCTGATCTCAGCAGCCATATATATGTACACATATGGCTTTTATCTGTTCTTTGACTTTGCAGGTTACAGTCTGATGGCGGTGGGAACGGGCTATCTGCTTGGCGTAAAGGTTCCTGACAACTTCAACAAGCCTTTTCTCAGTAAAGATATCCAGGAATTCTGGAACAGATGGCATATAACTCTTTCACACTGGTTGAGAGACTATGTTTTCTCAAGGATAACGATGGATCTTATACGGAGCGGTAAGGTCAAAGATAAGCTGACGATAGCTTCCATAGCGCTCATGATAAACATGCTCATCATGGGCTGCTGGCACGGACTTACAGGATATTACATTCTCTATGGCCTGTATCACGGAGTGCTGCTTGTGCTGTTTGAGATCATACGCAAGAAGTCGGCTTTCTATAAAAAGCACAAAAAGGACAAATGGTTCAT
>CADAEH010000059.1:0-2451 GCA_902786855.1 uncultured Eubacteriales bacterium | reverse complement strand
GGATTCTTTATCTTTTCGGGAAGATTCACCAGAGGTGTAGCCTTCCTGCTGCGCAGCCATGGTCTGATATAAAGGAGAACACAAAATGAGAGAAAAATTACTGGTAATGATAGAAGAATTATGTGGAGATGAGATCGTCAGGGAAGACCCTGATATCGACCTGCTTGAAGAAGGACTGATTGATTCTCTTGACTATATAGAACTGCTTTTGAAGATCGAGGATGAATTTGGCCTCAAAATGTCACCTTCAGAACTGACACGGGAAGAAATGGCGACTCCTAACAGGATCATCGCTGTAGTCGAAAAGCGGCTGGCATAAGCCTGATCCGGCAGGAAATATGAGGAAGATAAGAGCATTCATCGCTGCTGCAGCACTTATGGTCGTATTTGTGTTATCAGCTCATATGGTCACAAGCGGGCTGTCACTGAGAGTAGATAATGGCAGGTTCGGGTTCTGGTTCAACCCATACAAGGATCTGTCTTATTCTGCATTGTCAGAAAACATCGATTCAGATACGGTGCTGGTCATGGGGTCTTCCGAATTCAGACATGGCAGGGGATCTAAGTATCATCCGAGAAATGCGCTCAGAACTGAAGATGCCGATCTGATGCTCATAGGAGGACCGTGCAATCAGATCCTTTTTCACAGTATTGCAGCGGGCTCTCTGGAAAAAAAGCTCGAAAGCAGAAAAGTGATACTGCTGGTATCGCCTACATGGTTCAAGAAGGATGGTGTGAACCCTGTCAACTACGGACTCCGGTTTTCAGAGTCTGAATATATTCAGTTCATGCAGAATCCGGATATTGAAAGCGAAACGAAAAAATATGTTGCGGAGAGAAGTGAAAAACTCCTGGCAGATAACAACAAATTCAAAACGAAGGTAAGGATCATAAACAGATATCTGGTTGATGGCAGAAAAAGTATTATCAGTAGCGTGCTGTTCAAAGCCGAGAGGCTGTTCGCTTTTGACAGAGACCGTGTCTCAGTTGCCATGGCAGTCAAGAGGATCAGCAAGAAGAACGATCTTAAGATTTCACTGGATACGATCAGTAACGAAGCATTCGACCTGATGGTCAGCCAGGCGGAAGAGGAAAGCCTGAAGGCATCGGATAACCCTTTTGACATCTCAGACAAATCCTGGAACCGCAAGTTCAGCAAGACATATGAAGCTGATAAAAACGCGCATCCGGACAGGATATGTGTTGACTCACCTGAGTTTGATGACTTAAAGGCTTTTCTTGAAGTGTGCAGCCAGACAGGCCTGCAGGCGAAGCTCATAATCATGCCGGTAAACGGGAAATGGTTTGACTACATAGGAACAGGAAAGCAGCAGCGCAGAGATACGACAGACAGGATACTGAAGCTTGCTGAGGAATATGGCGCAGAAGCAGCGGACCTGACAGTATATGAATATGAACCGTTTATAACGAAAGACGTGACACACCCGTGGAACAAAGGATGGGCTCTTATAGACAGAGAAATATACAACTTCTGCACTGATAATCAGAAAGGGTCAAAATGATGATCAAACGAGTCAAACTACTGCTTAGCAGGATCAACAGCTATATATCGGTAAAATACACCTTGATTTACTTCAGCCTTATGGCTGTTCTGTATTTATTCTCTCTTTTCGGTAGCATGTTCGGAAGCACCGATTTCACATACGCAGATTTCTGAGTAGACACTGGCAGGTATAACGGCAATTATACAAATACAAAAAACTGCAACCTTGCCGTTTTTTATATTCCATATTCATCTTTACTCTCACAGCGAATCTTTGTAAGGTATCCACCGCAAGTGGTACCCATTACAAGTAGTCCTCCGCGATAGAAGTAAAAGTTATTGTATCCTGACATGAAAGACAATGCTTTTCGAGGTGCGGGAATGACAGTCTACATACACTATGGAGCAGATGCATTTGATCCAGAACTGTTTTCTCCGATTAGAAACAGCACATGGAACACTAAACCGATGGAAGGCACCGGTCTGTGGGCAAGCCGCGAAAATGACCCTTTTGGTTGGAGCGCATGGTGCAGAGAAAACCGGTATTCTGTTCAATCGCTTAAGCAGTTTTTCAGATTCGCTGTTTCCGCTGACAGCGACATTCTCATACTTGAAGATCCGGAGCAGCTGGAGACCATTCCGAAAACAAAGCCGTGGAAGCCTAAGGATCTGTCGTGGATGGAAACAGTAGAGCCGGGAAAGATACCGTCCGAGGAGCAGCTGATGCAGCTGTACTCCCCAAATCCCTGCTACATCGACTTTGAGGAACTGGTTCGGAATGGCATCGACGCAGTCGAACTGACCAACTGCGGTGCCTTCAGAGACAGCCTGGATATATGGGACTGTAACTGCATTCTGGTCATGAATCCGGAAATAATAGTGCCGGAATAACTCATAAACATCACAAGCTGAATACATTGCTGCAGGCAAATACGTCTGCAGTTTTT
>CADAEH010000058.1 GCA_902786855.1 uncultured Eubacteriales bacterium | reverse complement strand
CGCATTAATCTCTATGATATACCATTCACCTTCAGAAAAGATCAGGTCGACCTGTGCTGTGCCGTTCAGTTCATACAGTTCTGCCAATCTCATGATCTCATTTTTCAGATGCCTGATGCGATAGTAATCTGCAAGTACAGGACCGGCCTTCACGACTTCGAACGGATCAGGAACGCCGTTCCCTGCAGCTGAAAACATAACTGGCTCCATTACGTGATAATTGCCCGGAGTTCCATAGACCTCAATGCCGAAGTTTGTGCCGATGATCTGTTCTTCAATGAGAAAATCTGAATCGGAAGGCCAGCTGTCCATTGTTTTCACAGCATCTTCAATGTCTGAAGCGACATGCAGCCTGTCTGATCCTGAAAACACTGTCGGCTTGATTACCACAGGAAAATGCATCTCCCTGATCATCCGCAGCACATACTCCCGGTAGACATTTACCGGAATGGCTGTGTTGGTTTTATGCGCCTGGAAAAGCGTGTTGCGCACGGAGAGGCTTTTTGCAACATGGAACCTGTTTTGACGCAGATAGTCAGAGCATCTGTCTTTTTCCAATGCGTGAGATGCAGTTCTGATGTTGTGAGCAATGGTTTTAATCCCCTTCCTGCGCAGCTCCTCTCCCACCATGGCGTCGCGAAGAGCTGACCAGTCATATGGCAGGATCGGTATGGAAAAAGCGATTGCAAGATCCGGCTGATCTGCTGCAATCCTCTCAGCGATTTCCTCAACAGATGCATCCTCATCTAACGGAATATATGAAACAAGATCTGACTCCCGAAAGATATCCGGCCACATATCGACGATAAATTCGCCCGGGAGATTGAAATAGATCCGCAACAGAGTGTCCGGATACTGTTCTGCCAGTTTATCCCACATACATGCTCTGTCAGGGAAGTACTGGATTCCCTTTATACCAGATGGCGGCAGTTCATTTCTGCCTGCACAATAAATAGCTATCGTTTTCATTATATACAGTCCCTGTATCCTATAATTTCAGCGTCAGGTTGTTGAGTCCGAGTGAATTGATATATATGGCCTCCTTTGAGAGTGCCATCATTGTGCGTATGCCAAGATGAGACGTCGGATCATTGTCATTATGGAGCTCGAGATACTTAGTGGGGTCAAAGGCAAGGCAGTCGTCCCTGAATCTAACGATATATTGGTCTCCGGAGATGATGACACGCACTTCGGCGTGATGCCCCATGCTGCCATCGCCAAAACCGTATTTCACGGTATTCATGCACACCTCCTCTATGCACAGCGCAGTCACGAAGCACAGCCTTGAGTCTATGCCCTTTTCTTTCATGAAACGAGCTGCCCCGGCTGAGGCCGCCATGGCATCCTCTGTATTGTACACTACAAAATCCTTGTAATGATCAGGACTAAGACCGAAATCCCTGTCCAGGTAGCAATAAGCGTCTGCCGAGAACGAGATCTTGCCGTATTTTTTCCATACTATAACAGAAATCGCACCAAGTGCGAGTAGCTGAGCAAGGAGGTAGCCGATACATACACCTGCAAAGCCACACAGCCTGCCAAAAAACCACGCTAAGGGCACATTCAGAGCCAGGCTCTCAAGGAGCGATACCAGATAGTTGAGTTGTATATGGCCTATGCCCTGAAAATAGTTCTTGAACAGCGCATTGATGCATGCCGGGATGAGCGCGGCAGAAAAGAGCCTGATTCCCACAAGGGCCATTCCGTAAGTTCCGGATCCATATCTGAAAAAGAGACTCGTGGTATAGGGAGATGCAAACTCTATGATGAGCACCGAGGCTGTGGCGATCGTGAGTGTATATCGGATGAAGTCTGACAGAAAGTCTCTGAGCTGTTTTTTGTCATTCTCGTTGTACAGGAGTGATGACAGCATGAGCATGACACTGCCTCCCCCAAGCCCTATGCAGTACAGCAGATTGGCGATCGAGTTCACGACGGAAAGGGCTGCGACTGCATCGTTGCCTGCCAAACTGAACAGCATGATGTTAAAACAATAAACACGCAGCACATAGAGCACTTGCGATATGATAATGGGGCTTCCATTTCTTATGATGCCTGCGGCCTTTTCCATGCTGATCCCCCTAAAGGAAAAGCGGAACAGGCAGTCTCTGCTGAAGAAACACCGAAGGCATAACAGCACTGCCAAAAGACAACTCAGAGAGGATGCGATCCCTATCCCAAACATACGCATGTGCAAAACTGCAGCAAACACATAATTCAGCACCAGATCTGAGATAATCACTGTTATCACCGATGCCATCAATACCTTACGCTTACCCATGGTCTGAAGATATGGGCCTGTCAGGCAGTAAAAGAACATGAATATGATGCCGGGGACATAGCCTCTGATATAGCCTGATGTTTGAGCAAACACCTGGGCATCCCCGCCGGAGCTTCCTGCCCCGAGGATATAGCAAAATTGGTCACAGAAAGCAAATACAATGATGATGATGACAGAGCCGACCAGAACAGACATCGCAATCGAAGTGCTGTAGCATGAGTTCGCATCATATAGGTCTCCTCGCCCGATAGCCCGCGAGCATTCCATCTGGACACCGTTGGCCATCATAAGCCCGATCGAAGCTATCACTATAATCAGAGGGGTGGAGAATCCGTACGCACTCAGTTCGCAATCGCCGAGGAGTTGTCCTATCATCAGATTGTCTATGAGCATACAAAGAACTCAGTTCGCAATCGCCGAGGAGTTGTCCTATCATCAGATTGTCTATGAGCATACAAAGAGTACCCGTCATTGCAGCCAATATCTGCGGTATTAACATTCTGTGACTAATTGTTCTGATCATATTTCTTATCAAAAGATCCTGTGCTGTCACTGCTTATAGCAAACAGCCCGATAAATACCGATTTGTCGAGATGATTATATCATGAATACCCGCAACGGAAAAGCCCTAAAAATGTTCGCACGATTTACTTGGCGCTGATGATGATTGTTCCCGAAGCTGTTTTAAGCACGTTTACCATGATCGTGTAACTGCCCGAATCAACAGTGTACTCAGTCGTTCCAGCAGCACTCACGGTAACGTCGAGCGCGGGAGCATCATTTGTATGAAGAATCTCATCCACGGAGGCGTCGGGATTTGCGGGAGCTTCGTCGCGGAAGAACCTGATCTGAATCTCGCCCTTGCTGAGCGTCGAGTCAATGACCAGCTTCTGGCCCTCGGACACGGTGATGTCCGCGCCGCCTCCGCCGCTTATTCCCGCCTTGTCCGTCGTGATGAAGATCGTGTTGTCATCATTGGGTATGATCTCCAGGCTCGGCTTGCTGCCATTTGCCTTGCAGCCCACCAGCATCAGGGCGACCAGTAAAGCAATCAAAACTGTGCTTATTCTCTTGTTCATTGCTGTTCCTTTCAAAATATGGTTTTGTGCTTGATTTCCAGCCCAAGCAAAAGCCGGGCAGTTATTATAAGCTTTCTGCCTCGCACAGTCCATTCCCCAAAATCGAAATTATTTCATTTTTGGGGAATGGACAAATGGTTCATGCTATTCATCGTCAACAATCTCAGCTTCATACACGCTGCATACCTCATTTTCTTTAAGCTTCAGCCGATG
>CADAEH010000057.1 GCA_902786855.1 uncultured Eubacteriales bacterium | reverse complement strand
GATAGTGTCAACTGATCTATGAAAACAGCGACAGGCATACGCCAGTCGCAAGAGAACCTTGAAAACAACAAATATTGAACTCTAAAACAAAGAAATAGAAGCCGAATTCTAGAGTGAAGGCGTGTGGAAAGCGCGTAAAGACGCGTCCTGCGGGCAGGAGTGTAGCAGATTCACCGGCCGGCATCAAGGGTGAAATGTACCGCTAGCGCGGCCCTTGACGCAGTCCGGCTCATCTGCGTGTCTGCCATTAAGCAGGACGTCGCTGGTGGAGATGCGTGAGTTGACCGCTTCGTTCAGGCCGGGATCTCAGACTGAAGTTTGATGATCTGCCTCTGGCCGAGTAGCATGAGCTGCTGCCATTTGTCCGGCATGCGCTGCACGCACTCTAGTGCAGGCACAGGATTCAGGACTTTGCGACCGAAGTGATGATGCGGTCTGAGGAAGTTGTAGTAAGCGACCCAGAGAGCAAGATCAAGACTGGCATTTTCAAAACTGTCATAACCACAAGTGGGGCGATAGGAGGATTTGAATGTGCGGTTGAGTCTCTCGATCAGCTGCTTGAAAGGCCTGAACTCGGCGGAGACTTCGTCGTCATTGGTAAGGCCGATGACCTGAGTGATGTCGAAGCGGAAGTTCTCGCCATATTCGAGATCGAACTGCATGGCAGCGAGAGGATAGGCACTGTAGCCATCGGCGATGAATCTGAAACCTTCGGGGAGTTTCTCCCGGAAGTGGTTCAAAGCCTGTCGCATGGTGAGGATGCATGCACCAACGCCCCGGTTATCCGAACAACGGTAGCCTAGGATCGAACGTTTGACGGCATCCATGATGAGCCAGACATAACCTTTAATGCCACGGACCTTGATGTAGGTCTCGTCGGCGGCAAGATCACCGGAAGGCTTGTAATCGTAGTGATCCACGAACGGCTTGACGAGAACAGCAGCAGTCTTGCAATAATTGGCGATCTGCTGGTGAGAGATCCTGATGCCGTGGATGTCCCACAGAATGTCTTTGGTACGCCGGAGAGAGATCTGGTAGTTGATGTGGTATGTGAGACACAGCGTGACGACCTCCATAGAGAACTTGTCGAACCTGAGGGAAGACGCGTTCTTAGGAAGTGAATCGAGATCCAGCGCGAAGAAGTCTTTAGTGAATTCGCGGTAGATGTAGTGGAGCTTGTACTCATTACGTTTCTGCTCATCCAGCTTGGCATCATCATCGAGCTTCGCAAAGTTGCGGACATAGTAAGAGCAATTCGGATTAGTGCATTTGTAGATACTGAAGTCCTTGCGATCCTTTTTCCGCTCAAGAGCGCGGTCACAATAAGGGCAGCGCAAAGTGTACTGCTTCCGGAACCTGTTCTGATCAGGAGAGAACCTTGTACCGCAGACCTTGCAGAGAAGCTGGCCGGCTTTTCCGTTGTTACGGTAGAGATAGATATGCGGAGCACCGCATTCGGGACAGATACAGTCCTCGGGGATGTCACATTCACCGCGGTGTTTTACCGGCTTGATGACTTTGCCGTAGCGCTGTCGATAGTAATCTAAGAGACCTTCCCAGGTCCAGCTGTTATGATGGTACTGGAACTTAGGAAGGATGTCGGTCTTGAATTTCTGGTAGTCAGGGGACTTTGAGTCCTCAGGCTCAAACTGTTTCAGAGGTATATATTTGGCGATGAAAGTCATCAACCATGCGATCTGTGCGTGAAGGTAATGGATTTCGTCGAGAAGTAATTGTATAATGGCCATGAGCAATAAATCCTTTCTCGTTTAGGGGTGGTTTGGCGATTACCATTATACAAGAAAAGGGGGTGTTGCTCATTTTTTATGCAAAAAGAGCTCAACCTCCTGAAATACAAGTGGTTTGAGATATTTTTAATAGAGGTAGTTTGACACTACCGTCCTGCAATGGGGGAGTGAATTATGGTTTTTCATGAATTCTGCCATTAGGTCACCGTGCACAAATGTCTTTTATTGTTTTGGGTAAGTCGGATAATGCCCGGAGGATATCGTTAATTTTATAATTTAATCAGATAACTTATAACCTTGGTTCACCACGCCCGGCTGTGACGGATCGCGTGACAGCCGCGGCTATCCTTAGAAGCTTCTGAAAGAAGGAAAGGAGAAACTATGTACGATAAGCTATTTGAAAAAGGTAAGATCGGCAATGTCGAAATCAAGAACAGACTGGTTATGACCCCGATGGGAACTAACCTAGCTAATCTTGACGGAACACCGGGGCCTGCAATGATCAAGTATTATGAAGACAGGGCTGCAGGCGGATGCGGACTGATCATGCCGGAGATCTGCAGAGTCAATGAGAAGACCGGAGCAGGAATGCTCAGACAGATCGCAGCAACCAAAGACTATCACATCCAGGGACTGAAAGAGCTTGCGATGGCCGTTCATAAACACGGTTCCAAGATTTTCATCCAGCTCCATCACCCTGGCAGAGAAGGAGTTTCCTCGCTGATCGGCGGACAGCCATGCGTATCTGCTTCTGACAGAGTATGCAAGGTATCACAGCAGGAAACAAGACCAATGACAATCGAAGAGATCCATGAGCTGGTAGGACAGTTCGGTGATGCAGCTCTGAGATGCAAGAAGGCCGGCATCGATGGTATCGAGCTTCACTGTGCTCACGGATATCTGCTCCAGCAGTTCCTGTCGCCTTACACCAACTACAGAGATGACGAATACGGCGGCAGCTTCGAGAACAGAATGAGACTCGTTCTCGAGATCATCGA
>CADAEH010000056.1 GCA_902786855.1 uncultured Eubacteriales bacterium | reverse complement strand
AGCGTGACCACAGTCCGAACAGTACACAAGCCCTGCGAATATCTGCACCTTTCCGCTTTGTGTCGGGCGGTGCTTGGCGGCAAGGATCTTATGCACCGTGTCCCACAGCTCCTGGGAGATTATCGGCTCATGGCAGTTCTCGACAACTATCCATTCATCTCTTGGGCACTTGACCTTTTCCTTGCTTTTCATCGACTTGTTTTTCTGCTTGCCGTATATCAGCTTTCCGAGATATACCTCGTTATCGAGTATCACTCTGATAGATGTTACGTGCCAGTCGAAGTCCTTGCGCCAGTAGTCCGACTTGTAGTAATCGGGATTATGCTGGTTGAAATACGCTATCGGCGTGAGCAGCTTTTCCTCTCTGAAGATCTTGGTCATACGGTTGTAGCCTACGCCCTGTGCGGCAAGCCTGAATAGGGCGCTGCGGCAATCACCCTTCTCCGTTAGTCGCTACGATCCTCACTCCAAAAGGTGCTTGCCAATTGCTAACAACAAAGCAGCCTGCACAAATTGCACAGACTGCTTTTAGTCATTACATTGAATATTTTTTGTTTTTTTGCGCTGTCTACTTGACAGGGAGCGGGTCACGAGCGTCCGGGGCTGCTGTTTATATTTTTGCGAAGATAGTTCTGCTTATCGTCTGAAGGTGCTTGATCGCTGCGTAAAAACAGCTGTCATCAAGTAAAACCACCAAACTTATTGACCGCCTCGTCTATGGTCATTGTACCGGTCCCGACTCCATAAACAGCCTGCCTTAATTGCTTGACGGCATCATCCGTCAGACCGATCTCCTCCGGCGACAGAATACGGGATCCCGCAACATTTCCGAATGCAGAATACATACGGTCATAAGACAGATCCTTGGTCGGCGACATAAGGCCTTTGTTCTGCGCCATCTTGTTCAGTTCCTTTGACGTTATCAGAAATCGCATAAATTCATTTGCCATTTTCAGTTCGGCGCTGTCTTTGTTTACGGAGAATTGCAGATTCGGCATATCGAGGAAGCAAGCGCCTTTGTCCGACATGGGAACGGGAGAAAAGGTGTATTTAAAGGGAGAGGCGATAAACGACTCGGAACGGCTCTCTCGTTTTTTTGTTCCTGAAACAGTATCTCCGGAGCAGATCATCATCGGTACATCACCTTCAAAAAAGCGAAGGATCACAGCTTCATAGTTGTTCTCGATCTTTGAGCAGGCATCGGGATTTACACAGCCGTCTTTCATGAATTGCTGTATCTTTTCAAGGGACGGGCGCATATACTCGCCGGCTGAGGGATCGAGTTTGTTGAATTTTTTGACGGCATCGGGATCGTTTTCCACTGTTTCACAGAAGTACGGATAGATCGTCAAAGTGAAAAGCGATGTTGTTTCCTCTTTTGAAAAGCCCATCATCGGGTTTTCATAGCCTTTCTCACGGAATTTTCTGCACACATCGACCAGTTCCTGATAGGTCGAGGGAACGCTCAGACCTGCTTTTTCAAACAGATCGTTGTTGACAAGCATACCGTAGGTGTTTGAGAAGACCGGGACCATCGGGAGCGTATCATCGTCGGTTTTGAGAATGATATTGCTGCGGATGCAATCCAGATCAAGCCCCAGCTCAGGATCGGACAGATCTTCGGCGTGTTCTATACATGACTTGTACTGCTCACGTCCGTACATCCAGGAGTAATTTACATATATATCGGGAGCATCTTTTCCGTTCAGGACTGTACCGATCATATTGTTGTAATCGTCGATCTTCGTGAATTCCAGTTCCACGTTGGGATAATACTCGTTGAAACGGTCAAACTCGGCTTCCAGTGCCTCGAAGTTGCTGTAACCGCCTGCAATGTTGATGTGAGATTCGGCATTGGTATCCAAAGATGGCTGAAAACCTTCTTTAGACGATGAATCTTGCTTCTTTGAACCGCACGCACTCAGACTCAGCGTCATCAGCAGCGCTATAATTATACACAAAGTCTTTTTCATAGTTCTTCCCTTTCTTTTATGATCCTGCGGATCTCCTTGATGACCAGTTTGATATCAATTGGCTTGGCAATATGTCCGTTCATGCCTGCATCCAGGCACTCTGTGACATTTTCGGAGAATGCCTCTGCAGTCATTGCAACTATCGGGATCGAAGCTGCCCTGGGGTTTTCCAGCTGCCTGATGGCTCTGGCTGCATCAAGCCCGTTCATTTCAGGCATCTGCACATCCATAAAGATAAGATCATAGGTGCCGTCCGCAGCTGTACGCATCTTTTCCACACAAACACGGCCATTTTCCGCCTGTTCGCTTGTTATGCCGATCATGCTGAGCATACCTGATATGATCATCCAGTTGATCTCTATATCCTCTGCAACAAGGATATTTAATCCTTTGAGATCGGAATAATCATCTTCGGGTTCGACTGATACGGACTCTGTTCCGAGAATAGAATTGATCTTTTTGTACAGGGCAGAGCGGAAGATAGGTTTGCTGATAAAGCCGTCTGCACCTGCGTCTTTCGCAAGATCCTCAATATCCGACCAATCGTATGCGGAGGTCAGAAGTATTGGTATATCTCCGCTGATCTCCGTTCGGATCCTGCGGATAGTTTCGATGCCATCCATGTCCGGCATTTTCCAGTCAAGGATCACAAGGGTGTAATCCTTTCCTGACTCATGCTTTCGAGTCAGCATTTCAAGCGCTTCTTTTCCGCTGTGAGCTATCTCTGCTGCGGAGCCCAGTGATTGAAACTCACTGACCATAGTTTGCAGAACGATCTCATCGTCATCAACAATAAGAGCATTGACCTGATCGAGCTGGATATCGTCGAGCTGCTTGTCCGCTTGCGGTATATCCAGCGTAACGGTAAATGTTGTTCCCTTGCCTTGTTCACTCTGACAATCTATCCTGCCGCCCATCAGATCGACCATCTGCTTTGTGATCGCAAGTCCGAGACCTGTCCCTTCGATGCTGTTGACACGGCTGTCTGTCTGACGTGAGAATGGCTGATACATGGTCTGCATAAATTCCGGACTCATTCCGATGCCTGAATCGGCTACAACATAGGTCAGCCTTACGCAGCCGGGTATGGAGCTTTCTTCCTCGGACATATCCACACTGACACGTCCGCCGGGTTCTGTATATTTGATAGCATTTGAGAGAATATTGATATAGATCTGGTTCAGACGGAGCTGATCTGTATAAAGGTATTCCTTTTCCATCTTATCAATATGAAAGCTGAATATGATCTTCTTTTCCTTGATCATCGGCTGTGAGATATTTACCAGATTCTCGACGGTTTCCGCAATGGAGAAAGACTGTGGACTC
>CADAEH010000055.1 GCA_902786855.1 uncultured Eubacteriales bacterium | reverse complement strand
TTGGTCGTATATGCGATTACATCCTGAAGAGCCTGCTTCTCTGGCTCGGTGAACTCGCGCTCAGTCTTCTCCGGATTCGCTATATACTCAAGCGGGCTTCCGGCCTTGCCCCGTATATTCCATATCTTCGTGACAGCCATCAGACATCACTCCTTTTCGGTCGGAGGAATGCTTTCTCGATAGCGTTCTGAAACGCCCTCCACTTTCTCGCCTCTGTCATGACCGCGATCATATCAACGGAGTTGTCTGTCTTCATGGCGACCTCATCGATCTTGTCTGCGAACTCGCGGATGATCTCCATCGCCGCAAAGAATCTATCATCTACCACAACAGGAGCCTTGTTCATGATCAAGCTGCGTATATATGCCGAGTCAGACATGCACGCAGCTGCCGCTCTCACCTGCAGCGTATTGAATTCCTCGTCGCTCAGTCTCAAATGTTTTTCTCTGCTCATTTTCATCTCATCTTGCTTCTCCTTTCATCGTGATCCACATTGTGGCCACAGCATCATTTCTTCGGTCAGACGGGGGTTTGGGGGCTTGCCCACCAAGATTGCCAGGGCGTTTGTGGACGCTTTGGCAGTGCTTGTTATTTCGTTGCGACGCCCCTTCTCCCCCTGTGTCGCCCATTTTGTCCACAGCAGCCGGTCTTACCGTTCCAACTCTCTGGCATCTTTTTCCGAGATATATCTGACAACCTGGATGCCGTCATCTGTGCGGTAAAACATCTCCGGCTTATCAAATTTCCGCCTCATTTCTTCTGCAAGATCGTCAGGCAACGACAAAAAAGTCTCGCTTTCAACAGGTGCGTAGCATATAAAAAACGGACCTGCAATTGCGTCCTGCACGCGTCCGTCTTCATCAAATATCGCCCTGCTCGGCGGCAACCTCATCAGCTTTCCTTCGTCATTTACGATCAGTGCCAGGTCGTCATACCTTGGATCATCTTCCGAATGGAATGGAAAATATTCCTGAATCAGACCTCCGACTACTGTCTGCATCGACCGCAGATTATCCTCGATCTCGGTCACCTCAGCACGCTCACCCGGCCTGCAGACGACCACCCTGATCATGTTCTGCCTCTCATTTTCTTCCTGAGTCATACGCTTTGTCCTCCCTTCTTTCGGTTTGTAAGCATACAAAAAAGACGCAACCGGTATTGGCTGCGCCTGTATGTAACACATCGTATTCTGAATCTATCTGAAATATTTGCCTATGTTATCCTTATACACAAAGTCTGTCGTGCCGCCGCATGATCTGCACTTGAATGAGCGATATCCGAACCCCTCTCCGCATCCACCGAAGCCAGACTGCAGATCATCAGAGCCGCAGAAAGCGCACTTTGCTTCAGCCTTTCCATCTCGATCATCGACCGGCCTGTGCTGCCCGTAATTCGGTAATCCTCTCATATCCGGCCTGCCGGAGCCGCTGAAAGTGAGATCCACTCTCTTCGAATCCGCTTCTGTCATAACCCATTTCCCATCTGCCATGCCAGACTCCTCTACTTCAGATGCCACATTTCTCCGTTAGGCATTTTTCTGACATCACCCGGATATACTTCGATGATCTCTCCTGTAAGATCGCGGACTACAGTCTCTTCCCAGTATCTGTAATCTGCATCATCGCCTTCTTCATACCATCTGCTGAAATACAATTTATCACCGTCTCTCAGATAGAAGCTGTCATGGTCACCCATCTCAAACTGTGTCTTCTCTGGCCAGATGATCTCGAATTCATTTGTGCCTACGCACTGTCTTGTGAGGGTGAGCGGCGCTGTATCCAGATGCAGATTATAGCAGTTCTTGACGCAGCTGAGCGGCAGTTCTTCAATTATATCGATCTCATGACTGTTGCAATCAAACCGAAGTATCTGTATCAGACTCTTCAGAAAATCCACACTCAGGATATAGATGCTGCCATCATGGTAGACCGGTTCGGCAGGATAGATACCCGGCTGCTTCGGCACTGGTCTGTATATTTCACTGTCAGGATAATGGATCAGGCAGAGATTCCTGCCCTCGACATCCTGCCCCTCTTTGAACACTTCCTCTGCCTCATACAGATCTCCGTGCTCGTAGCTGATCCCGTAATACCATTCATCTGTTCCGTAAGGTATCAGTTCTATATATGTTATTCCGCCGGTTTCTATCGTTTTCATATTATTCATCTTCAGTTCCATCGCCGGTCGCGATCATTGTAACTTCGTTATTAAACTCGACCCATGATTCTCCGCCGTCGAATGAGTGATTGTACATTGAGAACGCATCCCAAGTGCTCTCTTCCTTGTATACTGACATATCTTTCTTTACATACTCGCTGTATTCTTTCAGTACATTGTCATCAGGATACGCCAGATAGATATACACTACTCTGTTGTTGCTCTGATCGATAAGTGCATATTCATAAGTGTTGCCGAACCCGTCTATCGTGATATATGCGGGATAGTTATAGGACTCCTCATCGTAAAGGACATTGTTCGTATATTGCTCCTCATCATATTCGATAGTCTTGGAAAGCGCCTTTAGTCTGCCTATCTCATCAGAAAACTGTTCGTCTCCATAAGCACATGCAAGAATCATTCTTCCGTCAGTATCAAAGAGGTTCGGCTTGAAATCTGCTGAATATTCGGTCTTATCTGTAAGGATCTCATCAGGAAAAACGGAAAGATCGCTGTCCAGATCGCCGGCATACTTTTCGATTATAACATCCTTGTTATAGTTCTCAATGCCTTCAGCATGGTAAGAATCACTGCTGCCGGGATCAGAGCCGCATGAACACAGAAGCAGTGCGCATATAAATGTTGCTGTTATCGCAATTATTTTACTCTGTCTTCTTTCCTGCTCTCTCATTGCTTCTTTCTGCCATGTCATTGTACTTATTGATGCCTGTTACACTGCTCGGAAGGTCATTCATAACGCCAACCGTAGGCACGCTTATGGATTCTCCTTTAGAAGCTTTTAACAGCGTTCTTATAAGCGCGATAATAACAATGATGCCAAGTATGACACCCATAATGATTCCTATCTTATCGGAAATGAATTCTAATGCGTCTATCATGATTCGTCTGAGTAATCAATTATCACCTTTTTGCATGACCTGCATAAAAACGCCCTTACAGCACATCCCGTAATCATGTTTTTAATGTTAAGCGGAGATAATACAATCGCATCTTTATGTGCGGCTGCTATAGCGAAGGCGTGTTTTGTATCACCTTTTAACCAGGCTATCTCATGAGGGCTTTGAACTAAGCCTAATTCCATTTCTTTACCACAATATGGGCATTGCATAGTTATACCTCCACCTTCTCTCTATTTCTAATACCTAGTACGTTTATAACCGTAATGATTTGCTTATGTGTGATAAAGAAGCAATAGAAGTGCAAAAAATTTTGCCGTTCCTATCCGACACTTGGCCATTGTGTCGGATAGGTCGGGCGGTTA
>CADAEH010000054.1 GCA_902786855.1 uncultured Eubacteriales bacterium | reverse complement strand
TTCTCTAAAACCACATTTTCAATATTCAATTGTAAACGCGACCTTAGGCTACGCTTTTGTCGGTTATTCCTACCGTTTTAGGCGTAGAACGTGTCGCACCATTCGCGAACTCATCCATCAGGAACTGGACAGGTACCGGAAGTGATCCTCCATACTTTTTATCAGCTACTTCAAAAAGCTGCTGGAACAGCTGCGTGTATAACAGGCTGACAAGAAAGTTGAATGAAGTGTCATTGTCCGGGATGATGGCAAAGAGTGCTGTTTTTTCTTCTCCAAGTTTCCAAAGGTCGAGCTCATCGGTTATGGTGAGACCCGCAACACTTTCAAGGTTGAACTTCTCGAGTCTTGCAGCAAGTGTGATCTGGATCGACTTGAGTGTCTTACCCGAGCCTGAGTGATAAGCATCATAATACTTCAATGCTATGTGATCCGGATCCGTCTTCCTTAGGTCATAGAAAAGTGTATCGAGAGCACTCATCGCCTTGCTGTCTTCTTCATCCACATCGCCGGCTCTCAGCATCTCCATCACCATCGCGAAGTTCTGCTCGTCTTCAGGAGCCTCATACTTCAGATAGAAGATAAGAGCCAGGAGAAGCATCTGTGCAGCTGTATCCCAGAATGGGTCTGAGCTGGTAGCGCCCTTCGGTGTTGTCGCTTTGAACATATTGGTTACAAGTCTTTGAACGTCATTATCATCTCTGAGATAAACGAAGGGATTGTAGCAGTGGCTCCTTTGCATATCTATGAGATCGAGGACTCTGACCTTATAGCCTTTCTTCATCAAAAGGTATCCTGTGTCTCGTAATATCTCTCCCTTCGGATCGAGTATGACCATGCTGCAGTTGGCCTGCATGACATTCGGCTTTACAAAAAACCTTGTCTTACCTGCACCGGATCCTCCGATGACAAGCACATTCAGATTTCGCCTGTGCTTATGTGCATCGAATCCTATCTTCACGTTCTGTGTCAGGATCTTGTTCATATTGTCAGGATGCTGTTTGTATTTTCTGTTCACGGCTTTTGCATCGCCCCATTTAGCTGAGCCGTGTTCCTCACCTCTTCTGTAGTTGCGGCGTGTGGATAGCCAGATACCGATACCCATCGCATATACAAGAAGGCATAATAAAACAGCCTGAAGGCTGTACTCTGTCCACTGTATATCCAAAGGTTCTGCGAAGATCTCATCAAACTTAGTTACCATGATGAATACACTTCGATGCCAGTATGGTGCTATCTTAAGGCCTATCCACACGACCGGCAGGACTCCGGCTGCCGCTATGAGGTATTCATCTTTGTGATTACCTTGCGTACCCGTAGTCTGCTCCCTTCTCAGCTACCATCAGATTTCTCGGTCCGTGCTCGATGATCTTCATAATGAGTTCATCGACAGGATCAGTGGGGCGTCTTTCTCTGATCTGCTGATTGCGTAGGAGATTGAGAGCATTGATCAGGATCCCCTGCTCATACTCATCTATCTCCAGCTTCTTTGTTTTTCTCATGCTCTACCTGTCCCTTCCCGGCTCTGCAGCCGACCTTGCAACATTTGTTGCTGCATCAATGCCTCTTGAGACCGCTCTGCCGGCAAGCTCCTTCGCACGCTCTGTTCTGGCCTTGACTATCTCTGCCTTGTATCCTTCGAGCTTTTCTCTGACTGATGGTCTTTCAGTTCTCCCAGGGAAGCCATTTGAGCGGTTTGCTTGCATTGAGTTTGGCTCGGACAGAGGGTCTCGGCCTGTCTTTGCCAAAGAGGGGTTTATCTGCGGTTCTTCCTGCACTGGTGCGTGCCTGACAGGCTGGCCTTCACGTGGCTCCTCGCCATATGCAGGTGGTAAACCTCTTTCAGGATCAGGCTGCACATTCTCATCTTCTGGCCTTCCGCCTCTGAGAGATTCCTTTACCGATTTCTCTTTAGGGAACATCTTATCCTTGTCCCTCCGGATATCCAGCGAGACATCTGCTCTGTTGACTGTTGCGAGCTTGAACCTCTCTGTGATCCGCTGGATCTTGCTGGCATCCTCTGCACGTGCTATGACATCGACAGCTGCATTCGGGTCCTTGTTCTGCCTGTCCTTAAGTACGCAGTAGAGTACGCCATATCGCTTGGCTTCCTGCGAGAACTTCGCAAGGTCCTTGCTTGTGATCGTATATACCTTCAGTTCCTTGCCTGACTTAAGCATGCTTGTCAGTCTAGCCTTTCCTTTCGTCTTCTGTTCCTGTTTCAGAGTCGCGTATAAAAGAAGTGCGATATTCTTCGCACCGTTGCCGGATATCTTTGCTGCGACCTCTACCCCTTCAAGTGATAGTCTTACGACTTGTTCTGCTGCATCTCCTCCCGGATTCATTCCTTACTTTGCCTCCTTCCTCTTTCTGTCTTTGTATAAGTAGTGTGGGCAGTACATAACAACGGCACGGAAGCTCTGCTTGCAGTCTCGCTCACAGAGTTTGCACTTCTCTGCATATGCGAGCTTGCCATGCTCATTCAGGAAGAACCCCCACTCTTTCTTGAACTTCTTCGTATATCTCTGTATATGCTCCACCCCCTCTCAAAAAACTGCCTTCTCAGCGTACGATTTTTGACATTTTTTCCTCTGTGAGCGACTTTTTTATCGCGGGTGACATATTCCTTATCCGGACTATCTCCATTGCCGAAAAGCGAGCTATCTGAGTGTTTTTGTATTATCTGTTCCTTTCAGTCTGACGATCTCTGTCAATGATCTCGAGATTGTCCCTGACATGACCAGATCGCGCCTGCACCTGACCGCATATTCTGAGCTCACGTCTCAGCTCTTTGATCTCAGCTGTCAGCTCTGTGATCTGAGCCCTGCCCTGATCAACATCTATCTCAGGCTTCACCCTTCTGACCGTGTTTCGCAAATCATTCCTGTCCGCAGTCAGCTCGGATATCCTCGCTTCTATCTTTTTTATAAGAAACGAAAGATCTTCATCGGTGTTCACATGATACTTCGACAGCAGCTTTGCCTGCTCCGAATACTGTTCGCACTTCAGAAGATCTTCCTTGAGGAGGATATGGAGCTTCGTCGGATTCTGCTGATACTTCGGAAGATAGCCAAGCTCGTAACAGTATCTGAGGTATAGCTTCTCAAGTCCGCTTCGTCCCATGATACGGTCGATGCGTCTGCGAAGATTATATTGATTCGGCATCCTGTAATTCTCTCTGAGCCTCTCCTGTCTCACCGATGGATCGTTTTCATAGATTCGCCGTTCGATACTCTCGCGAGTGTAATCACTGCCGAGCTGATGGATGCGTATTGGCTTGGTCCATCCGGGCGGCGTGATCGTCCAGTATTTGCGCTGAGGATCAAAGCGGTAATTGTAACCGCGCTTGCGAAGCTCGTACTTGAACTCTTCTATTGTCAGGCTTAGTGCCAGTGACTCATCGATTGCCTGTCTGGCCACGTTATACCGTGTCGGCATGCCCGCCTTCTCCATCTTGTGAACGTACTGGCTCACACCTTTGCCCCTCGGTTTATCTACGATGGACAGATTGTGTTCAAGGCATATCCTGTCTGACGTCTCCCGAAGCTGCCTGTATGTGTCCCTGCAATCATGGAATTTGATTCCGTCTTTGAACGAAACGCTGTTTAGTAGGCTAAGTGCTCAGCGCCTTTACGACATTGCTGTGGTAGGTTTCCGAGCACTCGCCCCCGAACCGTACTTACAACTTTCGCTGTATACGGCTCTC
>CADAEH010000053.1 GCA_902786855.1 uncultured Eubacteriales bacterium | reverse complement strand
GACACAAGAATGTATCTGACAAAGCAAGAACGCAGATCATGGCCGTGGTTGATAAATACAATTTCCAGCTGAACGGCAATGCGAAGCTGCTCAAGCAGCTTGGGACAAAAGGCATAGCGGTTCTACTCAAAGGAACTCAGAATATGCTGTTCAACGCTTTGACAGAACTCTTCCAGAGAAAACTGGATGAGTTCGAATACGAATGCGATGTATTCTATCTCAATGAGGACGATAATGAGGTGGACTTTGCACAGCGTATCTGCATGGAAAGGAAGCCTGAGGGAATTCTCTTCCTTGGTGCGAATCTGAAGTTCTTCAGGAGCGGCTTTGCGGGAATCAATGTTCCATGCGTACTTGTTACAATCGATGGATCGGAGCTGGGCTTTGAAAATCTGTCTAGTGTCACGACTGATGACCGGCGCGCCGCAGAACACATCATCGACATGCTTGTTGAGCATGGACATACCAAAATCGGCGTTATCGGCGGCAATCCGGAGACATCAACAGCATCCAAGGAACGGCTTTTCGGCTGCAGGAGAGCATTCGCCAGAAATGGCATTGAATTCGATGAGTTCAGGCAGTATGAGAAGAGCCACTTCGGTCTTGAAGGAGGATACAGCGCTGCAGGTAAGCTGTTTCGCAAGATGCCGGATGTCACTGCAATATATTCTATGAGTGATGTAACAGCCATAGGAGCCATAAGAGCTGCTGCTGACAGAGGAATCCGTATTCCTGAAGACCTGTCGATAGTAGGATTTGACGGGATAGATCTTGCAGATTATGTAACTCCGAGGCTGACAACGATCAGACAGAACAGGGAGGCAATTGCTGCCAGAAGTATCGAAATACTGATCGATATGATAAGAGGCGGAAGCGCTGTGCACGAGGTGATCCCGTTCATACTGATCCCGGGGAACAGCATCAGGCACATCTGAGATATCCATGATGGTAATAGAACAGCTAGTCATGAAATAGACGGAAGGAGATAATCGATATGGCCGGAATAAGCTTCAGGCATGTCGTTAAGACATATGATAACGGGGTTACGGTTGTTCCGGATCTCAACCTTGAGATCAAAGACAAGGAATTCGTAGTACTTGTCGGACCGTCAGGCTGCGGTAAATCAACGACGCTTCGTATGATTGCAGGCCTTGAATCAGTATCGGATGGTGAGCTGTACATCGGTGACAAGCTGATGAACAAAGTCCCGCCTAAATCAAGAAATATTGCAATGGTATTCCAGAGTTATGCGCTGTATCCGCATATGAGTGTATACAAGAATATGGCTTTTGCTCTGGAACTTGCCAAGACACCTAAGGATGAGATCGACCGCAAGGTCAGAGAGGCTGCATCAATTCTCGGTCTGGAGCCTTATCTTGAAAGAAAGCCTAAGGCTCTCTCCGGAGGACAGCGCCAGAGAGTAGCGCTCGGGAGAGCTATGGTAAGAAATCCTGAGGTATTCCTCCTCGATGAGCCGCTCTCAAATCTCGATGCCAAGCTCAGAACAGAGATGAGGAGCCAGATCAGCAAACTGCACAAGCAGCTGGGAACTACATTTGTATATGTAACTCATGACCAGACTGAAGCCATGACAATGGGAGACAGGATATGTGTCATGAAGGACGGTATTATACAGCAGTATGACACACCGCAGAATCTGTATGATTATCCTGACAATCTCTTCGTGGCAGGATTTATCGGATCGCCTCAGATGAACTTCATCGATGCAACAGTCGAGAAGGCAGGAGATGGCTTCTCACTCTGCTTCGGCGAAGCAAGGATCCACTCAGACAAGAAGGAACTTGAGCCATATGTCGGCAAAACAGTCGTAGTTGGTATCAGACCTGAAGACTTCCATGCTGAGAAACAGTTCTTCTCTGAGGGCAATGTTATTGATGCATATATTGACCTTGATGAGATGATGGGATCAGAATCATATCTGTACATCAACTATGCCGGTCAGAAGATGATAACAAGAGTACCTGCAAGATATGCCAGAAAAGCGGATGAGAACATCAGCCTGGCAATAGATCTGGACAAGGTACATGTCTTCGATAAGGATACGGAGAAGGCTGTCTGCCACTAATATAACTGAAAGAAGGAAAGTGATTTGAGAAAGAGCGGAGTTCTATTACATATATCATCACTTGCATCTCCGCATGGCATAGGGACGCTTGGAAAAGAAGCTGGAGAGTTTATAGACTTTCTTGCTGCTGCCGGCCAGAGCTACTGGCAGATACTTCCTGTTTGCCCTACGGGATACGGAGACTCGCCGTATCAGTCCTTCTCATCATTTGCCGGTAACCCGTATTTTATCGACCTTGATGAGCTGGCAGAAGAGGGACTGCTGGAACATGAGGAATATGCGAACCTCGACTGGGGAAGTGACCCAGCAAAAGTTGATTTCGGAAAGCTGAATGAGCACAGAATTAGTATTCTGCAGCTTGCGGCAGAGAGGCTGCTGGCCGATGAGCCTGAATCTTTTCGCAGATTCTGTTCAGAGAATGCCTTCTGGCTTGATGAGTACGCTCTGTTCATGTCAGTCAAACAGAGTTTTGGAGGCATCTCGTGGACCGACTGGGATGATCCTTACAGAAACCATGACGAAGAGCTGCTTGCCCGGTTTTCACTTGAACACGGTTCTGCAATCAGCGAATGGAAGGCCATACAGTACATGTTCTTCAGACAGTGGAAGACTCTGAGAACTTATGCTGAGCAGAAGGGTATAAGAATTATAGGTGACATGCCTATTTATGTATCCATGGACAGCGCTGATGTCTGGGCGCACCCTGAGATGTTCCAGCTGGACGGAGAGCGGAGGCCTGTCGAGGTCTCAGGCTGCCCGCCGGATGGTTTCTCGGATAAAGGCCAGATGTGGGGCAATCCTCTCTTTGACTGGGAAGGCATGAAAAAAGACGGCTATTCCTGGTGGAACCGGAGAATAGAATATCTGACCGGGATCTATCATGTACTGAGGATAGATCACTTCAGAGGGTTTGAATCCTATTATGCGATCCCATATGGTGCAGATGATGCGAGCAAGGGGTGCTGGCGCAAAGGGCCCGGGATAGATTTCTTCAGGACGGTAGAGTCTGCGATCGGTAAAAAAGATATCATTGCCGAGGACCTTGGATTTGTAACTCCTGATGTAGCTGAGCTGCTGAAGGAAACAGGATATCCCGGCATGAAGGTACTCGAGATGGCCTTCGACAAGAGAGACCCTCAGGGCAGTCTGTATTTGCCGGAAAACTATTATGAGAACTGTGTTGCATATCTCGGAACCCATGATAATGAACCTGCAATCGGCTGGATAATGACTGCAGATCGTGAAGATACCGCTGAAGCCATCAGATACCTTGGGCTTAATGATCCTGATAACTACAACTGGGATATGATGAGGTCCATATGGAAGTCTGATGCCGGGCTTACAGTCGTGCAGGCGCAGGATATTCTGGGACTTGGAACAGAGTCAAGAATGAATACGCCATCGGTGCCTGCAGGTAACTGGCAATGGAGATCACTGCCGGGAAGCTTCAATGAAGAGCTGGCGTCTAAGCTGGCAGACGAGATGAAAGCCTGCAGAAGGTGCAAATAGTAAAGAATAAGAGGCTGCCGCATTTAACCAAAATGATATGCTCCCTTTATGAGAGACAGTGAAAAAGGAAATCACTGTTAATCACGAAGGGAGCTATTTATATGGCAGAAAAAAAGAAATTGTCACCAGC
>CADAEH010000052.1 GCA_902786855.1 uncultured Eubacteriales bacterium | reverse complement strand
CCCTTTGAGTTTCCCCGCCAGGTTAGTCATTGACCATAGTCGTAGAACTCTCGACTACCAGTTGCAAACTGGATTTACTTCGCCCCTTATGGGCGCACTCACTATGTGGTTATGAGTGCACTTGGTATTGACGTGGGTGGCGACCACCATTTGAAAGCGGTCGCCCCACAGTTCCTTTGCAAGCTGCACTCCTATCTCGTGAGCTTCGTCAGGAGTCACTTCTCCCTCGCGGAAGCTTTGGTAAGCGTGATACGCAACATTGCCGCCGGTCTTGCCGAACCTTATCTTGGTGGCGTTGAACTGGTCTCTTGCGAACTCCACGCTGCAGTTGATCCCGGTAGTGTAGAAGAGCTGCTCTGTTTTGTCTTCGTCTGCCGCATATGCTATGACATCGGCAAGAGCTTGCTTCTCGGCCTCGGTGAATTCACGCTGAGTCTTCTCAGGGTTCGTGATATATTCGAGCGGACTGTCCGCCCGGCCTCTTATGTTCCATATTTTCGTTACCGCCATCAATGATCACCTCTTTTTGGAATGAGGATCTCCTGTTCGATACCATTCTGGAAAGATCTCCATCTCATGGCCTCCGCCATGATCGCGATCATATCCGCTTTGTTGTCGGCGCTCATCGCGACTTCGTCGATCCTGTCTGCGAACTCGCGGATGCTCTCCATGGTCTTCCAGAAGACCTCGTCCGGCATGATGACCGGGTGATAGCCTTTGACTCTCTGTCTGAGGAACTCAGCTTCAGTCAGACCGGCTGCCTGTGACTTGGCTTTTATATCGCGGTCCTCTTCGCTGTTTACCCAGAAACTCTTTTTTATATCTCTTCGCATATATTGTTGTCTCCTTTCTCGACATGATTCGTGTAGTAGTTTGTTTTGTCGGCATCAGCCGGGGGTCTGGGGGCTGGCACCAGGTTCGCATTCCTGCCAGTAGGAGCAGGTATGCAGTGCTTGTTCCAACTATGCAGACCCCCGGACGGCACTTTTTTCAGTTGGTACCGGCTGCAGTTACTGCCCGGCTGGACCCGTCTTTTGCTTGATTTCCTTGCCTCGGCCAGAGGCTTCGGTACATTATCTGTTCTTCCGCAGGTCTGGACACAATCTTTGGTGCTGTTGTCACCAATGTGATATGACTTTTTATCTGTTGTGACGCCACCTGCTGCGAAACCGCTTATCCGCGCACCTTTTGGTATTGATCGCGCCGTTTTCAGATATCTGACCGGCATCAGATATGGTGATAATTGATGCCGGCCTTTATGCAGCGCAGGCATGCTGCTCAGAAGGATCATGAGCCGAGGAATCCCCAGTCTATGCTTTCGGGGTCGGCATCAGCTGGTTCCTCTGCCGGGGGAGTCTCAGTCTGCAATGGCTGAACTGCTGGAGCGCTTGCCTGTTGCAGGGCAGATAAGTCTGTCATGCAGCCTGCCAGAAACAGCGGCAGTGTCTGCTTCAGAGATTCACAGACACCATCTACTATCTGCTGTATGAAACTTTCCTCGCGCTCGCGGGTCTCCAGATACGGGTCCTCCTGGATCTTGTAATAACGGTCGAAGTAGTCCAGCAGGGCGAGGTGGATCACATGATTCCATGAACTGAATTCATTTCTGTCCATCGTCTGCAGATAATCCCAGGCTTTCTTCTGATCCGGTTTGTCCAGATTGAAGCGTACGGGGAGTTTTCTTGTGTTGTCTTCCATCACTTCCCCCTTCTGAGCATCTGATAGGCCAGATACTCATAGCCCTTGGCAGTTGCGCAGATGTCCTCGTTGATCTCGACTCTGTCCGGATCATATTTCCCGAAGTTCTTTACCAGGCAGGCTCCGCCTCCGACTATGTGGAGCCTGACGAGATCATGATCGTACTCATATCTGCGGAGCGTCTCGAAGATGCTTGCCACATATTCTTCAGCAGCTTTACGGATCACCGAGATATACTTCTCTCCGATCTCCGCGGTGCCGAATCTCAGCACTCTTTCGATAGAGGATTCATCGATGCTCATGCAGTACCTGTTCATTACCTCATTTTTCGCTTTGATCACGCACTGGTTGACTCCTAGCTTCTCCGTCCAGCAGCGGGATTCCTGCGGCTTCTTATCAATGACATACATGATGTTCATCGTGCCGTTGCCGATATCCGCTACCATGTGTATTCCATGATACTGATCTACGTTTCTGACTATTGCCGGATATCCCTGTGGGAATACTGTGCAGCCGATGATCCTGATGCGGTATTCCTTGCCGTTGAATCTGTACCTGACGGCCTTCTTCCTGAGCAAATATTCCCTGAAGGATTCTCTCTGCGTTCCGACCCATTTAAGGGGCAGGCCGCAGGCGATGTGGACATCCGCCTCGGTTATGTGTTCCTGGTTGAGTTCTCTGGCTATAGCCATCAGAGTCAGGATGTAGTAGTCCTCGTCGATAGCTTTATCCGGGATGAATTCCTTGTGGCCTTCGCCGATTCTGTACCACTTCCCCTCATACTCAAGAGTGTTGCCGTCGAATACCGGCTTGCTGTCACAGGCGATAACTCCTGTTGGTGTCACGGTGTTTGCGGTCTTGATGTTGCCATAGCCGTGATCTATGGCGATGATCCTGGTTCCTTTGAAATCTGTCATTAAGATCCTCCTTTTTGAAATTTCTTGTTCATCCGGAGGAGCCTTGTGATATACTTGTATTGCTTAGAGGTATATCGGGGCTCCGGCCGGATATTCCGTTACATCAGCGGTTCATGTGTTGGACCGCTTTTAATTTGTCTGCCTGAGCGGATGTACTTCCGCCTGATTCCTCAGATTGATGCCACGGTTGAGCTCGAGGAATCTGTCCAGGTCTTCTGTCCTTATAAGGACCTTGCGTCCGATTTTCAGCGTAGGCATCATGTCACAGCGTATGAGCTGCCTGAGTGTATTTCTGCCTATACCGGTGAAGTCAGCTGCTTCTTCAACCGTCAGTGCGATCTTTTCCGTCATACGTTACCTCCTTTCTGCAATTGATGCTCTTTCTTGGATGTTGCGATATGCAACTTTTATCCATTGCTATAATAGCACATTTGAAATATTTGTCAAGCAATAAGCAACAAAGACAGAATATGATAAATTGCATATTGCATATATTTTGCAAAAATGTTATATTGAGTGTGAAAAATGATCCAAAATGAAAAAGCCCGGCGAAACTATCGCAGGGATGATCAAAAAGAGGGGTGCTATAAAATGAACGATACAGAACTTCGCAAAACAATCGGAAGCCGTGCAAAGGCAAGGCGCAAGGAGCTCGGGCTCACAATGGACTATTTGGCAGAGAAGCTGGATGTAAACAAGTCCACGATCATGAGATATGAGAAGGGAACTATTGACAATACCAAGCGTCTGGTTGTCGAAGGGCTGGCCAATGCGCTGCATGTTACTCCTGAGTATCTCAGGGGCGAGACCGATGAGTACAATACTGAGATTACTGACAGGAGACTGCTTCAGGTAAGGGATCTTATGGAAAAGGTATTGGGCGCGATCCCGCTTGGCATAGCATCTTCCGATAATGAGTTCGCTGAGAATATGCTGCTGGTCATGCTGGCAGAATATCTTGAATTTGCAGACTCGTTCACCAAAGCGTGCCACAGATTCGATTTTGACGGGAACAAGGAGAACGAGGAATTTGCAAAGATGATAGGCGAGTCGCTGGAGGACTTCAGCACCATGCTCTTCCAGCGCGAGATCATGCACACAGTAAGCACTCTGTATGATGTAAGTGAGACCCTGCGCAGCTATGTGCAAGACCCGCAGGCAGCGCAGAACCACATGAGAGCGATATTAAAACTTTACAATTTATAATAGGCAGTACCGGACGGAGCCGCGATATACCTCTAAGCAATCTATATCCAGGCCCACAAAAGGTTCTGCCGGAAAAGGAGGATCTTTTGAATCACAAAATATCTTATCAGGAGGGAAGCGTAAGAAAGAGAGGAAGAAAATACTACTACAGATTCAGGATGGAAGAGCCTGACGGCACGATGAAGATGCACGAATTCGTCGGGACCGAGTCGAAGCGTGAGACAGAGAACATACTGAAGAAAGCGATCGATGAGTACAACGAGCTCGGTAAGCTCCTTGATCCCGGTGACATAACTGTTGAGGAACTGATGGACGAATGGTTCCGGACAGAGATAGAACCGAGCAGCCGTGCAACTACTACGCTTGACAGCTATCGTAATGTGATGGATCACGTAAGGGCTCACCGTATCGGTAAACTGAAGCTGAAAGAGGTGACTGTGGAGGTCCTGCAGGCGTATGTCGATGAAAAATACTTCGGCGAATACGATGAAAACGGCAAAGAAATCAAACATTCTTACTCTGAAAGCTCGATGAAGGAAGAATTCGTGGTCCTGAACGGGATCTTCAAATTCGCTGTCTATCCGAAGGAGTATCTGAAATCGAGCCCGATGCAGCATGTGAAGAAGCGCAAGAAACCAAAAGAGTCAGATCTTTTCGGCGATGATGCGGAGAAAGTGGAGACCATTACCCATGATGAATTTCTGAAGGTCGTCGAATTCCTCAGCACTCATAAGAACAGCTACGGAGACGGTTACGAGTATATGGTTCTGCCTGTGCAGATCTCATACTACACCGGGCTTCGCGCCGGCGAGATCGCAGGCCTTTGCTGGGACGATATCGATATCCCGGGGCGCAGGCTCATTGTAAGACGTTCAATGTTCAAGGATAGCGGAACAAAGTGCTGGGAACTCAAAGTGCCTAAAAACGGCAAGCAGAGAGTCGTTGACTTCGGCGAGACGCTTGCTGGCATCCTTACAGAAGCCAAGGAACAGCAGGAGCGTGACAGAAAGCTGTACGGTGAGCTTTATCAGAAGCATTACTGCCAGATCCAGAGCATCAAAGGACGGCAGCACAACATGATATTCACGGATATCCATACGAAAAACGGTGTTATCGGCAGCAGGGTAGGACACGGCAGGCTCATTGAGGAAGCGGATAAAAAGATAAGGCTCTTGCCTCTGGAATTCGTTTGCAGAAAGTCAGACGGCGAAATGGTCACGATCCAGACTCTCAAGAACTGTAACAAACTGGTTCAGACGAATCTGGGGATAACATGGTTCCACATGCACGGGCTTCGCCATACTTATGGATCGAACATGATAGCAAGCGGAGCGAATTACAAGGACGTACAGGAACTGATGGGACATTCAGATATAAGTATCACGCTGAACACCTATGCTCATGTGAACGAGAGGACCCGTAAGCGTGCGGTGGATCTGATGGAAAAAGAGCTTGCCCACTAACTTGTGGGCAAAAATGTGGGCAAACGGCATTTTCAGGCTGATTTTGAAGAAAAGGAAAATCCCCAACCGCTTGCAATCACTGAGGTTGGGGATTTGGTCTGGTGGATGATCAGGGGTTCGAACCCTGGACACCCTGATTAAGAGTCAGGTGCTCTGCCAGCTGAGCTAATCATCCATATTTAATACGGACTCTTTCGAGCCGCTCATGTATAGTAACACCTGAATCAAACTTAGTCAATAGAAAAAACGCAAAAAAACACGAAATATTGCATCGGAAGGTCTTACTTAACA
>CADAEH010000051.1 GCA_902786855.1 uncultured Eubacteriales bacterium | reverse complement strand
CACTATTCATTTTTCAAGGTTCATCATTAGATCTGTGGTATTAGCACTGATCCTAACATTTCATAGTATTAAGTTGACAGTTGATTGACGACGGTGAGAAACGTCCCCGTTTCCATTACGCTTCTATGACTTCAAAGACATTGTCATCAGTTTCGTGGAAAGACTCCAGTCTGGTAAGTATACCTTTGACAGCTTTCTCGGAGTATGCCTTTGCTTCGCTTTCCTCAAAAGTATTGATGAAGCATTTTTCTTTATTTGAAATAGCAGCGACATAGCCCGTTTCATTGCTATACTTATTAGTCCACTTGATCTTGACCATGATCGTCATACCTCCCTTCCTGCTGATTTTATACATTTTAGGTTAATTATTTGGACCATGGTTGGTATAATAAGACTTTCTCGTTAACAATTCAATGCTTTTTTAGAATAAAAACATATAAATTAGGTAAAAAAGAGGCAAAAAACGTTAAATAAAGTACAAAAGTGCGATTTGATTCTATAACGTTCGGTCATGACATACTCATCCGCCGCCTGCAGAGGATGGGGGCGACCTGTGAAACGTTGTAATACGGGTGGTATATGAGACTGACTGGCATTGTACATTTTTTACTTGTAAAAAAGTGTAAATTAAAACATAATAAATTATTATACTATTAATCATATAATCATAGTTTGTGATGGAAAGGGGGGTAGTAATAATGTCTACTGAAGAAGCAAAAGCTAAAAAGGGACTCAGCGTGATGACCTCTGAGTATGAGCTGGAGGGCCGTATCCCTACCGGTAAAGCTATCATACTCGGAATGCAGCACGTTCTGGCTATGTTCGTAGGCAACCTGACACCTATCCTTGTGATCGGAGGGGCATGCTCTCTCGGTGATGCAGGGGTGATGGTAACGGTCATCCAGAACGCTATGCTCGTAGCAGGACTTGTCACACTCGTTCAGTTGTGGACCATAGGACCTATCGGTGCCCGCCTGCCGTGTATCATGGGTACCAGCTCGGGATTCATCGGAGTAATGAGTGGTGTAGCAGGATCCATGGGAGGAGGAGTTCTGGCATATGGAGCTATCCTCGGAGCCTGCTTTATCGGCGGTATTTTCGAGATGATACTCGGATTCATGCTCAAGCCGCTCCGCAAGTTCTTCCCGAGTGTAGTAACAGGTACAGTGGTTACCGCTATCGGACTGTCGCTCATAAGTGTAGGTATCAATTCGTTCGGAGGCGGTAACAACAATCAGGACTTCGGATCACCGACGAACCTGCTGATCGGTCTTGCTGTACTGATATGCATTATCATCCTCAAGCATTTCACGAATGGGATATGGTCTGCAGCATCGATCCTGTTCGGGATCATCTTCGGATATATTCTATGTGCGATACTGGCACTGTTCCTCGACACGACCTATGTTGTAGATGGACAGACATACATCCACTCCTGGGTACTGCAGTGGGATAAGGTGGCTGCAGCTGCATGGTTCTCACTTCCTAAGATAATGCCTGTGAAACTCGTTTTCGATGCGCGCGCTATCATACCTATCATGATCATGTTTATCGTGACAGCGGTAGAGACCATCGGAGATCTCTCGGGAATCACAGAAGGCGGACTCGGACGTGAAGCTACAGATAAAGAGCTGTCCGGCGGAGTTGCATGTGACGGTATCGGTTCTACGTTCGCGACTTTATTCGGTGTGCTGCCTAATACTTCGTTCAGCCAGAACGTAGGACTTGTAGGAATGACCAAGATAGTCAATCTTTTCGCTTTGACTATGGGAGCGATCTTCCTGGTACTCTGCGGTTTCTGCCCAAAGCTGGCGGCTATAGTACAGCTGATGCCTCAGTCAGTACTCGGCGGCGCGGCAGTAATGATGTTCGCATCGATCGTGGTCAGCGGTATCCAGCTGATCACCAAGGATGGTATCGGTAACCGCGAAGTAACTATCGTTGCAGTATCTCTGGGACTTGGTTATGGCCTCGGCGCTACAGCTAATGTACTGGCACAGATGCCTGCATTCGTAGGATACATCTTCGGCGGCTCCGGAATCGTTCCGGCTGCTATCGTTGCCATCATCCTCAACATAGTGCTCAAGAAAGACCCGGAAGAGAAAGAAGTTGAACCTCTCTGGGATTGATCCGTATTTAGCATTATTGATATCAATAGAGCCTTGAGATTTACACATTATAAGTCTCAAGGCTCTTTGCTTAAATGAAAGGGCCGGGTGACGCTGCCGGCAAATGTTTTTTATTTACAAAATCGCTTAAAAATGTTATAGTGCCCTTGATGGACGGTATCCGCAAGGAACTATACCATATATAAAAAGGATATTGAGATAAGTGATCACATAGGAGGCGCGTATCCACAAGCGAACGTGACCGGTGAGTATGGATCCGCTTTCGATGCATCCGTATTATATCTGATTCGTCCATCCGCAGGCTGAAGCCTTTGCGGATTTTCTTTTACCGCAGGGCATGCCTATGCGGTATTTTTATTCCTCTACAGGACGAAAGGAGTAATCAGAATGACGAGAGAAGAAAAGAACGCTCAGATCAGAAAAGAGGCACGCGCAACAGTGATCCTCTTCTGCATCTGCTTCGTGTGGCACGTGGGCTGCGGCTATCTGCTGTCAGGCACCGGGATCACAGTAGCAGGACTGCCGCTGTGGTGGATCCTGAGCACACCGGGGGTATTCGTTATCGCTGTTGTGGGCGTTGTATACCTGCTCAAAAAGGTATTCGTGAATTTCAGCCTCGATGACGAGGCTGCAGGAGAGGAGGCATAGCATGACAGGCAGACAGACAGCTATACTTTGCATCCTCCTCGGATACATGGCTCTGAACGCTGTGATCGGCGTATGGATGAGCCACCAGTCAGCAAAAAAGAACGCGGAAAGCGGTTTTATACAGAATTATTTTGTCGGCGGACGTACCATGGGCGGTGTCGTACTTGCTATGACACTCATTGCAACATATACGAGCGCGAGCTCATTCCTCGGAGGCCCGGGACTTGCTGCCAGCTGGGGGCTCACCCAGTCATGGGTGGCAGCTATCCAGATAGGAACAGCATTCCTGACACTTGGAGTAGTGGGCAAAAAGCTCGGCATGATCTCCCGCCGTATCAAGGCAGTAACGATCTCGGACTATCTCAGGGCGAGATATAAGTCTCCTGCAGTTGACATACTCTGCAGCATCATGCTTGTAGTTTTCTTCATCACTCAGATGATCGCTCAGTTCAAGGGAGGAGCTACATTGCTGCAGACTGTTACAGGGCTCTCATATATAAGCGCTCTGATGCTGTTCGCAGCTATCGTCATCGTATACACAGCCTTCGGCGGATTCAAGGCTGTAGTTATCACAGATACTATCCAGGGCTTTATCATGGCTTGCGGCACATTCCTGCTCCTGTTCTTTGTGATAAGAGCGGGCGGCGGCATGGAAAACATCCTGGAGTTCAACGCAGCCAACAATCCGGGATGGGATCTCATCGGTAAAGGGGCATACGGAGCAGATATCGCAGCTCTCAGGCCTGGATATCTGATCTCTTTCTGGGTGCTTGTAGGCGTCGGTGTTCTCGGACTCCCGCAGACAGCAGTCAGAAGCATGGGCTTCAAGGATACGGAATCCCTGCATAAAGCTATGATCTGGGGAACCGTCGTTGTCGGCATCCTTATGATAGGTATGCACTTTGCCGGCACACTCGCATTCCCTCTTGCAGGTGAAGAGCAGCTTGCCAATACTGACTCGCTGATCCCTTATGTTGTCAATAAATATATGCCTGTATGGGCGGCAGGTCTCTTCCTGGCTGCACCTCTTGCAGCTGTAATGTCCACCGTTGACTCACTGCTCATACTCGCGTCAGCAACTATCCTCAAGAACCTGTATGTCACATACATAGCCAAGAAGGACGTTGTCGATGCTGTAAGAGCTGACCAGTCAGTGGATGCCAGTGTCAGCGAGGATACCGAGAAGAAGATGAAATACGGAAGCTTTGCGCTTACTGCTGTGATCGGCATCATCGTCTTCCTGTTTGCCATGAACCCTCCTTCGATCCTCGTATGGATCAACCTGTTCGCTATGGGCGGGCTTGAAGCTACATTCTTCTGGCCTCTGATCGGAGGACTCTATTGGAAGAAGGGTAATGCGACAGCATGTATCGCTTCGATCATCTGCGGCGTCGGGACATTCGTATTCTTCAACCTGAACAAGATCGCTCCTTTCGGGATCCATGAGATCGTGCTCGGACTGCTTGTCGGCGGCATAGCCTATTTCATAGCCGGAAGCCTTAATAAAAAGGGACTCGATCAGGACGTGCTGGAGAAGTGCTTCTGATCTTAATAAGACTGTTATCATGGCGGCTCTTGACTGTATAACAGACGCTGGATGGACCCCACCTCAACAAAGTAGGCGGTGGGGTCCATTTTCGATCGTCGGCGGCGGGTAACAATCCCCGACCGACGATCTCAGGAGCTGAAGCTCCCAGCGTCTGTTGACGGCGTCACTCGCTCCTGGTTGAATATGCAGCAGAGCCGCTATTTGATTAAGCAACTGTAACAACGGGTATTTAAAAATATGAACAGAAAAGAATTTGATCCTGAAGTATATGAATTCTACAAAGCCGCACTTGAGGGACCGGGGTTTGCTGCTGACCTGAGTGCGGTGAACATAAGCGTACTCAGAGAAAAGGAGCTGACCGGTCATGCGGCCCATCTGGATCCATATGATGTGCTTGAGAAGCATGACATCGTGGCAAAGCGCGACGGAACGGATCCGATGCGGCTCAGAGTGTATGTACCTGAAGCGGTCAGGGATGCAGAGGAAAGCCTTCCTGTGATATTGTATTTTCACGGTGGCGGGTTCATCATGGGCAGTATCGAAGATCACGATCCGCTCTGCGGTAAGATCGCGGATGAATGCAGAGCTGTGGTGATCGCTGCTGAGTACAGGCTGGCTCCGGAGGATCCTTTCCCTGCCTGCATAGAAGATGCTGTTTTTACGGCGGAGTGGGCCGTGAAGAACGCTCATAGTTACGGAGGAGATCCGGGCAGGATGCTTGCAGTCGGTGACAGCTCGGGAGCCAACATGGCAGCAGTGCTCGCTTTGCTTGCCCGTGAAGGACAAGCTCCTGAGATATCCGGTCTCATACTGTTCTACGGGATCTATGGATGCATCCCGATAGAGGGATCGGAGTCTGCAATGCGCTATGGACAGGGAGGATATGTTCTGCCGATAGATGCTGCAAAAGCGATGATGGATCTCTATGTGCCTGAAAATGCAGATCCGGATGATTTCAGGCTCAATCCGGGCAGAGCAGCAGACTTGAGCAAAATGCCCCCGGCTATCATAGTTACGGCAGAGCTCGATCCACTCAGGGATGATGGAGAAGAGTTTGCAAGGCGGCTTGAGGCCTGCGGCAACAATGTGCGCCGGATCAGAATGGATGGAATGATGCATGGATTCATGCTGTACTGGCAGAGGTTCAGCCGTGCGGAGAAGCTGCTGGAAGACATAGGCAGAATAGTTAACAGGAATCATTGACCAAGCATCCTGAAGCTGGATCTGTCAGAATTCACCGGCAACAACAGACTGGAAATGCTCAGAGGAAAGGCCGTTCTGATGGACTGCTATGACAAAAAGAGCCCTGTAAGGAGATTCATACGTTCATTCGTGCAGGACGGAAAAGCATATATTGAAGGACATACCGGAGGCAACGGAGACATATCGCCGGGAAGGCATGTAAACGCGATGCTGGACGTGCCTGCGGGTTCAGACGAGCTGGCTGCAGGTGCTGAAGTGCAGGTCATATATATATAAAAGGCGGGAAAACGTGGCAAAAGTATTAGCGGTCTCGGATCATGCCGCATCGAATCCTGCCGGCAGATTCCTTATTGTCACAGACTGGCCGGAAGGACATTTTGGTGAAAAACAGGCGAGCATCGATGATACTTCAGCCATTGTGGAAGAAATCAGGAGGTCCCTCCTGTGAAGCATAAAAGAGATCATGGCTGTGCCCTGCTTGCCGGCGGCTCGGGAAGCCGCATGGGTGAAAGGAACAAGATTGTGTGAAAGACTTAGAAGGTAAGTTTATCGGCCCGATGGGGGGCATATATTCCTGCCTGAAAGCGGCGCGAATATGTCGGTCCCGGAATCGATGCAGCCTTGTGGAGAACAGCTGACGGAAGACTGCAGACAACATTCGGCTGGTACTCAGTGCGCTGTATATCTGTCTTGAAAGAGGATATCGCTGCAGAAGGTTATAAGATCCTCAGGACTCTTGATAAAGTCAGATGCAGGATAATCGATACTGCAGATGCGGGACTTGAAGACAAGGTATTCATGAACATAAATAACATGGATGATTACGGAATGCTGCTGCGCTGAATGAGATGCACCTGATTGAAGGTGCTTTTTAGTACCATAGAAGTGTAGTTGACAGAGAGTAATCTCTGCAGCTGCACTTGTTTTATATAATAAGGGATACAGTTGGTCTGGCGAGGGCTTTTTT
>CADAEH010000050.1 GCA_902786855.1 uncultured Eubacteriales bacterium | reverse complement strand
CAGGGAACTACCTTCACTGGATATCCATGAGCTGACAGGCGATGTCAAAGAGTATGAGCGATTCTATAAGGCGCTTGTGAGTATAAGCCCGGTACCGATTACTTTTGAAGACATCGAAGGCGGAGCTAAGGGCTACTACAACGATGCCGAGAAAAGGATAGCGATCAAGACCGGGATGAGCGAAGCTCAGACAATAAAGACCCTGATTCATGAGATCTCACACGCCACCTATCATTCAAAAGAAGGTCGTGACAAGGATTTTACTCTCGACAGAAGGCACATGGAGACTGAGGCCGAGGCTATAGCCAGTGTTGTCGCCGGAGCCTATTCCATCGACTCTTCGAGCTACTCCTATCCATATTTGGCTTCATGGGCAAGTGGAAAGGAAGTCAAAGAACTGAAGGATTCTCTGGAAAGGATCAGGTCATTTGCTGATGAAATGATAACCGGCATAGATAAATCTCTCGAAAAACAGATCCGGCGTGAGCAGAACCGTGCCTCACGCGATGAAGCGAGGTGATGATTATGCCTTACTACACCGAAGAACAGATAAAGCAGGCGAGGTCGATAGACCTGATGACATACCTACAGACATATGAGCCGACAGAGCTTGTGCATGTGCGGGGAAATACCTGGTGCCTACGCGAACACGACTCCTTAAAACTGTCTAACGGGAAGTGGTTCTGGTGGAGCAGAGGCTTTGGCGGCACATCTGCACTCGATTATCTGATCAAGGTCAAGGGACTTCCGTTCATTGAAGCAATGGATATCCTGACTGACAAGTCCAGGGATTTTCAGCTTGAAACTCTCAGGATTTTCAATTGGAATAACAGCAACACAGAAAGAAAGCTTCTCCTACCGGAGAAATGCGGGACAAATCTTGAAGTGATTCGCTATCTGACCGGCCGGGGAATAGACCGGGAGATCATCAGAGACTGTATTAATGAAGGTCTGCTGTATGAGTCCCTGCCATATCACAACTGCATTTTCGTTGGCTATGATGAGAACGGCAAAGCTGCATATGCATGCTACCGGGCAACCAATGGCGAAAGGATCATGGGCGATGCCGCAGGATCTGAAAAGAGGTATGCGTTTAGGGTCGAGTCGAAAGGCGTAATGAAGATGCAGACGGGCAACTGGCGGGCAGAACCTATGCTATCTCTTGGCGGAGTATATGCCCCGAGTCCCAACAGACCGAATATGAAGATCCCGGCAGCACTGGATAATGCACTTCAAAATCATCCCGAGGTGAAGGCGATTGCCCTGCATCTTGATAACGATTATGCCGGCAGGAGTGCCGCAAAATCTATTGCAGAGCAGCTGCAGGACAGATATGTGATCAGAAATGAACCTCCGCCTTCCGGGAAGGATTGCAATGATTTTTTGATGATTATCCGGCAGCGTAACAGATCACGGCAAATGGGAGCGGCCGGATATGAGCACCCCAGATGAATAAAGAAGTAATGCCATATTTAATTCTCCACTATGACAACAGCCATGAGGGATTCACTATATCCTTCATGGCTGAAACGTCATAGGTATTTGTATGGAGTATTGTTATGAAGAAAAGTTGTTGTCTCTCTGTTTGACAATGACAGGATACCGCAGAATCTTTAAATGAACCTAAATAATCATATTTTTCAGTGTTCTATTATGAAAATAGCCTGCAACTATTTCCGCTTGCAGATGCTTATACTATAATCCACAGATGTTAATCTGCGTTGCTTGCTTTAGGATGACTGTAGACCTACTATAAAAGCAGAAAATCAGAACATACTGGGGTGGCGGCTATGCTAAATGAGAACATTAGGACTATCAGGAAGAATAAAGGATTTACACAGGAAGAATTGGCGATCAGGCTGCATGTGACAAGGCAGACTATATCAAAATGGGAGAAGGGCCTTTCAGTTCCGGATGCTGCACTTTTATCTGATATGGCCGAGATTTTCGAAGTGTCAGTCTCAGAATTGCTGGGAGAAAAGCCTGTCGAAAGTCATGATCAGGATGCGATAATAGAGCAGCTCTCCAGGATCAATGAGCAGATGGCGATTCGCAATCGCAGGGCAAACAGGACTATCAGGATAGTGGCGTGCCTGTTGTTGGCGCTGATAATAGTTGTGGCGACTGTTATTGTGATGAATATCGCGCCTCGTAATACACATATACTTCTTAGTGACCATATAGGCAATCTGACATATACCATGCCGGATGAACGCTTTACACATGATAATGATGATATAGGTGTTACGATCGGTGATGATGGCAAAGAAAGGATCAGCGCGAAGTCATACAAATGCATAGATGACATGACAGAGATAACGATATGGGAGTATGGTGACTATGATCCTGAATTGATTCAAGAGTTCAAAGAGAAGCATAAGAATGACCTTGTTGATTTTTCAGATGAGCACGGACCATTGCCTGACTGCATTGATGAGATAGTGGCTGCGACAGATGCAACCGATGAATATGTGGGAAGGTATTATGAGGCATTTGTCGTTATAGAAGGCAAAATGTATAACGTGGAAGTGCAGAATGGTGATGATCCACTCGGTTGCGGGGAAATAGTGATCAGTTCTATGGATATAGATAACGAGCAAAAGGATGAATATATATAGCAAAAGATGCGAGTAACCACCTCAAAAGCAGCTTGTATTAAATATGAAATAAACGTATAATGCATCCATATCACGAATAAAGCTGGTCACCGGAGGATAGTGTGCCGTAGCACAGGGGATCGTGGACAGAAGTCCGCAGGCCGCCTATCAGATAAGGTGTCGGGTGAGCCCGGTAAGATGTACGTGTAACATCGCCGGGATTTTTTGTTCCGGCACCGGACAGGAGGTGGAGCAATGAAGAAAACACAAGTGAAGCTGATCCCTTTGCAGGAAGACGACAGAGATCAGTTCGTCAGGGACAATCAATGGGCATTCAAATATGGATCCGTAGAGGAATTCGGCATGCGCAATGATCAGTTTGAGGAAGAGGGCGAGATCATATCACGCAGAACTATAGAGGACAGTATAGATAAGGGCGAGGCATACCGGATCATCTGTGAAGGCGAAAAGGCAGGGGGCGTGGTGATCCATATAGATGGTACGCGGGGAGAACTGGATCTGCTGTTCACTTTGCCTGAAGCACACAGCAAAGGAATCGGCTATGCCGCGTGGTGCGAGATAGAAAGACTGCATCCGGAAGTTGAAGTCTGGGAAACACTTACACCATATTTCGAGACCAGAAATATACATTTCTATGTCAATAAGTGCGGATTTCACATTGTGGAGTTCTTCAATCCTTTCCATCCGGAGCCGGAGCGTTATAGCGGTGAGGATCGTGAGGAAGGCTGGCCTGAAGATGGAGGAACCGGCGGAACGGGGCTGGATTTCCGCTTTGAAAAACGAATGAAGTAGTATAATAGATATCAAAGAGAGGTTTGGCGACATGACAATAGAAATAAAGGAAGGATAGTTGTTTGACCGATGGATAATCAGAAGAAAGCCGGTTTCCTTGTATTATTGATATCTCTTGTTTTAGCTTTTGCCTGCTGTACTGCTTCCAGTGATAAGAAGGTCGATCTGCCTGAAACAGACAGGATAGACAGTATTGAATTGCAGTTTTCTGACGACTCATGCACTGTTTCTAAGATCGTAAGTATTGATGGCGAAGATAAAGATACGATCACAGAGCTGATAAGGACGACCTGTAAAAAATGGAGGGAATCAGTCAACGACAATCCGCAGGAAGTACCATATGTCATCGTTAACTTCCATACAGTGAATCAGGATGAGGACAGGAGTCTGTATGTCTATAGACAGGATGATCAGTACTATGTTGAGCAGCCATACAGAGGAAGATGGACTACCACTGAAGAATTGTTCGATTTGATCAATAGTTACGCTGAGAAAAACGCAGACCACTATAGTACCAAAGATATTACGGCGGACAATGTTACAGAGATCGAAGGTATCCTGAAGAGTGCGGGTCTCTCCAATTCAGATGTATTCGAAGAATGGGTGACAGATACATCGAACATCAATGAAAACACCGGAGAGAGCGGCTTTTCAGACGCGGACTGCCGTATGACTGTCATGCTACTTGCAGGCGATTCCATCAGCTATGACAGTGTAAATGATAAGTACGATGGCGACTATCTGATGTTTGACATAGACGCGATCGACAACAAGGAGGAGTACAGCATGCTCCGTGATAAGGAGAAACTCTTTACTACAATGTTCGGGGAGACTCCTTATTCAGGTGGCGGGTTTGCTGATGCGCTGCCTGACAACTGGAAGAAACATGGCATAGTTTTCAACAACGAAAAGTGTTCGATTATCAGCATCGTCTTTAAGACTTACGATAAGGATGAAGCATATGTAGGTCATACCGGTATCCTGATCGACTGTCAGGATATAGCTGACGCAGATACGAAGTATGTATTCATAGAAAAACTGGCTTTTGGAGATCCGTTCAAGGTGACAAAGCTCAATGATAAAGCAGATCTTATAGAGATGCTTTCAGAACGCTCAGATTACACAGTGGAAGAAGGCGAACCGGCACCTGCAGTTTATGAGAATGATAAACAGATCGGTGAGCTGAAAAGATAGGCGGCAGACAGTAACTATGAAGAGAAAACTGATCATAATAATCATCATAATACTACTTGTTATACTGGCGTTATTTATCGTTTGGCTGCCAACGTTTCTTATGACAGGAAACAGGCAAACTATAGAAGAAGCTTTTGCATGGCAGACGGATCACTATGATACTTCTTTCTATGAAGAACTTAAGAAGACTGATTACACTATGGAGACGAGCGACGGATATGTGATCCATGCAGAGCTGCTTGAGAATCCGGAGCCAACTGATGATTATGTCATCATCTCGCACGGCTACACGGATAACCGCATGGGCGCTCTGAAATACGTGCCGATGTATCTGAAACTCGGATTCAACTGCATAATATATGATCTCAGAGGTCATGGCGAAAACGAGGCGACATTCACAACATATGGCATCAGAGAGGGAGAGGATCTTGACTGTCTGATCAGGGATACGCGTGAAAGATACCCGAAACTCAAGGTGCTGGGTTTGCACGGAGAGTCACTTGGCGCAGCTACAACGATCACTTGTCTGAAGTACAAACCGGAAGTGGATTTCGCGGTCGCGGACTGCGGTTTCTCAGATATTGAAAGTGTGCTGAAAAACGGCTCGCCGGATATCTTAATAGACCTCGCAGATATCGGCAGCAGGATACGATACCATTACGCCATCAAGGACATGCGCCCGATAGACTCGCTTGATGAAAACACGATCCCGATCCTTTTCATACATGGTGCTGATGATGATCTGATCCTGCCAAAGAACTCTGAAGACATGTCAAATAGAACAAAGGGGATCAGCAAGTTATGTATCATCCCGGGAGCAGGGCACGCGATGTCGATTCTGACAGAGCCGGAAATGTATGCAGACACGGTGAAAACCTTTTTATCAGAACTTAGCAACTAGTTGTTGGAGGAGCGGAACATGGCAAAGTATATAACTACTGTACCCGGCAGTCTGGAACAGCTGAGGAAATATATATATCATAACGGACCTAATCTCGGCGCGACTTTATCTCTTGAAGAAGAGATATCCGGAACCGCAGATGGCGTTAAGTACTTGATAGGCACATATGAAAGATATGCTGTTCTGGGAGAAAACAGGGTGAGCCTCAATATAGTTCTTCTTGAGATCAGCGAAGGTGTCAGGGTCATTGCTACCTCATCCGGCGGCAGTCAGGCGATGTTCCTGAAGATCAATCACTGGAGTGAAGACAACTTCCTGAATGATTTTGTAAGCATTATTGAGACTTATATGAAAAAGGCAGGTAAGTGATAATGTGGAAAAGACTGATAAAATGGATCAAGTCATGCTTTGCGGGAGACGCTGCTGTCAGCAGCAAAAGCAAAGCTGAATTAGATATTAAGATGGCAGATCATAAGGCAAAGAACCGTGTCTGGAGAGGACCGCTGAATGGATAGAGATAACGAAAAGGTGCTCTACAACGTCCTGTTCCCGATCTGGTTGCTGGTATTCTTTCCGTCATACCTGTGGCTGATACTGATCCCGGCGAATTATATGATCGACAGGATCGTGCTGAGATGGAGCCTTGGTGATATGCCTGATAATGGCATGTTTTGCAGAAAGAATACATGGAAGATATGCCTTGCGGGGTTCCTGGGAGATTTTGTCGGAGCAATCGCACTGTTTTTCATTTCGGAGCTATTGCTCGGATTCGGCGATGATGGCGCAACATTTATTGAAAAGGCAGGCGATGGGATCATGTTCGATCCTTTCACAAATGTACTGTCTTTTCTGATCATAGCTGCCGGTATCGCGCTTTCTGCTGTCTGCATCTACAAGCTGGACAAAAGAATTCTTGGAAAGACTGAGCTGGAACCGGAGCAGGCTAAACGTGCGGCACTCAGGCTGACGCTCTTCACAGCTCCATATCTGTACCTGATACCAAGCCGCTGGTTTTACTGAAAAGGTGACTTTGGAATGGAAAAGAGCAAACCTGCATTGAGAATATCGATCATGATAATGGCACTTATGGTGCTATTTCCGGTGAATGCTTTCGCAGACTCATCATGGGTATGGATATCCGAGAAAAGACCCTTTGATATACTGCCGTGGGTCGCAATGGGAACGATCCTGATAGAATGGCTGAGCATCTGGCTCATACCCAGGACCGGTCATGCATTCAAAGTATTAGGGATAGTTATGGTGGCAAATGCAGCATCATTTCTTCTTCCGTATGCGTTTCTGGAGGCAGATCTTTCCTGGTATGGGACGTTCGAACACATTCTTGATTCCGGTCCGCATTATATTGTAAGCGGAGTGTTTCTGCTGCTTACATTGCTTGTAGAGATGCCGATTGTTTACAATGTGCTGAAAAGCAAAGTGCAGGATAAGAAGAAGCTGCAGCTGACGATCATAATATCGAACATGATAACAACAGCAGGCGTTGCTATAATCGAAAGATTAATAACGGAAGGCTATTGGTAAAAGAGAGCAGAAAGGGCGGCATGATGTCTGATTCAGGACTATTCAGTTTTATATTACTCATCATTATGGCAGTGATACTGGTACTGCTGATAGTATTTATCAGAACCTTCAGCAAGTACTACAAAGCCAAAACATCCCTAGAGAAGGACGCTATCAACAAAGGCTTCCTGGCATATATGGTAACCAACAGTGCCATCATAGGATGGCTCGTATACAACAGAACAAATCCGAAAAACAGATATAAATAACGAGGAATCTAAATGCTGATAATTGATTTTGTGCTATGCACTGCTTCACTTGGAGCTGCTGCGCTCTCATTCTGGACAAAACGACCGCTATATACAGTGGCAATAAGTTATGTGTGTTTTGCGCTGAGTCCGATCATGGACTTGCTTGATATACTCGCCCGCGCGGGCAAAGATGATACGGCTGGCATTCTGGACATATATCCTACATTCTTCAAAGGATATATAGTGCTGCTGACAATGCTCATGTACGGTAAGGAAGCAAGCAACCGAAAACAAGAGATAGACCGCCAGCACTACACTATTCCGAACCAAAGACCAAAAGATAAGCATTGTG
>CADAEH010000049.1 GCA_902786855.1 uncultured Eubacteriales bacterium | reverse complement strand
TATAGAATACATAGAGGGTGATGATTCTGGTAAAGAAGTTATCACCAGGCAGGATCCGCAGCCGGGTGAGGAAATAAGTGAAGGTGAACAAATCAACTTAACAATAACTGTAGCGACAAATTGAAAAAATGATGAGAAGAACCCCCTGCGGAACGGTATCTCTTGGAAGTAAGTTTTTCAGCAGAAAAGGAGATGTTATACATGAGGAAGTGGAATGTTTTACATATCGGAATCATTTTGCTGGTGTTCGCTATTATATCCTTGAATGTTCTGATGATTTTAGGTTCAGTTTTGAATCCCATACTTTATACTCGTGATTATGTTATGATTCCGGGAATCCGAGCTTTTATCGAAGCATATAACCTCTGGTGGCTGGTAATAGAACTTGCACTTATAGGCGTATGTGGCGCCTATATGGTATATTGTGGAGTGAAGAGGAGAAAATCGGGCGAGGAGTGGTTGATATAGTGAGAAAGAGAAATATACTGAATCCAGCGTTAATAATTGCCTTAATCACTTTGTTCCCATCGAAGGTTTTTGCGGATTCCTCTTGGATATGGATCTCCGAAAAAAGACCTTTTGACATCCTGCCGTGGGTCGCAATCGGCACGATACTCATAGAATGGCTTAGCATATGGTTGATACCGAAGACCGGTCATTGTTTGAGAGTGCTTGGCATAGTCATGATCGCCAACGCAGCATCGTTTATATTGCCTTATGTTTTTCTGAAATCTGAACTTTCGTGGTATGGGACATTCGATCACATACTGGACTCCGGTCCTAATTATATAGTAAGCGGAGTGTTTCTTCTGCTCACGATTATAATTGAGATGCCTATTGTCTACAATGTGTTAAAGAGTAATGTGCAGAGCAAGAGAATGTTGCAAATCACCATAATAGTATCAAATATCATCACGACTGCCGGCGTAGCAGTGATCGAAAGACTGATTACAGAAGGGCACTGGTAGAGCCGTAAACAAGTATTATTGCATAGACAGGAGGATACACAGAGTGAGATCTGATAAATATAAATCGGTTAGTGACAGAGATCTGGCCGAACAATATTTTGCTGTGGATGATGGTGATAAATTATCTGTTGAAGCTGAGATCATTACTCGTTTCATAGATGCCAAAGCGAAGCAAAGGATAGCTAAAGCGGTCGCGAAGAGCATGATACCAATAGTGATTGGCGCATAATCGGTGGTATGCTAGGAAGCCTGCTTAAAAGCTATGCAGGGAATATAGGAGAACTGTTGCTTGAATCTATAGGCCTTCTTATTGGAGCCCTCATAGTAACAGCGTTTATGATGATATATACAATAATTAAGAACAAAAAGAACGAAAGTTAGCTGATTATTACAGGAGCAGGCAAGATGGAAAAAGAAAAGCTACTGACTGTATTGTTTATGATGATTGTCTCTTTCGCATGTGCCTTTTTAGGCTGGTTCGTGTTCGATGCTCTTTTTGCTTCTGCAGATATAGGCGTTGCATTGGGGTTTTTGCTACCTACGCTTGTTATATACTGGATATCTAAGCTGTTTCCATCTAAATAAGCATAAGAGCAACTACTTGTGCAGAGAGGGAGTTTAAAAGCGATGACAATCGAGATAAAAGAAAAAGGATCAGAGGCATTTTACAGAGAAGTTGTGAGTGTCACGACTCAATACCAGCGGCTGATAAAGAAACCTGATCTAAAGTATCATGATCTATTTAAATCATACCGGAGTATGGGATTGTGCATGGCCGTTCTGTTTGGAATGCAGCTCTGGCTTGGGGCTCTCGATGGCTTTAATGCGCTGAGGATCACTGCCCTGACAGTAGTCGCAGTTGTTGTTTTTGTGGTTTTCCTGTATGACCGCATGATGAGAAAACTTGTCAAAGGTTATATTGAGGATGAGAGACCGTCTACTGTTATCATGGATGACGGTGGTATCGAGATCAATAAATGTAACGCACAGATAGTCAGATTAGCTTGGGATAACATCGCTTTTGTAAGAAAATTCAAGGAATCTATCTGCTTTTTTGCTAAGGACAATTCAAGGATCGTACTAGCTGTGACCACAGAATATGAGCAGGAGATAATGAAATATTTTGATGACAACGGTATCGACATTATCAGAGTGTAGATCAATGCAAACGAAAAACGATAAGAGCATAAGAATATATAACATTTTGATGCCTATTTGGCTGTTGGTTTTCTTCCCATCATATCTGTGGCTGATACTGATTCCGGCGAATTACCTGATTGACAGGATAGTACTGAGGTGGAGTCTCGGTGATATGCCGGACAAGGGAGTGTTCTGTAGAAAGAATACTTGGAAAATTTGCCTTGCAGGATTTTTAAGTGACTTTGTCGGAGCGATAGTATTGTATTTAATCGCTATGATACTGGCAGGGTGGGGAGGCGATGGTACTTCATTTATTGAAAAGGCCGGTGATGCAATAATGCTCGATCCATTCAAAAACATATCGGCGGTATTGCTCGTAGCTGCCGCTATAGCACTTTCTGCTGGCTGCATCTATAAGCTGGACAAAAGCATTCTGAAAAAAGCCGGCCTGGATATGGAGCAGGCAAGAAATTCAGCGATAAAGCTTGCTGTTATAACAGCACCGTATGTATATCTTATTCCTTCAAAGCTGTTTTATTGAGGAGGGCTTTAATTCAGATATGAGCTTCCATGGCTTCGCTTTCATATTCCCTTTATTGTTCGTTCTCGTGTTTTCGCTTGTGGCGTTCACCTTCATAGTTACTTTGGTACGTGGAGCTTCTGAGTGGAACCGAAACAACCATTCGCCAAAGCTAAATGTGGAAGCAACATGTGTATCGAAAAGGACAAATGTTACACACCACAGTGAACCGGTAGCAAATGATTTCAGCGGGGCGCATGGATATACACACTCATCGGATACAGCTTACTATGCTGCGTTTGAAGTGGAGAGTGGTGACAGAATAGAGTTCCGCATAACAGGGCTACAGTATGGCGAGTTAAAAGAAGGTGATACCGGAGTCTTGTCATTTCAGGGAACAAGATATCTTTCATTCGAGTGTCATGTGCCTCAGAACGAGGATATTGATTTTCATATAGAGCAAGGCAGTGACGTGGATGTTACCATCGAATGAAAGCAATTTCTATGGGTAAAGAATTAATGAGCAACTGCAAAAAAACCATATTAAAAAATATGCTTGTGGATATGATTGTTGCAACAGTTTTGGCTGCGGCGATTCTTTTCTTCGTAAGACCTACGATAGTTAACGGCGAGTCCATGGCGAATACACTTCATAACGGGGATTATTTGATTATGGCAAGGCAAGCTTATAGCAAGCATGATCCCGAAAAGGGCGATATCGTAATTATACAAAGCACACTTACAGATTGTGAGTCAGGAAAGGATAAATTTATAGTCAAGCGCATTGTCGGGGTACCTGGTGATATAATAGCCATCAGAAACAATACCCTTTACTTAAATAATCAGAAATACATCGAAGAATATACAAAGGACGGAGTCACACCTGCTGTAGATATCCCTGGCGATGGAAGCAGCGTGGCCGTTCCAGAGAGCTGCTACTATGTGCTTGGAGATAACCGGTGCAATAGTATTGACTCCCGAAGTCGCGACGTTGGATTTATAAACAGAAGCGATATCAAAGGGAAAGTAGTGGTAAGGTTGTATCCGTTTAGTAAAATACGGAGCTTTTGAATAATGGGAAGTGTCCAGGAGAGATCACTCAAGAAGATGGAATAAAAGATATGGTATATTCTAATCGCCAATGTGCATGATAGAGCTAATAAATGTATCAAAGGAATATAAGAAGTCAAGAATCCGGGTTTTATCCAATACAATGTTTAACGTAGAGGAAGGCCGTTTTTATGCTGTCATGGGATCTTCAGGGAGCGGAAAAACAACATTGCTGAATGTAATAGGCGGTATAGATAAATTCGACTCCGGCGAGATCATAATTGACCAGAACCGAAATGGCAGATTTCAGGCTGAATAATGTTGGTATTGTGTATCAGAATTACAATCTTATTGATTGCCTGACACTAAGAGAGAACATCCTTTTGCCTTTACACAATAAGGATATTGATTCATCAGAGCTTGATTATGTTTCAGATAAAATTGCAGCAAAACTAGGTATAAGAGATATTTTGGATCGTTATCCGCACGAAGTATCCGGAGGAGAACAACAGAGAGCTGCAATTTGCAGGGCTGTTATCAATGAGCCTAAGGTGATCCTTGCTGATGAGCCGACAGGCAATTTGGATTCAAAGTCTACAACTGCTGTAATGGAGTGCTTTGAGAAGCTGAATAAAGAGGATGGCATCACGATCCTGATGGTCACACATGATCTGTATACTGCAAGCTATTGCGATAAGGTCATGCTTTTCAAGGATGGCATTATCACCGGCAGCCTTGATCGCGATGGAATGAGCAGGAAAGAGTTTTACAGGCATATTCTGGCCGGGCTTGAGCTTGGCGAAATATATGAATAACGAATTGTTCCGCAAAATGATGAAATCAAACATCAGACAGTACAGGCTGTTTGTTCTATGCAATACAGTCCTTGTTATGGTCTGCTATTTTTTTGGAGGGATATATTTCAATAATATGTTCACGTCCGACAGGTATGTGAACTCAATGATCTCGTCAAATATCATTACTCCTACAGTTGTGGTGTTTGCCTTCGCGGTATTCTTCATTCCTTATACTCATTTTTCGTTCAATCTTCAGAATGAACGAAAGTATGGAATCATGGAAGCTACCGGGGTGAGCTGGCGTGACCTATGGAAATTTGTGCTGATGGAAAATGCATTACTGGCAGGGTGTTCCTTGATACTTGGGCTTGCCAGTGGAATAATGCTGCTTACGCTGTTTTTCAAGGTTTTTGTAAAGATAATCGGGATAGAGTTCAACTTCCCCGCAATCAGCATCAATAGCGTTCTTCGACCTTCGTTTGCACTTCTTATTATATACATACTGACCGTTATCGCCATTGTGATTAGACTTTCAAGGATCACCGTGAAAGAAATGATCGAAGACAGCAAGAAGGTCAGAATAGGAAAATCTTCTAGTATAGTTCTTCTTTTGACTGGGCTCACAGCTATCTGCTATTCCATTATAGGGGTATTCTTCATCTTTGATCAGACAAATACTAATAGGTTGATCGTTTATTATGTGGTCATGCTGATTGGTATATACCTAATGATTTCAAATTCTTATGTATTGATGATCTGGCTGAAGAAACATAGACCTAACATGTTATACAAGAATCTGCCGGTAATTGGGAGTATCAGGCAGAACTTCAGTATGAACAAAAGAATCATATTCTTTTCGATATGCCTGATCAGTTTCGTGGTGTTTTTCCAAACATTTTCAGTTTACTGTTCAAAACTGATGGTGAGAAATGCATTAAATGATAATCCTTTTCATATTGCATATATAGAATGTGAAGACGGAGAGTATCCTTCTGAAAAAGATTTAATTGCTTATGCTGAGAAAGCTGGTGCAGTTATTGATAAAAATGCTGCAATTCCAACTATACTGGACGGCTGTTTTATTATCTCTCAGAATGTTGCAAACGGTAATCTTGGAACGGACTGTAATATTGAGGACGGAGAATGTGTCGTATATACACAATATGATCTTCATGACGGATATCCGCATGATGAGTTCTCAAGGGATAAATTAATGGTCAATGGGTCGGATGAACTCAGTGTCAAGGAAGTGAATTATTCCAGTCTGATCAATAACGGGCTCACTCCTCAGAATATAATAATAGTCAATGAGGACGAGTTTGATGGGATCATACAGCGTGATGCTTCAGTTCGCACTGCTGTGATCCGTGTTATAAACTGTGAAACGGTCAGCCAGTCAGAAGCTTTGTATCATGAAATAGCTAAGGACTATGATATGGGGTTAGATGGGTTGTTTGTATCGACACAATTCATAGACATGAAAACATCTGATCAGTCAGGCAAGTTCCTTATATTGGTATCTACCGTTATGAATATGCTGCTGTTATTCCTTAACGTTGTAATGATATTCTTCAAAGTCCAGTCGAACAGAGAACGTAATGAAAGGGAATATGCGTTGTTATGGAAACTAGGGATAAATGATGCAGAAATAGATAAAACGCGAAAAACAGAGACGGCGATTGTATTCATAATACCTTCGTTTGTAGCAGTGTGTATTGGTGCCATAATGACAATAGGACTGATTAAGATTTCATTTTAGAATAGGTGCCGCGCATGGCATAATTGTTGTTTACAGTATTATTCAGGAGGATACTCATGAATAGGAATATATTAATAATAGGCACTTTCATCAGTAAATACCGCGTTAGGATATTTCAGTGATACAACGGCAAGGTCAGAAGCATATTTCTCTGATGAGTAGATGCCTTTTTCGACTTTGTAAAGCTTTTGATCTGAAAGCGCTTTCTTCAGCTGGTAGTCGCTGCCATATTCTTTTATGCAGTCATTATAGGTAAATAGCATTTGCGTTCTCCTGATTGGCATTGTAGCAAAGATACACACAACTTTATGTCAATGTGTATGTTTGCTTAAACAAATAATAATTGCTGCCACTGGAGATGTCAACAACAATAATAAAGTAAATATACACACAAGTAATAAATTGTGTGTATATTTGATGTAATAACCGGAATCATTTTGCCTAATGCTCCGGAGTGTTTTTTTATGTACACTCTATTGACAATATCGACAGTCGATATTACAATAACGATATATTATCGAATAACGATAATCGAGAGCCGATATAGGAGGATAAACATGGGAAAGAAGACATTAGAACCGATCACAGAGTCAATGTACTATGTGCTCATGTGTCTGCATAACAGGAATATGTATGGAACAGAAATAGCAGAATGTGTCCGCAAACTTACGGATGACAGAGTGAAACTTGGACCGGGTACTCTGTATTCAATACTATCCACTTTTGAGACAGAGTCTGTTATAAGTAAGATTTCCAAAGAGGGCAGACGAATCACCTATGCGATCACAGATAAAGGTGAAACGTTGTATCAGAACGAGCTGCAAAGACTAAGGAAGTGCTTATGGGATGCACAAAGGGACTTAAGTTTTGAGGAGTCTGACAGCAGAGTTTCTACAGAAGATGTGAAGGGCACTGCGGGCGAACTATCGACGATTTAATGAAAAGAGGCATGTTGTATATGAGGATAAAGAAACCTTGTCCTTTCAACAATTATGAATTCGATTACGAAGAGAGCTGGCTGAACGGCTTAGCCCACGATGGACTGCTGCTTTCCAAGGAAGGCCGGTTTTCATATGAATTTGAAAAATCGGATAATCACTGCAGAAGATATCGTATTATCCCTAAGAAGCATGAAGAATTCAGTGATGAAGAGCTGCAGCTTTTTCAAGACTCGGGATGGCACATGCTGCTTGAGTCTGATGATAAAACGTATTTTTATTCTGATGATCCTGATGCACCGGATCTGTTCACAGACGAGGAAAGTTACAGGAACTATCTGAAAAAGAACCTCAGGAGATATAGAAACAATATTATCTGGAGTATCCTTATCGTTGCTGTATGGGGAGCCAATCTGTTTCTCAGAATGCCAGGGAACCAGCAGTTCATTACTGAGCTTGCAAATAACAGTCTGCTATCCGAGATCAGCTATCTGGCCTTGATTCTATTCCTGATCGAGGCTAACGCAAGTCAGGGCATAGGCATGCTCAAATGCAGAAGAAGGATTTTGAACGGAGAGAAAGCTGAATGCACTGCAGCGTTCTACATAAGAAAGAAAGCGGAACTGATCCTGGGAGGGGTAATTGTTTCACTTGCGCTTGTTGCCCTTGTAATCACTTTTACAGGATCAGGCAGAGTCAGAGGCGACAAGGTCTTCTCATATAATGAGCCTTCACCTGTGCTTTTCAGAGAGTTTTCACCGGAAGAATGGGACTTTGTAAAGGATAACAGGCAGTCGTTCAGCTGGGATGATGATAAAGGCGTTAAGTATGATTATTACTTATATAACTCTTCAAACCTTACCCTCAGAAAGGGCTGCTCAGAGAATGTCTACTATGCTGAAGCGATGAACTACAATGACTGGGAACTTCCAGCGTACACAAGTCTTACTTATGATTTTAGATCGGAGAATACTGCAGATAAAATGCTGAGAAGACAGATCAGCAATGATATGGATCTTGACAGGAATGATCCTGAGAAAGAGAACAAGATCCTTGAGATATCTATCGATGTACCTGGAGCAGATTATGCAGGCTATTATGAAAAGCGGGATGGCGGCAGTGATCTTCAGTATTTGTATTTACGTAAAGGCTCTAAGGTCGTATATGCATACTATTCCGGCAAGATGAAACTGATGGACAAGTTGCAATTGTTTATCGACCAGCTTGAGGCAGGTGAGAATCTATGAGTGATACAGTTAAGAAACGCATACCTGTATGGGAAAGAAGCCCTTATCTTTGTGTATGGCTGCAGGAAATGGCAGAGCAGGGTCTGGTTTTAAAGCATATAGGATTCTTCATCTGTGAGTTTGAAAAGTGCGAACCTCAGAAACGGAGATACCGCATCCTGGATAAGTCATACTTCAGTATGAACGATGAGGAGAAGGGCATATATGATGATGCAGGCTGGAAATATGTTCCTGATGAACGAAGTGGAGTAACCATCTTTACTACAGACGATGAAGACGCACCGGAACTGTTCAGCGATAAGGAAAGCTTCCGGAAGTACAAACGCAATAAGTGGATCGGCTCAATAGTATTGATAATAGTGTGGATATATTGGGCAGCCAAAGCGATATGGAATGCGTATGATCTTTTTCAGGGAGGTGACTATTCCGCGACATATGGAAGACTGCATGATTTTGACGGAGAACCGCTGTATCTTCTAGTGGTTTTGGGTTTGCTTTTAGTAATCATTACAGGTGACTTTCTGTACTCAATAATCAGAGAAATCCAGATGATTCGCTATAATGCTAAAACAGAACTGCCTCAATATGACAATATTCCATATGATGATAAGAGGTATCTGTGGGAGAAAAAAGCAAATAAGTTATGGACGGCAGCAATAGTCATAGTGTTTGTCGGTCTGATTGCTGCATGGATAGGAATGATAGTTAACGACTACAGTCTGGCTGATGGCGTGGAAGCCCTGAAGTATAACGGGGAGCATCCGGTGATGCTCAGAGAGATCGATCCTGATACATGGTCTGAAGCAGTTCCAATGATAGAGAACTGGAATACAGAAGAATATGTGGACGATTATGATATCGACTACATGACCGGAAAGGACACCGGCGGCTGCTTTAGTGAAGGCTGGAGAGAGCAGTTATATATATGTCGGATCAAAGGAGAGGCCGAGAGAGAGGATGAGACCTTCTTACTGATCTCAACACTGCAATCCTATTTTTCAGGATACTATGTGGCGAGAAGTGAATCGATCGCCGAGGAATATCTGGGAGAAGAAGTGGCCTATGATTTGTATGGCAAAGTGGAAGATGGTGTGTGGAGCAAGGCTTTGGAAGAAGTACGTATTGAATGCGATGGTGTTGATTATGCTGGATACTATACTACAAAAGATGTAGATGCTGAGAACTATAAAGAGTGCCAGCACCTACTGCTCAGGAAAGGAAAAGTGATCGAAATTGTCAGTTATCAGGGACCGGTAAAATCTGAGAGATAAGATAAAATTATATGTTGACGACCTGTCTTGATTACGAACTCTATGATACATAGGATGCTTTTATCGGTGTATGGCAGTAATGTTTCTGCAGGAGGTGAATGCTTATGAATATTGAAAGAACCGGACGATTCATCGCAGAACTTCGCAGGGATAAGCAGTTTACACAGGCACAACTGGCAGATTCCATACATGTTTCAGATAAGGCTGTCTCGCGCTGGGAGACCGGGAGAGGCTTTCCGGATATTGACAATCTGGAGGCTCTTTCCGAATGTCTGGATGTTTCCATCGCTGAACTCATAAAAGGAGAAAGGATCAATGCACCGGTATCCGGAGCTGAGCTGAACGATATAGCCTCAGACGGGCTGTCGCTCACCAGAAGCCTTATTGCAAAAAGAAAGATCACGAGCACCCTGCTGGGATTTGTATTGGGACTGATAATAATCATTATTGCAGTGATACACATGATGAGCCCTGTGTACATAAAAGATCCGGGTAACGCGCTGACTATAGAGGAACTGTCAGACGGAAGTATCGTGGCCGTGCTTGACGAAAATGTCAGCGGCTATGATATTGATCGTTTCAGGGATCAGGACAGCGGCAGATCATTGGCTTTTATAGGATGTTACCACACGAGATGGGATCAGATATCTGAGAAGAGCAGTGATATTCTGGTGAGAATAGGGAATAAGAACGAGATAGATGAAGTATATTATTACCCGGCTGATGGCGGTGATGTTCTGATTTATGGTGACAAAAGCGCTACGGAAGACGGAGGCGTAGTTACGCTTCCAAGACTTGTCTACAACTATTGGCTTATAATAGGCGGCTTTCTGTCTATTGCCGGGATCATACTGTACATGATCTGCCGCAAGAAGTATTACGCGGAAAAGATACTGAATGCAGTTCTGCTACCAGTAGCCTTTACGGTCAGCATTCCTCTCTGCCTGCTCGGAAGATTTGATGAAGTATACAATGCAAGTTACTACTTTACCGGGATACTGCTTATGACAGTCGCAGTATATCTTGTACTGAGAATCGTCATATTACTCAAAAAAAGAAAATGCTACCTCTGAGGGCTGTATGTTCTCAGATAATAAAGGTATTGTTCCAATAAAAGATACTATTATTACGTTAGTGAGGACATCCTAATGGATCAGATCAAGACAGGACAATACATAGCCGATAAGCGGAAAGCTCAGAGCTTGACGCAGGAACAGCTTGCCGAGAAACTCGGCAAGAGTCGAAAAGCTGTATCCAAGTGGGAGCGAGGAGTATGTCTCCCGGATGTTTCCGTATATACAGAGCTGTGCGATATACTCGGCATTACCTTGAATGAGTTCTTTGCCGGCGAGGATATAGAGCCCATAGATGTGCCTGAGCGCTCTGAGAAGAACCTGCTTGGTGTCGCAATTGAAGGAGAAACCAAGAGCGGAAGATTCAAGAAAATTGCGATCGCGATTGCGGCAGTCACTCTTATTCTGGCGGCGGCCCTTGGATTTGTGATTAAAAAAGAAGGATATTTCCTGTCAAATTACCTGAAATCAGTTGATGGCAGCACAAAAGAAGGCCAGATGGCAGAAATGCTTTCAGATGGATATCCTGCAGTCTATCAGTTCCATGTTGAAAAAAAGCATACATTCGTTGAGATCAGTATCCATAAATATATTGATGGTGTCGAAAGTGAAGAAAGCGGAGGCGATCTGAGGCACTTCATGGAAGGTGAGAAACATGAGGGCATTGTTGCTTTGATCCCTGATATTCTGAATGATAATGAGGTCAGGCTGATAGTGGCCACCAATGATTCCCGTATTGAGACAGGCATGGACATAGATTCCGAACTACCCGGGGGCTATGAAGACTACTCCACATCTTTCACCTGGCAGCCTGCAGAAATAATAAAAGTAAAGCCAGATGAAGAGATCCCGTTAGGCATTTTATATGTCAGTGACGATGAAAGTGACATCTTCCCCGGAATTGCTGAATCACCTAAATCCCTTGAAGACACAATACGCGGGATTAAGGAGGCAGGCATAGATTATGCGTTCCTTTTCACGGTCAAATTCGGTATTGACTAATCAAAAGAGCGCAGTTTAATGCAAAACCATCATAGGTATGATTAGCTAGGGACTATTCCCTGGCTTTTCACTTTTTAAGATAAGCCGCATATCAATGCCTTCACGGACATAAAGAGGACACATCCTTGTGTAGAATATGGGTATGGAGATCGTTATTATGTACAGAATACTAATTGCTGAAGATGATGATAATTTAAGACATGCCCTGGAGGATTACTTTTGTAATAAAGGTTTTAAGGTGCATGATGCAGATAATGGCGATAAAGCAATCATGCTTGCTGATACTGAGGAATTCGACATAGCTATCCTGGATGTAATGATGCCCGGGACTGATGGATTCAAGGTTTGTGAGCATATACGTAAGACATCGGATATTCCAATCATATTTCTGACGGCCAGAACAGCAGAAGAGGATCAGCTGCACGGATTTGAGGTAAGTGCAGATGATTATGTAACCAAACCATTTTCCTTATCGGTATTGTATGCGAGGACAGAGGCGCTGCTCCACAGGTATGTGGGCAGGAAACAGGATTCCAAATTATCTGCCCCTGGAATTGATATAGATACTGATGCACGATCAGTAAGGATTGATGGGGTCACAACAGAAATGCCGCCGCGTGTCTATGACCTCTTGGTTTATCTGATGCAGAATCAGGGCAGGATCCTTACCCGGGAACAGATTCTTGATCATGTATGGGGAAGAGAAGCCTTTATATATGATCGGGCTGTAGACGGTACAATAAAAAAGCTCAGGCATTGTCTGGGCGCGAGATCCGGGTATATTCATACGATCATCAAAGTCGGATACAGATTCGAGGTGAGAGATGGTGAAAAGGATGTTTAGAAATAAAGAAACCACAAGAAACGGTCTTCCGCTTGCATCCAAAACAGCAGCTTTGATGTTAGCGCTTTATCTGGTACTCATATTTGCGGCGACCTGGGCTTTCAGATATCCGTTGCTTCAGAACTATCACGAAGTATGTAATTATGATGAGATACTGAGCGATCTTAAGACATGCAGAACGGTTGAACCTGACAGTGCAGCTTATGTGGATGGATTCAATCAGGCAGAAGCATTCAGGTTGATGAGATATTATCGGTATCAGCTTTATGACAGATACAAAAAATATGAAGGGCAGGTCGATATAAGGCTTATCAGGATAGGGACAGAAAACGGGACTGCCATATCCGCGGAAACTGTTAAGCCGGTAACACCAATGATGATCGGGTTACCTTACAGACGCAATGGTCGAAACATTGTATTTGCTGACTCATTCAATGAAAAGCAGGTGCAGGAAATAGCCGGACTTGCTGAGTCAGAGGGGTATCTTGGGTATATCGAAGATCTTTCGGGCTATCAGTCGGGCAGGTTCTTTTATCCTGACAGGATCACATTTGAGAAAGGATTGGATAACGGCGATACAGACAAAAAAACCTTTATTGGCAATCCCCCTGAAGACGGGATAAAGATTGCAAAAACAGAAACTCAGGACTATTCGATATATCTTCCTGATGGCTCACACCATGGATCATATGGGCTCGAAGATGAAATGTCCGGCGAGTTTGAGCAGAAGACGGGAGAATATGTAGAGGACTTCTGCATTGGGGAGAACATATCTGATTCAGGGAATTACATGTGGTCTGATATGGCGGACTCTCGATGGTTTGGATCATTAAGAACAGTTGGCGTGATAGATCATATCTATGGTAATGATTATTTGCTGGCGGTAACAGTTACGATGAATCCATGGCTATATGCGGTAGATAAGCTGAAAACGTTCTATCCTGCGGCTGCTCTGTTATTCATAATAGCTGCGAGTGCTTTGATTCTCCTTCAGGGCAGTGAGATCGGTGAAAGACTTGAATATGAGAGGAGAAGACGACTCCTTACTGATTCTCTTGCACATGATATGAAGACGCCGCTTAGCGTAATCCGCAGTTATGGAGAACTTCTTGAGAACGAATCGGATGAGCAGAAGCGCAGGGAATATGCTTCGGTGGTCATAGAAGAAAGCTTGAGAATGAATGACAGGATCGTCGGAATGCTTGACCTTTCCAAAATGGATGCAGGCACTTATCCTTTGGATCTGAGCGACTTCAGTGTTAGCAGTGCCGTCAGCGAGGTGTGCGAAAGCCTGCAGGTTCTCGCCGACAGGAAGGGAATGGTGATCACACAGGAAGTACCTGAAGATCTGCGCATCTATGCTGACAGGAAACTGATAACAATGGCTCTTGCTAACTATATTTCAAATGCTGTCAATTATGGTGCGTACGGGACGGAGATCCTTGTAAAGGCAATGGCAGACAATGGCAGGGTCAGGATCATAGTAAGAAATGAGGGCGAATTAGTCCCGGAAGAAGATCTGAAGCTGATCTGGGATGCAGGATATAGAGGAGATCGCGCCGGTTCCGGCAGCGGGATCGGGCTGGCGGCGGTCAAGAGCATATGCAATCTGCATGGAGGCAGATGCGGCTGTGAAATAGAGGATAATTCAGATGGGCCTGAACACGAATCAAGGCAGGGAGTTATAGAATTCTGGATAGAACTTGGATCTCAGGAGACTCGTCTTTCGGGAATCAGGACGATGACCGGCAGGGTCAGAGGCCTTCGCAATGCCAGTACACTACAAAAAGGGCTGTCAGCGATATGCCTCGGGACACTTGTGCAGGGCTTTGCCGGAACAAGGCTGATACGCAACCTTTATGGCTTCATACCAAGTCAGGGTCTGATCTATCAGTATGGGCTTCTTGACTTGCAGGATGTAAACAGATACTTAGGCGTTCTGGTTGGCGCTGTTATCATATTAGCTGGACAATACGTCTTGTCAAAGGATTTTAAATCTGCACGCAGCGGCAAATGGCAGGTATTTTCGATAGCTGAAATAATAGTGTCGATTGCAACGCTTATAATCTGCAGGGTACTGCTAAACAGAGGATTTCCGGCTGAGTCAGACATCGTAGATATGCTTTTGCATATATCATCAGCAGTGATGATAATAATAATGATGATTGTGCTGGCTATGAACTACATTCTTATAAGCAGGCTCTGCGATGAAAATGGTAACACCCGTCTGGCACGACGTATTAATAAAGAAGGAACATTTATCCGTCTGCTGCTGGTGATTATAACAGCTGTCTCGGTGTCAAGTTTCTTCATGTACGTATACAACATAGCATACTGGGGATGGCTGGTCATCACGATTATTACAGTCTTATCATGGATCAGAGCAGTTCTGACATAATGTTAACATCCGTTGCTTGATGCAATGATTTGCCTGGCATATATTCAAGGCGAATCAAAAGCAGGGAGGTAAAAAAATGTTGAGTGACAATATACGTACAGTACGGAAGAATAAAGGGTTTACACAGGAGGACCTTGCCAGCAGACTTCACGTAACGAGGCAAACAATTTCCAAATGGGAGAAAGGTTTGTCAGTCCCTGATGCTGAAATGCTGTCGAAGCTTGCTGACGAGCTTGAAGTATCTGTAAGTGAATTGCTTGGGGCAAAGATAGAAACAGAAGCCGAGGAGAATGCGATAGTTGAGCAGCTATCCCGTCTGAATGAGCAGATGGCGATCAGAAATCGCAGATCCAGAAGGATGTTTAAAGTTCTGGGAGTTGTATTAGCCGTTATCATCATTGTTCCAGTAATGATAACATGTGGCGGACTGGCTTTCTTTCAAACTATGCGCAGCAGCTCTGATGTAGACATGGCTGGCAAGGTTACATACGAATGCGCAATAGGAGACAATTCATACGAGCTGAATTTGTATTATGATGAGAAGTACAATATCCTTGCTGCGGATTATTCCTCTGGTGGCAAAGAAGAAGCCCAGGAAGAGGATATAGAAACAGAGTCTTTTATTGACAACATAGTAAATGAAGCTGATAATGCTAAGGATACAGATGAAAGGCTGAGAAAGTATTTTTCGGAACGGGGCGGCACTGTAAAGATTATATCTCATGAGGGTTTGGAACTCTGACTTAAAGTGTAAAGTCTGCTATCTCATTCTGCTGGCAGTTATTACGGCGATAAATGCAATGAATATCATAAAAGGAGCAGAGCCAAATGAAGCATAGAAAAATACTTATAATGTCGAATATCGCAATAATTGCGTATTACGCTACATTCCTGCTTTGGGCAGAACTGTCACAACCCGGAGAAGGGGAAACTGTAGTGATGCATGCGTACAGCGGTTTTCTTGCGCTTATAAACCCATTTACAATCGGTGCTTATCTGCTTGGTATAGTGGCTCTTTTGAATTTGAAATATTGCCGGAGAAAAGCATATAGGATTATATTCTTCCTGCTTTACTGCATTGTTGCAGCATGCACGCTCGTAGCGGTCATGGGAATGACACATTGGTGGGAGTTGCTTATGTATGTACCGCATCTTATCATATTGGTTTTGGCCATGATCCTCCTTGTCAGTCATAGAATTGGCAGCAAAGTAAAAAGCTAGTAAGGCGAAGGCGAAAAGGGTTCTGCTTGAGAAAGAATAATACATGTTCAGCCAGGGGTGCTTCTCTGGTTTTTTATATTTATGATTCTGTAACAAATCGTTATTTCAATCGTCTAACAAAGTAGAAAGGAGGAAGCGATATGGCGGCTATACCCGGAAGAATAACCGAAGAAATTATCAATGCAGAATATAAGGCTGTCTATCACTACATCCTTTCTCTCTGCAGAGACGAAAAAGAAGCCGAAGACATTACTCAGGATACCTTTGTAAAAGCCATATCGGCAGAGAGCTTCCGAGGTGAGAGCAGCTACTATTCCTGGCTGTGCTCTATAGGCAGAAATATATGGATCGATAAATGCCGCCGTTCCGGCAAGATCCAGTTTGAAACGTTGCCGGAAGAGCCTCCCCAGATTTCAGGCGGTTCACCACCGCTTGAAGAAGTACTGGCCGATGGTGAATTGCTTCGCCAGGTACACAGGATAATCCATGAGATGGATGAACCGTACAAAGAAGTTTTCACACTCAAGGTGTTCGGGGACCTGTCTTTCAAAGACATAAGCTCCCTGTTCGGAAAGACGGAGAGCTGGACACGTGTCACATACCACAGGGCACGGAAGAAAATAATAGAGATGTTACGGAAGGAGAACTGGCTATGATTGATAAAAGAAAAGACCTGCCGTGTGCGGTAGTGAAAGATCTGCTGCCTTTATACCATGATGGTGTAGTTAACAGCGATACCAGGGATTTGATAGAGGCGCACCTTGAAGGTTGTGAGAGCTGCCGGAATGAACTGGACAGCATTCACTATGATGAAAATATCGAGGTAAATCTTATTGAACAGGAGAACGCATCTTTTAAGGAGTTCCGGGATGGAGTCAAAGCACTCAGAAGAAACGGTACTATCAAAGGTCTGCTGATCGCTTTTGCAGCGTTGGCATGTTGCTTCGGGATGCTTGTATTCTTAAACAATGAAAGTATAGTGAAGATCAATCCGTCAGATCTTAAGATCGAGGATGTCTGCAGATATGATTTAGGTGAGAATGGCGGAGAGGGTCTTTTCTTTACCTGTGATGTCTGTTGGTCCGGCGGGTGGAGCGTGACATTTGAGGATACTAAAGATCCGAAGGAGATCAATATTCTCATTAAAAGGACTTTCCTCGGTGGAAAGATGGAGTCTGATTCAAGAAATCCAAGGACTCATTTTATCGTCGATGATTTCTATACTACGGACATAAGAAACATCAGCACAGCTGAGGCTGTAAAAGTAAACGGACATACTATTTGGACTAAGGATCAGAGTATCGATAATGACCCGCCGGAGTACATAGCTGAACTAGTTAAACAAGAAAAAGGTTATGATGATATGAACCCTGCCAACGAAGCTATTTCATCGAGGATCGACAGTGATTCAGTATCGATCACTTATGCCGATCTATCGCCAGATTTACTGTAGATGAGAATGAAAACATCATATCCATGGAAAGCGTGCCATCAAATGAAAAGGGAAACTAAAAATATGCTTGTTTCGAGTGGCAGCTCAAAAAAACATAATAATCGATGAAAAACAGGGGTGCTCTGAAACTGAGCAAAATAAGGCTCTGTGAAGCGAGGCGGTCATTATTGACCGCTTTTGGAGTGCAGCAAAAAAACATGCATAAAACCACTTGAACAAACGTTCTGATATAGATATAATGTCCTCGTCATTCAAAAGAGAGGCATTACATGATGTGGAGATCGTGATCTTTCAATGCATTGCTCCTCATACAGAATGAAAAGCGTTCGAACGACAAACAATAGGTCATCACATGCATATGCCGTGGCTTGCAGGCGCAGCAGCTGCGGCATATCAAAGATAGTTTTCATACAGTAAGAACCAAAGTAGCAGGCGAGGATGATACCGGGCCGTTTCCCTTGTTCGATACACCCTGGCTTGTGGGCAAGGCATTGCTGTATGGGATTATTCAAAAGGGAGGAACGCAAATGCGTACAGAAGTAAGTCTGGAAACAAGGATAAAGGACCAGTGTGCACTGGCCGGATATGATTACGAATACCTGTACAGGTTCGGAAAGAAACTGCTGAAGCTTTACCGCGATGTCAGCAGAAACAATACACTGGATGCGGAGGATATACTCGAGGATATCTGCAGCGAGTCGTATGAAAGCGATATCAGCAGCCAGATGAGCTCAGCTCTGACAAGGCTTGAGGTCGGATATCCGAAGGTCGCTCAGGACAGGCTGGATGGTAAGGGTGATGGATCAGGTCAAGATGAACGTCTACACCTTTGATGATTACGGCCCGGAGTTTGTATCCATACTGACCCTGTGCTATATGTCCAACTTCAGATTCACAGGAGCTGAGGCGGCGCAGGAGCTGGGGATCTCGGAGCAGAATCTCTATAAGAAGAAGAAATATGCAGTCATACTCTTCGCTCTTGAATTCGAAGAATACAAGCGGGAGATAACTGCATGCTGCAATCCGGTAAGATATACCGGCGAGCAGATGACACTTGCCGACTTCATGCATTAAAGCGGAGAGTATACGAAGAGTTAACGAAGAGTTTACGAAGAGAATAAGGCGAGTATAAGATGATTGTGCAGTTAGTTTCGCCGGGTTACACTGTATATGCTGGGAGACCAGCAGCATACAATTAAATAAGAAGGGCAGCAAGCCCCGTACTCACGAAAGTGGGTGCGGGGCACTTTTTATGCCCTGATTCTGCTGCATGTCTGCCAGACACTACCGAAAGGAGCATGGCAGTCATGCATATACATTCAACACTTCTGCCTGAGAGCAGACCCCCGTAGGCCGCGTGTTTTTCACAGGTTACATCAACGATTCGAAAAACACGGAGGCTTACAAATGAAATACAAGTACGAATTCGCAAATGAAAACAAAACTATTGAGATCAGTGAAGAATGGATCAGCGTTCTGGAGGAGCTCGACAGACTTGAATACAACAACAATCACGCCGAGACCAGAAGGCATGTCTCGCTTGATGACGGAGAAGACGGCGAGTGGCTCAGCACAGAAAGAGGAGAAGTATATATCAGATGCGCCGGACAGATCTTCAGCAGGCATGACGACAGATTTGATGACGGCAGGAGGAGCCTGTCCGAAAAACAGGATGAACTCTATGAATCCGTCTACGAATACGGCGACAGCATAAATGATTATGCGCATGACAGCGGCATCGATCAGTCCACCGCATCCAAGAGAAACAGGACCGTAATAAAAAAATTTAAAAAAGTTTTTGAATAATGCCATATTTTTGGCCTTCCCGTGGCCTACAGGTGAGAGGACTAAATAAACCCTCTCGGGAACCTACAGAACTGAATACACATTCAATCAGGTACGAGCCCTGGAATATGAGGCCACAAGCTTCGAGCATGCAGGACCGATGCGCCAAGACACCGAAAGGTCGAGCGACAAACATCACGGGTCCAAAAGGAAGACGGCAACTTCAATGTGCGATGACAATCCCAGGGTACAATGATACTTCCGCTCAGTCACAGCCCTGCAAAAATGCAGGATCACGCAATGAGGGCGGCTCCGTAAGACCTGCGGGGAAGGGTAACGCCTTATGAAGGGATTCCGCTGATCCCTGCCTGATGGTTTCCCGGTGAACTGGGGATGTCGAGGACAAATACAGGATCGAAACAATGACAAGTAAGACGGCGTGTCTGAGGATACTTTTTGCATCCTCTGGCACGCCTTCCTTATATACATGATTTTCGATTTTGACTCGAAACACCAGATGCAGGGAGACCTGTGTATTCGATAACGGAAACGGAGGAAAAAGAAAATGGCAAAACTCTTTGAGAACAACTACAGTACCAATCCTTACGTATACGGAATGGTCAATGTGCTTTCGAGCTTCTGCAGAGATTACGCGGAGGCTAACAGAGCGCTTGAGAAGAATCCTGATGACACGCGCTGCATGATGGTCAGAGCCTACTGCGTTGACTTCGCGAACTATCTGAGCGAGACAACAGGGCTCGGCTACGGCAATGTCGGCGAGCTGATAGTGAGAATGATGGAGGCGGGAAGCGATGAGAAATAACTACAGAGAAGACGGCTTCGTCTGGTTCGAGGATCAGATAAGCGAGATGGCGGATCTGCTGATCACGGTACAGGGCATCCGCTACATATATCTGAAGAGACGCGACCGCAGCTGGATCGAAAGGATCGGCGATGAGGGAATGAGATTCGCACTCATGAGCATGTCGGAGATACAGCTTCGGATGATCGAAGAGCTGATCTTCGAAGACAAGACGGTCACGGATATCCGCAGGGAACTGAATCTCACTATAACGGAGATCCGCATGGAGATAAGAGACATGAGAAAGGCGCTGCTTGCGGCGATGTGAAGGTGGCAGATATGAGAAGGATCTATTTTGACAACAGTCACGGCTATGAATCACTTGCAGAATGCATAGTGCTGCAGGCCGTCAAGGACTACACCCGCTCCTACAGAGCAGTGCTCAGGAATCCTGAGAACAAAAAGGCGGCAGCCATGATGAAGGAGTGCGAAGACTTCATTGAATCCAGATGGTTCAGAATGCTCTGCGATCTCGATCCGGAAGAACTCCTTTTCAGACTTGACCTGGATATCGAGACTGAATTCTACAGGAGGCTGATATGAGCAAGCCGATAAACAAGTGGGAGAAGCCCTTCCATGTAGAGCGGGGAGATGTGTATATGGGGGCGGTCAATCTGGACTCTGACCCCCAAAAAGGAATCCAGCGAGGTTACAGGCCTCTTCTGGTCACGCAGAGCGACTGGCAGAACAGGAAGTCCGAATCTGTGATAGTCGTTCCCGGCACATCCGAGCTGAAAAAAACCGGTATGTGCACCCATGTTGTGATACCGCTTACTCGTGGTTTATCCCGCCAAACGATGTTCTGCTGCGAGCAGCGAGCCGTGGTGAATGTCAATCAGTTTGAGAAATACTGCTGCACGCTGCCGCCGGACATCATGAA
>CADAEH010000048.1 GCA_902786855.1 uncultured Eubacteriales bacterium | reverse complement strand
TGGCAAATCCGCCAGCCTTTTTGTAGTACAACAATTGCAAAAGAGAAACCTGCTAGCGAATTCAAATGAGTACTTGATATTTGTTAGCAGGTTTTAGTGGATGCAATCAGACTGAGCAGGGAATATGACCCTGATCATTTATTACGGCTTCAGGCCATGTGTTCGATTATTTCAACTCAGAAAAATTATCGACTGTGCTATAATGAACAAGAAAAACCGGCAAAAAGGATGTGTGAGTCTATGAAATACCTGAAACGTACAATCTATATTTTCATCGCATTTGTGATTTTGGTCACTTCATCTTTTGCTGTTGTGACAGATACTGCGGATGCAGCAGCACCACCTTATATGTTAAGCTGGAACTCAGTAAAACTGGTAAAAGGTCAGAAGCTGGATCTGTTCCTGTACAGCACGGATCAGAACTCTATCAATGCTATCAATGAGCATGCTGCCATGCAAAGCGCTACTTTCCATTGGATCGATAGTGTAAATAATGGTGTGAGAGCTGTCAGTTGTGCGAAATATCAGGGCCTTGCATGGAAATCTTCAAAGCCAAAGGTCGTATCAGTCACCAGGAACGGGACCATTAAAGCAAAGAAAGCAGGCAAGGCTAAGATCACGGTCCAGTATGGGAACGAAACGTATACCTGTACTGTTAAGGTGTACAAGTCTCTGTCTAAGAAGCAACGTGAAAAGATGGCAAAAAAGGAAGCCAGACGTATCGTTGAGACATATACAAACAGCAGCATGACCAATATACAAAAGGCTCAGGTACTTGCATACTATATGATCATTAATGCCGGATTGCAGGAAGATCAGAGCACCAAGAGTTATAGAAAGAACTATGGTAATGAAGCATATGCAGCACTTGTTATGCATCTTGCAGCCTGTTCAGGATACTGTAGAGCATATAAGATGCTTTGCGATGCAGCAGGGATCAAGTGTAAACATGTAAATGCAAACAAGTGGACTCATCAATGGAATGAAGTTTACATTGACGGAAAATGGCTGATCGTAGATACGCAGGCCGGCATGTTCGAGCTGCCTGAAGACGAATCACTTATAGCTAAGACGTTTGACAAAACTCATATGGGACCTATATATCGTAAAACAAAGGTTATTAATGATGGATTTGAAAAAGTAAAATGTTATATGTAATCGTGTATGTAAAGCAGGCAGAAATGCCTGCTTTATATTTGCACTAAAAGTCTTCCATGCTTTGAACTAAGGACAATAAATATGCCTTACGAAGGTCAAATACTTCATAGAAATTACTGCCATACCTGAGGATCCCATTATTCTCATCGCTTGCCAGATCATAAAGCTACTCATAGACGGGATCCAGTTCAGCAAAGACAGGATAGAGCGTCTTATCTGCGGGCATCATATACTCAAGGCCATTCTCACCGGTACACAAATCGCGGATAAAACTGCTGTCTGTAATGATTTCCATAATATCCAGGCAGTCAAGCAGTTTTTCGCCTGAGGTGCTGTACCCCATAGAAATAAAGTCAGTCATGAACAGTGGCATCTCATTTACCGCGTTTTCGGATAAGTTGGCCAGTTGAACGACATATTCATCCCGGTCAAGGGACCTCAGATTTTCGGTAAAACCCAAAAGGTATCTGCTTTTACCGCTACGGAACTTGTCTATGACTTTTTCCGCATCAAGTTTAGAATCCTCAAATGCTTCATGGCCTCCGATAGTCCTGAATATCCTTTCGATCGCACTGATAATACCCTCGCCGCTGTCCTGATAATTGCAGAAAGCGAGCACGCTATAGTATCCGAGCATAGACTTCAGTGGTGCTGACAGACCTCCTTCGATCTCAAAAATGTTGTTTATCGGAGTATAGTCTTTTTTCCTGCATATCAACACGTTCGCGCATGTCATGAACGGAAACCCGTATGTTTTTCCCATGATCCTGCTGCGTTCCAGGATCCAGTCAAACACCTTGTCTGTATCGATGATCTCAGGCAGTACCCGTATGATCCCTTTATCGACAAGTGCAGACATAACGCATGCATCATACGCATAGAGGTCCCCGTCCGTATCAGGGATCTCATGATAGCAGTCCCAGTACCGGAACTCGATCCTGCGGGTATGACCTGTATTTCTGAAACGCTCCTCCAGCAGCGTACGGAAACGAGCCGAATCACTCAAGTATTCAAAAGTGTAAAAAATAATAGGAGAGTCATCTTCTAATGATTTAACATCAACAGTTTTTTCTGCTGCCATGGATCCGCCTTCCAATCATCTCGTTTGGGAATTCAACCAGGAGCAAAGCTCCAACAAGCTCGCTTGATTGGAGCGAGCGACGCCGTCAACAGATGCCGGGAGCTTCAGCTCTTGAGAGCATCAGTGGGGGAGTGTGACTCACCACTGATGTTCGAAAATGTCCCCCGCCGCCTCAGAGGCGGGGGACATCCGGCGTCTGTTATGTTAATTTAAGTATACAACAGACGGATAAAATGATGATATATATTTAACACTCTCAAAGATACAGCTCAGATCGTCAAAGCAGGGCAAAACTTCCATCCAGCTCAACTGGGCAACAGTAGACAATGCTGTTTCATATGTCATCTATGGCAATAAGTGCGGAAAGGAACTCAACCCTGTGAAGATCACTGTTTCCGACAGCAACAAGCTGACTGTTTCAATGATCAACGACCTGAAGCTCAAAAAGGGAACTTATTATAAGTTCATCATGGTTGCCCTCGACAGGAATGACAAGGTCGTATCTACATCGAAAGTGATACATGTAGCGACCAAGGGCGGAAAGGTCGGCAACCACAAGAAGGTGACAGTGAAAAAAACTGTGATCAGGAAGGCTAAGAAGCTGAAGAAAGGCAAGAAGCTGAAGCTAAAAGCCAAAGCAGTACGACAGTCGAAGAAACTGAAGGTCAGGAAGCACAGAGCTATCATGTATGAATCGACCAATATAAATGTTGCAACTGCTTCAAAGAAAGGTGTAGTAAAGGCAAAGAGCAAGGGCACCTGCTACATATATGCATATGTCCAGAACGGAGTCTTCAGGAAGATCAAAGTTACTGTTAAACAAATTATGATAGAATAACTCAACTGAAACGAGCAGACTATATGATGCTTAAGGACCTGTCGCACTATGATATGCGACAGTCCCTTTTCTGGTGGATGATTAGCGGCACAGCGGCATCATCCTGATCCAGTACTCAAAAGGTACTTAGAAATCCCATGAATGCATTTTATCGGACCGTTTTGTAAATAGCTATTGACTAACGATCGAACGGTAGGTAAAATGATGCTGTCAGAGAACTAATATGCTTTTGCTGCCGGAGGAATACTATGGAAAAGGGTAATACAAGAGACGAAATACTGAATGTCGCACTCGATCTGTTTTCTGTAAACGGTTATGAAGCGACAAGCATCTCGCAGATCGCGGATGCGGTGGGTATTCGCAAAGCATCTCTGTACAGCCACTTCGGAAGCAAGCAGGAGATATTGGATAATGTCGTAGATTCGGTGCTTACCGGATATGCAGAGCATTCCATATTTGCGAATGCCGACTGGGATGATCCTGAATTCATTAAAGACAAAGAGGGAATGAATGAAGAAGACGCCGCTAAGATGATCCAGGGTCAGGTCAGATACATAGTTCATGATCCGGCCATCAGCAGGGGCAGAAAGTTGCTTCTGATAGAGCAGTTCCGTAACAAAGAACTAGCCGTTCTGCAGACCAAAATGAATTACGCGGATATCCTGAAATACTTCGAAGGTATGATCAGATTCCTTATCCGCAGCAATACGCTTAAAGAAGCGGACACTGAGATCATGGCGGCGCAGCTCTCGTCACCGATAACGGTATGGATCAACCTGTGCGACAGGGAACCTGCCAGAGAGGAAGAAGTGATGGAACTGGTGCATAAGCATGTGCTGCAGTTCTTCGAGGTCTACGGAAAGTAGAACGAAACAAGTGATCGATCATATAGAATGAATACTGCCGGCCAGTCATACGAGCTGACCGGTAAAAAAATACACCTCAAACTACCGAACGATAGGGAGCAAAAGAAAGGGATCAGTAATGTGTACAAGCATAATAGTAAATAAGAAAAAGACGATAGTAGGCTGGAATCTGGATCTTCTGGATATGGAATACAGAGTCAGACCTACAGATGAAGGAGTATACATAGAAGTCAATGATGCAACAGAAGGGTGGATGCCATTGTTTGGCGCCAACTGCCGGGGAGACTTCGTTGGAATGCCTACATGCTGGCCTGCTGACAAAAGAAGCGACCCCGCGGGAGACGGTGAAAATGTCATATTGCTGGACATCGATCTTCTGCTGCAGAAGAAGACGCTGCAGGAGATCCGCGACATAGCGGCAAAAAGGCCTGTATACAGCATACCGGGACTGACATTCATGTCTGCTCTGTCAGATGCTGACGGCAATGTGCTTTACATCGTGCCGGGGCAGGGATCCAGCTATTACGAAAAACCTGGATACAAGATTTTAACTAACTTCTCACCATATAAGCAGGACTCGGAGACGCATCCGTGGATGGGCTGGGACAGATATCACATTGCGAAAGAAATGCTGGATAAAGCATCCGATGATTTTGATGTTGAAGATTGCTTTGAAGTACTGAGAACGGTATCTCAGGAAGTCTGTCCGACCGTCGTTTCCATGGTATATGACGTGACGGACAGGACCGTTTACTGGTGTGAAAACAGAGAATGGGATAAGAAAGTAAGGAAGCAATTATGAAAACTAAGATAGAAAAACACATAATAAGGAATCGAAGAATGCTGACGGTTGCGGCAACATTGTTCTTTGCCGGTGCAGTATTCCAGATCACTGCTGATAAATGGCTGGAAGGTATCATATATTTCGGAGCAGCAGCCTGCTTCGCATCACTTGAAAGAGCATGCAGCAGGAGCGCAGATGAAGCCGGTAACAATAGTGAGGCACCTGGCCCCGATATTAATGAAAAAGAGGATGATAAGTAATGAATAGAAAGGAAATACGCAGACTTTCTGAAGATGAGAGGCAGGCCGCACTGGATCTGGCGTGGATCGTGTTCTCAGAATATGAGTCACCGGATTATTCTGAAGAGGGTACTGAGGAATTCCGTAAGTGCCTTCATGATGAAGAATACCTGCACGGCATAGATTATTACGGGGCGTTTGACAGCCAGAAGCTTATCGGATTGATCGGGATCCGTACAGAACTGGAGCATATCTGTTTCTTTTTTGTTGACGGACAGTATAACAGACAGGGAGTAGGGACTATGTTGTTCAATTACCTTCTGGAGAATTATAAAGGCAATATCATGACAGTCAATTCTTCACCATTCGGTGTGGGCTTCTACAAGAGGTTAGGCTTTACTCCGACTGAAGAAGAAAAGATCATAAATGGTATAAGATTCACACCGATGATATATGAGAGGAAATCAAATGGAAGTGATTTATGAAAAGAAAAAAGAAATGACATTTATCGGGTATCACACAGAAATACGTCCGGATGAAGCATATCAGAAATGCCCGGAATTCTGGGATAAGGAATACACGATGAAGTATGCGAAGCTCTGGCAGACGATGGAGCCTGCAAATGCTGTCGAGAAGGCGATCATTGAAAACGGTGTAGGCATGTACGCTATATGTACCGAGGCAGAATCCGGCTTCAGTTACTGGATTGCCGGCTTGTATCAGGGCGGTGATGTTCCGGACGGACTTGAACTGTATTCATTTCCTGCGAGCAACTGGGCTGTGTTTAGTACAAAGGGACCGATTCCCGGATCACTGCAAACACTGAATACTGCAGTATGGCAGGATTGGTTCCCGAATGAGGGGCAGAAATATCACGCAAACGCAGCAGCGACACTGGAAGTTTATTCCGCAGGTGATCCGAACTCATCTGAATATGAATGCAGCATATGGGTGCCGGTCAGGAACAGAGTGAATGAATATATCGCGTACTGTGGATTGGACTGCGAGACATGTGAAGCCCATATTGCAACAGTAAATAATGATAATGATCTGCGTATCAAGGTCGCGAAGGAATGGTCAGAGCTGAACGGTGTAGATATCACACCGGAGATGATCAATTGCGCAGGATGCCGCATAGACGGGGTGAAGACTCCTTTCTGCGACTCACTTTGCCCGATAAGGCAGTGTGCGCTTAGTAAGGATATAGAAACATGCGGAGACTGCGACGGAATGAGCTCATGTGAAAAGCTTGAAATGATAACAGGAAACAACGAGGAAGCTCTCAAACGGCTAAAAGGATAAGCAAAAAATGTCAAAAGAAATAGAACCGAAAAAGCAGCGCTGGTTCGATCTGAGGCAGAAAAAAAGAGAGGACAGATAAAAATGAATAGAAAAGCACTCGTCGTCATTGACATTCAAAACGACATTACTAAGCATTACAGGGACATCATTGAAAACATCAATTCCGCTATCGATTGGGCAATGAAGCAAGGAATGGTGATAATATATATCAAACACAACAATTTGTCCGCCGGAACCCGCACCTTCAAACCAGAGACAAAAGGAGCAGAACTTGTGCCGGAACTCAAGATTGTCTCGGATCATATTTTCGTTAAGACAAAGGCCAACGCTTTGACCAGCGAGGCTTTTTCAGAATTCATCCGGTCAAAGGATATCAGGGAGTTTTACATTACCGGTGCTGATGCCACTGCTTGTGTGAAATCCACCTGTTTCAACATGACCAAGGCTGGATATGCCGTTCATGTCATCTCCGATTGTGTGACCAGCTATGACTTAAAGAAGATGCCGGAAATGCTTGCCTACTACACGGACAAGGGCTGTGAAGTCAAGAA
>CADAEH010000047.1 GCA_902786855.1 uncultured Eubacteriales bacterium | reverse complement strand
CATATGCGAGCCTGAGATCAAAGAGGAGATCGATGAGGCGGTATATGATGAGCAGATCAGCATGATGGAAATGGTGCTGGACGTAGACGACATTTGCGATGAGATGAATGCTATTCGCGAACAGGTCGCTGAAGCTTAATTGAATCTGAAGCCGGGAAGATATCTGATATCTTCCCGGCAATAGAGAGTATGACCTATGCCGATGATAACAGTATGGACCAAACAGAATGCGGCAGTTTTGGATCAGCTCAGAGAAAACGGAAGATTTATCGCTGATGAAAGGTTTATTCGTCGTGAACTCGAAGAAACAACCGACATCATGCTGTACACCTACCGCTGGCTGGCTGATCATATTCCGGCCGCCGCAGAAAGACCGGAAGACACCAGTTATCCGGTATGGGTCTCTTTTGACAGAGATGCAACGATGATCCCGGAGCCGGGATATGTGATTCTCGAGCTTAGCCTGGATACAAGTCTGATCGTTGCGATAGACATATTAAAGTGGACGAAAATAACTAATTACTCATACATTCCAGCGGATGAAGAGGACGAGAAGGCGCATAACAGATTGCTTGCAGAGACAGGTACTGATAACGCCAGGGCAGTTATGACTGCGTTCTATCCTGAAATACGCAGCAAGATAATAAAAAGCTGGGAAAGACTCTTTGATCCGCCGGCAAGTCCGGGAGATCAGGGCACGTACGGACTGATATGGGAGGTCAGGAGAGAATGGATAAAAAGAATGATCACATAATACTTTATTCTCCGCAGGCCGATGTAGTCTGGCATGTCGTCGATGAATCCGGGATCTCTTTTTCAAGGCGTGAATATATAGTCAGCAAATACGAAGAAAGCGCACGCATATTTCTGACAGCTTACGATGCATATATACATGAAGCAGAGAAGATAGTACCGCGAAGCGACAACTCGGCATATCCATACTGGGCATTTGCTTCAACGGAGAGCATCGATCCTATGGGGCAGAAGGTAATGAAGCTCAATGTGCCTATTGATGAAGTGGTGCTCTTTGATCAGTATGACTGGTACAAAGTTCTGAGACTGTCCTACATCGGTGAAACACCGGAGGAAGAAGCAGCCTTTGCGCGTGAACTTGAAAAGCGCGGAATAAGGGACTCTTCAGATGCAGTCCTAAGACCGTTTTATCCGGATATAAAAAGGAAGATAGTAGCCAGCTGGAACAGGCTCTTCAGACATGACGAGTTAATTAAAAGGGCAGTAGCGGCAGGTGATGACATGCTTGTACCGGGTGTCAGGGCTGTTCAGGCAGGGCTGTGGTGCATAAAAAAAGAATGGCTTATATGAAAAAGCCATTCTGATGAAACGTGTTCTTACGAATGGTCGACCAGCCATTCGAGATGAAGTTCCCAGCACAGTCCGGAGATATGTGCCGGATCCTGCGGCTGAACTGTGTAGACGCGTTCCCAGCTCCTAAGAACTTTATTCTTCAGAACGGGGTAGAAGTTGCCGGCAGGACCTCCGATCAGAGATGACGGTGATGAGATACCGTATTTTGCAAGCTCTGCCTCATGAGCTATCTGATCGGCTTCATCGATAGGATGGTATAGATGATTGATCATATGTTCCCATACCTCGTCGTTGACGATCAGATACTTACCTTCAGGTATGTCAAACTTAAGAAATACTGATCCGTCAGCCGGAGGGATGGTGTCGTTTCCGGCAGGTGTGAGCCATACAGGATAGAGTATTCCATCGGGAATATCGATGTATTTGCGGGCGTATAAAGTCAGCCTGCGGTACAGCGAAGCATAGTGATCTGTGATAGTTGTGTATTTCTGCCGGACATATTCTTCTTTCACACGATAAAAACCGTTTTCTGTGAGCTCTGCTAATACTCCGGGATCCTGTCTTGTATAGAAAATCATAGTTTTGTGGTAAATCTGCATGCCTCAAGCATGCGGGCTGTCTGGGATTCGGCGTTCACTCCCTGATCATGACTGATCAGCTGTACAAGGAGAGCATAAAAGAACGATACGGTAAGATCATTGATCATGATGATCTCCTGACCTGTCTTAATGCCTTCAAGCACAGGAATGAGGAGCACAAGGTTTCGGTTGCGGAGATTAGATGTACGGTACATACCCTCAAGCAAGATATCGTCCTCATCCCGGCTTTCATGCGGAAACAATTCGTAATATTCACTGATGGTCTTGCTGAGCCCGGCGCTGTGCTTGCTGAAGAACAGTATGTTGTACTCCTCAGGATTGCCAAAAGCATGTTTGCAGAAGAGTGTCCATGAAAGCATGTAGATATCGAAGTCTGAAAACTCTTTGGCTGACTCCTCGTACTGCCTGCGGGCCTCAGTCATCTCTCTGGTATATTCCTGCAGGACGTGAACGCATGCAAAAAGGACTACCTCATCGATGTCCTTGAAATACCTGTAGATCAGAGCACTGTTCATACCAATGCGTGCCCCGAGAGACCTGGCCGATACAGACTGTATCCCGCTTTCGCGGATCATGTCCATGGCTGCACTGATGATACTGATCTTGTTATTCTTTATCGCCTCTGCAGACATTGCGGGTCGGCCCATGATCTGAAAACCTCCTTAGATAAAGATGAATAATGAGTAACAACTATAGAAAAGTTCTATCTGTTAGTACTGATAATAACAGTGTGTACTGCAAAAATACAAGAATAAATTAAACTTGTTAAAAAAATACTTTACAGAGCGATAGATAAAATTTATAATAGATTTATAAAACGTGTTTAACAAACGCGTTCTATAAATACATCTCCCATTAAAGATTTATTACTCAATTAATTCAGCAAGAAAGGAGTACGTAAATGAAACTCAAGATCGGTAACATTCCTGTTAAGGATGTAGTTCTTGGTAGTCAGGACGGCTTTGAAAATGGTGTTCTTACCATCAACAAGCAGGCTGCAATCGACTACCTTATGGAGCTTGATGATCATATTACAAGCCTCGATATCGTGATCGCTCACCCTGGCGATGACACAAGAATCGTGCCTGTAATCGAGACTATTGAGCCAAGATACCGTGTTGATGGACGCACACTCTTCCCTGGAGTTACAGATGAAGTTGTTCCTGCAGGTGATGGTGAACTCAAGGCTCTCAAGGGCTGCTGCGTAACAGTAGTAGGCGGCACATGGGGATCCTTCGGAGACGGAGTCATCGACATGGGCGGTGAGGGTGCAAAACACACTTACTGGTCCAAGCTCATCAACATCTGCCTCGTAGGTGAGACTGATGAAGAATTCGAGCGTTATGAACAGCAGAAGTGCAACCACGCTCTCAGATGGGCTGGTCACAGACTCGCTGAGTACCTCGGCAAGATCGCAAAGGGTGTTGCTGCAGAGTCTTTCGAAGAATTCGAATTTGAGCCTGTAGCTGACAGAGCTAAGAAGAACAATGGTCTTCCTAATGTTGCTCTCGTAATGCAGCCACAGTCCCAGATGGAGGCTCTTGGCTACAATGACCTCTGGTACGGATGGGATATGAACAAATATCTGCCTACATTCGTAAGCCCGACAGAAGTTCTTGACGGCGCAATGATCTCCGGATCTTTCATGCCGGCATCATCAAAGTGGTCAACATATGAGATGCAGAACTTCCCGACAATCAAGGAACTCTTCGAAGAGGACGGCAAGAGCCTGAACTTTGTAGGAGTAATCATGTCCATGCTCAATGTTGCTCTTGATCAGAAAGAGAGAGCTGCAATCATGGTAAGAAGCATGGCACTCAACCTCGGCGTTGATTATGCCATCGTAACAGAAGAGGGTTACGGCAACCCAGATGCAGACTATGTACGCTGCCAGGTCATCCTTGAGGATGCAGGTATCCCTGTAGTAGGTATCTCCAACGAGTGTACAGGACGTGACGGTTTCTCACAGCCGCTCGTAACACTCGATTCCAAGATGAATGCTCTTGTTTCCTCAGGAAACGTATCTGAGCTCTCTGATCTTCCTGCATGTGCAACAGTTATCGGATGTCTCGAGGCTATGAACAGAGACGGCATGTCCGGCAGCTGGGGATATGATGAGATTCTGGGCAAGTCTGCAAGAGACGACGGATCCATCATCATGGAAGACAACAACTGGTTCTGCGGAGACCACATCAGTGGGTTCTCTGTCAAGACAATGAGAGAATTCTAGAGGAAAGGAGGCAGAGCAATGAAGAAAGTAATTTGTTACGTAAATCAGTTCTTCGGCGGAATCGGCGGCGAAGATAAGGCTGATCAGGAACCGTACATCGTTGAGGGCGTTGTTGGTCCAACTATGGCAATCAATGCTGCACTCAAAGATGCAGAAGTTACACATACAGTAGTATGCGGAGATAACTTCATGGGTTCCAACACAGAGGAAGCTCTTTCAAGAATCATGGGATTCCTCGAAGATAAGGAAATGGATCTCTTTATCGCAGGTCCTGCTTTCCAGGCCGGACGTTACGGCGTAGCTTGCGGTAACGTTTGTAAGGCTGTAAAAGAAAAATTTGGAGTTCCTGTACTCACATCCATGAACGGTGAGAACCCGGGTGCTGACATGTTCAAAAAGGACGTCATCATCTTCAAGGGCGGCACAGGCGCTGTAAAGATGAGACAGGACGTCAAGGTTCTGACCAAGTTTGCCAACAAGCTCCTTGCCGGTGAACCTAACCTCGGCTGCGAAGCAGAAGGTTATTTCGAAAGAGGATGCAGGCACGAAGTATTCCTTGAGGACATCAGAGAGAACACAGCTGCTTACCGTGGCGTTCAGATGCTCAAGAAGAAAATGGCAGGTGAGCCTTATCAGACAGAGCTCATCATCCCTGAGAAGGATCTCGTTCCTATCGCACCTGCAATTGATCTTAAGGATGCAGTTATTGCACTCGTTACAACATCAGGCTGCGTTCCTGTAGAGAACCCTGACAGAATCCAGTCAGCTTCCGCTACAAGATGGGGCAGATACAGCATCAAGGATATGGACAGACTTGAGGCAGGCGTATTCAAGACTATCCACGCTGGTTATGACCCTGCAGCAGGTAATGCAGACCCTAACGTACTCGTTCCGCTCGATGCAGTAAGAGCATACGAGAAGGAAGGCAAGTTCAAGAGACTGCATGACTACTTCTATACAACAGTAGGAACAGGTACAACAGAAGCCGAAGCTACAAGAATGGCTGAGGAAATGATCCCATATCTCCAGGAAGACGGCGTAAATGCTATTATCCTGGGCTCAACCTGAGGAACCTGTACTCGTTGCGGCGCAACGATGGTTAAGGCTCTTGAGAGAGCAGGATTCAATGTTGTACATATGTGCAATCTCATCCCGGTATCAATGACAGTCGGAGCTAACAGAATCGTTCCTACTATCTCGATCCCATATCCTCTCGGTGACCCTAATACACCGAAGGAAGAACAGTGGAAACTGCGTTACCACAGAGTAGGTGTTGCACTCGATGCAATCGCTACAGACGTTACAGAGCAGACAGTATTCAAGGTAAGAATCTGATAGGTCAGGTGACTTGCCATGAAAGAGAAAAAATTAAACGTCGTGTTCATCATTTCGGTATTGCTGACACTTGCCATATGTCTGTGGGGAATCATTCTTCCTGACTCATTCGGCAAAGCGGCAACCGGAAGCATGAACTTTCTGACGACAGACTTTGGCTGGTTCTATGCACTGGCTATGACAGCTTTCGTGGTGTTTTGCATCTGGATAGGTTTCTTCAGCAAGTACAAGAATGTACGGCTGGGACCTGATGATTCAACGCCTGACTACAGCGACCTGACATGGTTCGCTATGCTGTTCTCGGCCGGCATGGGAGTCGGACTGGTATTCTGGGGAGTTGCAGAGCCTCTGAATTACTATCTGGCACCTATAGGCGGCCTGGAATCGGCTTCAGAAGGGGCAATTAGAATGGCTTTCACTAAGTCATTCCTGCACTGGGGAATTCACCCTTGGGCTAATTACTCAGTGCTCGCTCTTGCACTTGCTTACATGCAGTTCCGCAAGGGCAAACCGGCTCTCGTCAGCTCGGTATTCATTCCTCTTATCGGTGAAGAGAAGACCAACGGATGGATCGGTAAACTGATCGACATCCTGGCTATCTTCGCTACAGCCGGAGGAGTGGCAACATCACTGGGCCTCGGTGTACTGCAGATCAATTCAGGAATGAATTTCCTCGCAGGAGTTCCGGAGACTCATACAGTTCAACTCATCCTGATCGTAGTTCTCGGTCTTATATACACCGCGACTGCGGTCATGGGAGTAGATAAAGGTATCAGCAAGGTCTGTGACCTCAACATCAGAATCGCGATAGGCGTAATGGTCCTCCTGTTCATCATCGGTCCGACAGTTCCGATCCTGAACAACCTTACAGAGGGTCTCGGAGCTTATATCAGCGGAATCGTCAAGAACACTTTCGAAGTAGGTGCATTCGGAGACGCCGACTGGTACAAGTCCTGGACTACATTCTACTGGGCTTGGTGGATCGCATGGGCACCATTCACAGGTTCCTTCATCGCGAGAATATCGAGAGGCAGGACCATCGGACAGTTCGTCAAGGGAGTTATGTTCATCCCGGCCGGATTCTCAATAATCTGGTTCGCGATCTACGGAACTCTCGGAATGAGATGCGACCTTTCGATCATCAAAGAGGCTGTTGCATCAACTTCCACAGCACTGTTCCTGGTACTCAAAGAGTACCCGCTCGGAATGATCATATCAGTAGTCATGTTCGTTCTGATCTGTACATTCTTCATAACTTCAGCAAACTCCGCAACTTATGTGCTCGGAATGTACAGTGAAAAAGGAACACTCGATCCAACGAACAAGACCAAGATCGTATGGGGCGTACTCATGGCTGCACTTGCAGCAGCAATGATGCTCGGAAGCGGCAATGGTCTGAGCATGCTGCAGACACTTTCAATCGTAGCAGCTTTCCCATTCGCATTCATCATGGTAGCCGCCATGGTAGCACTGGTGAGAGCGCTTAAGAAGGAAAAGGAAGAGTAATGCGGCAATTACGTAAATAGGAAGCTGACAGCTTGCTGCCTGCTTCTTATTACAGGCTCCGGCTGTGCGTGCCCCTATGCTCAGCCGGGCCTGATAAACAACTAACTCTGGTTTACAACTAAGAAAGGAGAAACTGATGGGCGATAGCTGAATGTGCCGAGTCAGCAGGAGCCGAGGTCGTATTCAGCTCGACCGAGTGCTTCGTCTGAACGGCTGCCGGAGCCATGGATCTGGAGAATCAGAAGAGAGTAAAAGAGTTCTACGATCAGTACGGAGCAGATAATCTGGTAGTACTCGTAGGCGCTGCAGAAGGAGAGGCAGGCGGCCTCGCTGCAGAGACAGTAGCTCTCGGAGATCCTACATTTGCGGGGTGTCTGGCAGGGGTTTCGTTGAAACTCCCATGTTACCACATATGCGAGCCTGAGATCAAAGAGGAGATCGATGAGGCGGTATATGATGAGCAGATCAGCATGATGGAAATGGTGCTGGACGTAGACGACATTTGCGA
>CADAEH010000046.1 GCA_902786855.1 uncultured Eubacteriales bacterium | reverse complement strand
TTCGATTGCGCCGATTGCCTTACCGTCTGTTTTCAGGCATACAGCATATGCCTCTCTTCCGGTAAAAACGTTTTTGATTACTTCCCTGCTCTCCTCAATGCTTTGATGAGGCGGCCAGCCGGCAATCGGTCCTACATCAGGGTCCTTGGCGTATTCAAATAAATCACCCGCATCGCTGTCTTCCCAGCGGCGCAGAACAAGTCTTTCTGTTTCCAACATGATACTCCCTCGCGTGATATGACCTGGCTTGATATGACCTCTGGGGTATATGTTTTACTCCAAGTACATATCTCTGAACTTTTTCAAAACCTCTTTGTCAAAACCGTACTCTTGCTCCATGTAATTCTCATACGTACCATATCGCTCCAAAATTTCCGAAATCAACATGTCCGCCGATTGAGGCAGGACACCCTCAATCATAGTGAAAAAGGATCTTGCATTTCCAAGTCTTCCGGTGAGCATTTTAAATCTCTCCATGAGCTCATCAATCTCTGGCTGTCTGTTTAAATTGCTCTGCATGTAATCCTCTTTTACTACCTCCTCCGGAATCCCCAAAGCTAACAAAATCAACATGGCGGCTACCCCTGTCCTGTCCTTGCCGTTTGAACAATGAAACAGCATTGGGACTTCTCCAGCCAGCAGGCAGTCAAACATGAACTTATATGATTCATTAGAAAAAGCAAGCGATGCCGTATAGCTGGACACAAGCACATCAATAGCATTTCCAGTCTGATCTTCGTCAAAAATCAGACTTGCCAGTTCTCCGGGTGAATTCAGATCATCCAAAAAATTTTGAAAAGCAGCACATTTGTTATAGTACTCCGCTCCCTCCAGCTTAGGATCAGGATCTTTCTGAATCCCCTTCAACGCCCTGAAATCCAAAATAGTTCTAATCCCCAGATTTCGCACCGGCTTCAATTCTTCCTCGTCAAAAAATGCCAATGCAGAACTTCTGAAGAGCATCCCTCTTTTGACATGTCTTCCGTCCTTGGTCTCAAGCCCTCCCAGATCCCTGATGTTTAATTCTAAAGGTAATTGATCAATTGTTTTATAATCAGGCATATGACAATCTCCGTTCTGTTTAACATGCTACCCCAGAGGTCTCTTGGTCGAGGTCTCTTGGTCACCCCAGAGGTCTCTTGGTCAGAGCTTCCAGCGAGGTCGTATCGAGCACCAAAATATTGGCAGAAAAGACAACCTTTACCAGCCACACCAGGAAGAAAAAGACAAGAAGCGGGATCACACACGATGTCACGATCATAACGGCAAGGGACTCAAGAAGGTTGTCCATGAATGATGACACGTTCTCGATCGTTTCATTCGTGATAGTGTTGAACTCGTTGAAAAGCCCGCTTTCACCATCGCCCTCGATTTCAAGGTTGTTATAATCATCAATTGCGTCGTTGACCTTTGAGGCCTGTGTTTGGTACACCATATCTGAAAGTTTAACACTTGCAGGAACTATTCCAAAGATGATAATGCCGATAAGCGCTATTTTGGCAGCAGTTCGGGTAAGATTTTGTTTCCCGGTCATCACAGCGACGCATACAATAAAGCAGGCCAGCGGAATCAGGATCATAAATGAAATATAGCCCGACAGGCTTATCAGGAATTTTTCGAGGTAAAGGGCGCTGAGGATCAGGAGAAAATATTTTGCCAACTCAGCCAGCTGCTCTGCCAGAGGGGTGCACATGTCGCCCGGCAGTAGGGAAAGTGTGGCAGATGTGGCGGCAGCCCCGCCCGAAAGAGTCATGACTGACGTGATTTTTTCTTCCGTCTGTTCTATAGAATGTTTGTGATTGGCCGGATCCGCGGCGGCGGGCGCTATTTTGGTAATGGATATAACAGCAAAAAGGACCAACAGCGCAACAATCATGAGCTTCTGATAATTCAAAGCATTTTTCATAGCACTCACCCCTTAGTCTGTGAATGAAATTGTGTATTCACTTGTGTTCGGAAGGCTGGTAATGAACTCACGCACGAGCTTCCGGGCCTGCTCATCTGAACGCTCAAGAATGCCGCTTGCGATGGCTTTATCTTTGGCTGCATTTTCAAACTCAACGAGCGAAATATTGTAATCTTCCAGTTTGAGCGGATTCCACAGAGAATCCTTTTCTGAGTAAATCTTGAAAGTGTCTTTGTCGATCGTGACTGTCTGAATCTCGGAGTCCGGCATTTCGACTGCAATGATCTTGCGGTCTTCATCAGTCTTGATCTTGATCTTCCCAAAATCTATGCCCGCCATAACAGCTCCGTCGTAGCTGTACATGAACTCTGAGGATGAGGTGATGAACTTCAAGAAAGTCTTCTCCTTCGTATATTTCTCCACCTGGGTAAAATAGTACTCCTGCGTGATCAGAAAGCCCATATTTGCCAGCCCATCCTGGATGGTGTCGGTGCTGACGGAGATCACCACTCTGTCCTTCTTCTCTTTTTCCTTTATGGTCGTAGCGGTGACAGCTGTTTCGTTCTGCTCAGCGTCCCTTCGGATTTTGTAGTCCAGGCTAAGCACTATGGCAAGCAGTACGGCTATTATGGTCACGCCTAAGTAAATCTGGTTGCGATGCTGTTTGATATAATCCATGATTACTCCTTTTGTGGGAGACCTCTGGGGTCTCATGACCTCTGAGACCTCTGACCTCTCTGAGACCTCTGACCTCTGAGACCTCTGGGGTCTCATGGCTATTATTTTTGTGTGAGAGACCTCAGAGGTCTCACTACCCCTTATATATCACGTCTGATTTACTTTCTGATTACATATTCTGATCATAATTACTGCCACACAATCACCCTCCCCCAGAGGTCGCGATCAAGTTTCCACAGGCCTCCAAACATACAGCCCCTCTGCGGCCGCCAGTCTGCGTATTAATGCAAGAGCGCGTTCCGAAGGGTTATAAATCGTCAGATATGTATCATCAATATTTGATACTATCAGTGTGTTCTCATTCCTGATAAAAAAGCGCACGCTATTTTTTGCATATTCTCCCACAATATAACTCACGAGTTTATTGGGATCGGGATTTAGCTCTCCGCATTCGGAATCCTCAGCAAAATCATTCAAGACATAAATGTCATGGTAACAGTTTAGTTTCAGGATCAAACCGGCATACTTTTTACGCAATTCCGAGTTCTGGGGTTCGCTCAGATAATACTGTTCGATGGCAAAATATTGGCCATCTGAATTTTTCGCAACCTGCTCCGGAAGAATGTCTCAGGTATGAACCCCAGAGGTCGTATTTCTTTATTCCTCTACCCCAGAGGTCATATCCACCCAAAGGTCATATCCACCTCCACCCCAGAGGTCATATCCACCGTATCCACCGGGTCATATCCACCCCAGGGGTCATATCCACCCCAGAGGTCATATCCAAACTTGAATACCCGAATTGCCTGTGCTACCATTTAGTCTACTGATCAAGTGCCTCTGTTTTGGCGCTTCTCAAGTCTCTATCAAATCAAACCGGTGTCGCCGAAGTGTAAGGCCAAGCAGACAATTGCTTTTTTCAAGTGCCAGCCCATCATGACTAAGGTGACGCAGTCTCTCAATCACATCAGGAGGTCATTTCTTTATGCCGACACGCCCTCGTCTTTCAAGCAATTTAGGTATTTATCATGTGGTTTATCGCGGAATTAATAAACAGCGTATTTTCGAGGATAGCGAAGACTATGAGAAGTTTTTGTCAATTCTTAGGAAATATCAGCCCATTTGCGGTTACAAAATCATTGCCTATTGTCTGATGTCAAATCATATACATCTGCTCATCAAGCCCGGTGAAATTCCGTTGCCAAGAGTCTTTCAGCGAATAATCCCTAGTTTTGTGTACTGGTATAACAAAAAATACCAGCGCGTCGGGAGTCTGTTCCAGGCTCGTTTCAAAAGCAGGCCCATCAACAACCGGTCGCAGCTCCTGATCGTAACAAGATATATTCATCAAAATCCAGTTAAGGCTGCAATCTGCAATCATCCGAGGAAGTACAAATACAGTAGCTTTCGGGGATATTTTGACAATGATCTAATCGACAGTGAGCTTATTCTGTCAGAAACCAGCAAAAACGACTTTATAAAATTTAATTGCGCAGACAATAACGATCTGTGCCTTGATATCGAGGAGGAAATCCCTCGGCTCAGCGATGAAATCGCGATAAGTATCATGCAGCGGCTATCCGGATGCCGTAATGTGGCGGAATTTCAATCACTTGATATCGGTCAGCGGGACAATGTGCTATGCAGTATGCGCATGGCCCATATCTCTATGAAGCAGGCCAGCAGGATAACCGGGATCTCGTATGGTGTGATCAGGAAAGCATTGGCACTGGCAGTCTAAGCTGGTCGGCAATACCTGCGATACAATCTGTCGCCTGGACTTCGCTCAAGCTACCCCACCCAGCTCCCCCACCCCAGAGGTCGCAGTCTCAGAGTCTCAGAGGTCGCAGTCTCTGGCAACATCACACTATTCCCCGGATATAAGTTGCCACAGGCTCTATTCCTTTTGCGAAGTTTTCCAGATTCAGGACGCAGAGTGACGGCACTTTCTTGAAGGAATCTTCAAATCTGTCGGGATTAGCCTTAATGATCGGAATCATTGCGCAGCCTAGGTCTATATTGATAATCCAATTCAATGGATCTTGGTAAAAAGCCGGCATTTCAGGCATGCAATTATCCTGCCAATACCTGTCGTCAATCATCATGACAGGCACATGCCCAATGATATGGTATCTATTATCAGTACGATACCTCTGGGGTTCCGTATGTTCACTGGGGTTCCGTATGTTCAAAAGATCTCCACGGAGAATACCAGACCACATTTGAGACATCTGCTGCGGTGATCGACTTGTCTCGCCATTTTACAGTACCGTAACCGGAAAGGAAGGATGAATGAGATAGCAGAAATGTCGTGCCTTCCACTGTCAGCTCTATTTGGAGAAAAAGCTCAGCAAGATATTTTTTGACAGATGCTCTGTCGGCAGGCATGAGTTTTCGATATTCGGAGAGAGTCTGCATTCCGCCATTGGAAGGATTCAGCCAGTTAAGGTCTTTAAAGATGTGACGACTAACATAGTTCCACATCATGTACTCGTGGTTTCCAAGCAAGCATGTGACATTAGGGCGCGAAGAGACATCTTGCAGAATCCGAATACCGTCCTGCCCTCGGTCAATCATGTCCCCAAGTATATACAGATGATCCTCTGGGGTAAGATTTATCCCTTCACTAATGACCGTATTCATATCTCCTCCTTCTATTTTCCCTACGATTTATTTATAGCTTAGTTGTATAATACAACATTTTAGGCAATTAAGGGAAAAAGCGCAGGCTTCATTCGCCTGCGCCTTTTAATTAATTATCAGTAATCTCACTATTTTGCCTGCTTGATCTCTCCCGCTTTCACAAGTATCTCCTCGAGGGTTTTGGGCTCATAGTCCAAGCGGCAGGCTCCTACGTTGAACGCATGAAATGGGATGCCGAGCCAATTCACGAAGCGAATGCATTGGTCCTCGCCCCGGGCAACAATTGAGTTGTGCGTATGCCCATAAAGCATGACAGCGCCCTCATCATGTCCTCTGAAAAATGGGAGGAGTCTGTGCCGCATGATGACTCTTTGCCTCACACCGCGTACCTGCACTTGAATCTCTCTGTACGCAGCAACATCCTCAAACAGGCTCTCAAAAATCTGACCTCTGGGGTCATGGTTGCCGCGAATAAGATGTATTTTGCCGTTCAACGATTGCACGATCTCGCCGGCATGTGCCGTTGTAACTCCTCCAAACATATCTCCAATTACAAATACATGGTCGTCACGCGAAACCTTGGCATTCCACTTGCGAATCAGCTCTGCTTCCATCTCTTCCACGTCTTTGAACGGCCTGCGGTCAAACGCGATCACATCCTTATGCCCAAAATGAAGATCAGAAATAAAGTATATTTTGGCCATGCCAAGTTTCTCCTCGTGTCAAAATATTGCCCACTCTTCTCGTACCCCAGAGGTCCTGCTCCGGCCCTTCTCATCCCCCACTTCTCCTTCTCATACCCCACTTCTCATACCCCAGAGGTCCTGCTCCCAGGTCCTGCTCCTGGAGGTCCTGCTCCCTGCCCCAGAGGTCCTGCTCCACTATTCTGACTGCTCGAAAACGCTCGCAAGCGGCGAATCGCTGTCAAGGAAGAGTGTAGTGTTCCCGTTTTCAAGGCTCTTTTTTGCAGCGTCCAGCTGGCGCACGAAGAGATAATACTCCGCTTTGTCAGGATCATTGTAAGCATCGGAAAGGATTCGCATGTATTCAGCCTCACCTTCTGCCTCAAGTCTGCTAGCTGTAGCTTCCGCTTCTGAAAGCATAACTGCTGTCTCCCTGTCGGTGGTGTTGCGGATCTTTTGAGCCTCAGACTCGCCCTGAGCTTTGTAAGCGGCAGCAATATTTTTGCGCTCGGTGATCATGCGGTTGTATACAGCATCCTTGTTTTCATCCGGAAGATCAAGTTTCTTGATTTTGACCATCTGGATTTCAATTCCGTACTGTTCCGGATTATAATCCTTGTTTAACTGTTCGAGTATCTTGTTCGAAAGAGAGATAACTCGGGTGTTCTCATCGATGACCGTCATGCCGTCTTCTGTCTCTTTCGGCTGCTCTTGCGAATCCGTTCCCGTTCCGGCTGTACCAGCTTCACCAGTTGAACCAGCCTCAGAGCTCTCAGTGTTTGTCCCGGTCTCCTCTTTGAGGTCCTCAGAGGTGATGTCCTGAACTTCCACATCCAGTGCATCATCCTCCTCCGTCTTATCTAAAGCTGCGTCCCTCGACGCGATCAGTTCCTCCTGGGATGTGCTGGAAACAGTGGCCTTCAGTGCGCCGTAAACCATGGCGCTTATTTTGCTTTCAGCACCCGCCGTGGATGAGTTCAGAGTCTGCGTGAATTTTATAGGATCTGTTACATGCCAAATGATATAAGCATCGACTTCCATCTTTTTCTTATCAGAAGTATAAATCTCGGTGGGCGCGATGTCGTAAAGCTGCCGTGCCTTGGAAATCGTGGTCTCGCTTTGAATCAGAGGAATCCTAAGAGAAAAGCCGGGTTCCGTGGTTACTCTCGATATTTTGCCCATGGTCTTAATGACCTTGTATTGGTTGGGATAAGTGATGACCGCCGCCATGTTAACAAGAAGGTAGATGACAATCAGTGCAGCCAATATTTTTCCTATGTGCTTCTTCATCACTGCTCACCTCCCAACTGATCTGAGAAAGCGGAACCCCTGACCCCAGAGGTCGAGGCCGAATCAAAAGTCCCATCCAGATCACCCAAATACATCCGCTGTGTAGTCCCCGCCTCATCATTGTTGATGATGATCTTGACACTGGGAAGAATCTCCTCCATAGCCTCATAAAACATACGCTGCTTGGTGATCAGCGGATATTTGATGTACTCGCTGTACTCGCTGTTAAAGCGAGCCGCTTGACCGTTCGCCTCGTTGATGCGTGCAGTCTTCTGTGCCTCTGCCTTTTGGATGATCTTATCTGCCTTGGCCTCTGCTGCAGGAAGCTGCTCGTTTCGGTACTGGTTGGCCTCGTTCAAAGCAGATTCCTTATTCTGTCTCGCATTCTCTACCTCAGAGAACGCCTCTTTGATCTGATCTGTGGGCGGTTCGACGTCCTGGATCGAAATATCGATCAATGACAGGCCAATATTCTGTTGTTCCAGTTCGTCCATCACTATGTTTTTGATGTTCTGCTGGATTTCTGACTTGCCCGTGGTCAGTGCGGAATCCACCGTATATGCGCTGACAGTTCCTCGGATGGTGCTTTGTACCAGATTCTTAAGGATCAGCTCCGGTACCTCTGAGGCATACATATACTGCAGCGGGTCCGTGACCTGATAAGTCACATAAAAGTCAATATCCACAAAATTCATGTCCGACGTGATCATTGTGGACTCGCTCTCCACGTTTCGGTAGCTCCCGTCGCTGGTCTCCACATAGCCGACCTCAAAGCTGCGCACTGTGGTGTTGATCTTGGTCACATCCTGTATGAAGGGGATTTTGAACTGCAAGCCCTTATTGTTATTGACCGTTGCCTGCCCCAGAGTCGTTACAACAGCGCTTTCCGTCTCCGAAAGGGTATAGAAGGACCCTGCCACTACTCTGACAAGGACAAGCACCACTACTACAGGGATCAAAATAGCGCTCAGCATTTTCGCCATTTTATCCTTGTCGGGTTTCTGCCCGCCTGCATCGGAGCCGTTACCGGGTCCGCTTCCGTTTTTGACCGGATTATTCTTCCAAAAATCCTTCAAAGCCATATTCTGCCTCCTTAATAAATGATACCCCAGAGGTCCCGTTCTCTCCCATTCTCCCTGAACAAACCACCCCAGAGGTCCCGTTCTCTCGAAAATCCCCGGGTGCAGCAGCGCCCGGGGGTTCATCCTCTAACTCACATATTCGACGCAATAGTACTCACGAGATTAATAACGGCAAGCACTGTGCCGACTATAAGAATCTTCTTCGCTGTATCCAATGTCTTTAACTGCTCTTCCGGCGTCGTGGCCCGGTTGATCCTCAGCACATAAAAGAGTGCCGCAATGCCCGGAATCGTACAAAACAGAATCACGAAAATACTCCAGGCAACATACCCGCCGATCGGTATCGGCGTCACAGTCCCATTATTCGCTCCAAGATCATAGTTGTTGTAGACAGGAACCTCGCTCTCCTGTGCCGGCACAGGGTTGTCCTGCGGCTGATAATCATTCGGTTCGTACTCCGGCACACTTTCGACCGCGTTATTCTCCTCCTTCGCCGCATCATTTTCAAACGGTGCCCCGCAGAAATTGCAGAACTTATTGCTGTTCTCATTTTCATTGTGGCAATAAGGACAAATTTTCATAATATCAGCCTCCCTCTTATCTTTTTTACCCCACCCCAGAGGATGGATTTACATTTTACCCCACCCCAGAGGATGGATTTCTCGCACCAAATCCTGCACTTCACACAGTTCCCTACGGCATACCCCGTACCGCATCAAGGTGCCAAAATATCGAACGCCGGCACATTCCTGAGGATCCAGAACACAACAATGACCGCCGTCAATATCACCGCAGTTCTCTGGGATATGCGGATCGGTCTGAGTTCCATCCCCGGGAACACGATACGCAGATATTCGTGAGCGAGCACAATCAAGCATGGGATCCCGAGGATCGGAAGCAGAATATTGTAAGACACTGCCTCCGCGAAACGGCCATGGAACAGCGCACTGACTGCTCTGCCCGATCCGCAGCCCGGACAGTACAGCCCTGTGTATCGGTAAAACATGCACTCCATTCCGCTGCCGCCCTGGTACTCATAGATGCACAGCAGGATAAATATGGCAGGTAACGTAATTCCGATCAGAACCCGTTTCCATAGACTTCTCTCCACCGCCTCTCTCCTTCCTGTCAGCGCGAAGACGCCGGAGCGGTAAATCCCCTGCATACTATTAAACACGTAATTTCCTATCAACTATTATACATAAAACTCGTCAAAATATATCTCCTTTTATCTTTTAGAGTGGTAAACTGTTATTAATTGATATTTTGACCTTTTCATATTCAGGGGGATTATGATCATGAAAGCTTCAACCAGTAAAAGCAGTGTAATCACACAGATTCTTCTCGCCGCAGTCGCCATAGCGCTTGGCTATCTGCTCCTGTTCAGCAAATCAGTGGCGCTCATCACACTCTGCCAGATTCTGTGCGGCGGCATAGTGGCCATCGGCGTCGCGTCCATCGCTTCCTTCTTCCTTGCGGGCGACTACAGGCGGATCGACCGCTACGGATTTGCGCTCGGAACGCTGCTGGTCCTGATGGGACTGATCGGCCTGATCCGCATAAATGATGTGACTGCCAATTTTGAAATCTATACAGGACTGGTATCTCTGATCCTCGGTGTCCTGGTCCTTCAGGGAACTGTTCAGATGAAAGTCCTGGACTATCCCGTCTGGATCCTCAATCTTGTCATTTCTATCGCCAGCATTGCCGGTGCTTTCTGCGTTCTCTCAAAGATCACGGCCATCACAGGAATCGTCGCAGGTTTCTCCAGCTGGATCCTTCTCATCTGCGGATGCGCCTGCCTCTTCAGCATGCTGGTAACCTGGATCTGTATCCTGCTCGCAGGAAGGCGTGAGAAAAAGATGGAAGCCGAGAAAGCTGCTGCCGCAGAGAGAGCGGAACAAGCCCGCATAGAGGCTGAGGAGAAGGCAAGACAGGAAGAGCAGGCCCGCAAGGCAGCCGAAGCTGCCCAGGCTCAGGCTCTTGAACAGGCGCGCAGAGAAGCGGCGGCACTTGCGCAGGCGCAGGCACAAGCCCAGTTCGAAGCCCAGGCACAGCGCGATGAAATGGCCGCCAAGGCAGCAGAGGCCAAGGCCCAGGCTGCAGAAGAAATTAAGAACGAGTTTCCCCCTGCAGAGAGTCCCGAACTCGTCTTTGGCAGCGATCAGAACGTGGAGGATACCGTTCAGTAACCCAAGACTGTATATCACCATGAAGAGCCATACTTATAGCAAGAGCCCTGCCGGCAAATCCCGGCAGGGCTCCGTTAATGTATTCGTAAGTCACCCGGCGTCCGTCTCTCCTCCTATGTAGGTGAATCCCAGCATCGTGATGTCGTCGAACTGCTCCGCTTCCTTCACAAACTTCACAATATCATGGTGTACTTTTTCGAGAGTCTCTTTCTGCGGCTCCTCCTTGAGCTCGTTCAGTTTATCAACCAGACGCCCTGTTCCATATGCTTTCTCGTCCCTGTCTATCGCCTCCGGCACGCCATCCGTGTAGACAAACAGTCTGTCACCCGGGTTCATCTGCAGCGTGTACTCCTTCATAGGCACATTTTCCATGGCGCCGAGGACTAGTCCGTGAATGTCTTTTATAAGTTCATATTCGCCGCCCGCATGACAGAACACAGGGAATTCATGGCCCGCGTTTGCGCAATTCATAAGTCCTGATTCAAGATCTATGATACCCACCCACGCTGTAACAAACATCTCCGCTTCGTTGCCTTCGCAGAGAGAATTGTTAACTTCATAAAGTGTCTCAGAGGGAGACTTGCCCATACGGGCAGCGTTTGAGATCGCCGTCTTGGCGCGCATCATGAACAGCGCGGCCGGAATTCCTTTCCCCGAAACATCGGCAATGACCAGCGCCAGTTTAT
>CADAEH010000045.1 GCA_902786855.1 uncultured Eubacteriales bacterium | reverse complement strand
TCGGGGGAACGCCGTATGATGGGAAACTATCACGTACGGTGTGGAGTGGGGGAAAAGCCCGAGATGGAGACAACAGAGGCTTACCTATCACTATTTTCACTGCCGGATGACTTTGACAAGATACTTTCAGTAATGAGATCGAGAGGCGTTTCAGTCAGCATCATCCTGCAGAACCTGGCACAGCTCAAGGCTCTCTTTGAGAAGCAATGGGAATCCATTGTCGGCAACTGCGACGAGTTCGTATATTTGGGTGGAAACGAACAAGCAACACATAAGTATGTGAGTGAGCAGGTCGGAACGGCAATTACTCTACGAATTATCAGAACACGGGAAGGGAGCTTATGACTCCTGATGAGGTGCGTATGCTGGATAACAAATACGCACTTCTATTTATAAGAGGCGAAAGACCAGTCATGGATCTCAAGTATGACATCCTGAAGCACCCGGATGTGAGAATGACGGCAGACGGGAAGATGGATCCGTATATCCACGGAGAACCATGGGATGCAGGATCATCGATCGAGCTTGTATATGATCCTGAGCTCATAAGAGCAGCTTCAGATAATTCTCAGGTAATAGAGCTGACAGATTCAGATTATGTGCTGCTGTCAGAAGAGGATGTTGAGAAGTATGTAGCAGAAGAAGCTGAGAAGAATAAACGATCACAGGAGGAAACAAATGACAGAAGACAAGAAGAAACTAATTGATCTTAAGGGGGCCAACAGCACGATGAAGCTTGGACTTGTGCTCTATGCAGCAATAGTCATTGCCCTTATAGTCGGAGCTTGCCATGCATATGCTGCCGGCGATCCAATCAGCACAGTAAACAAACTGTCCGAATTCATATTCAGCCTTATAAGAGCGATCGGACTCATACTGCTTGGTCTAGGCATCATGCAGGTAGGACTTTCACTGAAGTCGCATGATCCGTCGCAACGCGCCAATGGGTTCCTGACTGTAGCCGGTGGAATTATTATCACTTTTACTAAAGAGATCCTGACGATGATTACAGGCTAAGAGGGCGAAAGGAGAAAAGATCATTATGACAGAACCTAAGTATTATCAGTTCTATGATCTGCACATGAAGAACGGAAAAGTATTAAGTTATGCGGAGGAATATGGCATTCCTGCAGAGAAAGGCATAGTCGGAGAATTCAAAAGAGGAAAGAAGAGATTTCTTGAATATGAAGATCTGTTTCACGGATATACGATCCCCTTTGATCAGATATCGTTCATCGTTGCGACAGAAGTTCAGAAGGGCATATGACAAGGAAGAAACGGAGAGTATATGAATAACAACAAAGTGAAGAATGTTGATGGCAATGTCGGTGAGGGCGTTAAGTTTGAGCGTATAAGAAGAATCACCGGATACCTGGTAGGCACACTTGACAGATTTGGCGATGCCAAGAGGTCTGAGGTAGAACAGCGCGTGAAGCATGGACTCGGAGGCAATTCGCGAAGTGGTAAAAGATAGGGAGGGCTAAAGAAGGAGGTGTTATGACTTGGACAGCGACAACTGGGTAGTGCAGAATCTTGAGAATGCACTTAATACGTGGAACAGCAAGATGGCTGAAGTGTGGTCGCTTCTGACCATGTCGCCTCAGAGCTTCAAGGGCGGAGGCATATGGCAGGTAATACTGCAGATCAACGGAGCTGTTAAGGGAATAGGACTGGCGCTGCTGGTCCTTTTTTTCTTGGTCGGAGTCGTCAAGACGAGCGGAAGCCTGACAGAAGTGAAAAGACCGGAGCATGCTCTCAAGCTGTTCATCAGATTTGCTATTGCAAAGGGCGTTGTGACATACGGCCTGGATCTGATGATGGCCCTCTTCGACATAGCTCAGGGTGCAATGAGAACGATCATGAATGCTTCTGGAGTAGGTTCCGCGACTAAGACTACTTTGCCGAGTGAGATGGTCACAGCGATAGAGGACTGCGGGTTCTTCGAAAGCATTCCTCTCTGGGCGGTGACACTTATTGGCAGCCTGTTCATCACAGTTCTGTCGTTCATCATCATACTCACGGTGTACGGCAGGTTTTTTCGTCTGTATATGTATACGGCTATTGCACCAATACCGCTTTCGACTTTTGCCGGGCAGCCTACACAGAGCATAGGAGTCAGCTTTCTGAAAAGTTATGCAGGAGTATGTCTTGAAGGAGCGATCATTGTGCTCGCCTGCATCATATTCAGCAAGTTCGCAGCCAGTCCGCCGGTCGTGGACAGCAATGCTGCAGCAGCGACTATGGTGTGGAAGTATGTAGGCGAGCTTGCGTTCAACATGCTTGTGCTCGTAGGAATGGTCAGGATGAGCGACCATGTCGTCAAAGAAATAATGGGTCTGTAGAAAGGAGACAGAATGGAAGTTATCACTAAAGACAGGATCCACCTGGATAAAGAGCGCCAGGCTAAGAGGATCGAAGGTTATCGTTTCAGACTGTGGATGATGGAAAGGATGAGTAAGAAGGATGGAAGTAAAGGAATTCATTAAGATCGTTAAAGAAGAACTGCCGGATTTCCTGCCGGAAGAAGTGTATCAGGATCTGGTCATCGATGATGTTGAGATATCCAAGATGAATGACCAGAAGTTGCATGGACTGACCTTCAAACCGAAGGGAAGTGATGCTGCTCCTACGCTGTATATCGATGATCTCTATGAGCGTCATGAGAATGGTGAGGATATCGGTTTCCTGCTTGTTGATCTGGCGAACAGATATGAGCAGGCCAGGCTTGCACCGACTCCGCCTGCGGTGGATCTCAGCTGGGAAGCGGTAAGAGATAACCTGACCATGAGGCTGCTCGAGAAGAGCCGAAACAGGGAATTCCTGGCTAATATGCCGTACGTTGATGTCGGCAACGGCCTTGCTCTTACAGTAGATATCAACATGGGTGAAGACAGAGGCGGTGACTGGAGGGTCGCAGTCAATCACGGAGTCATGGATTCGCTTGGGGTGGACAAGGAGACACTTTTTATCACTGCAATGGATGGATCAATGATCAATGCGCCGGCAGTGCTCACAGACATGAGCATGGCGCTCTTCAGCCCTGAAAAAGAGAACCTGCTGGACAGGAAGGAACCGCTCGATCCTGCAGATGTCAGCGGGATGTACGTGCTGACCAATGAGGCAGGGACGCTTGGAGCATCAGCGCTTTACTATCCTGATGTCAAGGAGAAGGCAGCTGAGCTCATAGGCTCGGATTATTATATTCTCCCAAGCAGTATCCATGAGGTCATACTTGTTCCTGATACTGCAAATATCAATGCGCAGGAACTCTGCGACATGGTAAAGCAGGCCAACAGAACTGTCGTAGAGCCTCATGATATCCTCTCGGACAATGTCTATCACTACGACAGGGACGAACGCAGGCTGGACAAGGTGGAGCCACAGCGTGACAAGGCTGACAGAGTAGCTGAAGCAAGGTAGTAAATTGAAGATCCAGGGAGAAGGAGACTGAAAAATCATGGAAGTAAGGATAAATCGAGAGATCCGTGATTACACGGAGTCTATGTTTTTCGGACTGTCGCTGAGACAGTTCTTTTTTTCTGTCCTGGCATGCGGCGTAGCAGTTGGTATATATCTTGGTCTCAATCCCATCCTCGGGACTGAGACCACCAGCTGGCTCTGCATTGTTGCTGCGTTCCCGTTTGCTGTTATGGGATTCCTTAAGTACAACGGTATGACTGCAGAGAAGTTCATTGCAGCCTGGATCAAATCGACGTTCATCATTCCTAAGGTGTTGACCTTCGGGAATACGAATTATTACTTTGCCATGCTCGCGGATGCGAGTGAGGACAGAGGAAAAAGGAAGACGTTCCATCGCAGAGGCTCAAGGCATAAAAGATACTCACTGAGGAAGCAGAATGCAGACAATAAAAGACAGAAGAGGGGCAAAGCAAAATAATGCTGATGAAGAAAAGTGCGGATTTCCGCAATTTTATAAAACGGAAGGAGCTGATCACTATTGATTAAGACACTTACGAATGTCCTGAAGCAGGACAAGGAAAGGTTTGCTGTGCCGCGTAAAGTGCAGGACATCATTCCCGTCAGGTCGATATGGCCGGACGGGATTTTTCTTACGGGCAAAAACAAGTTCAGCAAGATGTACCGCTTCACGGATATAAACTACGCAGTCGCATCCAGGGACGATAAGGCGGGGATGTTCCTCGGCTACTCAGAACTTCTGAACTCGCTCGACTCGGGCTGTACTGCCAAGATCACCATCAACAACCGCAGACTCAACATGCTGGACTTCGAGGACAGGATACTTCTGAAGATGAGGGATGATCCGCTCGATGTATACCGCAAAGAATACAACGATATGCTGACTGACAAGGCGACCGGCAGTAATGCGATCATCCAGGACAAGTATATTACCATTTCCGTGAACCGAAAGAGCATCGAGGATGCCAGATTGTACTTTGCCAGAATAGGTGCTGATCTCACAGCGCACTTCTCAAGACTGGGCTCAAAGTGCATCGAGCTCACTGCTAACGACAGACTCCGCATAATCCATGACTTCATGAGGACAGGTGAGGAGACCTCATACCACTTTGATCTAAAGGATCACATGAGGAAGGGGCACGACTTCCGTGACTATATCTGCCCGGACAGCTATGAGAACAACAGCGACTATTTCAAAGTCGGAGATCGTTTTGGTCGTGTTTTGCTGCTGAGAGACTACGCATCGTATATATCCGATGACATGGTAGCTGAGATCACAGATCTGAGCAGGAATCTTATGTTGTCGATTGACATTGTCCCGATCCCGACTGATGAGGCGGTGAAGGAAGTGGAGCAGCGGCTGCTTGGCGTTGAGACCAATATAACCAACTGGCAGCGCAAGCAGAACATGAACAACAACTTCTCTGCGGTCGTGCCTTATGACATGGAGCAGCAGAGGAAGGAGACGAAGGAGTTTCTCGATGATCTTACTACCAGAGACCAAAGGATGATGTTCGCGGTGCTTACTCTTGTCCATACAGCTGATTCTAAGAAGCAGCTGGATAATGATACCGAGGAGATACTCACAATCGTCAGAAAAAGGCTTTGCCAGATGGCGATACTCCGTTATCAGCAGCTTGATGGGCTCAAGACTGCGCTGCCATTCGGGGTAAGAAGGATCGATGCATTCAGAACGCTGACTACTGAATCACTTGCAGTATTCATGCCGTTCAGGGTACAGGAGGTATATGACAGCCACGGGATCTACTACGGGAACAATGTCATTTCCAAGAATATGATCATTGCTGACCGCAGGAGGCTGATGAACGGCAATTCATTCATCCTTGGTGTGCCAGGCGGAGGAAAGTCGTTCACAGCGAAGAATGAGATAGTGAATCTGATGCTCTCAAGTGATGCGGATATTATCATTATCGATCCGGAATCCGAGTACGGACCGCTTGTCAGAGCGATGGGAGGATCAGTGATCAACATATCCGCCAATTCGCCTAACCACATCAATGCGATGGATATGTCCCGAGACTACGGCGAGACGGATCCTATAATCGAGAAATCGCAGTTCCTGCAGTCACTTTGCGAGCAGATAGTGGCAGGACACAAGTTCCAGAAGGGACAGCAGTCGATCATCGACCGCTGCACTGAGAACGTCTACCGCTACTATAAGCAAGGCAACTATATGGGAACGCCGCCTACTCTTCAGGACTTCAGAGAAGAGCTTCTGAAGCAGCCTGAACCTGAGGCACATTCGTTGGCACTTGAACTGGAACTGTTTACCAGAGGATCACTTAACACATTTGCGAAGCAGACTAATGTGGATACCAGCAACAGACTTATATGCTACGACATCCTTGAACTTGGTGAACAGCTGAGAGCGATAGGTATGCTGGTCATCCTTGACTCGATCCTCAACCGCATCACGCAGAATAGACATGCCGGAAAGCGCACGTATATTTTTATCGACGAGATTTACTTGCTCTTTATGCACGAGTACTCTGCGCAGTTCCTGTATAAGCTGTGGAAGAGAGTGCGTAAGTACGGAGCATTCTGCACTGGCATCACTCAGAACGTGGCAGATCTGCTGCAGTCATACACCGCAAGGACGATGCTCTCAAACTCAGAGTTCATTGTTATGCTGAACCAGGCCGCGACAGATCGTATAGAGCTGGCAAAGCTGCTGAACATCTCTAACGAGCAGCTCTCGTATATAACCAATGTAGATGCAGGCCACGGACTTCTGAAGGTGGGATCAAACTTGGTACCATTTGAGAACAAGTTCCCGAAGGATACAAAGCTGTATCAGCTGATGACAAGCAAGTTTGGGGAAGGGTATTTTGCCGGAAGCTACAGGGAGCCTACTGCTTCGCCTGATGCACTGAGTAGCTCATCTGATGTGCAGGCTGAGTTCATGCGCAAGATACAGGAGGTAACAAGGAGCAATGAGGACTTCGGGGAGATAGTGAAGAGATATATGGACCAGAATGGCCATGCATAACCAAGGGGCAGCTTGTCTGCCTCGCTACATAGATTACAGAATTTATGCCGGTCAGATGCAGAGCTGTGTCTGGCCGGTCTTATTTTGATAGCAGGAGGATGAGATGGCAGACATAAAGACAAGGCAAGTGACAAGAGGGCATATCAAAACACTGGACAGGGCGGCAAGCTCTATGCATCACATCAAGGAAGCAACCGTAAGGACGAAGACTTCGGATTTGTATGGCAGGCAGGATGATGATGCAAACAGCTATGCACAGGATGCCGCAGAGCATTATGCCGGGGACGGTGCGTACTATGCGGCGCATGCAGGTGCTGAATTAATTCATCGGACAAGGGGTGAAATTGCCGGCGGATCAGCGCAAAGTGATGAAAACTTTCATCGATTCAGCGCTGAAATGCAGCAAATAGCCTCTGGAGCCGGGAAAAATGATGAAAATATTCAGCGGGCTTTCAGAGAGCGGGGCATCAGAAGCATTCGCAGCAGACAGGAAAGAGCGAAGATGGCTGATGCCGAAATCATCAGAAATGCTGAGGAAGACAGGCTGACAGGACGTATCAGAAGAGCTTCATTCACTAGGAAAAAGCGGCTGTCTGGGTATAGCAGTAGGGTGAACAAAAGCCATCCAAAACCGCTGAGTAGTGGATCGGATGCTCAGGTGCGAAGAAAAGAATTCGCAATCAGGCGTATGAGTGAACGAAATGCCGGAAGAGGCATTGCCGCTAGACTGACCGTAAGCGGAAGGAACGTTGCTCGTGGCAGGACTGTAAGAGGCTCAGGAAGACTGATGAAAGGGATCGCTGATGGCTCAAAGACACTGCTCAGCTCCTTATCTGCTGGTGGTGCTGCCGCGGTCGTCTTGCTGGTGATCATGGTGTTGTTCGGAGCGGCTTTCTCGATGAATGAAGATGGCAGTTATATGACGGGAAGCGGAGATGGAACCATAGTTGAGGTCGCCAGAGGGGAACTCGGCAATGTAGGCGGAGACAAGTTCTGGAAATGGTATGGCTTCAGCAGCCATGTGGACTGGTGCGCGATATTCGTAAGCTGGTGCGCTGATCAGTGCGGATATTTAGAAATGTGTGTTGTCCCAAAGTTCTCAGTCGTAGGTGATGGAGCTAACTGGTTCAAAGCACGTCACCGATGGACAGGAGGGGGACATAAACCGAGTCCGGGCGATATCATATTCTTTGATTTTGAGAGGGATGGAGTGCTGGATCATGTGGGTATTGTAGAGAGCTGTGACGGCAAGACGGTAACGACAATAGAAGGCAACAGCAGCAATGCATGTAGGCAGTTGAGCTACAGAGTGGGCAGCTCGCAAATTGCGGGATATGGACTTGTGCTTATTCCGGGAGGTGGAAGCAAGGCTCAGATGATCGTCAGAAAAGCAACTCAGCTTGCATATCCTAACGCCCCTGATGAGGCGAAGTATCACGGAGGAAAGCCAACAACGGCATACAAGGCGGCGCTTGAGCGAGCCTATCCGAACAGATCAGGCTGGGGGCAGTCGTCAAAGGACGGAGCAAGCTGCGATGTGTTCGTTGGAACAGTTCTAGTAGACAGCGAAGTGGATAAAGACTTCCCTCGAGGATACAGAGATCAGAAGACCAGACTGGCAAGCAGAACAGATCTTTATGAATGCATTGTCAGCACGACATCACGGGATATAAAGGAGAGCGAGCTGAAGGACGGAGATATATGCACCTGGGAGAAGTCTTCCGGAACAGTGCATATCTGGATCTATGCCGGTGGCAAAGCTAGGCAGGCATCGCATGATAAATGGTATCCGAGAACCACTTCGCCCGGGAATAACCTCAAGATCAGCGGGAAGAAAGTGATTAGAGTCTACAGAATCAAGGGCTGATGGCTATGGAATCGAATTCAGTGTAGATGTAGCATTTTGATGTGAAATATAGTATACTCCGCAAGTGTGTTGTTGCAGGGCTGGTGCCTGCAGCTACTTCAAAACTAGGATAAGACAACTAACTCAATATATAAAAAGGAGAATCACAATGACAAAAACAGAATTCGTAGAAAAGTACGCAGAGAAGACAGGAATGAGCAAGAAGGATGCTGCAGCTGCAGTAAACGCATTCTTCGAAGTAACAGCTGAAGCACTGAAGGCTGGCGACAAAGTGGTATTCCCTGGCACATTCAAGGCTGAGGTAACTGAGAGAGCAGAGAGAACAGGCCGCAATCCACAGACAGGCGAACCAATGGTATTCCCTGCTAAGAAAGTCATCAAAGCAAAGCTTTCAGATAAGCTGCTTGGATAATTCATTGTAATCAGGGTCACGTGAGGGAGCACGTCCTGAGCACCAATCAACGGTGTTCAGGACGTGTTTTTTGTTTTGCACACAATAGGCGGCAAATAATTACCCTATAGCTCCAGGCATTCCAATTAACGGTTTCTTAAGACTGAATTGCATAGTATAATCCCGTTTTTAACAGTTGCAAGAAAGGATGTAGCCGGAGACTCCCATAAATAAAAGGACTCCGGCTTTTCGCATGTCTGAAAAATGTTGTATGTGAA
>CADAEH010000044.1 GCA_902786855.1 uncultured Eubacteriales bacterium | reverse complement strand
TGGAGAGGGAGAAAAGGCATAAAAGTGTCCTCAAGCAGAGCAAGTCAGGATGATCAGATTATGGTCAAAGGGCTGTGGAGAGGGAGAAAAGGCATAAAACTGTCCTCAAGCAGAGCAAGTCAGGATGATCAGATTATGGTCAAAGGGCTGTGGAAAGGGAGAAAAGGCATAAAAGTGTCCTCAAGCAGAGCAAGTCAGGATGATCAGATTATGGTCAAAGGGCTGTGGAGAGGGAGAAAAGGCATAAGAATAACAATTAACATGATTGTTTTGAGATTACAGAACTTGCACTGGAGTGGAATTGGATCCTTAAAAGTCAGAAAGGTGAGTAATATCAGAGAGCGTATTTAGCAAAAGAATCGCCATCCATATGGGGCGTCCGTGCATTTTTTTGTTTTTTTTGATAAGCATTTAACTTTTGCATTATTGAGTGACTTATTTGTTTGCACTTTTTTTTAATACGGATAAAATTTTCTGTATGGAGGCCAAGAACACTTTTTTTGATCAAGTTTTTGACTACTGACATTACGACGAGTAGAGATCTAGTCAAACGCCCTATCTAAAGCCTCCCTGTCTTATGAACAATTAGGTAAAGATTTTATTGTGATGGGGTTAGTAGCGGTGATGAATAGATCTTAATTTTTTAGCTAGGCTTCCACAAACGATAGATGTTTTAAGAGTATAGAGATGGAATATTCATCATGAAAAGGTGTAGTGAACAATATCTAAGCATGGAGGATAAGACGTTATTTGAAATCAAAAAACTAAATATTGAGCTCAGGGATCTTCAAAGCAAGCAGAGATTACGGCTAAACAAGTTGAGTAAATTTACTACATACAGACTTCATGCAACTGGCTGTATAAATGGGGTTACATATTATAGCGTTAGGCGAGCTAATGAAACAAAGTGCAAGTATGTCGGCAATGAGTCGAAGCCTTTGATTAGGGCGATTATGGAGGCTCGGTATCTGGAGAAGTCACTTGAGTTCCTGGACAAAGACATTGAGCTTTTGGATAATTTCCTGAAGGAATTCAAATCGGTATCATTCAGAAGTGTAACAGAAAGTCTGCCGAAAACTTACAGGAGTCGACGATCTAAAAGGAACAAGCCAAAAGAACAACTGGCGGCTGAATGGAAGGAGAAGGCAGAAAAGTTTAAAGCGTCAAAAGGAACTTTTCGTGAAGAAGAATTGATTCACACAACTGAAGATGGAAATAAGACGAGATCCAAATCCGAGATGACAATTTATAACTATTTACTGGCACATGACTACATTTTTGTATACGAGCTACCGGTCGAGTCGGGGACGAGGACCTTTTATCCGGACTTTTCGATCCTTTCGGAAATAGACTATAAGACTGTGATCTATATAGAGCATCAGGGCAAAATGAGTGATCCCAAATATAAGGATGACTCTGAAGCCAGGGAATATGATTACTGGAAAAATGGGATGCTGCCTAATCGTGATGTCTATTTTACTTATGATGATAATCGTGGAGGATTCGATATCGGGCCGATCATTGATATCTTGAGGCTTCGGGTCAGGCCGATGTTGTGGGAAGAGAAAGATGCAAAAGGCTTAAAGCGGAAGGCTGGATGATGTTGATTAGCATGTGATGCAGAAATGAAAAGGTGCAAAAGGTTTGGCAGAAATACCGGGTGAAGCTGATACATTTGACCTGCAGTATGGGACCTGTAGTATTGGAAGGAAAAGTGGCAAATGCCTGCACCAAAAGGTCAGGTGACAATAATTTTGTGTGTGAAAAATAATTCACAAATTTCTTGGTTATCGACCATATAAATGACCAAATATGTGTTATAATTCGCAACGTGTTAATAAATAAACAAATTGTGCCTGAACTTTGGAGAGATATAAGCAGCAGTTTGCAGGTATATGCCGGACTCCTTGTGTTGAGGGAAGAACTGACTGAAGAAACAGAACTGCAGCAAGAGGAAGGCCTGATTACAGAAAATGGTCTTTCAGTAAGAGACGTGGCACGTTTGCGGAAATCAAGGCTTCAGAAACAGGATTTGATAAGAAGGATTTGATAAATACACATTTTGAACAGGACTCCGCAAGAAGAGTTTGGTATATATTTTGATATACATACAGAGGGCTTTGATATATGAAAAGGAAACTTTTAAGTGTTTTGGCGATCATGATGGCGCTGGTACTGATGATAAGTATGACGGCGTGTGGAAATAAGGACGAAGACAGTGCAGATGGCGGCGAAACTGTTACCGAAGAGGCTGCGGGCGGCGATAAAGATGCGGCTGCAGCTGAGGGCTCCGGAACTGATGCTGCCGAGATGCCTGAGATAGTCAAAACGATAGACGGGATCGACGAGGACCTCGGTCCACGCCCTCCTCTGATGATAGAATCGATCACTTTGTACGAGGACGGAACAGTTGCCATCGTGCCTCTGGATGAGCTCAAGAAGAACGAGATCACGGGTGATGAAACAGCGGTCTATCCTTTTGCCGACAGTGGCAAGGTAGAGGATGTAAATGTGACTGAATACGGCAACGGGGGATACAGAACGATCATAGCATTGATGAAAGACGGGACCATTTCGGCGGTCAATGGCAGGGCTCTCGTAGAGGACCACATCTTTGCAGTCATGGACAACGTCGGCAGCAGAGACAACTTTGTAGCGATCGAGACCCAGACTGATGAGTCTGCAACTTCGATCATCGGGATCACTGATGACGGCAAAGAGATCGTACTGGATTACAGCATGAACTTTGACGAGCCGGAAGCAGAGCAGAATCCGTGATCGGAATTCTGCTTGTAACCTGAGCCTGCACCCGGGATACCGGGAAACAATCCTGACAAGTGAAAGAATACGCTTTGATTCGCTTGAATCAAAAGGGAAAAAGTAATAGACTTAACGGGCATGCTGCGGCATGCCTTATTTGTTGTATTTAGTTAAAAGGGTTTTGCTGGATGTTATTTTCTGATCACAAAAAAGAAGGACTTGAGAACAATTCCCCGGGAAATGCGGGGTGCAGATACAGATCCGGCGTGTGCAGGATACTTACAGTCTTTATGGTTTTGGTATTTTTGGCGACTGGTTCAGTCAGCGCCGCAGGAAACGATAAATTCTACCGCGGAGAGATCCTGTTCCTGGCGCACAAAGGCTACAGCTCGATCGCTCCGGAGAACACACTTCCGGCGATTCGGGAAGCCGTCAAAGCCGGCTTTGGCGGTGTAGAGATCGATGTATATGAGTCGAAAAAGGAAAAAGGGAAAGGCTACAAGCCGTATATTATCGTCAGCCATGACAAGACCCTGACACGTCTTACCGGAAAGAAAGCTAATGTCAGGTATCTGACGCATTTAACCAAGAATTACTATCCGGTCGTGGCCAATGTCAACGGCCTCAGCACATACGGCGCCCAGTATATGCCTACCCTTGAGGAGGCACTCAACACCGCGTGGTACGAGGCAGGCAGATACAAAAATCCTAATTTTGTCGTTGAAATCGAGATCAAGGGTACAATGTCCAAAGCAGGTCTCAAAAAAATCATCCGACTGGTTGGGAAACACAAGGTCCGTATCACGACGACTAAATACGGGATCGCCAAAAAACTAAAAAAATACCGCAAGCACAAAACGACCCAGATCTGGATGTACAAAGAGCCAAAAAGCGCAAAAAGAGCAAGACTTTACATCCGCAGAGCAGCAAAGCTCAAAGTTACCGGCGTTTCGATGCCTGCTACATTCTGGACAGATGCGAACATAAAATATGCAAAAAAACGCCATCTCAAGCTGGCTGCGATCACGCAGAGTAAAGGCCAGGCCAGAAGGCTCATCAATGCAGGCTTTAACAGAATATGCACAGACTGGAAGATGTTTGAATAATTACCGGTCCGGTGCATCACACTGGCCTGTGAATGAGTAGTTACCGGCCCGATGCTGGAAGGCAGAAATGAAACTGCCATACAGCACCGGGCCTTTTGTTATCAGAAGGATCTGTGTTTCAAGCTGGGAAGGACCGGGCTTCACCCTTGCCGAAGCTATGGAACGAAGCTATGGAACTATGAAGGAAAGTAACTGCAGACCACGCGGGGAGTGGACTGCAGGCCATGCGGGAAAGGGAATACAAGGCTGTGCAATAAATTGTACTAGAGTGCACGTGATTATGATATAATACACTATGTATGAGAGTCTGGGTGGTTTGCGGGCGATAATTTCTGCAGCTCGTGCATCCATATTTTGTATATTTTACGGCATCTTATACATGAAATAAGATTAAAGCATTGAAGAAAGGGTAAATGCTATGGCAATGAGCGCTTATGATTACCGCGGGCAGATCCTGGAGTGGTTTGAGACGGACTTCAAAGAGTCTGCCAAAAGCACGACTAAGACACAGAGACTTGAAGACGGAAAGGTCAGCTACAAGTTTTCTGTCGTGAATAATTCGGGATATGATTTTGACAGGTTTTCCTTCAAAGTCAAGATCGTGAATAAAGCCAATGGACAGGAAATAGGCACGGCGACCATTCGCACAGGTTCATGGGCTGAGGGAGAGACCAAGAATTTCAGATCCAAGATCGATATTCCACCTGATGTAAAGAGCATTTCATTCGTAATGTTCTCCGAGTCTGTTGACTATGAAGGTCAGCCGGCAGGCACTAAGTCGGGATACACCGATTATGTTGAACCTCGCACAGGCGGTGTTACGGACGTGATCAATGATATCAAAGACCTCACCGACATGGTCACAGGAAACGACGGCAGCGGCGGCGTACTTGGCGAGCTTTTTGGCACAGGAGGGATGCCTGAGACCACAGTCACCAAGACAACGACCACCAGGACGCCGAGCGGCACCACTACGACCAAGACTACAACCACCACTTCTGCCAATGGCAGAGTTCACAAAGAGGTCACGACCACAAGGCAGACAGCAGCTCAGCAGCAGAGGCAGCTGAACAGACAGAGAGAAAAAGAAGCTCAGGCCAGAAGGACCCCGAGCAGCTCGTCAGGGCAGAGAAGCGGTCAGGGTACTATAGCCGGAACATATACAGCACGCAAACTCAACAAAAAGCTCAACAAGATCAGGCTCGGAAAGTCAACCGGAACCGTTGCGGCAACAATAGGCGCGGTGCTCATGGGCATGGCGGCAATGGGAGCAACAGGTGATACCGGTCAGGTGATCACATATGCTCTGATAACTGTGGTGCTGGCAGGTCTGGCAGCAGGGCTCAAGATCTTTAACATGAGAAGAGCAAAGCGCGTCCGCGCATACGAGGCCAAAGTCAACTATAAAGGAAATACATCTATCGATGATCTCGCAGCATTTGCCGGAGTGTCCTTCGAGAAGGCCGCCGACGATCTGCAGAGAATGATAGTGGATGGCTTTTTCCCTGATGCCTACGTCGACATCAATAACAGGATGCTCGTAATGACCAAAAATGGCGAACCGATCGAGTCACCTGAAAAATCAGCGGCCGCGAAGAAAATCGCCAAGCGTAAAGCAGCAAGAGAACAGGGTCTTGTGCCTGAATCCATCGATGATCTGATCACAATGACAGATGATGCCGAGATCAAGGCTAAGCTCAGAGCTCTTCGCACTATTACGAAGAAAATCGACCAGAGAGTTGAAGAGAGACCGGAACTCGAAGATCAGGTCAAAGACTTCAGAGAAAAGTATTATCCTGAGGTCGTCCGCCTGACCGATGAGTACAATGAGAAGATCGCAGACCTCGGCAAGTACACTGACGAGAACGTGTCAGAGAATCCGCTTGAGATCGATGCCAATCCGAACTACCTTGAGGAGCAGGCTGCCGAGATCAAAAAACAGCTCATCAGCCTCATCGATTCAGTTGCCGAAGCTTCGGAGAACCTGCTCGAGAAGCTGCATGAAGATGATATCATGGATATTTCCACAGATATCAAGATGCTGCAGACCACACTCGCGAGCAAAGGTCTGCTCGATTCAGACTTCGATCTGTAAAAACCGCGAAGAGAGACGGGGAACGGTTCTCTGTCTCAGATGAACCGTATAATACTTGTTAACTATCCGGCATGGGGCGGGGTCCCGGCCGGGAATCAACAACATAACTACATAGGAGGGTAAAATGGCAGAATTTGAAATGACTCCTGATATCGTAAAGGAGGAAACAATGAATCTCACTGATGAGGTAGCTGATCAGCTGGCCGAAGTACAGGCTGCAGCAGCGGCTATCAGCGAGACACCGATCATCGATCTCGAGGCTGAGCAGAAGCCTACAGTAAACGCTTTGGCTAAGTTCACACCGGATGAGCAGAGACAGATCAAGGCTGTTGCCGAGAAGATTGACATCACAGACAGCAATGCCGTGCTCAGCTACGGAGCAAGCGCACAGCGCAAAGTTTCGGATTTTGCGGACGGCGCACTGCAGAGCGTAAGAGGCAAGGACATGGGAGAGACCGGTCAGATCCTGACATCCCTCATCGTAGAGCTCAAGCACAATTCCGAAGAGCCTAAGAAGGGATTCCTCTCCGGACTTTTCGGCAGCGCTGAGAAGAACTTCGAGAAACTCAAAACTCAGTACAGCACAACCGAGGCTAACATCGACAGACTCGTCAAGATCCTTGAAGGTCATGAAGAGCAGCTCCTCAAGGACATTGTCCAGCTCGACAAGCTCTATGACAAGAACAAGCTCTACTTCAAGGAAGTTTCGATGTACATCGAGGCCGGCAAACTGAGACTTGAAAAGGCCAGAAACGAAGAGCTTCCTGCACTTCAGGCCAAGGCAAGAGAGACCAACTCGCCTGAGGACGCTCAGGCTGCACAGGATTTCGCAGACATGATCACAAGATTCGAGAAAAAGCTCTATGACCTCGAGCTTTCAAGAACTGTATGCCTGCAGTCCGCACCTGAGATCAGAATGGTACAGAACTCAGACACCATCATGTCCGAGAAGATCCACTCGACCATCATCAATGTCATCCCGATGTGGAAGACCCAGATGGTACTGGCTCTGAACAACTACCATACACAGAAGGCCATCGAGGCACAGAACGCAGTTACAGAGGCTACCAACGAGATGCTCAGAAAGAATGCAGAGGCACTCCACCAGAGCACAGTTGAGACAGCCAAAGCAAGCGAGAGAGGCATCGTCGACATCGAGACTCTCCAGCACACCAACCAGCAGCTTATCGGCGCCCTCGATGAGATCATCCAGATCCAGTCAGATGGCAAGATTGCAAGAGCTAACGCTGAGAAGGAACTGCAGAAGATCGAGCAGGAACTCAAGGACAAAATGCTTGGCATCGCAGCAAATGCCGGCATGACAGCGGACGAAGTGCTCGAGGCAAATACCCGCAGGAGATAAACTGCAGCACAATAGCATAATAGCGCAATAATGCGCAGTACACTTTGACACAAGGAACCGGGATCGTAAAACATCCCGGTTTTTGCTGTTTGGAATCCGGTTTCTCGGGAAATGATATAGTCCGTAAACAGCGATTATAAATTTGAGACTATATACCCCAGGCATAATTACAGGCATTCCCGGTCACTTTGGTAATAATTCGCACTTTACTATTTGCACAGAGGAAACATATTGGTACAAAGCTAAAGTATTGTTATAATTTAGCTAACAATTTATTCTGAAGATTATATCTGAAGACGGGGGGAATAGTATGAGTGTAAAACAGATAAGATGGCATGCTGCTGTATTGGCTGTCACTGTCATCGCGGTACTCGCCGCGTGTTTTGCATTGGCAACAGTGACGTCAAATGCAAACGATATAGATTACGATGAGGAAACACATACGTACACGATGACAGACTGCACATATGCTGAACTGATCTATCTTGAAGGGGGTGTGACCACTACTATAAATATCAGCGGTGAGAACTACCTGACATACGCCCTTGAGAGCCCATATCCGGTGGATTGTATTACAGGAGACGGCGATCTGATAATCACCGGGGACGGAACGCTGGAAATAAATAACGGTGGTATCCATTGCTACGATTTTACGTTGAGCAATGGGGCACAGCTGAAATTGGAAGATGAACTGGACGTTATGGGCGATGTTACAGTGGATAACGCAGATATCGAGATCGAAAATGGAGTTATGTATTGCGGTTTTGATAAACAGAACCACTCTTTTACTGATTCGCAGATAAAGGTCACGAAGACTAAACAGTCGCCATATACTCATGATGGAATGTCTTTATATGGAGATACTGTTTTCACTGATTGCAATGTTACACTTGAAAACGCGGCATTAAGTTCTTATCCGGGAGATGAGCTCACTATAGACGGTGGAACATTCACTTTTACTCAGGATGAAACAGATCTGTTTCCATCCCTGAATGTTGGTTATAAGGCCAAAATAAATAATGCAGTAATACAAGCGAACACAAACTGCCATATCCAGAATCTGGAGATGACGGATTCCAGCCTTGATATTATGGCCCCTCAGACACTGAACATATTAAATAATAATCAGCCATTCGGACTGTATGGAGATAATCTGGTCATTTCAGGAAGCAAGATCAATATTGGCGAAAAATGGCTTGCCGGGATATATGCGACCCAGCAACTGATCATGACAGGAAATACAGAGGCAAATGCCGAGGGCGTGCAATTTGGTATCATTGGTAACGATGTGCAGATAACACATTCAAGCGGAACATTCAAGGCAACAGATAATGATGCAGCGATAGCTGCAGTTGCAGCCTTCAAAACACAAACCGGCCAGAATGGGACCGTAACTCCAGGAACGATCACACTCACCGCTACAGATGTGAAGGAACCTGCCGGCGGCACAGTAGACAAAGCAAATGTTAAACTGAGTCCTGATCCATCTGCTCCGGAAATCACGATCACAGCGGTCTTGGATGGGGAAGCGCCTGCAAAAGATGCTGTTCTGGAAATCGGTCATAGCTGGGAAGCGGGCGAGGTGACAAAACAGCCTACAACGGCAGAAGAGGGTGCTCAAATATATACCTGCACTATCTGCGGTGAAACTAAGACAGAAGCTATCCCTAAGCTTTCAATTCAGTTATCTCAGACTCCTGCTCAGGGAGAAGACGGCACAGCATTCGGCAAAGGCGCTTCAGCCGAGGCAGCAGAAGCAGCATTGACCACACTGCCTGATGATAACGACCCTGCCGGTACAGCCTTCGGACCGCTCCAGCTCAAAGCGACAAAAACAACCAAAAACAGCATCAAGCTGAGCTGGAAAGCAGTACCTGGCGCAACCAGGTACATCATCTTCGCCAATAAGTGCGGCGCAGGCTACAAATATAAAAAGCTTGGAGAAGTCACAGGGACATCATACACTGCGACTCAGGCAGCCGGAGCCGCCATCCGGAAAGGCACTTATTACAAGTTCATGATGATCGCGGCTGACTCAAGTGGCAAAGTT
>CADAEH010000043.1 GCA_902786855.1 uncultured Eubacteriales bacterium | reverse complement strand
AAAACGCCTCGCCAGACCAACTGATTCCCTTATTATATAAAACAAGTGCAGCTGCAGAGATTACTCTCTGTCAACTACACTTTTATGGTACTAAAAAGCTCCCCGATCCGGGGAGCTGTGCATATCTTGTATGCTCTTATTCAGGCAGTTTTACCACATCTATCCAGGCGATCGCATTTGATATCTCGAAGAGCTCGTCAGGCGTGAAACCTGCTGCTGAGTTCGAGGATCCGCATGCCGGGAATACTGATTCGAATCTCTTCATCGACTCGTCGCAGTAAATGCGAACATCGTCACGTGTAACGCCAAAGGCGCATACACCGCCTATCTCGTGATTGGTATATTCAGGAACTTCTTCAGGCGACAGCATTTTTGCCTTTTCTCCGAAATACGCTTTGTACTTCTTATTATCGACTCTGGCGTCTCCGGCGACCTGGATCAGCACGCCGCTGCCATCTTTCAGCTTGAAGCTAAGTGTCTTACAGATACGTGCAGGCTCTACACCCACAGCTTTTGCAGCCAGTTCCACTGTGGCGCTCGAAACATCGAACTCCATGATCCTGTCAGCACATCCTTTTTTCTCAAGATAAGCTCTTGCGATTTCGATTGACATGTTTACCTCCAGTCCGTAGTTTGGGTATGTGTCAGGCCAGAACTCTTCCTGATCGACACATCAGCTTTTGATTTTTTTCAGCACGAGACCTATGATACATCCGATCACTGATGGCACGACCCAGCCAAGCCCGAGATCGAAAAGTGGAAACAGTCCGGATCCGATCTCTGTAAGAGCAGGGATGCCCAGAGCAGTCTGAATACCTTCCGGCATAGTCTTCAGACAGTCGAATACTGCCGGGATGAAGGCACCTATCGTAGTGCATACATAAACATATCTGCTCTTGTCGAATGTCTTTTCAAGCAGCGCCATTACAATGAGCACTGTCACCAGAGGATACAGCAGCATCAGGAACGGGATCGCGTACGATATGATAGCTGTCAGCCCCACATTCGACACTGCAAAAGAAAACACTGTGAACAGGATCGCCCAGCCTCTGTAACTGAGCCTGCCCGGAAAGATCTTAATGAACATCTCAGAGCAGCTTGTGACGAGCCCTATCGCCGTTTTAAGACAGGCGAATGTGATGGTAAGTGCGAGTATGAGCATCCCGAATCCGCCAAGATAATGACCCGATATCTGTGTCAGGGCTATCCCTCCGTTATCTGAAAGCTCGAAAAGACCTCTTGACTGAGCACCCATAATAATGGTGAGTACGTATATGATGGCCATCAGGATGCCTGTGAAGATGCCTGCCTTGAGCGTCTGCCTCGCGACATCATTATCTTTCTCTATGCCGAGTCCTCTGACTACATTGATTATGACAATGCCGAACGCAAGGCCGGCAATTGCATCCATGGTCCCGTATCCTTCCAGGAATCCATTGAAGAATGCACCGCCGACATAGCTCTCTACCGGTTCTACCTGGCTGATGGGTGCTCCGGGATCCAGGAGTGCCACTGCCACCAGGATGCCGAGGAACACCAGAAATATAGGATTGATTATCTTGCCTATCCATATCGTGATCCCGCTGGGCTTGAGCGAAAAGAACATGACTACAGCGAAAAACACAAAAGTAAAGAACAGCTGCCCAAGTCTGATCGATGATTCGCTGAGCATAGGCTCGAGCCCGGTCGTAAATGATACTGTCGCGCATCTCGGTATAGCGAAAAACGGTCCTATCGTCAGATACAGCAGCGTTGTAAAAATCAGCCCGTACCAGCCGGTTACCTTGCTGGAAAGCTCATAAAGATCTGCACTGTGTGTATTACCTATCGCAGCTACTGCAAGGATAGGAATGCTGACAGCCGTGATACAGAAACCGAGGATCGCCGGCCACGAATTACTTCCTGCCATCTGACCGAGATGGACAGGAAAAATAAGATTCCCCGCTCCGAAGAACATTCCGAACAGGGTGCTTGCAACAACAATCGTTTCTTTTAATGTCAGTTTGCTTTTCATAGAAAATACTCTTATGCGGAAATTACATCAAACAGATTCTTGCTGTCCCAATACCCGGAAAATTTCCACTATTAATATATTATAGCTTCTGTTTATGATACTGGCAATCATTGAGATTATGAATACATGTTATTTATTAAAACAAAAAAATTGTAATTTTTTGTTTTTTGTAGTATAAGTATTAATTGTGCGCATCAGCACAGTATCAAACTCTTTCGAAAGGTATATTAATATGGAAAACAACCGCAATTCTTTTTCGAGCGCATTCGGTTTTGTCCTTGCTTCAGCAGCAAGTGCCGTAGGACTCGGAAACATCTGGAGATTCCCTTACCTCGCGGCCAAGGACGGAGGTGGAGTGTTCCTGCTGGTTTATATCATTCTGGCATTGACTTTTGGTTTTACACTGCTGATCTCTGAGGTAGCAATAGGAAGAAAGACCAGGCAGAGCGCTTATACTGCATACGGTGCTCTTAACAAAAAAGCCGGCTGGATAGGCGTGATAGCCAGTGCTATCCCATTCATCATTCTCCCTTACTACGCGCTGATCGGGGGATGGGTACTCAAATACTTCGCCGCATTCATATCAGGTGATGCCCTGGCTTCCGCTGAAGACGGTTACTTCACAGGATTCATCACAAGCTATGTTCCTCCGATCCTATTTGACATAATATTCCTCGGCGCAACAGCTTTTGTTGTCTATAAAGGTGTCGAAAAGGGAATCGAGCGTGTCGCACGGATCCTTATGCCTGCACTGCTTGTTCTGGTAGTAGGGATCTCGATTTTCTCACTTACCATAGAAGGTGAAGGCGGCAGAACAGGACTTGAAGGCTTCGCCGTATATATCATCCCTAATTTTACAGGTATGAGTTTCAAGACTTTCTTCTACATCGTTGTTGATGCAATGGGACAGCTGTTCTACAGTATCAGTGTCGCGATGGGCATTATGGTAACGTATGGTTCATATTTCAAACGCGACAGCAACCTTGTCAAGTCAGTCAATCAGATCGAATTCTTCGATACTCTGGTCGCGTTCCTTGCAGGCGTCATGATCATTCCGGCAGTATTCGCATTTCTCGGCATGGAAGGAATGCAGAGCTCAGGACCGGGACTGATGTTCATCGCACTGCCTAAGGTTTTTGCCAAAATGGGAGCGATCGGTACTGTTGTCGGAGCAGTCTTCTTCCTGATGGTACTCTTTGCCGCTCTTACCAGCTCGGTTTCTGTAATGGAAGCGGTTGTCTCCGGATGTATAGACAGGTTTGGATGGAGCAGAAATAAGGCCGTTGCTTTCGAGAGCATTGCTGCTATGGTTCTCGGCATCATCGTTTGCCTGGGGTACAATGTTTTCTACTTCGAAGCTACCCTGCCGAATGGCGTCACAGCACAGATCCTCGATATCTTCGATTACGTCAGCAATTACATCCTGATGCCTGTAGTCGCTATCGGAACCTGCATACTTGTAGGATGGGTCATCAAGCCTGAGGCCCTGATCACCGAGATCACCCGCAATGGTGAGCACTTTGCAAGAAAGAACCTCTACATCATAATGGTCAAATATATAGCACCTATTCTGCTGACGATCCTTCTTCTTGGTGCATTCGGAGTATTCTAAAATATTCGTTTTTCTGCAATCAAACAGGAAGCCCTGACAGGCTTCCTGTTTTGTTTTGGCTTTTATAATTCTCTGCGTCCCTCAACTGCTTTGAGCAAAGTGACCTCATCAGCATACTCAAGGTCTCCTCCTACCGGAATGCCGTGAGCTATTCTGGTCACTTTGATCCCTGCAGGCTTGAGCAGGCGCGCGATGTACATCGCTGTAGCTTCACCCTCAATGTTAGGATTGGTCGCGATGATTATCTCCTGCACCTCGCTGTCTCCCTGCAGCCTGGTGATCAGTGATTTCAGATTTATATCATTAGGACCTATCCCTTCTGCAGGCGATATGGCTCCGTGCAGCACATGATAAAGCCCTTTATATTCTCTTATCCTCTCCATTGCAGCTACATCCTGCGGAGTCTCGACCACACAGATGACCGTTCTGTCTCTGGACGTGTCAGAGCATATCTGGCAGGTCTCCTGATCGGTAAGGTTGCCGCAGACATTGCAGTACTTAAGACCTCTCTTGGCATTGATTATGGCATCAGCGAGGGCCTCCGCTTCACGGTCAGAAAGGCTGAGAATATGAAAAGCGAGCCTCTGAGCAGTTTTACCGCCGATGCCCGGAAGCTTGCTGAGTTCATTTATTAATCTATTCAGAGCTCTTGGGTATTGTCTCATCTGTCAGATGCCTTGGTGCTGTTTACAGTCCAGGGATACCCATTCCACCGAAACCTCCGGTGATCTTGTTCATCTCGGATTCAACGAGTTCATCCATCTGTCTCAGTGCTTCGTTGACAGCAGCCATGACGAGATCCTGCAGCATCTCAACATCATCAGGATCAACTACGTCCTTGTCGATGACCAGCTTGGTGATCTCTTTGTTGCCGTTTACAGTTACCTCGATGGCTCCGCCCCCGGCAGTAGTCGTAAGTTCTCTTTCAGCGAGCTCTGCCTGTGTCTGCTCCATCTCAGCCTGCATTGCCTGAAGCTGCTTGAGCTGCTTTTGCATATCACTGCCGCCGCTCGGTCTGTTTTTAGGCTTCTTGCCTGCTCTCATTCCTTTGCCCATTTTAGTTTTCTCCTTAAATATATGTAGTTATCAGCCTGTTATTTCAGGCTTGATGCCAAAAAGGCTTTCTATATCAGATGCTACGTCACTTATGTTAGCGTCATCACCGAGTATTCTGGCAGTCTCCTGTTCCGATGATGCTTCTGTTCCTGAAGGATCAGATTCCGGTTCTCCTGCCCTAAGAGTAACGAATATATCTGCTCCGTACAAACCTTTGACTGCCCTCGTTATCTCACCCATCTTGTCCTCGGCAAGCTTCATTTTGCCCGGCCTGACAATAACGACCAGCTCTCCGGCATCGAGTTCGATTCCTCTGGAATGTCTTCCGATGAGGCTTACAAAACTTCGGTCAGTCTTCGCTATGGTATCTACGACACTGTTCCACATGACGTCAGGACTACCGGTCATTTCGCGCGGAGCAGCTGCGATAGATGTAATAGGCTCGTCATCAAGTTCCGGCTCTGCTGAAGGCTCAACATGAGGAGTATTCCCTGATACCTGAGCGTTCCTTTCTGCATAAGGTGATGCAGTTGCCGGTTTTCCTGCCTCAGAGCCTGCAGAACGTTGCGGTCTGCGCACTGCTGTAGTCGATTTTGTTCCCATAAGCTGTCCGCCGTTGTCATCTGCGCCTGTGGACAGGCCTCCGGCAAGCCTGACTGCAGCAGTCTCGAGGAGTATCCTTGGTCTGTCGGAATATCTTCCTATATTGATATACTCGGAAATGAGTCTTATTGCGTTTTCAATTGCCTGGAGATCCAGCCTGTCTGCCTGCGCCTTGAGCCTGGAAAGATTCTCTGTAGACGAACCGATAATACGTCCAGGTTTTGCAACATATTTGACTACCATCAGATTGCGGTAATGGGTGAGCCAATCCTTGAGGATCTGTTTGGCATCCTTGCCCCGCCTGATGATCTCATCTATGTAAATCAGTGCCTTTCCGGTATCGCCGTCAGCAACTGCGCCGGTAAGAGCCAGGAAAAAGTCCTCTCCCGCAGCTCCGGTATATTCGAGCACCAGGCTTCTGTCAAGATGTGTGTCTCCGGCAGCAATGCACTGCTCAAGTATACTGAGCGCATCTCTGACAGAACCATCTGCTCTTGAAGCGATCGTGATCAGAGCATCGCGTGTGGCTTCTATGCCGCGTTTTGCGCAGATCCTCTCCATGCCTGATACAAGATCCTCCTCAGATACACGCTTGAAATTGAGCTGCATGCATCTTGATCTGATCGTAGATCTTACCTTCTGAGGGTCGGTGGTAGCAAGAATGAATATAGCATGCTGAGGCGGCTCTTCGAGAGTCTTTAAGAAAGCGTTCTCTGCAGCCTGACTTAGCATGTGCACTTCGTCTATTATATATACCTTGTATCTGCCGACTGATGGCGGATACTTGACCATATCAATAATAGCCCTCAAGTCATCAACACCGTTATTGGATGCAGCATCAAGCTCTATGACATCGACAAAACGTCCTTCTCTGATGGCATTGCAATTAGTGCAGTGCCCGCAGGGAAGTGTGCTCCCGTCACTTCTCTCTGCAGCCGACATGCCCGGCTCCCCCTCAAGACAGTTTACTGCCTTGGCGAGTATTCTTGCTGTACTCGTCTTGCCCGTCCCGTGTGTTCCGGAAAACAGGTATGCCTGGCTGACCGTACCGGTCCTGATCTGATTCTGCAGGATCCTGACGATGTGCTTTTGTCCTATTATATCTTCAAATACTTCAGGCCTCTCGGCTCTGTAAAGTGCAAGCTGCATCTTTTCTCCCGGTATTTCCTGTACTTGTTGTATAAAAAGACCGACGTGGCGGCCTGCAGTACGCAGAGGCTTGTCTGCGGCACACAGTACGGGCCGCTTAATGCTGCTGCCTCTCGGCCCTGACATGGTTCACGGTGTCCTGTTGCGCAGGGCCCCCGCGCACTGCAGGCTGCCCGCCGGTACGCACTATTATAGCATAAGTGTCTGTTGCTCTCAAGCCGGGAATCTACTGTATTACAGCAAAGAATCTCAAAAAAGTGGAGATTTTACAATTATTTTATGATATAATATTTTGCGGTCGAAAAATCAACGGCCTCAATAAGTATGATCAATCGGGAATACGAATCACATGCTAAGGCTGTAAGATTCTGTGTTCCTTATTTTTTTACGACAAGCAGAGTAATGACAACATGCAGCTCGCATTCAATACTTTGCTGAAAAAGGAGGACGCAACTACATGAACACTAACAAAAGATGGCTTTATCTTGGGACTGCTACTCTGACCCTGCTTTTCCTGGGTCTGATCTACGCATGGTCTATCTTCAGAACACCGCTTGGTGAGATGTTTCCTGACTGGTCTATCTCCCAGATGTCCCTGACATTCACGATCTCAATGATCTTCTTCTGTCTGGGCGGATTCGCCGGAGGACTGATGAGCAAGAAATTCAGCGTCAGGGTGAGATTCCTGATATCGGCAGTAATGCTGTTCATCGGATTCTTCATGGTTTCCACCATCAAGCCTGACAATCCTGCCGGCAGCCTGACCATACTCTACATATTCTATGGTATCTTCGGAGGAGGCGGTGTTGGTTTTGCATACAATACCGTTATCGGAACTCTCAACAAATGGTTCCCTGACAAAGTCGGGCTTGCTTCCGGCATCATGCTTATGGGATTCGGGCTCGGAGGTCTTGTTCTTGGATCTGTTGTCAACAGCATGATCGGTTCTATGGGTATCCTTCCGGTATTCAAGATCCTCGGTATTGTTATCGCAGTGATCTGTGTTCTCGCAGCATTTATAATCAAAGCACCTACAGCAGAAGACAGCCAGGCTTTGTCTGTGCTTGCCGCAGCTAATACCAAAAAAGCTGATGCAGGCAGCGCACCTTCTGCAGTTCGCGACTACTCTGCAGGAGAGATGCTCAGGACCGCAAGATTCTGGTTCTTCACCTTATGGGCGATACTCCTTAATTCCGCAGGACTTCTCGTCATCAACAGCGCAGCCAACATTTCGGTTGCATTCGGCGGAACAGCCGTACTCGGTATGATAGTATCACTCTTCAACGGAGCCGGAAGGATCATCGCAGGCAACAACTTTGACAGATTCGGACGCAAGACAGCAACCATCACCAACAATGCATTCATGCTCGCCGCAGGAATCTTCCTGACTCTCGGCGGAATGAGCAGCAAATACATATTCATTCTGATCGGACTCATATTCGTCGGACTCGCATACGGCGGCTGCCCGACCATCACATCGGCTTATATAAATAAAGCCTTTGGTCCGGCTAACTTCCCGACCAACTTCAGCATAGCAAATTTCAGCCTGATCCCTGCCGCAACGATCGGACCTATGATCTCATCGGCACTGCTTGAATCCGCAGGCGGCAGCTACAACACCAACTTCTATGCCATCATCGGATTCTCTGTTGCAGCACTCGTAATGTGGTTCCTGCTCAACATGTCCAGCAAAGAAGCATGATCGTTTCAGTGATATACAGACTGAAGATCAGATGATCTGAAATATATTAAAAGCGCAAGGATCGATATATCCTTGCGCTTTCATTCTTTCTGCGGAACCTGATAGTGAATTCTGAATTTTTAAGAACCTGCCTGCATCTGAGCAGAGCTATTTCCCATAATGCTCTCTGACGCTTTTTGTCAGCAGATATTCGATCTGACCGTTAATAGAGCGGAAATCTTCCTCCGACCATCTTGCAATGTCTCTCCACAAAGATTCCGGCAAACGCAGTATGATCTGCTTGCGCTTTGCATCCCTGGCTTTAAGCTCTTTCTCGCGCGCCTTTATCTCTTTTTCGAGCTCATCGAGTCTCTCCTTGCGGGCAATTAGTCTCGCCTCTTTCGACTCAAGTTCTTCGTTTTGTATATTTATTTTTTTATTATCTGTATCACCGCTCATCGAGCCTCTCCTTTAAGCATTAGTAAATACTGCCGCTGTTTACAATTGGCTGCGCATCCTTGTTCCCGCAGAGCACAACGAGGAGATTGGATACCATCTGCGATTTGCGCTCTTCATCAAGTTCGACGATGTCATCCTCATTGAGCTTGTCGATTGCCATTTTGACCATGCTGACAGCACCATCTACGATCTTGGTCCTGGCTGCGATGATCGCTGAAGCCTGCTGTCTCTGGAGCATCGCCGCTGCGATCTCTTCAGAGTAGGACAGATGTGTGATTCGGACTTCCTCGATCACAAGGCCGGCAAAAGCAACCTTCTCAGCGAGTTCGTCCTTCATTTTCTCTGCGATTTCCTGAGCACTGCCTCTCAGTGTCTGCTCAGCTTTGCCGTCACCGTCTTCGTCAAGCCCGTCATCGAACACATCGTATGGATAAAGTCTTGCAGTGTTCCTGATTGTCGTATCAGTCTGGATGGACAGGAACTCAGTGTAATTCTCAACGTTAAATACTGCTTTTGTCGGATCCTCTACATGCCAGAGCACGACAGCTCCGATGATGACCGGATTGCCGAGTGCATCGTTGACCTTCTGGGTACCATTGTCAAGAGTCGATCTCTTGAGGGAAATGGTCTTTTTCGCTCTGTTCTTGCTCGTCTTGGTTCCTGATGCCTTACCGGTAAAGAAAGCACTCTTGATATTTTCAGATGTTTCTGCCGCATCAGCCGCAGCCTGTGCCTCATATGCAGGATTGTTGTAACGGGAGAAAGGATTGACGAAAAAGTATCCCGGCTTATTGATAGTGCCATAGTATTTACCGAAGAGAGTCAGTACCAGTGCTTCATTAGGTCTGACACTTCTGAGGCCTGCAAAGCAAAACGGCAGCACGATCCAGAGCAATACGCAGATGAGGATCATTATAAAACTGCCGAGTGCCGCTCCGATAACGAATCCCAGTACCGAGAAAATGCTGAGGATGATGAAAAGGAACAGCATCGCTACTCCGTTCGGCGGATTGAGTATCTTCTGTTCGATATGATAGTTTTCATTCATTGTGATAGACCTCCTGTTGAAAAACTATAGTACAGAGCAAGGCTTTACTTCTTCCCGGAAAGGGATTCTTGCTCAATGTTGATATCATTTTGATATCATATTTATATCACCATCCAAGATTTATGTCAATGCAAAAAAGCAGGTAGCAGACAGGCGGTCCGGGGAGCAATCCCGCAAGAGCAGCTGAAAGCTCCTTAAGTATTGAGCAAACAGCCTGGCTGACACTTGCGACTGTCTGAGCGAAGCGAGTTTCGCAAGTGTCCCAGGATGCGCGAAATACTTAAGATAAGCTTTCCTGCGATGAGGACTGATTCCCGGGCCGCCTGTCTGTGACCTGTTTTGATCGCATGAAAAAAACCCGCCTCCTGGGCGGGTTTTGTGTTGATCCAATTATACGAGCTCCAGATATACGACCTCAGCATTGTCTCCCTGTCTAGGTCCGAGCTTGAGAGTTCTTGTATATCCGCCGTTTCTGTCCTGATACTTAGGTGCGATCTCGTCGAAGAGCTTAGTTACAACGTCCTCATCGAATACGTACTCGAGTACCTGTCTTCTTGCGTGAAGGTCACCCTTTTTTGCAATAGTGATCAGCTTCTCAGCCTGACGGCCTGCTTCCTTAGCTCTCATATCGGTAGTTGTGATTCTACCCTCTCTGAAAAGATCGGTTACCAGGTTTCTCAGCATGGATTTT
>CADAEH010000042.1 GCA_902786855.1 uncultured Eubacteriales bacterium | reverse complement strand
GCGGCAGAACAGTAGGATCCGGCGTTGTTACAGAAATTATTGAATAATTTCAAGTCAACTATAAGGGGCGCTGCAGAGATGCGGCGCTCTTTTGTTTTGGCAAAAGGTGTCACCTGGATAATGTGAACATATGACATATTCTGTGTCTTTAATATGCGTCCAAAAATGTGTATAATTACATAGTTGACTAAACTGTATTTCCATAAGGAGAAACTATAATATGGATGAAAGCAAACTTAGGATAATCAAGGTCAAAGAGAGCATTCTTGAGGACAATGACGCGGATGCTGATAAGCTGCGCAGTGAACTGAAAGATCAGAAGACATTTTATATCAATGTGATGTCTTCCCCTGGTTCAGGTAAGACTTCAAGCATGCTCCAGCTGATAGCAAGACTCAGAGACGAGTTTCGCATTGGTGTGCTTGAGGCAGATATTGACGGTGACTGTGATACAAGAACCATGCTTGAAGCCGGAGTTGCATCTGTACAGATCCATACGGGAGGGATGTGTCATCTTGATGCAGATATGAGCAGACAGTCTCTCAGAGAGATAGGCTCAGCAGACCTTGATCTGGTGATCCTTGAGAACGTAGGCAATCTTGTGTGCCCGGCTGAATTCGATACCGGAGCCGTCAAGGATCTGGTGATCCTTTCTGTCCCGGAAGGCGATGATAAGCCTCTCAAGTATCCTCTGATGTTCGAGAAGGCTGACGTGGTCCTGGTCAATAAAATCGATGCAATGGAAGTTTTTGATTTTGACATGAGCAGATTCACTGAGTACGTCAGGATGCGTAACGCGAAGGCAGATATCTTCCCTGTTTCAGCAGAAACAGGCGAAGGATTCGACGCTGCTGCAGAGTGGGTAAGGTCTGCTGCACGTGAGTGGCTTGGGAAGTAGGAATGGAGGCGCATAATGGCTGATAAGAAGATAAGAGTTATCGACGTCAACATGGGCGTCTTCGAGATGAATGACCGCATTGCAGCAGAGGTCAGAGCGACTAATAAAGCCAACGGAGTATTCATGGTAAATATGATGGCTTCTCCGGGTTCCGGCAAAACTACAACGCTGCTGAGAACGATCGCAGAACTGGGCGATGAGTATAAGATCGGAGTCATGGAAGCGGACATCGACGCATCTGTGGATGCTGAGAAAATGGCAGCTGCAGGAGTGCGCTCTATACAGATACACACCGGCGGAGAGTGCTGCATGGATGCAGCTATGACCAAGGCTGCGCTCGAAGAATTCGAAACAGCAGATCTTGACTTGCTTTTTATGGAAAATGTGGGCAATCTTGTGTGCACTGCTGAACAGGACACCGGAGCAACAGTCAATGTAGAGATACTGTCGATCCCTGAAGGTGACGATAAGCCTCTCAAGTACCCGCTTATGTTCACAGTCTGTCAGGCTGTACTGGTCAATAAGATCGATACACGGAAATTCTTTAAGTTTGATGACGAGGCCTTTATAAAGAGAGTTCATGATCTCAATCCGAATGCAGAGATCTTCTTTATCTCTTCCAAAACAGGTGAGGGCTTTGATGCATGGACGGGCTGGCTCCGCAGACAGATGGCAGAAAACAAGTAATTTGTTAATAAAGATTTCAAAAGAAGGAGGATCATAAAATGGTAAAGGTAATAACACAGGATACATATGAGCAGGAAGTAATGAAAGCTGACGGTACTGTTCTGGTAGATTTCTATGCAGACTGGTGCGGCCCATGCAAGATGCAGGGACCGATCGTGGATATGCTGAGCGAAGAGAAAACTGATGTCAAGTTCTGCAAGCTGAATGTCGATGATGCCCCGGTAGTAGCAATGAGCCTTGGAATTGCAAGCATCCCGACCATCATGGTGGTCAAAAATGGTGAGATCACATTCAAGCAGGCCGGTCTCATGCAGAAATCCGAGCTCGAGGCTTTGCTGTAGTAATTATCCATTAGCAAGAGATCCGGAGGGACTGAGATGCTGTTATTGAACAAAGAGGATATTAAGTCAGTATTCACCATGTGCGATGCTATCGCTGCAGACAAAGAATGCTACAGGATGTTCAGCGAGGGAAAATTCGATGTCCCTCTCAGAGCAGTCATTAACGGCAGTAATGGTAATTTTCTGTTTATGCCTGCATACAGCGAAGAGATGTGCGCAGCAGGTCTCAAAATCGTAAATATCATGCCCGGCAACCCGAAAAAAGGGCTGCCGTCTTCCATAGGTCAGGTGCTTCTCATAGATGGGGAGACCGGCGAGGTAAAAGCCCTTATGGACGGCACATATGTCACAGCACTCAGGACTGCTGCAGCAAGCGGTGCTGCGTTTGACCTGTTCGGAAGAAAGGATGCAGAGATAGGAGCCCTGATAGGTACAGGCAGCCAGGCAATGTGCCAGCTTGAAGCCATGCTTTGCGGCAGGCAGCTGAAAGAGGTCAGGGTCGCTGCAAGAAATTATGAGAAGACGAAGACATTTGTTTCACAGGCAAGAGCAGAACTTGGATCTTACGGCGCAGATATAATCGCGTGCGCAGATACCAATGAAACGGTAGACGGCGCAGACCTCATTACTCTTGTAACTGTATCCGGTACACCTGTATGCAGCGCTGAGTATTTCAGACCCGGATGTACCATTAGTGCAGTAGGCGCATATACATATGACATGCAGGAACTCGATCCCGGCGTATTTTCAAAGTGCGGAAAGATCTACTTTGATTCTGTGGATGCAGTCCTTTCTGAATCGGGTGACATATTAAGGCCTCTTGATGAGGGAACTTTGTCAAAAGATCAGTTTACCGGGGATATCGGCGATTATTTACTTGGCAAGATCCCGGGCAGGGAGTCTGAAGACGAGATCATAGTGTTTGAAAACGTCGGTATCGGGGCTCTCGATCTGATGACTGCGGTCAGGATATATGACAAGGCTGTACGCCTTGGAATTGGTCTGAACTGGAACTAAACTTTGCCGGGCGGTTATCGCCCGGTTTTTTATTACATGTGTTTTAACGATGAAACAAATATTTTGTATTTTTTTTGTGCTTTTTCCTAAACAATGTTGACCAAAGACTTCCCCGTGTGTAAAATACATATCGAAGCAAAAGGGTTAACATATAGAGTATCTGATTCGCACAAGTTTTAGGGGACCTTCTCGTCTTAGATATTCAGCATTTTGCGGATAAGCCGGGCGACCGGCTTTTTCTATTGTCGGTATTTCTTGCGTTACGTCCGAGAACTGAAGTATAATTAAATTTAGCTGTGCACGGACTGATACTGCTGCCGGGATACAGCGGATTTAGTGCTGAGGAGATGAAAATGCAGTTTATTGAGGTCAAAGACCTGACAGTTGAATTCACACGCATCGCTGAGGATGGTACTGAAGTCAAGGGAAAGAGAGCTATTGACGGTATCTCTTTTAGCGTGGAGAAGGGTTCGTTCGTCTCCGTGATAGGCATGAATGGCTCCGGCAAGTCTACTCTTGCAAAATGCCTGAACGGTCTGCTGCTGCCGTCTTCCGGCGATGTAATCGTCGATGGTATGAACACAAAAGATGAAAGCAAGTTGTGGGATATCAGAAGCAGAGTAGGAATGGTTTTCCAGAATCCGGACAACCAGATAGTATCTTCTATAGTTGAAGATGATGTTGCGTTTGGTCCTGAAAACCTTGGCGTTCCACCTGCAGAGATAAGAAAGCGAGTAGACAGTGCTCTTAAGCAGGTCGGAATGTATGAGCACAGGCTCAAAGGCGCACATATGCTGTCCGGGGGTCAGAAACAGAGAATAGCCATAGCAGGAGCTGTCGCTATGAGACCTGAGTGCATAGTATTTGACGAGCCGACCGCGATGCTCGATCCTCGGGGACGGGCCAGCGTCATGGATATAATCAGGGAGCTCAATTCCGAAGGTATAACAACGATACTTATCACGCATTTTATGAGCGAAGCAGCTCAGGCGGACCGCATAATCGTGATGAATGCGGGGCATGTGCTGTCTGACAGTACACCGCGCGAACTGTTTGCAGATATGGATATGATAAACAGAGCGGGTCTTGAACTGCCGCCCGTAGTTGAGCTGAGAGAAAAACTCGGTCTGCCTGACAGCATAATGACCGTTGATGATATGATAGCGGAACTCAGGAAATTATGTCGATAGAAGTAAAGGACCTCAGATATGTATATAGTCCCGGTTTGCCGGGTGAGACAGTTGCGCTTGACGGCGTTTCCTTTGAAGTGCATGACGGAGAGACGATCGGCATCATTGGGCATACAGGATCGGGAAAGTCCACGTTACTTCAGCATCTGAATGGCCTGCTGAAACCGGCTTCCGGCGATGTCTATGTTGATGGGCAGTGTATTACAGACGGAAGCGTAAAGCTTGTAGAGATAAGACGCAAGGTCGGCCTTGTCTTCCAGTATCCGGAGTATCAGCTGTTCGAAGAGACTGTAGCAAAGGATGTAGCTTTTGGACCGCGCAATACCGGACTCAGTGAGGAAAAGATAGAAACCAGAGTAAAAGCCTCTCTGGCGCTTGTCGGTCTTAACTATGATGAAATAGGTGATTCTTCGCCGTTTGAGCTCAGTGGCGGACAGAAGCGAAGAGTCGCTATAGCAGGCGTCATAGCTATGGAACCATCTGTTCTTATTCTTGACGAGCCGACTGCAGGTCTTGATCCGTCCGCGCACAGGGAGATCCTCTCCATGATAGAACTGATCCGGGAGAAGATGGGCATAATCATCATTTTCGTCTCACACAACATGGCAGACGTAGCAGCTCTGTCAGACCGCATTATTGTCATGGACGGCGGAAAGATAGCTATGGAGGGTACACCTCAGGAAGTATTTTCACATGAGAAGGAGCTTTCTGCAATGGGACTCGGAGTGCCTCCTGTACGAGAGATAATGACTAAGATAACTGCGGCTTTGCCTGAGATAGAGAGCAACGCACTCACGGCAGATGAAGCGGCAACAGATATAAAGAAGGTAATCAACATTCCGAAAAGAGATAATTAGATGATAAGAGACATCACTCTGGGTCAGTATTATCCGGGAGAATCCCCGATACACAGGCTCGATGCAAGGACCAAAATAATCGCGACTATCCTCTATATTATAGAGCTGTTTGTCGTGAACAATTTCTGGGGTTTCCTCATTGCTGCAGCCGCACTCTTTGCTGTGATCGCTGTCTCCAGAGTACCGGTAAAATTCATATTCAGGGGATTGACTGCGGTCTTTATCATCATAGCTTTTACATTCATAATCAACCTGTTCATGGTGGATGGCCGCGTGCTCTGGCACTGGAGATTCCTGACGATAACGTATGAAGGTGTTTCACGGGCATTCTTCATGGCTGTGAGACTGGTATTGCTGATCATAGGATCATCCATGATGACGCTGACGACAAAGCCGATAGAACTGACCGACGGACTGGAAAAACTGTTCAAGCCATTCAGCCTTATAGGGCTTCCGAGTCATGAGATAGCACTGATGATGACGATCGCGCTGAGATTTATTCCTACTCTTATGGAAGAGACCGATAAGATCATCAAGGCACAGGAAGCAAGGGGAGCTGATTTCGAGTCAGGCAATCTGTTCCAGAGGGCTAAAAGCCTGATCCCTATCCTGATACCGCTTTTCATAAGCTCGTTCAGGATCGCGCAGGATCTGGCGCTTGCAATGGAGGCCAGATGCTATCATGGCGGCAGCGGAAGGACAAGGATGAACGAGATACACTTTGCCAAAGGAGACGCAGTTGCGGCTGTACTGATGGTGCTGTTTCTTGCGGTGATAATCGCTTCAAGATATATTCCGGTATTGTATAAATGAGACAGAGAAAAGTCAAAAATCTCGATATCAAATACGAAGAGTACGAAGACATTCTGATCAGGGATCCCGCTGCCATGAAGGGCAGATGGGATGAGTTGTCAAAGGAACGTCCTGTGTATGTAGAAATCGGCTGCGGCAAGGGGAAGTTCATAAGCGAGCTTGCCGCAAGAGAGCCGGATCATTTTTTCGTTGCGATAGAAGGCAACATGAGTGTAATGCTCAGAGCTATGGAAAAAGTCCGTCAGGCAGGGCTGGACAACGTAGTTTTCACACCGGAATTCGCTGATGATCTGTCAGAGTGGTTCGCATACTCCGAAGCGCAGGGTATATATCTCAATTTCAGCGATCCATTGCCTAAGAACTATTGGTACAGGCGGCGTCTTACATACAGGAAAAGGCTGCTTTCGTATTTCAGAGTGCTGCCTGAAGATGGTACAGTCACATTCAAGACCGACAATACAGACTTTTTTGAATGGTCTCTGCTGGAAATAATGGCAGCTGATCTGAAAGTCCTCGACATCACAAGAGACCTGCATGCAGAAGTCATGTCCATAGAGGATCCTGAGAAGAGAGCTCTTTTCAACATTGAGACAGAGTATGAGGCGAAGTTCAGCGGTCTCGGAGAGAAGATCAAAAGAGTAGTTATCGGACGCAAGCAGAAGGAGGAAGCAGACAAAGTGAATAAAACACTGGCTGCATATAACGGCAGAGCAATTCCTGAAAATATGACTAATATAAGTGATGGAAAGTTTCAGCCGGATAAAAAAAGTGCTGCAGAGGCAACAGAGTACCTGTACGGCTCATATGAGCCAAAAAGTTTTACCGGAATGCTGTATACTCCGGGCAGAACAGAATCTGTCAGACTTATGGTCTCCAATTATTCATGCCCGTGTGACAGGATCCTTACATCAGACCTCCACGATCGCGTATATGATGTTATCGCCGAAGACATGGTCAGATCAGTTGAATGTTTCACCTGGACTGATGAGAACGGGAAGTTCACATCAGATGACTTCAGATACAGAGCCAGCAAGCTGCTCCGCAACCAGGAGCACCTGCTCATCATACTCGACATGAAAGCATATGCCGATTCATCAGAGGTTGAACAGGAACGTATCATAACCGAAGCGTGCAGAGTCCTCAATGATACAGATCCGGACAAAAAGATAGCAGTTCTGATAGATCTGAATGGTGATATCAGGTTTACAGAAAGTTTCCGTGAAGGCCTGATTGCCGCTGACAGGATGAAATCAAACATATTGCCTGCTGTGTCATGGAATTATGGAGAAGACAGCACTTCAGTGGTCATGTGTCTGGCATACTGCCCGGAAACAGCAGATGAATTTATCCGCGTGAGCACATTCACAGCAGCAGCAAGCTGGACAATAAGATAAAATGATCAAATAGTTAGAACTTGAACCACATTTGTGTTATACTTTCAGATGACCGGCGGTATGCCGGACATCTGAAAGATCATAAACGCGCGGGTGTAGTTTAATGGCAAAACTTGAGCTTCCCAAGCTTACGTCGAGGGTTCGATTCCCTTCACCCGCTCCATAAATCGGGCTCCGGAGATAAATCCCGGAGTCCTTTATATTGCTTAAATTCGTTGAAAACACTGCATTTGAAGCTTGTGGCTCAAGTCCACTCAAGTCCAAAAAAGTCCACTCAAGTCCAAGGTGTTGGGGTAAAAATGGTGGGATGTCCCGTGCGGTTGTACGGAATCGAAGTTCTATCCGAAGAGAATAAAATGTTGGATTTTCAATGATTTGAAGACGGCTTTGATTCCCTTTGGGATGCAGGGAATCGAACCCACAAAATCGTACATTTGTCGTCTGATCTATACAGTATCTATAATCATACTGAAAAACAATTATGAAAAGCATAAACAAGTTAAAGGAAGGAGTGATCACGATGTTTAAGCCGAAATTCAAATTCACTTACGATGAGATCCGGATAATCGTAATGGCTCTGGTCGAACTCAAGAACCAGCTTATATCTGAGGGAAGATACACCGATGCTGTAGATGATCTTCTTATAAAGTTCGTAGAGTAATGATCCTTTCTTCAGCTCGCTGTTCAATACATGGCTCTGCACAATTTGGTGCGGGGCTTTTATTATGCAGCCGAGATAACCGGAGAAAGGAATTATTTATGAACGCAAAGGATAAAGAAAAACTGAATATGGCAGGAACGATTGTAAGTCTTTTGAAAGGCGACACTATAGTAATCGATCCGGATGAATTCAGGAGGAGAGCGGATATCAAAAATAAGGAGTTTTACGAAGTGGAAAAGGATACAGGATGCAAAGAAGAGAAAAAAGTCCCTGGGCTTACAGATGCAGAGATGCTCTGCTGCGATATCGCCATACACATTGCTCATAAGACAGCAGCAAGATTTGAGGATATGGCAGACGGTATGGAAATGTCGACACTAAAGCAGATAGTCAGGAGGATTGAAGATGCCGATCCGGAATCAGTAGTGCCTATGCTTCAGGCAATGTTTCTCGCGAGAGGAATGGTGGATATTGCTGAAGATTTGGATATGCTTGAGCTCTGCTCCAAATATGATGAAGATACCTATTTTGTCTTCTTCGATATTCTTTTCGACACGGATATCTTCGAATGGTTCTCCATCGAGAACATGTTAGATGATTTCCATTATGAAGATGAGCGTAGATCAGACTAGGAGGTGGTTGGATGGCACAGACGATAGCGATATGTAATCAGAAGGGAGGTGTCGGTAAGACGACTACCACCCTAAATCTCGGGGCAGGTCTGGTAAGGCAGGGAAAGAGAGTTCTGCTTGTCGATGCAGATCCTCAGAGCGACCTGACGACTTCTGCAGGGATCGAGGGGGATAAACAGGAAAACTCGCTTGGCAGGCTTATGTATCTTGCAACTGAGAACTATAAACCCGTTGTGAAGGATGCTGTTATCCACCATAACGAGGGCTTTGACATCATCCCTTCCAATCTGGACCTTTCATCCATGGAAACGAGGCTAGTCAATGCAATGAGCAGAGAGAAAGTTCTGGATAATCTGCTGAAATCAGTTAAAAGTGACTACGACTATATCTTGATCGATTGCATGCCTTCTCTGGGCATGATCACTATAAATGCCCTGACTGCCGCCGACAGTGTAATAATCCCCGTACAAGCCCATTATTTGCCCGCTAAGGGTATGACACAGCTAATGAGGAGCATCGACATGGTAAGGAATCATACCAACGATAAACTGAAAATAGGCGGTATAGTCATGACACTGGTGGATAACAGAACTAATCTTGCAAAAGAGGTCATTGATACCATCAGAATGAAGTACGGGATGCTGATCAGGATCTTCGATGCTCAGATACCGGTTGCTGTCAAAGCTGCTGAGGCATCCAAAGCCGGACAAAGCATTTATGAATATGATCGTGACTCCAAACCTGCAAAGGCATATGAGGCACTCACAAAGGAGGTGATGAGGCTTGCCGAACGAGAAAAGCATAGAGATGAGGCTGCCATCGCTCGATGAGCTGTTCTCATCACAGGAAGAAAGAGACGATGCGAAGCTCAAGAGGATATATGAAATACCTCTCGAAGAGATCGATCCGTTCCCTGATCATCCATTCAGAGTGCAGGATGATGAAGACATGATGAATCTGTCAGAATCCATCAGAACGAATGGAGTGCTCACGCCTGCTACGGTGCGAAAGAAAGAAGATGGCAGATATGAGATGCTCTCCGGACACAGGAGATACAGAGCCTGTCAATTAGCAGGCCTTGATACACTTAGATGTGAAGTAGTGGACATGAACCGTGATGAAGCCACGATATTCATGGTCGAGAGCAACTTTCAGCGCACCAAGATTCTTCCGAGCGAGAAAGCCTTTGCGTACAAGATGAGGCTTGATGCGATGAAACGATTGCCAGGCAGACCCAAGAGAAATTCGGCAACAGTGTTGCAGGATTATGATGGAAAAACCAGTCGGGAACTTCTGGGTGAGCAAGTAGGAGAAAGCCATGAGCAAGTAAGAAAGTATATCCGCCTCACCGAACTCATTCCGGAACTGCTGGATATGGTCGATGAGGGCCAGATAGCAATGAGACCTGCGGTAGAGCTGTCATATATTCCGAAGCTTGCTCAAGGTCACATATGGGAATGTATAGAAATGGAACAATGTACACCTTCACACGCTCAGGCGAAGCGAATGAGACAGATGAGCGAAACCGGAAAACTAACGCCGGAATCCATTGAGGTTATCATGGTGGAGGAAAAACCGAACCAAAAAGAAAGAATAGTGCTCAGAGGAGACAGATTCAACAAACTATTTCCACCTGATTTGCCTGTATCCAAGAGGGAGGATTATGTTGCAGCGGCCATGGAGTTCTATGGCAGGCATAGACAGAGACAGCGGGAAAGAGATGATGCAAGATAATAGCAGTTTTTCTGATGGGGTTTGCAGTGAGCGCTAATTTGCGCAAATCCTCCCCTGTAACCCCACCTATACAACTACCAGTTACTGTCCGAAGAGAAGATAATAATAATTAATACTAAGAGCATATATACGGGGCGCCCGGATCATGAATGACCGGGCGCCTTTTTGTGTGCCCGGAAAGGAAACCATATGACGAAAGAAAAAGACAACAAAGCAAACGACGACGTGATCATCTGCACGGACGATGCCGGCATGCAGCTGTATCTCAGTGAGAAGGCAGCCAACAGACTGTCCTGGATCCTGACAGGAGTCATGATCCTTATCAGCCTGCCGGTGATCATCCTCGCATTCATGATGATCTAACTCAGCGAAAGGAGAAAGATGCAATGACAGACAACAAGATTATCGGCGCGTTCAAGCGCCTGCTGACCATGACACTTGCCCTGGTCATGGTACTCGGATCAGCGATGCCGCTGGTGACGCAGGAAGTTTCGGCATTTAACGGCAAAGTGGGCAGCAAATACACGGTCCACTGGTACAAGGAACTGCACTATGGCCCTGGTGAAGGAGGCTACAGCAACGCAGCCAAGTGCGACCTCGGAGATGATCTCGGAAGCCGCTTTTCCATCTGCGTGCAGCCGAATAAAAACTCCCCTGTATGGTCAGGAGATCAGACCAGGACCGTGCAGGTAGATAAGGTGGTCACGGATGCAACCGACACAGGTAAGTGGAACGCACTCAGGAATATCGTGTACTACTCCCCGTCGTATCCGGGCTTCAAGAAGAACATCGAGGGAATAAAGCAGTTCTATTACGGTGATGAGGCAAAGGATTATGGTGTAGCTCATCTGGCTCTTGCATATGTATATGCCGGAAGACCTAACGACATGGCGACCTGGGGCGGCACTCACGCTTCAGCATGCGGAGATGTCTGGACAAGAGCGAAGGCTCTCGCCAATGCACTCTACGACACAAACGCAGATTTCGATGAGGCAGTTCCTGAAAGCTTCAAGATTTTTATATGCTATATGGACGGAGTGCAGGACATGGTAGTCGGATATCTGGAGGCTCCCGGACACCTCAACATGAAGAAGGTCTCAAACCGCACATCCATTACTGATGGCAATAACTGCTATTCACTTGAAGGAGCACAGTATACCGCTTATGACAAGAACGGTTCTGCAGCAGGCACCCTGACACTGAATGCCAATGGAGAGAGCAACACCATCGATCTGATGGAAGGCACATATACAGTCAAGGAGACATATGCTCCTCCGGGGTATGCTAAGGATCCCGAGACATACACTGTGAAGATCGTATCTGAGGAAACAACGACCTTTACAGCCAAGGATGAACCTATAACTGATCTGGTGGAACTGCTTCTCACTAAGAATCCTGTCGGATATCCGCATGATCATGGTGAGGGAGATGCCACTCTGAAGTCACAGGAAGTCATGCTGAGAGGAGCAAAGGCAGCTGACGGAGCTCTCAGGACATGGCACTTCGTCACAGACGAGCATGGCAGGATAAACGGTTCGAATCCGACCTTTGCTGATGGTTTCACCAATGATACCCTGTATAAGGACAAGGATGGCAAGGTCTGTTATCCTCTCGGCACGTATCTGATCCAGGAGGTCAAAGCACCTGAAGGATATCTTGTCAATGATGAGATCCTTGAAGTCACGATCACTGAAGATGGTACGGATAACCTTCATGTAAAGACATATAACGAAAAGATCAAAGGTGATGACACCATCATCAGAGGCGGTGTCAAGCTCGCGAAAATCGACAATGACCTTGACGATGCTTACGCCCAGGGTGATGCAACGCTCAAGGGAGCTGAATTTACCATCTACAACCAGTCCGCAGAAACTGTGATGGTCAAGGGCAAGGAAATCGGCAAGGGCGACGCTGCACTCGTTATGACTACGAATGCAGATGGCATCGCGACTTCAGGTGATCATGATCTTCCTTATGGATCCTATCTCGTTAAGGAGACAAAGCCTTCACAGGGATATCTTCTAAATACTGAGTGGTCAAGAGCATTCACTATCCGTGAGGATGGCGTGATCGTAGACCTGACTGAGGATAAGGTAAGAGAGGCAGTCGAAAGAGGCGGAGTTCAGATCATCAAAAGAGATAAGGAACTCGTAAAGTCTGAGGCACTTGGTGGTGCACATCTCGATGGCATCGTGATGACAATCAAGAACGTATCCGGCAGGGATGTAGTTGTCAGAAAGAACCTGGATAACAAGACCGACCTTGTTGACTGGAAAAAGCTGGAATCGAAGAAGGACCTCTTTGAGAGTGAAGCAATCAAGAGAATTCCTACCGGTAAGGATGTAGGTAAGATCACAGTCCACTGGAACGAAGAGAAAAAAGCGTACACAGCGGAGACTCTTCCAGATGATCTGCCATATGGTACCTATACCATTCGTGAATCTAAGACTAATGAATCTTACCAGCGCACAGACAAGACGGAGCACATGTTTACTATCAGAGAAGACGGAGTGATGGTATCTTTTGACGATAACCAAAACGAAATGGCTCTCACATTCGACGACTATGTCTACAGATCAGATGTACAGGGAACAAAAATCGCTGATTCCACATCTGAGAGATTCAGCTTCGTTCCATTCAAGATCATCAGCGTAACTAATGGTGAGACTCACGTAGTTGTAACGGATAAGAACGGTTTCTTCTCCACTAAGGACAGAAGAGCAGCAGGCGACATCGATGAGGATGAGGATGCTGACACAGCAAGGAAGCCGAATCCGTTTGATGACCTGCTTGAAGCTAAGGATATCAAAACTGCTGACCTCGAGAAGAGATCACAGGACATCCTCCACGGAGTATGGTTCGGTACAGGCGAGTTCGGAGACAAGGCTGAGATGAACAGCAAGTTCGGAGCTCTTCCTTACGACTCATATATCCTTGAAGAGATGCCATGCGAGCACAACGATGGATATATCCTCCAGAAGTTCTATTTTACGGTAGATCAGAAATCCCAGAACGGATTCGTTGATCTTGAGACCATTACTGATGATGTCCCTGAGATCGGAACAACTGCAACTGTCAACGGCAAGAACAAGGATATCCGTCCGCAGAAGGAGATCACACTTGTTGACGTTATCGAGTATAAGAACCTCAAGAAGGGTGAGACCTACACAGCCAAGGGTGTCCTGATGGACAAGGCTACTAAAGAACCGGTCCTTGACATAAACGGTAATCCGATCACCGCTGAACAGGAATTCAAGACATTCATGTCTAACGGCAAGGTCAAAGTGACATTCACATTCGATGCTACAAGCCTTTACGGCAAGGACACGGTCGTATTCGAAAAGGTCTATGATACTGAGGGTCATGTTGCTGCAAAGCACGAGGAAATCGATGACGAAGGCCAGACCGTAACATGGGAGCCTATGAAGCCTGCCTATGAGATGTACAAGATCCGTACCACAAAGGCTCCTTCCAAGGGAGATAAGTATGGTTTCTTCGCGCAGGATGAAGTTGAATACGAAGTCCATGTAGAGAACACCGGAAACGTCGTTCTCACGATGGATGTATCCGATCAGTTCACTCAGAACCCTGAGTTCTTCACTGTTCCAAAGCTGAAAGATGTGAAGTTTGACGGAAAAGGAACATGGAACAACAAGGGCAAGGATGAGTTCATTGCGAACATCACTCTTGAGCCTGGTGAGAAGGCAGTGGTCACTTACACTGCAGTTGTAAGCGATGTTGCTAAGGAATACCTTGCAGCCAAGGCAAAGGATTCTGATTCTCTGGATGACAAGGGACATGACACTAACAAGGTATATCAGAAGAACAAGACCGACGATAAGGACGGTTATTGGAACACGGCTGAGTGTGAGAACGTGACATATCCGAATCCGGATAAGCCTGATGAACCGGGAACACTCGAGCCTAAAGATGACGTAGCCCAGACGCCTGTCCAGACACCTGAGATCGGAACCACGCTCACAGGCAGCAAGAAGGCTAAGGAAGTCGATCCTTGCAAGGAGACAACTCTGACTGACGTGGTCGAGTACAAGGCTCTCGATCCATCGAAATGGTATATGATCGAGGGAACACTTATGGTCAAGGATACCGGAGATCCGTTGGTTGAACATGGTCACGAGGTAACTGTCTGGAGCGAGCCGTTCCAGCCTAAGAAGCCAAATGGCAAGGTCGAGGTCCCCTTCGTGATCGATACCAGGAACCTCAAAGGCAAGGAACTCGTAGCATTCGAGACTGCCTACAGGATCAACGACTACGATGGAAAAGGAGACCTTTCGAAGACAACTCTGACTCAGGTGGCGGAGCATAAGGATCTTAAGGACAAGGGGCAGACTGTTCTGGTCAAGGATGGTCCGGAGGTGAGCCCACCGCCTAAGACAGGCGATAACACAATGCTCTGGCTGTATGGAGGACTCTTTACAGCTGCATTCGGCAGCATGCTTGCACTCGTGATCAAAGAGTATATAAAGAAGCGCAGACAAGATAAGGAAGACGCAGAGATGTTCGTCTGATCTGAAGGCGAACAGTTACTGAAACGGAGGCGGAAGCTAACAGCGACCGCCTCCGTTGCTTTGCAGAAACAGGGGAGGAAACAGAAATGAACTATAACGAGAGAAAATTCAATACGGATATAGCTGCAGTCTGCGGACTCAGGGAAGCCGTGATCGTTGACTTCATAAGAGGCTGGCTGCTCACAAGCGATGAAACAACATACAGACACGGACATCTCTGGGTCAAATGCACCCAGAAAACCATGACTGTTCACTTATCGTTCCTAACTGAGGGTATGGTTCGAAACTCTATCAGGAAGCTTGTGAAGAAAGGAATCATCAAGGTCGCCAAGTTCAGTGATTATAAGTTTGATCATACCTACTGGTATACCTTTACAGCTTACGGCGAGGAGCTGCTCGATGACGGAGTATGCATTGAATGAAGGAAATACTGAATAAGAAAAAGGAGGAATCATATGGATAAGGCAAAACAGAAGCTGCTGGATAAGCTGGGGAAAAAAGGCTTTGACACAGAAAAAAAAGTAAACGCCATAGATATGCAGGTGGCTTTTGATAACGGACTTGCTGATGAGATAGGCGGTATACTGGCGCTTCAGAAAGCAATTAAGGCACATACTGTCTATGCTTTTCTTATGGATGGCAGTGACTCGAAACCGGAAAAGAGGGAGGCAAAACATGATCGAGATGATAGAGGACCAGGAAACGATCCGGAACAATACAACTATGGAGGTTAAAGACCTGGATGAACTGAGGGATCTGATAAACAGTCTTCCCGAAGGAACAGTCTACTCGCTTAATCTGGAGGTGGTAGAGCTTGGGCAGGAAACCTAATGATGAAAAGATAGAAGTGGTCAATATCCGCATGGTAAAGGAACCTTCTATCTATAGCACAGAGAAGATCAGGACGCCGGATGATGTTTTGAGAGTGATAGCAAACGAACTTGCAACATATGACAGAGAGGTTTTTGCAGTGCTGAATCTCAAAACCAACGGCCAGCCGATCAATCTGAATATATGCAGCGTGGGAACACTGGATGCATCGGTAGTCAGTCCGAGGGAAGTGTTTAAGAGCTGTATTCTTTCTAATTCAGCAGCATTCATTGCTGTTCATAATCATCCGAGCGGCAGTATTACACCTAGCCAGGAGGATAAGGATGTAACCAAAAGGCTCCTGAGCTGTTCAGAACTTCTCGGTGTGAAGATGCTCGACCACATAATAATCGGCGGCGAGACCGGAGATATGTACAGCTTCAAGAGTGAAGGATTACTTGATCAACTCAGACCGGTGCGCGCAGTCTGGGAAAGATAAACAAACTATTTCATACGAACGAAAGGAGTTTATATGGCAGACAAGAATGATATTACTTTTGAGATCATGGAGCATATCGGTACTATCGACGTAATCGATGGCAGAGAGGAGAAGTGGACCAAAGAGGTCAACGTTGTTGCATGGAATGGCGGTAAACCTAAGATCGATGTGAGAGACTGGAACGAAGCGCACGACCGCATGAGTCGTGGGATCACTCTTACCGAAGATCAGGCAATGAAGATGACCAAGGCTCTTGTCGACAGATTCAGAGCAAGATCCTCTCAGGAACACTCTACTCCCATGAGAGATGACTACGCTAGGTAGTCACAAGGCGGCACCATCTGTGATAAACTAATGGTGTCGCAGTACATAACGACAAATCGCAATTTGTGAGGGATAACTGATGAAAGAAGAATGCTTAATCTGTAAAGCTCCGCTGGAATACCTTGAGACAGATGTTCTCATGGAATGCGAGATTTGCCATAAAAAAGAAAACAGC
>CADAEH010000041.1 GCA_902786855.1 uncultured Eubacteriales bacterium | reverse complement strand
ATTCTCCAGATCCATGGCTCCGGCAGCCGTTCAGACGAAGCACTCGGTCGAGCTGAATACGACCTCGGCTCCTGCTGACTCGGCACATTCAGCTATCGCCGGCCCCGGAATACCATCACGGTCTCCGATGACGATAACTTTTTTTCCGTTCAGAATTGCCATCAGTTTCTCCTTTCTTCGTTATTTATGGTTCCGATACATTTAATGTCTCGTATCAGTCTTCAAATACCTTCTGTCCGTCGACCTCTGTCTCGAGAGCTTTGAGAGCTTTCAGAACGAGCTTGCGGCGGAGTGCCTTTTCCTCGTCCTTATCAAGAGCAGGGTTGCCCAGAGGATGTGGTATAGCGATAGCAGGAACGATCCTGTTAGCGCCTACTGTCAGGGATATAGGAGTAACTGTGCAGACATGGACTACAGGGAGTCCGGCTCTTTCGAGCTCTTTTACCATCGTTGCGCCGCAACGTGTGCAGGTTCCTCACGTGGAGGTGAGGATAACTGCGTCTACACCGTCAGCCACCAGGCGCTTACCGATCTCAGCACCGAATCCCTTAGCGTTGGCTACGGAAGTACCGTTACCTACTGTTGCATAATATTTCTCGTGAAGTTTACCGATCACGCCTTCCTTCTCGAGGTCACGCAGTACGTCTACAGGCAGTACTCTGTCTGCATCAGCATTTGCATAAACAGGGTCATATCCGCCGTGAGCTGTCTCGAATGTGTTCTCGTCAAGGTCATACACGCCTGCAAGGCTGTATTCACCGAATCTCGAAGCACTTGAGCTCTCGATGTGGTCAGGATTGCCCTTAACTACGATACCGCCGGATGTAACCAGAGCGATGGTAGCATGCGCCATATCCTTGACTGCAGGGTTAGGCTCTACTCTGTCGAAGTCAGGCATCGGATACTCTGTTGTGAAAGGCTTGTCAGCGAGTTTCTTAAGGAGCATATCTACAGCTCTCTTGGAGCCTCTCTCCTTTTCGAAGAAGTTGACACGAACGCCCTGATTCATGTATCCATCTTCACAGGATGCGCCGATCTTTTCTCCCTTGAGATACTTGAGAGCAAATGCTGTCATGCTCTTGACTGCTGCTCTCATGCCTGCAGCACTGTCCTTGGTCTCGATGATGTATACCTTATCCTTGTACATATCTGCACCAGGGTTCTCGACATACATTCCTGTCATAGCCTTGATGCCAAGTTCTTCTGCTACAGCTGCTGCGATCGTTCCGCAAGCTACACCGTAACGTCCTGCGTTGAATGCAGGACCTGCAATGAACAGATCCGGTGCAAGGTCCTTGACCCATCCGAGGATCTCAGCCTTGACTGCCTCAATATTCTCATTGAAGTATGAGTCTCCGCATACGATAGTAGCGATGATCTCTGCTTCGTCTCCGAATCCTGTGTTGAACGCCATACCAGGTCCGATCACTTCGCCCTTGTGAAGTTCAGCAGGGATATCGGCCTTCTCTTCTCCGCCGATACCGGCAAAGAACTGGTTGATGTAGTGAACTACTTTATACTTAGCCATTTTTTTATCCTCCTTTCCCTGAACTATCTTGCACTCAGTGTTCCGAAGCCCATCTCGTTGGTCGCAGCAGTGATTACCTGAAGCTCAACTTCGAGTGTTCCGTCTTCTCTCAGAGTCTTGTCGCTTGCTCCTGCGATCTTGTTGATGTAGTCGAGTGTGCCGATTACTTTATCAAGCTTAGGCAGGATAATAACTTCGTTAGCATTTCCGCCGGTTACCACAGCGTCTGCTGCTACGTCGGCATCTGCCAGGGACTGGGACTTTCCGTCTCTTCCTGCATACTCATCTGTAACGATTACAGTCTTGACGCCTTCTGCCTCGATCTTCTTGCAGTTCATGATCAGGTCTGTATCCGGGTTACCGAATCCTTCCTGAGTAAGGATGATCCCGTCAAGGTCGAGCATACGGCAGAGCTTTGCTGTCATATTGGATGATCTTTCCTTATCAGCAAGATATACGTTCTCATTTGTTATGATCTGGCATACAAAGTTGATGGTCTTGCCGTGCTGTGCAAAGAGATCCTCAATAACAGGATTGTTCTGATGTATATATGTAGGGTTCTTATCACATGCAGATACGCAGTTTCCGGATACGATAGCGCCGTCCATTGTCTCTGTAGGGCTGATTATTGTAGGGATGATCTTCTTTGCGTCAACGCCATATACATATGTGTCGTGAAGAAGTCCCTGTGTCTGAAGCATTGATACATAGCCTACTCTCGGCAGGTCAGGATACTTTTCCATACCTTCCTTGATGCCCAGTGTCTCATAGACACATGTGTCATCAGGCTCGATGCCTCTTGCGAGTTCGCCAATCTTAGCTGCTACGCGGAATCCTGCTTTTCTTACTGCTGCCTCGTAGTCATGCTGCTTGAGACCTTCTACAGGCTCGCAGACCATGACCAGATTCAGAGTCTTGGAGAACGGTGTGTAAGCTGCACCAGGGCCTGTCATATCAATGACGCCCTCCTGGAATCCGACGATCTTTCCTGCAGTTACCAATGCCATTCCCTTAAGTGCGAGAGTTTTGCCGGAACCAACTGTGTCTACCTTGGAAACCCAGCCAGGGAATACTCCTCCCTTGCCTTCGACCTTGACACGAGGCTCGATGACGTCCTTGACAGGTGTGATCCTTACAGACTCACCTGGCTTGGCGATGTCAAAGCATACGTCCTTGATCTTATCGTCTTCAAGAACTACCGGCTTCAGATCCTCTGGATTTACGTAGAGGACTCCGCTCTCGATCTTTGATTCTTCCGCAAACCGGATATCAGTAATATTGATTTTTCCGATTTCCAATCTCATTTTGATCGCCTCCTTTATTTGATATAATGTAAATACGTATGCAGGCTTTGCTCCGGGCATAGGGGCAGCCCGGAACTGCACCTGTATATATAAGAGAGGATCACCGATCTGCTGATTCCATTGCACTCTTCAGGAGGCTCAGGTCTACGACCTGAAAGTCCTGGAGAATTCGCGGATCTGTGGTCTCTTTCTTAGCAATAAATTTGTCGCATACGCTTACAGCGTTTCCGATCAGTCTTACCGACTCCGGATCCACAGATGCACATGCTTCCTCTGTAGAACTCTTAGCCCGATGCAGCAATAAGGATCTGAATGGTGTCTCGTTAGGCTTAACGCTCCCGTAAAGCGGGTGATTGAGAAGAACTGCGCCTTGGTGGATAAGGTCTCTGGCTTCAACGAAAACATCGCGCAATCCGCCTTCTACAAAGCGAATCTCATGCGTCTTGCCCAGTTCCTCAGCTGCTAGTGAATTATTTGTCAGGATGAAGTATTTCATCTACTTATCTCCCGGAAAAAAGAAGAGAGAATGTTACGCGCAAAATACGCATAGCATTCTCTCTGTTTCATCTATATTATTTACGATTCAGAAATAGGTATCCTGTCCGGTCCTTTTGCTTGAAAGATTCGTTCCTTAAACTGCTAAAAATAAAAGGAAGTTGCCTCTTCAGCGACCGCGCCGAAACGTCTGGTTGCCGTGATATTATCATAACAAGATACCAGCAAACAGACTTCGACCGATTCTCTCCCGGAAGGAGTCAGCCCTTTATTAAAAATGGCCCCTATTTCTTGTTAATATAATATCAATATTTATTGAATATCTCAATAATAATTATGTCTTTTTTAAATACACAATGCAGTATGTATTGAATTCACCTATGAATTTTCTCCTCTTTTCTTAAGAGGTATGCCATGTTTCTTTGCAAAGCTCTCTGCATACGATCCCGGGGTTGCAATGATAACTAAACACGGGCATGACAGGAATGCTTCCGCTGCTATCTCTGTTACATTTTCTGAAATCTCTATGGCTTCCAGAGAACTGCAACCGCGAAAAGCCCATTCCCCTATTGTGCTAACACCGGACGGAAGCTGTACATTCCTGAGTGAAGTGCATCCCGAAAACAGTTCTTTTCTAATCCTGGACATTCCTGCAGGCAAAATGACTGTTTCCAGCGTTGTACAGTCAGCAAAAGCACCTATTCCAACATCCTGTACACTGTCCGGAATAATCACTTCTGTAAAATCATCTCTCCCTGAATAGTATCTGTTTTCAATATATGCAGTGCCCTCCGGGATATGAAGCACGATGCCATGATTCTTCGAATTAGTATTGCCCATAATACCTTCCTTTGTTGATCGTAATTGTTTTGCTGGGATTCACTCCGGCAGATCCGGTTTGAATTCTACATACAGCTGGTCAAAATCATCCTTCAGGTCTGCAGCGACCCTGCCCTTCAATTCCATCAGATGATCGATATCTATCATGTGAGTATCTTCGGTTCCTTTAAGATATACTTCTATCCAGGTCTTGCGCCCTGTCTGTATCACATCGATAAAGGCCGCGTTGTACGGGTAATCCTCAAGAGCATTTTTGACCACATTGCGTACCTTGTCCATAACATCATCCGGGGGTGAAAACAGCATCATCTGTCTGAATCCTCTGATAAGCTCCTTTACCGGCTCAGCGATGAGGAATAGTGACATGATTATAGCCACGCCGGAATCCATGTAAGAAGTGATCGGCTTGAGGACCGTATCTCCCAGAAAGAAATTGGCCAGAAAGGCAGCCGCAACTCCACAGCTTCCGATAATGTCCGTTTTCCACATGTATATCTCTGCATGGATGGTAGGTGATTCGTATTTTCTGCTCATGTGCAGCATGAAAAAATACATTATGATACTCCCGACAGCCAGGCAGATCTCGAACACCGCGATCGCGCCGGAACTGACCTGATGTCCTCCGCTGAGGATAACGCGCAGATTCTCTATGAACATCACAATGATAAGCGACAGCAACGTCATGTATTTTATTATGAGGAAAAGCGATTCTACCTGGGCATATCCGTAAGGATGTCTTTCGTTTACCGGACGATAGAGCAGCGGAATCAGGACAAGGAACGGTCCCATCATGATCAGTTCCGCGGCATCAAAAACGGCATCCATCAGGACGGTATGCGAACGAAGAACGATCGCCGCGATAACCTCCACTGCCGAAAGGATGCAGCTCATCGCAAAAGAAATTTTCAGTATGCGTTTTTCCAGTTGTTCCCGTGCAGACTCCATTTTTCCCAAAATCTCCATTCTCAGCAGATGCACTGAATCTCTCATAAGTTATTATCAGAGCAAGTGTTGTCATTTTCTGCATATTCTTTATTCATTTTACTTTATGATCGACCTGCATGCATCAAAAAAACGAAAAACGGCCTGAGCCGTTTTCTGTCTAAATAACACATCGGGGAATCGGATCTGCACGATTTGCGTGAGCCCGCCTTCTTAGAGGCGGGGGACAGCCGGCGTCTGTTATAAAAATGAGAACGCCGAATGTATCCTCTGTACTATATTCATAATATTTGAATCATACTGATCGATGACTTCCCTGCACAGAGCAGGATCATTGGTGAGTATAGCATCGACATTGAGACTGACAAGCTTTTTCATCGTAGGCTCCTCGTTGACGGTCCAGACGAAAACACGCTTCCCGGCGCGATGTATACGGTCGATATTCTCATATGTCGCGAAGGTCTCCTGTATGCTGATGATATCCGCTGCATCAAGCGTATCAATGTCCCCTATACCGATCGCTGAAGTGTAAGCTGTCAGGATCTTAGGATCGACTTTCCGCACTTCCTCAAGTGTTTCGTAATCCTGAGACGTCACATCACAGTAGTCCATATAGTTGTTTTTCCTGATGATCTCAATGACCTTCTCCACGATCCCGTCATCATGTCCGTTACGCTTGATTTCGATGTTCAGGTAGAGTTTGTCTTTTCCGCGACCCGCCAGTCTTATTACTTCGTCTAATGTCGGTATCGTAGTTCCTGCGAATGACTCATCAAAGAATGATCCGTTGTCGAGATCCTTTATTTCGTCATAAGTTACTTCCCAGACATTCTTGTCGACACCTGCGGTCCTCTTGAGATTGTCATCATGAAGAACGACCACAGTCCCGTCCGCAAGCATCTGAACATCAAGTTCTGCTGCAGTAAATCTGTTGTCAATGCACTTCTGAAATGCCGGCATAGTATTTTCCGGAGCCTTTGCGGAATAGCCCCTATGTGCCATGATCATTGCTGTGCCGTAATTAGTGTTGAGCATCCAACGGATCTGGTCAAATCTCTGCGGTGCGGAGAAAAATATACTGATCGCACAGACCGCTATAATCCACCATTTCAGCACAGCATATTTCTGGAAGAACTGCGGTGGTTCAGTGTACTGATGCACTTCCTCACCCAGTTGCTCTTTTCTCCTATAATAAGCACACTGGATCGCAGCAAATATGATCGGAGTTGCTATCCACAAGATAAGGAGATAGAAGATCAGGCTTACCGGCACGAAGTGTGTGGTAAAAAACACTTTGAACGGATCGACTGCTCCACGCAACAGCCACAGGGACAGAAGATACCATTCAACGATGATCACTGCAGTTCCCGCATAATAGAAGAACACGATAAGAAGACTCCATTCTATGACGATAAGGGCAGCCTTTATAAAATACTTGCCCTTTGTCATGGCTGCACTTTTTCTGCAGGCTGCTTTGATACTTAATTCATTCTCTTCGATCATGACAGGGACCGCGTAGATCCAGCGAAGGAAAAGATAGATTGCAGCAACCTGAAAACATGCAAAAATGGCTCCTTCCCATGGGCGCTTGCTGAAATCTTCCAGTATGAATCCCGGTATTTTGATCACTGAGATCACACTGGATATATCCCCTGTCAGGGTCCCGAATCTGAGTATCAGAAATACATAGGGTATAAATAGCAGGTTCACTGCTTTATAACGCTCAAAGCAACGCTCGAACCCGGCGGCGAATATCTGCCTGACAGTCCTCTTTATATCGAATTTTGACGCATGCATAGCGTCATATAATGAGAATTGCTCGGCCATCGTTCCCCAGGTAAGCACTGCGATCATAAAAATCAACACGATCCAGGAAACAGGATTCTTGATAAATGATCCGACATTGTACCAGGCGATGACATTTGTCTTATTGCCAACCAGCCATAGTTTTTCAGCCCACGCGATAATAGGAAACAGCACCAGAAAAGCCAGGACTCTGAAAAGCACCTCATAGGCGACCAGGCTCCCGAAGTTCTCCGTTATCATTTCAAAGGGCTCAACTATTGATCTATACCAGCTTTTCGTCAGGAAAAGGATCTTTTTCATGACTTTCTCTCTTTTTTTTTCTTAGTTCTCAGGACTGAAGGTGTCCTATTTTTCATTACCGTACTCAAATGTGATCACGTTGTGCTTTTCCATTTCATTGAGTATCCATTTTTTCACACTGATATCCGGCATGTCCTTGATTATGATAGCCACGGCATTATTCAACGCAAGAGTCCCCATTATCGGCATCAATGAATATTTCAGTTCAACGATCTGCTTCTGAAGAGAAAGGGTGAGGACCAGCATTATAGAGCCAAAGATCAGCATTCCGATAAGCGTACGGATCGTTTTTTTCTCATGTGTCCTGAATAATGCTTTCTCATTTCTGGTCCAGTTCGACACTGCCGAGCGGAATCTCTCTTCATCGATAGGCTCCCGTGATATAACAGTCATGTTAAAGCTCCGGCAACGATCCGCACTGGCTATTTTTGATTTGATGTAGGACTTTACCGGCTCGCTGAATTCATCTTCCGGACTGAATGCATTATACAGTGTCTGTTCATCATTTACGACCAGCTTGATATTATCATCTCTTGTTTGATCCATTTCTTATCTCCAAACTAATATGGTCTTATATTCTATGATCTGTTTTATTTACCGAATTTCTTACCGGTGGAGGCTCCGCCGTCGATCAGCACATCGATACCGCAGAGATATCCGTTTCTCTCGTCTGCGATCGAAGCGATCGCAAACCCCAGTTCCTCAGGCTTGCCCATTCTGTGAGCACAGGTCCTCTCGATCATCTGTTTTGCGAAATCAGCCTGCTCCACTTCGCGTGTTCCCATATCTGTCTCTATCAGGCCAGGACTTACAGAAACCACGCGGATACCTTTTGCTGCATACTCATGAGCGCATTTCTGCGCATACCACACGACGAAATTCTTGCTCATCACATATGCCATGCCTGACTTGTTGTAGTCACTGCCCGGTATCAGATTGGCCTCGCCAGTCATATGTTTTATGAATTTCTCTTCTTCATACTCCGCTTCTTCATAGATCTGATGTTTGACCAGGGCTGCAGGGGCTTCGTAGGCTGAACTGGAAGCAATATCCACGATCACGCCGCCGTCATTCATGTATTTATAGAACTCCATGTTTACATTCTTGGTCCCCACTGCATTGACCATTATGATCGTTTTCGGATCAGCCATAGCAGGAGAAAGTCCGGCAGCATGGATCACAGTTTTGATGGTCCCGAGGTTGCTTGCCAGAAGGCACAGTTCATGGACATCCTTTCTGGCTGAAACATCGCAGGAAGTCACATGTACCTCATGTCCTTCAGATTCGAGAATCGATTTCGCATTTTCAAGCTTTGCAGCCGTTCTGCCCGTCAATACCAGAATAACGTCTTTATCTATATTTCTGGCGGTCTCAAGACCCATGCCGCTTCCGCCGCCTGTTATTACACATACATTTGCCATCTATCTTTCCTCCTTCTATTCAGGTTTGATTATTCCCTCACTGAGCAGCCACTGGATCTGGTCATGTATGGTCTCCTCATATGGCCTGGTAGTATATCCAAGTTCTTCTTTCGCTTTGGAAGAATCAAAATTATTGTTTCTTGCAAGGCTGTATACAGAAAATCTGCTCATAAGCGGTTTTTCACCTGTCTTTTTCGCCTGTGCTTCCATCACGGAACCCATTATGTTCGAAGCGAAGATTGGTAGGAATACCTTGACTTTCTTTCCTCCGCTTTCGTCTGTGACCATGCGGCAGAACTCCTTGAACGTGACCGGTGCATTGGCAAGTATGTAACACTCTCCGCAGCGACCCTTTTCTACTGCTGCTATCGTGCCCTGGGCAAGATCCCGTACATCGCATAGATTGAAGTCTCCGTCGATGCCTGCAGGGAGCTCGCCGTTGATGATCCTGATCAGGTTCTTTGATGGTTCTCCAAGCGCGTAATCCTCCGGTCCCATGATCCCGCTCGGATGAACGATGCAGGCGTTCAGGCCTCTGTGATGGCATGCGTCAAGTACTTCCTGCGTTGCCAGAGCTTTGCTCATGGCATAGCAGCCAGGTACCTTTGTTTCATCGAAGTAATCGACCTCTTTGATCGCTGTTCCCTCAGGCTGCTCAGGGATAGCACCGGTGCTGGAGCAGTAGACCAGTTTTCTGATGCGTGGCATACTGAGACAAAGATCAATGATGTTTTTCGTTCCGCCTACATTGACGTCAATCACCTTCTGGTTGTATTCCGGATCGATCGTAACAATGCTGGCAATATGAAGCACTGCAGCCTCCATGTCCTCAGGGACTTCAAAGAACGGGCGAAGGCTCTCAATATCTGTCAGATCTCCCTCAAAGATCTCCACTCCTTCAGGAACATACTTTCTGGCAGGATCATTCGGCAGGACAAACGCCCGCACTTTGCATCCCTGTGCGATGAGCTGACGGCAAATCACGCTGCCCAGAAAGCCTGCTCCTCCGGTGACCAGATATAGTGTATTAGTTGTTTCCATCCTGATTTCTCCTTTCAAAAGCTTCTCTCAGATCGACCTGAATTGCGATATCTCACCATTCAAATCCGCTATCCGGTTCAGGCAATAAAATGTCCGGCATATTTCGGACCATGCGATCGGAAACACTGTAGATCAGCTGTTCTTCATCCAGAATATCGCAGAACAGATCAAGCAGGGCTCTTTCTTTTGACAGTAACTGGAAGGTCACACATATTTTTTCAGGCAGTGCCATCACTTCCAGCATCATGTTCCCGTCCGTGATGACATAAGCGGATTTGATATACTCCGACATCCCGCCCCAGTCTGTCTTTCCCACATAGCTGATCATATAAGTATCTCTGGCATCACTTTTGTAGATACTATGCTTAGAGGCGTACTTCTTCTTAGACTTCAGATCCGGTTGTTCATCGATCCCTCTGCGGGCTTCATCCAGTCTACGGTACCATTCCCAACTGTTCTCAGGCTGCATCTGTGTAAGGATCGCTCCCCGTGCCCGCTGGCTAAGTCTCTCTATGGATTCCTTTTCCATCTCCCAGTCGTATTTCACATGGATAAACCTGACGAAGTCCCTGTATGATTTCGGGCAGTCAATGTCTTTGCGGTAGTCGTCAGCGATTTTTGCAGAGATATGCTGATTTGGAATTGGCTTGAAATAGCACGCCGTCGCTTTCAGCATTATCGCAGCAAGTACAGAATTAGGAGTGCCGTCGATCTCTTTTGCATATTCCATAAATCTTTTGCTGTCGAATTCGACCTGATAATAATAAACTTCATTCGCAAAAGGATTGATGAAATAAAACAGATCTTTTTCCATGCCGACATAGCTGCTACCGTCTTCATAACGTTTCAGCGGATCATCAAGAGGCAGAGTATCCGCATCTGGATACGCATACTCTGCTTCATCAACTGGTGTTCCTACAGCTTTCAGGTCAACAGGCGGCACGATATCACCATATTTCTTAGTCAGATACTGATATAGAGTCGTCTTTACCCAATACAAAGCACCGAAGCCGCCGCAGATGCAGTGAGCCCAGTTAAACCAGATATCATTCTCTTTCCATGTAATCGCAAAAAGATGTCCTCCCACTTCCTCGGATCCGAGCACAAGCCGCTCGTCCGTCTCCGGCAAAACAGCGATCGGATTATCATTCGGATTCAAAACATAGTTTTCTCCATCATCGATACCGACACTTACTGAATAATATGGGAATCTGGTTATTGCTTCTCTTGCTGCCTGTGTCAGCAGATCTTCGTCAACAGCTTCTGAAAGTGTGACCTTTACCCGAACGGTAAAAGCATTTTTCTTCATATATTCATATAGCAAATAAACATCTGGATTATTGGCCATTGCTATCTCCTTTCAATCACAGTCGAATCCATTCCTAAGAAACTCGATACGTCTCTCCACATTCTGCATGACGATCTTCGCATCGGTTACAGTATCATAGCCATGATAAGTACCTGCTGTTTCATTGACCACTACTTCAGCACCGGCATCGATCAGTTTCTGTGCATACATAAGTCCTTCATCATGCAGACAGTCAAACTCTGCGGTCTCTATATATGTTTTCGGTATCAGATCAGGCATTTCGCAGTGTACCGGAGATGCACTGATCCTCTTTGCCATGTCATCACCGCAATAATAGTGCCACATACGCCCATTGGCGCGGGAATTCCATTGCGGCGTGTCAGAGAACTGTTTCATGGAATCTGTAGCCATCTCTGCATCTGTAGCAGGATACACGAGCATCTGCAGACAAGGCACATTAAGATGCTCCTCTGCATACCGATTGCATATCAGAGCAGCAATCGATGCACCTGCACTATCTCCGGCAATTCCGATCCGACTGTTATCAACAGCCAATTCCTCTGCATTTGTTGTTACATATTCGTATAACGACATCACGTCTCTGAAAGCAGCAGGATACTGATATTTCGGTGCCAGGTGATAATGCGGGAAAAAGACCTTGCAGCCTGTCTTTTCCGCATAAATACAGACTAGTTTTTTCTGATACGCGGCTGCCTTGTAGACAAATGCCCCGCCATGCACATAGATCAGAGCCGGCATTTTTTCATCTGCACCCTTTGGTGAAAAAACAGTTGTTTTTAACGAAAGCCCCTGATAGCCTTTCGTTTCGATCTCTGTTTCGTCTATGCTCTGGGGAACCTTTGCTGACCGCCAAGACACCGTCTGGTAAATATTCCCTGCAGAAGTGATAAATCTGTTGTAAGGAATGGATCGAGCGTTTTTCCTGAGTTCCGGATCAATTTGTTTTTTATAGTTCATTTCTTTTCTCTCTTATCAATGGAACGCGTACTAAATATGTCCTCCAATATTTCCTGGATATCCGGTTCGATACCGTCAAATCTTACACCGGAGAGCCGGCACTGATCTTTACGGACGATCTCAGCAGTTATACCGACATCTCCCCGATTTTTGACATTTTTTGGCCATTTTGCTATTTTTATCTAAATATTAACTACAGTTTGTCGGCAAATCAACAAACAGAAGTGCAAAATGAGCCGTACCCCGTTTTGTAGAGTGAGGTAGCATAGTATGCTACAATGCACTCAAGAAACGGAGGTGTGCTATGTATGATGCTCCATTTAAGCTCCA
>CADAEH010000040.1 GCA_902786855.1 uncultured Eubacteriales bacterium | reverse complement strand
CCTGACTTGCTCTGCTTGAGGACACTTTTATGCCTTTTCTCCCTCTCCACAGCCCTTTGACCATAATCTGATCATCCTGACTTGCTCTGCTTGAGGACAGTTTTATGCCTTTTCTCCCTTTCCACAGCCCTTTGACCATAATCTGATCATCCTGACTTGCTCTGCTTGAGGACACTTTTATGCCTTTTCTCCCTCTCCACAGCCTTTTGACCATAATAGGTAACTGTTAAGATAATTATATGACATAAAAAAGCACTTCACAGCTCTAAGTCTATAAAGTGCTTTTATGTATCATGTTTACAATCTACCGGATTTATAGCAGCTTAGCCGCCGAGGTATGCTTTTCTGACTTCGTCGGATTTTGCAAGCTCTTCTCCGGTGCCGGAGAGGGTGATACGGCCGGTCTCGATTACGTATGCTCTGTCAGCTACGGAAAGGGCCATCTGAGCGTTCTGCTCTACCAGCAAAATGGTTGTTCCGGCTTTGTTCAGGTTCTGGATGATCTCGAAGATCTGGTCAACGAGGATCGGAGCCAGTCCCATTGAAGGCTCGTCGAGCATCAGGAGTCGCGGGTCGGACATGAGCGCCCTGCCCATGGCAAGCATCTGCTGCTCGCCGCCGGAAAGTGTACCGGCTATCTGCCTGGTTCTCTCCTTCAAACGAGGGAACTGCTCGTATACGTATTCGAGGTTGTGCGCGATGCGGTCAGGCTTTGTGACAAAAGCACCCATCTGCAGGTTTTCCTCTACGGTCATGCCCTGGAAAATACGGCGACCTTCAGGTACATGCGAGATACCCTTGCTGACGATCTTGTGCGCAGGAGTCCTTGCGATCGAGCTCTCGAGGAATTCGATGTCGCCGGTCTTGCTCCTGAGCAGTCCGGAAATCGTGTGCAAAGTTGTTGACTTGCCGGCGCCGTTGGCACCGATGAGTGTTACGATCTCGCCCCTGTTTACGTCGAAAGAAATGCCTTTGATAGCATGGATGGCGCCGTAATATACGTTAATATCTCTTACAGTCAAAACTGTACCCATTACTTCGCCTCCTTTCCGCTCTCTGCACTGGCTTCTACCTGGGCTTTGATTGCTTCTTTTTCAGCTGCAATATCTGCCTTGGTATCTGCAACGTCTGCCTTAAACTCATCTACTTCGGCTTTGACTTCGGCTTTGAATGCCTGGACGTCTGCTTTCGCCTCAGCGATGTCTTCTCTTACTGCTTCGTTCTGGATGTCTACTGCATAGCGCACTTCTTCCTTCACTTCAGCCTTTTGAGCTTTTGCTGCATCCTTGAATGCCTGGACGTCTGCTTTCGCTTCAGCTTTAAGATCCTGAAGCGCTGCCTTGTCTTCCCTTACATCGGCTTTAAAATTTTCGATATCTTCTCTGAACTCAGCCTTAATAGCATCCCTTCCTGCTTTTGCCTCAGCCTTTTTTGCCTCGACCTTGGCAGCCTGGCTTTCAGCAGCAGCGTTCAGTTCTGCTTTGACTTCAGCCTTGAATGCGTCTCTGTCTGCTTTGACTTCAGCTTTATATGCTTTTGCATCAGCCTTGGCTTCAGCGATGTTTTCCTTGGCCCTGGCTTTTGCTGCTTCGTGCTCATGGGCTCTCTTTGCCTCAACCTCTTTGGTTCTGGACTTCATCGCCTCGAGACCTTCAGCTTTCATGGCCTCCATCTCTTTGGCCATCCTGGCTTCGCGGTTTTCCGCCTTCATCATCTCGACGCCTTTTTCGCTCATGGACTCGACCATACCCTTGGAAGATTTGCTCTCTTTACGCGCGCCGCCCGAAGCATCGTCCGGACGCAGCTCGACCTTGCTGGTAACAGTACCGACTTTGTATGCAGCTTCGATATCCTGTTTTTCAGCCTCTTCCTCTTCGTTCATCTTGCCCCTGCTCTTGCCCAGGTAAGCTTCGATGACCTTAGGGTTGCTCTGGATCTCTGCAGGGCTGCCCTTTGCGATCGTACGGCCGTAGTTGAGTACAGCGATGCCCTCGCAGATACCCATGACCAGATTCATGTCATGCTCGATCAGCAGGATCGCGATCTGGAACCTGTCGCGGATATCTCTGATCGTGGACATAAGATCAGCTGTTTCGGACGGGTTCATGCCGGCAGCAGGTTCGTCGAGCAGGAGGAGTCTTGGCTTAGTAGCCAGGGCTCTCATGATCTCGAGTCTTCTCTGTGCACCGTACGGCAGGGAGCCTGCTCTGTAATCAGCGGTCTTGGTCATGCCAAAAATCTTGAGGTACTTCATTGCTTCCTTGTGGATGCGGTCCTCTTCCCTGCGGTATTTGCGGGTATGAAGCATGCCGTCAAGCAGACCGTAATCGGTGGTGTGGTGCAAAGCGACCTTGATGTTTTCCTCTACAGTCAGCTTGTCGAAAAGTCTGATGTTCTGGAATGTACGTGCCATTCCGGCTTTGTTGATGTCAACCGTGCTCATGCCCTTGGTGCTCTTGCCGTTGAAGATGATCTCTCCGCGGGTCGGCTCGTATACCTTGGTGAGCATGTTGAAAATAGTGGTCTTGCCGGCTCCGTTAGGGCCGATGAGACCGGCTATCTCAGTTCTGCCGATAGCGATGTTGAAGCTGTCTACAGCTGTAAGTCCGCCAAAATCGATCCCGAGGTCTTTTACTTCGAGAATCGGCGTTTTGTCCTTGTCTCTTTCCTGGAGGATAGCCTCACTGATGACAGGATCGTCAGGAGAATAGTGTTCCTTGGCGTCAACGAAAACAGCTCTGCCGCCTACGTTGTCATTGTAGTAGATCTCCTGCCTGTTCTCATAGCCGTGACCGGTATCGGTGCTGTCCTGAAGCATGATGTCTTTCTTATCTGCCATCTATGCCGCCTCCTTTCCGGTCTTACCTTTGCCGCTCTTTTTCTTTTTTGGTTTGAACTTGTCTACGAACAGTCCGACCCTTGCCTTGATGGTCGGGTTGTATGTGCAGATCATTACGACGATCAGCACGATAGCGTAGGTAAGCATTCTGTAATCTGCGAACTGCCTGAGTGCTTCAGGAAGTACGGTCAGCAGAGCAGCTGCAATCATTCCGCCCCAGATGTTTCCGATACCGCCGAGCACGACGAATACCAGGATCAGAACGGAAGTGTTGAAGTTGAATTTTACAGGTGCGAGTGTGCTGTAGTTCAGACCGAACATGCAGCCGGCCATGCCTGCAAGCGCAGCGCTCACGACAAAGGCCATGAGCTTGTACTTCCTGACTTCGAGTCCGATGGACTCACCTGCAATACGGTTATCTCTGATGGACATGATCGCACGACCCTGTTTGGAGTTCTTGAGGTTGAGCACCACGAACAGGGTGAAAGCAGTGAGCAGTGCAGCAGCTGTGAAGCTCGCCATTTTGGTTACTCCTGTAGCTCCGATAGCTCCGGTGATGATTCGGTCGGAAGTGTCGACTCCTTCGATCGTGTGGTTGAACGCAAAACGAAGTTTTCCGTTACTGTCAAATCCGAAGTACAGAACGTTCATGAAGTTTCGCACTATTTCGCCGAACGCCAGCGTTACTATCGCCAGATAGTCGCCGCGTAGGCCGAGGATCGGTATGCCGATGATGAATCCGGCGATACTTGCCGTAAGTGCCGCAGCAATAATAGCGATGATAAGGATCAATGGATTGATACTCATGCTTCTTTCCAGGATCTTGGCTACAAGAATACCTGTAAATGCTCCGACTGCCATGAATCCGGCATGTCCGAGTGAGAGCTCGCCTGAGATACCTACTACGAGGTTCAGGGATATAGCAAGTGAAACGTAGACACAGATCGGAACGAACTGGCCCTGAAGGTTTCTTCCTATGAGACCTGTCATTGCTCCGAGCTGGAGTAGGATATATCCGATCAAAAGGATGCCGTAAGAGATGAAGGCTTCCTTTCTGTATTCGCTTCCTTTTACAGCTCCTTTGAGCCCGCGGGAGCCGATGTTTTTGAATAATCTCTCTGCCATGGCCCACCTACACTTTCTCGTTGATCTTCTTGCCAAGGAGTCCTGTAGGCTTGACAAGGAGCACGATGATCAGACAAGCGAATACGATAGCATCAGACAGCTCTGTCGAGATGTATGCTCTGGCAAAAATCTCGATGATACCGAGGAGCAGTCCTCCGATCATGGCACCAGGGATGGATCCAATGCCTCCGAATACCGCAGCGGTGAAGGCCTTGATACCAGGCATCGCACCTGTTGTCGGCATGAGCACAGGATAAGCAGAGCACATCAGAACTCCGGCAACTGCCGCAAGTCCCGAGCCGATGGCGAATGTCAGCGATATGGACTGGTTTACATTGATGCCCATCAGCTGAGCGGCGCCGTTATCCTCGGAAACAGCGCGCATCGCTTTGCCCGCTTTTGTCTTGCTGACGAAAAGTGTCAGAGCGATCATGATCACTATATTCGCTATGATTGTGAAAAGCGATTCCGGAGTTATCGTAAGCTGTCCGCCTGCTGCATGAATCGTCTTCATGCCGTTGAAAAGGCTGTTGAAAACTCTCGGATTGGCTCCCCAGATGAGGAGCGCGGAATTCTGGAGGAAGTACGACACACCGATAGCCGTGATCAGTACGGCAAGGGAGCCGGTTCCTCTCAAAGGTCTATATGCAAGCCTCTCGATCAGAATACCCAGGATGGTGCAGGCTACCATAGCAACCAGAAGTGCCAGCCAGCCATTCATACCGACGTACATGGTCAGGATGAATGACACGTAGCCTCCGACCATGATTACATCACCATGAGCGAAGTTCAGCATCTTGGATATTCCGTATACCATAGTGTATCCAAGCGCTATGATCGCGTACACACTGCCCAGACTGAGGCCTGAAATCAAACTGTTCAAAAAATTCATATTAGTATCCCTTAAATATCTATACCCGATAAATATGGTTTTTTTCGTATTTCTCTGGTTCTTTTGTCCGATTGAATGCGCCTTTTGGCGCTTTTTTAATGTTTTTGCCACATTATAGCGGCTTTTTATCCTTGCCCGAAAATATGGCTTTAGGGGTGCCGCAAACTAAGCGCAGCACCCCTTTTGCTTTTAAGTAACAACTATACTCACTCTAGGTCTCTGGTTATATTATTTCTCAACGTACTTTCCGTCTTCGATTACGCAGACCTTTGGAGTCTTGTCAACTTCGCCTGCTGCGTTCCATGACATTGATTCAGCAGTAAGTCCGCTTGATGTGAAGTCTCCGCCTGTGAATACGCCGATAAGAGCTTCGCAGATCTCATCCATGGAAGCATCAGCACCAAGGCCGGTCTTCTGGAATGCATCGTAAATTGTGTATACGCAGTCATAAGCGTCAGCTGCGAACTGGATCGGAGTTTCGCCATAAGCATCTTCGTAAGCCTTTACGAATTCCTGAACCTTAGCATCTTCTGAGTAAGGTGTGAACGGTGTCAGGAGGAGTACGCCCTCAGCGAGGTTGGTGTCGAATCCCTCGAGGTCGAGGATTCCGTCCATACCGTCAACGCCGAAGTATGTAGGAGCATATCCCATCTTAGCTGCCTGTGTCATGATGTTGGAAGCCGGTGTGTAGTAGATTGGCAGGAAGATCAGGTCAACGCCTGCGTTCTTCATGCTGTTCAGCTGTGCTGTGAAGTCAGCGTTAGCGTCATCAGAGAAAGCCTCTACTGCTGCAAGCTGCTTGCCGTCAGACTCATACTCGCTCTTGAACTTATCAAAGATTCCGGAGGAGTAGTTGTCAGCGTTGTTGTAGATAACGCCTACAGTCTTGTCTGCATAATTGTTCTTGATGTATTCAGCGGAAGCGATTCCCTGGTTAGGGTCGGAGAAGCAGAGCTGGAATACGTTGTCGTTTCCATCTGTTACTGCCGGGCCGGAAGCTGATGGTGTCAGAACGAATGTTCTGTTTGCATAAGCTTCAGCTGCTACTGCTGTACAAGGTGCGGTTGTTACTGATCCGATGAGAACCTGCATTCCATCGTCGACCAGCTTGTTATAAGCATTGACTGCCTTCTCAGCGTCATGCTCGTCGTCCTGCATATCCCATGAAAGCTGCAGGCCGTCTGGGTTAGCTGCGTTGATCTCGTTAACTGCGAGCTCAGCACCGTTCTTAACTGCGTTTCCGTAAAGTGCTGCAGGGCCTGTCAGAGGGCCTGTGCCGCCGAGGTGGAGAACGCCAGCGCCGCCTTCTGCTGCGTCATCGCCGCCGTCACTTGATCCGCCGCCGCATGCTGTCATAGCGAAAACCATCATAACTGACAGAGCTACGACCAGAAATTTTGTCCAATTCTTCTTCATAATTCTTTCTCCTTTAATACCTTAGAATTATTTGTCTGAATGACCGGAGTGATAGTTGATTTGTTACTCTTGGTTCCCTTCCCCATGAATGCCGCCGGTGCGCTGCTCTGGCTGCCTAATATCTGCAGCAAGTGTGACCTTAGTGCATTATTATAGCCCGCATTGCTGCGGGCTCGTGGTTCCAGGTTTCGAAATTCGATCTCAGTACTCGCATCGCCCTACAGCTTAAATCCGTCCTCTACCAGTCTGCCGACCAGAAGGACGCCTATAATGCTGATGACGATAAGTCCCGATGCAAAGTACATAAAAATCTCCTCTCATTAAGTACATAGCGATAATATCATTGTGAAGATTGTGTGTCAACACTTTTTGTCTGCGAAAACAAAATTAGAATCGGAATTTGTGTACATAATACAGAACATGCCAGAGCACATTATTTGAAACACACAAAATGCGCCCCGCGATCGCGAGGCGCACTTTAGTTATCTGCGATTTTTTGCGATTATTATCGATTTTCAGCGATTTTCATTTACTTCAGGCGTATTGATTCGCTTTACTGCGGTGTTCCGTCTGCATTGAAGAGCGGCAGATACTCGAGGAAGATGATATCTTCTCTGTCTGCTGCTTCACCTTCTGCGAGAACTGCGCACTTAGCTGCAGTTGTTCCGTTTACTGTCTCAACGAGCTGCTCGAGTGCTGCCAGAGATTCGCCTGTGCTGATTACATCATCAACGACCAGAACCTTCTTTTCGCGAAGCTGATCGCACTCATCTTTGCCGAGACAGAGTGACTGCACGTGGCTTGTGGTGATCGACTTAACTGTCACAGTTACGATATCCTGCATGTAAAGTTTAGGGCCTTTACGAGCAACGATATAAGGCTTGCCGGACTGACGAGACATCTCATAAGCGAGAGGAATGCCCTTGCACTCAGCTGTGAGAATCACATCGAATTCAGGAGCCAGTTTGAGGAGATCTCTTGCGCATGCCTCGGTGATCTCAACATCGTTGAACATAATGAAACCTGCAATATACAGGTCATCTGTGATCTTGCAAAGAGGTAAGTGTCTTTCAAGTCCTGCGATCGTCATCTTATAATCCATAATAGTCATCCTTTCTATGTCCGAAACGATTTATGCCCCTGCCGCCACCCTGTTATATCACGGTTCCGCACAAGGCGCCTAATTAGACATTTAAATTATACCAAAACCCATATCAAAAAGTATATGAAAAACCGATAAACTGATCATTCCCAAAGGCATCTTCAGGTGTCATTCCCACGGAAGCATCCTGCATACTACCATGTAGCGTGCATCCTTATACTCGTATGCGCAGGTGCTGAGTATCACCAGTCTGTCGTCAAGTGTCATCGGTTCACCCGTAACATATGAAGCATAGGTCCTGACCATGTCTATGTATTCCTGTTTGCTCTGGATATCATCTTCGGCAAAGTTCGTTTTATAGATGTCACTGTCGCTTGGTTCGTTGAGAAACGCACAAATGCGAAGGTGATACTTTTCTTCAGGCGTGATGAGCTCAAACTGAGGATGCTCACGTGCATACTCTTCATCCTTAAGTTTCTTGATATGGCCGAACATCGAGCCGTCCTGCATGTGGTGACCGTACACGATCGTATTAAACTGCTCAAAAGGTCTTTCCGTTACAGAATCCACGAAAAGCGAGCCGCCGACCGCCCACGTTCCTTCCGGTGTGATATGCAGGTACTGATCATTATCCTTGCACTTGAGTATCGGGTAGTTGATGTTGGTACTCTCATAATAGATCCAGGCGATTATGTCCTTGTTGACCTTACGCAGAGCATCAAAATCAATGTCTCCGGTGAAACCCTGCGGCTGAGCAACTTCGGCGATCCGGTTGTATATGTCCCTGTTAGCCTTATAATCGCGCATTATGGTGTAGACCTTCCAGCCGGAAACCAGAACTATGCCTGCAAGACAGATCATGATTATATCCGATGCGATACGCCTGATTTTTTTATTCTTGTTTTTACCTGACATAATTGACCAGTTATGGAAAAATGATTTGTTTATTCGAACAAGTGCGAATTCCGCTTGTTCGATTAAATATGAGTGTAAGCGATCTTAATTTTGGTGATTATGTTCGATCCAAGTCCGTGATCATGTGCGGATCGAGTCTGAAGAGCCATTTCACAGATGCCAATATCACTGAGGCAGTTCTGTGCCTTCATACTTACCGATAAAATCATATATCCGCGGGAGCACTGCATCAATGCCTCCCTCTGTATCTGATTCGACATTGAGTACCATCGCAGGACCATGCAGTGACTTTCTGAGAAGGAACCAGCCATTGGCCTCAGAAGCTTTACCTGCAGACTCAGCTGCTTTATCTGCAGCCTGATCTTCGGCTCTTCCTGCCTCTGTTTTTTCTTCAGCGGCGAGCGGGACCCTGTAATTGACGCGCACCCCTTCAAAGTTAGGGACTTCAAGCGTCATGCCTGCTGCATCTCTGACCCACTTCTCTGCGTCTTCAAGTATCTTCGCGCCTAGCTCTTCATGATTCCCGGCAGTCAGATCCAGCCTGACTTCGCATGATTCTGCAGGAGCTTCAAGACCATCGATCAGTGAAGTGATGTTTTTGCCGTCTTTTTTAAGTTTTGCAGCATTGATAATGATCTGCACTGCCAGGAAAGCTCCGTCATCAAAATAGAAGTTATCTGCAAAAGCCGCACGCCCTGAAGTCTCTATCGCCAGGAATGCCTTCCCGGGACTGTTTTCTTCGATCTCTGCATTCAGATCTTTTGCCTTCCTTATAATATCGCAGTATCCTCTCTTGTATCTGAGGTGCTTCAGGCCAAGCTTCTTCTCAAGGAAATCGGTCAGTTCACAGGAAGTGATGCTGTCGGTCACAACTGTTCCACCCGGATAGTCATCTGCAGCAAGCGATGCTGCGAGTGCAATGTATGCATTCCGGGAAATTGATTTCCCATCCGGCCCGATGATAGCAACCCTGTCAGCATCATCATCGAAAAGGATACCGAGGTCAGCACCGTTATCTGTGACTGCTTTGCATATCGATGCCATTGCATCCTTGTCCCAAGGATCCGGTTCATGGTTAGGGAAACTGCCGTCCGGCTCGAGGAACAAGCTCCCGCTGATGTCGGCGCCCATAGGTTCAAGTACTTCTTTTGCGAAGAAGCCGCCGGCTCCGTTGCCTGCATCTACGACGATATGCATACTGGAAAGACCACCCGGAACATCTTTCAGTCCCATCGAAATCATCTGGCGCAGGTATGCAGCATACATCTGCAGCACATTGGAGTCCCTCTCTTCGTAAAATTCTCCGACAAAGTTGTATTTGCTTGCGACCCTTAAAATTTTCGCAATATCTTCTTTTTCCAGATTGCCATATTTCGTGAAAAACTTAAATCCGTTCCAGTTCCAACGCTGCTGACTCGCCGTGATCATGATCGCGCCGTCAAAGTCAAGCTGAGGCAGGATCGTCGACATGAACATAGCAGGTGTTGTGGAAAGTCCTGCATCATATCCTTCTGCACCAAACATCGCAATGCCCTTGAGCAGTCCGCTTTTGAGAGTATCACCCGAAAGCCTTGGGTCCTGCCCGACGCAGATCCTCAGATCATAAGGATTCTTTCCGACTTTGAAACCCAGCCAATAGGCAAAAGATCCGGCAATAGCCCCTGCTACTTCTTCAGTCAGAACGACTTCCTCTCCCGGGACTCCTTCCAGAGCAACACCGCATATATCACTGCCATACTGCAATTTCATAAAATCGATCATAACGATATCCCCTTCTTATCAGCAATCAATAAGTGTTTCCTCCAGTAATCAGCGAGCGTTTTCTTTTGAAACACAAACATCATGCTTCTAACTGTCAACTCGCCACCTTGTGGTCGCACCGCTTTCTATACTATGAAAACATTGAACACCACGCCGCCACGCAATCATTCTATCACAAACCCAGCATGCATAATGATGAGATTTTGTGCACATAAACGCTTTTTTGTTATATACTGTTCGTTAGTATTGAAAAAGGATATATATTTATAGATAACTTTAGACTTTGCTTCTTGGGCTTTAGACTTTGGGCTTTGGGCTTTGGACTTTGGACTTTAGCATTGGCCCAGAACTGGGGTTTAAGACTTAGGGTCAGGACTCAGGCGCTGAGCTTTACGCTTTGCTCAGAAATCAGAACACATATACTATCGCATATACTATAAAAAAGATCATGGAAAGCAACGGAAAGATTTTCAGAGAAGGTTTCAGAGATGGCATCCCGATCGGGCTTGGCTATTTTGCTGTGGCTTTTTCTCTGGGAATCGCAGCACACGGCTATGGCTTCAAACCATTGCAGGGCTTCATTGCAAGTATTTTGACCTATGCTTCGGCCGGGCAGTATATAGGCTTTTCGCTTTATGCTGCCAATGCGACCCTGATCCAGCTGATTATTCTGACTGTCATCACCAATCTGAGATATATCCTGATGGGCGTTACGCTTAATCAGAGGATGCCGGCAGGGACGCCAATCGGGCGCAGGGTCGCCGTGGGCACGACAATCACCGATGAGATCTTCGGGATCACTATCGCCCGGCCGGGAATCCCATCGCCTTATTACGGTTTCGGTGCATGGAGTGCCGCCGTTCCAATGTGGGCTCTCGGCACTTCGATCGGGATCATAACCGGAACCGCTTTGCCTGCAAGGATAGTCAGCGCTCTCAGTGTTGCTATCTTCGGTATGTTTATCGCAGTGATAATTCCGCCGGCGCGCAAAGACCGCATGATTGGGATAGCAGTTTTCGTCAGTTTTGCATGTTCCTATGCAGCGGCGCATCTGCCTTTTATGGCCAAGATCTCATCCGGCAATAGGACCATCATTCTGACCCTTTTGATCTCAGCCGTTTTCGCAGCCATCGCGCCGCGCACCGCCGAGCCTCCGGCGCAAGAAGCACCAGACACCGAGTCTCCGGTACAGGAAGCCTGATGCGCCGAGCCCACAGTACAGGAAACACGAGGCGCTGAGCCGGAGTCGAAAACAAACAAAGCATAACTTTTGTGAACTAAGCCAGTTTGCCAATTAAACATCTTTATCAATTAACATAGATATCAATTGCAAGGGACACGAATTATTTGAAAAGCAGTTTATACGTTTACATCTACATATTCGTCATGGCTTTCTCCACCTGGTGCATGAGAGTCATCCCATCACTGGTAATGAAGCGCCCGATCCGGAACCGCTTTGCCCAGTCCTTCCTTTACTATGTCCCATATGTGACCCTGGCCGTCATGACTTTCCCTGCGATAATCGAAACGACCCAGTCACCGCTTGCCGGCGCTGTCGCTTTCGCTGCAGGTATCATCGCTGCATGGCTGGGTGTCAGGCTGCTCGGAGTAGCCGCCGTCTGCTGCATCACAGTACTCATCCTCGAACTGCTGGTGTAGTGTAAGCAGTTCCCTTTCCATAATCTTCTTTGAGTTGCTGGCATAAGCAGCTCTTTTATTTTGACTTCACATCCCTGATTTATTTACGGGAGTGTACTTTTAATGTTTTTTTGATCTGCATGCTAGAATAGTAGCATTTCATTCGCCTGCTGTTTGTGCAAAATGCGGTTCCAATGTATCATTACTGCACACATTAGCGAGAGTAATTATCATCGAAAGGAATGTGTTCAGTATGGTCGGAAAAGCTATTCATCTACTCAGGCAATACCTGAAATACAACGAGGATCTATATCAAAAGCAGATTGCCAGAATCAATGACCTTTCCGAGTTTCGAGGAATAGAGCTTCACCCAATCCGCTCTTCAAGTGGTCGCTGCTTTTATAGTGCAAAAAAGAAAGGGGAAAGAAAATACAAATACATAGGCGGAGATGAAGAACCAATTGTTAAGGGAATTAAAGAATTACGATACCTAGAGAAGTCCGCATCAGTATTAGAAAAAAACAATCGGCTCATCCGACAGTTACTCAAGGGTTATTACCCCGCAAATATGAAAAGTATCAACAGCCTACTACCCAAAGTCTATCAAAATACCCAGGGCATCAATTATAAGGCAGACAACCACAAGGCTTTGGCATGGAAAGAAAAAGCATGTGCCTATAAAGCTCGTTTTGAACCATATAAACCAGAACAGCTAACAATTCCGACAATCGACAATACATTTGTAAGGTCAAAATCGGAAGCATTGATATACAATTTGCTAGTGTCTCTAGGAATTACATTTGTATATGAGTTGCCGCTCAAAACGAAAACACGAATGTTCTTGCCGGATTTTACTATCCTTTCAGAAATCGACTATGAAACAGAAATAATAATTGAACATCTGGGCATGATGAGCAAAGAATTTTATCGAAATGAAAACTTTGATAAGATTATTGACTATATGAAAGAGAATTATGTTCAGGGTGTCAATATTTACTATACTTTTGATTATATGGATGGCGGGCTTGATCTGACTTGCATCTTCGATATCATAAGCTTGAAGATCAGACCTTCTTGCTTCGCCTCATAGCAAGCAAAGCAACTTTTCAGTTTGTATGCCTTTTAGGTGCCATTTTTCTTGAGTCATATAGAACCTCCGCAAAGGTATCGTTTTATAGGACGTTTTATTCTTTTTCCCTGATTCGTCATATAAGATCTCCGTAAATGTATCGTTTTATATGACGTTTTTCTCGTTTTCTCCGATTCGTCATATAAGATCTCCGTAAATGTATCGTTTTATATGACGTTTTTCTCTTTTTCCCCGATTCGTCATATAAGATCTCCGTAAATGTATCGTTTTATATGACGTTTTTCTCTTTTTCCCCGATTCGTTGAAGTGTACCCCGTTTTGTAGAGTACTACTTTAAAATATTGCTTGGCTCCTTGCCTGCTTGTAGTATTCGGCAGGAGTCAGATAGCCATTGGCAGCA
>CADAEH010000039.1 GCA_902786855.1 uncultured Eubacteriales bacterium | reverse complement strand
TGGCAAAGCAGCCAACCTTTTTGTAGTGCGGCAATTGCAGAAGAGAAACCTGCTAGCAAATTCAAATTACCACTTGAATTTTGTTAGCAGGTTTTTATGAAAAAATCTTGTTCTTTTTTGTACAAAATAATAGTTGACAGCGAGCCTTATAAAGAGTATATTATGCATAGCGATTAGCACTCTAACGTGGTGAGTGCTAACAACAAGAAAGAAAAAAGGAGGCACGCCATGGATCTAAGCGAAAGACAATTACAGATACTGCAGGCGATCATTACTGATTATGTAGAGAACGCCGAGCCGGTCGGTTCAAGGTCAATAGCTAAGAAATATGACCTTGGCGTCAGCCCAGCGACTATACGAAATGAGATGTCAGATCTTGAAGAGATGGGCTATCTGACTCATCCGCATACATCAGCAGGCCGTGTCCCTTCAGACAAGGCGTACAGACTGTATGTAAACAATCTGATGAAGAAGAAGAATCTCAGTGCCAAGGACAAGAGGCTCATCAATGAGAGACTCCAGGCAAGCAGAGATGAATTCGATCAGACCATCCGGCATGCTGCAGAGCTGCTGAGCGAGATCACACATCTGACCAGTTTTGCTCTTACACCTGCGACCAATGATGAGACGATAGCATTTATCAGGCTGCTGCCTGTAGATGAGAGGACTCTGATCCTCATGATAGTAGGTGAGAGCGGCAATGTGACCAACACCACACTCAGACTCAAGGTACCTTATACTCAGGAAACACTTGATCTTCTGAGTAAGAATATGACGGTCAATTACAAAGGGCGTACACTCGATGATGTTCTCAAGAGCCATATCATCGAGGATGTTGGCTCAGATATCGAGGCAATGAATGCCGCGCTGACAGCGCTCAAGGGTACTGTGATGCCGAGCTTCATCAGGACTCTTGAAGATATGCTCAATGTCAACCTGTATATGGAGGGCATGACTAACATCTTCAATCTGCCTGAGTATTCAAGCATCGACAGGGCGAGAGATTTCATGCAGCTCTTCGCACAGAAGGACTGGTTCACTCAGAAGATGCTCCAGAGAGCAGACGGAGTGGTAGTCACAATAGGCGAAGAGAATGCCAAAATGAAGGACTGTACCCTGATCACCGCAACCTATCATGTAGACGGAAAGCTTGTCGGCAAGATAGGAGTCATAGGACCGACCAGAATGAAGTACGATGAAGTCACTTCACTGATGGAATACCTTACCAACAACCTGAGTGAGTCGTTCAGGCTGACTGAGGGAGAAGATTACACTGAAAGGAACGATTAGTAATGGCTGAAGAAAAAGCAAAGCACATCCATATCGAGGACGCAGAGGAAGCTGCTGAAAAGGCTGCAGAAGAAGCGGCTGAAAAAGCAGAAGAAACTGCTGGGGCTGAGGCTGAAAAAACAGAAGAGCCTAAGTCCGAGGACGCAGCAAAAGCTGAAGCAGAAGCGAAAGCCGAGGCGGAAGCAAAAGCTGCGGAAGAGCAGGAATCGGAACGCTACATGAGGCTGATGGCAGAATTCCAGAACTTTAAGCGCAGGGCAGCAAGAGAAAAGACTGACATCCACGCTTATGCCAATGAGAAGATCATCAGTGAACTGCTTCCGGTACTGGACAATTTCGAAAGAGCTCTGGATACAAAGTCTGATGACATGGAGGGCTACGTTAAGGGTATGGAGCTGATTTTCACTCAGCTCAGGACAGCACTCGAGCATGCAGGACTTGAAGAGATCCCGGCGATGGGTGAGGAATTTGACCCTAATGTACACAACGCGGTCATGACTGAAGACAGCGACGAGCACGATGATGGAAAGATCAGTAAGGTGCTCCAGAAGGGCTACAAGCTCAATGACAAGGTGATCAGACCTTCCATGGTAGCTGTAGTGAGAAAGTAAACTGCGGATACGGCATTCAATTAAGCGAGACTTAAGCCGTAAGCGTTGACAATATACAGGAAACATCAATTAGTTAAATAACCATTTTTATAACGGAGGAAATAAAATGAGCAAGGTAATAGGAATCGATCTCGGAACAACTAACAGCTGCGTCGCTGTACTCGAAGGCGGCGAGCCGACAGTTATCACTAATGCAGAGGGTTCAAGAACAACACCTTCTGTCGTAGCATTCACAACTAAGGGCGAGAGACTTGTAGGCGAGACAGCCAAGAGACAGGCCATCACAAACCCTGACAGAACTATCGCATCCATCAAGAGACACATGGGCGAGGCTTATACCGTTGATATCGACGGCAAGGCATACACACCACAGGACATTTCAGCTATGATCCTGGCAAAGCTCAAGGCAGATGCAGAAGCTTATCTGGGAGAAAAGGTAACAGAGGCTGTTATCACAGTACCGGCATACTTCTCAGATGCTCAGAAGCAGGCAACAAAGGATGCAGGAAAGATCGCAGGACTCGATGTAAAGAGGATCATCAATGAGCCTACAGCTGCTTCACTGGCTTACGGTCTTGACAAGGACAACGGCAGCCAGAAGATCCTGGTATACGACCTGGGCGGCGGCACATTCGATGTATCCGTACTTGAGCTTGGTGACGGAGTATTCGAAGTACTCGCAACCAACGGTGATACACATCTCGGCGGCGATGACTTTGATAACGCACTGATGAACTTCCTCGCTGACAGCTTCCAGAAAGAGCATGGTATCGACCTCAGAGCTGACAAGATGGCTCTTCAGAGACTTAAAGAAGCAGCAGAAAAGGCCAAGAAAGAGCTCTCAAGCGCACAGACAACCAAGGTCAATCTGCCATTCATCACAGTTTCTTCAGAAGGCCCTCTCCACATGGATATGGATGTGACCAGAGCAAGATTCGAGCAGCTGACCAAGGACCTCGTAGACAGAACGATCGAGCCGATGCACAAGGCAATGAAGGATGCAGGCGTTACAAGCGCTGATCTTGCAAAGGTCATCCTCGTTGGTGGTTCGACACGTATCCCGGCTGTTCAGGAAGCAGTCAAGAAGGTCACAGGCAAGGAGCCGTTCAAGGGCATCAACCCTGATGAGTGCGTAGCTATCGGAGCAAGCATCCAGGCAGGCGTACTGACAGGCGAAGTCAATGACATCCTGCTCCTCGATGTAACACCGCTTTCACTGTCCATCGAGACACTCGGCGGAGTTGCTACAAAACTTATCGAAAGAAATACAACAATACCTACCAAGAAGAGCCAGATCTTCTCAACTGCCGCAGACAATCAGTCCGCAGTAGACATCCACGTAATGCAGGGTGAGAGACCTATGGCTGCCGGCAACATCACACTCGGCAGATTCCAGCTCACAGGCATTGCACCGGCTCCTCGCGGGATCCCTCAGATCGAGGTAACATTCGATATCGATGCTAACGGTATCGTCAATGTAAGCGCTAAGGATCTCGGTACAGGTAAAGAGCAGAAGATCACGATCACTTCTTCAACAAAGCTCTCCGAAGAGGAGATCAATGCAAAGGTCAAGGAAGCTGAGCAGTATGCTGAGGAAGACCGCAAGCAGAAGGAAGCTGTAGAGACCAGAAACCAGGCTGAAGGCATGCTCTTTGAGACAGAGAGACAGATGAAGGATCTTGAGGCGAAGGCTACAGAGCAGGAAAAGGCTGCTGTAAACGCTGCAAGAGAAGAGCTGCAGAAAGCGATCGACGCTAATGACGTTGAGGGCATGAAGACCAAGATGGAAGCCCTGACCAACGCTTTCTATCCGATCTCAACAAGGATCTATCAGGAAGCACAGGCTCAGGCCAATGCACAGGGCAACCCTGGTGCAGGAGCAGGCTTCGATCCTAATAACATGGGCGGATTCGGCGGCGGCTTCGACCCTAACAACATGGGCGGATTCGGCGGCAACCCGGGCGGCGGACATTCCAGCGACGGAACCGTTGACGCAGACTACGAGGTAGTAGACGAAGAGTAATCAATGTGGTATAGTTCACAGGTGCGCATGCTTGTCATGCGCACCGAGATTACATAAAAGGAAAGAAAACTGATGGCAGATAAGAGAGATTATTACGAGGTCCTGGGGATACAGAAGGGCGCAAGTGAAGATGAGATCAAAAAGGCTTACCGCAAGCTTGCAATGAAGTATCATCCTGACCGGAATCCCGGTGATAAAGCGGCTGAAGAGAAGTTCAAGGAGCTCAATGAAGCTTATGAAGTGCTCTCTGACCCGGACAAGAAAAGTAAATATGATAGATTCGGTTTTGCAGGAGTCGATCCGAGCTACGGCGGCGGTGCCGGAGGCTTCGGAGACTTTGGCGGATTCGGAGGATTCGGCGGCGCAGGCGGCATGAACTTCGAAGACATATTTGATATGTTTGGAGGATTCGGCGGCGGCAGACGCGGTTCTGCAAGGCGTGGCGGTCCTCAGAAAGGACGTGACCTGCAGAAGACTGTAACCATCGATTTCACCGATGCTCTCTTTGGCTGCAGCAAACAAATAGAACTGACCAAGGATATCAGGTGTAAGACCTGCAATGGTTCAGGAGCAAGACCGGGAACAGGACGCAAGACTTGTGACGCGTGCGGAGGCAGCGGTCAGATCTCACAGGTGAGCAACACTCCTTTCGGCAGATTCCAGAATGTCACGACCTGTTCAAAGTGCGGAGGCACAGGACAGGTGGTAGAGTCACCTTGTCCTGACTGCAGCGGTACCGGAAGGATCCGTAAGACTGTCAAGATCAAGGTAGATATCCCTGCCGGCGTTGATACCGACAGCATTATTACAGTCAGAGGACAGGGCGAACCGGGACTGAACGGAGGTCCTGAGGGAGATCTCTACATTGTTATCAATGTCAGACCTCACAGCACTTACAAGAGAAGAGGAAACGACCTCTATCTCGACCTGCCGATCACTTTCGACCAGGCGGCACTTGGAGCGAAAGTGCAGGTACCTGGATTTGGCGAATCGTACAGTTATACGATCACACCGGGTACTCAGACCGGATCATCGTTCAGACTCAAAGGCAAAGGAGTGCCTGACTTGAGGACGGGAAGAAAGGGTGACCTGTATGTAAAGGTCATCGTTGAAGTCCCGACCAAGCTCAGCCGCAAGGAGAAGAAGGCTATCGAAGATATGGCCAAAAATCTCGGACCGGATGCATATCCTAAGAAAAAGAAATTCAGTACGCTCAAGTTCTAGCGTACGCTAATATACGGAAACTAACCAAGCGCACCGCCCGCTGAACAGATATCAGCGAGCAGTGCGCTCTTATTATCAAAGGAGTATTGGAAATGATAGTTGTACCTGTATACAATATGATACTTGCGCCGGATGCAAACCTGTATCTGGCCACAGACCAGATCAGGCGCAGCGCAGGCGATAAGGGAATCGTCATCGGCGACAGGGTAGTACTTGTCGTCGCAAAAGAAAACCAGAACTACGAAGACATGACGTCGGATAGTTTCTATCCGATCGGCCTTGCAGGTTTTATCAGAGAGATCAACCATCAGGGATATGTCGTGATACATACCGAATACCGCGTGGATATCGAGAATGTGGAAATCGGATCAGATCATATTATCAGGCTTTCCATGAAAAAGAGAAGCGATATCGACGACATGAGTACGGCTGTTGAGACCGAGAAGCTCAAGAACATCAAGCAGGAGATGAAGGATTTTGCTGCCGGATTCGAATGGGGCGATGCTGCACAATACTGGATCCGTAATATAGATTCCATAGGAATGGCGGCATGTGCTATGTCCCCGTGGCTTGAGATAGATAATGAACAGAGATATGCGATACTTGCTGAAGACAGCAATCTGAAGCGTACAGAGCTGATCGAAGAGATACTCTACGATTATCTTGAAGTAGGCCGCATCACCAATGAGGCAGTAACCTCGCAGCAGAAGGAACATCAGCAGATGTACCGTGAGCAGGCTATAAAGCGTCAGATGGAACACCTGCAGCGGGAGCTTGACGAGATGCATCCGGAAAACGTTACGGATGTCCGTATGTTCGAGCAGAAGATAGCAGAGTCCGGCATGAACGAGACAGCCCGCAAAGAAGCAGATAAGGTACTTAACCGTCTTAAGCAGGAAGGCAAGCAGAGTGCCGAAGCAGGACTTCTCTATGATTATCTCGACTTTATTACAGGTCTGTCCTGGAAAAAGGAAGAGTCACGCTATATCGACCTTGAAGAAGCAAGACGTGTGCTTGACGAGGACCATTATGGTCTCAGCAAGGTCAAAGACCGCATCATCCAGCATATCGCTGTTATGAATCTTAAAAAGCAGCAGTCAGGTTCGATCCTGCTCTTCGTCGGAGCACCGGGCACTGGTAAGACCAGTATCGGCAGGAGCATCGCGAGAGCTCTGGGCAGGAAATATGTCAGAGTCTCACTCGGCGGAGTTCATGATGAGTCGGATATACGCGGACACCGCAGGACATACATCGGTGCTATGCCGGGCCGTATCATGGACGGTATCAGCAAGAGCGGTGTCAGCAATCCTGTAATGGTGCTCGATGAGGTCGATAAGCTTTCAGCATCGTATCACGGGAGCCCTGCAAGCGCTCTGCTCGAGGTACTTGACCCGGAGCAGAACAACACTTTTACCGATCATTACATGAATGTACCGTATGACCTGTCAGACGTACTATTCATCTGTACAGCCAACACCGCGGATACCATTCCTGAGCCATTGCTCAACCGTATGGAAGTGATACAGTTCAGCGGTTACACTCCGATCGAAAAACATCACATAGCCACAGGACATCTGGTACCTAAGGCAATGGAGGCTGTCGGTATACAACCTGATCAGATGGAGATAAGCGATGAAGCCATAGAGACATTGATCGCGGACTACACGATGGAGGCAGGAGTGAGAGGCCTCAGAAAGTGCATAGATACTCTCTGCCGCATGTTTGCTGTAAAAGTAGCAACAGATCCTGATGAAAAATATATAGTAGGACCGGATGAAGTCAGAGACAGTATGGATTCAAGACCGATCCAGCACCACAAGATACTGCCTGAACCTAAATCAGGTGTGGTGACCGGTCTTGCGTGGACTCCGGTAGGAGGCGAGATACTGTACATCGAGACCTTGTTTACAAGGGGGAAGGGTGATCTGATCATAACCGGCCAGCTGGGAGATGTGATGAAGGAGTCAGCGCGGATCGCTGTGAGCCTCGTCAAGTCAGTATTCCCTGATTCTGAGAGACTCTTCAGCGAGTGTGACCTTCATATACATGTGCCGGAAGGCGCCGTGCCTAAGGACGGTCCATCTGCAGGTATCGCACTGACCACTGCTCTTGCGAGCCTTGTCACCGGCAAAGTTGTCGACCCGCATATCGCTATGACCGGTGAGGTCGCATTGAGAGGCGTGGTGACCCCGATAGGCGGCCTGCCTGAAAAACTCATGGCTGCCGAACGCGCCGGCATCACAAAAGTTTTCATCCCGGAAGAGAATATGTACGATCTTAAGGATGTTGCTGATGAAGTCAAAGACAAGATAGAGATCACACCGGTCTCTAAGATAGAAGATGTGCTCAATGCAGTCGGGATACTTCCGATAACATATGACGCATGATATTCAGGCGGCAGTGGGAACACTGCCGCTTTTGTGCTAAAAAGAACCAAGTCTGTTTGGTATATAAATGGTGCTTTTTTACTCTGAATGCTTTATAATTACTTTGATTGGAAATTATCAATTCCCTGAACAACATCTTTATAGGAGGATTGTACTGATGATAAACAATTTACTAGTTGCTGCATGTGTCAAGGGCACTGAAGAGCGCCTGAAAGCTGCCGGTATTCCTTACGTGATCGAAGAGAATGATGCTTACAGAAATTATATGAGCATCTGGAACAGATCAAAGAAAAAGGAAGAACTCATGAAAAAGGTGAGACCTGCGCTTGCACGTTTCGCTGATCTTGAGCCATATCTGCATGAGACAGCCGGCGAGCCGCTTTGCATCCGCTTTAACGGTCCTGAACGTGACCTTGATAAGGACTCCTTCGCTGAAGTCCTTCTCGAGAGAAAAGATCTGGACTGGGCTATAGGGGTATCTATCAAGAACGATGCCAGAGTCCTGACTGATATGCGTATCGCAGACCGCAGCATGGGTTCATATATGAATCACGAGACCGGAGCATTCAATGAGATCGAGGACTTTGGTGATAAGATCTTCGGAGTACCATGCTCCAATGAATATTTTGATGATGTAAATGCGATCCTGCAAAACGTATTGTCTTACGACAGAGAGACCTGGAGAAAACAGCTTGAGGATGAGGATTTCATCTATGACAATGTAATCACTCCTATGCTCAAGGCTTTCGCCCATGAGATCCCAAGGATCTGCGAAGGACATCCTGAGGCTCCGATGCATTTCTTCGATTACTTCTATGGAAAGTATGATTATTACTTCCTCAATCCTATAGATAAGCTCAGAGTTACACGTATGGGAGCTGTCAATGCCCGCGGCGGACTCGGACGCATCCCGGGAACTAATAATCACTTCACTAATGTTGTAGAGAAGCCGACACAGTTACTCGATGTAAGATTTGCTACGGGCCCTAACGGTGAGGTTTCAAAAGATACTATCCAGATGAGCTTCGACGGCGGCTGGGTCATGTGCTTCACCATCCGTATAGCTTATACACAGAAACACGGACGCAGCTTCAATCTCGGCGTTTACATGCCTGTAACACCATTCGGCAGCTTCCGTGATCAGGTAAAGTGGGATGACTGATCTAAGACTCAGACTAAGTTAGTAATCAGATGGCAGTGAGACCCGTTTTTCACTGCCATCTTTTATGTTAGAATAGCTGTAAAAAAGGAGTGTTGATATGTTATTCGGACATGACAAAATAGAGATCCTGCATCTGCCGACCCCGCTGGAATATCTTAAAAATGTTTCGGAAGATCTCGGTATCAATGTTTACTGCAAAAGGGACGATCTGACGAATCTTGCCACAGGCGGCAATAAGCTTCGCAAGCTCGAGTATTTCCTCAAGGACGCAATGGATAAGGGTGCAACGATGCTCATCACTGAAGGCGGTGCCCAGACCAACCACGGCAGACTTACAGCGGCTGTAGCTGCAAAATACGGTCTGAAATGTGCTATCGTCACGGCTGATGAATACCCGGGTGAGATAAGTGCCAACCTGCTGCTTGACGGCATGATGGGATGTCCGGTTTTCTTCGTAAGCGATATGGAGACAGGCCGTCAGGCAGTGATTGACAAATTCACTGCTGAGGGTGAAAAAGTCTATTATGTTCCTATGGGCGGATCAAATGAGATAGGGATGCTTGGATATGTTGAATGTGCCATCGAACTTGACCGTCAGGCAAGAGATTTGGATATTGCTGATGCCACGATCTATGTGACAGTGGGCAGCATGGGCACATACCTTGGCATGCTGCTCGGACTAAAGGAATGCGGATCAGATCTTAAGCTGGTCGGTATCAACGTTCTTCCTTACGGCGAAGTAGGTCATGAAGAAGAGGCCCTGCGCAAGGCACTTTGGAATTATTACAATTCATCATGCAAGGCTCTTGGTCTTGATACAGATCGCTTTGACATCAAGCCTGAGGACTTCGTGATAGAAACAGCCCATATCCACGGGGCATATAATAACGCTGTGGAAGAGGTGCGCGAAGTGATGTACTATCTCGCGCGCAAAGAAGCTATAATCATTGACCCTTGCTATACCGGCAAGACATTCGAAGCAATATATGACGGGGCTAAGAACGGGGACATCCCGCAGGGCTCTGATGTTATATTTATGCATACGGGAGGGCTTCCGGGTATATATACCAGGCATCATCGTGTAGAGCTCGAGAGAGAACTTATGCCATACATGCATATCGGAGAATTCTGATGGCCGACAATCCAAAGCGTGACGAAAAACGTGAAGCAAAAATCGAAGAAAAAAGAAGAAAACTGGCTGAACAGCGTATCAGAAGAGCACAGGAAACTGTTACCTATGAGCCGGAAGATTTTGATTACTCTTCTGAAAAGGTGCGTGAAAAAAGTGAAAACGGGCCTCAGAAGGAGCGCAAAGAAGGGTCCGGCAGCGGTAAGGGCAGCGGAAAGATCCGATTCAGAACAAAACTGGGTATCGTCGCGGCGGCACTTATATTCCTGCTTGCTGTTTACGGGATATTCCAGATAAAGGACTACTTCAACAAGCGTACGGATTATCGAGTTACTGATGAAGGATTTACCCACGCTGCCAGATTCGAGAATGCCGTACCTCTGTATGGTATTGATGTTTCTGAACATCAGCCCGCAGAAATCAACTGGGAAAAGATCAAGACGAGCGGTGTGGATTATGTATTTGCCCGTGCCGGTTACAGGGGTACTGACAAAGGCGGTCTGCATATAGACGAAAACTTCGAGAATTATGTCAAGGAAGCGGACAAAGCCGGATTGATGGTCGGTGCATATTTCTACTCGCAGGCACTTACGCCGGAAGAGGCTGTAGAAGAAGCCGATTTCCTGCTTGAGCAGGTAAAATCGTATAATATCACTTTGCCTCTCGTTATAGACTATGAGATCTACAAAGGCGGCAGACTGGACAAGAAGATCGACGCGGGGGAGATGTATGCCGCATCACTTTATCATGATGTGGTACTGGCATTCTGCAGGCATGTTGAGGAAGCCGGCTATGAGTCTGCAGTATATGCTAATAAGGATATGCTCACCAATTACATGCAAGCCGACCTGCTCGACGATTCTGCGACTATCTGGCTCGCCAGATACGATGAAAAAGCAGGTCTCAAGGCAGACTACTGGTTCTGGCAATGCTCTGACCAGGGGCAGGCCGGCGATATGGAAGAGCCGGTAGACAAGGATTTCTGGTATATGGAACCCGGAAAAGTTTATCCTACCAGAGGAAAGACCAAACGCATCGATGACGATCAGCGTATCTCGATCGGTGACTGCCAGATCCATTTTAAGGAATACAGCAGCGAGCTGCATCATTTCCGCTCTACGCCTAAGTTCAGTATGACATATAACGGAAGGGGCATGCGCAAGGGCAGCGATTATGTTGCATCTGCTGTAAAGAACACCGAGGTCGGCACCGGATATGTTATCGTACGCGGTATAGGGAAATACAAGGACTGGGTAATGTATCCATTCAAGATAGAAAACAATTAAAGGGAAGAATATGAAATTCGTAAGCTGGAATGTCAATGGCTTCAGGGCCGTGCTTAATAAAGGTTTTGAGGATGTGTTCGCAGCACTGGATGCTGATTTTGTCTGTCTGCAGGAGACCAAGATGCAGGAAGGGCAGGCAAATTTTCATCCTGAAGACTACTATGAATTCTATAACTATGCTGAGAAAAAAGGTTATTCAGGAACAGCCATTTTTGCACGCAAGACTCTCGGAGAGCCGATATCCGTGCAATACGGTATCCATTCAGAACATGACGATGAAGGGCGCGTGATCACACTTGAATATCCTGACTTTTATCTGATCTGCTGTTATGTGCCTAACGCACAGGATGGTCTCAAGAGGATAGACTACCGATGTGAGTTTGAGGATGCGATGCGCTCCTATATGCTGGAGCTCGATCAGAACAAACCTGTGATCTACTGCGGTGATCTCAATGTCGCCCATAATGAGATAGATCTCAAGAATCCTAAAAGCAACAGAGGCAATGCGGGATTCTCAGATGAGGAAAGGGGCAAGATGACAGAGCTGCTCGATGCAGGTTTTACTGACACTTTCAGATATCTCTATCCTGAACAGGTCACTTATTCCTGGTGGTCCTACAGGTTCCGTGCAAGAGAGAAGAATGTCGGGTGGCGTATAGACTATTTCATAATCTCAGATCGCCTGAGAGATAATCTGCAGGATGCTGAAATACTGACAGATATAATGGGAAGTGATCATTGCCCTGTATCGATCATCATGCAGTTCTGAGACACGGCATAGTAAAATAAAACACAAGTGGTCGTCAGGTCAAAAAAAAACCACTAAAGTACATGCTATAGTGTTATAATTTTATCAGGTATAGAGTCTTATATTATAAATCAACGATTTTGTACTAGAAGGAGATACTTTTATGGTTAATGAAAAATATTATGGCTATGGCACTGCGCCTAGCATCATCCGCGAACTCTTCGCCTACGGACTGGAGCAGGCAAAAAAACTCGGAAGAGACAAAGTCTATGACTATTCACTCGGTAATCCGAGCATACCTGCTCCTGCAAAAGTTAATGCAACCATCAAAAAGCTCGTAAATGAAGAAAGTTCCATCTTACTGCATGGCTACTCGATGGCTCCTGGGTTTGAGAGCACACGCGAGGCTATAGCAGCCAATCTCAGAGAGAGATTCAACACTAACGCACAGGCAAATGAACTGTTCATGACCTGTGGATGCGCTCCTGCACTTGTTTCAGTAGCATGCGCACTGACCTGCAAGCCTGAAGACAATTTTGTCTGCATTGCGCCTTACTTCCCTGAATACAATGTATTCTTTACTGCAGGCGGCGGAAAGGTGAAAGTAGTAGCACCTGACGTTCCTGATTTCCAGATCAACCTCGAGGCACTCGAAGAAACAATAGATGAGAATTCTGTTGCTGTAGTTATCAACTCACCGAACAACCCTTCCGGAGTAGTTTATACCAAGGAAACTCTTGAAAAGATCGGCGCATGCCTCAAGAAAAAGGAAGCTGAATACGGACACCCTATCTACATCATAGCTGACGAGCCATACAGAGAGCTCGTTTACGGAGATGCAAAGGTCACATTCATTCCTGAAGTTTATGACAATACCATCGTATGCTACTCCTGGTCTAAGAGCCTGTCTCTGCCAGGTGAGCGTATCGGTTATGTATATATACCTGCAAAGTGCGAGGACGGCAAGGCTGTCTATGCTGCAGTAGCAGGTGCCGCAAGAGAGATCGGTTCTGTATGTCCTCCGACACTCATCCAGAGAGTCGTTCAGGAGTGCGTAGGATGCGCACCGGACCTCGTTGCATATGACGAGAACAGAAATGATCTGTATAACGGTCTTACTGAGATGGGATATGTATGCGCTAAGCCTGATGGCGCTTTCTATCTGTTCATGAAAGCTCCTAACGGCGATGACATGGCATTCTCAGAAGCAGCAAAGCTCGAAGAGAATATCCTGATAGTACCTGGCACCGGATTCGGATGCCCTGGTTATCTCAGACTCGCATACTGTGTATCCAACGAGATGATCAAGAATTCACTGCCAGGATTCAAGAGACTGATCGAGAAATACGGAAAATAGAGTTTCCTGTATGATTCATTAAGAATACACGAAAAGAAATGCGGTTTATGCAAAATATTTGCATAAACCGCTTGTTTTAAGATAAGGGATATCGTATAATACCCGTTGCGAATTAATACATTATGTAAGAAAGTGGGGTAAATTTAATGGCTAATATTAAATCCGCAAAGAAGAGAATCAAGGTTATCGACAAGAAGACAGCTCGCAACATCAGAGTCCGCAACCACGTTAAGGATGCTGAAAAGGCTTTCCTTGCTGCAGTTGAGGCAGGCAATGTTGAAGAAGCTCAGAAGGCTTTCCAGCACGCTGAGAAGAAGTACATGCAGGCAGCTGCAAAGGGTACTTATCACAAGAATACTGCTTCGAGAAAGGTATCAAGATTCGCTAAGAAACTTAACGAGATGTCTAAGTAATCTCACCCGTCCCCACACCGCGTATAAGTTAAATACGCCAGGCAGCCGGAGTGTCTCCCGG
>CADAEH010000038.1 GCA_902786855.1 uncultured Eubacteriales bacterium | reverse complement strand
AAATTCAGGACTATATTTCGTTTTGTGTGACATAAAAGCTCCCTTCATGATTAACAGTGATTTTCTTTTTCACTGTCTCTCATAAAGGGAGCGTATCAAGGTCAACATGAGAAGAAAAAAGATCAAAGACAGGTGCCAGAAACAGAGCCTGGGCAAGTGTCAGGGGGTCTGCAAGACCTATGACGCGATCCAGACAGCCTACGCTAAGAAACTGCAGGAGAGGGAGGATATCAGCGAGTTTCGGTGCAACGTGCTGCTGGAAGGTCTGACAGAAGGCGAATACACATCAGATTTCGTCTGTGTAAAGAATGACGGCGATATTATGGTCAGGGAATGTGTATGGCGAAGGAACCTGACGAAACCAAAGACTGCGAAACTGCTGGATGCTTCTAGGAACTACTGGATGAAAAGAAATGTTACAGATTGGGGGCTGGTCATCGATGAAGAATAATGAACTGTTCAGAGCACAGGGAACGATGTTGACCAAGACCATTGAGCAATGTCTGGAACAGGATCCGGGGACATACTTCTGCGTGATCGATGGAAAGGCTGATGTGACTGATCCCTACGGTTTCTACAATACGATGACCTTTCTCGCGCAGAAATACGATCGCGAACTTGCCGTTATAAATGGGACGGCCACAGACCTGCCGGGATCCTGTACCTACGATCCGTTCCAGGGCCTCACCGCAGCAGAAGAGATCCGGGATATGATCCTGACATTGATGTTCTCTCCGGATACTGAAGTGAATGCAGGCAGCGAGCATTACAGGATGATGTTTTCCCGGCTTTTGCTGCAGACGATCCTCATCATGCAGAAGTATAAGGTCAGGATAACGATAGGAAATGTATCGAAACTACTGATCAAGGATAATATGGATCTTCTGTTGAGCGATCCGAAACGTGAAGTATCTGTTGCGGATCGGGAGGAGATGAAAAAGGTCATTGATACTTGCTATGCAGATGCTGTATCGAACATCAGGAAATTGGAGATGTTCCTTATGGGATCCGGACGGCGGATGTTCCAGATGCGGGATGATCGTCCGACAGTGAATGCCAGGACGGCATATCAGAGTGGGCAACTACTGCTGATACTGATAGATGAGATGAGTATGCCGGAGTTTTCAGCAGGGATCGGCAGGCTGGCGGTAACAGATGCTCGCATGCTGATCGCAGCAAGGATGAACGGCGCTATTGATAAGACGAGAACGGCAAGACTGATCATGGACGAGTTCTCATCGTATGCTTGCTCAAATATTTTGAGTATTTTATCGAGGGCAAGATCAAGCGAGACAGTAGCATATTTATCTACACAGAGCGTCTCGGATCTTACCGCCATCTCAAGGGAGTTTCGGGATGCCTGTTTCGATAATATCTTCCGCTTCTTCTTTTACAGGCAGAACTCACCGGAGGCTGCTGAACAGGTATCTTCATTGATCGGCACCAGACCTGCAGTCCAGGAGACGCTCAGATCCGCGGAGGCAATGTCAATGGGAGAGGCGTCCAACAGGCTTGTGCATGAGTTTATCGTAACACCGGATGAAATCAAAGGGTTGGCAAATCAGCGTGGGGTTATGCTGGACAAGATGGCATCCCCGATGGAAATAAAATGGATAAAGAACACTTTTGTAAACATGGAATGAGGTGATTGACTATGAAAAAAGCAACTTATTATATGAGCCAGTTGGCAGATCCGATTAGATTTTTGAATGAATGCGCTGCATTGACGCCGATAGGCAAGCGCAGGATCCATAGAGATATTCGCAGACATCAAAAGGGAAACCCTGATCAGCCATATGTCGCTGATCTGAAGTCCGGCCTGCTGATCGCAGAAACACCGATCGAGATCGACTTTCTCAGAGGCTGGTTGGTAGGAATGTATTGATTATATTCTGAAACTGATGACGTCCTTTCACCGGGGCGTCTTTTTCATGCCTTTCTTTCAAAACCGTCATCTCCGCGTTTTTTGATTTTTAATGGTTGATTATCCATTGCCTCTCGTCGCCCTTCTTCTTAATTGAATATCATTTTATATTGGACGAACGAAGCGACATATATTACAATAAGAATACAAATAGCTATTACAAACGATAGCTGAATTAGCTAAGCGAGGGACAAAGCGTTGATTGACTGGATCAAGGGCTATGTTTTGATGAGTTTTATTAATTATGGACTGATAAGTCATCCGAGAAGCACTGGCAGAGAAGTAATGAAGAGCGAAGACTATACTGAAGTTATAGATCAATAAGGATATATGAAAATGTGGGATACTATTCCTAATTACAAACAGGACGTGAAAGGCAGTTTAAAGTACGGAGGTATTATTATGTTACAGACTAGAAAAATTACGAGAACCATTCTCGCGAGCATGCTCGCCGTAATGGTCGCAGTCTCGTTCTATCCGGCAACTGCCTTCGCGGATACGGACTATGAGGCTGCATACAATCAGGCAAAAGCCAACACGCAGGCAGCGTATAACGCATGGCAGACAGCCGTAAATGATGCTAACAATCTTCTCCCTGCTGTCAATGACGCAGAAGCAGCCAAGGCTGCAGCAGAAAACGCTGTTGGACCTGCAAAGCAGGAAATGGATAAAGCCCATAGGCTTCTTGACTACAAAACAAGACAGGCTATGGACACACTTGCTCAGCAGGCATGGAACAAAGATTATGGAACAACCATCAGCAATGCCAATTGGTATTACAACACAGATGCTCGTATGCAGGCTATATTATACGACGCATATGGCAAAGTATCATGGCATAGTGGGGCCAGAGTAGAGATTGAAAAATTCAAAGCAAACTCCGAATCTAGCCACCAAAGAATCAACGCATGTATACCATATGGTATCACCACATCCTCGTCTGGTACAGATGATACAAATTCACTAAATCTCTACCAGAAATACGTATATCTCAACGAAAGTTACGAAAACCTCATGCTCACGCTTGATTACTTCGACGAGCATAATGCTATTAGAAATTATTACAAAACAGATGCAGAATTTGATGGTCCTACAAATATCCTCGTATCACCATATCTTTTAATTCAATCTGCCACTAATGCACCAGTAAATAAGTATTCACATAGCATTATTTCAATGTCAGGAGCAAAACAGTGCTCGCAAAACATAGCATCAACATGGGGCGAAGTAAATACGCCGCCAACACATAATAACAAAGACCCGTTCGAACAGTTATTCTATAGCGAACGTAATACTTCCGTTGATGGCCATTATATAAATATTATCAGTAAACACACTCACGCTGGTATGATTTGCTCTTGGAATACTAGTGGCAAAACTTTCGAACAGGATTTCGCCAATACGCCTGATGCAACTGGCTACACAGTCAATGCATATCGCAGTGAAATCAATAGTCGTGTTGCTAGAGAATTAACTGCGTACAACAACGCTGTAAACGCTTACGACCAGGCAAATGAGAATGTTACATCGACGGCTGATGCTTATGATGCAGCATACGCAGTATGGTGGAAGGCTGACCGCGATGCTCAGAAGAAACAGCAGGCTTATAGTGATGCTCAGGCAGCAGAACAGTCAGCGTATAATGATTATATGAATTGGCTCAATAATCAAAATAACAATTCCAACGATGGCAATGAGACTCCGTCTCAGCCAACTGTACCGGAACCAACTGAGCCAACGCCAACTGAACCAAGCGTTGTAACACCTAGTAAGGTAACAGGTCTTACGCTTACTGAAACCACTCAGTCTAATCAGCCTGCTATTAAGGTTTCATGGAACGCTGCTACAAACGCAGTTACATACAAGTTATATCAGAGAAAGGCGAACGGCACCTGGGGCTTCAGAACTGCCACAAGCACATCTACAACCCTTACCTACTTATCAAAAGGTACTACCTATGAAGTTAAGGTAGCAGGTATCTCAAGTGACGGAACAGAAGGTCCTGTATCCGATGTAAAAACCCTTACAACAGCGGCTCCAGCCCAGCCAGCAGATACAACTCCAAGTACAAATCCTGACCCAGTTGAAGTCGATAAGGTAACAGGCGTTTCGCTCAAAGAAACTAACATCACAAGTACAGGAAGTCATATCGTTATCACTTGGAACAAGACATCCGGCGCCAGCAAGTATATCGTAAGATACGCAGTTGATGGAGGCGGTTTCAGCCCGGCTGGTACGTATATAACCACAACGTCCTATACGTTTACGTATGCGAAACCAGGTAAAACCTATTCGTTCAAGATTCTCCCGTATGGGTCTGATGGAACAGAAGGAACCGCATCCGATGTTGTAAAGATTACAACGGCGGTAGACGTTCCGACCGCCAGCGACGAAACAAGTACACCTACATCTAGTGCAGCCGGTAGTACGAATCCAACTACAACAACAAAACCTACCCCAACAGTTGGAACACCTTCTGTAGGAAAGATGAAAGTCACCAAGAAGAAAAAGACTGTTGACATCTGGTTCAGTGGTGCTCAAAACGCTAAATCTTACAAAGTTGAAATCAGAAGAATTTACAGACTTAAAGGTAAGAAAAAGATTGCGGTATCAAGCGGTTGGAAAGTCTACAACGTAACTTCTCCAACAAAGACTGCTTGGGTCTACAAGAAGAAAATTACGGCTAAACAGGCTAAAAAGTACAAAGGTAACGCAAATTATAAGTTAACTAAATCAGGAAAGAAGTATAAACTCTACCACAAAGAAAGTGTAGCACCTGTAACGGCAACAAAACTTACCAGAAAGTCCATCTATCAGGTAAGAGTTACAGCGTATAACGATAGTGCTCACCAGACTTCAGTCGTAAAAACTTTCACGATTAAGTAAGGCTACAGTTACTTAATCAATTACAATTTCCCGTTCCGAGAATTCGGAACGGGATTATCTATATAATCAGTTGCTGTGATCGCTGCCTTAATGCAGACGGTCTGCTGAGTGCAGGATTGGGGGTGGTTTGAGCCCGGTCCATGAAACAGAATATATATATCGTTACACATATACATGTTCACGCATATAAAGATAACATATAAGAATAATGTGGGTTACAGATCGCATTACTAGTGAAATGCCTACCACAGGTGTTCAGTAGCCCACACGGTGTTGATATATTATTTATGTATATATACTTTGATTGTATATGTGTAACGATGTGTACATGCATGTTTACCATTTCTTCAGACTGGATCCGTGAGCTGGGATGCGCTTTTGTGTACATGTAACGCATGTACACATGTGCATGTAATATACAATATTGTAAACGGACTTCTCATCTTGATGTCAAAGTGATGTCAAAAGGTTAGGATAATCGTTAGAATATATATACGACCCCATATATCTTAGGCTAAAATCACTTCAAAATAGTCTAAATATTGGTATAACCAATGTATTATAATTGAATTCGAATAATAAAAATAAAGCCGCAACTCCAGTAATTGCAAAGGGTTGCGACTTTTTGGTTTTGCTAATGATCCGGAAATGCCCCAAACATAATATATGTAGTATAATAATATAAGTATGAGGGGCGACACTTGAATTGAATATGACCTTCTTTATTGGCGGAAAGGAATAACCATGGAAAAATATACATCTTTGCATCAGGCGGTCTGTGACCCATCACTTGCCATAATAACCGATGATATAACCACACAAGCGGAGCTCAATAAGGTTTTCGTCAAGTATAAGATCCTGCCGAAAAAGCAGAAGCGTTTCTCTGATTATTACTCAAACGAATTTCTGGGTCATAATGTACCGGAAATGTATTTCCTTGTAAAAGATAAACTGAGAGCTGGCAATGATATCTTTGGAGATTGGGAGCCACTGAATGAAAAATACGTAGTCTCAGAACCGGATCTATACTACAAAGAAGAAAGCTTCAATTCAGGTGAAACGAATTTGTGCTTTATACTTGGTCATTCAGGAAGCGGAAAATCCATGATGGCAAGAACTCTTGAGGGAGACGATATAGATCATATCGAGCTTGACGATCTTCTTCTCACCAAAGACCATTTCACAATGGATGGACTGAAGGGCTATTCCGGCATGTTCTACAGCTTCTTTAACGGCGAGGGAGCGAAATACTTTATCGGTGTCAATGAGAGAGACCGCATCCCTAAGGAAGAATACGAAGATAAGGTGTTTATAGACTTCGTAAATTTTGCAATGGAGTATGCAAAACAGCATAGAGAAAAGAAATACATCATTGATGGGATATGGATATACCTCTATTTCGATGATCCTTCCGTATTTGAAGATCATGCTGTGTTCATCAAAGGGACATCTTTCCTTAAATCCAAGATCCGTGTGATGAAGAGAGAGATGCAGAGAGATCTGGAAGCTGTGCAGGACAGGAAGCTGATGTTCGGAAGAGAAACCCGAAATTATCTTCTTGATGAGGACAAGATCGACCGTTATCGCAGATTTTTCGGCGACAGTCCTGACACCATTTTCAGAGACGAGACAGACGAAACCATGATTACAAACGAGCTTAACAGCATTGACATATGTTTCGTCAACCATGATGCAGATGGAATTATTGAGATAATGAAAAAAGCTCAAGCAAATACTCAATTATCAAATTGGAATAGACTGAAAATAATCAATGAATGCAACTCAGCTTTGTTAGACCTTCGCATATAGTGTAACTTCAAAAGAGACTAATTAAATATGACAAGCTCAGGCAGGATCATGTCATGTTTGCAATCAGTGAGATGAGTTCTATGAGACAAAACGATATTATCATAATAGGTGCCGGAGGTATTGGCTGCGCTATTGCAAGAGAGCTTTCACGCTACAAGCTAAGCATTACAGTTCTTGAAAAAGAATGCGATATCGCAGCGGGCGCAAGCGGCAGAAATTCAGCTGTAGTGCATGCCGGGTTCAATAACAGGCCCGGCAGCCTGATGGCCCGGCTTTGTGTGGAAGGCAATCAGGGATTCGAAGATATATGCAGAGAACTGGATGTCCCGTTCAAAAACACAGGCAAGATCTTAGTTGCTTTTGATGATGAGGATATCCGGATCCTCAAGGGCATAATTGCACAGGGTGAGCAGAATGGCTGTGAAGGTCTCCGCATGATCGGCGAAGAAGAACTGAAACGACTTGCACCCGGAGTAAGCGGCATTGCCGGAATGTATTCACCTCATACATCGATCTTCGATCCTTTTGCATACTGCGTCGCTCTTGCTGAAAATGCTGCTGTTAACGGTGTGGACTTCTGTTTTGACAGCGAGGTAAGCAGCATATGCAGAAATGACGGAGGGTTTATTGTACGGACAGCGGACGGAAGAGACTTCGGATGCAGCATTCTGATCAACAGCGCAGGACTGGGGAGCGACAGGATATCCGAGATGGCAGGGGTCAGCGGATACCGGATCTATCCTTGCAGAGGCGAGTATTTCATCATGGATAAGGTAGCTGACAAGCTGCTTGATATACCTGTATATCCTGCACCAAAACCGGGGATCGGAGGATTGGGCGTCCACCTGACTCCTACTATGCACGGAAATATATTGATCGGGCCAAGTGCAGAATACATCGATGACAGAGATGACTATTCCAGTACTGCACCAATAATGGATAAGCTGATCACAGAGGCGTCAGAATTGCTTCCTGCCATTGAGAGAAGATTCATCATAGGAAACTATGCAGGCATTAGACCGAAACAGGCTCCTCCGGGCGAGGGCGGATACAGAGATTTTGTGATCAAAGAAGAAGAAACATGTCCCGGCCTGATCAACCTGATAGGCATCGAGTCACCGGGCCTGACAGCATCAATGCCTATAGCCCGCATGGTCAGAGATATCGCAGAAAAAAAGCTGGATCTTGTTGAGAAAGATGACTTCATTGCGGAAAGAAAAACACCTCCGAGATTCAGAGATCTGACTGAAGAAGAGCAGGCAGATCTGATATCGGAGGACCCGGAATACGGCGAGATCATGTGCAGATGCCAGAAAGTTACTAAGCGCGAGATAAGAAATGCCATAGAGAATCCTCTGGGGGTACGAAGCATTACAGCGATAAAATACCGGGCATGGGCTACAACAGGCCGATGCAATGGCGGATACTGCCTGACCAGGATCGTGGATATGCTGGTCAATGAATACGGCATGAAACCTGAAGAGATAACATATAGGGGAAAAGGCGGAGAATTGTTTTCCGGAGAGGTGAAGTGATGGAAAAATGTGACATTCTGATCATAGGCGCCGGACCCGGAGGGCTTGCCGCAGCTGTAGGCGCGAGAAAAGCCGGTGCCGGCAGAGTCGTGATCCTCGAAAGGGATGTTTCTGCAGGCGGGATACTCAATCAATGCGTCCATGATGGGTTTGGTCTTATACGCTATAATGAGCAATTGACCGGACCTGAATACGCTGTGAGAGCAGTAGATGAAGCACTGAAAGCCGGTGCTGAGATCCTGTGCGGACATCAGGTCATCAGGATCAGTGAGGACAAAACAGTTGCTGCCGCGAGCAGGTACGGCCTGAAGAGATTCAGTGCGGGCGCAATAATACTGGCAACCGGATGCAGGGAGAGAACACGGGGGGCGATCTCGATCCCCGGAAGCCGGCCGGCGGGAGTGTTCACGGCAGGCGTCATACAGAATTTTGTGAATGTGAGAAATATAATGCCCGGCAGAAGGGTCGTTATCCTCGGATCAGGCGACATCGGAATGATCATGGCAAGAAGACTGACACTTGAGGGTGCTGAGATCAGGGCGGTTGTCGAAGTTCTGCCGGAACCGGCAGGACTTTCCCGTAATGTCAGCCAATGTATCTATGATTACGGCATTCCGCTTCACTGCAGCCATACTGTTTCAAGGATAATCGGCAAGAAGAAACTGGAGGCTGTTGAGATCTCAGAAGTAGATGAGAATATGCATCCGATACAGGGAACAGAGCAGATCATCGAATGTGATGCGCTTGTTCTGTCAGTAGGACTCATTCCGGAAAATGAGGTCGCTGAGATCGCAGGTGTCCGTATTGATACCAGGAGCAATGGTACCGTTACAGATGAATTTCTTCAAACCAGTGTTCCGGGAATATTCTCATGCGGGAATTCACACAGGGTGATGGATCTTGCGGATTTCGTATCGCAGCAGGGTGAGCTCGTCGGGTATAATGCGGTCGCCTATATTAACGGCTCAGATATGAAACCGTGGGAAGAGTCCAGGGGCACCTCGATGGCCAAAGGTTTTCCTGAACCGGATACTGTGACCTGCACACTATGTCCGAATGGGTGCCAGATCCGGTTCGACGGAGAAAAGTATGAAGGCAATCATTGTCCAAGGGGCGTGAAATTCGCAGAAGAGGAGAGGATCTCACCGAAAAGGATGGTAACTACTACCGTGAAAACAGAAGACGGGAGACTGCTTCCGGTCAGAACAGACAGGGCTGTCCCGAAGGAAAGTGTCAGAGATGTCGTGCAGAGTCTTAAGAATATAAGTGTACGGACCCCCATAAAATGTGGAGATATCATTCTCAGGCTCACAGATGCGTCCGGCGAGACAGCTGCAGTCATAGCGTCATCGGATATGTATCAGCTTTTGCCTATGTAGGTAGTATAATAAAAAACAGATGACACTTTAGTGCACAGGTATGATCAGTGAGGATCAGGAGAGAAAATGGGAACTGAAAACAGATTCAGACCGGGGGATACAGTACAGCATTTCAAGCGTGAGACACTGAGTGATCAGAATCGCGCAGGCAGGAAATACCTGTATGAGATAGTCGGTGTGGCGATCCATAGCGAGACAAGAGAAGAGATGATGGTATACAAGCCTCTCTATGATGACGGCGGCATGTATGTCCGTCCGCTTGAAATGTTCCTGAGCGAAGTGGATCATGAAAAGTATCCGGATGTGAAGCAGAAATATCGCTTCGAGAAAGTAACGGCTGTTCCTCTCGGACTGATCATTCACAGTATCGAGGAGATCTCAGATGAGTGGGTCTCATTTCTGGATAAAGAAAAGATGCAGGTCGTTTCCCTGCCTGTCGAGCCGTGGCTGTTCGATGATGAAGAGGAATTCGATGAACTCAGCGATATGATAGACGAAGGATTCGGGACCCGCTTTTTCAAACTTCCCGATGAGACAGATATCAACAAGTACAACATAATGCGGGAATTCATCGAGAGTCTGCCTGACGGGGAGATGCGCCGGTATCTCGATGACGAGATCCATCAGAGAGGAGCACACAGAAGATTCAGGGACGGCATCAACCATTATGGTATCGAGGAGGACTGGTATGATTTTCTCCACGAGTCACATATCAGGATAGCCCGGGAATGGTGTAACAGGAACGGTTTCAGTTATACAGAACAGGAAAGGAATGAGTGACAGCTGATAAAGTTAGTGCTGCTTTAAAAGGCAGCACTTTTGCGAGATCACTTTTATGAGAGCTCATGTCGACAATGCTTATGAAGGCTGTAACAGCCATCACACTGGCGCTGATTTTTTACACGATCGGCGTATGGTCCGAACACCGGGCTAAGGTCCTGAAGTCGGAGCACCTTGTATATTTCTGGCTCGGCCTGTGCATGGATGCAGCAGGCACATGGGTCATGTCCAAAATAGCTGAAGGGCATGGCGGGAGTATGATAGGCATCCATGGCCTTACCGGAATGATAGCCATAATCCTCATGATGATACATGCCGTATGGGCGACAGTGGTCGTGCTGCGAAAGGATGAGAAAGCGCTGCATACGTTCCACAGATTCAGCATCGTGGTATGGGTCATCTGGCTCGTCCCGTTTGTGATAGGAATGGTCATGGGAATGAGGGTATGAAAGGTTTCTTCTGCTGTATTTTACATTGCTGATCGCTCATTTCAGAAGATCGGGACTGATCAGCTTAGTATAGCCGGAAAATGCTGAGGGAATAGAATAGATTTCCCGCAGATCTGATGCAGTGGCCGGGAACAATTCCTGAGCATGAGGATTCTCTGGGTCAGATGTTTCCCATCTGTCAGCAAGGACTTCCCAGCCTGTCATCTTCCATTCAATGTGGGTAAAAACGTGTTTTGCTTCAGGCAATGAGCGGAGACAGAAAGCAGAGAATCCGAGCGAATGCAGATAAGATGCAGCCTCGGTTTTGTTCAGAACACCATCCGTATTAGGGTATTCATAGAGTCCGGCAAGCAGGCCTTCATCAGGACGCCTTCGCAGAATAAGCCGGTCCTGATAATAGATCAGGAAAACCGTCCGGTTCTCAACCCGGCGTTTTGCTTTCGGAAGAACTACAGGCAGCTGCTGACAGGTCCCGTCAGACCTTGCTCTGCAATGGTCCTCCCATGGGCAGTCTTCGCAATGCGGTGCACCGTTAGGCAGACAGACGCAGGCACCAAGATCCATAAGTGCCTGATTGAAATCACCGTAGCGTTCGTAAGGAAACAATTCTTCGTAGAATCCAAGCGCTGCCTCTCTGGCTGCACCTGAACGGATGTCCTGATCATAGCCGGTCATACGCGCATAGACACGCAGGAGATTGCCGTCGATCGCAGGGATACGCTCGTTGTAGCAGATGGAGGCAATTGCGGCGGCAGTATACCGGCCTATCCCGGGAAGCTTGCGAAGTTCTGCAGAGGTCTGCGGCATCGCACCGCCATATTCATTCATGATCATGATCGCTGCTCTGCGAAGATTCCGTACGCGGCTGTAATAACCAAGACCCTGCCACAGCTTCGTACACAGGTCTTCGTCTGCCTCAGCCAGAGATCCGATCGTCGGGAGCACCTCCAGAAAGCGAGTGTAATAATCTCTGACTGCTTCTACCCGGGTCTGCTGCAGCATGATCTCCGAGATCCATACATGATAAGGAGAAGGATCTTCCCGCCATGGAAGGATCCTTCTGTTTGTGTCATACCACTCCAGCAGCATGCCTGATAAATTATCTGGTTTTTCTCCGATCGTTGCGTTCATATCCAATCAATAGCTTCATTTGCTCAGGTCAGAACTTTATATCCATATCGACGTCGCCGTCTATACCATTGATCCTGCCGGTACAGCTCGCCTGCCAGATGTTGTATGGGCCCTTGTAATCAGTCTTCTCAGTATAGTGGGCAAGCCACACAGGCCTTTGGTCAGTGTCTTCCCAGACCTTCTCCAGAAAGTTTTTGCTGCCGTACAGCATGCTCTCATAACCGGCTTTAGACAGTTCATTTTCGAATACATCGTACATCCTGTTCAGTGTTGCGAAGTTCATATCATATGCCTGGAAACGGCCGAAATCTTCCCAGTCGAATGCTATCGGCAGTTCCGGTCTGTCTCCCGCAAGTTTTTTGATGATCCAGTCCGCGCTTGCCTGTGCCTTTTCTTCTGTATTGTCGTAGCTATAGAGGTACAGACCTCTCCTGAGACCTGCTTCTTTGGCTTTTTTATAGTTTTGCTCGAACTTGCTGTCGATATTTACTTTGCCGTCTGCAGAATAGCCGACCCTTATTATCACAAAGTCGCAGCCTGCGCTTTTGACTGACTTGAAATCGACATCTCCCTGCCATGTCGAAACATCGATCCCGAAGGATCTTCCTTTGCCTTTGTGTTTCTTCATAAAATCGCTGAAACTGGTGCGCGGAAAGTTGTCATTATATGCAGGGACATTGTCAGCTACATCAACATACATATCCCATTCAGTCTTGTTACCTGATGCATCGGTGACTGTGACATGGAGAGGATATCTGCCATTCTTTTTCATATTCACCTTGCCTTTGACTTTTACTGTCGGATTCGGATCAGCGTTGTCACCGTAGCCGATAACATCGTTGATATCAAACTCTGTGCCGCGCTCAAGGACAGTGCCGCTGCCGTTCCACAGCTGGAGAGGAGGGATTGTATCTATGACTGAATAATTAAGGGTAAACTCTTTTTCAGGATTGAGCAGACCGCCGAAAAGGGACTTGCTTACTGTAAAATTGAGCTTTCTGTTACCGACGGTGTCGGTGTCAAGATATTTATCTGATGCGGTGACTTTTCCAACGGAACTGGTCACATAGTCAAGAGCTTTGTAAGTTCCTCCGAATTCTACTTTGACGGGATCCGCAGCAAAACTGATGGCCAGCGAATCATTGGCTGTTTTGTATGTATAGCCTGCAAACCCGGCTGTCGCTGCAGCGAGCAGCAAAACCAGTATCAGGATGATTTTGAAAGCCGAGTGTTTTTTCTCAGGCGGGTCCTGTCTGTACCTGTCTGTTCTCATTAAGTATCTCCTTGTATTTTTTCCTTAAGAATTAATAGTATAACACAACCGAAGCACAATTGAGTACAGTATCCGGTATGTAGACCCTTAACCTGAAATAATGCATAAATTTACAATAAGCCTGAATACGGATGCTGGATAAGCATTTCGTTCGTATGTTAACATATGAGTACAGCAATGTAAGTAAAGAGAAGGTGAGACTATGGATTATGAAGGTCAGATATGCAGGGCTCCTATGGAGCGTTCTGCCTACAAACTGCCGATCATGGTAGGATGTATCTACAACAGATGTAAATTCTGTGATCTGTTCAAACACCTGAATTTTCGACTTATCCCCATGGAGGAAGTCGAGGCAGATCTAAAGCGCGTTTACAGTACAGGCGGCAGACCACGCAAAATCTTTCTCGGAGACGGCAGCGCTTTTGCATTACCTGCTGACCACCTGAAACAGGTGCTGGATCTTGTACACCGGTATTTTCCGGATTGCCATGAGATAAATATGAATGCGACTGTAACGAGCATTCTGAACAAAACAGACAGTGAAATGCAGATGCTGTATGACAATGGCGTCAGGCATCTTTACATCGGCCTTGAATCAGGACTTGAAGACGTCCTTGCGTTTATGAATAAAGGCAATACTGTAGCTGATGCACGCAAAGCTGTCCGCAGGATGCAGGAAACAGGATTTCTTTTCGATGCACACATAATGACAGGTGTTGCGGGGAAGGGGCGTGGTGCTGAGAATGCAGCTGCAACAGCATCTTTCCTGACAGAAATGAAGGCTTCAAGTGCCACGAATTTTTCGATTTTCATCCATCATGAAACACCGCTTTATCAGGAAATGGTGGCCGGCAGATTTGAACCGGCTTCCGAATATGACAATCTGGTTGAAGATAGGGAACTTATAACGGCAATAAGCGACGCACTCGAAAAGAGCGGGGGAACGATGAAATATGAAGGGTTCCATGATTTCATCGCTTTTCACGTGTGGGGGAACCTGCCGGGAGACAGAGACAGGATGATCGCAAAACTGGATCCAGTTATCGAAGAATACAGGTCAAAACAGGAGATAAGATCCGTAATAGAACCCGGCAGCACCTTTGTGATACAAAGTGCTGTCAGCAATGAACTTTGAGATGACCCTTTGAGGCAGTAAAGCAGGGCAGTGCCACAGTCAAAGAAGCTCAAAGTAAAGAAGCATGTTGCAATAAGATATGAATCGACTGATGTCAATATTGCAACAGTATCGAAGAAGGGTGTAGTCAAGGCGAAGAATAAAGGCACTTGCTACGTTTACGCATATGCACAGAACGGTGTCTTCAAAGCGATCAAGGTCGTGGTAAAGTGAGCGCCCAGCGAAGGGTGTAGTGTTTAGGGGGTGGAACTCCCTCTTGGAAAGGTGTGAGCCGCACCACCAATAGCGAGTCTTGGGCTGGCG
>CADAEH010000037.1 GCA_902786855.1 uncultured Eubacteriales bacterium | reverse complement strand
CACTATTCATTTTTCAAGGTTCATCATTAGATCTGTGGTATTAGCACTGATCCTAACATTTCATAGTATTAAGTTGACAGTTGATTGACGACGGTGAGATCCGTCCCCTATTGCGCTTCTGCAGAAATGTCGAAGGCTTCCAGTTTTTTTGTATATCTCCACAGCATGAATGCCTGAACGGTCTGTGATGCAAGTGAGCCTGTCCATGCTCCCCAGATGCCCATCTTGAGAATGAATACAGTAAATGCAAGAACTCCGAGGTTGACTCCGGCGAAAGAAATGATGCTCGCTGTCATTACTTCTTTCATAGCCCCTACACCCTGCAGGCAGCCCGTATATGCGAACTTCATGGTCTGGCTGATCGTGATCGCCCCGATAAAGATACATGAAGTCGCGCCCATGGAGAAGAATTGCGGATCATCACTGAAGAAACCGTAGAACCACCGCCCGCCGAATATGATAGATGCGCCAAGCAAAACAGCTGCAATAAATCCTATCTTTACGATCTGGCTCTTATAGCGGTTCAGCAGCACTTTATCCTTCGCTCCATGGCACCGGCCGATGAGTGCGACGCCGGATGTCTGAAGGCCTGACCCAAGTGCCTGATTGATATTCATCAGATGCATACCGACTGAATAGACTGCCATCTGATATGAACCGATCCTCGCGACGATAGCGCCTATTATAAGAATGCTGACTCTCGTGACCATTCCGTCTGCGATCGTGCTTTTGGCCATAACCTGGATCTGCTTTGTGCCTTCTCTGGATATCTTGTATTTTTTACTGAAGCAGTACGGGAGATTGACAAAAATATCTTTCCTGAAGGCGATAAAGATCATAAAGATCAGTGCTGCCACAGTTCCGGCGACTGTCGCGATCGCAGCGCCTGCGATGCCAAGTGCCGGGAATCCCATATGGCCTTCGATCAGCAGATAATTGAACAGTATATTGACTCCGCAGAATATAACATTCGATATAAACGTATAGTTGGTATGACCGCATCCACGCATCGCCGCATTGATCGTCATAAAGACCGTATTGAAGATCATACCACCCATAATTATCCTGAAATATGTAACAGAGGCGTCCAGTGTGTCCATCTGATGCGAAAACGCGAGCATCATCGGCCGGGACAGAGCAACAGACAGAACAGAAAGTAGAATGCTCAGCACAATAACGATCTTAAGTACAGAATCAAAGTATCTGTTAGCGGCATCCCGGTCTTCCTCACCTACACACTTCGCAACGAGACTTGTTATTACAGTATTCAATGCGAAAAAAATGCTCAGGATAAACAATCTCGGTGGATTGGTGACCGAAACAGCAGAGATCGCCGTTATTCCCATCACCGATACCATTTTCGAGTCGATGATATTGGAAAAAGTGGTAAAAAGCGTCTCGAAGAACGACGGTATTCCTATCTTAAAAATATCTTTTGTCAGAGTTTTATTATCCGGATCCATCTTCTGTTATCACTGCCTATCTTATTAAGAAATATTTGGTCATTTATAATATAACACACCTTCTATCAACATTTTGTAATTAAATTGAAACACTGTCCCTATCGAGGCCTCCGAAGCTGCTTTATAACAGACGCCGGATGTCCCCCGCCTCAACGAAGCAGGCGGGTTCCTTGCAGTTCTGCTTAAAGCGGTTTTAACTTATTGTTATAGTTTCTATGTTTTGGTATTATTGTCTACGGACATAATTACCCATAATTAAAATAAATGAAGGAGATATACTATGGAGGATTTCAAGGAAAAAGTTACTGTAACAAGCGAAGAAGTCACCGAATCCGTCAAACAGGGTGCTGTTAATTTCATTGATGATGCTGCGGCACTCAAGCACAGCGTTGACGAAATTGCTGATGACATCCAGGCTGAAAAGGCTGCTAAGAAGGCTGAGAGAAAAGCAAAGTTCGACAATGCGGTCGCAGCTATCAAAGAGTCATTCGAGCAGGGTATTGAGAATTTCAAATCCGATATGAACATCACCAAGGCCAGCGTCGATGAAGTTGCTGAGGATCAGAAGGCTGCTAAAGCTGCAAAGAAGGCTGAGAGAAAAGCAAAGTTCGACAGCGCGGTCAAGGATCTCAAAGAATCCATCGCACTGGGCGGCGAAGAGTTCAAATCAGACGGAGCCGTTCTTCTCGACAGCCTGAAGGGTATCGCTGAGGACGCCGGTATCGAGATCAAGGAAAGCGATGCTGTTTCGGAAGCATATAATGTAGTTAAAGAATCGATCGAGCAGGGCTTTGAGAATTTCAAGTCTGACATGAACATCACCAAGACCAGCATCGATGAAGTCGCTGCTGAGCAGAAGGCTGCCATCGAAGCTAAGGATGCTGCAGACAAGAAACAGTTTGATGAGACAGTTGCATCCGTCAAGGAATCTGTTGAGCAGGGTGTTGAGAATTTCAAGTCAGATATGAACATCACCAAGGAAAGCATTGATGAAGTCGCTGCTGAGCAGAAGGCTGAGAAAGCCGCCAAGAAGGCTGAAAGAAGAGAAAAATTTGATGAGAAAGTAGACGAACTCAAGAAATCTCTCGAATAATAGCTTCTCAGCAGAATAATATCACACAAAAACGATCAAGCCGGCAACTGACGTTGCCGGCTGTTTCTTCGCGTTTCTTCGCGAATGCAATTTTAGTTATCTGCCTTGTGGACCACGACCTGCGGGAATGGTATCTCTACACCGATCTCATCAAAGAGTATCTTGATGTCGCGGGCCAGCATCCGCTGTCCGTCAAAAATGTTTTCCTCAGTTACATCAACTGCGAATTTCAGATTAATACCGCTGTCCGCAAGCTGATCCACACCCAGAAGTCTGGGCGGATTGAGATACAGGTCCGGATGTTCCGCCTTTAGTTTTGGCATCGCCTCTGCGATCTGTTTTTCCAGTTTGCGAAGATCTGTCTTATACGATACTGCCACGATCGCAAGTGCAGTCGAGATGTTGCGCGAGCGGTTCTGGAAATTCCGGATGTCGGAGTTGTTCACGACTTTCAGATTCCCGCCAAGGTCCTCAATTACAGTCGTGCGTACACCGATATTGCGTACAGTCCCGCGGAAATCATCCAGGATTATCACATCTCCGACACTATATTGGTTTTCGAAAATTATAAACGCTCCGGTGATGATATCTTCGATCAGGCTCTGTGCGCCGAATCCCAGGATCAATCCTATGATCCCAACGCCTGCCAGCACTGCGGTAGCGTTTACGCCGAGTATGCTCAGTCCCCACACAATTGCGACTATTACTGCAACATATTTCATCAATCCGGATATCAGATTGGTGACAGTCTGCGTTCTCCCGCCACGTACGGCCAAAGCGTTAAAGATCAGTTTCAGCACCTGATATACAAGCCAGACGATCGCTATCGCCAGGACCAGGGTGATGATCTGAGCAATGGTAGTATGCGAATTATTCTGGAAGAGCATGTGGTTCTTTTCTGTCTCCTCAAGGCTTTCTCTCAGACTCTGGGATACAGGCAGCAGTCGCGGATTTGCCAGAAGCAGCACCAGGATCGCCACAAGCACGATGCCTGCATAGGTCTTGCCGTTAGTCTTTTTCATAGATACATCCTCCTTATGATCGGCTTGCTTTCTTTCTAGCCCTTATTGAAAACGTAATAGAAGTCAAATGGTGCCCAGCAGTTTTCGGCATCTTCGTCATATAGCGGTTCAGCTGAGAACCAGTATTTTCCGTCTGGGAAAGGACTGTCGGAATAATATTTATAGAGCAAGTGGTATTTCCCGTCTGCATCGGTATAATGAGACTCTTCCCGCTCAGTATAAAAGACCCATGGGTCGTCAAGCATCAGAGCGTCCCCGCCCGGCGTGACTTTTTCAGGAACTACCAGCGAGCTGTCAACTATCACATCAACGGTTATGGTATATTTCGTCGTTCCCGTTACAGGATCAACTTCCTCACCATCATTCCATCCGCCTTTTCCATAGCTCGTATCGACTCTCACATAGGTGCCCATATGGACAGGCCGTGTCTCTGTTTCGACCTTGCCGGTCGTCCCGTCAGGATAGACGATGTCAAAGACGATCTTAGCCTTTCCGGCAATACCGCCGTTTGCAGGTGCTTCTATAAAGCAAGTGATCTGGTCACTCCATACATCCCCGGTCACTGTCGCCGGATCGTAGTTTACGATCTCGGGAAATGTTTTATTCAGCTCCGGCTCGTAAAAACCACCACCGGTATCCACGTATAGCTTTCCGGTTGCCGTTCCTCCTTTAAGATCATTGAGCGTCATGTCGAAAAAGAGTGTTGGATAATAATAGCCTTCAGGATCCGGCCCCTCCACTTTAGGATCCACAACTACAGAAGGCGCATTCTTCACGATCGGTTCCGGATCAGGATCTGGTTTCGGATCGGGGTCCGGTTTCGGATCGGGGTCTGGTTTCGGATCCGGTTTTGGTTTCGGATCCGGTTTCGGTTTCGGTTTTGGCTTCGGTTTTGGTTTTGGATCCGGGATCGGTGTCGGATCAGGTGTTGGTGTCGGATCTATATTAGGATCCGGATCCGGGATCGGGTCCGGGATCGGGATCGGTTTCGGCTGTGGCTGCACCGGTTTAATGAATGCCGGTTTCAGGTCAGGTATTGTAAAGTGATACTTCGGAGTCGGCATCAGAAATGTAAGCATGATAAGGAAACCGACTCCTGTCAGAAAGCCTCTGCGCGCTAAGTCAAGCCGCCGCAAACGGCGCATCCTGAGCAGTGCAGATTCATTTCCGCTCAGCGGTCCGTGCCGATGTCTGCCCTTGATCGGTTCATAGGGCCTCGCGTATTCAGGATATCGGTCATCGATCTCCAGCATCCGGCCTTTTCCCCACAATTCGCTCTGATTAGTAACTATCAGTATATCTTAATTGAATAGCGAATCGTACAAAAATAATAGCTTGTTAAGAAAGTATCTGTACAAAATAACAACCGCTCATCCCTGAATGAGACAAGCGGTACTATGAATATATTCAGGCCGGAACGAGGGCTGTTGTCAACAGGCACCGATATCTTCAGTCCTTACGGAAGTATGACTGTGATCCTTGTTCCTATATCCTTTCTTGAAATCACTTCGAAGCGTCCTCCATGGCGTTCTATGATCCACTTGGCGATCGCCAGCCCCAGACCACTGCCTCCTGTCTGCTTGGACCGGGAGTCGTCTGCACGGTAGAAGCGTTCGAAGATATGCGGTATGTCGCTTTCGCTTATTCCGATACCGCTGTCCTGGACGGAGAATGCCGGGTGCCCGTCCGCAACAAGGCTTTTCAACATGATCTCCCCTCCTTCCGGAGTGTATTTGGACGCGTTCTCGATCAGTATCCTGGCCGCCTGCTTGATGAGAGATTCGTCTCCGCGAACATGGATCTCTCCCCTGCTCTCGAACCGATAATCATGTGCTTTATCTATCATGGCAGATTCCTCCCAGACCTCTTTCATCATGTCTGAAAGGTCGAACTCAGATATATTAAGAGGCGTCCGTCCGCTGTCACCGCGTGCCAGGAACAGAAGCTGTTCCACCAGATGCTGCATGCTTTCACTCTCGCTCTTGATCGCTTCGATGGATTCTTCCAATACCTTCTCATCGGTTTTGCCCCAGCGGTCGAGCATATCCGCATAGCCTCTGATCACGGCGATCGGAGTGCGCAGTTCATGAGACGCGTCGGATACGAATCTGGCCTGCTGTCTGTAGGAGTCTCTCATGCGGGACATGAGCTTATTGACCGCAGTTTCCAGTCCGGCAAGCTCAGCATCTCCTGTGTAGAGTTTCTGGTCATCCTCTGCCGGGCTCAGATTCTCGATGGCGTTTTCCAGCTTCTGATAGCGCTGTTCGATCTCACCGTCCATCTCACTCAGCTTCAGGGCTGCATCTGCGAACTCCTGGAGAGGGCTGAGTTTTCTGCGCACTTTGAGGGTATCCGCCAGTACCCACAGAACTACCATAAGGCCTTCTGCTCTAAGCAAAATGTCTATCTTCCACTCTCTGATCAGCTGCACAAAATCATTGAAGCTGTTGATATTGATCTCCACCGCTCCGGGTCCGTCTGCAAGAGACGGCAGTATGAATACGCAAAACAGCACAACATCGAGCACAATGAATATGAGCAGCAGATTAAGACCCGAGCTGAGCCCTATTCTGAGCGCGATCGAGCCGGTACTGACAGGTTTTTCTCTGTTTTTCTTGCCTTTACTACTCATTGTCGTCTCTGATAACATAGCCTACCCCGCGTACGGTCTGGATGAGGCTGATTCCGTATACTTCATCGATCTTGCTCCGGAGATACCTTATATATACATCGACCACATTGGTCTCTCCCATGTAATCATATCCCCAGACCTTGCCCAGAAGCTGTTCTCTGGACAAAACTATATTCTTATTAGTAAGCAAAGTATTCAAAAGATCGAATTCTCTGCCGGTAAGTTCTATCTCATTGCCTGCGTATTTCACTTCATGATGGCTTTCAGACAGGGTGAGCTCACCGCATCTGAGCAGATCATCAGGAACTGCCGGTGCTTCTTCGCGACCATGATATGACCTGCGGCGCAGCACCAGTCTGATCCTTGCCAGGAGTTCCTCTATGGCAAAAGGCTTGGTTATGTAATCGTCAGCGCCCTGGTCCAGACCTGCGACCTTATCCATGACCGCATCCCTGGCTGTGAGCATAATAACCGGCACATCTGAACTCTTCCTCAGCCTTCTGAGGACCTCCATTCCATTCAGACCAGGGAGCATTATATCAAGCAGAACAAGGCTGAAGTCTCCGCCTTCAGCCTTTTCCAGCCCTGTCCTGCCGTCTGTGCACTTCTCTACCTCATACCCTTCGTGAAGAAGTTCGAGTTCTATGAAACGTGCGATCTTTTCTTCATCTTCAATAATCAGTATTCTGTCTGTCATTTACTTTTCCCGCAATGTCATTTTTGACCTTTTCGGCGTAATCTGTCGCCTTGTCCATGGTATTGTTGATATTGGTCTTTCCGAGATCTTCTCCCTCAAAGTGGAAGCGGCATCCGAATACCATCGCGATCACTGCTACAGTCAGGGTCGCCCAGAAGAATGCGACGAGTGCAAGCACCGGTATCCATATCGGAAGATCCATGATCACCTGCCCATTGCTTCTCAGGATCACCATCCTGTTCTTGGTAAGGATGCGCTTGATGCGTGTCCACAGTTTAGGCTTACGTCTCGGAGCATCCTCTGTGCTTCCGGTGTTCCCCTGATTCCCTGCAGTGCTGTCATCATAGCTGTATATGATCTGCTGACTGCTGCTGTCGGAAACCTTTTCTGCGGCTACTTCCGGAATGATCTCTATTGCCTCTTCTGCACTCTGTGCAGTGTGTTCAACTGTTGCTTTTTTTACTTTTCCTTCTCTTTCAAGACTGATGACTGCATCCAGCATGTCCCATCCGCAGCCTTCGAGAGCTGTCTTGGCATCTTCGTAGCTGCATCCGGTCTTGCTGACGAGCTGTTCTACTTTATGATAATTATCCATGTCTGCCTCCTTGTTTATTCTAACAGTTTGGTAGTCTTTTGTGACCATTTCTTTTGATGGTTTTATGATAAGGCAGCAAGATAAAAACGCCATTCAAAGCGAATTAGAAAAAAATTAGAAAAAGATTAGAAAGATCTTCCGAGTTTTCTCTCCTGAAAAAAGTCCATGCAAAACGGCTTCCGCTTCCGGAAGCCGTCGATTATTTAAATGCAGTGCAAATTGTATCCCGCGGAGATGCAGCAGAAGACTGTCCCTTATTGCTCTTCCCTATCCTGCCTATTTATAGGTAACTGTCTCTGACAGCGGTTTTCTTGAACCGTGGTTAGGGAGTGGACCTGCTCCTTCTGCAGCATATCCCAGATCCATCAGCATAAGCACTTCCTCATTCTCCGGGAGTCCAAGTTTCTGAGCAACGATCTCAGGATCAAAGAAATTGAGCCAGCAACTGTCAACGCCCTCATTTGCAGCAGCCAGGATCATGTGCGTAGCAACGATCGAGGCATCCTCAACTCCTGAGTCTCTCTTTTCGCCCGGATATGTAAACACATTGGTTTTATCGAATGCAACAGCGATGACTGTCGGTGCATTGTAGCGGCAAGGTGTCACGGCATCTACCGCAGCGAGCATTTCATCAGTCTGAATTACATAGATATGCTGCTCCTGTAAATTTTTAGCGGTCGGTGCAAGTCTGCCCGCCTCAAGGATCGCATTGAGCTTCTCTTCTTCTATCTTGCGGTCAGAAAATTTCTTGCAGGAATATCTCCTGGTAATGACATCCTTAAACTCCATGCTCTGTTGCTCCCTTCTTTAACTATTATCTCTTGCAACTAAGGACCCCCTATTGCGTTCCCAATTGCGCTCTATTGCTTTTGCTTTATTTTACTTTTACTTTTTTGCCTGCGTTCTTCTTGGTGAAGATCTTCTTATATTTCTTGACGTACTTCTTGTTGACCTTCTTCTTGCCTACCTTGACCTGAACTGTCTTGATCTTCGAGCCCTTGAGCGATCCCTTTACGGATGCCTTCGTGAGCTTCTTGCTCTTGACGATCATCTTGGTAGCCTTGGATCCCTTGAATGCATTCTTCTCTATCAGCACGACATTCTTTCCTATCGTCACCGTCCGGATCTTTTTGGCCGTGAAGGCATTGGCACTGACAGAAGTGACAAGGTAAGTTTTGCCATTTATTGTGATCGCATCAGGAACAACGATCGACTTTTTATTCCCGGCCCTTGTGAATGCGACAGTCATACCGCTTGTCGATGTTACTGTATACGAACTATCATTGTAATTAACGACATCTCCGGCCTTTACTGCTGCCGGGGCAGGTTTCTGATCCTGTCCCTGATCCTGTCCCTGACCCTGGCCTCCCGGTTCAGGCGCTACTGAGCCAGGACCATAATTGTTGTAGAACCACAGCGAACGGGTTGTTATATACGTCTTCAGATTCGCTGCATAGTTAGCCCAGTCAGACTTTGAATCCGTGGTAGCCAGATATTTCTGCAGATACTGGCCCGTCCCGGTGGTGAAATTGCTGCTGTATACATGATCGTTAGAATAGTCTTCGGTCAAGTCAATAACCTTGAAGTGATTCATTCTGGCAGATGCTTCTATATCGTTTATCATCTGTTCAGTATCAGCCGGAAGTGAATCAAATGCTGCCTGGTTACTGTTGTACTGATTCTGGACCTCTTCCATAAAGTCTGCGTGTTTGCTTAGTGTTTTATAGATCGAGGTCTTGTATTCATAGACATTCTGGATAAAATGACCTTCACCGCTTCTGCGGTCGCCGTTAACACGGTCATCAGCCTGCCCGAGAGCTGCGTTCTGACAGGTAGAACCCATAGCATTATCCAGATCCCACATCGGTCCTGCGATCAGCTTATCTTCATCGGTCATACCATCACGGTGGAACAGTATGCTTCCGGCGCAGAAGTCAAAGCTTTTTACGTACTCATGCATGAGATACATCCTGGCAAAACTCTCGATGTCAATGTAATCGGTATAATATTTGCCTTTGGAGTTATATCCGGTGTCTGAGCGTATAGCATCCCATGCATCCTGGAGCCACGGCTTTATCGTGTTATACGCAACATCCTCCATGTTCTCTGCACTCTCGTCGACCACACCGTCTTTCTTCAGAAGGTTATCGCCCATCTTCTTGACAGTGATACGGTTATAACCGGAACCTTGCCATGCATCGATGTCATCCGCCTCTTTCAGACCGTCAAGCTGGAACTGTGGATCCCCGCCTTCTGCAACGGCAGATTCCATATAGTTGTCCTGCTCGATCAAAAATCCATTCTTGGTAACAAATGAATCACTCTTAGGAGTCACTGTATAGCATCCCTGGTATTCGCCGTTCATCCAGACATCCGCAGAGGTATTGTCCAGACCGATCCCGAGCTCATCAGCCAGATGGTAGCCTGATCTGTTTCCGAGCAGGCTGTGGTCTGCTATCTCCGCAAGGAAAGACCACTTCTTGGTTTGTTCACAGTTGATGCCCGGGAAATTGATCTTTTTGCCCAAAGTGACATTATACGGCTTCTTGTCCTTAGCGCCTCTCCATGTAGCATTGCCGCGGCCTTTGATCTTAGGCATATCATACCAGTCGCCGTTGATATTGATCCTGCCGGTGCATTCTGTATTGTGCTCCAGGTCTCCGTCCATCTGCTCGATGGTGTTTTTCCCATCGCTCTCATCGATATCTATAAAGACCTGCTGGACAGTGGAAGATCCCTGATAAGTAATGACCTCATAAGAAGCCGTTTCTCCGGATCCGGCTGTGAAAGTATACGTTTTTTGCGTATCGGCCGGCGGGATCGGGCATGTGCCGCTCTCATAAGATACACCATCGACTATTGCCTGTGTGTCTCCTTCCCAGGAAAGGAAACAGGTCTCCGTATCTGCATTTCCCGGCAGATACAGCTGATAGATATCCGGATCACCGGATTCACCCGAATTTGCCTCAAAAGCATCGATACGCGCAGGTATTCCATTGGCCTCCGTCGGTTCGATCCACATTCCTGCCGGAACAGAATCGGCACTGACATCCAAAGGGAATGCCGGCATCATCCAGGCAAATACCATTAACATAATGATAAAAGATAGCAGTCGTTTTCTCATAATCTCACCTTCTTTGTAAGTACTTAACAGAGAGTCGCCCCTGTAATTTCCTATATATTATCCTCATTATATCACTAATTTACCTTATCGATATATCAATAGCTTCTTTCTGGTCAGAAAAAATATTGTGGAACCACAGCGAGCGTACTGTAATATAAGTCTTCAGATTTGCAGCATAGTTGCTCCAGTCAGTACTTGAATCTGTGGTGGCCAGATAATCCTAAAGTTTCGATCAGTACAACGGATTCGCCAGGCCAAAATTCTCTTTATTAGTCTTCTTGGCTTGTTTGATCGCTTTCGGCAGGACCTTCAGCAGATAATCGACTTCTTCTTCCGTGTTATAGATCCCGAAACTGACGCGGATCATTCCCGGAGTGTTTACATCCGAGCATTCCGCAAAATTCCTGACTTCCTCATCAGAAAGTCCATACAGTCTCCATACGTATGGGTTCGCGCAGAATGCGCCGCGCCTGGTCGCGATTCCGTAGCGTGTGGACAACTCCTCTGCTACCAGATGGGAGTTGACATCACTGAAGTTGAATGTGATGACACCGACACGGTCGCTGAGATCCTCGTAATCTCCGTAGACGATCACATTGTCGATCTTCAGAAGCCCGTCGACCAGTCTCTGGTTGAGAGCCTTCTCATGCTCTTCGATCTTATCAAATCCGATTTCCTGCAGTATATCGATTGCCTTACCCATGGCTACGACACCCGGATAATTCGGTGAGCCCGCCTCATAGCTTTTCGGAGGCTCTGCATACTCTACCCATTCATCTCCGACGATATGGATCGTACCGCCCCCGTAAAATTTCGGCATATGCGACATCAGTTCTTCCGTCAGACCAACAACGGCACCGCCGCCATAAGGTGCATACATCTTATGTGCGGAGAATACGAAGAAGTCGATGTTCTCATCCTTGCTCTCTCCCAGCATGGAAAACTTTCTGTGCGCCACGATCTGAGCTCCGTCGACGATGATCTTCGCTCCGTACTTATGCGCGAGCTTTGCGACCCTGTGCACATCGGTAACATAGCCTGTAACATTAGAAGCCGCTGTTACTGAGACGTATTTGACCTTGTTATTCCTGAGCTGCTTCTCGATCTCGTCATACATGACGCGTCCCTGATCATCCACTTCTGCATAGATCACCGTGCCATTCTCACGCCATGGCAGATCGTTAGAATGATGCTCTATGCGTGTCGTGAGGATAACATCGCTCTTATCCTCGATCAGTGCAGAAGCCAGCTTGTTCAGACCATCCGTGGTATTGTTGACATAGAAAACGGTGTATGTTTCCGGATCTGCACCGACGAATTCCAGCACCTTATCCCTTGTGTTGTTGTACAGGTCGGTCGAATAATCCGACTTAGGAGAAAACCCTCTGCCGATCGAACCGTACTTCTTCAGCTGTTCATCGACTTCGTCCACGACAGGCTGGAGCGCAGGTGTAGTTGCTGCATTATCAAAATTCGTTACAGCCATCTTCTTGCCGTTCGCAAGTTCCATCTGCTCATCAAGGCCGACGACCTGATCTCTTATGTTGTCTATCGTGTAGCCACTCTCCCCTTCTGCCGCCGTATCTGTAGATGCAGACTGTTCGCAAGCGCTTAGAATGCAGATGCTCAGACCCAGAAGCATGATCAGAAGCAGAACTTTTTTGTATATCCTCATAGCAATCTCCCACTTTTCTTCTCTTTTTCTGTAATTATGCCATACATCATATTCTCCTGTATATCCCTGCCAATATCGCTCCGGAAATGTTATGCCATACTGAAAAAATAGCTCCCGGAACCGTTGCCATCGCCAGATCCGGGAAAGCTGTTCCCGCCAGGCTTGTAGCCAGTCCTGAATTCTGCATGCCGATCTCTATTGAAACCGCCTTGATCTTTTCCCATGGCATCCTGAAAAGTCTGCCGATGCAAAAGCCGCACAGATATCCCATCAGATTGTGCAGTATGACAACAGCCAGAACAATGGATCCGCTGGCAAAAATATTCTCTGCGTTATGTGACACCACAGCTCCTACGATCAGCGCCATGTATTTTCCAAACAATTCACTAAGTCTTTCCAGTGTTTTCATATAAGTATCCCCTGCAGGTGATCACATTCATGCTGGATTATCTGAGCAATATAGCCGCTGAAGTTCTGTGTATGCTCTTCGAATTTCTTGTCCAGATATCTCACTGTAATGCGATTGTATCTTGTAGTCTTTCTTGTACCCGGCAAGGACAGGCAGCCTTCCTCGGTTTCATACGGCTCTGCCTTCTCCGTGATCACAGGGTTGATCATGACCATATCAGCCAGTCCGGTCGCTACTATTATTATGTTCTTCCTGTAGCCGATCATGTTGGCTGCCATTCCGACGCAGCGGTCTCTGTTGGCCTTGAGTGTATCCTCGAGATCCTGCGCGACAGGCAGATCCGCCTTTGTAGCTTTTTCAGACCTCTGATTCAGGAAAAACGCATCTCGTACTATGGGCTTTATCATTTTATCAGCTGCTCCTTCTCTGCACGCGTGAGCTGTTTTATCGCATATTCACGTTTCTGTGCCTCTGTTTTATTGTCGTATTCCTCTGTGTATATGAGTTCCACCGGTCTGCGCGGTCTGGTATACTTAGCACCTTTGCCTGAGTTATGCACTCTGACCCTGCGCTCCGGATCAGTAGTATAGCCGGTGTAAAAAGTACCGTCAGAGCACCTCAGGATATATACATAATGCTTCTTATCCTGCCTGACTGAATGCTCAGCCAATGCGTTAAGCAAAGCTTTGGTCATCTCATATGCTTCCGGGCATTCACTTGCACGGGGACCGCCTATGCAAAGTTCTGTTTCATCCGGAAGAGTTTCTAGCCACCTGATAATATCCGCTGCGTCCTCCGGACCTGCTGCTGTATACATGGGCTTGCCAAGTGCTTCACCTTCTTTCAGTCCTGTCTCCGTCCCGGGTGAACGCTTTGAGCTCTCCGGTATGACCGTCAGGATCGCATCACAGTCACGCATGTTCCATTTCGTCCGTTGCTCTGTTCCCTCTGATGGCGTCTCCGTCAGCTCAGGATAGTCTTTCAGGAGTCCCGGCGCATCAGGATAGTCCTCTGCCCACCCGTTGCGGGGACACCATCCGCAGAGCGGAATATTGTGTTCTCCGGCAAAATCCATCGCAGCTCTGTCTGCACCGCTCTGACCGCCCGTCCGTATTTTTGCTATCTTCTTTAAAAATTCCATTTACCTTATATATCTCTCCCGGGACAGGTCACTTTGAAAGATCGATCCAGTACCTCTCCACATATACTTTACTTTCCGGCTCATATACGGCAGATTCGAAAACACCACCATTGCTCAGAATAGTTCTTTTGCTTCCTTCATTGTCCTGATCACATGTGATGAGCACTCGGTCGATACCGAGATCAACACATTCAGGCAGGACACGTGCCAGCATCTGAGACGCGTAACCTTTCCTTCTCTCGCTCGGAGCCGTGGAATAACCTATATGTCCTCCGTATTTCTCCAGATAGTCATTGAAATAATGCCTGATCTGTATCATGCCGACCACCTTATTATCGGTTTCGCGAACATAGATATACTGAGTAGCAGGGACCAGAAGATGAGGTGTTGTTTCTGGCATTTTACAGGCTTCGATACGTTTCAGCCAGTCCTGTGTATTGTCAAATTCCGGCAGCGAACTGCTCCCGTCCATTGAGTCGCCGGATTCGAGAAACTCACGACGGTATGCCTGTATTGACTTATCATATTCGATCGTCGGCCATATTAGCTTCATGCTGTTCTCCTGAATATTACTTACGACAGCGGCAGTCAGTTCTTTCAGTTCAAAACACAGGGAGCACACAGGATCCTCCGTCTGCACTGATCTGTCTGATCTGCCCGTCACGGATTATGTAGGCTTCGCCGCGGATCTCTGTGCTTTCTTCTGTCTGAAGCAGATAGCTCCCGTCTGTAAGTGCGTAAAATGTGTGTCCGAAGCTGTCTGCGAATGCTATATCTTCTATAAGACGCATATCATCCAGAATGTCATATTTAACGGCATTATAGTGCGGCAAAATGTTGTATTCGGTAAGCGCAAGTCCCGGGATGAACCGCTCAAAATCCGGATCCGTCGCTTCACCCGGCATCTCCGGCTGAGCATATACGATGCGGGCACAGTTCATGGTCCCTGCGCTGATGCCCATCACGATACCCTGAAAATCTCTGAAGTTCTCTGTCAGGCCTATGCTTTTGAAAAATGCATTCTCTGTCGGCACGTGACCACCGCCTAGTATGACAAAATCATAGCTGCACAGCGCATCTGCCTTTTCTTTTCCGTTCCTCAGATCGCAGATATCCATGCAGTACAGGGATAGACCTGTGTCTCTCACTATGCCCTCATAGTCGCTTCGCATCCTGTCATTCAGTGCATATTCATCAGGAAAAGCAGATATCAGAAGGCACCTGGATCCATCCTTCCAGAACTTATGGAGTTCTTCTGTCATTCCGTTAGCCGGGTTGAATCCTTTGTAATTCAGCGGCTTTTCACTCCGATATATTCCTATAGGACTGCTTGTCAGAAAGAGTTTCATTTTCAGTCTCCTTACATGTAAAAAGGCATCTCTGCATTGCTCACTTAGCAACCGTCACTGCCGCAAAATCTCATGGCTTCCGTGCCATAGACTTCCTCTATGACCTTCCTTAAAGCAGTGACTCTGTCCATATATGCGGCACTGTGTCCCGGACGGCCTTCGCTGTTGCATGCAACATATGTCACAAGAGTCGAAAGAAGGGACAGCTGATCGAACTCTTCTGTTACTGTTCCCTCGATCAGATACTGATCCATGAGGATCGTGTTTTCTATATTGGCCGGGTAAGCTGCAGCTTTGATCTCATCACGCGAGATCGTCTTCATTATCTCAAGCAGATCAAGAAGCCCTTGCCGATACTGCTCACCTGCAGTCTCTTCATTCAGTACGCATTCTCCCAGCCTGCCGCAGCTTTCAATAGCGCTCTTTAGCTTTTCTGTGTTGTTCATCCTGTCTTCTTTCATGATCTCTGATTGCTTCTTTCTGCCATTCCATTGTGCTTATTGGGTGCTTCTATATTATCATACGCAGTCACTTTTAGGTTATGATCTGCATACAGAAAAAGGCAATAAAACCTGCTAACAAATATCAAGTACTCATTTGAATTCGCTAGCAGGTTTCTCTTTTGCAATTGTTGTACTACAAAAAGGCTGGCGGATTTGCCAACC
>CADAEH010000036.1 GCA_902786855.1 uncultured Eubacteriales bacterium | reverse complement strand
CTCAGCTGTGTAGATTACTACTTATTGGGTTGAACCGCCGTATGCCGAACGGCACGTACGGTGGTGTGAGAGGGGCTACAAGTTAGCCCCTACTCGATTATTTCAATTCAAACTGTCGTATAATTATGGTATAATTTAGCCACGGAGGTGACTATAATGCCAAGAATCATTCCAATCAGAGAACTTAAAAACACTAATAACATAGCGGAAATATGCCGCAGCACCAATGAGCCGGTTTTCGTAACTAAGAATGGATATGGAGAACTGGTTGTAATGAGCATGGAAACATATGAGGAGCAGCTTAGAAGGCTTGAGTTTTATCAGGAACTTGCAATTTCTGAAAAGCAGTTTGATGAAGGGAAAATAAAAGAAGCCCGGGCGGCACTTTCCGAGTTGAGGGCAAAATATGCACTATAAACTCACTATATCTGAGAGAGCAGAATCACATATTGACAACATACTTGACTATGTTGTCAATGTACTGAAAAACCCTGGGACTGCCAGAGCTATAATTGTTGATATTGAAGAGGCATACAGCAGGCTGGAGTATATGGCAGAATCTTTCAGATATTGTAATGACAGTTATCTCGCCGGCAGGGGATATCGCAAGATCATGCTTTCGCGTCACGATTATCTTATTTTGTACCGCGTAGTGGATGATGAAGTTCAAATATCGGGAGTATTTCATATGCTGGAAAACTATGCTCGCAAGCTGTAAAGAACTTGGTATAAGCAATTCACAAGATGTTACCTTGTAGAATAATGATCTGCTCACTTAGCCCTATACAGACCTTGTTCAGCCGTAGTTTTTTGAGTCAAAAAAGGTAGAAATACAGTTCGAAACAGAGAAGTGCCCGATGCTATAACCGCACTAAATTCAAGGCTCACAGCCAGACGGGAGAGAAGTTCGACTCTCCCTGCATCCACCAGACAACAAAAGAGGGCGCTGCGGACCCTCTCAGACCGTAAACAAAGCCCTCCTTCAGGCATTCGTCTGAAGGAGGGCTTTTCTCCGATACATTTCACACTGATCGTTGATCACAAATGAGGTACCATTTTGTGATTTGTTTTCAAACTGATTATCCCGTACAGATTGGATAGTATGGTGAGGATATCAAAGGTGAATGCCACATAGTTCTGAATAGTCAGATCGTAGATGAACCACATAGACTGAGCAATGATCAGAACTGTTTTGAGCATGGTCTCATCCTTGACATCTATCATCCATGTGTAGAAACACGCAGAAATGATAGGAAGCCAGCCGATCCAGCCCAGAGTGTTGACCTTGGCAGACAGCAGGATCTGTATGGCTATCACAAACAGCTTTACAGGTACAGACAGTGGGCCTTTCAGACAAAACAGATTTCTTATTATACTGACCAGACAGGATATCGCGCCGGTCATACCTCCGAGTATGATGTTTGCAGTGCCCATCAGACCAAACATAGCGCATTGTGTCAGAAGAATGGATTTTCTGGTCCTGATGAAGCCAATGGCGACCATGAGTGCGGCGCCTGTAAAAGAAATAATATTCCCGATAATGATCATATTCATAGCGATCCTCCAAAATAAAAAATGCCTGGCAGATCCAGTGCCAAGCAAATATATGATAGCAATGACACCGAATGTGCACGTGTCATTGGTTGCGATTTACGGTCGTTTGTGGATCGCTCGTCCGATTACGAGCATAAATGACAAAGGCAAATATACTCACTTTGATGATGCATGTCAAGCAGAAATAATCAGAGAGAAGAATTACACATCCAACTCCAAGGCATTTATTGTGCATTGATTATGCTATTATTAAATAGAAAAATGGAAAGAGTTAAACAGATTGGCAGTTTGCCGATCTGATTGCTAAAAAGAAATGCATAAAATCAGGTTTGTTAAGATTGGTGAAACACATGAGTATGATGGAAAAAGTATATCAAACTGAAAAAGGACCGATACATTACTGGATCAGTAGTATAGCCAATGATAGACCAAGCCTGATTTTTCTACCGGGACTGACCGCTGACCACAGATTATTTGAGAAACAGACAGATTACTTCGATGGTAAATACCGGATTTTTGTCTGGGATGCACCGGGTCACGCATCTTCATATCCGTTTCAAATGGATTTCAGCCTGGTGGATAAAGCTATTTGGCTGAATGAGATCATGGAGCTGGAAGGCCTGAATGATCCTGTAATAATCGGACAGTCCATGGGCGGGTATGTTGGACAGATGTACTCGCAGCTGTTTCCGGAAAAACTCTGCGGTTTCATATCGATAGATTCTGCTCCGCTGCAAAGACAATATCTGACTGGCGCAGAGCTATGGCTCCTTAAAAGAATGGAGCCTGTTTACAGGCATTACCCGTGGAAACTGCTTCTGAAGCAGGGCACTAAAGGTGTAGCTGTATCCGAATACGGCAGAACGCTGATGCACAGCATGATGATGACATATGACGGAGAGCAGAAAAGATATGCCAGGCTCGCCGGTCATGGATATCGTATACTTGCAGAAGCAATCGAAGAAGATCTTCCATATGAGATAAAGTGCCCGGCCTTGCTGATATGCGGGGATAAAGACCATGCGGGATCATGTATCAGATACAATAAAAAGTGGCATAAAAGATCCGGTATAAAAATAGAATGGATCAAGGATGCCGGGCATAACTCAAATACAGATGAACCGGAGCGGGTCAATCAGCTGATCGAAAGTTTTATGGCTTGCGCTAAAAAGATCATAAACAAACAAATCGTGAACTGCCTAGGATAAAGCATAAATGGTGAGGAACATCGGTGTCTGTTATACAAATACACAGGAAGGAGCACACATGCTGAAGATTCGCCTGGATATAGAATATATCGATTATGAAAAATGCTCTGAGAATCTTATTCCTCAGTTGGTTGAAGAAATGAAGTCGAAAACAAATACGTCTGAACTGGAAAAACTGTTTATTGCTCTCGGAGCAGATGCGGTTCTCCTGGCGAAAAAGCTCCTTCATTATCTCGATACTGATGTGCGCGATCAGATACTCGTGTGGCTGCTGGATGAGTTTGGGGCTGATTTTGTGGTTGAGATCAACGACTACCTGACTAAAATATTCCCGGGACAGGCCATCGTGATCGGCGGACTGTCTGCAGAAGATTATCCGGGAACAAGGATAACCCTTTATGCAACGCAGGTGCAGATTAATTACGAACAGCTTCTCAAAAGTCCTATATTCAGCGGAAATGTTCTGGGTGGCGCAGCTAAACTTGCATTCCATATGGCAAACCCGGAAATCATAGAGAAGCAAGGAATCAATATTCTGTCATCTGATAAGATCAAGTCCAAACTTGTACCTGTAATATCTGAAAGCCTTCAGAAGGCCGGACTTATGCTCGAACTCAGGGACCTGGAGTTACAGGAGGATACCTCTGAACGGCTTGCGGGCAAGACCCACGAGAAGAAAGACATTCTTCCGGATAATATCGAAGAACCTATTATTGAGGCGCTTGCTGCATTTCTGAAGTGTACCGTGCAGTGATATTCCCACACCATATTATTTATGCTTCAGATGATGGTATACACCATCAGGCAAGTACAGCTGAGTAAAAACTATAGCAGAGCAGTTGCGGAACAAATATGCCCGGACTCCATGATCAGAACTGCACCGGCGCTCATGGTCAGTACCGTGGCTATCTCGGGCTTCTTACAGATGCTTGAGGATTTATATGGAGTGGTTAAATAAACGATTATATTCAACTAAAGAGGAACAGGACAACTGGTCAGTCGAAGAATGGCGTTATTTTTGGGCTCAAATCGTGAAGGTATTGACAGAATTTGTTGATACTGTTACAGAAGAGCGAATAAATGCAGTAGAGGATGAAAAGAAACGCCGAGTATTACAGTGGAGATTAAATAAACATAGAGAAGCTGAAATTGATGTAAAAACATGGGATTTAGATAAAATGTCATACAATGTAAAAAGATTGATCAAAGCACAATTAATGCAAAGCAAGCGATATGATTATGCAGTAAATAATTTTGATAATCTTAAATCCTTAAATGATTTACAAATTTCAGATGAAGTTTTAGATATTACATATAAAGGAGTATCTAATAACCCATTTGAATGTTATGAAAAATTAAATATACGATTGTAGGAAATAACACAATGTCCCAATACGTAACAACATAGATACACAGCAGGAGTCGTCTTATGAGGATCAAAAGAATATTAGCGATATTTCTCTTAATGGTAACTATCATGTCTATGCCGGCATTTGCTATGGAGCTGCCTGGATTTCTCGGACAGACACCTAACCGCAAAGAATTGTCGCTTGTCAGGAAATACCCAAAAGAAGCCGCAAAGGTATATAAGTGTTCGCAGGAGGCCATAGCGATGACAATATTGTTCTATGGCGAAAGCGGACAGGATGATAACTCAGATGCATTCAGGCATTGTCTGTGGAATGCACTTATGCGAAAGGAAGTTGGTAAGAGTGCTGCCAAGCGCTGGGCGAATGCACATGAATACGGAAAAATGGGCAAGGCGACCAGAATGGATAAGCATAATAATAAGGTGGGCCGCAAGATAAAAACAAAAGGCAGCCACCTTGTGATCGCTTACAGAGTCAGAAAAGCGGTCAAGAGCGGTAAATGTAAAAGGCTTAACAGCAAACGAAAACTTGTAAAAACGAATGGTGACGGACTTGTAATATAAGAGTTATCTGATGATCGTCCTCTTATGTGCCTTATTTCCCGATACGGTCTCTAAGCTTGCGGACAAGGTCCGGGCTGTCCCAGAGTTCTTTCTTTTTCCCGTCCTGCATCAGCTCTTCGTTCAGATCGCAGTAGGCCTGATAGTATGTGATGCTTTCGTCCCAGGATGCTTTGAGGTCGTCATTGAGTTCTGATGGCGCTATATGCAGGGTATTCTGTATGTGGTCACCGAGAAAAGCAGTGATCTTTTTCTGCCCGCGGACATTGGTGTGTCCATGGTTGTAAAAGTCTTTTTTCTCGTCGAGACCTATCTCGTAGAAACGTTTCTGCAGGTCGAGGGTGCTGAAATCGTACTCATCAGCGATCTCGAGTATGCGGTTGGCTCTGAAGTTGACGAGCAGTTCTTCGGGATGCTTCCTGGACAGAACTGACGGATACTTGACGAAGAGCACTTTGATATCACGGCTTTTGCAGTAATCCATGAAGTCTCTTATGATGCGTTCTGTCTCAGGATCGAGAGGAAGGGTCTCATCGGAAAAGCCTGATTCGTCCGGCTTCCTGAGCTTTCTGGCAGACGATATATTCTGTATGCCCTTGAGAGGGGAGGCGCCGAAACGCTCCAGCTCTATCCGGTCACTGAGCTTTCTGAGGTTGGAAGGAACACGGTTGTGATATCTGAGAAACGGGATGATGTAACTCAGTGTGTTCGTTCCGTCTATGGAGGAAGAGAGCTCTCTGGCACTTGCGATCTTTTCCTTTGAGAAATGTGTGTGTGTCATCACTGTGTATGCCTGGTTGCAGCGATGCTTTATCTCCTCAGGATCATAGCCTCCGGTGAAGGCATCGACCACTACCAGCTCAGGATCCTGAGTGCGCAGAGCGTCCTGAAGGGCAGGCTTCCACATAGTGCAGGTCCCACCGGCCAGGGCATACGGGTATGAAGTGAATCCATACAGCTCATAGGCATAGGCAGATGCGAAACCCGAATAAGTCGCGCTCGAGCCCAGCAGCAGAACATCGATGCTGTCTGCCGTTTCATGGTGCATGTTTATGACCGTGGCCTGATTGGATGTCATTGGTATACAGAGAAAACGGTTCATGAAATCTATGGATGCAATCAAAACGAGCACCAGCAGCAGTACCGCCAGCGTACGCTTCATGATGATCGTTTTTTTATTTTCAGATTTCATATTATCAGGCATCGTTAGTATCCTTATCTAATTACTTTATACCCGGAAATATCCTGTTTCATCTTTCATCTTTTGATCAGAACTGCATGTATATAAACTCTGCCGGATCGTACGCCGGACCGTAGGAGCCGAGGACCAGGACCATCAGGATCAGCGCAAGCAGAGCCAGCCACTGGATCAGACCGCTTCGCTTTTCCAGAAGCTCGCCCGGAGTATCGAGATGAGTCTTTTCAAGCCTTATGCTTACATACAGCAGGATCATCGATGCTAACATGATGATCGCATAATCGGTCTTGTGAAGTCCGAGAGTATGCAGCTGTCTGATGAAGATGCCCTTGTTCTGATCGGTGATCATGAGCTTCATCATCTGTATCGCATTAGTAAAGTTGTCAGCTATATCGAAGACATAACCCACAAGCACTATGATAAAGGTCCTGAACATCTGGAAGAGCTTCCACCATGCAGCATCAGAGTTGATATGAAGTGCATCGCGGGATCTCGCATAGACCGGTCCGAGCATGGCGGAGAGCATTATGATGGTTCCGTTCCATACACCGAAACCTATATATTTACTGTTCGCTCCATGCCAGATGCCGATGCAGAGGAAGACTATGAACGAGGCCATAGCGGTAGTGAATACTTTCGAAACATGCTTGCCTGCAGCAGTTTGCCCGAATGATGATCTTGCGATTGATGTACTGATGCGTTTAGAGAGATCAGACAGCGCGATCGGATAGAAGACGTAGTTTTTCATCCACGCTCCGAGAGTGATGTGCCATCTGCGCCAGTATTCGCTGATGGACCTCGAGAAATAAGGCTGGCGGAAGTTGACCTCAAGCTCGATCCCGAGGATCCGGCATATCCCTCGTGAAATGTCGATGCCTCCCGAGAAATCCGCATACAGCTGGAGGGCGTACAGTAACGTGATGAAGAGCACCATTGTGCCGCCATAGCCCTTGAAGTCCGGGGTTCCGTTTATCCCGCCGTTCTCATAGTACATCTTGATTCCTCTCCAGGCACAGTCTGCGATCACGAGTTTTTTGAACAGTCCCCAGAATATGTTGATGATTCCCTGCTTAAAATTGATCCATTCAAGCCTGTGCGGTGAGATGAGCTGATCCTGCAGCTTCCCGAACTGGCTGATAGGCCCCTGGATGATCTGCGGGAAGAAGGAAACAAAGAGAGCGAATCTGAAGATGTTCTTCTCGGGTTCGACGGTCTCTCTGTATACATCGATCAGATACCCCGTGGCGATGAATGTGTAGAAAGATATGCCCAGAGGCAGCAGCAGATGTATGTGCGGTGCATTCTCAGGCGATCCGCCGAGAATAGCGGATATGCTGCCGGAAAGGAAGTTGAAGTACTTGAGCAGGAAGAGTATGCCGAAGTTTAAAATGAGAGTCCATGCGAGTATGCTGCGTTTTTTCTTCTGTGACGCTTCCTTAAAGGCTTTCTTCTGCTCTCTGGACCATTCTGCCTTGCGGGCTTTGACTTCAGCTTTCGTCTCAGCTGATATGGCTGCCATTCTGTTTGCAGCGAGATATATCGTGATTATGGTAACGAGGATGAAGGCTGTGTACTGAAAGCTGTTATAGACATAAAAAAAGCTGCTCGCGATCAGAAGCACTACCCACTGGTACTGCTTCTTCGGCAGAGCAAAATATATGATACCTGTTACAAGAGTGAATAATGCAAAAGGAAGTGATGTCAGAGCCATTCGTTAACATCCTCCGCCATGTTGAAGCAAGCCGTTTCGATACGGCCGCGCATGAGTCTGAGTTCGTTGTTTCTATCCAGCATATATACCGAAGGAAGGTCCCTTGAAAGGAACATCGAGAAGCCTTCATATACAGAATATGCACCTGTCCTGTGGAAAACGATCCTGTCGCCTTTTTTCAGGCCGCTGAATGACGCCCCTCTGGCGATGACATCTGCTGTAGTGCAGAGGCTCCCGCAGAGCGTCCACTTTTCGCTCTCCGCCTCAGCAGAACCGCAGCCGCCTATGTGAGTGATCACAGGGATCTGCATACCCGCGATCTGACCGTCATATTTCATCTGGTGGATGCCGCCGTCAAGGATCGCGTAGTTCGCACCGTCATTGGCCTTTGTATCGATGACTGTATTGACGAGCCATCCGCAAGGGGCGGCAAAAAACCTGCCCATCTCAACGGTGAGATGAACTCTGCCTGAGAGTTCTCTTATGGCTCCGGATATCTCCATGAGCCTTGCAGCTTCCTTTTCATCCGCATCGGCGGTGAAATAGTCGACAGCAAGCCCCGTTCCGTACTCTACGCGCTCTGCTCTGTATCCGAGCTCGGATTCGAGTTCATCGAGCAGCTTAGTCAGACGGGATACTTCCTTTATTATTTCCTTAGGCCGGGTCTTCTGGGTGCCGGTGAAGTAGTGTATGCCTTTGATGTCTATCCCCGGGACAGAACTCCTGCCGGCGATCACTTTAAAGACATCACTTCTGTCCATGCCGAACTGGCTCTCACAGGAGAGACGGATCAGGACTTCCGCTGTGATGTTTCGCTCTGACGCCGCAGTGCTTATATGCTTTATATGATCATGGCTTTCAGCGGTCAGTATCCTGACACCATAGTCCATGGCTGTGCGGACCTCGTCAAGAGACTTGTTGACACCGGAGAAAATGATCTTAGAAGGATCGATATGGAGTGCCTTGCATATCTCGAGCTCGCCCGGGCTGCAGACCTCTATTTTGGAAAAAACATCAGGAAGTACGGCAAGCAAAAAGGGATTTGCCTTGATCGAATAGCAAATATCGGTGTTCTTTCCGAAGGCTTCCTTTACCATCTTCGCTCTTGCGGCGAAAGCCTGTGCCGAAAAAATGTATGCAGGGGAAGCGACTTCCCTGAATGCCCGCTCGAGTGCCTCGCGCATATGGTATTATTCCTCGTCCTGGAGCTTTTCGATCAGCGCGAGCATTGCCTCTGCCGAATCGAAGTTTTCAGGCACGAGGTTGGCCGGTTTGATCGTGATATCGAATTCATCGTTGAGCTGGCCGACCAGTGAGATAATGTCAAACGAATCGAGGACCCCGCCCGTTACAAGGGACTTCTCATCTGCAAAATCCACATCAGGTCTTAATTCTTCCAGGATCTCCATCAATGTTTCCATTATATACCTCCGTATATGTGTATTATCTCCTGCTTTATTTCATCATTCCCTTGAGCTCACTCATTGCGATCTTGCCATTAGGCAGGTGAGGCATCTCATCGAGACAGACGAGCTTGCGCGGTACCATGAAGGCAGGCATGTCTGCCCTGAAGCTGAGAGTGATCTCCTTAGCCGTGGCCGTACCCGTATAGAAGAGATAGATCAGCTCGCGGGATCTATCGTAAAGAGAGGCGCATTCAGTGACTCCGTCTATCGAAAGGGCATAGGCCTCGATCTCCGCAAGCTCGACCCTGTGGCCCATGTGCTTTATCTGCCTGTCCTTGCGCCCGTGGAAGTAGAGTTCTCCGTCATCTCCGATGTGCCCGAGATCACCTGTGAAATATATCATTTCCGGATAGTCAGAGTTCAGAGGGTTCTGCATGAAGACCTTGTCCGTCTGCTCCTTAGATCTGTAGTACCCGAGCGCGAGACACGGTCCTTTTACGCAGATCTCACCGATCTCGCCGTCCGGAGTCTTTGTATATGCACCGCTGTCATTGTCAATAGAGAGCAGAAGTATCTGATAGTGCTTGTACGGTCTGCCTATAGGCAGCACCGTATCATCAGAAACGATATCGTTTAGCACATAATATGTACATGAAGCAGTAGCCTCAGTAGGTCCGTACTGGTTTACGAATGTCACGTCAGGCAGATTCTCCTGCCAGATGCGAAGGTACTTGTTGGATATTACAGAACCTGAGAATACGATATTCCTCAGATGCTCAGGTTTTACATCCGCGAATCCGCCCAGCTTTGCCGGGATCTCAAGACCCGCGCAGCTCCAGCACAGTGTCGTGACGCCGTGCTCGTTAAGCCTTCTGAAAAGAGCGTCCGGCATTGCGAATTCGTTCTTAGGTATGATAACGGTCTTTGCGCCCGTCATAAGAGGAAGATACATGTCCCTGATCGCCGCTATATAGTCGAGAGGAGCCTGGTTGCCAAGGACATCATCCTCACCAAGTTCGATGATCTCGTTCAGTCCGTCAAGATAGCAGATAAGAGCGCGGTGTGAGGTGAGAACTCCTTTAGGCTTTCCGGTAGAACCGGATGTAAAGATCATATAGAGAGGAGAGGACTCGGTGACTGAGGTCTCTCTTTTCGCCACGAGTTCATCATCAACAGGTCCGTTTATGATGTCTTCCATGAGGGCGATCGTGCAGTTCCCGGCGATCGCCTCAGCGATCTCCAGGTGGTCCCTGTCGACTATGAGGAGTTCAGGCGAAGCGACACTCATGACCTGTTCGAGCCTCGCACGGGGTACGTCTGCGTCCATCGGAGCATAAAAGCAGCCCGCGCGCGCAACTCCCATGTAACATGCCGGGGTGTACACACTGCGACCTGTCATGACAGCAACAGGACATTCGATATCCGAAAGCTTTGCGACCCATGTGGCGACAGCCTCTGAAAAGCGGTCGAGTTCTCCGAATGTCAGCGAACCTTCCGGGCTTTCGTAGATGATCCTGTCTCCGCGCAGCGCAGCCGAGTGCCTTATCCAGTCGAATACTTCAGATGCCATACTTTTCAGCCTCCAATATGTATATAGATCCAATAGTATGTGATTTAAGTATACGAATAATTCAGAAAAAAGAACTATAGAAATACTTAAGAATACTTAAGCCTCGTACAAATATCATGTATCATACTTTCTTTATATAATGCTACATCACTATATATGTACTTGGCAACAAGTATGAAGATATATCGGCAGACGATAAAATAATTGAATAGTATTTGGTCAGAGATGAGAGCTGCTTTATCAGCATAGGCATGTTCGTTAATGGCATTTCACATGGCGCAAAATGTAAAACTCTTGAAAAATAAGAGTTTTGCGCTTATGATGTTTGCGGGGACAAAAGTATGTATATTCCACGGGAAGACACATAATGATAATATGTTTTCTCAGTCTCATGCGATAAAACTATCTTATGAGGCGAAGCGGGAGAGATAAGCGTGGAATAATATCGACCTGAATGAGAGAATTTTCACTGACATGGAACAAAAAGATGCTAAGACACTGCCACTGATATGCCCGTCCTGCGGAGAGGAAATGGAACTGTCAGCGGATGGAGAAAAGATCGTCTGCCCTCATTGCGGGCATGCGATGCTCATCGAAAAAGGAGAGAGCAAACAGGAAGGATACGATCAGAACACAGCAGAGTCATTCGAAGAAGATAACATTGAGGATCTGCAGAGAAATGATCAGCGCAGGAACCGGCTCAGGGGCTGGCTCATCGCCTTTTGTATTGTCGCAGGGATCTGCCTGATCAATGTGCTTATCCCAGGATCTCCGATGCGTGAGATGCTCTTTCCCCGCATGGCAAATCCGTTTCTGGGTGTGAATGTTAAGTTTTACGGCATGTCAGGTGAAGGCAGGGCTGAGCTGCAGATCTCAAATCGAAGATCCGCGGAGTACGCCGATGAGACCCGGTATGAGATCAAACCGGAGACCGGGCTGCGCAACGGAGATGTGGTCACTGTGAAGGCAAGGGCTCCTCTCGGATGGCGGTTTGAGCCTGATGAAAAACAGTTTACGGTAGAGGGGCTTACGATATGGGTGACGAATACTTATCAAATAAGCGGGGACAATCTCGCTTCCATCCACGCCAATACCGAACAACTCATCCGGGAAGACTGGGAAGATATCGTTCCTTCTTCGTTTGCCACTGATATTACCTATAAGCCTTATAGAATGTATCTGTTCGTTTCAGATGAAAAAAACTGGTATGACTATAACGTGCTTTACGATACTTATGAAGTAAAAGTCACGCGTACAGACGGATCCGTCTTTACCAGCTACGAGGCCTGCCGTTATGCCGATCTAAAGATCCCGGCAGACGGAGTATTGACGGCTGACTATGGGATGCTTCAGGGCTTTAACTTTGGCTTCTCACATGGATTTTCTTACGCTCAGGCCTTCTCCGGCTGGACCAGTCCCGAAGGGATGGAGGGCGATCTTCGCCATGTAAATGACGGGCGCCATCTGGTGGAATGACAAGGTTTTGCACTTTTGAGATAGTAAAGTTTCTTTAAGGAAAGGAGATATAAAATAATGAAAAAACTATTATGCCTTATACTGACTGCATGTTTATTGATATCGCTGGCAGCCTGCAGCGGGTCCGGTCAGGAGCAGGAGACTCCGGAAGCTGAGGCACCTAAGAGTGAGCAGACCGGAACTGCCGGAAGCAATATTCCATTAAAGGACAATCAGGAAGAGGCCAAGTACCAGATCGAAGTTGCCATGCAGAAATTGCTGGAAGAATCCTATGGAGATAAGATCACGGATGCCAGGATCTATGTGGAAAAGATATATACCGCAGAAGACGAACAGGCAGATGAAGCCCTGAAAGAATACAACCTTGGTCCTGATGAGGTTGCTTTCGAAGTGCGCTATGAGCTGCACCCGGCAGAGGGAGTAGATGTAAATGAGTTTATGGCTGCGACCGGTGAGTACGATGAAGAAAGCGGCTGGGTCACAGAAAAATACAATCTCGGTGTACTGAGGCCAACCGAAGATGGTTCATATACCATTACCGATTTCGGAACAGGCTGGTAAGAAGCAATATACGCGGGATCCGATACCCATGAAAATGTAAAAATAGTTGAAGCACCTGCACGATACGAATCTTAGAGGTTTTATCAGCAGGTGATTTTATTTGCTTAATTGTTTAGCCGATTGAATTGTTAACCACAGTCGTGTATGGTAAAATATACAAAAGATCGGCGCGAAGTTTTGTGCCGATCAACAAAACAGGTGATAATATCCCGTCTCAAAATGTCAGCTCCGGTGGCGGGAGTGTTCAATATCGGTGAAATATCATTGGGACTATATTGGGGCTCAGTTGTGACAATAGTTGGGAGGTTTTTAGATGGATAGTAATATAAGAATAAAGAGGACCGGCATCAGGATGCTGTTCTTCCTTGCGGTGATGACACTGATAGTTGCTTTTGCCACAGTCAGTGCGCATGCAGCGTCACCTGCATCACTCACCAATCCGAATGATGGGAGTACTCTTCAGCTCGGCAAAAAGGTGACGATCAAAGCCAAATCCAGTTATGATAAGCCTGATGAAGCAGGAATCATCACTTTGAATTACCCTAATTACATATATATCAGGGTATCGAAAGACGGCAACACATTACTGTATACAAGCAAAACATTCACCAGATTGACTGCTGGCAGCGGGGTCTCAGTGGATTTCACGCCTACAGAAGCGACGGGCGGAGTAGGTCTGTATCTGATCGAGGTATGCAAGGACTATACATATGATGGGGATACCCATGTCGATCTGTCTGAAGCAGATTTTCTTAAACGGGTAGAGGACAGCCGCACGATCAAGGTGTGGAAGTATATCAACAAGGATATTACGGCCGTTGAGGGCCTGACGGATAAGGTCTACACCGGCTCCGAACAGACACAGAATGTGACCGTGACTGTGGATGGCAAAACGCTAATTGCCGGGACTGATTACAACCTCGTTTACTCAGATAATGTGAATGTCGGTACCGCGAAAATGACTGTCCATCCAACAGGTGAAAGCTTTTACAGGGAAGAAAGCGGCAAACCGGTAACCTTCAATTTCCAGATCACACCGGCGGATATCACCAAGGCATCGGTCAGCGGACTTGGGGCTGTTGATTACACCGGAAGCGCACAGACGCCGGCACCTGTCCTGACATGGAACGGTAAAACCCTGACGGCAGGGACTGATTATAATGTCACTTATGCCACCAATACTAATGCGGGAACGGCGAAAGCTACTATTACGGGAACGGGCAATTTTACAGGAACGATCGAAAAGTCCTTTACGATCAGACCGGCATCGATCCGTAACGCGACACTGACCGGGCTCGTTGACAAGAACTACTCGGGCAGTGCACAGACACAGAACCTGACTCTCAAGATGCTTGGACGCACACTCGTTAAGGACACAGATTACACTGTGGCATACCAGAACAACATTGATCCCGGCACCGCGACAGTGACGATCACAGGTAAGGGGAACTTCAGTGATTCAATTATAAGGACTTTCCAGATCAAGGAAGTACAGTCCTCTTCAGGAGGTTATGCGACGATACTGGCACCGGACAACGGAGCGACATTCAGTGTCGGCAGCACGATAGATGTGGATCTCAACGGCCAGTACACCACACCGACATATAATGGCACGACACTGACAGGTCAGCCGAATTCCCTGTGGCTCAAGATAACCCGGGACGGTACTACGGTCATCTATGGCAGGATCGCTTACACATCAACCAGTCAGATCAAAACATACCATCTCAATGCAGATACTAAGGGTGTGTATACGATACAGCTGTGCAGAGATATAGTATGGGCGCCGGACCCACCGGGCAGCACCAATCTCGCTCCGAGGGTCATAGAAGAGAAAGACTTCGTTCCGACCGCACAGATCAAGATCTATGTCGGCGTGCCTGGGCTGAGCAATATCTCGAGCGCAACGGTGACCGGCATCAGCGACAAGGAGTACACAGGCAACTCGATCACGCTGTCACCGACTGTCAAGCTCGGCTCGACTACGCTCAAGAACGGCACAGATTACTACTGTCTCTACAGCAACAATCTCGAAGTCGGAACAGCGACGCTCACCATCAAGGGCAAGGGCAATTACACCGGCACGATCACCAAGACGTTCAATATAACTGCGAAAAAGATCACCGCGGACATGATCACTCTGTCGCCGGCTTCGTTCATATACAATGGAAGCCTGCAGAAACCGGATGTTACCGTGAACAACGGTTCAGTCAGACTCACGGAAGGCACAGACTACACACTCGTCAACGCAGGAGGCACGACACCGGGTCAGTATGAGGTCGCAGTCACCGGAAAGGGCAACTACACCGGGACCGGCACCAAGACATACTCGATAGGCAAGATCCCTATCAACTCCGCTGTAGTGAGTGTCGAGGGTTCTTCGCGGGTCGTCCTGTATAACGGTAAAGAACATAGACCTTCATTCGGCGTCAAACTCAATGGCACGACCTTGGAACCGAAAGTATACACTGTGGCATACTCCGATAATATCAATGCGGGAACTGCTAAGATCACGGTCACTGCGAAAGACGACAGTTTCTACACAGGCAGCGCAGTCGGTACTTTTACCATAGATAAGGTAATGATCACTTACAGTAATGTAAAAATCGGAGCTATCGGTGATGTGGTATACAACAGGAAGGAGCAGAAACCGGTGCCTGAGATCACTTTCGAAGATGATCCGATCAACGCAGGTACGGACTTCACGCTTGCCTACGCGAATAATATCAACAAGGGCAGGGCTGAAGTGACGATCACCGGTAAGGGCAATTTCACCGGCTCACAGCCGATATATTTCAACATCACAGCCAAGGATATCGCGGACGAGTCAGTCAAGGTAGATGAGATCCCGTATCAGCTCTACACTGAAGGCACTCCTGCGACTCCGGCGGTAACTGTCAGAGATGGAAGCGATGTTCTGACCAGTGCGGAGTTTGATGTGGCATATGCGGACAACGACAAGGTAGGCAAGGCTGCTGTAACGATCACAGGCAAGGGCAACTACAAAGGGACCCGCAGCGCGGAATTCGACATTCTTGACAAAATGGACTTCGATGTCGCAGCGCTTGAGGACAAGATCGCAGAGATCGAGTCAAAACTTGACAGCTATCTCGCACCAGACAAGACAGCTTTGCAGAATGTGATCGATGCTGCGACGGCTCTCATCGGATCCGAAGATAAAACTCCTGAACAGCTCGAGGCAGCTCTGGCAGACCTGACGGCGCTGGAAGCCAAGGCTGACAAGAATCTCGCCGATGCACAGGCTGAAGCAAACAAGCCTAAACCGACACCTCAGAACCCTGCTAAGGGTGAAGACGGCACAGCATTCGGCAAAGGTGTTTCAGTCGAAGCAGCAGAGGCAGCCATCCTCGCCCTGCCTAATGACAATGACCCGGCCGGTACGACATTCGGCATGCTTCAGCTGAAAGCGACCAAGACCACCAAGAGCGGCATAAAGCTGACATGGAAAGCAGTCCCTGGCGCTAACAGATATATCCTGTTCGCCAACAAGTGCGGCAATGGAAACAGGTATAAGAAGCTGGGAGTCGTCACCGGAACATCTTTCACCGCTACCCAGGCCGCCGGAGCTGCTATCCAGAAAGGCACTTATTACAAGTTCATCATGATCGCTGCCGGCTCAAACGGCAAAGTGCTCTCGACTTCCAAGACAGTCCACGTGGCTACCAAGGGTGGAAAAGTCGGAAACCACAAGAGCATCAATGTCTCCAAGAGCGTGATCAAGAAGGCTAAGAAACTCAAGAAAGGCAAGACGATCAAGCTCAAGGCGAAAGCCGTACCGCAGGTCAAAAAGCTTAAAGTCAAAAAGCACCGTGGTATCCAGTATGAGACCTCGAATGCAGCAGTAGCTCAGGTCAACGGCAAGGGTACAGTAAAAGCTGTCGGAAAGGGCACCTGCTACATCTACGCCTATGCCCAGAACGGCGTCTGCAAGAAAATCACGGTCAAAGTGAAGTGAGCGCCCAGCGAAGGGTGTAGTGTTTAGGGGGTGGAACTCCCTCTTGGAAAGGTGTGAGCCGCACCACCAATAGCGAGTCTTGGGCTGGCGACG
>CADAEH010000035.1 GCA_902786855.1 uncultured Eubacteriales bacterium | reverse complement strand
TGCATTTTGTGCATTTTTACCATGTATAAATCATTATTCAATTTTCAATGTGCATTGCTATTGTCTTAAGTTGACGCTAGCTTGACGACGGTGGGGACGTTTCTCTGTCTCCCGATTGGAGCGGAGGCAAAGAAACGTCCCTTAAAGACTAAAAAAGGATCCCGGCTTTAATGCTGTGGATCCTTTTTGTTACATATAAACATTTTACAGTTACTTTGATTTTCCTGTACGCTCTGTTCTGAGCATAGACGTATACATAGCAGATACTCCTAGTCTTGATCTCCGGAGCCAGCATAAGTGATCTCCCTGAGCCTTTCTCCGAACAATTTGTTTATCAATGCTATGACTCGCCCTATCCCGAGCATTGCTATCACTGTACCGAAGCCGACCCCTAAGATGCGATGCGCTGCAGCCATTGAAAGGATGCATGTAAATGAGACGCAGGTAATATCAACGATATTTTTGGACAGTCCGAGTTCGATCCCTGTACGGTCTGAGATAGCCTGCACGAGTCCATCACCGGGATTTGCGACAAGCCTCATATCCAGGCTGAGTGCCGCTCCGGTTCCCACAAGGATGACCGAGATCAGCATAACAGCTATCCTGGTCGCCATCGTATCAGCTGCCGGGATCCGTGCAGACAGCACATTGAGAAGCACAGTAAAGAAATAGCTCAGCGGAAGCTGCAGAGCATCAGCCAGTACAGCTTTCTTCCGGTCTGCCGGGCATCTCTTGCCGGGCATCAGATGGAGCAGCATCTCAATGGCTACGAAAGAAGCGTAGAGGAGGAATGTCATGTCACCGAACCTTGCCCCGGTAAGCTTCGAAACGCAGAATGAAACAGCTATAATGGGCGATACCCCCAGGTCTGCTTTAGTACTGAGTGTCAGACCGAGCGCCAATATGCATAATCCTGCCAGATACACGAGCACACGTGTAATCGTTCTCTTTCTTAGCACAATTTTACCCCATCACAGTAGTTCTCTATATACTTCGATTATCCATCAGAAGGGATCTCTTCGATGCTGATGATACGGTCGATCTGAGGATAGTCAACATATCCTGCTACGCCTCCATTAAGAAATGTAACATCCGCAATCAGTTTATAATGCTTTCCGTCGACCAGATCCGGATTTCCTGAAAGCTCGGGAATCTCGTATTCGGAATCTACGGTATATACCCTGCCTTCCTGTTTGAACACTTCGATCTCGACATCGCTCCTGGATTCACTGTAAAGCTCATCTGTCGTACCGGGCGGATAATCAGTCTTGTTTTCTTCTGAAGTGTCTCCACAACCGACAAATATCAGTGTCAGCAGGGATACAGCGACCAGGATAAGACACAGTTTTCTTATTGTCATACGGCTCTCCCACTATATCAAAGCTATCAGGATCGTTATCACAAGTGCAGGCAGCAGATTTGCTACCTTAATGGTTTTAGGCCACATAAGGTTGAATCCTATACAGAATATCAGTATGCCTCCCGTCATGGAGATAGCCTCAAGCATAGCGTCAGTCATGAATCCGGACAGCACCGATGCAAGTGCTGTCATCGAGCCCTGCAGCACCGCAACAGTCAAAGCAGAAAAGATACAGCCTTTGCCCATCGATGATGCCATTACAATGAGCAGCACGAAGTCTATTGTTGCCTTTGCCGCAAGGATGCTGTAATCACCGTATACACCATCCTGTATGGAGCCCATGATCCCCATAGCTCCTATCCCGCAGGTCAATGATGCCGTAACGAATCCATCTATGAACCTATTATCTCCATCACTTCCGGACTTATGTCGCAGCCAGGCGCCGATCTTCTCAAAGAAGCCGTCTATGTCTATGATCTCTCCGATCAGCGCTCCAAGTGCCAGAGAAATTACTATATTGATCGTCCCTGTTGTACTGAGAGTCCCGTCATCGCCGACGACGATCAGTTTTGAGAAAGCTCCTGCAGCCCCGACAAACATGATCGCTATAGCAGTAGCCTTGAGCACTATATCCTGATAATTTTCCTTTATAAACCGTCCTCCGGCAAGTCCGACTAATCCTCCTGCTATTATCGCCAGAGCGTTGATTACCGTTCCTAGACCCTTGATCATTATTTCCTCATTCTCTCTAAGTCCATTGATTTTGACATGCCTTGCACGTCCAAGACTAAATAATATCACAGATTGCCGGAAAAAGTGTCTGTTCCAAACAGTTTCGGTTCCATTCTGTATCGCGCTGATTATTTATACAATCCATCCCATGTTCGGTTTTCATATCTCACTTTTCTGCGGTCATAACACGGATCTGCAGGCTACATGGTCACCCGGTACTGTTGTGATTTTAATATCTTCTTCCTGCGCTGTGTCCTGTCCTGCACTGCACCCGGCCAGAACTGAAACAACGATCATTATGGCAATAAGCAATAATGCTGTAGTGTTATGTTTTCTCATAATGATATTCCTCCAGTTATTCTTGCACATCAGATTCTATCATAGTCATTGCGGCAGTTGTGACAAGCTGATCAAGCCTGCAGCAAGTTTTACCTTATGTCGCTCCTGCATTCCTCGTGAAACTTTCAAGTACATTGTCCAGTGAACAGATAGTTCCCCAATGTTTTTTCCTGCTTATGGTAAAATGATATGCATAAAAGCCAGATGCGATCATTTTGTATTGTTGTAAGCAGGTATTGTTAGACACAAATAAAAGGAGACAGGATCCAAATGAAAAAGATCACAAAAATCGCAGCATTGTTTCTCGTAATAATGCTCTCATTCGGTGTCATTGAGCCAACTTATGCCGCCTCATCCAGGAACCCCAAGGCCCCTAAGATCACTTCAGCTACAGTAAACGGCACTTCTGTGACGATCAGCTGGAGTAAGGCTAAAAGAGCCAAAAAGTATGAGGTCGCTGAAAGGACAACAGAAAAATCCTGGGTAAAGTATAAGACCGTAAAGAAAACCAGGAAAAACAAGAAGAAATACACAAAAGCCAACAAATACAAAGTAAAAGCCAAAGGGAAAAAGTATATTGTTTATAAGTATGATTACCGGTATGCCGTGCATGCATTAGTATCCAGGAGAACATATACTATACGCGATCTTGATGGAAATACAGACTATACTTTTGCAGTCAGGTCTGTAAACGGAAAGAAACATAGTGCATGGAGAACCGTAACGAGAAAAACCGGAGCTCGCAGTATAAGGGCTCAGATAAACGGAAAGCCTTTCGAAATCACATCCGGAAAGAAGGTAACGCTTCCTCTGCCGTCTCTTCCGGGTATCACACTAAACAAAAAGTCTTTTGATATAGTTCCGGGAAATGGCGAAGATGATTTTTATACTTCTGAAGATGGAGATGTCATAGTAAGGGGAAAGACTCCTTCCGGTTACGATGCTAATTATGTCTACCGCCCGGATTCATATTTTGGTTATGGCTGGGAAAAGTATTCTTCATGGGATGACCGTGAGAAATACGGGTATCTTTCATATGGCTCGCAATATATGAGCTGGCCGGAAGAATATAGTATTCACATATTTGATAAAAACATGAAAGCTGTATGGACTCTTGATGGGACAGAGCCCCAATTTGACCAGACAGATAAAGATATAAACGCTTCAGAATACCCATTCGGAACATGGACAAAAGGGGGATCAATACGGATCCACGGCTCCACGACCGAGAGTTATAAAATACCGGAAGTCAGATGGGCAGATAGTAAAGGTTATGGGATAAACCGAAGCGCACCGATCGTGGTCTGGGTAAAGCTGTATCAGGGCAAAACACTTATAGCGGAAGATATAACTATCGATGCGGAATAGGAACATCATTCACTATGATCTGTGCTAAGCCAGCAGTCAGTCTGTTCTGACGATACATCCGCATGAACACAATACGCAAAAAGAGACGGAGTGATCCGTCTCTTTTGTCATCTTAAATTTTCAGTTGGATCATTTTCTGCATTATGAGTAACAGGCAGCTTAGCCAGCCGCCTGAGCGCTTCATCGAGCGTGTCCTTGCCGCGGGCGAAGTGCAGTCTTATGAGGTTGTTGACGGGTTCGCGGAAGAAGCTCGAACCCGGCACTGCGGCTACACCTATTTCTTTTATCATCCACTCGCAGAACTCATAATCGCTCATGTCTTTGAACTGCTCAAGCTCAAGGAATTCGCTGATGTCTATCATTACGAAATATGTACCCTGCGGCACGTTGTGCTTGAGTCCTATCCGGTCAAGACCGGCGAGGAAGTAGTCCCGCTTCTCTGTATACAGCTTTTTCAGATCTTCATAATAGCCGGCACCCAGATCCAGCCCTGCTATGACCGCCTCCTGAAGCGGCGCCGGCGCACCGACCGTAAGGAAGTCATGTACTTTTTTCGCAGCCTCAATTACATCTTCAGGTCCTATCATATATCCCAGCCGCCAGCCTGTGATCGAAAAAGTCTTGGACAGGCTGCTGCATGTTATGGTGTGATCCGCCATTCCCGGAAGACCTGCGATCGAGGTATGCACATTGGGCTCATAGACCATGAATTCATACACTTCATCTGTAATGACGAAAGCGTCATATTTCCTCACCAGTTCTCCAATCGCAGTGAGTTCCTCGCGCGTGAATACTTTGCCGCACGGATTGGATGGATTGCAGAGAATGAGAGCTCTGGCTCCATCCTTGAATCCCTGCTCGATCTTTTCAAGGCTGAAATCATATTCCGGCGGAACAAGCGGTATGTATATCGGCTCTGCCCCGGAAAGGATCGCATCAGCTCCGTAGTTCTCGTAAAACGGTGAGAAGACCATGACTTTATCTCCCGGGTTGCATACGGTCATCATCGCGCACATCATGGCTTCCGTACTGCCGCATGTGATCAGGACCTGCGTCTCAGGGTCAGCATCCACCCCCGCAGTCCTCAGAAATCTGCGCGCAAGGCTTTCTCTCAGATTTTTCGCTCCATAAGTGATCGAGTATTGATGAGGCCCTTCGTAGGCGATCCGCGCCAGAGCATCCCTTAACGGCTTCGGCGGGTCAAAGTCCGGAAAGCCCTGCGAGAGGTTGATCGCTCCATACGCGTTGCTGATGCGTGTCATTCGCCTGATCACAGAATCTGTAAAAGTCCCTACTCTGTCTGATAATCTGCTCATTCCTGAATCCTTTTTCTATATATACATTGGCGGTATAAGGCCTGTTCCATATGTCCGGAAAGTGCGGTTACATATTGATGTAGTGCAGCCTGCCGTCGTCACCCCATTCGACGGACAGGTCGCAGCGAACGTTCTGCGAAGGATCCGGATGGTCCTTCCACAGTTCGTACAGCTTCGGAAGGAACACAGGCCACTGGCTGGCCTCATAGTCCTCGTGATCAGTCGCATAATTAGGTACCAGTTTTGCATCCGGGTCTTTCTTAAGTATATCCAATATGAATCCCGGCGGCATCGAGGCCCTGGTGTTTGTTACAGTTGCCGTAATGTGGACGATCCCTCCGGGAACATCTTCCCATTCGTGAACGGTCGAGTCCACGAGTTCCCCGGCGTCGTTGAAAACTCCTTCACATATAACATGACCGAGAGCTGTCGTAAACGGATAGAAATCCGTAAGGTGCAGCCTGTGTATCTCCACGCCTTCTCCCCCGAATACAGGCAGAGCCGGATCGGTCGTCTCGGCTATTATGTGGACAGAATCCTCGAATCCGTACTCATACGGAGTCCTGAGCCAGTTGAATCTCTTGTGTGATCCGGGCGCCCACAGATAATACCCCTTCTCCATATTGGCCCAGAACCAGTCCAGCATCTCCGAAGTGAGGCCCGGCAGGAAGTGGTGCCTCTGTGAAGGCAGAGCATAGCCCTTGTCAATGGCTTCCTGCGTCAGCTCGAGCGGAGCCAGCGGCGGTTCAGGTCTTGCCGGTCTCTCAAAAGGTACGAAAGGTACCCCCTCATTGTCCTGAAAAGGTATATGAGTCTGTCCCGCGCTTGCTACATATAAAGTCTTATCTGTCATTTTATTATCCCTTCCAACTGATACATCTTCTTTCGCGTATCAGAATTAATTCATACTATCAATTATATGCCCGGGCAGTTCCCGGCTTTGAACTTTCTACCTGTCGCGTCTCTGTCTGCGCAGGCTCAGCTCAGCCAGGAACACGATCATCTTCTGTATAGCCTTGTTTTTGACCCACGGCTGCCAGAATATATGTCCTGCGTGAGGCATCCTCACAAAGCGGACATTTTCATAAACGCTCGCTGCCATTTCGGAGTATATGATCGGGACTACCCTATCGTTTTCTCCGTGCATGAGCAATACCGGTCCCTTATACGCTCCGATGCGGTCGAGCCAGTCTTCAACGGCAAAAGCATCTTCGATGAACTTCCGTCCGAGAGTCACCGGCGGCTTCTTCGTGCTGAACTCTTCCGGCAGATCGTGCGGATCGAAACGAGCACCAAGCGCTTTGCCCTTCCTTGCGTCATCAGAGGCGGAAAGAGCCGGATACACAAGGATAAGTCCGGCGATCTCTTCTCCCAGCTCAGCGGCTGCCAAAGCGGAGACCATGCCTCCCATCGAGAAACCACACAGTACAAGATCCTTATCTCCGAGCCTTTTACGCAGATATCCGATCACAGCCCTGAGGTCTCCCACTTCGGTCAGGATGCTCATTTCCCGGGTATCTCTTCCCGTACTGCACCCGTTGCCGGAGCCCGGAAAGTCATATGTAAAAACCGGATATGACCTTCTGGCGAGCTCGATCGCATACTTGGTCTCCCAGTTCTGATCCACTCCGAATTCATGACTTATGACAACACACGGACGGTCAGACTCCTCATCCGGTATATACAGGTGTCCGACGATGATCGCCTCACCATCCCTGATCTCAACTCTGTGCTTGTACATCGTTTTTCCTCCGACCTCAATGATACAACAGAAAAACGAAGCTGTCACAACTTTTCGTGTGACAGCTTCTCTTATGTCAGAGACCGTTTACTATGTTGAATGCACAGCCTTTCGTCGGCATTAAAAAGCACCTGCCACTCGGACTCATACGAACGAATAATGCAGGTGCTTTCATCGTGTTAAGTTTTATTTATGCGATTACTCCGGAATATCGGATTCGAATCCTGTAAATACAGGGACTCCGGTATATTCCTTGAGTTCCTCCTCGCCTCTGAGCGCTCTGAGAGCTCCCTCAGCGAGTGCTTCCATCTCAAAATCTCCGCCGTAAGCTTTCACAGGTGCGATCCATTCAGTGTATCTGCGAATGTTCTCAACGAATTCTTCGTCGTTGCTGACTCCGCCGGTAAGGATGATCGCGTCGACCTTTCCCCGGAGAACACAGGCATACGAGCCGATGTATTTTCCCAGATTATAGGCAAATGCATCATATACCAGGCCTGCCCACTTGTCTCCGCTGTCTCTCATGCTCTTGATCTTTTTGATATCGTCAGTCCCTGCCAGCGACTTAAGGCCGCCGTTTTTAGTGATCATGGCCTTGATATCATCGAGACTGTGATCTCCGGAATAGCACATCTTTACGATCGGCATGAGAGGAATATATCCTGTCCTGTTAGGTGCCATAGGTCCGTCACCGTTGACCACGTCATTAGCGTCGATCATTCTACCATGGCAATGTGCTGCTATGGACAGTCCTCCGCCTACATGGCATACGATGAAATTGCATTCATCATATCTTTTACCCAGCTCGGCAGCCATGCGTCTTGCTACTTCCTTCTGATTGAGCACGTGTACATGGGACTCGCGGTAAATGCCTTTGACGCCGGAGATCCTTGCTATGTCATCCAGCTCGTCGACATCAGGCGGATCTATAACATATGCCGGTTTGCCGAGAGCTGTCGCGAACTCCCCGATTATCTGTGATCCAAGCACAGCCGGATGGTCTGCGATCCTGCCTGACATTGCGTCTACGAGCATCTTCTGGTTTACCGGGAAGATCCCGCCAGGAGTCGATTCAAGTCCTCCGGAATATGCAGCAAATGCATCCATATCTCTGAGCTGGTAGCCATGGGTGTGAAGCACGGCCATGACTACTCCAACTCTGAAAGGTCTCTGTGAATTGACTGTAGGAAACTGTTTCAGCACTTCAGGCTCATGGCTGATGTTCTCCTTGAACAGCAGCTTGCTGTCCTCGAATACAGCACACTTGGTCGAAGTAGAGCCCGGGCTGATTGTAAAGATCCTGTAACTCATTTTATGCCTCAGCTTTTGCATCCTTGATCGACTGGATCAGAAGAGGTACTACCTTGAACAGATCTCCTACGATACCGTAGTTTGCGATCTCGAACATAGGAGCATTCTCATCCTTGTTTACAGCGATGATGTATTCGGACTCCTGCATTCCTGCTTTGTGCTGGATAGCTCCGGAAATACCGAGAGCAATGTATACCTTAGGATGGACAGTCTTTCCTGTCTGACCTACCTGGTGATCAGCTGTCATCCAGCCTGCGTCAACTACCGCACGGGATGCGCCGACTACGCCGCCGAGTACATCAGCAAGCTCTTCTGCAAGAGCGATGCCGCCCTCAACGTCCTTGGCGATTCCGCGGCCTACGGAGACGATGTACTCAGCTCCGATAAGGTCTACGAGCTTCTTTGCAGCCTTGACTACTTCGACTACCTCAGTCTGAACATCAGCTTCGGTAAGTTCGAAATCAGGATGTACTATCTCGACCTTCTTGACACCCTCTTCATCAAAAGGTCTTCTCTTCATAACGCCCGGACGGACTGTTGCCATTGCAGGACGGAATCTCGGGCATACGATGGTAGCCATGAGGTGTCCGCCGAATGCAGGACGAGTCATCTTGAGGTTGGTATTGACGTCAAACATCTTGGTCTCGAAGTTGGTGTTGTCAACGTCTACGTTGGATCCTGTTCTGAGGAACTCTACGTATCCGTTCAGATCTACGTCAAGATGTGTGCAGTCTGCGCAAAGACCTGTGTGAAGTCTTGCTGCGCATCTCGGAGCGAGGTCTCTTCCGATATGGGAAGCGCCGTAGATCATGATCTCAGGCTTGAATTCCTCTACTGCGTCTACGATAACCTTGGTATAAGCGTCTGTTGTGTAATTTTTGAGGAGCGGGCTGTTGTAAACATATACTCTGTCAGCTCCATATCCGCCGAGTTCTGCTGCGATGCCGTCTACGTCATCACCAAGCAGGATACCGCACAGCTCAACGCCGAGCTCGTCAGCAAGCTTTCTTCCCTCGGAGATAAGTTCAAATGTTGTAGGCATCATTTTGCCCTGACGCTGCTCACAGAATACCCATACGTTCTTGAAAGCAGCTATATCTGCACTGTTGTAAGCCATGTCTGTCCTCCTTTCCTAGATGATGTGCTTGCCTGTAAGGATATGTGCAAGCTGGTCAGTGGTTTCCTTGCCGGAGCCTTCGAGTATCATGCCAGGCTCCTTTACAGGAGGTGCGAATGACTTATAGATGTTGGTCGGGGATCCCTTGAGACCGATAGTTGTAGCATCGATCAGTTCGTGATCCTTGAGTGCATTGTAGTCCATGATGGTAAGAGGCTTCTCCCAGCACTCGATGGTGCCGCGGAAGCTCATGTATCTAGGATCATTGAGTTCCTTGATGCATGTGATCATGCAAGGAGTGCTGACCTTGACAGTCATGTAGCCGTCTTCCAGCATTCTCTTGACAGTAAGCACATTGCCGTCCTTCTTCACTTCGCCTGCATATGTTACCTGAGGGAGGTGAAGCTTCTCTGCGATCTGCGGGCCTACCTGTGCTGTGTCTCCATCGATAGCCTGACGTCCTGCGATGATGATGTCGTCATCGTCGATTCCGTAGGTATCGATAGCTGCAGCGATGATCTGCGATGTAGCGTATGTGTCGGAGCCGCCGAATTCTCTTGCGGAGATCAGGACTGTCTCATCAACTCCCATAGCCAGGAGTTCTCTGAGCATTGGCTCTGCCTGCATAGGGCCCATTGTGAATGCAACTACCTTGCATCCGTATTTGTCCTTGAGGCTGAGTGCCTCTTCTACTGCGTTGAGGTCATCAGGATTGATGATCGTCTGCATGCTTGCACGGTTCAGTGTACCATCCTCGTTTACAGCTACTCTGCCGGAAGTATCAGGAACCTGCTTTACTGTTACCATTATTTTCATTGTCCTTACCTCCCTTATTACCTCAGCAGACTGTTAGCGATAACGAGCTGCTGGATCTGAGTTGTTCCTTCGAAGATCGAGAGGATACGAGCGTCTCTGTAGAGTCTCTCTACCTTGTACTCCTGGATATATCCGTATCCACCGTGGATCTGCACTGCCTTGTAAGCGCATCTGTTTGCAGCTTCCGCAGCGAAGTACTTAGCCTTTGAGCACGCGATCCCTGCTTCAGGATCATTTGCGTCCTTGAGTATTGCAGCATGATATGTCATCTGTCTTGCTGCTTCAACATCTGCAGCCATCTCAGCGATCATAAAGCTGATCCCCTGGAAATCTGCGATCCTGCGACCGAACTGCTTTCTTTCTTTTGCATACTTGACAGCTTCGTCGAGAGCGCACTGTGCAAGTCCTACTGACATGGCAGCAACGCCGAGACGTCCGCCGTCAAGAGTCTTCATAGCATACTGGAATCCCTTGTTGAGAGGTCCGATGAGGCATTCCTTGCCAACGCGTACATCTTCAAATACTACGTCGCTGGTAGGATAGCCCTTGATTCCCATCTTCTTCTCGTCTGCACCGAGGGATACTCCCGGAAGGTGCATGTCGACGATAAACATCGAGATGCCTCTTGAACCCTTCTGCTTGAGATCTGTCTTGGCAAAGATGATGATCCAGTCAGCCATAGGAGCTCCGGAGATGAAGCACTTACGGCCGTTGATGATGTAATCGTCTCCGTCTGGAATAGCTGTAGTATTCGTTCCGCCTGCATCTGATCCAGCGCCAGGCTCAGTGAGTCCGAATACGAGGATCTTCTCTCCACGAGCTACAGGAGGCAGATACTCTTTCTTCTGCTCTTCACTTCCTGCCAGCAGCAGAGGACCGCCGCCGAGGGAGTTTGATGTGTTGGCATAGATCGAGAGAACCAGATCCTGACGGGAGAACTCCTCGTTCATAATGACGTATGACAGATAGTCTCCGCCTGCTCCGCCGTACTCTACCGGGATCTTGACTCCCATGAATCCGTACTTCGCCATCTTATTGTGGATATCCCAGTTAAAAGCACCGGTAGTATCCAGTTCTTCCTGCAGCTCTTTTGTGAACTCTGTCTCAGCAAACTGACGGAAGAGTTTCTGCTGCATGGCATGTTTCTTATCAAGAATCATTTTTTCCTCCTTAAATGTTCTTAGGAACTTCGTGCTGTGTTTCGCCCTTGGTCATTAGTTCATAGATAGCATCTACTCCGCATCTTGCCATGGACTCCCCGGCTTCCTGTGTGAAGAAAGCCATATGTGGTGTGTGATATACGTTTACGAATGAACGCAGATATTTGAGTTTGAAATAAGGCATTCCGGCCGTCCTGATGATATCAGCATCGTGTCCGATGTGAATGATTCCTACTTCGCCAGGGAAAGCATCCATAAAGAGTGCGCCGATCTTCTCAGTTTCAACACCCTCGATGAGAGCGTCAACATCGCAGAGCTCACCTCTTGCGTTGTTGATCAGGACTACTCCGTCCTTCATCTTTCTTACGTTCTCCTTGTTGATTATGCCCTTTGTGTCTTCAAGCAGAGGCATATGGAGCGTGATGACATCAGATTCTGCAAGAATAGTATCAAGATCTACATAAGTAGCGTACTTCTTGACCTCTTCATTCTGATATACGTCATAAGCAAGGATCTTGCATCCGAAGCTTGAAAGAAGCTGGATAACGGTGCGTCCGATCTTGCCTGTTCCCATGACACCAACAGTCAGTGAGCGGAGCTCTCTTCCCATCTTGCCCTTCAGTGTGAAGTCATTGTCATCTGTGTTGGCCTGTGCCTTCTTATAGTTACGGATGCACATCAGGATAGCCATAACGGTATACTCAGCAACGCCATTGGCAGCATATGAGCCATGGCATACATGCATTCCCTTGGATCTTGCATAATGTCTGTTCATGTGGTCAAATCCAACGCATCTTGCAGCAAGGACCTGGCAACCATAGTCAGCGAGCTTGTCGATAACAGGATCGGAAAGATCACTCTGACCGAGCATTGTAACTCCTACACATCCTTCAGCCATGTCTACCGTACTTGCATCAAGATTAGCAGATGTTGAAACGAGCTCAATACCGTACTCTTTGCAAAGGCCTTCAATTATAGGCTTTTCATCAGGTCTTACTTCATAAGCAGCAATTTTCATTTCAAAAATCCTCCATTAAGTATAAATGTCAATTGAATAACGCTGTTATTAATCTCTGAGAGCAGGATCCATCGATTTTACAGCTCCGTCTGCGAGCATCTTTGCGATCTCTTCATCGGTATATCCGTACTGTCCGAGGATCTCTTCTGTATGTTCGGCAAGATAAGGTCCTCTGTTGTACTCAGGGAGACCGTTTTCCTTGAACATTACCGGCGGTCTTACCAGGGTACGCTTGTTTCCGTTGCTGTACTGCATCTCATAGAAGATATCCGATGCCCATGCCTGCTCATCCTTGAGGAGAGTATCCCAGTTCTGAGCTACTGCGTAAGGGATATCTGCAGCGTCGAGCAGTTTGCACCACTCATCACAGTCCTTTGTCAGGAACAGTGCGGAGATCCATTCGGAGAACTCTTTTCTGTTAGGATAGAGGTTCTTCTGTGGGTAGAACTTAGGGTCATCGATCATCTCAGGATGTCCTGCAGCCTGCATGAATACAGGGTAGTGTCTGTCATACTGAGGCATTGCGATCTGCAGCCACTGCTCGTCTTTCGTCTTGTAGACCATTGTGAGAGGGTTGCCGTTTTCCCATCTTTCCATAGGGAACTTGCAGCTGTCAGCACCATACTGGCTGGACTGGAGCATGAGGGAAACATCCCATACAGCACTGTGGAAGAGAGATACTACGACCTGATCTCCCTCGCCTGTCATCTTTGCTTTGAACAGAGAAGCCAGGATCCCTGCTGCGAGGTTCATTGCGACCTGATGATCTCCGAATCCCTGGACTGTCAGCATCGGTGTGCTTGTCTTGTCTCTCAGAGGTCCGAGGATACCGCCTCTTGCGTAGAATGCTGTGAAATCAAATCCCGGAAGATCTTTGTCCGGTCCCTTCTCGCCGTAACCGGAGATGAATCCGTATACGAGCGCAGGATACTTAGCGTGAAGGGTGTCATAGTCAAGTTTGTTCTTGATCAGCGATGGCTGACGGTTGTTGGTGATGAATACGTCTGCGTCTGCGATCAGCTTCTCAAGTACTTCACGTCCTTCAGGTGACTTGATGTTAAGGGCGATACATCTTTTGCCGGCATTCTCCAGATCGTAGGAAGTGTTTTCCTTCTGATCGAGCGGACGGCCTTCATTGGCTGCTGTGTATCTCAGCGGGTCTCCCATAGGAGCCTCTACCTTGATGACGTCGGCTCCGAGGTCGGCAAGGAATCTTGCGGTACAAGGAGCAGCGATAAATGTCGCAAGCTCAACGACCTTGATCCCCTCGAGAGGTTTTCTTACTTCACTCATTTCTTCCTCCTTATTACATCGTCAGCATGTCGCGGAAGGTCTCGAGGTTGGTGCGTACCTGTTCGAAGTGCACCATCTGTCTGTCGACTTCCACGAGTGCGAGCGGCAGATCTGCTGCTTCACACGCTTTTTTGATCATTACGTAATCGAATTCTTCAGGATCGCAGAACTTGGTCATGACGACAACCACGCCCTTTGCGCCTCTTGCTTTTGCTGTATCGACGATCCACTGTACTCTAGGCTTCTTTACGTTGTAGAGAACTGAGCAATTGTCCATGTCTGCAAACTTGACTGCAAGTGCCTGGAGCGGATCATCCATCTCAGGAACATCCGTCCTGTACTGGCGGGACTGAGCTGCAACGTCGTCTGCTACGATGTGCATTCCCATGTCGTCAAAGATCTCGTTCAGCTGAGGAGCATCTGTAAGGATACCGCTTACTACGATACCGAGCTTTTCTCCGGCGCCGGCTTCTCCGAGTTCTGCAAGGAACTCTTCGCAGAGAGCAGTGTGCTCTTCCTTGGTCATGAAGAATGCGCTTCTGAAGATATCGCTTCTCTCAGCAGCAGTGATCTCAGGATGAACTGCGAGCGCTTCGTCAACTCTTCTCATCACTGCGTTATGAGCGTTATATACCTTGTTGGACTCTTTCAGAGCTTCCGGATCAAACTTTCCGCCAAGCGCCTCAAGGTCTCTGATAACTCTTTCATATCCTGCCTTAGTGAAAGCGATGCCGTAGTCAGGCTTTCTGTTCTGCGGATATGTCATAGGGATAAACTTGATGTCATCTACTGCGTATTTCCAGTTCTCTCCGAGGGTCTTCAGAGTGTCGCAGAGTGAAGGAATGACGATCGCGCTTGCACCCTTGTATGCGCCTCTGATACCGAGCTCGAGGATGGACTGTACGATGGAGCAGAGGAATGCAGGGAAATATTCTTTTGCCCTGTTGAGTTCCATGTCAGCGCCCCATGCGCCCATAGGTACGAAACCCATGGAATGGATGATTTCTTCCGGTGTGTATACAGGAGCAGTGAGGACGATCTTCTTTCCCTCTGCCATGTATTTTTCCATCTGTGCGCGAGGAGATGCTGCTGCCTCGTGGAATTTTCTGATTGTATCCTGGATCATCGCTACGCCTCCTTCGCTTCCTTGTTTGCTTCCATGATCTCGCAGAGACCCTGGACTCTGGTGTCATACTGTGCTTCTGAGAAGTTTCTCGGGTCAGCCTGGTCACCGTCGAATGATGTCACAGGGATGTTGCATTCCTTGCCGATCTGACGGCTCATCTCTGCCATGAAACCGCTCCAGAGCTTGCATGATCTGTTGGTATGAACGAGGAGTCCCTCAACGTTGTTGTCCTTGCAGAGCTTGACTCTCTTGTCTCTGGATTTTTCAAGGTTGATCGCATTCGGTACGCTGCAGTAAGCTCTGATCATCTCATCGAATGAGTTGTAGTCAAAACCGAAAGCGTCAGCATAGATCGTTGTTACCATGTTGATGCCGCGATCCTTGAGACCTCTTGATGTTGCTCTGAGATATGGCCAGCAGGCGATACCTTCGAACATGATCCTGTGCTTCTCCTCTACGCGGAAAGTGCTCTCGCCCTTTTCATGGTTTGCTTTGTATTCCTTAAGGAGGGTCTCCATTGCTTCGCCGGCTTCTTCCTTACCGCGTGCTGTGACCATAACAGCCATGTGGTTGAGAAGATCGAATCCGTTGAACGGGGACGGAGTGTATTTTGCCTGTGCTGTTGCTTCGAGCCATGCACGGCTTGCGCGGCAGCTGAATCCGGTGACCTGCTTGAACTTCTCATCATCCCACTTGAGTCCGAAGAGATCCTCGAGCTGATGGACAGCATCCCAGAACTGTCCGCTTACATAAGCTACCTCTGCATCCGATACCTCATAATCAGGATTGAACGGGATATCCAGCATGATCATCGGGATACCGAGCTCCTGAGAGAGATTCTCATACCATTTGATCATGCAGTTGCAGATGTTGTTGCAGCAGAGCAGTACGTCCGGCATAGCTACATCCTGTTCAGGACACTCTTTGAGTTTTGCGTATGCCAGGCTGATCCTTGCATATGCGCAGATATCGTTTGAATATCCGTCTGCTTCAGCTACTTCGCACATGCGCTCGCCTGCGCCTCTTGCTGCGATCCCTGCTGCCTGATTCTCAGGGTAAGCAGTTGCCAGACCGAGTGTTTCAGGGATCTCAACAGGGAAATTGCTGGATACCCAGGCTACAGGTCTGCCCTGTTTCTTAGCCTCGATAGCTGTTGCAAAAGCGTCCGATGCGATCTTACCGAGCTTGTACTTTGCCGAATTAGGATCGAGCGGCTTGCGAGGCTTTTTGACTTCCTCAGGCTTTTTGACTTCTTCTGCCATTTCTTCCTCCTTCAATATCTTCTGTAATTATTTATTTGCTGAGCTGCCTGTATGCATACAAGGCTGCTCCGATAGCACCAAAATACTGCGCCATAGGGTCGAAATCGATGTCTGTTCCGAGGCTCTTTGCGAGAGCTCTTCTGACGGCTCCGTTTTTTGCCACTCCGCCTGACATGCAGACCTTAGGAACGACCCCTGCTCTTCTTGCAAGAGCACCGACTCTCGACGCTACACTCTCGCAGATGCCTGCTACAAGGTCTGGTCTTTCAACGCCGTTTGCAAGCTGACTGATGACTTCAGACTCTGCGAACACAGTGCAGGTACTGGAGATAGAAGCCGGCTTTACTGACTTTGATGCGCACTCATCGAGCTCATCGATGTCCATTCTCAGGATATTTGCCATAACATCCAGAAATCTTCCGGTACCGGCTGCGCACTTATCGTTCATAACGAAGTTGGACATCCTGCCGCTCTCACTGAGAGATATGATCTTGGCATCCTGACCGCCGATATCTATCAGTGTTCTGAGTTCAGGGAAAACCCATCTGCCGCCGAGCGCATGGCACGTCAGCTCACTAACTTCGCCGTCTGCACCTTCATACTTATTACGTCCGTATCCGGTAACGATGGTGCGATCAACATCGTCAGCAGTGAGCCCTGATTTTTTCCACAGCTCAGCAAGAGCTTCAGCCGGTCCTTCGGTCCCGAGACCGCCGACTCTGAGACTTGCGGCAATGATCTCCTGCCCGTCTTTCATAAGCACGCACTTTGAAGTTGTTGATCCGATATCGATCCCGAGAGTAATCATTTCCGCAGCCCTCCTTGTTAATTTTTTATCATTGTAATTTTTTCATATTTATCTAAGAGTTTCAATCGGCTGCACTGTATCTGCAAGGAAACTTCTTGGTTAATTGTTATTATCTATTCCAAATCGTGCTGACTGCGCTTTACTTTGTATTTCTTTCAAGGTAAACTCATTCTGGAGGTGATTATGTATGGATCTTAACAAGCTTGATCTTTTCTTTGCAGCTGCCAACAGCAACAGTTTTACGCAGGCAGCTGAAAAGTGCAATGTGGCTCAGACAACTGTCAGCAAATACATCGCACAGCTGGAAGATGAGCTCGGGATGAAACTCTTTTACCGCACAACAAGAGAATGTTCTCTTACTGAAGCCGGACACGCATTCTACAATGGCGCCAAGGAACTGGTCAGGGATTATGACGATCTCCGCAAACAGCTTCAGCAGGTAAATGAGAACGAACTGAGGATCGGGATCTACGGAGAATTTTTTGATCTTTCCATACTTGGCAGTTTCAGAAAAACCCATCCCGATATAGAGCTCAAAGTCTCCTTCGACAGCCGTTCTAATCTGTATGACCAGCTCAAGAGGCGTAAGATCCATGCTGTGCTGATACCAAACATCCTGGTCGCCGAAGCTCTCAAGGATCATTCTCTGAGAATGGTCAATGTGCTTTCGGGTGATGCTTTTCTTTACTGTTCTGAAGAAGCTGCAAAGAAGTACGGCAGCATCCAGGGAGTAATAAACAATCTGCCGCTTGTTACAAAGTCGCAGGAGCTTTCCTATCACGAATACTGCCGCAGGATACTGCGGCGTTCCTTTGATGCCTCATTTGAAGACGTCATCATAGTAGAGTCTCAGGCCAAGCAATCGCTGCTTACGAAGCTTTCACAGGGCTTTTCTATCATGCTCGAAAAAGAAGCCGTCGACACTGAGGGAATGTACGCATACTCACTCCGGGGAGACTTCAACGAGACACTGCAGCTCTATTACTCCATAAAGCATGTACCGGCAAGCCTGTGGACGTTCATCAACTACATCAAAAATTCTGATGAATACAAAAAATAAAAGAGGCGGCCGTCATTTGATATGCTCCCTTTATGAGAGACAGTGAAAAAGGAAATCACTGTTAATCACGAAGGGAGCTATTTATATGGCAGAAAAAAAGAAATTGTCACCAGCCG
>CADAEH010000034.1 GCA_902786855.1 uncultured Eubacteriales bacterium | reverse complement strand
AACCTCGCGGTTTGAACCTTGGGAGTCGCTATGGGGTTCGTCGTTGGCTACGCCCCACGTGGACTTTCACCACAGATTGACGGCATGCCCGTCATACACAAAAAGGACATTCAAGAAAAACTCGAATGTCCTTATTTTGTGATTCTTTTGCTGTATTAGCGTAAAGCTATTTACGTTTCTTTTTCATTGTGAGGTGTACCGGAAGTCCTCCTGCTGTATATGGCGGGACCCTTCCTATGATGAATGGCCTTGCGTAGTTGAGATACTCATCACTTACATATGTGCCGTCATTGATGATCCAGCTCTTAGGTACCTTTCTCTCAATATTGGCTACCTCATGGATATCGAACATGCTGTATGATTCAACATATGGCTCTCTCGACTGCACCTGAATGGTGATCATCATGCCTGTGTTGCCCTCGAATGCAGCCTTTGCAGCAAGGTAACCTACGTTGTATGCTTCGTCTGAATCAGCACGTGATGAAAGGTGTGCTGCGCATCTCTGAAGTGATGAAAACTCAATGTATCTCGACTTGAGTCCTGTCCTCTGTGTCACTACATTGGCAAGGAATGCTGCAGTTCCTGCAAGCTGCTTATGTCCGAATGCGTCGATGTGATCATTGATCGTACCGAGTTCGCATACAAAACGTCCGTCGGCCAGCTTAAGACCCTCAGATACAGCAATAACGATGGACTTCTTTTTCTGCTTCTCTACGAGTTCATTGATCTTGTCGATAAAGCTGTCGATATCGAATGGAACTTCAGGAAGATAGATCAGATCCGGACCGTTGCAGTCGATATCTTTGGACAGAGCTGCAGATGCGGTCAGCCATCCGGCGTGACGTCCCATGATCTCAACGATACAGATCGTCGGCTTGCTGACGCCGTAGCTCTCGTTGTCTCTGATGATCTCCTTCATGGAAGTAGCGATATACTTGGCAGCTGAACCGTATCCCGGGCAGTGGTCTGTCATAGGCAGATCGTTGTCGATGGTCTTAGGAATACCCATGAATTTCTGCTTCTTGTTATGGTGTGTCGCATAATCCGAAAGCATCTTGATAGTATCCATAGAATCATTACCTCCGTTATAAAGGAAATATTCTATGTTCTTCTTGTCAAGAATGTCAAAGATCTTCTCATATATATCTTCGTGTCCCTCTACCGGAGGAAGCTTATATCTGCATGTTCCGAGGAATGCAGATGGAGTCCTTTTGAGCAGAGACAGATCCTGTGAACTTGTGACATAGTCCTCAATGTCTATTATGTCTTCGTTCAAAAGACCTTCAATGCCGTGGTGCATTCCGTAAATTCTTCTGATGCCAGCCTTCCATGATGCCTTGATCACACCTGCGAGGCTTGAATTGATGACAGCTGTCGGTCCTCCCGACTGTCCTACTATTACATTACCTTTCATTCTGAAATACCTCCTGCGGATCTCTGGCCCCCCACCGCGAAAGCAGTTACCGATCCGTCTATATAATAATTGTGTTTTTATTGTTTTACACTATTGTCAAAAGCTTTTTAATTATATTCTCACAAATTCCTGTAGTCAAATGGTTTATTGCGCAAAATCCACTTTTTTGTGTCGTTGTCATTAATGAATTCGTAGGTTATAATTAATAAGTTGATTTATTGTTATAACCAAGGAGAAATAACACAATATGTTAAGCAACAGAGAACTTGCAGATCTGATCTATCCGTCGCTTGTTCATACACCTGAGGAATATGAGGCAATGTATCCTGAGAGGGATCTTCCGGCAGGCGCCATGGTCACCAGGCTCGGTCCGAGTCCTACAGGGTTCATACATCTTGGGAACCTGTACGGTGCTTTCGTAGATGAAAGGCTTGCGCATCAGAGCGGCGGTGTATTTTTTCTGCGCATAGAAGATACGGATGACAAAAGATTCGTAGAGAACGCTGTCGAGACCATAATCAGTTCACTTGCCTTCTTCGGCATCAGATTTGATGAGGGTGTTACGGAAAACGGCGACGTCGGCTGTTACGGAGACTATACCCAGAGTCACAGAGGCGAGATATATCGAACTTTTGCTAAGAGACTGCTCGAAGAGGGACTGGCATATCCATGTTTCCTCTCTGAGGAAGAGATCACTGCTATAAGAGAGCAGCAGGAAGCTGAAAAGACATCGCCGGGCATCTATGCCGGATGGTCAAAGTACAGAGACTGGGATATCGACGAAAATCTGTCTTCTGAAGTCGAGTCACGCATAAAAAGCGGTGATCCGTTTGTCATCAGGCTGAAGTCAAAAGGTGTCCCTAACGCCAGCGCCGAGGACACCGCCAGACATACCGTCACGGATGCGATAAGAGGCGATCTTTCGGTCCCTGACAATTTCCAGGATGTTGTCATAATCAAGCAGACAGGCATACCGACTTATCACTTTGCTCATGTGGTAGATGATCATCTTATGAGGACGACCCATGTTGTCAGAGGCGAAGAATGGCTTCCGTCTCTTCCTATCCATGTTGAGCTGTTTGAAGATCTCGGATGGGAACTGCCGGTATACTGTCACACGGCACAGCTGATGAAGATCGGCGAAGACGGTAACAAGCGTAAGCTCTCCAAGCGTAAAGACCCTGAGCTTTCACTTGATTATTACAGGAGCCAGGGCTATCACCCTGCCGCCGTCAGAGAATATCTTCTCACGATCCTCAACTCAAATTATGAGGAATGGAGAATTGCGAATCCGGACGCTTCATCAGATGAGTTCACCTTTACGACTGAAAAGATGTCAAGCAGCGGAGCTCTCTTCGATCTTGACAAGCTGAACGATGTCAGCAAGGGCACGCTTCTCAGAATAGATGCGTCTGAACTCGCATCATGGCTCAGGTCCTGGTCAGAGGAATTTGCACCTGAATACAGCTATGTTTTCAAAGACATGGATCACCTTGCAGAAATACTCGATCTCGGCAGACACGATGCCAGACCAAGAGCTGACCTCGTATACGCAAGGCAGATAATGGAATATATCAGCTATTTCTTTGAGGAATCATTCAGGATCGAAGATGAGTATCCTGCAGAAGCAGCAGAGGATGCCGGGACGATACTTAAAGCATATCTTGATTCGTATGATCACTCAGATGACAACGAGGTCTGGTTCGGTAAAATAAGACAGATAGCGACCGATCTCGGATATGCTGCAAAGCCTAAGGACTATAAAAAACATCCTGAAGAGTACAAGGGTCATGTCGGTCATGTCAGCACAGTTATAAGGATCGCTCTCATGGGACGTGCGACCTCTCCGGATGTATGGGCTATACAGCAGATCATGGGAGAAGCAACCGTCAGAGATAGACTCAACCGTCAGCTTGGCTCATAAAATATATGTGATAATATAGATAATAAAGTTTAATAGCTAAACAGAAAGGAACAGTACAGTGGAACCTATTTTAGTAATAATGGCTGCCGGGATGGGCAGCAGATACGGTGGAAACAAACAGCTCGATCAGATAACCGAACAGGGTGATATCATTATGGACTTCAGCCTCTATGATGCATGGCAGGCAGGGTTCAAGAGAGTGTGTTTTATCATCAAACATGATTTTGAGGAAGTATTCAGAGAGCACATCGAAAACGGAGCCGGAAAGAAATACGAAGTTTACTATGCTTTCCAGGAAGGCACCGATCTTCCTGAGGGCTATACCCTTCCTGAAGGCCGTACAAAACCTTGGGGCACCGGTCAGGCAGTACTTGCTGCAAGAGATATCATAGATGCTCCTTTCGCAGTCATAAATGCTGATGACTACTACGGAAAGGAAGGATTCGTCAAGATCTATGATTTCCTGATGAGCAAAGCAGATGCGTCTCACAACTGCATGGTAGGTTTTGAAGTAGAAAAGACCCTGTCAGAAAACGGTACGGTATCACGCGGTATCTGCAAAGCAAAAGACGGACTGCTGACCGATATAGTTGAGCATCTCAAGATCGCAAAAGAGCCTGAATTGAACGAAGACGGAACTCCTAATCCTCTTGCAGGCAAAGTGACCGATACATATGATGACGGTACAAAGGAGATCATACCAAGCGACTCTCCTGTATCGATGAATCTGTGGGGATTCGGAACGGAATACATGGAAGTCCTTAAGGCTGGATTCATAGTAGCATTAGACAGGATCCTTGCAGAGAATCCAATGAAAGGTGAATACTACATCCAGACACCTATCAACAGCCAGATAGCCGAAGGTTCAGCAACATATGAAGTGCTGACGTCATCTGACAAATGGTTCGGTGTCACTTATAAAGAAGACAAGCCTGAAGTAGTAAAGAAATTTGCTTCACTCAAAGCGGACGGCACCTACCCTGAATATCTGTGGCAGTAATATTTTAGGACTGTACAGTATCTGTATAATGATAACAGCAAAAGACCGGAGCATCTTTTCAGTAGAGCTCCGGTCTTATTTTTACTCTGAATATCTGTCACGTTTATTATCAGTTAGAAGCAGTATCGGTCTCTTCATCATCGATTTCTTCTGCTTTCTTTTTGGTCACTCTTATGCGGACCATTTTCCCTTCCTGTCCGTTAGCCAGGTACACTCCTTCAGGCATGTCATATTCGAGTTCAAACTCGGTATTCTCTGTTATTAAACCCAGATCTATTTTGGTCGTATAGATCCGGTCGACATCACTGATAGCTTCTGCGCTGCCCTTTATGACGATAGTGCTCGGTGCGCTCCACGTCCTGTTGTAATCATCATCAGGCTTTTCCACATCGACCATAAGAGGGACTTCTTTTGTCATCCCTGTATATGCATTGAAATTGACCTCGCTCGGATAGATGACCATATGTTTGATAGGGTCGCCGTCCGAATCTATAGCAGTCAGAGAAGCGGTTATGTTTTTAGGCGTTTCGCCGGTTTCTTCGAGCGTCAGCAGGGCTGCAACTTTATCTACACGTTCAATTTCTGAGGCGGCTCCTATAACGGTCGCCACAGTTGAAGTCATCTTGGATACTACCGGTTCATTTCCCAGCCCTGTGTTAGCGTATTCGACAATTATGTCTCTTTCAACTGAATCTGATTCCTCTACGTCCACAGAGATCGATCTCTTGCTTGCATCAATGACCTGAGTGTTCTCCGGACCGCTGATGATAAGGCTGATACCATTCTCACCTTCTACTGCAGAACTGACATCGGCAACGACCCTTATGTTATCTGCAGATATATCATTTGTACGTACTCTTGGCTGTCTCAGAACCACGTCTATCTTCTCGTCTCCATCGCTTACCTGAGATATACCGAGCCCCATGTTGGCGAGAGCAGTCTCACCTTCGAACACTATCGGAATATCCTTATATGTAACTTCAGTATTAGGATCGTTGTTGTAGACAACATAAGTCCATGCGGCTATGGATACAAGGATAGCGATGATTATATTAAAAACATTGCGGCCGCTTTCACTCATCTTCCTTGCCTCCCTTCAGTATCCTTGAGAATATGGACTCATTCTCATTCCCTGATGGCAGATAAATATCGAGGAGCATCTTTTCGAGAGTCTTCAGATCAAGAAATCTCCTTAGTGCACCGTTACGTGCAACAGAGATCGCTCCGGTTTCCTCCGATACTATGATGACGAAAGCATCTGAGACCTCGCTCAGACCGACGCCTGCTCTGTGCCTTGTGCCGAGGTTTTTGCCTATACTGGCTCTGTTTGTAAGAGGCAGAACACAGCTTGCAGCATGTATCCTTACCCCTCTTATTATGACAGCGCCGTCATGCAGCGGGGACCCTTCATAGAACAGGTTGCCAAGAAGCCTGACTGAGATCTCAGCATCGACTATTACTCCGGTCTCGATGATATCGTTGAGCATCGTACCGCGCTCGATGGCTATCAATGCCCCTGTTCTGGATGCGGAGAAATCTTCTACTGCGTCCACGAGCTTGTGTACTGTTGCATACATTTCCTCTTTGCCAATATCCCTTAGCTGGCTTGGCAGAATACCTCTCCTGCCGATCTGTTCAAGACCTCGTCTGATCTCAGGCTGGAAGATAATGATCACACCGATAAGACCTACCGTGATGAGTCTGGTAAGCAGCCAGTTGAGGAGACTCAGATTAAAAAGCTCTGAAGCGAGGAAAACAGCGACAATCAAAAGCACTCCCCTGAACAACTGCTGGGCTCTTGTCTCTTTTATCAATCCGAGCAGCTTGTACAGGATAAATGCTACGATCAGGATGTCTATGACATCAGTGACCTTGATGCTTAATAATAACCCCGTAAGATTGTCTATCATTCTCCTTCAGTTTCTCCGTCTCCGCTGTTTTCTCCGTCTTCTTCTGCACCAACGACGAACACCTTGTCATCCTTATCTTTGTCGAGCATATGCCCGCCAAGGACACCATTGATCAGCGCTTTTGCATTGTCTATGCTTTCCTGATCCTGCGTCATTACATATGCGTAGCCTCCCGTATATGTATTAAGCATGCCATTGTCGCCGACTATTGTATTTTTATAGATTTTCCATTCAGGGCTTCTTGCTATCTGATGTTTCACCAGTGACCGCATCTCCGATGAACTGAAACTCATCCGGAAGTAATCCTTTATGCTTGTGAGGATCTTATTATAGCTGAGGAGTATCGTCCTGCTGCTTGTGGCTTTTTTGATCATCGCCTCAAATACAGCCTGCTGATTTTTGATTCTCTGATTGTCTCCGTCAGCAAAAGCTTTTCTCTCTCTGGCAAACGCAAGCGCCTGTCTTCCGTTCATATGGTTCCACCCTTTTTCGACCTTCCACCAGTCTCTCTTTACAGGGTAGAACTCATATTCTGAATAGACGTCTATTCCGCCGATCGCGTCAATAAACATCATTACAGTCGTGAAATTGACTTTTACATAATAATTGATCGTGGTATCAAGCAGGTTCTCTTCTGCAGCAATTGTAGTATCAACACTATAGAAGCCTGTATGCGTCAGCTTGTCCATAGCGTTGTCCTTGTCAGGCATATATATCTCGTAGTCTCTCGGTATCGATGTCAGCAATATCTGCTCTGTTTCAGGATTGACAGTTACGATCATATTTACATCTGACCTGCCCTCTTCATCGATGGTACCTCGAACGTCTATTCCTGTAATGCAGATATTGAACGGATCCTTTGTGACCCTGCCTACCCTCTTTTCATTTTCGACAGATGTCTCATCGAGGAACGAAAGTGTCCCCATAGCGTATGCTGTACCGACTCCGAACAACGCTATCAGCGCTATTGCCGTGATTGAAGCAAGTGCCCTTACTCCCCTTCCGGTGCGTTTTCTGCGAAGCTGAGTCAGTATGATGATACTTAAGAGTCCAAGTACTACAAGAAATGCTATAAGCATTCCAAACGGCAGGATATCCATGACTACCATAACAGCAATGAATACTGCCAGAGCAAGCACATACAGACGCGAGAGCCACCTAGGAAAAGCACCTACCTTTCCCGCGTTCATTCTCTTTTTGCGGTTTTTGACGTAGTTGCTTCTGTATCTGTCATATGCATCTTCCTGTGCCTGCTGAAGCGCCTTACTCTCGTCTGAAGATATTCCTTCATCCTCATTGACAGGCTCTCCGAGTTCAGCAAACAGTTCCGCAAGCTCATCACGATCTGCTGCTGCAGGTTTGGTATCTTCCTGACCGATAAAGTGATGCTCAGAATGAGAAACACCCTGAGACAGGTCAGTCAGATTAGATGCTGCAGGAATCTCTTCAGGAGCTGCATCAGGATCTGCAGTGACAAATTTCTTCGCTGCTACCAATGCTCCTGCAGCCATTTCTGATGCGTTGAAAAGTTTGTGTTCTCCGTCAGCGGCTGTATCTGCAGTTTTTTCCGCCGGTCTGCGTTTTTTCTTATCAGTAAGCGCACTGAAAAACGGCTTCTTTGAGCTTTCCTTGCGTTCAGTCTTCTCAATCTGAGAAGGTGCCTGCTTCGGTACGCTTTCCTGAGCCTTTACGGTACCCGCCTGAGATGATGAAGTGCTGCCGGTGTTCTGGATCCCGAAGTTCTTTCCTGCATTTACTTTGGAAAGAGGTTCCGGAATATCCATTCCAAAAGCACCCGAAGGACGCAGGGCAGGCGAGCTCTTCTCAGCTTGCTGTCCCGCGTTCCTGTTTTCACCGTGTCTCATGCGCTGATATTCTTTGAACGATTCGTCACCGAGACCGTATCTTTTGTTGTCTTGTTTTATCTTATAGTTCTGATCTGCCGGAAGCCCTTTTGATCCATTTGCTTTCTTGCTTTCAGCCCGTTCGTCCTTCTCCTTGGGTATAGGCTTGCCATAATCGAAATCAAGAAAATCATTAAGAAAATCATCTGAGCCCCAATCTTTGTGGGCCATCGGCTTTCACCTCTTTACTGTAATAATTCTATGTATGGGATGTATAGCACCCTTTATCTGTCAGTCTCGATAAGGCCGTATTCACCGCCTTTACGCTTATACACTACGCTTACAGCGTCTGTATCCATATCCAGGAATACGAAGAAATCATGTCCGAGCATCTCCATCTGAAGAACTGCTTCCTCTGCTACCATTGGATCAAGCTCTACGTTCTTTCTCCTGACGATAACCATTTCTTCTTCAAATTCTTCTTCTTCAGGTTCAGGAACAAATTCCAGCTTGAGTGCTTTATTTTCCTTATATCTTGCTTCTAACTTGCCCTTGAGCTTGGACATCTGATTAGCAAGTCTGTCAGTAGCTATATCCACTGCGTCATAAATACTGTCATTAGCCTCCTCAGCTCTGAATACAGCCTGCTTAGCGCTGATAGTTGCCTCGAATTTTGGGGTTTCTCTGAGCTTGCTTACTACAATATTGGCAGTTACATCTTCGTTGAAGTACTTGTCGAGCTTGCCAAGCTTCTTTTCGATATAGTTACTGAGCTTTTCACTCATTGGATAATTCTTTGCTGAAATCTGAATCTTCATAATCCGATCCTCCTTGTATTGTTTATTCATGTGAACAGAGTACATGGCTACCCCTTGTATATCACATGTAAAGTATATCATACATTTTGATCATTTTGTGTATTGCAAGTGTAAAAAGCATGCAATCTTATTGATCAAAAATTCAAATGAACCTGCAGTATGTGTCCACTATAACAGGGGCATTGCTGCCCCTGTATTTTCAGGACGTGCTCACAGCTGATCAGAAGCTCTGAGCAGTACGGTTGATGATCTCATCCTGGAGTTCTCTGTCGAGATTCCTGAAATAATCGGAGTAGCCCGCAACACGAACGATCAGGTCCTTGTATTCGTCAGGATGCTTCTGTGCTTCAAGCAGTGTCTCCTTGTCGAATACATTGAACTGGATATGATGACCGTCCATGGCAAAATATGTACGGATCAGGCTCGCAAGGTTCTCGAGTCCTGTATCTCCTGCTATAGCGCTTGGGGTGAACTTCTGATTCAGAAGTGTTCCGCCTGTTGACATATGATCCATCTTGGCACAGGACTTTATCACAGCTGTCGGCCCATTGGTATCAGCGAACTTCTCCGGAGAGATCCCTTCCGATACAGGCTTGCCGGCTTTCCTGCCGTTAGCGGTGGCGCCTATGACCTCACCGAAATAGATGTGACAGGTAGTAGGCAGCATATCGACATGATACTGTCCGCCGCTCATTGTCGGACGTCCGGTAACTTCATCTCTGTAAAGAGTGAATACATCTTTCATAAGATCGTCGGCATAGTCATCATCATTTCCATACTTAGGAGTTTTATTGCAGACCATGTTGAATATCTCTTCATGACCTTCAAAGTTATCGTCCATCGCCTGCAGCAATTCCTCCATGGTGAAATGCTGATGATCAAACACATTGTACTTGATGGCTGAGAGACAATCAGTGATAGTACCAATCCCTACACCCTGGATGTATCTGGTATTGTACCTTGATCCTCCGTTGTTATAGTCTTTGCCCTTGGCGATACAGTCATTGGTAACGATCGACATGCACGGAGCCGGCATATAGGTCGCATAGAGCTTTTCTATAACATTGTTTCCGCGGACCTTGATGTCTACCATGTGATGGAGCTGCCTTTTGAAAGCATCCCAAAGCTCTTCATAGCTTCCGAATTCTCTCGGATCACCGGTCTTTAGTCCGAGTTGCTTGCCTGTCTGCTTGTCGTAACCGTTGTAGAGTGTCAGCTGAAGCACCTTAGGAATATTGAAATATCCGGTCAGGATATAAGCCTCGTTGCCCCATGAACCGGTCTCTACGCAGCCTGACGAGCCTCCCTGGCGCGCATCAAGGAGAGTTTTGCCCGCATTGAGAAGTTCCTGTACAAGCTCGTCTGTATTATAGAACGCCGGCTGCCCCCAGCCCTTTCTTGAGATCTCGCAGGCTCTCTTAAGGAATCTATGAGGAGTCTTTTTGCTGATCTGTACATTGGAATTAGGCTGGACAAGCTTCATTTCATCCATGCAGTCAAGTATCAGATAACTTACTGCATTGACGCCATTGGTCCCGTCCTCTCTGATACCGCCGGTATTGATATTGGCAAAATCTGTATATGTGCCGCTTTCCTTAAGGGTAACGCCTACTTTTACCGGCGCCGGCTGGTTGTTGAACTTGACCCACAGGCACTCAAGGAGTTCAAGCGCTTTCTCATCATCAAGGATACCGGCCTCTACATCTCTCTCATAGAACGGATACAGATGCTGATCGAGCCTTCCCGGACTGAAGGCATCCCAGGGATTGAGCTCAGATGTTACCGCAAGGTGGGTAAACCAGTAAAGCTGTATCGCCTGCCAATATGTCTGCGGTGCATGTGCCGGAACGACTCTGAGATTGTCCGCCATCTGCTCAAGCTCTGCCCTGCGCACCTGATCGCTGCAGATCGAAGCTTCTTTTTCCAGTAATTCCCGGTATCTCTCGCCAAGGATCATGACAGCATCGCAGTCGATCAGCATGGCTTCGAGCTCATCCTTCTTTGCAACTGCTTCTGTATCATTCAGGAAATCAAGAGCTTCGATCGCTTCGCGTATCTCTTCTTTGTAGTCCGCATAGCCTTTTATGAAGACATTCTTTCCCCCGCAGGTATGCCCCGGTCCTCTCTGCTCCATGAACTCAGTGAACATGCCTGCTGCATAGCAGTCTTTCCACTCTTCAGTCATGCTGCTGAGGATCTTGTCTCTCATGGATTTGCCTTGCCAGTATGGAATAATGATCTCTTCCTGATCGGCGAGGTCCTGTTCGGTGACCGAATAGTTGACTACCTTTCTGTCGTTCATGATATGCATGTCTTCGATAGTATGGCATGTCAGCTCAGGAAATGTCGGTGAAGACTGCGGGTCCCTGCCCTTTTCACCGACGATAAGCTCGCCCTCACCGAGATAGAGAGTCTTCCTGCTGAAATACTCCTTGAGCACGAGTGCCCTCAGTACCGGCAGAGAAACCTTGTCTTCCCATTCCTTATATACCTCAGTCTCGATCCTGGCTCTTTCAAGATCGATGTGAGGCTGTGTCTCCATGCTTACTTTTCTCAGAGCCTTTATTCTGGCATTCATTCCACGTTCTTCCATATCTCCCCCATATAGCATGTGATATTATATCTTTCATTTCAGCGGTCACTTTTCACATCATCTATTAACCGCCTATTTTTACGTTGTTAAAACCAGCTTCCTGCCATTGTTTTACCAAAGCCTGCATTTCCTCATCTGACGGCGCCGTCAGATCGGATGCCCGGTATTCAAGACCGAGTTTACTGTATTTGTGCGACCCGGTGCTGTGATATGGCAGCAGATTGACCTGAGCCGGTCTGATCTCATTTTCCTTCAGAAAAGCCATGATGGCAGCCATTGACTCCTCATCTCCATTGACTTCTTTTACTGTCGGTATCCTTATATAGATCCTCGCGCCTGATCTTGCAAGATTTACGAGATTGCTGAGTATCAGTTTGTTGCTCAGGCCGATATAATCTTTATGCTTCCCGTCATCCATGACCTTGACATCATACAGCCAGGTATTTACATATGGCAAAATTGCTTCGTAATTACTGAATGGTGCCTGACCGCATGTATCAACAGCGATATCTATGCCTTCGCGGTGCAGAGCCTTGACAACGGAAAGGATATAGTCAGGATCCATCGCCATGACCTCTCCGCCAGAGAGCGTCACGCCTCCATGTGACTCTTCATAGAACATCTGATCCTGAAGGCATATCCTTACCAGTTCCTTTACAGGATACTCTCTGCCAACGACGATCCTGTAGTTTCCGAGACACGCATTTTCGCACTTTCCGCATACAGTGCACTTTTCGCGGTCTGTGACAGCCTTTCCGTCAGGAGAGATCGAGATCGCCCCCTGCGGACAGGCGGCAGCGCACCTGCCGCATCCGGTACACTTCTGAATATCAGCCTGCAGCTCCGGCTCGAACCTCTGGGTTTCCGGATTATGGCACCAGCGGCACCTGAGAGGGCATCCCTTAAAGAACACCGTAGTGCGTATACCGTCACCGTCATGTATTGAATATTTCTGGATATTTGTTACCGCGTGCATTTGCCCCTGCTCAACTGTATGTCGCCTTTGAACAGCTTACAGTTAGTATCATATTTCTGAAAGCAGCGAGCCACTCGACCTGGTCTTTGACCCCACACTTGCCTTGTTCCGGTTTCCGGAGGACTTACTTCTAAGATACGCCATGATCACAGCCGCTTCCTGCGCTCTGCTTACGTGGGTCCTTTTGCCCGTATCTGGCATGGACTTTCAACCACGAACATGGCCCGCCGCATTCACAGATATCTTAACATGTGTGTCAATCAGTATGTTCTCCGATTCAGCCGGGAGCAAAGCTCCAATAAGCCGTCATCAGGGCTCCTCCCACTGATTACCAAAAGGTGAATCCTGCATGACAGATTCTTATTTCACCATGTCAGCACCTGAAGCAAATGAAATGACGTCCACTCCTTCTGCCTTTGCTCTTTTCAATACCGCCGCGATCTCGTCTACAGTGGCCCCGGTTGTGTAGATGTCATCTATCAGCAGCACCCTTTTCCCCTCGATATCCGGTATACGTCTTGTGCGGATCTCAAAAGCACCTCTTATGTTTTCGCGTCTCTGGTCAGGACCGAGAGATCTCATCACATGTGTTTCTCTTACCCTTATCAGAATATCCGCATCACACCTGATTTTTGTCCGGTCAGAAAAGCTCCTGGCAATAACTTCAGCCTGGTTAAAACCACGGGCAGTTCTTTTACTGCGGTGTACAGGCACCGGGAGAACATAATCATACATATCTTTCAGTTCTGACAGGCTGTATTCAGCCAGTATTCTGTCCGCCATTATCTCCCCGACAGTCACTCCGATGTCGGCCCGGCTGTGATATTTGAGGGCAAACACCATTGCCCTTTCGTGGGTCCCGTATTCAGTACAGGTATAGCCATGATCGAACTGATGAGGGTGCTCCCGGCAGTTAAAACATATATTTCCCGGGTTTGATGCAGATAACAGTTTGCCGCATTTTGCACACAACCGGCCATTCGCCCATTTGATCCCGTCCATGCACTCATTACACAGTCTGTATGTACGTGTGCTGTCAATGATCTTTCCACAGCATATGCAGTACAGATCAGGAGGATAGATAAGATCCAGAAAGATATCCCATATGTTCTTCATAAAATTCTTATGCATTGCTCTTTTCCTTTCCCGGAACAAAGCATTTCCGGACATCAGCCTGGTTTATCCGAAAAAAACACCCGGCTTGCGCCCGGTGCATGTCATGTTCGCGGGGACCCCGGCTGCAGGATCCCGGCCAGCCTCATGTTATCAGTTTGCTCACATATCAGAACACAGCGATTTTTCAGGGTTTACACTTTTTACTGCTTTACCAGTGTTTTTGCTGCGGCTTTGATCAGAGTTCCCGCCATTGCAGTAAATGTTGCATCGTCATCCTCCGGTTTGAAATCCCTGTCTGCTGCAAGTGAATCTGAAATATATTCTTTTGATCTGGTGTGATCGTCCTCAAATGTTTCATCAGATTTAAGATAGTATTTTCTGCCTTTTTCTCCTGCATCCCATGTCACATCTGCATTGTAGTAAACACCGTAAACGTCTATGAGGTTCCAGGTATGGTCCTCGCTGCCCTTACTGTCATGGCAGCCTGTGCCGTAGATGATCCTGTTATCCACTCCTGCAGCAAGCAGCAGGCGATAAAGTGCAGCACAATACCCCTGGCAAACCGCGTTCCCGTCGACCAGAGCTGCATAAGCTGTTCTTTTCAGTGAATAATCACTTTCACCCCAGTGTTCGTAATCGTAAGAAACATTACTGCAAATATAATCATATACAGCATCGGCCTTTTCTTTTTCCGTTTTACCTTCAAGATCCAGGCTTTCAACTATCTCTGCCACCTTTTCTCCGGTCGCATCTTCCTGCTCAGCGGTTGTGTAGTATGAGATATCGTATGTTATCAGGACAGCAGACCTGCCTTCTGTGATGGCCGGCTCTGCAGATGCCCTGCACCTTTCATACTGAAACCTGAGATAATCCCCCTCATCCGGCTCACCTGTATGCTCAAGTGCTTTTTCAAATACAGCATCAATGATCGGCTCTGATTCTGAAGCTGCCGTATCCGTTAAAAGACATATTTGTATGACTTCACTCCTTTTGATCATTGCTTCCCTGAGCTTATCACCTGCTACTTCTGCAGACTCACAGATCGGAACACGTCTCGTGCTGCCGTAGGTATAACAAAGACGGCCCTGTACACATGCACAGAAGAGCAATGATATCAATATGATAGAAATGATATGTTTCCTGAGTTTCATTTAAAAATAATTTTTTAAAAGAATTTTCTTTTCTGCCGGTCACATGTCGAAGACTGTATAAGTATGGTCCTCAGCAAGCCTGTAACGAAGACCTGTATACCTTCCGTCTGAATGGTTATTGTCTATCATGTATTGTATGCAGCGAGGATCTCCTATGATCAGCACGAGCTGTTTGCCGCGTGTTACTGCTGTATAGAGGAGATTTCTTGCCATCAGCATTGGAGGAAATCTCCATGCCGGTATGATCACGACCGGAAACTCGCTGCCCTGGCTTTTATGTACTGTGACTGCATATGCCAGATCGATTTCATCAAACATCTCTCCCGCATATGTGATCAGCCTGTCGTCCGACCTTACGATCATTGTTTTATCATGGACATCGATGCTCTCGACAGTGCCCATATCCCCATTGAAGATCCCTTCTCCTTCTGTCCAGTCGTCTTCTGACCGCCAGTCTGCAGCGTAGTTATTTCTGAGCTGCATCACTCTGTCGCCCGGTCTGAACAGCTTTCCTCCTATCCTTAATTCAGGGATGTCTTCACCGGGCGGATTGATCACTTCCTGCAGCACAGTATTGAGGCTCGGCGCTCCAAGCACGCCCCTTTTTGTTGGTGTCAGCACCTGAATATCATCAGAAGAATGAATAAAGTCAAATCCGTTTTCCAGTCTCCCGCCGATCATCTCTTTGATGGTTTCAAGGATCTCGCTTTCGCTGTTTCTCCGGATAATGAAAAAGTCGCTGTTGCTGCCTCCCCGCTCCGGATACTCGCCATTATTGATTAGGTGCGAATTCTTAACTATGCGGCTGTCCTCGGATTGACGGAAGATGTCTTTGAGCCTTGTGGTGCAGATGGTCTCACTTGCGATCATATCACGCAAAACGTTGCCTGCCCCTACAGAAGGCAGCTGGTCAGCATCTCCTGTGAAGATAAGGGTGGTCCCGGTCTTTACTGCATCCAGAAGTCCGCTCATGAGCATTATATCTATCATAGATGCCTCGTCGATGATAACGACATCCTGCTCAAGCGGATTTTCACTGTTGCGTCCGAAATTCAGGGTCTCGTCATCCTCCGAGTAGACGTATTCCAGCAAGCGGTGAATGGTCATTGCAGGCTCTCCGGTCGCTTCTTCCATGCGTTTTGCGGCTCTGCCTGTAGGCGCAGCAAGGGCAACCTCACGCCCGAGTCTTTTGAATATCCGTACAAGGACATTGAGTATCGTCGTTTTTCCCGTACCCGGGCCGCCGGTGATGATAGAAACGTTGTTGGTCAGCGCCGCCTCGACAGCTCGCAGCTGATCACCTGATATAGTGATCCTGTCTGATGTATCAGCACTGAGACTTGCTTCTGCATCCTGTATCAGATTGTTTATATCTGCATTTACAGGAGTCCTTTGAGCACATCTGATCCTTGAAAGGTCACCTGCGACTCTCAGCTCCGCATGGTAATAACCGTACAGATATATCACTTTCGATCCGTCGATCAGGTCTTCTTCGAGTTCACCGTTGAACACCATATCTCTGAGAGTGTCTCTGACATTCTCCCTTGTGGTGTCCAGAAGCTCAGCAGTCTTTTCCGCGAGAAGTTCCTCCGGCATCAGAGTGCTTCCGCTTACAGCCCAGTTCCTCAGTATATGTCTGATTCCGCTCTCTATTCTGTATTTACTGTCAGGTGCGAATCCGAGATTTATGGCAATAGCATCAGCCTTATGAAAAGTGATACCGCGTATATCCTCTACCAGAATATATGGGTTATCATGGACAACTGCAGCTGCATCGGTGCCATAGCACTTATAGACCCTGACTGCATCCGCCATCTCGATGCCAAGTTCTCTGAGCTGGATAGAAACATTGGCAAATTCCCTCGACTCTCCGAAAGATTCACATATCCTTGACAGGGATTTAGGACCAATCCCGCTGACTCTCAGAAGTTTTTCCGGGGTCTCTTCGATCACGCGAAGAGTATCTTCGCCGAATGTATCCACAAGAGACCTGGCTGTTTTGGGACCGATGCCCTTTATGTTTCCGGCTGCAAGGAACTCATATATAGCGTCCTCACCCTCAGGCATCAGTTCTTCGCATTCAACAAAACTGAACTGTTCACCGTATTTTGGGTGGATGGTAAATCTCCCTTCAAGCCTGTATCTGGCGCCTTCTCTTGGCTCACCAACAGAACCGGCTATCCTGACCGATCCTTCCTCTGTACCAAGGATCGCTACAGTATAGCCGTTTCCCTCATTGTAGAATATTATCTTGGTTAAAGTGCCTTCTTTCTGCATTAGCTTGTATCAGTGTGACAGATCAGAAAGTTCTTCTGTATACTTTGCGGTTGTCGAGTGTGAACACTTTGTCGCTGAATTCTCCCGGATCCACATTTCTGAGAGCATCCTCCATGTCGAAGAGCTTTGCATCTGTCATATCAAGGTAATGGAGCATCTCTGCTTCAGGGAAAAGAGGTTTCTTAGGACTTCCGAATTCAGGTTCATAATGATGTGAGATAGCCATATGCTGCATCATCACAGACTTCTCTTCACCGATCCCCAGGTCTCTGCATCTGTCTGCAAGCGACACTGCACCCATCACAAGATGGCCTAGCATTTTGCCCTCAAAGGTATACTCCGGTACGACTCCGTTCTCATCGGAATTAAGTTCGTTAAGCTTTTCTATATCGTGCAGGGCGACTCCTGCGAGCAAGAGGTCTCTGTTCAGGAATGTGTAGACCTCGCATGCACGCTCACCCATCATCATCATTCTCTTGACATGATAAAGCAGTCCGGCATATTCAGCATGATGGTTGCTCATAGCTGCCGGCCAGAACATCAGACGGTCCTTTTCATCCTCATAAAAGCTGAGGCACAGTCTTTTCAGTTCTTCGTCCCCGAATGCATTGATACGGCTGAGGATGTATTCGTACATTGCCTCAGGCGACTCCGGAGCAGCTTTGAAGAAGTCGGATCTTTCAATGGAATCCTCTCTTGCACGCCCTTTGATATTATCGAGGATGAGCTGGCATTTACCCTGATGTTCACTGCACCTTCCGACAACAGATATGATCATTCCCGCTTTGATTTTACTATAAGACGTCAGCTCGTCACGAGTGAGAGACCACTTAATGGCCTGGATGTCTCCGGTAGCGTCTGCAAGTGTCATGTAGAGGTGCTTCTTTCCGTTGTTTCCGTCGCGGATATCTGCATTCCTGACGAGATATCGATCCTCGACCTTACCGGTTTCATCAGCTCTCAGATCTTTTATATAAAAAGGTTTCATTGTTTTACTCCTTATAGTTTTGCCGGCATGCACATCCTGTCTTCGTGCCGGCATTTTATTCTGTCGAAAGTAGTATATCACACAATCTGCCTGTGTGTTATAATCCTATTGTGAATTACATTTGTAAAAGAAACAGATCGGAGGTCAGTTATGAGTTTTGATGCTGAAAAAGCGACCAAAGCTACGGTCGAATGGATCCGCGGCTGGTTTGAAAAAAACGGTCCGGGATGTAATGCCATTGTCGGGATAAGCGGTGGCAAGGACAGCTCGATCGCAGCGGCTCTGTGCGTTGAAGCGCTCGGCAGAGACCGTGTTATCGGAGTGCTTATGCCTAATACTACACAGTCAGATATCGACATGGCGCAACTGCTGGTCAGTCACCTCGGCATCGAGAACTATACGATAAATATCGGCGGTGCCTTTGATGCCCTTACCGGGCAGATCAAAGAAGCAGGTGTTGAGCTCAGCAAGGACTCTATAATCAATCTGCCGCCAAGGCTCAGGATGTCCACTCTCTATGCTGTAGGACAGAGCCGCAACGGGAGAGTGGTGAATACTTGCAACCTTTCCGAAGACTGGGTCGGTTACTCGACCAGATACGGTGACTCTGCAGGTGATTTCAGCCCGATGTCATTCTTCACAACTGCTGAGATAAGAGCCATCGGACGTGTGCTCGGTCTCCCTTCCGTGCTTATCGAGAAAGTCCCTACTGACGGCTTATCGGGTATGAGCGACGAAGAAAAGCTCGGTTTTACCTATGAGGTGCTTGACAGGTACATCCGTACCGGCGAGATCGATGACCCTGAGACCAAAAAGCGCATCGACTACCTGCACGAGCGGAACCTGTTCAAGCTGAAATTCATGGACTGCTTCAGATATGAGGAACTTGAGATAAAGGCTTGATATCTTCTGTTTCTGATCCATGATATCAGACTCCGCTATCATCTCATCATACAGACCTGTTTATAACAAAAGTGCCGGAATCCATATTGATTCCGGCATTTTATATGTGTTTCGTGCACTGCATATCAAAGGCTGACATACAAAAGCTGTTATTTCTTTCTTTTCTTTTTATTGATCCTGTCGAGGACTGCCTTATAACCGCCCTCTCCGTAGGTAAGGCACTTGTTTACACGGCTTATGGTAGCAGAACTTGCGCCGGTCTCCTTGCTGATCTCACTGAAAACCGTCCCCTCATCAAGCATCCTGGCCACTTCGAGCCTTGCAGACATATCGAGCATTTCTCTGATAGTTGCAACATCATCAAAGAACTTCCTGCACTCTTCTTCGTCTTTTATGGAAAGTATTGCCCGGTAGAACTGTTCAAGATTCTTTTTTTCCTTGTCCGTGATCATCCTGCTCTCCTGTGATCATGTAAAAAATTCTCACTGCGTTATTCCGCAGAACATCACTATTGTACCATCATTTAGTAGCACTTTAAAGTGCTAAAGTGTATTTTTTGAAGTTCCGTATATAAGATTTCAATTACTTGATGCTTTTTTCTTTGCTCTCCGTGATCCGGGATCATGCGCCTGTTCCTTGACCGCACGAAGCTATCTGAAATATAATCGGAGCATGATAAAACAGACTGAGGTTAATGAGAACATGACAGCAAAAGATTCGGGTAAAGGCAAAATAAACGAACGCATTGCAGCATTTGCTGCCGGCATCCTGCTGTTGATAGTGATCCTCATCACTTCAACACAGGCGGTCTGCTACTGGATCCCCGGGTGGTGGCGCAGCGAGTACGCAAAATACGATACGCCGCAGTATGTGACCGGTGAGATGTCTCTTGATGATGCCGTATATATAACTGAACAGATGCTTGAATACTGTATCGGAAGGATAGATACGCTCGATGACACCGAAGCGACCATAGACGGCGTAACCGCACCCTTCTTCACAGAACGTGAAAAGCAGCACCTTGCAGACTGCAGAAACATTTTTCTCGGAGCAGTCCGCTTCCGCATCATCGCTATTCTTATGATCATCGGCCTGCTGATGGCAGTGTGGTTTTCAGTCAGGGAAAGGCATGGCATTGATGGCAGTGATAAGGATAATGAGGTCCGAAGTGTATCTAAAGATGTTTCACGCTTATTCGCACGCGGTTATCTCATCTCTCTTGCAGCATTCGTGTTGTTCGCAGTGTTTCTTGTGATACTCGGAATGAATGATTTCACATACCTGTTCACCAAATTCCACCATGTATTTTTCGACAATGACCTGTGGATACTAGACCCCAGAGTTGATAACCTCGTCAACGTGATGCAGGAATCCGTATTTGCCGATGCGGCCGTCTGGATAGGATCAATATGGGCAGCAGTATCTGCTATACTCGCCGGGATCTCCCTTTTGATCATCAAAAAAACGCCTGGGACATGCATATGATCAGATGAAAGTCAAAAGGCATCTGATACTATACCGACAATCACATAATTAATGGCAAGCTAAAAGGACTGAGTTCTGTTCATTACAGGATCCAGTCCTTATTAATAGCTTTATACTCTGCAAACCATTCAGTGTTTTCGCTTCATGGCGTCAGATGATCCTTCATGTTGATGCAGTTTTCAGCGTTTGTTGCTGTTTAGTAGGAACGGGGATTACTCCCCGAACCCCTCTCAGATCCGTACGTGCGGCTTTCCCGCATACGGCTCCTTACAAAGCTAATACATCGGT
>CADAEH010000033.1 GCA_902786855.1 uncultured Eubacteriales bacterium | reverse complement strand
AAAATCATCTGACGCTTTCTCCAGCATCTCTTCCGCAGTGTGATATCTGTCCCAACCCATCCACGGATGCGTCTCCGAATTCTGTTTGTATGGTGAGAAGTTAGTAAGTATCTTGTATTCAGGTTTTTCGTAGTAGCTGCAGCCCTGACCCGGCACTATGTGAAGCACGTTGCCGTCAGCATCCGACAGTGCAGACATGAATGTCAGTCCCGGGATGCTGTAGACAGGTCTTTCAGCCGCTATGTCGCGGATCTCCTGCAGCGTTTTCTTCTGCAGCATGAGGTCGATGTCCAGCATGATTACATTCTCGCCGTCTCCCGCTGGATCGCTTCTTCTGTCGGCAGGCCAGCATGTAGGCATTCCGACAAAGTCTCCCCGGCTGTTGGCGCCAAACAATGGCATCCACCCTTCTGTTGCATCATTGACCTCTATGAATACCCCTTCATCTGCAGGACTGACTCTGTATTCCATATCCAGAAGATCCAGATTCCAGCCTACTATCGTCTTATTCTTATTTACTACTATGCTTGTACACATTATTGACCTCCCTCTTTTGCTCCCTATCGTTCGGTAGTTTGAGGTGTATTTTTTTACCGGTCAGCCTTAAGGCCGGCCGGCAATTGATATTCTATATGATTTATTTATAGTATCGTTCTACTTTGCGTAGACCTCGAAGAACTGCAGCACATGTTTATGAACCAGTTCCATAACTTCCTCCTCGCGGGAAGGTTCCCTGTCGCACAGATTGATCCATACAGTGATCGGTGATGAGAGCTGCGCTGCCATGATCTCAGTATCCGCTTCCCTAAGCGTATTGCTGCGGATAAGGTATCTGATCATGCCTTCGAAGTATTTCATGATCCCTTCGTAATTCATTCTGGTCTGCAGAACAGAGAGTTCCCGGTTGCGGAACTGCTCGATCAAGAGCAGCTTTCTGCCCCTGCTGATGGCCGGATCATGGACTATATATCTGACCTGACCCTGGATCATCTTCGCGGCATCATCCGCAGTCATCCCCTCTTTGTCCTTTGTGAATTCAGGATCGTCCCAGTCGGCTTTAGTGAATATGGAATGCTCTGCATATCCGTTTAGCACCGACTCTACGACATTATCCAGTATCTCCTGCTTGCTTCCGAAGTGGCTGTAAAGAGATGCCTTTCTGATCCCTACCGCATCTGCGATCTGCGAAATGCTCGTAGCTTCATAACCATTAACTGAAAACAGATCCAGCGCGACATTCAGTATCTCATCTCTTGTATTGCCCTTATCCATAGCATTCCTCCGGCAGTAAAATATATATTGGACATCACCATTCTACCTACCGTTCGTTCGTTAGTCAATGCCTTTTTTACGAAACGATTCGGTAGTATGCATTAGATGTAATTCTGTATATGACCGCATATACTATACCGCAGATCAGTACGCATACACTGGAGGTAATGATCAGGCGCGGTATGTCAAACAGTCCGAACAGCATGAGCAGCTTGTTTACTATAGGCAGTACCACCGCCAAGTGTATGCAGGCTAAGATGATTGGGATAAGGAATACCGTCAGCATCTGTGAATTGATGCTTTTTCTTATTTCATCCTTCGTCATGCCGACCTTCTGCATTATGTCGAATCTGGACTGATCCTCGAAACCTTCCGAGACCTGTTTGTAATACATGATTATCACGCAGGACATCAGGAAGATGATGCTGAGCAAAATGCCGAGGAAAAACAGTCCTCCGAAGGTGCTGACGAAGTCGCCTCGTTCTGCTTCATGGCTCTCGCAGTAGCAGTTGTCAAAGTCAAGCGGCTTCAGTTCCTCTTTGATCAAATTATCCAGTGTGGCTGCCAGAGCCACCTGCTCGTCGGCGTCAAGGCCGGTATCAAAACGGCAGTCCCAGAACCACGCCAGCATAGGCTCGCCGTCGTAATCTGCATATTTTGTGTAGTTCTTCGCGACCTCACCAGCATCCTTCACGATCACAAAGATGCCCGGAGATGCCGAGACCACTGCAGCCGGATCTATCTCTTCTATCCTGTCATCGATACGTTTTGTGACTTTGAACGGAACATCCCCGATAGTTATCACATCGCCGATCTCTATGTCCTTTGCGGTTCCGACCAATGCTTCACCCTGAGCCACTGTCTCGTTATAGCCAAATACTCTGTTATAGACATCCACATCAATGAACAGTATCTGCGCTACTTTGTCATAATTGATGAAAGCAAGATCTGACTTTGAGTTGAGTGTGACATCCAGCTTGCTGTCATCGAAGTAACCGCTGATCGACCACTCGTAATATGTTTTGTTGTTCATTATCTCCGCACCGTGTTCCTCAGCAGCGGCCTTAAGGTCAGCATCCAGCTTCTCACCCAGATCCTCAAGGCTTTCATCATAACCGTACTTGCACGCAAAGGCACCTATCTCGTTAGGATAGCGCACATTGAGGCACTGCTCTGCACCTGTGTAAAGCGCTGAAGTCGAGGACATCATTACAAGGATCATCGTCAGAAGGATGCAGATCGACGCAAGTCCCGCGCCGTTTCTCTTCATGCGATATGCCATCGAAGACACCGATACAAAATGATTTGTCTGGTAATAGTAGTTCCTATTCTTCTGAAGCATCCTGCAAAGGATGACAGAGCCTGCGATCAGAAGAAGATAGGTACCTATCATTATCAGTATCACGGCGACAAAGAACCACATGAGTGCTGACATAGGTTGCTGTATCTTAAGCGCGATATAGTATCCCGACCCAAGAGATGCAAGGCCGAGGACGCCTGTGAGCCAGTTTGACTTCGGCGGCTTCTCGCCTGCTTTATCTGCAGTCACCAGCTCTATTGGACTTGCAAAACTGACTTGTCTCAGCGAATTGAGATAGATCAGCAAAAAAATCGCGCTGTATGTTACAACTGTCATGATGACAGAGGTGAACGGAACAGAGAAAGCATATCTTACAGGTACTTCTATCAGCTTTGTAAATCCGAGCTCTGCCAGCTTGGAAATCCCTATGCCGGCAATGAGTCCGCCGAATATCGCGACTGCCCATGTAAACAGCGTTTCGAAGAACAGTATCCTTCCCAGGTTGAATCTGTTCATCCCCAAAATGCTGTAAAGACCGAACTCCTTCTTTCTGCCTTTGATCAGCGTTGCCTGTGTATAAAAGAGAAACAGAAGCCCGAACAGCGTCATTATATATGTGCCCATCTGCATCATATCGGTAGCAGTGTGCCCGCCCGGCATGCCGTCCATGATCCCTGAATACCCGAGGAAGTGAAGGATGTAATACACAGCTACCATCATGATGCATGTCACCAGATACGGTGCATACAGCCTGCCGTTCTTACGCATGCCGTTCGCAGCCATCTTTGGATAGAATCCCAGCTTCATTATCTGTCACCTCCCTGTGCGAGAAGCGTCAGTGTATTGCTAATCTTCTGATACATCTGCTGATCAGTGGCATCGCCTTTATATATCTGGTGGAACACTACTCCATCGCGTATAAACATCACCCTGGAAGCCCTGCTCGCAGCCTTTGTGGAATGAGTTACCATCAGGATGGTATGTCCCATCTGATTCACCTTAGCGAAAAGATCAAGCAGCTCGTCTGATGACTTTGAATCAAGTGCGCCCGTAGGCTCATCCGCCAGAACTATTCTCGGATCTGTGATCAGTGCTCTCGCAACCGCCGCTCTCTGTTTCTGACCGCCGGATACCTCGTAAGGATATTTCTTGAGAAGGGTTTCGATACCAAGCGGTGATGCAAGGTCATCCAGCCTCTTCTTCATATCTTCCGGCTTCATTCCGGCCAGAACCAGTGGAAGATAGATATTGTCTTCGAGAGAGAATGTATCCAGCAGATTGAAGTCCTGAAACACATACCCCAGATTGTCTCTGCGGAATTTTGCAAGATCCGAGTCCCTGACTGCGCTCAGCTTCATGCCGTCAAGTATGACCGTTCCTCCTGTCGGCTTGTCCAGAGCCGCGATTATGTTTAGCAGGGTGGTCTTGCCGCTGCCGGATTCTCCCATGATAGCGACATATTCGCCCTTTTCAACTGTGAAATTGACGTTCTTCAGCGCTTCAACGGATGCTCCGCCGAAACGAGTCCTGTATGTTTTCTTTATTCCTCTTGCTTCAAGTAAACTCATTACTGTAACCTCCTTGTTGCCTGATTACAGTCTGATGATAATAATATAAGCAGAGCCGTTCCATCGGATCTGCTTACGTATTTCTTACATATATGTCACATTTATGATCAATCTTCTGTCACGAGTCTTGTGGTTCTGAAATCAAGTATTATCGTCGTGCCCCTGCCCGGCTGCGACTCAGCGCTTATCGTATGCCCGAGATTGTCCGTTATCCTTTTGCAGAGATAAAGCCCGATCCCGCTTGCCCGTTTATCCTCGCGACCGTTGAAGCCGGTGTAGCCGTTTTCAAATATGCGAGGAAGGTCTTCAGCACTTATACCTAAACCGGTATCACTGATATGGAGAATTCCCAGCTCATCCATATAGATATGCACGCCGCCTTCTGAAGTGTACTTGACCGCATTTGAAATAATCTGCTCTATAACGAATGTCAGCCATTTTCCATCGGTGAGCACAGTATAATTCACTGGCTGATAATCCAGCGTCAGTCTCTTCAGAATGAATTCCCTTGAAAACTTCCGGACAGCCGTGCGGATGATACTGTCAAGATCATATTCCTTTATAAGGTAGTCCGTGCTGTCCGAATCCAGTCGCAGGAACGTCAGCACCATTTCGACATATTCTTCGATCCGGTTCAGATCTGAAGTGAGTTTTCTTGCCGTCTCTGTATCCTCTGACTGGAGGCTGAGCCGCATGGCTGCAATCGGAGTTTTGATCTGATGTGCCCAGACAGTATAGTAGTCGATCATATCGTTATACTCTTCTGCCGCGTGAACTGCTGACTGCTTCGCCCCGTCCTGAAGTTTAGTGATGATCTGCTGATAGTCCTCCTCCAGCCGATCGGCCGGAGCAGGCATTTCTTCGTGGGTAAGCATTATGTGCCGCCTTCGAAAAGCAATATAGTCGATCGCTAATGCGGCTACGCCGATCATAATACTCAGGATCAGCGGGTATGTAACTACTATGACAGGCATATCGAACAGCAGATATGCAGCCGCGAATGCTCCGGCTATTAGTATGTATACTACTATCGCTTTCGCGCGCGATCTGAGATAGCTCTTAAGCAGCCCCATTATTCGGCCTCCAGGATATACCCTACGCCGAACCTTGTTTTGATAAGATCTTTGAGACCGCCTTCTTCAAGAGTTCTGCGGAGCCTGCCCACATTAACTGTCAGCGTGTTTTCATCAACAAAGCTGTCTGTTTCCCAGAGTGCCTCCATAAGCTTTTCTCTGCTTACGACCTTGTTCTTGTTCTGCATCAGCGTAAGAAAGATCATGTACTCATTTCTTGACAGAACTATCTTGTTGCCGTTGTACAGCAGCGTATTATCCTCAGTATTGAGCACAGCGCCTGCCGCCTGCAGAGTGAAAGTATTCCGGTTGAAATCGTATGCCCTGCGAAGAAGCGCCTGTACCTTAGCGATCAGAACGCTTTGGTCAAAAGGCTTTGGGATATAGTCATCAGCGCCCATGTTCATGGCCATGATGATATTCATGTTGTCTGTTGCAGACGAAATGAATATGATTGGCACCGAGCTTGTCTTTCGTATCTCCTGACACCAGTGATAGCCACCCATGTATGGGAGAGTGATGTCCATAATGACCAGATGGGGCTTGTATTCCTCGATTTCTTCCGTGACACGGCGGAAGTCAGTTATCTTACGGGCTTCCATCCCCCAGCCAGCAAGACAATTGCATATTCCTTCAGCTATTCCGTTATCGTCTTCTACTATGATTACCCTATACATGATTATTCCCAGTTATAATAGTAGTCTAAATCTCGTATTATTTATGTGATTTAGACGAGCATTGTTGGTTATCTTCCTCAATCCGTTCTGTCATGAAGCAATTGAATTGAATCTGTAAAAACCCTGGCTGATTTGCATTTCTCAGCAACTGTATCCCAATTATCAGACAATTGAGGCATGAACCTCCGGTATACTGATGCGCTCTTTTTGTGTCCAGGGACTCTTATGCCATGATATTCTTTTTTCAGCGAAATGATATTGCTCCATGGGTCGATGATCATTTCTGCATCGTTAGAATCCTTCAAATCATCAAACGCCGCCACGATCCATGCAGCGTTAAACGCCTTTCCACCCGTTTCCGAATTCACCTCTCGCATCCTGCTCGGGCTGTATGTACCTGTATATGTTCTTTTCTCCGGTCAACCTATCGATGACAGTACGGATAGCCATCTGATCAGTCGGTCCTTCGCTGACTATACCTATGACTCTCTTCATATCAGTTCCGGAACGCCTCCCAGATATCCATTGATCCAAAGACGTGAAAGCGGCTGCCCTGTTTTGATCAGGTCTTCACTTACAAGTATTCTGTTGACAGTTACATGTCCAAGGTCATCTCTTTCAGTTGCAAACAAACGGATCCTGTCATCTGTCAAGTCGAGTCCGTCCAGCACAAGCGGATTATGTGTTGTCATAAATACCGTTCTTCCGTTCTCAATGACAATCTTGTCAAAGACCTGTGTGAGCCGTTTTGCAAGCCTTGGGTTCATAGCATGGTCAAAACTGTCTATTCCGAACATCATAGGCGTGGACGGATGCATGGCAAGGCAGAGCATAAACAGGACATACAAAGCACCTTCACTGGCATCGTATCCTGTAAACAGAGCACTGTCTTTCAGAAATCTGTCGCGAAATTCTATTATCTGGTTTGTCGATGGCACGCCTGGATTCAGATTGGATTTCTTCGGCTTTCCAACATGAAATTCGGAAGCCCATTCCATTAATTCAAGTACTTCATCCATATACATACTGCCAAACATCAGCTCATCGTCCACAGTTCTGAACAGATCCCCGACAGCCTCAGCAAGACGCCCTCCGTTCAGTCCTATCGGAGTGATCTGTGTCGGATCCGGCACATTACCTCGCAATGTAAGAGTATCAGGTTGGAATAGCCCATAATCTGCAACATATCTGCCCGCAGCAAGGTACTCCTCAGATGCAAGTCTATCGGACAGCGAATAGTAACCGACCTTATTGTTCATATGGCTTTTACTTCGGTTGCTTCGACCGAATACTATTATTCTGTCCCTACTAACGCTCTCTGTATGATACTTCCATGAGTCATCCCCTACAGGAGCGGTCAGGTGGGTATTGTACTGATATTCGTGCGAATCTTTGCCCCATTTCAACGAGAACTCAACTGTAGGCGACTCTTTTACGATATCCGCAAACTTTGACTTGTACAGCGAAGATGTGCTTAATCTGACACCCTTTCTTTGCAGGCTGTTATTATTCACTCTGTCTGTCATGGCCGCGCTAAGCACTCCGATCGCCTCCAGCACAGAAGTCTTGCCTGAACCGTTTGCCCCAATAAACACATTGACATTTCCGGCCTCAAAGCTTACATCAAAAAGCGATTTGAAGTTCCGAATGGTTATTCCCTTGATCTTAATTGACTGAGACACTGACTTAGCCTCCTTGAAAATCGTTGTTTTGGCTATATCTAATTGCATAGTTAGTATACTTGCATAATTTGATTTTGTCCATACCTAAACTTTCACTTTTCCTTGAAATTACACTTGTTTACGAACTTTAGCAACTCCTGATTGTGCTGAATTTTATATAGCTAACGACAGGCTAATGACGCACGATATAAGCGTTTTCACACTATCTAATGCAGCAGCATTGTCAAATTTATTATGAGATATTCAGGTTATTTCTGTTCAATATCTCAAAAAAAGTCGCTATTCCATATCGCTTCTTTGCTGCTACTCAGCCCCAAACGGATCGATTGCACACTTAGGGGCTGAGTAGCAACAATGTTGTTGAGCCGCAAAATTGCAGAAACACCGCTTTAGAAACTGAAAAAGCACCGTTGAGATACATGATCTTGTATTTCAACGGTGCCGATCTTGCCCACAAAAGTTTCTGCCTTTTATATTTTTGCGCTAATTATTACTTCGTGTTATAACCTGTTGCGAGAGCCTTGTACCCGTTGCAATCACTGCAGTGCAGCATCACGAGATAACACCTGACGGCATCCTGTAACACCTTATAATAAGGCGTTAGGCGAGCAGGGTGTCCAGGGTTCGAGCCCCTGATCATCCACCAGAGCCTCCGAGAAATCGGAGGTTTTTCTTTGCCCGGAACGTTGATTTTTCAACGTTCAGCGAGTGTATCCAGCTAATCGCTCTATAGATAGGGTGTCCTTAGAAGAGTTACACTTAAGCATCAAAAAGTTACACTCCCCGGCGGCACTATGACCGCCGGGATTTTTGCTTTTATGCTAGTGCTTTTTCGAGAAGTTGCTTCTTCTCTGCATCCGGTGTCCGGTCGTAACAGTAGTTGAAATAGGTAGTCCTTTCATCTGCATGGCCTGCATATGAACGAACTGTATTGATATTGATACCTGCATCGATCAGTGACGAAATATAGGTTTTCCTTGAGCTGTGGGATGGTCTGTACAGGATCCCCACACTTTTACAGTATTTCTTCAGGAGGGCATTTACCTCACGATATTCCAAAGGCTTTTCCGTGATAGAGAAAATATACTCACTTTGGCAGTCGTGCTCTTCCTGATATCTCCGTGCTACTTCCACAAGCTCCAGTGCCCCGTCAGGCAGAATGACTTCCCTGTCTTCATGGCTCTTTGTGTGATCTACGACTTTATCAGTATCCTTCTGCAGCATCCTGCTGACATTCAGGATCCCGTTCTCAATGTCTGAGAACTTCAGTGCACACAGTTCCCCTATTCTTACTCCGGTGAAGAACTGGAACATCATTGCCAGAGGCGCCAGCCTGTACACCAGTCTGGTGCTGAACTCGAAATCGTTCCATGCCTTCTGGAAAAGTATTATTACCTCGTCCTTGGAATACACCTGAGTGCTGTCCTTCTTCTTTCGGACCTTGCGGAACATTCTTCGGCCATCGACATTGACCTTCCGGAACTGATTGACATCAATGATCTCAAGATCCACCGCGTAGTCCAGACACTGTCTCATGATCAGTGACATGTTGTAATACTGGGTCTTAGTCATGTCATGTTCCCTGATAAGAGAATGTGCCCATTCATCAAGTTCAAGCTTTTTCAGTTCGCGTATAGGCTTGTCAACTATGGAAGAATTCTCGTAGAACCTATTCCACTCTGACTCTATCCTCGGGATATATGTCTCGGCGTTATGAAGCGCCTTGTACTTCAACCATTTAGGATAGAGCTCACGGAGGGTCATTCTGATTCTTATGAGCCTCTCATCAGTCTTAAGGTAATGCTCTATCAAAGCATCTTCCAGCTTCTCCCGTGTAGCTTTTGCTAACTGTCTTCGTCCTGTTTTTGCAGTTTCGTCTACAATCCTTGTTCTCCACCTGCCGTCATTGCCCTGGCTGATGGAAAATGGATGGTCATCTAATATTTTCTTCCTTTCTATGTCTACCATCATTTCTCTGACGCCGTCCAAGTCAATACTACCATCAGATTTACGATACTGTAAACAATCGTCCGGGGACTTTGTGATGAAATCCAAAACTTCTGCGTCCGCTGGCCTCAATGCAAGTCTTAGCGTGTCGGTCGTGACAGTTGTGACAGCTTTAGCCGGCGCGGTCGTCATTACTGTCACCACCGTCACAGCTGTCACAGAGTTCGAAGGAAAGTATCCTTCCTTCAGCATGTGTTCTGCTGTAGCTGTACACTATTCCTTCGTCAAGCAGGAGACTGCTCTTATACTGATTGACATACTTTGTAATGACATTGGCGCCGACCGACTGATCGCCAAGTTCTTCAAGTAATTCAGTTGCTGAGCCTCTCCAGAAGCGTCTTTCTCTGATAAAGTCCACCAGCTTATGCATGACCTCCGGGGTGTTCGCAGCTGCGATCTCTTCCTGGGTCCTGACGCTGACGAGCTCCCACTTGCAGTCATTGAATTCCATGGATACTTCCAGGGGCTGAATGTCTCTTCCCTTGATATGCAGCGTTCCTCTGTTGCTGTATTCATTCTCTCTGTCAAGAAGCAGCATTGTGTCAACTGCACCATTCAAGCCCTTGGTACCGTTGAGCCTGTTGAATATGTGATGCGCATCACCCTGCTTTCTGGTGTGGTGTACTACGAACACCGACAGCCTGTGCTTTCTCCCAAAGTCCTTGAGCATCGTAACGTCAGAGTAGTCATTGGCATAGCTGACTTCCTTGCCGTTCCCGCGTATAAGCTGAAGGGTGTCAATGATGATGACATTTATATCCGGGTGTTTCTCAAGAGCGTCTTCAAGCTGCTCCATGAGACCGTCATCAAGCGTACCGCTCTGTATGCTGAGCATGATCCTGCCATGGCCGACCTCATTGGTGAGATTGAAGAGCCTTTTCTGGATCCTTACATAGGTATCCTCAAGGCTAAGATATAATACCTTTCCCTGTTTGACGGGATGTCCGAGGAAATCCTGTCCTGTCGCTATACATGTTGCCAGAAGAAGCACCATCCAGCTCTTACCGGATTTCTCATCACCTGCAAGAACATTTACACCACCCGGGATCAGATCCTCAACGATGAATCCCGGATCATCCAAAGGTGTGAGCAACAGCTCCTGCGCATCTACTAGTTTTAAAGGTTTAAACATTGTGTTACCTCCATATTTTTCCAAAACAAAAAGACTCCCGGTCAGGGAGCCTGAGATTTAACGTATTCAATACTTTCTTAGTGATAACTTATTAGAATCCGAAGTTGAGACCTGAGTCTTCCTGATACTTCTTCCCAAGCTTTTTTATTCGCTTGACAACGGCACTGTGAGTCTTGTAGCCAAGCCTGTCCGCGATCTCCTGATAGGTGTAGCCTTCTGCTCTCATCTGTAATATCTGCTTGTCCTTATCATCGATCTTGGACAGAAACTTGTTTACATCAACTCTTGCTTCAACTTCTTCTTCGAACGAACTGATAGGGTCCGGGATCTCCCATTCAATATCGTCATAATTTATCCTCAATTGTTCCTGATAGCCCTCAAGAGATATCTGTGGATGCTTCGTGCGCGTGTGATACCACTTGCGAATGAAATCGATCTTCTGATTGCTTTCGCGGTAATCGAAATCCTCAAAGCATCTGTATTCTTTTTCTGCGTCCAGTATGACCTGAAGGTCATGCCTTTTCACAGCGCTTTGAACTATGTTGCTCATATGGAAGCTTATTTCTTCTATAGGGACAAAGCCAAAGTGAAGATTCTCTTTCGGTTTGTGGAAAAGAGTTTCAAAAGTCGGTAGTATACCTGTTCTGGTGAGCTCATCTATCCAAATGTCTGGAGCATGGGCGATCTTCCATGCAGGAGAATACCCTGAGAGTATCTCCATATATGGAATATCCGGACACAGATAAGGCCATGCCATATACGCGTAGCAATCAATGATGCATAGCAGGAACAGATCGCTTGTAACCAGCCTGATAGCATCCTCATCATTCATCAGTTGATTGAAGTCGCGCGGGATAGAGCAAAGCTCCTGACCGCACTTCAAGAGATAGCTTTCCGGAATGAAATAGAAAGCAGGAATATACTGCGCATTCCTAAACGCCAACAGCGCCCCACCGGGCACTTCTATTTTGATCCTGTGGATGTTTGTCTCCTGCATCGTGGTTTCCTTAAAAAAGCGACCTCTTTGTCCAAGTCAATTGTATGGTTAGCCCTGTCCCTTTTTTGACACTCTTAGCTTTCACGGAACAATTTGCTTCTGCTTAGGACGATTGATTATTCAGCAAACATATCCCCCAGCGCCTTATAGAGTTCCTTTGCCTCTTCCTCCGTTAATGTCAGGCCCTTGAGTGCTATCCCTTCAGGCGACCATGTCCTGAGGTCATACTTCGGTTCCCTTCCGTTCCAGGACACAAGGTTCAGTTCCTTTGTGTACCCTGCATCCGAATCGTTGAGTACTGCGATCTTCTTGATTACTTCTAGTGTTATTCCTGTCATATTCAAATTCTCCTTTCATAAAAAAAACAGCTTTCGCAGCTGCCGGTAGTAATAAGTATTGTGTTGTTGGTTTGTGTGATCATCGTTCCATATCCCATCCTTTCTTCGTGAGCTTACGCATGGCACGTTGCTTCTCGCGCTCGGCTATCTGCCTCGCTCTCTCGACCTGTTCTCTGGCAGCCTTGTCGGCGAAGAGATCTCTGAGCTTGTTCACGAAAGCAGCGACCAGCTCCGGGAAGTGCTCCATGGCATCGAGGAATGGTCTGCACTTCTCTGTCAGCGACTCATACTTCTCGCGGAGATCATCATACCTTCTGCTGTACCTCTCGAAACCATCGCGGTAGTACTCTAATCCTCTCTGCATGTCCCAGATCTTTGAGCGGCTGGTCAGACCTTCCTTGGCGAGAGCAGTGAGGTCAGCATAGTCTTCCCCGGAGAGTACCACCTTACCTGTGATGTTTCTCTTTCCCATGCTGTCTATCTCTTCGATCTTCTGCTTTGCTTCACGCGCAGGCTCATAGTCAAGTTTTGCTTGCTCTATACGTCCTTCTATCTCAGCAAGCCGCTCCTTGTCCTTCTCTATCTTGAACTCAAGTGTGTCAAGATGCGCTGCTGTGCTGCCGCGCTCTCCTCTCTGGAACCCGATGAACCCGTGACTGACCATGTGCTCATACACTTCATCCTGCAGTATGCTGTAGGACTTTCGGAACTTAGGCTTCCCGTTCTTCCGCAGTATGATCTCTCCATGCTCATCAATGAGCGGGATGTTGGATGCCCACTTCTTTGAGTGGCTCACCTGATGGATTACTTCCTTCACTGTGCCACGGAGTTCCGGGTCCTTGCACCTTTTGCTCCATCTGATCTCCTTGTCCACGACAGGGATCACCATGGCGTGCAGATGGTAGTGGTATACATCCTTACCGAATCTCTCGCTGGCTTCAGTGTTCAGCTCATCAGCGTGCATGACTGCGGAGACTATATGCTCGGCTCCGAACTTCTTTTCGATGAAGTGAAAAGCTTCCGCGTAGAATCTCTTAGCGTACTCATAGCCGCCGTGCTCTTCGAAGTACTGTGTGTTGACATCGATGATGATCTCATCGAGCAGGGTAGCGTCCTCTCGTAGACCTCTGGTGGAGATCACACCTTCGTCCTCAAGTCTTCTGAAGATCTCGGTGTAGGTCTCGCCTCCGGGATCCTTGAAGTGGATATTGTACCTGCTCATCTCAGTTATAACGTTCTCGTTCCCATAGGACTCATTCCTGCGCTCGTTGTGTCTGTAGATCTTATCGAGACCTGACGCTTTATACTGCACAACTCTCGCGCAGGACATATCCGGTTTGTGTGTTGCCATATATAACCTCCTTTCTGCAACACCGGGCGAAGCCCTTCTTACACAACATTCCTTCCGAATGTGTGTAACCCACTATGACACTTTCAGCTACGCTGCAAAGATGTCGTGGGCAAGGCTTTCCCCCTTGACTCCCTGCGCGACTGAATCATTTCTTCCGGCGCTTTGAGCCCGCCTCTGGGCACTGTGCAATGACCGCGCGGAAGCTCTGCTTACAGTCACGTTCGCACTGCCTGCATCGTTCTGCATACTTGATCTGGCCGTGCTCATCAAGGAAGAAATCCCATTCTTCCTTGTCCCGTTTTGACATTCTCGGCATGCTTATCACCTCCATTTCTCCATTCAGGAATGTCTCAGAAGTAAAAACGTGCACAATAAAAGACGCCCATACCCGCCGAAGGAATGTATGATCCCGGGGCGAAAATGGACGTATTTCTTCGCTGTAACGTGATTAAAAATGATTATTGATAGGTTGATACCTTACATCAGCATGGCGGCTGATTTCGGAAAAGAATTATCGCTCTAGTATATAACGACAAATCTATAGGCAATTTGTTCCTGCTTTTCTCAACTTTTTAAAAAGGCATCTGTGATAGGTATCGAGCAGCAATTTTAAGATTGCCTCTAGTATATAACGACAACGCTATAGCCAAATCGTTCCAATGAAAACCTAACTCTTTAATTAATGTTCTCCTTATTAATCTCATATACCATTTTCAGGATCAACGGGTTTACATTATCCATTCTGTAATAAATGAAGAGTGGCGACTTAAGGGCGTCCTCTTCCAAAGGGATACATTTTATATATGGTCTCTCCCGTGTATCCAGACAAGACATCATAACACCAATCTTCTTGGTGTTATGGAGGGTTAACCCAACCGAATCGACCTGTTCTATCGGGAAAAAATCTATATCTTTCTTATTGATTCCATGTGTTACGAACAGATCAACGAACCGTTCTGCTACCTCCGGATAATCCGGATCGCCAAGGAGAAGGATCGGATGTCCTTTCAAGTCGGATAGAGTAAGGCTGTCCTCCTCTGACAGTTCCAGACTTCTGTCCACAAAAGCGCAAAACTGCTCCATTGCAAATGGAACGCGCCTAATTGAATCATGGTTGCTTAGCATATCAAAGCTGATTGCAATATCACTATCGCCATTGATCATACTCTTAAGTCCGTCTCCTGGCAGACAGGACAGAATATCCACCTTACACCCCGGGACCTGTTTATGTATCATCTGAACAAGCGGCTCTGTGTATTTCACTGTCCAATAATATGGGCTGCTGATACGAAGAGTTCCTGTGATGCCGGATGACAAGGAGTCGACTTCTGATTTCGCATCGTCATATTTTTTCAACATATCAACAAAGCTTTTATAGACTATCTTTCCACTTTCAGTCAGCACAACGCTCCTTGTATTACGCGTGAACAGCGCTGACCCGAATTCCTCTTCTATCGCAGCAATATGTCTGCTCAGCGCAGGCTGTGATATGAAACGTATTTCAGATGTTCTGGAGAAGCTTAAAGTCTCTGCAAGCGTAATGAATTCTCTTAAGTATGATAGTTTGAGCATATCGATCGTCCCTCATTTATGCTGTCAGTGAATAAATACGCCTAATAACAGCAATTCTCTTTCCCTATACCCTGACAGTAGAATTATATCAGAAAAGCATTTTACTTAAGCGAAGAGAATTACAAGGAGGATCGATATGTACGCGCCGGATGGAAAGATCAATAAAAATGCATCGCTTCTGTGCAGACAGTCAGGAGCATTTCAGCCTTATCAGTACACAACACAAAGGAACGAGCTGCTTGGAGCAAGAGAAGGCGCATGGCTTGGTGTACCTCTATCCTGGTCTCCAGTATATGATATCTACGGACCGGATGCCGTAAAGCTTCTTAACAAGGTATGCGTCAACCGTGATTTTGCGAAACTCAAAATCGGGAAGTCGAGACATGCTATCCTCTGCCACGAAGGCGGACAGATGCTTGCAGACGGAGTTCTGCTCAGGAAAGACGAAAACAGATACAGATCTTACTGGCTTGCCCCTGTCCTCGCATACTATGTAGATACAATGGGCATGGATGTTAAAGGCGAATGGGTATTCGATGAGTTTTTCATCCAGCTCGACGGGCCGAGATCGCTTGAAATCGCAGAGGCTGCTGCCAACTGTGACATCCACGATCTGAAATTTGCTCAGAACAAAGAGGTAACTATAGCGGGAAAGAACGTCGTGATCCACCGCCTGGGAATGTCCGGATGCCTTGCATATGAACTTCACGGCAGGTCTGAGGATGTCGAAGACGTTTACGAAGCCCTGCTTGAGGCCGGACAGGACAAGGGGATTCGTCAGCTTGGGCAGGCTGCATACTGTAGAAACCATACTAGTGGCGGATACCCGAATCAGGGAATCCACTTCTGGTATGCCTATATGAAAGATGAAGGTTTCGTCAATTATGTCAAGGCTATCAACAATCCTTTCTTCAACATGTATATTGCAGGATATCCTTTTGCAGGAAGTGCTGCTGATGATTACAACAATGGACTAGTTACGCCGTTCGACATCAAGTGGGGGTATCTGGTCAACTTCGACCATGACTTTATCGGTAAGGAGGCCCTGCTTGAAGCTTCTCAAAAGAACGCCAAGACCGTCGTAACTCTGGAATGGGATGCAGCTGGAGTCGGTGCTGCATTCGCTAAACAGTTCGAAGGTCATCCGGTGGATCCACGGGATGATATCTCTCCTGTAGGGGATGGTGCTGATACGATGTTCGCCACAGGCTTCCCTCTTATCAACCTCAGCAAGGTTATGGATGGAGATAAGCAGGTAGGCGTTGCAGTCGGACGTACTCACGACTACTATTACAACACCATGGTTTCCTTGGCTTACATCGATCCTGCATATGATGAAGTCGGAAAAGCACTCACTGTTATTTGGGGTAACACACCTGGTGCTCAGACAGAAATCAAGGCTAAAGTTGCCAGATTCCCTTATTTCGACGGAGACTTCAGAAATGAAACCTGTGACGTAGACAAGATGGTCCCACGCAGATAGCTTACAGGCACCATAGTCTTCAATTTATCTAACAAAAAACCTGCGGTGTTACAGCCTTAAGTGTGCTGGTCAACTACCGCAGGTTTATTGAACTATGTATCACGAATTACTGACATGGAATAAGTTAGTTGGTGTAGTGATATGTCTCGTTGGTCTGGTGTTCCTGATTCTTAAAAATATTTACAAAAACATCCGCTCATTTAGTATTTTGCGGATGTTTTGAATAGTTCTATCTGATTACTGCGCCGGCTTCTTTAATAGCTGCGGCAGCAAGTATCCTCGTCGGATCGTAGCAATCATCTTTATATAAGTTCATGTAACTGAACGCCAGCGGCAGCTCTGTACATGCAAGCAATAATGCTTCTGCTCCGCGCAGGCGGCAATTGTCTGCAATATCGCTTATTGCTTTGACCGGGAGCTCGTCAGGATCTGTCACCCCATGCTTAATATACTCATAGATAAGCGACATGATCTTTTCCTGTTCTTCCTCTTGAGGGTATATGGTTCCTATGCCTTCCGATGTAAGAGCTTTCTCGTACAGACCGCTGCGGCATGTACCATCTGTTGCAAGTACCGCAGCTGTCTTTACACCTTTTGCCATAAGAACATGCGCCGTTTCTTCAGGCATATTCAGTATCGGGATACTGATTTCACGTTCTAGTTCAGGGATAAAATAATGTGCAGTATTACATGGCATTATGATGAAATCTGCCCCTGCAATTTCCAGCCTGTGAGCCGCGGCCAGCATCTCGGGTACCGGATCCTCTCCTCCATTAAGGATAGCTGCAGTCCTGTCGGGTATCCTTGTGTTGCAGTCTATAAGCATCGGGATATGTTCCTGATCACTTCCCGCATCAGTCATCTGAATGATCTTCTGCATAAGGTCTGCTGTTGCAGCCGGCCCCATGCCTCCAAGTATTCCTATTGTCTTATTCATGATGAAGCACCAACGATTCTCAGATCAATACTCAGCGAGCATTTTCTGGATCTTAGCTTTATTATCTGTTACAGTCAGCGCAAGGGACAATAGGATCCTGGCGTGAACAGGTGAATGAGTAAGTCCGTACAGAGAACCGACTTCATCGTCAGCATGATCATAAGCAACTATGCCGTTGGCTATCCTCGTTGAGCGAACAACCGGGATCCTGCCGGATATCTCTGCAACCGCTTCTTTCCATGCTTTGTTGAACATTCCGCTCCCCGCACCTGCAATAACGATGCCATCGGACCGCTCTGCCATCACTCTGAGGACATCAGGATCGGCATCTGCATAGAAGTAGGCTATCTCGACCTTTGGCAATTTATCTACCCCTGAGATATCGAACTCTGTATTGACTGTATGTCTCTTGGCAGACTCCTGGAGAAAGACCGGAACATTGTCCTGCATATATCCCAGGTATCCGAAGTCTCGGCCACCGAATGCATCCGGGCGAAAGCAGTTCATCTTCTGTACCCGCTCAGCCCCGCAGATCGCATCAGAGAATACTACCATAACACCTTTTCCAACGGCCTCCTCACTGGATGCAAGAGCGATAGCTTCATAAAGATTCTGAGGGCCATCTGCGCTGTTTGCAGTTGCCGGGCGCATGGACCCGGTAAGAACTACAGGCTTATCAGTTTTGACTGTAAGGTTAAGGAAGTATGCAGTCTCCTCCATCGTATTAGTACCATGAGTTATAACAAAGCCGATGATATCATCATCTTTTGCCATCTCATTGATCCTCTTCGCCATGTAGAGCCAATCATTGCACGAGATATCTTCACTTGATACGTTAAGTATCTGCTCGCCTTCTGCGCTTGCAAGAGCTATGGCACCTTTAATACTGCTCATCAGAGCGTCAATATCGAACTCTCCGTCATAATAGTTGGAAGTCTTTCCTTCACTTCCTGCTGCTGAGATAGTTCCGCCTGTTGCAAATATATGGATTCTCTTATTCATATCGGTCTTCCTTTCGTCTTTATCGATTATACACTGCTGTCGTTATACAGCACCACCCGGATATGCTTATTTGTCGAGTCCGTCATTTCTGCCGATCTTGAGAAATGTCGTTGCAAAGAGGACTATTATCGATATGTAAGCATAGAACATCATCGGAGTGACCTCGAGTGCGCTGAGCGGCGTTCCTGCGGAGTTGGCAAACCCGAGAGTCAACATCATTGTTGCAGTCCAAGGCATACAGTACGCAAGTGTTACCGAGTGTCCGGACATGATATTCGCCATTCTGCATGGGCTGATTCCGTATTTCTCAGCATATGGCTTGCCGAACGAAGGTCCTACAAGGAGGATCGCCGGAGCGGTCAGGCTGAGGAGAGCAGAGAGTACAAGTACAAGCACTGAGATGACTACTTCTGCAGAAACAGGTCCTTTTACGATGCCGCTGAAACTCTCGAGTAGCTTCTTGTCTCCCTCGCCTCTCTTCATGATATTGATCATCGCGAAAAGCAGGAGGCAGAGGATTATCACCTGTACCATCCCGGAAATACCGTTGTACAGGATACCGCCTACCGTACGGTCTACTGATTCGCCATATACTGTGATAAGTGCAGATTTAGCAGTGTCTCCGGCATCTATCTGAATGAAGTCTACCAGTCCGAAAGCTAGTGCAGTAATCACAGATACGACTGTTCCGATGGTAGTAGCTACTATGATGTTCCCTGCCTTGATAGCTATGACCAGAGTCAGGATCATAGGTACGAACATAATGAGTGCAAGATTGTTTGTAGGAACTTCTACTGACGTTCCTGATGATTTATCCAGGAATAAACAGAAGATTATTATAGCAACCAGAGTCAATGATCCGCTTGTGATCGCGTATTTGAAACGACTCTTGACACACTTCGTCAGATCGGCTCCGACAGAAGTAGTTGAACAGATAAGTGTGTCAGATACAGGGGCCATATTGTCGCCAAAAGCAGCTCCGCTAAGCACCACACCTGCCAGAAGTGCAGGATTTACACCGAGTGCAACACCGGCCGGATAGAGTACTCCCATCCCCATCGCGATCGTTCCGAATCCGGTTCCGGTAGCAGTTGAGAAAAGTACTGCGCACAGGAATGTAACGACTGTGAAGATAAGAGGGTTTACGCCGACCTTACCTGCCAGCCCGGCAAGTCCGTCTGCAAAACCTGATTCTCTCAGCACCCTTGCGAATACTCCTGCAAAGATCCAGCATGCGATAGGTACTGCTGTATCTTTACTGGCAAGACCGTCAATAATTGTGTCCGCGTACATTTTCTTATCTTTTGCAAAAAAGAAAGGCAGCATCAGGCTGATGATCGCAGGTACCCAGCATGCTCCGTCAGATGTCGAACCCCATGCAAAAGAAGTAACTACTATGAGAATAATGAACAATACTATCGGGAGGAATGACATCCACTCTCCTCCATAAAACTCCAGCTTTTTCTCAGAATCCATGTTACGCTCCTTTCCTTGTCTCGCAGTTTTCTTTTAACTTAATAAATCAGTATTTGTTTTAGATATTTTTTATAATGTATCTTGTGATATATCAGATAATATATTAGTTAACATGCTTTGTCAATACGATTTTTTCTTTTTCTTATAAATAACTATAAATAAGTCCCCTATATCCTGATATATCTCCCGTATTGAAATCACTAAAGCTAACAGATATAATTTGTAATATATTACAGCGAGGTGATTATTATGTCTTCTAACGAACCTGTTAAAAGCTCAATGACAGAAAAAGTCCTTTCTGAGTTAAGGACGGCTATTAATAACGGAACTCTTATTCCGGGACAGTTTCTGACAGAAAAGGAGATTTCAGAAAAGTATAATGTAAGCAAGACCCCTGCGCGAGAAGCACTCGGGATCCTTTGCCAGGAGGAGATCTTGAATAAGATGCCCCGCAAGGGCTATATTGTGAAAGCTTTTTCTCTTGAGGAAGTGATAAACCTGATCAGATTCCGTGAAGGACTGGAGATGGGGATAATCAGACTTGCCATCAAATTTGCAACGGATGAAGAACTTGATGAACTTTGTGCACTTGCTGATTGGAGCATAGATCCTGAAGATCCGGAGTTTTCAAGAAGATATAGTGCTTATAATCTTGACTTCCATATGTTCATTGCCCGTCTTAGTAAGAACCCATATCTTATATCGGCTTTTGAGAACACAATGATCAAGCTGAGATCGTCATTAGTATCCGGTGGGCAACGGCATACGGCAAGTGATCTTCAAGTCCATGTCGATCTTGCTGCTGCTATGAAGCGTAGGGATGTAGAAGAAGCTTGCAGGATCGAGTCCGATGATCTGGAAAATTCAATAGCCAGAATGTGAACTATGACAAAAGCAACTGAATATAAAAAAGTATTTCGTAGGATCAAGAGGGAGTTCTAATTCACCCACTTTTGTTACACTTACTGTTACACTTTGAAAAAGGACACCCTGCGGACGGCGTCAACTCCTTTCTTTTCAGCGCTTAGAGCGATTGGGGTAATTCAATAATATCGCATTCGAGCCCCTGATCATCCACCACAGACCTCCGAGAAATCGGAGGTTTTTCTTTTGTCAGACCGTTGAAATTTCAACTGCTTGAGGCTGGTTTAATTCACTTTTAAGACGAAAAACTGCTTAGATAGGACGCGATTTTTCTGGGTACAAAACGGCGATTTTGGGTACGTTAGCCGGATGCATATATATTTATACAGAAGCCATCATTTCTGTAAGCACGGATACGCACCCAGTATTTAGTTTTTGACTTGAGACCTTTTATTTTCTTGGATGTCTTCTTTCCGGCAGTGGTCTGCCTAACTACATTCTGGAATTCCGGATCTGTAGCATAAGGGATATATCAGATCGCGATCCTCCTTTTTATCATGCTCTCGCGGAATAATCACCACTCAGCAAAAATCCAATCTGTATAACCTTGAAAATCCCACTCTTTCGTAGCAGGATGAAAGGAATAGTAACCGTATACGAACTGTGGATCTACGAAGTACCATTTTTTATCCAAATATACAATATTGACTGCATGATTCTGTTTGATGCTTTTCGCATACACACAAGGAATTCCAACAGCTCCTAACAATTCTTTATATAAGTACGCCCAATGCACACACAATGTCATTAAGTTAAGGTGACTTAGAGAAATACTCTCTCGCCAGAAATGGTGAGGGGGTATTTTTTCATACGGCTTTTCAAATATCGCTTGACAAGG
>CADAEH010000032.1 GCA_902786855.1 uncultured Eubacteriales bacterium | reverse complement strand
GGTGATCTTGCCTCTTACGTTTCTTCCGGAATGCTTCTTGAGTGTGACGGTAAGAGACTTTTCCGGCTTATCGGTTGTGATCTCCTCGAATGTGGAGACTGTCATTCCTCTAAGGCCCGGAGTAGTTGGTTTATATTTTCTGATTCCCATTTTCTTACTGCCTCCTTATTACATATCCTGGAAGAGCTCGATCTCCTTGCTGTCAGGAGTGAGTGTTACAACTGCCTTCTTATAGGAAGAAGTTGTTCCGAATGTTCTTCCGAGTCTCTTCTTTTTGCCGCTTACGTTCACGATATTGACCTTGGCTACGTCTACTCCGAAGATCTCTTCGAGAGCCTTGCGGATCTCAGTCTTGTTGGAGTCTTTTGCTACCTTGAACGCATATTTCTTATCAGCTGCCATATCCATGGTGTTCTCTGTGATGATAGGGCTGATTATAACATCGTATCCGGTCTTCATTATGCGTATACCTCCTCGATCTTCCTGGCTGCTGCCTCGGTGAGCACGAGAGTGTAGTGATTAACGATCTCATACACGTTCATTGTGCTTACGAGAGCTGTTCTGACGCCCGGGATATTGTGAGCGGATCTTACTACGTTTTCATCCTTCTCATCCATGACGATCAGTGCCTTCTTATCAGCCTTGATGTTTGCGAGAACCTTTACCATTTCCTTGGTCTTAGGCTCTGTGAACTTGAATTCGTCTACTACGATCAGCTCATTGTCAGCTACCTTAGCGGAGAGTGCAGACTTGAGAGCGAGTCTCTTGAGCTTCTTATTGAGCGAATATCTGTAATCTCTTGGCTTTGGTGCGAAGACGATTCCTCCGCCGATCTGTGACGGGTCTGTCGAGCTTCCCTGTCTGTGACGTCCTGTTCCCTTCTGTCTGAAAGGCTTGCGTCCGCCTCCTCTGACCTCTGCTCTTGTCTTTGCAGATTGGGTTCCCTGTCTCTGGTTAGCCAGATAGTTCTTGACTACAGCCTGAACTGCGAATTCATTAGGCTCGATTCCGAAGATGCTGTCTGCGAGCTCGATATCTCTTACGACTTTACCTTCAACGTCTACTACGTTTAACTTTGCCATTTTCAGTTCCTCCTTTCTGCCTATTTATCCTGACCCTTGACTGCCGGTCTGATCTTGAGGAGTCCGCCCTTCTTTCCAGGAACAGCTCCCTTGACCATCATGATGTTGCGGTCAGCAAGTGTCTTTACGAGTACTACGTTCTGAACTGTTACAGTGTCTCTGCCCATTCTTCCAGGTGCTTTGTTGCCCTTGAAGACTCTTGATGGGTATGTACCTGCAGCCAGGGCTCCGGCGAGTCTTTTGTGCTTGGAACCGTGAGTCATAGGTCCTCTGCGGTGTCCGTGTCTCTTGATGTTACCCTGTGTTCCCTTACCCTTGGAAGTACCGGTCACATCGAGCTTCATTCCTTCTTCGAAATCAGCAACTGTGATGACCTGTCCTACTTCGTAGGTTGTGCCGTCTTCAGGCTTGAACTCAGCAAGGTGCTTTTTGGTCTCAACACCGGCCTTTGCGAAGTGTCCTGTGAGCGGCTTGTTGACTCTCTGCGGCTTCTGGTCTTCATATCCGACCTGCACTGCATCGTAGCCGTCTGTCTCGACTGTCTTGATCTGAACGACAGTCTCAGGGCCTGCCTCGATGACAGTTACCGGGACGACTGTTCCATCCTCGGCGAAAATCTGAGTCATTCCGATTTTCTTTCCCAAAAGTGTTTTCATTATGTTTCCTCCTAACTTGTTACAGCGGATCTCTCTGGTTTGGAGTGCTTGTTTATTCTTCCCTGTGTCAGGCTGTATGCCTTTCCGGGAAGGTCTCCCTCTCATGAGATCTTTCTAATCCAGCTTAGAGCTTGATCTCGATATCAATGCCTGCAGGCATGTCCAGCTTGGTGAGAGCTTCTGTTGTCTTGGTTGTTGCGTTTGTGATGTCGATGAGTCTCTTGTGAGTTCTCTGCTCGAACTGCTCTCTGCTGTCCTTGTACTTATGTACGGCTCTGATGATTGTAACTACTTCCTTCTCTGTCGGAAGTGGAATAGGTCCGCTTACATCAGCGCCTGTCTTCTTGGCAGTCTCTACGATCTTTGCAGCTGACTTGTCGAGAAGAGCATGGTCATAAGCCTTCAGTCTGATTCTGATTTTCTGTAATTCACTCATTATTGTTCCTCCTGTGTGATTTTGTACAATTATTCGCTATGCTTGTACAGGACTCCGCCAGTGTCGTACACTCTTTCGTGCGTTTCCTATGCCGTGGCACACAACAAAACAGCGATGCCCTCCGCCCTCATCTTGTGAGGACTTCTCGGCAGAAATTATCCGCTAGCACGGTAACTTCCTGCTTCCTCGCATTTAACAAGCCCTATTAGTATATAGAAGCAGTCATGCGAATGCAAGACTTTTTTAAAATTTTTTTCGGGCGTTTTTGTATGATTTGGGATACTGAAATGCAGCTATTTCAAGGGTTTGGGACGTTTGGTCCCGTACACGCATATCCGCGTTTCCAACATTTGAGGTCGACCCCCACAAATAGTAGTTGTTTCAAGGGTTTGAGCACAATATATAGGTGTTTGGATTTCTTTGTTCAGTAACACAAAAGTACTGAAAACTTGTTATATCAATACAACAAACCCCTTCGTATTCCCGAACCAGCATCTGATAACCTGATATACAGTTATCTTAAAGGCATAAGAAAAGAGCCTTCCCGGCTCTTTTCCGCTTTGCTTATTTTACTCTGACTTTCCTGGATTTAGACCATTTACCGTAATAGACCTTTCCACCGACATTATTGAATGCTCTGACCTTGATCCTGTATCTGCCTTTTTTAAGCTTCTTTACGGTTTTTCTGAAAGTTTTCTTTTTCGCTTTCTTCTTTGTCTGTTTGACTTTTACAGTCTTGACTGTTTCACCGGTCTTCATGCTGATGACACAGATCTCATAGCCCTTTACATTCTTCTTTATCGTCTTCCATGAGACTTTAGCTTTCTTTTTGGCGGAAGTGACCTTCCGTATTTTGACCTTGGAAGGGGTGTATTTGACTGCATCACGCTGGGCCTCCGCTGTAGCCCTTTCTGTTTCGGCTCTCTGCAGTGCTGTTTTGGCTGCATCACGTTCAGATTCAGCACTTGTCCTGGCGGCTACGGCAGCATCTCTCTCAGCAGTTGCAGTTGCGACCTTAGCCTCAGCTACTGCCAGCTTTGCTTCCGCAGCAGCAGCTTCCGCAGCCTTCGCTGCAGCTCTTGCCGCATTAAGCATGGCCTCAGCTTCCGCTCTGTCAGCATCTGTTGCCGCCTTATCTACCGCCTTTTGGGCTTCTACCACAGCATCATTGGCGATTTCAGCAGCTTCTGCAGCCAGTGCGCTTGCTTCTTCTGCGGCACGTTCTGCTGTCAATGCGGCAGATATAGCATCATCGCCGGGTACTGCAGCCGCTTTCTCAGCTGCTTCTTTTTCAGCCTGAGCCTTTGATGCAGACGCATCTGCAGCTAAACTGGCAATAGCGGATTTTGTGAGCACTGCAGACGCTTTAGCCTTTTGTGCAATGCCTACGGCCCTGCTTGCAACCTCTACATTAGCTGCCGCCTGAGCCTTTTGCTCTTCCGTCGCATTTTCAGGCAGTGCCTTCTGCGCTTCCTCTGCCTGAGACTGTGCATTCTCGGCTTCAGCGATCACCTGATCTGCCTGCCCTATCACATTATCTGCCTCTTCAGAGGCAAGAGCTACCGCCTCATCATCTGCAGGATCCAGATCCTCGACGGATACTTTTGTTTCTTCTGCAGCTTCTGCAGCAGCCTCCGCTTTCTCAATAATTTCCGCAATAGCGTCCTCTGCTTTGATCACAGTCCCCGTGAGAACTGTATCCTCTGTGTACACATTATCATTAGTTACAGCAGCATCTGATCCGTCTGCGAACCACCCGCTGAATGAGACTGCAGGGTCATTTATCTCAGGGAGTCCGCCTATGATCTTTCCTTCTGCGTCTGTCTTGCCGTCCTCGAATCCATATTCATCTCCGGCATTCGTGATCTCGTAACTGATGACATACTGGAACCTGTGACCGTATCCGGTCCCGGTATTGATCGTCGGGTCGTTCCTTTGCTCTGCATTTCCGATGAGCAGTACCCATCCGCCCTTAGGATCAGTCGTGCTGAGACCCTTTCGGAAGGCTGTATCATCTATCTTACTGATGGTTGAAGGCAAAACGACCTCCGTGAGGCTGCTGTTTTCAAATGCATCGACTCCAAGCTCTTCCGTTCCTTCATTGAGAGTCAGGCTCTCAAGACCGACCGGATCTCTGAACATTGCTCCGCCTCTTCCAAAGGCAAGCCTCGGGATCTTCCTGAGTGACCCCGGGATCTCAAGCTCTGTGATCTTGTTGTTAGAGAATGCCGCCTGCTCCATATTTGTAAGGGTATCAGGCAAAGTCAACGAGCTTATGTTCAGGCCCTGGAATGCGGCGTTACCTATCGAGGTAACCCCATCAGGGATCACGACTTCATTCACTGCAGGATAGTCATCATACTTCTCTTCACCTTTGACAAGCTGTCTGACGAATGCTCCGGCAGGAATCACAGTCAGATTACCTGAAAGCCGGATCTTATGCAGTGTGAAAATCATCGCGTAAGCACCGTTGCCCAGTTCAGTCACAGTATCAGGTATGACAGCTTCTTTGAGGCTCGTCATACGGAAAGCTCTTTCACCTATTTTAGTAAGACCGGATGGATACCTGACTGACTCGATCTCTTTGCCTTCAAATGCGGCCGTGCCTATCTCAGTGACAGCAACGCCATTGTTTTCCGAAGGCAACTCTACCGATTTGGTCTGTTCTAATTTGGCAAGTCCGGCTTCAGAGAAACCAGTGATCACGGATCCTGTTTCCTCATCAAATGTAAAGTCTGCATTTTCCCACGGAACAACACGGTAATGTGCATACAGTGTCATACTCTGAGGTATTACGGAGTCAGTAGTGATCTTCTCTCCTTCTCCGTCTTCTCGCTCTGTGAACCAGCCTTCAAATATGTACAGTTCTCTGTCTGTGAATGCTTCAGGTAGTTCTGCGAGCCTCCCCTTGTTATCGGTCTCAGCTGTGACTGCATCTGTTGTTCCGCCGTTTGCATTGAATCTGACTGTTCTAGGAGGCAGGATAATATCCATCTGTCCGGAAGGGTTATCCGAAACCATCAGAGCGGCATTGTCAGTATGGACAGTGACAGTGCGCGTGCTTTTCACAAAAGCATTCTTATGTATAGATGTAACAGTCGACGGCAGTGTGACCTCAGTCAGGTCACTTCTTCCGAATGCAGCGTTTCCGATGGTCTCAAGTCCTTCATTCAGCTCGAGTGTCTTCAGAGTGTTGGAGAGGTTCTCATTGTTTACTCTGAATGCATAATTTCCTATCGACCTGACGCTGCCCGGGATCACAAGTTCTTCGAACTGGTTGTTTCCAAAAGCACTGTTTCCGATGGCAGTAAGTGTCGATGGCAGCGAAACACTTGTGAGCCTTAAATTGCCGGCGAATGCATTATTGCCGATCGATGTGATACCTTCAGGGAGAACAACTGACTCCAGGTCGCATGTATTGAACGCAGCCTGAGGGATCTCAGTCAGGTTCGAAGAGAATGTTACTCTGGTCAGCGCGGTACATTGTGTGAATGCTCCGCTCGCAATTTCAGTAATGCTTTCAGGCATCAGCACTGACTCGATCTGATCATTCCTGGCAAATCCAAACCCGACGGCTGTAACAGCTGTGCTGCCATTGGTTGACGGAAGGATAAGATCGTGCTGTGTTTTGATCTTCTCCGCCCCGCTCTCACTGAATCCGGTAACTGTCGATCCGTCATATGTGAAATCTGACACTACCCATGGTGTCTTGACATATCTCGCATAGATGACAGTGTTATCTTCGAATACTGTTTGATTGTTTACCTTGGTCCCGGCTGTTTTGTCTGTATACCATCCGGTAAAGGAATACTCGGAACTTATTGCAGGTATCGGAATACTGTCAATCGTTCCATCTGCTACTGTCATTGCATATGACGGAGACACGCTGCCGGCTCCGGCATCGAATGTGACCTTGACGCTTACCATCTCAACGACGTGCGTAACGGCACCCTTGTTGAATGCAAGATGAGCACTGTTATGTGTTCTGAGTGTTACAACGTGATCATTGTCATCACCTGTATTATTCAGGAAAGGCTCATGATCCATGGTATTGAGCGATCTTGGAAGCTCTACTGTAGTCAGCAGTCCTTCCTTGAAAGCATAACGTCCGATACTCTCTATTCCTTCATTCAGAACGAGTGTCCTGAGTGTCTGTTCCTTATATGTCCCTTCAAATGCGCTCTCACCGATCTCTTTGACATTGCCCGGTACAGTCAGGCTGGACAGATGATGCAGGTGGAAAGCTTTCCTGCCTATCTTCGCTACATTTGACGGAATTGTAAGACTTGTCAGTCTTGCACCTGCAAAGGCCATATCTCCGATCTCAGTGACCGCAGGCGGGATCTCAACTGAAGCAAGGCGTATATTCATCGAAAATACAGCCTGAGGAATAACAGTAAAACTGCTATTATGCGGCATCCTGATCGAAGTGATACTGTTGGCTGCAAAAGCACCGGATCCAATGGATGTCACCTTGTCAGTCAGCTGCACTTTGGTCAGATGGTTGCCCTTGAATGCAGTCTCTCCGATCGAAGTGAGGTACGATGCCTTAGAGAAATCAAGATCTGTAAGACTGTTGTAAATGAATGCATTGTCACCGATAGTCTCCAGATATTTCGGCAGCTTTACTGTCTCAATTCCTTCATCTGTGTTGTAATCATATTTGCCTACATCTACATAGGCCATGTCAACGGCAAATGCATCATTGCCGATACCGGTTATCCTCTTGCCGATCATGTTTACGTCAGGAAGTACAAGATCCTTGTTGTTGACAAACTTGATCCGTCCTGATGTCGACAGGCCTGTGATGACCTGACCGGTCCCGTCATATGTAAAGTCTGCCGCTCCCCAAGGTTCACTGCTGTCAGGCATTTCCTCATCCGCATACAGTGCCTGGACATTCGATCTGCCATTTTCTATACAATCGACTCCGCTGCCGGGATCAGCGATGTACATATTGACGATACCGCCGCTCTTTTCCTCGTCAGAACCTTCAATAACTTTGCCGACTCCCTTGTTAACGATAAATGCATCGCCCGCGACAGTAGACGTTCCGTTCGGCAGCTGCACTGCAAGCAGTTCATTACGGGCAAATGCTCTCTCTGCTATGACGAGAGGTGCAGTGGTAATAAAAGTAAATGTCAGCGTCTCAACAGAATTGTTTTCGAAGGCGCTTTTGCCTATATAATTAACCGTTGCAGGGAATGACAAAGCCTCAATGTCATTATTTTCGAATGCAGAATCGCCGATCTTAGTGATTCCTTCAGGTATCTCAACAGAAGTAACTCCGCAGCCTTTGAATGCTTCATCAGCGATCTCGGTAAATGCATTTCCGTCGGCATCTTCGGATGGGATCTTCATCGCACCATTCTTACCGATCTTGTCAGCACCCAGCTCCGAGAATCCCGTAATCACTCCATTTTCGTATTCAAACTCATCAGCAGTCCATTCATCATAATCTGTCAGGATCATGGTATGGAAATCTGATTCAGGGAAATTCGTCTTATTGTTAAACTGTGCACTGCTTGACACATATACTTTCGTTATAAGGTCATACTGCTCGCTTCCCGGAATATCCGGTGTACCGTATGTAGAGAGCATCTTCTCAAAAGTCTCCTTCCTGAGGCTCGTGACCGACGCAGGAAGATGTATGACTGCTATATTCTTATTACGGAATGCTCTGTTACCGATAGTAGTAAGGCTCTCAGGGAGTCTGACTTTGCAATATCCACTCTGTTCATTCAGCAGATAATTCTTGGTCGAGAATGCATACTCACCGATCTCAGTGACTCCATCCGGAATATATATCGATGAGAAATTGTTGCCTGCAAATGCGTTCTTGCCTATCTTCGTAATTCCTTCAGGTATATCTATCTCGGTAAGCTCTGTCATCCAGTTGTCCATATCGCTGCAGCCGAATGCTCCATCAGCGATCTCTGTCAGTCCTGAAGAAAGATCGATTTTTCTGATGTTCTTATTGGATGAGAAGGCTCCTGCACCGACTGTGGTAACTGTATCCGGCAGGATGACGCTTGTCAGATTGTTCATTGAGAATGCTGCCATTCCTATTTCCTCAAGGTCAGGCGGGAATGCAACATCTCTGATACCGGATTCTCTGAACGCATTGGCACCTATCCTGAGAAGTCCGCTCGGCAGAGTGACTGTATCGAACTTTTCATCATCCGTTGCGAACAGACCGCCGGCTTTCCCCGCAGGAGCAGCTGCGATCGAAGTGATAGGATCGCCTTTTGCATTGTAATCAGGGATAACAAGGTCTTTATTCTCTTTTCTCTTGGCAGCACCGCTCGCAGTCAGACCTGTTATCTCAGTTCCGGATATAGTGAAATCATTAAGGTTCCATGCGTCTTCATCCTGATACTGTGTTCCCGGCGTACCGTCATTGATTATGAGTTTCTGGAAGTATGACTTAGTTGACTCAGTCTGCTGGTCGTAATGATGTATCCTGTCAAGATCCTCGATGATATCGGTGTACATATACACCATGCCGATATTGGCTTTCTCCTCCTCGGTAAGGTTTGCATATGTACTGGCGTTGAACGCCTTTCTCAGCTGTTCATCAGTGAGTCTGACCATTCCAGGGTTTTGCTGGAATGTGTACTTATTGACTACTCTGGTCATGTCAGGCAGCCTGACACTTTTGATCTTGTTGTCTGCGAATGGCCATCCATGCATCTCGAATGAGAAATACGTGGTCTCAGGGAAGTTGACCTTGCTAATCTGGTTATGTGCAAAAGCAAGTGATTCTACCCACCATATCGTCTTAGGCAAAGTTACTTTTGTCAGGTTGTTGTATGCGAAAGCACTCGGCATTACAGCTATGACTCCGTCCGGAAGATAGACACTTGTCAGGTTATTGCGCGCAAATGAGCTCTCGCCTATGACAAAATTACCTCTCTTAGTAATGCGGTAACTCAAAGTATCGTCATAGCTGACGAGCATTCCCGTCGGAAACTGGACTGAGGTGAGTCCCTTATTATAGAACGCACTCGGTGCCACACCCATGATGGTATGACCCTCTGTATCCGTCGAAGGGATCACCAGATCTTTATTCTTTTCCAGCTTTCTCTCGCCGCTCTCAGAGAATCCCGTTACAGCAATACCTGTAATAGTGAAATCTCTTGAGTAATCGCAACCGTACAGTCTCTGCCCGGATTCTCCCGAATGGATATATTCGCCAAAAGTAAAGTCTGCAGCTGTCCACGCCGTCTCAGTTGAAGGGTCTCCGGAGGGGTCGTCCCCCGGATCGTCTCCCGGGTCATCTCCCGGATCATCACCGTCTTCGACGATCAGCTTCTGGACATTACTCTTGCCATTGGTCGTATCGTCAATATAGTTGCCGGGCTCCCTGATGTGCATGTAAACGATGCCACCCTGTTTCTCAGCCGCAGTTCCTGCTGTTACAGGTTCCATTCCGGTATTCTGCATGAAAGCTCTGTTAGTTACCTTGCAGGTCTTAGCAGGCAGATATACCTCGGTGATCTGATTCTTCATGAACGCCATGGCGTCGATCTGAAGCGGGAATGTAGTTGTATCGGTAAACTCGAGCTCTGTGATCTGGTTGTTATAGAAAGCCGGATTGGCAATCAGCATCAAGGTCGATGGGAAAGAAACTCTCGTCAGCTTATTGCTGCCGAATGCATTACCGCCTATAAAGAGAACACCTTCAGGCAGATCCAGCTCCGTAAGCTCATTGCCCAGGAATGCAGAAGCACCGATAAAGAAGTCTCCTCTGGTCTGGACATTCTCGTCCCACTTTCCGTTATTATCTGCCATCACGCCTTCAGGGAAGCTTACAGATGTGATGCCCTTTCTGCTGAATGCAGATGTGCCTACGCCCTGAACTGTCTTGCCTCGTGTATCCTGTGCAGGTATGGCAATATCCGTATTAGTCGCAAGCTTGGCCTCACCTGATTCTGAAAAGCCTGTTACTATACAGACCTCCTCGTCAAGCTTGTCCCCATTGTTATTCACCGGAGCGATCGACCAGCCTGCGCTGATAAGATCTGTATCCTGGTATGTGAAGTCATCGGCAGTCCAGTCGCCCGTATCTGTCGGCGCCCCTCTCATTACCGGCGGGGCCGCTGCCGGTTCTTCTTCTGTCGGCTCTTTTTCGATAAGGGGCTCTTCATCTGTGGTACCGGATCCTGCGGAAACTTCATCCGGAGCAGTTGTTTCTTCTGTTGTTTCCTGCTTTTCATCACCGGCCGCCTCAGGTTCATCTGTGTCACCGGAAGCATCGGTTTCAGTACCAGATGCATCATATCCGGATTCTTGTCCGTATGCTTCGATCTCAGTACCTGACTGCTGCTGCAGATCAGTGTCAAATGCGAAAACCTGCACAGGCAGCATCATCACAAGCACAACTATCAGAGCTATTAGTTTTCTACATCTCATACTTATCCCCCTTGTCCTGTCATGCGACAGGTACATAGAATATGTTTTGTCTGATCATTCGAACTAATTATTCTATATAGTAAATTTAGCAGATTAAATAATATGTCAAATATAAAATCCGCCTATACTCATTTCTGGATGTATAGGCGTTTTTTATAATATTGTGTTTTGATTACCACCCGGATAATACGAAGGGACCAGCTGCGCTGGTCCCCTCGGTATTTATCATTTGTGTTAGTTTCTATTTGACTTTAGCTGTCTTGGCTTTTGACCATTCACCATAGTAGTTAGTTCCGTTCACTGTATTGAATGCACGGACCTGAACTTTGTATGTGCCCTTCTTGAGGCCCTTGATGGTCTTCTTGATGGTTTTCTTCTTAGCAAGCTTTTTGGTCTGCTTGAAGGTCTTGACCTTAGCTACTTTTCCGGTCTTCTTGTTGATGAACTGGACTTCATATCCGGTCACATTTTTCTTCATTGTTTTCCATGTGACAGTAGCTTTCTTCTTGCCCTTGGCAGCTTTCTTCAGGACAGCTTTTCCAGGTGCATACTTAGCCTGGAGTGCTGCCTGATCTGCAGCTGCCTTATCAGACTTAGCTTTTACAGCGCTGTTGACAGCATTTGATGCAGCACTTGCAGCCTTATCCGCATTATTCTTAGCAGTCTGTGCTGCTTTAGCATTCTCTGCAGCCTCTTTATATTCGTCTGAATCCTCTCCGAATGCAGCTTTGGCAGCTTCTGCTGCAGCATTTGCAGCCTTATAAGCAGCGTCTGCTTTTGCAGCTGCTTCCTTTGCAGCAGTTTCGGCAGCTTTGGCAGCTGCTATAGCAGCATCACCAGGTGTTGCAGCAGCCGCATCTGCTTTTGCCTTTGCAGCTGCAGCCTTAGTTGATGCAACTTTTGCAGCAGCAGTCTTCGCCTTGCTTGCAGATGCAGTAGCTGCAGCCTTAGTTGCATTAGCGTAGCTGGTGTTATCTTTTGCGTCAGCAAGAGCCTCATCAGCATCAGCCTTTGCATTCTGCGCTTCATTAAGAGCATCCTGAGCTTCATCTACAGCCTGCTGTGCTGCTTCAGCTTCCGGGGAGCCTTCTTCAGCACCAGCAAGAGCTTCCTGTGCAGATGCCAGTGCAGCCTCAGCGGCAGTCACGTCATCAGCAGCTTTGTCCGCAGCTTCCTGCGCTGCTGCTTCTATTTCAGCTGCCTTGGCAGCAGCTTCTTCTGCTTTCTGAACAGCATCATCAGCCAGCTGCTCAGCCGCACTGATTTCTGCATCTGTAGAATCATCTGTGAGATTGTCTGATGCTACTGTAGCTTCTGCTGCAGCATCGTCAGCCTTAGCCTGTGCAGCATACAGTTCTTCCCTTGATACAGCATCCTTAGCGTTTTCTACATCTCTGTCAGCATTCTCCTTAAGCAGCGATGCATCATCAAGTAGTGTCCCCGCTGCCCCATATTCCTCAGAATCTTCGCCGTACGCAGTCTTAGCAAGATCTGCGGCAGTCTGTGCGGCCTCTACTGCAGCTGCACATTTCTCTGAAGCATTCTCGGCAGCAGCTTGGTATGCTTTTGCAGCATTCACAGCCGCGTCTCCGCTTTCTTCAGAAGCTGCAATGTACGCGTCATATGCATTATCCAGTGCATCCATTGCAGTATTAGCTTCTTCTAATGCAGCCTCTGCTGCAGTCTTGGCTGCTTCTGCCTGCTCAGCAGCAGCCGCCTTGCCTTCCTCTGCAGCTGCAAGCGCTTCGAGCGCATCAGCCTTGATCTGCTCTGCAGCAGTCACGAGAGCAGCAGCATTTGTTACCGCCGACTGAGCTTCATTAATTTCTTCCGAGCCTTCTGCATATGCAGCCTGTGCTGCTTCAAGTGCAGTATTTGCAGCCGTTGCTGCGACATTTGCTGCTTCAACAAATGCATCAGCGGCATCATTATAATCATTTGCAGCATCTACTGCAGCCTGCCCAGGTGTCTGTGCAGCTTCTTCAGATGCAGTTGCGGCAGTTTCTGCTGCTGCCCCAGCCTCAATAGCAACATTTATTGCGCTTTCAGCAGCAGCTTTAGCTTCCTCAGCAATTGTTTCTTTATTCTTCTCCCAGTGTGCATATACAGTAGTGTTTGTTTCGAAGAGTGTATCTGTAGTTACTTCTTCTCCTCCTTCTGCTGCTGTGAACCAGCCGGTGAGGTCAAAGCCGGATCTTGTTGCTTCCGGCAGGCTTGCCAGTTTGCCCTTTTCTCCCGTCTGTGCAGTCGCTGACTCAACAGTTCCTCCATTAGCATCAAATGTAACTGTTCTCGGTGAGAGGACCATGTCCATCTGACCTGCAGGGTTGTCTGATACCATCAGATCCGCATTGTCAGTATATACTCTTACAGTGTCTGTACTTTTTGTGAATGCATTCTTATGGATGCTCGTTACCGTAGCCGGAAGTGTAACTTCTTTCAGGTTGCTTCGTCCGAACGCTGCATTTCCTATTGTCTGGAGACCTTCGTTCAGCTTGAGACTCTTCAGAGTATTGGAAAGAGTCTCATTGTTGACTCTGAATGCATAATTACCGATCGATTTGACACTTCCCGGTATCTCAAGCTCTTCAATCTGGCTGTTACCGAAAGCAGTGCTGCCGATAGAAGTGAGCGTCGACGGCAGTGTAACACTTGTCAGGTTGAAATTGCCCGTAAACGAATTATTTCCGATCGCTGTGATCCCTTCCGGAAGAACAACAGACTTCAGATCACATGTATTGAATGCAGCCTGAGGGATCTCAGTAAGGCTTGATGAGAATGTTACTCTGCTCAGAGCAGTACATTGCGTGAATGCTCCGCTGGAGATTGTAGTTATGCTATCAGGCATCACTATCGAAGTTATTGCTGTGTTTCTCATGAAGCCCGTACCTATCGTGGTTACTGTTGTCTCTTCGTTCTTTTCAGGGAGAACTACATCAGAATTGACAGCGAGCTTTGCAGTTCCGGAATCACTGAAGCCTGTAACTGTTGCTCCATCAAATGTGAAGTCTGCCGACTCCCATGTTGATGCATCGAGCCACTGTGCGTATACCGTTGTATCCTCACTGAATACTGTTTCTGTTGTTACTTTCTCGCCGCCTTCTGCCGCTGTGAACCAGCCGAGGAACGCGAATCCCTCTCTCGTTGCTTCAGGAAGGCTTGCGAGCTTTCCTTCTACTGTTTCTGCAGACTCTACATCTGTATTTCCGCCGTTGGCATTGAATGTGACGACTGGATCTTCAGGATCATCTTTCACCACAAAGAGTTCCATGGTCACGGTTTCGCCAGTATAAACTTCACCATTTACTGTATCGAAGAAGAACTTTTCTTCGCCGTCCACTTCTTTGGTAGTAAATGTGATATCTTCAGTAACTGAATATTGATCAGTAGTTACTTCATAATCCAGATCCGGTTCAAAATACTCTTCAGCAGATGCTTTGAGCTGATACGATGTCACTCCGGATGAGTCTGTAGTTCCGAAGCCAACATAATGATCGTCTGCATCTGTCGAATACAGACTGACTCCGGCAACGTTTTCACCATCCTGATCCACTACACGGATAGTTATGGTGTCGATGTCACCGTCTGCTGCATATGCATCAATCGCGCCGAGCCACACAAAACCAGTGACTATCATTGCGAAAGACAAGACAAATGCAAGCATTTTGTTCGACAATTTTGCCATGTTTTTCCTCCTTCATATAACCAACAACATATTTATTATTAAGCTTTTGCCCCTATTAACTATATTATTTGACTTTTACAGTCTTGGTCTTCGACCACTTCGAAACGTGGATTTTCCCGTTGACTGACTTATATGCACGAATGCGCACATAATATGTCTTTCTGGATTTCAGATTCTTTATTTTCAGTGAAGTCTTGTTCTTCTTCGCAGATCTGATCTTAGTGTCAGCGCTTGCAAAGTTCTTATCTGTGCTGTACTGCACCTGCACTTTGGCGATCTTCTTCTGATTTTTCTTGCTGATCTTCTTCCACTTGACCGTTGCACTCTTCTTAGCCGCTTTAGGCTTAGATATTTTGACCGCAGGGAGATCAGCTATTTCAGGTACAACTGTTTTATCAGTTCTTCCCGCCGAAGCTTTTTCCTCCGGCCATGCGTCACCATACTCTATGAGGAAAGGTCCGGAAGGCATGCCATTTACATCGAACTCCACTTCTCCTGAAGATGGCTGAGTAAATGCCAATGATACTGCACTGTCATTCTCAAGCAGATATACGTTTTTGACCTTTCTGCCTTGCCTTGACAGGTGCTGTCTGACATGCATACTAACATCAGTTATTCTGCACTTTTCCCATCTATGCGGATTGACAAGAGTGTAATCGACGACTTCGCAATCGCTCCCCTTGAATTCATCAGGGACAGCAAATCCTTTGTTCCGCACAAGAAGTAGCATGGTTTTGAAATTCATACCCGACACAGTAGCGATCGGCTGCTGTCTTCCTGCTGTATCCTTGTAAGTCTTAAGGCTGTTAACGGATCCCTTCCTTGTTTCAGCTGCAGCAGTCTTGCTGATCAGATTGAAAGCATCAGCCCCCTGGCAGCAGGTATGATCATAGCAATACCTGCCTTCGGTCCTGATTATGCCTGTCAAATCCTCAACAAATTTGTGTTCAGACTTGTCTTTAACCGTAACGGAAAAGGTCTCTATATCATAGTTCTTGTCTTCAACATGAACTGTATAGTCAACGTCCTCAATCAGCTCTGCCTGAACGATCCCGGCAGAACTGACTGCTGTGATCATTTCGTCCTCAGCGCTTGTAAATATGAACTTAACGCCGTCTACCGCTTTATCTCCGTATCTGACAGGCATCTTCATCGTATATCTGAGCGGATCATAGTACCCCTGGCTGCTGTAGTGGATCACGATCTCATTCAGCGGGGATAGATAGTCACCTTCAACTTCCCCTGCATCATTGACCAGATATCCCGTCTTGTAATCATAAGCTCCGTCGGCACCAACTCCCTGATCTCCTTTTTTCAATGCCCATACATACAGTCTTGAAACAACACCATACTGAGTATAGTTCGAAATAATGTACTGATCTTCTGCAGCAGTGATCATGTATGCATGTCCCCGTCTGAGCTGCAGACCGGAAAGCTTACCGTTTACAGTTGGCACTATCTGCTCTGTCTGCTGGGTAGTAGCGTTATAGATTCTGAATAGAATATTGTCTTCTGCCGGATACAGACTATCATCTTCCTCAAGAGATACTTCAATTCCAGGAACAGTAACCATTTCCTCTTCAAAGACGTTTTTAAACTGATGTACCGGTACTCCGTATTTGTTCAGATTGAGATCTCTGTTAAGGTCTTCATCAGCAGTAAAGCCATCCGGCAGACCTGTATCTGATGATCCAGCATGTGCAAATGAAACTGAAAAAATCAGTACGATAAAAAAGGCTGCCAGGCACACATAGATAAATGACCTTCTGCTCAGCTTACATCGTTTATCGTTCATATATAGATCCTTCCTGCAGACACAGTTTTGCTTATAAATCATTATATCGCCAGCATTACATCAGATTAAATTGCTTGTACTTATCAGTTGAAAGGTCGATATCGAGAATAATTATGCGATTCGCATTGACATTTAAAATATCAATAAAAATTATGAGGACCGCACGTTACAGTGTTGTCCTCATAATTTCATTTTTTACAATCTTTATTTGACCGATCCGTTTGCTGACAAGAATTACTTGATCATTTCATCCAGGATCTCTATCGCATCTACTACAAGCTCCGGACACAGGCTGAACATTGTCCCCTCTTCGAGCACTTTCTCGAATTCACCGGGCTTGGTAATGTCATGTCCGAGGAATTCTCTGCACATGCATGTGCCGCGCTTTTCATTCCACTTCTGCAGGAATTCAGCTCTCTTCGCCATCAGTTCGTTTCTCTGTTCCATGTCATCCGGACCTGAATGTCCATATTTCATTCCAATGACGATAAGCGCACCAATAACTGCTCCGCAGGTCTCTCCGATCCCGGAGCCCCCTCCGAAACCTGCAGATATGCGGTTAGCTTCCTCAGGTGAGAACCCGAGTTCCTTCGCAAAATGTGACAGTACGACCTGAGAACAATCCTGTCCTCTCATGAAAAGATCTGTAACTTGTGTCTTATCCATAATATCTTCTCCTGTTTTACTGATCTCTGGCCTTCAGCAGTTCCGCCGCAGCTTGAGCCCGTTCCGGTTGTATATGTATAGAGTGTCTGCTCCGGTCAGATTGTTATTCTACTAATCTGGCATCTGTCCTAAGCATCAGGTCATACTCACCATCCGGTCGGTCGAGTCTGCAGGTCAGGCCACTTCCGTCAGATGCAGTGAATATACCATCGTGCACAGTGCCTCTAACAAACGCATTATTGCCAAAGTATTCTGAAACTCTTTCATCAGATATATCGGAAAGAACAGATTCCGGGTCACCCGTCAGAACTATCTCTCCATCGAACATGACAGCCACTCTGTCAGCCATTATCATGGCCTCCTGTCTGTCATGAGTTACCATGATAGTGGTCATACCAAACTGTCTGTGAAGGTCTTTGACCAGCTTTCTCATGTCTTCGCGGAGATTCTCATCAAGCGAAGAAAAAGGCTCGTCCAGAAGGAGAAGTTTTGGCTCTGCTGCAAGTGCACGCGCAAGAGCAACTCTCTGCTGCTGTCCACCTGAAAGCTGTGATATTCTCCTGCTCCCCAGACCCTCCAGTCTTACCGCTTCAAGGTATTCTTCAGCCTTCACGCGGCGCTCTGCCTTCTTCATTCCCTGTATCTTAAGCGGATAAGCAACATTGTCTTCCACTGACATGTTTGGGAAGAGTCTCATATCCTGGAATACTATGACAGCGCCTCTTTTATAAGCAGGTTTGTCATTGATCAATTCTCCGTCGAGTATGATCCTGCCTGAAGCAGATTCATTGATGCCGGCTATTGTTTTGAGCAAAGTGCTCTTGCCGCATCCACTTGGTCCGAGAAGGCTGACGAATTCGCCCTCCCCGACCTGCAGAGACAGATCCCGCAGAATAGTGTTCTTATTCAGTTCTACCGTAAGCTCCTGTACATCCAGCTTGATCATTTTGCATCACCTACTATTCTATGTATCAAAGCTTCAAATATGAAGAAAACTATCAGAGCCGATCCTACAAAGGTGACCGCATATATTGATGAAAGAGCTCTGTCCCCGCTCTGGATATACGGTACCATCACAAGTGCAAGTGTCTTGACCTTGCCTCCCCCGGCGAGCAGTGTTGTAAAATACTGGCTGTAAGAAATGATATATGCCATGCTTGCCGAAGAAAGGATGCCTGGCAGCAGCTGCGGTAATGTTACATGCATGAACGCACCGGCCGGACCAGCCCCAAGAACCTGTGCCTGTTCTTCCAGACTGTTTCCTACTGCTGCTGTTATATCTGTCATGATCGTCACACAATACGGAAGTGCTGCCACAAGGTGAACAAGGATCACTCCGGTGACGGTATCACCGAGCCCCATCCTGATCAGGATCACCTGAATTCCCATAGCGAATACAGTACCGGGAACTAAGAGCGGCAGCATCGCAGAGTAACCGATAAGCCTCCTGCCTCTGATCCTGTATATCTCGGTCGCTCTCGCTGTAAGCAGTGCGATAATGGTTCCTAGAACAGCAACTGCAGTGGCGATATATATGCTGTCCCACAGTATAGCCCACAGATTGGATGAACCAAAGAACATCTCATGCAGTGTGCGGGTCGTATACGTTTCAGGCAGCAATGACGGCCACGGCCATCTGCCTGTCACAGTCCATAGCAAAGTTACTATAACCGGCAGAAATATAATAATTGAAGTAATGATCAGCACGAGGTTCATTGCCCTGTTTCTCTTACTGGATGCGGAGGTTCTATCTTTCATAGTCACCTCCTATTTTACGAAGAAGCCTGCTCATCATAATTGCATACAGCAACGCTATGAGCAATGAAAGTATCAGAGTGATCCCATTCATTGCCATCGCATATGGACGCAGCTTAAAATCAGGTTTCAGAAACTCAATATACGTATATACCGGAAATGCTTTAGGCAGGGTCGCACCCAAAAGCATCGGGAGCTCATATCCGCCGAATGCGAAAATGAATACTATAAGAAAGCCGCGTGCAATCGCAGGCATGCTCATCGGAAGTGTTATATGAAAGAAGCTTCTTACCGGAGATGCTCCGAGGTTTTCAGCGGCTTCTCCTAGGGTCCCGCTGATGCTTGCCATGAGCGCCAGCGTGAAATATGCAATAAAAGGCGCTTCCTTCCATATATAAGCTAAAATCACGCCTGCATATCCGGTCCCGTACAGTAAGCCTGGAAATTCAGTGTAGTCGCTGATCAGTCCCAACGCATATCCTACCCTGGCAAACAGTCCTGTCTGTGCCAGCAAAGCAACTGTAAATACAGCAACTACTGTATGAGGAACAAGTATAGGGAGGCGTACGGTATACAGCATCCCCCCTCTGGTCCTGCCGGTGTATACCAGTGCAGCACATATCAATGTGCCCAGCACTGCAGCAATAACACTTGAGAATACAGATATGCAAAGAGAAACCGCTATCGACTGAAGTACTTCCGGTCTGCTTAGTTCTTCAATGTAGTACTTAAGTGTAAAATCGTACAAGCCGAATACCGGCATATATCCAAAGCTCTGAAGCAGAATATTCATGATCGCAGCCAATACAAGTATAGTTATCAGTAAAAAAGGTATGATCATCAATATTGGTGCTATCTTGTTTCTGTTCATTTGATCACCACGTTTTGGTACTGCATCCTTAATTAAGAAACAGCGCAGCACACGGCTGCGCTTATCTTCTCAGCTATTGAAATTATATAACCAGATTATCTATTTTCCTACAACTTCTTCTGCCCAGATCTCCTCAATTACAGGAACAAGATCTGCAGGCATCTCAGGGAGCCTGTGAGCAAGCAGCTCGGCCTGTGAAAGAACGCCCTGTCCGAGGTCAACAGCGTCAAATGCTGTCTTTTCATCGTCAGAGAGCTTATCCTGATCAACTACAGGGAGATCTCTGAGTTCAGAATATTGTGTAAGCTGCAGATCTGCAGAGAGAATAGCATTGATCGCAACCATAGCACCTGCCTTGTTCGGAGCATCGAATGCAATTGCCATGTAATTCGTGTTGCCTATAGTTCCGTTGTCAAATACGAATGTCTGGCAGGTCTCAGGCAGAGTGCCGTCAGCAATACCTGATGCAACCGAGAATGGACCGTAGCTCATATTCATTACGACTTCGCCATCCTGGAACATCTTGTCCAATGCAGTTGAATCTGAAGGGAATGTCTTGCCTTCGTTCCACAGATAAGGGTTCAGCTCTCTGAGATATTCAAGAGCAGGCTCGATCGCTGCTTTGACAGTCTCTTTGTCAGCTTTCATATCCTGGAACTGCTCCCAGCCGCACTTTTCGTAGATAAGATTGCGTACGAAAGCGCTGCCTGTGAAGTCAGGAAGTGCCGGATATGTTACTTTGCCCTTGTATTTTTTTGCATATTCAAGGAACTCATCTGCATTCTTCGGGGCTTCCGGAGTTACCGCGCTGTCGTTAAACATTACCATCTGTGCTTTGGCATATGGCGCTTCATATCCGTCGATAGGCTTGCAGAAGTCATTGAGTGTCTCCGGATCTTCTGTATCTACATACTTTTCCATATTAGGCAGCTGATCTGTAAAAGGTCCGTAAAGGAGACCGTTCTCCTTAGCTGTGTAGAAATTCTCACCGTTGATCCAGATCATATCGATAGATCCGGAAGTCTCACCTGCCTCTTTCTCGCTGGTCAGCTTAGAGAGGATATCGTTGATATCCATTCCTACATATTCGAAATTGATATCGTAGTTCTCCTTGAGATAATCAGCAACAGTACCGTTGAGCCAGTTGTTGCGGTTTTCGTCTCCGCCCCAGCCGTAGAACGCTACGTCCGTTCCCTTAGCCTGTTCTTCGATCTGATCCCAGCTCATCGAAGCGAGATCGGTCTCTGTTGCCTCCTCTGCTGCTCCTCCTCCGCATGAAGCGAATGAAAGGACCATCATTACTGCTAAAAGCAGTGCCAGCCATTTCTTCTTCATATTATTTCTCCTTAATGTTATTTAGACCTGGTCTAATAAGTTACAGTATTAGACTAAGTCAAATATCAAAGCATGTCCAAGTGAGTCATCCAATAGATAAGCGCCTTTGGATTGAAATAATCTATACATCCTTATTGACGCAGCCTCAGACCAGCTGTTATACAATATACAAAAGTTGTTGATCACTAATGCATTAGAAAGAATTAAGCAATGAGCAGAATCAGACGAGTAATTTGTGACTGTGACAATACAGCCAATTTCCCGGGGCGTCCGATGGATGACGCGCTCGCGATCCTGTACCTGCTGGGGAACCCGGACAATATAGAGCTGCTTGGCATTACATGCAACTACGGCAATGGTACTTCAGAGGAATCATTCATAAGCAATGCCACGATGCTGAACGAAACAGGCTTTGATCACGTGCCTGTTTTTCGGGGTTTCGAGCAAAATGAAGATCCTATATGTGACAGTTCAAGGTTTATAGCTGAAATGGCAGATAAATATGCAGGAGAACTTGTCTATCTCGGGATTGGCTCTCTTGGGAATCTATATGGAGCTTATCTCATCGATAATGATATCTTCAGTAAGATAGATCAGATCGTTCTGATGGGGGGAATCACCGAGCCTCTATATATTCATGACGGGCAGCCCTTGGACGAGCTCAACTTTTCAGTAAACGCTAAGGCTGCAGCCACAGTTCTCAGCAAGGGAAAGAACATATCCATCATAACAGGGAACAATTGTCTGCCTGTTTCGGCACTGCCGAAAGACGAGTTTCTCGACAATCTGTGTTCATCTGAAAATCCTGCAGGCATGTATATAGCAAAGAAATGCGGATACAGATTCAAAACCAAAGAAACCGTTTACGGTGCTGACAGCTCTTATTGCTGGGATGCTGTTGCAGCTGCTTACATAAACCATCCTGAAAAATATATCGATCATCTCACGCCTTGCTATATCAATGAGGAAGAGATCGGTCAGAGTGGGTTCCTGCACCCTTGCAGTAAGGCTGAGGCCAACAATATTATCAATATTCCATCTGCCAGAAGCCGCCTTGAGATACAAGAGCTGTTTTATTCCAGCTGGCTTGCCATCGATATGCATACAGCGGATGCTAATTTTTCCTGTAAAGGTCTATATCTTGATAAGCTGATCCAGCCATGCATACTGATCGAACTCTCTAAAGAGCCTTGTCACGGTTTTCTTCTCATGCAGCGTCTCAAAGACCACGGATATATTGCAGACAACCTTGATCCGGCAGGTTTTTACCGCAACCTCAGAAAGATGGAGCGAGACGGCTATCTCACCTCTTCATCTGAAAGCAGAGGTCCTAAGGCGCGTAAGACGTTCACAATCACTGATTTTGGCAGACGCGCCCTTTACAACTGGGAAGAATCTCTCCGAAAATATGAAAAACATATCAATCATATAGTATATGAAATAAATAAATCGAGTAGGGGCTAACTTGTAGCCCCTCTCACACCACCGTACGTGCCGTTCGGCATACGGCGGTTCAACCCAATAAGTAGTAATCTACACAGCTGA
>CADAEH010000031.1:22684-23268 GCA_902786855.1 uncultured Eubacteriales bacterium | reverse complement strand
ATCTGAAAGTTTGTCTTTGCCGTTTTCCGGATCCCAACTGTTGAATTCCTTCTTAACTCCAGGCATCGTATAATCAAGGATATGTGTCAGTTCCTGAAGAGATGCAACATGGATCCGCATATAATGGCGATACTGTCTGCTCAATAGAGTCATTTCCCTGTACTTATCTTCTGAATTTGCAAAATCCTTGAGTTCATCCCAGTTATCCAGTCCATACTTAGCTATAGTCATTGAATCCGCCTTATCGGTTTTGACTCTCCTGAGACCTTGGACTCGGTATTGCTTCATCTGGTATGGATTGATCACTGCTGTGAATATGTCGTTATCTTTCAGATATGTAAGCACAGGCAAATGGTAAATGCCCGTGGCTTCCATTACGACTTTCACCTCTTCGTTCATGCTTTTCATGAGTTTGACCAGAGTCTTCAGTTCAGAGTCTGCATGTATGATTTCCATAGGCCCGGCTACTATTTCCCCGAATGGTCTCATCAGGCAGACTGTGCTTTTCCCTTTAGAAACATCGATTCCAACGCTTACCATAACGAACCTCCTTGAATTGATTTGCAGTTGCTTCCACCCGCACT
>CADAEH010000031.1:0-22643 GCA_902786855.1 uncultured Eubacteriales bacterium | reverse complement strand
AAAAAAGCCCTCGCCAGACCAACTGTATCCCTTATTATATAAAACAAGTGCAGCTGCAGAGATTACTCTCTGTCAACTACACTTCTATGGTACTAAAAAACCCGGTTGATAGCTGCATGACCATCCCCCGGGCTTTCCTTCATTATTTAGCTGCCTGTGAGTATAGGCTCTCAAGAAGCTCCGGCGTCGCAGAGCCGACCTGATTATATGTTACTTTACCATCACGGTCTAAGACTATTGTCTGCGGCATTGCAGGACCGCCGCCGACATTATTCCATACAAGCTTGTCTTTGGTATCCAGCGCAAAATGAATGTTATCCCAGCCTTTATCTGCAAGATATGCCGGTATATCATCCTTGGACATGGAATTGTGCACAGCAAGTATTTCGACATCTCCGGCGTGTGCTGCCGCTAGCTCATTGAAATGCGGCAGTTCCTTCACGCATGGCCCGCAATAGGTTGCCCACAGATTGATGATCGTGACTTTGCCTCTGCTGTCAGCAAGATGGAACTGTGTTCCGTCCGTGCATGTGATGGTGAAATCGGGAAGAACTTCTCCCGGCTGATTACCACCCGGCAGCTGTTCTTCAGTCGTTTCCGCCGTTTCCGCTGTTTCCGCTGTTTCCACCGATTCCGTCGTTTCTGTATTCTTATCCGTTTTGCTTACGTCAGCTGAGTCTCCCTTTTGATCGAGCACGTTATACCACAGAAGCGCAAAACAAAGCACGGCAATGGCAATGCCCCAGGCAATGCGGCCTGCCCTTGCGCGTTTTTCCTGTGAGTCAGGTTTATCATCAGCGCAGCCTGCGGCAGGTGCCATGAGTGTGATCTTTCCTGCCTTGAGCGAAATGGCATTCTGTCTGCAGACATCCATGCATTTCGCACAGTTGATGCACTCATGGTCGCCGACGTGGCGGACATCCATCTTGCAGCTCATGGCGCATACACCGCAGTGTGTGCAGCGATCCATGTCTACCTTTACGCCGACCAGCGCAAGTTTATTGAACATGCCGTATATCGCTCCGAGCGGGCAGATAAACCGGCAGAACGAACGGTAGCAGAATATGCACGCCAGCCCTATGATCATCATGATCGCGAATTTACGGGTAAAGAATATGCCAAGCATTTTGAAGTAGCTGTCGTTGCCCGGGTTGGCCAGCAGACCCATCGCACCTTCCAGTGTTCCCGCAGGACAGATGTACTTGCAGAATCCCGGTACGGTCATGCCTTGTTTCAGCCCATACCACAGAGGCATGGCAATAGCAAATACCACCAGGAAGAAATACTTGAGATATGACAGATAGTATGTCACACGACTCTTTTTGATCTTAGGCGTCGGGATCTTATGCAGGAGCTCCTGTATCAGCCCAAGCGGGCAGATCCATCCACAGATGGTCCTCCCGAGCATGAGGCCCCACAGCATGATGATCCCGAACACATAAAAACCGGCGCGGTTACCGGACGATGCAAGCGCGTTCTGCAGCGAGCCGAGCGGGCATGCGCCGACTGCAGCCGGGCAGGAATAGCAATTGAAGCCCGGAACACACATCGCTTTGGTATTGCCCGTATAGATCTCGCCTTTTATAAAGCCCTTGACATGAGCGTTGTACAGCAATGCTGCGTATAGCTGTATCAGACGCCTTTTTGACGGGCGGAGGCTCTTAGGCCTTGATGTTTCAACAGTTTCTTTATTATCCAAGTCCCACACACTCCGTACAGATATTTATAGCTTTGATCAGCGTGTCTTCCATGCTGCCGTTGCGGATGCCTGCGATGACAAAGATCACGGCTGCAATGAGCACTGCGATCTTCACAATATGAAGCTTTTTTGCCTTCGCGGCCTCGGCCTGAACATCACGTTCTGTTTCACGCTCTGCCTTGTATATGCTGATCAGATCAGGGTCAGCCACAGGCTTATCCTGACTGTCATCCCGGATGCCCTTTATAACGCAGATCAGAGTCATAACAACAGCGAGTGCAAGCACAGGTACAAATGTGCCGAATGCCTCCATCGCTTTTTCACGCGTGAATATCCAGGCTTCCGGATGTCCCTGAGCCTGATATGCTGCGCCCTTGAGATAAATACTTATTGCTGAACCCGCTGTAAGTATTGCCCACAGGCTGTACAAAGCTGAATTGATATAAAGCATTACTTTTTTATTGTCCATTGAATACAGACCTCTTTGTATAATGAGCTGGCTTTTGCTTACCTGAAGTCACAATGCAATCGGCATATCTATTGTGCCGCTTTGAGCGTTATAGTAATATCACCGTATTTCTCCGGCAAAGGATATTCCGTTTCGTCTTCTGCAAAGCCGTCCGGAGCCATGTATACGTGTGCGGTATATGCTCCTTCTTCCTGATTTTCGAATGTTGCGATTCCGTCAGCATCAGTCTCGCCCATCAGACACATTGCATCTGAACAGAACTGGATCATTACACCCTGAACAGCTTCACCGGATTCATCTGTTACGATGACGCGATAGGCATTACTTGGGGCCTTTTTTGTTGGTGCAGCGCTTCTGGTGCCTGATCCGCCGCATGCGCCAAGCATGACCATGCTCATGCAAAGAACAATTGTGAGGGTTATTATCTTTTTCATTTCCTATACCTCCGCTACTTTTTTCTGTGCAGATTCATTGCATATTATACCATTATCTACAGCATCAAAACTGTCGTACTCGCCGGCAGATGATAACAAAAGATTTGAGTTTTTGATTATACACCAACCAAAGCTCCGATTGCTATGGTTATGAGTTCATATTATCCAATAATAGGGTCGAAAAATATTTTTTATCCAATATCATCTATGTCCATAAAGAACGCTGACTCACTGATATCGGTGATCGTGCCCCTTAATATGACCATATCATCCTCTGAGAATTGCCTGAACTCCTCGCGCTGCTCATCCGTTTGCATACGTCCGACTACCAGTAAGGTAATATCATCTTCATCTGATGATATAACGATACTGTCATCAGAAACGCCTTCTATCCGCGCGTTCTCATCCAGATTCATCTTATCAAAGTTTCCGACAATTACTATCTTCTGATCCAGATATTTTGACTTTGCTGCGTCGACACCGTTTGCCAGTTCATCAGCAAGTTCATCAAAGTATACTTGTGAATAATCGTCATTTTTCTGCTCGACAGCATTGTCTGTACTCGATCCGGAATCATTTGACGAGTCAGGAGCAGTGTCACTGAGAAACGGCAGTATCAGCACTCCGATAATAATCATTGCAATTAGTGCAAGAAGACAGCCAATCCCTTTTTTAACTATATATGCACCTATAAGAAGGCCGCAGACTATTATCAGCAAAAGAATTTTAAACACAGATCCACCTCCGGATAATGTCTGTTATAATTTGGATTCATTATATCGAAAACGTTTACGTTAGTCAATTGATAGAAAAATTCCCTATTAGCAAAAAAGATCATCTTAAGATGATCTTTTTCCTAAAGTGCCGCATAAATCAGATATGACGATGCCTGTATATCTGTTCTGTTCCTTTCCTGTTCCTATTTCTTCAGGTCTTCTACAGCCTTTTCTACGTTCAGTCTCGTCAGGAGCAAGGTGATCAGAAGATTGAAGATCATCGGAAGCCAGAGATACATTACATGGAGCATGTTGATACATGATGCTGTCTGCTCAGCTGCTCCTCCAATGTAACCGCTGAAACTCAGCAGCCACCCTGCAAGGGCTGTTCCGATACCACCGCCAAGCTTAGTGCCGAGTGATGTGCATGAATACATTGTTCCGTCTACGCGTTTACCATGAGTCAGGTATGTATACTCAGAGCAAGTAGCAATAAGCGCATTCATATCGCCTTGCAGAGGGCTCATGCCAAATGCTGCAATGGCTGTACATGCAAGCATAAGAGGAATGCTGCCCATATATCCGGCGATGACAACTCCGAGCCTGCCCAGTGTGCCTGCGGTATACCCGTACAGATTCAACTTGTACATTCCCTTGAATTTCATTACCAGCGTAGGGGTGAACAGGAGCCCTATGATCATTGGGATATTGATCGCCCAGGAGAACACACCCAGAAGATTTGCATTCTTAAGCACATAGGTCATGTAATATATGCCCATATTCAGTGTTGCAGTATATATCTGCATGAGAATATAGGAACCGCAGATCATCAGATAGTATTTGTTCTTGATAAGAAGCTTGAACGCATCTGCCAGGCTGTACTTTTCGTTGGTATGGTCTTCTGCTGCCTGCCCATGGACCGTCTCTCCTTCTGCAAGTTCCTCAGGCGTCAGTTCTTTCACTGACATTACGGAAATGGTGTTGGAGATAATGCCGAAGATCGCATAGATTATCGCCACGGTCCTCCATGCTGCCGCGCCTCCTCCAAAATGTGCCACCAGTCCGACCGTGATCGTCTGGATCAGCATGCTGGTACCGAAAGCGAACATGAAGCGGATCGATCCCATCTGTACACGCTCATGGTTATTCTTGGTGATCAGCGCCGTGAGCGCTGAATATGCTATATTATTGGCAGTATAGAATCCTGCATTCAGCATTGTGTAGGCGATGAAAAACCATGCATACTGTGCGGTCGCACTGAGATCCGCAGGAATGCAGAATATTGCGACCAGGCATAGTGCGCAGCCGAAATATCCGTAAAACATCCATGGCCTTGCCTTGCCCATTTTGGTTTGAGTCTTATCGATCAGAGAGCCGAAGAAGACATCACTGACACCGTCGAACAGTTTGGATACAGCTATCAATGTTCCCACGACGCCTGCATTCATGCCGACTGTATCGGTCAGGAAGATCATCACGAATGCTGAAAGCAGCGCATATACCACGTTGCCTGCTATATCACCGGAACCGTAACCGATTTTGTTATACCATTTCAAATATGTTCTCTCTTCCATCTCTACCTCCTATCCTCATACCTGTTTGTTCAGATTCTCCGGGATCAGCATAAATGCAAAACTATAACTGTCTTCATCGATCCTGTAAGCCTTCTGTAAATCCGGTCCGCAGCTTGCAGACCCCAGCCCGGACATGCGATGGTCTATGCAAAGCACTGTGCTTCCGCTGCTTGTCAGCTCATGTTTATGCGCCTTATTCTCCAGTTCTTCCTGGGTAAAACGTGATGCATTGAATGAGAATGTATTTTCATCTGCAGAAATGACATGCAGACACATGCCCTTCCCTCTGACAGAGACATAGTCGCAGTCATAATGCGATCCGTTTTCCTGTGGACGGATATACGGTTCATGGAGTTCCCCTATTGCAGCTGTAAAAGAATCGTGCCTTGCGGCCTGATGTTTATCCACATATGATTCCATCGGTCCCATCCCGTAATACGAAACCACTTTGAGCCATTTCTTCAGGAACAGCCGTATACCGATCCTTGGCAAAGTGAGGATCTGAGGATCTTTTACCGCATTCACCTCCAGTGTGACCGCGCCGCTGCTGCTGATTTTCCAGACTGTATCCATCCTGACGACCGGCGGGACAGACATAGCTCCTGCAGACTGTCTTGCATGTATCTCTACAGAATCCTGCGTACATTGACAGCTCACTTCATATGCGCGTGTCCTGGTAAGATCCAGTCTCTGTTTTTTCCATGTGCCTTTCACGAACATATCGTTATCGACCGGTGCGCGCCAGAAATTGAATTCTATCGGCCTGTCAAGCAGCTCCTCGCCTTCAAAAGTCATGGATACCGGCATGCCGGAACGCTTATCAAAGGAATAACTGAACCCCTTTCCGCTTATGACAATCAGGGTGCCTCCGTCCTGCCCGGTGTCCTGATATGACAGCGGGTATCCCGTATCGCAGGATACATTGTTCATTACCAACAGCTTCCTGGCATATCTCGGATCCCGGGCCGGGATCCTGATTTCATCAAACCCCAACTCATGACCGGCGGGGAGAGCTCCCCGTGCTTTTTTAAGCACATATGAGACCCATAAAAAGCATCGTCCTTTAGACGGGACAGTCAAAGGAAGGTCCATGCTTACACTTGTTCTCGGTTTTATTGAAGGTACAGCCAGTGTTCCTTCTGCGATCCTGGTCCCGTCAAGGACCAAAGCATAAGAAGCACTTATAACATCTTCCGGATCTGTGAAATCCATGTGATTGCTTATGGTGAGCTTTCCGGATGCAGTATCATAGCTGCTTCTGAGTGGACGATACACATTTTTGTACTCAGACAGATTGGTATGCGGACGTCTGTCCGGATATACAAGACCATCCAGGCAGAAATTCCCGTCATGCTGCAGTTCACCATTGTCTCCGCCGTACAGATAGATGTCTTTGCCGTCCGGGGTCTTCCCGCCATATACTGCATGGTCGCAGAATTCCCAGACAAACCCGCCGCACAAGGCCGGATACTCCTCGATCAGCTCATGATAGTCTTCGAGATCTCCCGGTCCGTTTCCCATAGCATGACAGTACTCAACAAGCAAAAGAGGTGCTGCCGGGTCATTATCAAGGTATTGCCTGACATCATCAAATGACGGATACATTCTTCCGACGATATCGATCTTGCTGCAGTCATACTTCCTGTCATCAGGAAGATAGAATGCACTTTCATATGTGGTCAGCCTGGCCGGATCAGTCGCTTTTGTCCACTCGAGCGCTCTCTCAAAAGTACAGCCGTAACCGCATTCATTTCCCATCGACCATACCAGTATGCACGGCCGGTTCCTGTTTCGGATCACCATGCTTCTGATGCGGTCCAGTGTAGGCTCGATAAAATCCGGATTGTCGGCGATCCTCTCATGTGCCAGCCGCATTCTCTGAGAATAATCGTCTTCATAGAAATAGAGCTCTTCCGTTCCATGGCTCTCATTGTCGGCCTCATCGATCACATAAAGGCCGATACTGTCGCACAGCTGATAGAAAAACGGCACATTCGGATAATGGCTTGCGCGGACCGAATTGAAATTGTTCTCTTTGATCATCATCAGATCCGAAAGCGTCCGTTTATAATCCATTACAGCTCCGGTCACCGGGTCTGATTCGTGCCTGTTCACTCCATTGAACGTGATCGGCTTTCCGTTCAGAAGCACCTGATTGTCCCTGATACATACTGTTCTGAATCCGACCCGTTCATTAATGACCTCATTCGATGTCTCCAGGATCAGCTTATACAGGAAAGGCTTCTCTGCGTTCCACAGGATGGGATTTTTCACCGCGAGACGCAGCTTTGAGCCATCTGACAAGGCCTTCGCATCCAGATATTCCCCGCCCTTTTCATCTGAATGGAATAAAGATGCGGTTACCGGCACAGGATGATCTCCCGCAAAAGAAAGGCTGATCTCCGCAACTGCGGATCTATGGTCCGGACTGATTTCAGTGGTTATGTGATAATCCCGTATCCCGGTCGCAGGTCTGTTCAGAAGATAGACATCACGAAAAATACCGGACATTCGGAATTTATCCTGGTCCTCAAGATAACTGCCGTCACACCACTTAAGCACAAGAACGGCAAGCAGATTATCTCCCTCGACAAGAAATTGTGTGACATCAAATTCAGAGGTGTGATGAGAGATCTGGCTGTATCCCACATATCTGCCGTTCAGCCAGACATAGAAGCATGAATCCACACCTTCGAAGTTCAGAAAAGTGCATCCTGCCTTTTGGTCCTTATGCCATTGGAAGTGATGTCTGTAAGCTCCGCAAGGATTGTCCTGCGGCACATAAGGTGGGTCGTATGGAAAAGGATAGCGAATGTTAGTGTATTGGTTCTTGTCATAGCCTCTCATTTGCCATGAAAACGGGACATACTCCTTATTCCACCAGTCCCCGGCCTCATTAGAAGGCAGAAAAAATTCCTCCTTCAGATCATGAATGCTCTGGAAAAAAGCAAAATTCCATTCACGACCGCTGAGCATCTGAAGCCTCTGTGATGATTCCCTGAGGCTTACAAGCTGGTCATTTCTCCCCGAATCCGGAATGTAATAGCATCTGTCTGGCTCTGTGTTTTCATGTAAAACGGCCATATTTTCATAATGTCTTGGTACGATCATCAGTTCCCTCCTGTGTCAGAGAATCATGCTTTGATCCATAAGATCTAAGCCTTAAAAACATTATAAAAACCGCCTATTTTAAAACATATGCACAAAACAGTATAAAACCTGCACAAGCTTGGAAATCAGGGCTTCAGGCATTGCCAGTACTCAGGAATGTTAGGTAAAATAATTGGCAAAAGACACAAGAGGTTGCAGAAATGTATGTGAATTCAGGCTATCTACACAATTCCAGAACACCTTTCAAAGAAAAGGTCAGGCCGCTGAGGATCCTCAGTGCCGGGACCTACCAGCTTCACAGTTGGCCTAAACTCCCGACATGGCGTCCAAGAGGCCGCGTTGACTGGCAATTGATATATATTGCTGCGGGAAAGGGGCATTTCATTTTTGATAATAAAGAAGTCATTGTTCCGGCGGGCAATATGGTTCTGTACCAGCCCAGAGAGGAACAGCACTATTACTATCTGGGCGAGGATCGGACGCAGGTATGGTTTGTACATTTCACCGGCCGCGAGATCAGGAAGATCCTTCAGGACTACGAGATCCCTCTGGACAGCAGTATTCTCTGTACGGGACTGTCCAGAGAGTATGAGGATTACTTTCGCAAAATGAGAGACGAGCTTGTCACCTGCAGGTGGGGTTATGAGGAGATGCTTTCCTATCTGTTCCGGGAACTTCTTATGACCATGCACCGCCGGATGGAAGAAAACCTTCCTCGTTTCTCCGGTTTTACCAGCCAGGAGATCGATCTGGCCAAAGAGTACTTCACAGAGCATTACAATGAAGAGATCAGCATAGAAGAATATGCGCTTTCAAGACATGTAAGCGCCAGCTGGTTCAACAAGAGCTTCAAGAAAGCAGTCGGAACAACACCGATGAAATACATCCTTTCCATAAGGATCCGCAATGCGCAGATACTTCTGGAAACTACTGATTACAACATTTCCAATATAGCTTCCATGGTTGGATATGAAAATGCATTCTATTTCAGCCGCCTTTTCAAAAAGCAAAAAGGCCTCTCACCTGCAGCATACAGAAAGATCTTCCGCGAGAAATACCGGGAGCATCTGTAAAAGAAATGTGATGTGCAAGCAGCTGTGGCTCGAGGCTGCTCATCCATCAAAAAAGCTTTGGATTCATTAGAAGCCAAAGCTTTTTCATTTGTTGTATGCTAATGCCCGGATAATCGTTCAGCGCCTGAACAGCTTTCCGAAGAATGATGTTTTCTCCTCGAGCCTGTATCCCATGGTTTCTTCTGCCCTGCTGACAAGCTCATCGGTCAGGTCATCACACAGGTAATTCTTCCCGTATTCGCTTTCACTGTCAAACAGTCTGTTCAGATCTATTCCTTCAAAACAGCTCACTTTTGTCCTCCTGTTTTCATCAGGATTATAGGTGTAAAAAGTGTCACTCTAACTGAAGAACTCACTTACTTATACACATTCAATTAGCTACCTACTGAATAAAGTATAAGCTAAACAGAGTTTAAGATATCTGATGCTCACTCTGTGTTACACTTTCATATGTAAAGAGTGCTTTACTCTGGTAAGTGCCTGAACACATGAGGAAATCGAGATGAAACATCATAAAATAAAAAATTCTGTAATATCGAAGATCTCGGCCATGCTGCTGGCCATAACGCTCTGCATGTCACTTATCATGCCAATGTCAGGCACGATTGTATATGCAGATAACGAAGGCAAGTCCGTAGCCTCGGAGGAAAACAGAGAAACTGCTGACGGAGAGAAAAACAAGGAGACTGTTGCTGAAGAGAAAAACAAGGAGACTGCTGACGGAGAGAAAAGCAAAACGGCTGCTCCTGAATCTAAAAAAACAGCGAAAGCCGTATCAGCTGTGACTTCGATCACCGGCTACAAGACATCTTATAATAAGCGTTACAGTCAGGCACTTAAGATCGAGGCTGACATCACTCATGTCGGCAGCAGAGACGTGCAGCTACAGAGATATAACAGTGAAGAAGATACATGGACCACGATCCTGACTGCACATAAGGATGTAAGTGATGCTCCGGCTGCTGTTGCAGAACAGGCTGAGCGTTCAGGTGCAGATGAGACTGCAGGCACAAAGCAAGATGAGAGCTCAAGTGCAGATGAAGCTGCAGGCACAAAGCAAGACGAGATTTCAAATGCTGACGAGGCTGCAGGCACGAAGCAAGACGAGAGTTCAACCGCTGAGGATACGGCAGCTACTGAACAGACTAAGAGTTCAAGCACTGATGTCTCTGCAGATACAGAACAGGCCGAAAGTTCAAGCACTGATGTCTCTGCAGATACAGAACAGGCTGAGTCTCCAGCTACAGATATTGATGAAGATGCTGATGACACCGACGCTGTTTTGAGCACCGGACCTGCGACAATGACAGAAGAAAACGGAGTTGCCCATGTGACTTTTATCGTTCCTAAGGAGGAGCGTCAGAAAACTACTTCGATCTGGCGCATCTATGTTCCTGCCGCGAAGAAGGTTCCTGCAGTATCCAGTGACAGGATCACTGTCATCACACGCAATCTCGAGGATCTCAGCATATCCGCCAGAACTGCCTGCATATACAGGATAGACGGGGACGGTCAGGGTACCATGATATATTCCAGAAAGGCCTCCACTGAGGTCGCTCAGGCCAGCACTACTAAGCTGATGACGGCAATCGTGTTGCTGGAAAGCGGACTCATTGATTCAACTACTAAGGTCTCAGCTCATGCTGCTTCCACTCCATACGCAGCCGGCCGCATGACCGTCGGCGACACCTTCAGTACAAGGGATCTTCTGTACGCTATGTTGCTGCCATCAGCCAATGATGCAGCTACTGCTGTTGCTGAGAGAGTCGGAGGCAGTGAAGAAGCATTCGTCAACATGATGAACGCCAAAGCAGAGGAGCTTGGATTCACCAAAACACACTTCCGCAATCCTCACGGTCTGGATGCTGACGGGCACTATACTACAGCTAAGGAATTGGCCGAGCTCACAGCATATGCATACACTTTCCCTGAGATCAGAGACTGCTGGGCTACCAAGTACAAGGTAATCAAGAGCCTTGAAAAAGGCAGAAGATGGTACCTGGTGTCTACCAATGCCATATTCGGTTACGTCAGCAATTTCCTCGGCGGTAAGACCGGCACCGAGGGTAACGCAAGATGCTGCTTCACTGGTGTTTACACATTTAACGGCGGCACTTATGTGACCGTAGTGCTCGGCAGCGGATACGGATTCTCACGCTGGAGCGACACCAAGAAACTGCACAAATACATTCAGGACTATGCCCTGAGCCGTTACTGATCATTCACAAAAAACTCCGGGTCATTCCCGGAGTTTTTCCTTTTATAAAACATTTTATCAGCATTAATGTAAATACTGACTACCTCAGTTCCTTGATGTAAAGAATATTACAGGCAAAATGCCCGGTAGCACCATATCTCACATCCGTCCTGACAAATCCGTTGCGTTCATATAGTTTCTGCGCCGCTATAGTATTATCAAATGTCTCAATGTAACATTTTGCATATCTCTGCTCTGCAAACCCCAGCGCTGTATCCATCAGCGCCTGTGCTGCTCCCGTGCCTCTGAGCTCAGGCAGACAGTAGAGCTTCTGAAGTTCACAGACATCATCGTTACCGGCTATCTTTCCTATTCCAACGCCACCTGAAATTTTACCTGATCCATTCTCTACGACCCAATAATGTACCCCTTCTCCTGAGTATTCTGCTGACAGTTTTCCCAGCATTGGGTCCGTCCAGATAGTCCCGTCATGATCCTGTCCGATCTCAATGAGGCATGCTCTGATCACCTGCTCCAGTCTGGCATTATCACATGTTTCTATTTCCCTGATTGTAAATTTCTCCATAGCTATTCTTTTCTTCCGATCAAACTGCAAGCTTTCGTTTTCAGCTTAAAAATTTTTTTGATTTGTTGCTAAATCACCATTTTCATTTTATTTCGGTTCACGATATACTTCAAGGGACAAAATGGCAAAAGGAGGCAGAGGCAATTTCTCCCCTGCTTGTAGAAGATAGGGGTATCCTTGCCTGATAATCGATGAAGCACAAAATGAGGGGAAATCTGATGCTGATGACAACAGCCCTGATATGGGGGACTGCTTTCGTTGCACAGAAATCGGGCATGGAACTGATTGGCCCGATCGCTTTCAATGGGATCAGAACGCTGATCGGTGCCTTCGCATTGATTCCTGTGATCCTTATAATGGGGAAAGATAATAAGGCAGAGGGTTCGGGCAAAACCCTTATCATCGGAGGGATCTGCTGCGGCCTGGCCCTGGGTACCGCCGGGAACATACAGCAGATCGGACTGTATTACACTTCTGTTGCCCATTCCGGATTTATCACCGCGCTCTACGTGGTCATTGTCCCGTTGCTGGGGCTGTTTCTTAAGAAGAGAATTTCACCGGTAATGTGGTGTTGCGTCATCGCATCAGCGATCGGTCTCTATCTCCTCTGCATCCCGGCGGGCGGATTCGGAGCAATCAATTCAGGCGATATCCTCGTCTTCGTATGTGCGATATGCTTCGCGATCCATATACTCATCATTGACTATTTTTCTCCAAAAGTCGACGGCGTGAAACTGTCGTGCATACAGTTCTTTGTCGCAGGCAGCGTATCGATCATCATTTCATTTTTTGCAGACCCTGCTCTGGGATTTGATTTGCCGTCGGCTGGCGATATCTGTGCATCCTGGCTCAGTATACTCTACACAGGGATCATGTCATGCACTGTTGCGTACACCCTGCAGATACTTGGACAGAAAGAAACTGAGCCTGCTATCGCGTCCATGATACTCAGCCTCGAGTCAGTATTCGCTCTTATTGGAGGCATGATCCTGCTGGGAGAAATCATGTCATTAAGAGAAATCATCGGATGTGTGATCATGTTCACTGCAGTTTTCGTTGCGAATCTGCCTGAGGACGCGCTCAGGATTTCCAAATCATGACGAGATCCGCTAAGGTTCCCTGGAAAAAATAGAACAGAGCACCCCAGAGGAGATGCTCTGTTTTGTTATAGAGAATTTCAGGTTTATTTAACCTTGACCTCCTTGCCGATCGTTACCGTTTTGGCAACTTTTCCTGTGAAGGCATTCGCATTGGTCTGAGTGATCGGGAATATCTTTCCGCCAATATTCTATGGTCGAACGGGATTATACCCTTTTATATGATCCGGCTGATGTTCTCTTCGCGCAGATCATGCGCTTCCTTCCGGTCAGTCGCATATCCCAAAGCTAATGCTACAACAAAGTCATACCCTTCAGGACACCCAAGCCTGGCTCTCAGCTCATCTGCCTTATCCCCTTTGAACGCCGGGAGCGGCAGGCCCAGGATCACGCTTCCTATGCCCAGTCCTTCTGCTGCAAGCGCCATATTCTCTACCGCGATCCCGCAATCCACGTGTGACCAGTAGAACTCTTTTTCGCCAAATATGAATATGACTGTTGGTGCATAATAGAAGATCTGGAACTCCGGGTCTTTGAACCGCGGACTGCCTGTTGCCGCAGTCATATTTTTAGCTGCTTCATCATGCACTTCCTGAATGAGCTCCGCATCCTGCACCACAGAAAAGTGCCACGGCTGCCGGTTTCTCGCACTCGGTGCTTCAAGTCCTGCCTTCAGGATCGCTGACAGTACTTCTTCGGGAAGCTGGTCTTCTTTATAAACTCTGTGTGATCTGCGGTCTGATATTGCCTGTAATACTTCCATTTCTGCCTCCTATTTGTATACTGCTATTTCAACCAGATTACCATCAGGATCATACATGTAGATGCTGTCCATCAAGCCCCTTGCACCGTATCTTTCGACTACGCCCTCGATTATAGTGATCCCTGCTTTGGTCAGTTCTTTCTCAATGGAATGAATGTCGCCGTCAGCGATCAGACAAAAGTCCTGGCTGCCGTGTGTGACATTTGTTGCAGACGGATGGAACTCATGCGGACGCGTATGCAGATTGATCTTCTGACTGCCGAAGTGCAGAGCATGCTGTCCACCCTCTACTCTGTGCTCCATTCCAAGCAGATCTTCATAGAAATGCAGACATGCATCAAGATCTGCAGTTGTTATAACCATATGATCTAGGGACTTGATCATATCATCAACCTCCCCGGTCACGATTCCAACGCTCTGTCGAATGCGAGTCTAACTCCGTCCCTGACCGTCTCATAAGGCATGAAAAGCGCCGCCTCAAATATCTTCTCTTTTCCGATAAAAAGGCTCGGCACTGACCAGTAATCATAATTCTCTATGATCTCCGGATGCTCATTTTCGTTGATCATATCTATCTCGACTTTCTCATACTCAGGATTTTCCGCTCTGAGTTCGGCTATAGCCTGCTTTGCAAAATCGCAGTATTTACACTCATCAATATGGAACATTGTTATCTTCTTCATAAGTTCTCTCCCTGTCACCCAAATTTCAGATCTCGATACTTGTGCATGGATACTGTATCAGGCAATCCACATCGTGTGCCTCACAGTACCCGGCAAGCTTATGGAAAACGACATCTGTTTTTTCGATCACTTTTGGCATACCCTCGATCGGCTGTTCCAATGGAGCGAAGAAATTGTCCCAATGGACGGGGATCACCAGACCGGCGTTTGTCTTCTCCACCGTTTCTGCGAAAAACGTCGTCTCCATTGCCTCATCTGCTTTGGCCAGTCCGGCAACACCGAGGAACAGAACATCCGCCTTGATGCCGTCCAGCTGTCCTTCAATGTAATTGAAGCTCGGGCGGATCAGTATCCTCTTGCCATCATGCTCTACGTAAAAGTCATATGAGCCGCCCTCTTTGTAATCCCTCAGGCTTGCCGGCTGCACAAGAGGTCTATCGATCGGCACCCCAAGGTCATCGTTCAGCTTAGTCGGTTTCGAGTGCAGGGATTTCAGGATCCGGATCTTATATTCGCCGATGGTGTACTCACCGCCGTGATGGAAGACCACCGTTTTTTCCTCCGGCACACCGCCTCCGATCGCAACATTCTTTGCAGAGCTGCTGCCATAGATCACAGCTCCGCACCTGTTTGCCACATATGGCGCATCCATGACATGATCATGATGAGTATGCGAGACAAAGATGGCTCTCAGTCTGTCTATATGATTAAGTCTGATGAGCTTATCACACAGCCTGGTATTCGTTTTCACCTTCGCACCGGCAACATATTTTACGAGAGACGGCCTGGTAAAATGTGCATCAAACAGGATCTGATCTTTACCATCATCAAAAAGCAAAGTTGTTGTACCGAAAAAAGTGACTTTTAACATTTTTTTACTTCCTTCTTTCTGAACTATTTCACGGGCAGCAGGACCACTCGTTTCAAAATCCGCGCCTGTCTCGCAGGATCTGCAATGATCCTGCCTTGCTTGAGTCTGATTTGCATATATTATATCATTACTTAATACTGATTGCCCTTCTGATTGTATGATCAGAGCTATGCAAACAGACCTTTAGAACGGAGAGAAGTGAATTGAACACGCAGAAAATCAGGATCCTGCTTGCTGCCATCGACAGAGGCAGCCTTACCAAAGCCGGACAGGCTCTCGGATATACGCAGTCTTATCTTACACAGATAGTAAAAGCTTTTGAAGATGAAGTAGGTTTTCCTCTGCTCATCAAAACCAACCGCGGCGTAGAACCGACTCAGGAAGCAATGACTCTCCTGCCCGCTATGAGAAGACTCGTCGAAAGTGAAGAGCAATTCGATCAGGAAGTTGCCGAGCTGCAGGGCCTTCGCAAGGGCACAGTCAGAATAGGTACCTATGTCAGCACTTCCGTGTACTGGGTACCGCAGATCATAGAGTATTTTCAGAACAATTACCCCCAGGTCGTCTTTCAGATCGAAGAGCTTGGACATGACGAAATGATCAGCGGCCTCGTTGACGGCTCGCTTGATATTGCACTCATGAGCTGTCCGGATAACAAGACCAGTATAGACTTTATCCCTATCCTCGAAGATCCGATGCTGGTCGCTTTCCCTCCGGGTCACGAGCTGAGCAAATATGATCATGTGCCTGTCGATAAGCTGAAGGATTATCCTTTCATAATGACCTATAAGAGCTACGACAAGGATCCTCACAGGGTTTTTGAGGACGCCGGCTTCATTCCTGAAGTAAGGTATTATTCAAGAGATGATTTTGCCGTTCTGTCGATGGTGCAGCGCGGTCTGGGACTGGCTATACTGCCGGAGCTCACTCTCAATGAGTTTCCGGGCAATTACGGTGCCCGAAGGCTCGATCCGGAAGCCAGCCGTATGCTGGGAATAGGGCTCAGAGCCCGTGAGTACGCAGGTCCTCTCACAAGGTTCGTGATCAGATACATCAAAGAGAATATCCGATAAGAAAGAAGACCGATCCGCGTAATGGCGGATCGGTCTTTGTGAAGTTAAGGAATGATTTATTATTATTGGATTTTCTGTTTCTTTTATTTTTCTCTTGGAGCGATCTTCTCTTCGAACTCATATGTGAGAGCTCCGGATACAGCGAAGATTCCAACTGCTGCGATGATTCCTACCATTTTATTGCCTCCTGTTAATAATTGATTTTGATATTTTATTTATATATTTTGCCGACTGCATCATCATGATGATGTGCGGCTCTTTTTGTCTGATAAGAAAATAACACTTCTGTAGTTAATAGTAAAATGGTTGTTTTGCATGTTCAATATTATAAAAACTAATACCAGATCGACCCTTTTGCCGCAGGTCTGTGATCGTTAAAAACCGCATTTTTCCTGCAAAACAAAAGAGCGGGCAGACCTTCCCGATCCGCTCGCTCCAGATATTGTATGCCCTCCTGATGAGGTTATTTTCTGTTTTCCTTAGGTACCCAAACATGCCATTTCGGTGCCTTAGGCATTGGTTCACCCTTGATAGCAGCCTTGATCACTCTGCGGTGAGTATAGCAGCAGCAAAGTACGAGTGCACAGCATACAGTCATTTTAACAGCCTTTTTCATATTACTCTCCTTATATTCTCCTATATATTCTCCTATGGTTGCTTCTCTAAACGCCGGTTGCATTACAGAGCAGCGTGGACTGCTTCTCTTACAGCTTCCATGTCATCAGTAGGCTCAAATCTTGCAATGACTTTTCCTTCGCGGTCTACAAGGAATTTTGTAAAGTTCCAGCCGATGTATGTCTTGTCGCCGTATTTCTTGTTGTTGGCTGCCGCGAACTTATTGAGCGCTGCGTTCTTGAGACCTTTGCCAAAACCTTCAAATGGCTTCTCAGATGCGAGGTATGCAAACAGCGGATCTGCTGTTTCTCCGTTTACATCTATCTTGGCAAACTGCGGGAATTCTGTTCCGAACTTGAGGGTGCAGAATTCATGGATCTCATCATCTGATCCCGGAGCCTGGTTCGCAAACTGGTTGCATGGGAAGTCAAGGATCTCAAAACCCTGTTCTTTCATTTCCTTATACATAGCTTCGAGCGGATCATAATGCGGTGTAAATCCACAGCCGGTCGCTGTATTGACGATCAGCAGCACTTTGCCCTCATAATCCTTCAGGCTCACATCATTTCCCATTCTGTCCTTAACTGTAAAATCATAAACTGTCTTCATTTCCGGTCTCCTTCCGTTATCTCTTATTCTGCCCCTTCTGATTTTCAAGTAATTCATACAGCAGATCATACAGTGCTCTGGCTTTTTCGATCGGGAGATCGATACAGCTGCCGACCTTTTCAGGTATATCCTTTGCCTGTTCCTGCAGTTCTCTGCCCTTCTGTGTGAGGGTTATGATCACGACACGGTCATCTTCCTTGCTGCGGTTTCTCTCAATGTATCCGCTCTGCTCCATCTTCTTAAGCATCGGTGAGAGTGTTCCGTTATCCAGCATCAGCTTGTTTCCGATCTCGCTGACCGATATGCCATCCTTTTCCCACAAAACCAGAAATGTGATGTACTGTGTGTATGTCAGTCCCAGAGGCTTGAGCCACGGGGTATAGAGACTGGTCACATTTCTTGCCGCCGCATAGAGCGGAAAGCACAACTGGTTATCCAGTTTCATGATCTCGTGATAATCGTATTCCATATGCCCTCCCAGATATATTTGATACAAATATGTTTTATCAAATATATCTCGTCATGTCAAGCACTTCCTCTGAATTCTCCTGTGCCCATTTCCCTGTCCGCTTGCTTCATTCAGCCAGGAGGGAGCGACGGCCTCTGTTATTCTCACTTTTGGAAAAATAAAAAGAACCCGGATAGTTGATTCATGTCTTCCGGGCTCTGCGACTTACAATTCACATACCATTATATATTCTTCTTCATTTTCGCTGATCGTTCTGAAGCCTGCCTGCTCATACATGCGGACAGCATAATTCGCCTTCTGAACTGCGAGAGATACCCTTTCATACCCGCTTTCTTTCAGCAGCATGAGAATCTCATGAAGCAGTTGCGTGCCTGTGCCCTGTTTTCTGTATTCCCTAAGAACGGATATGGCAAGCGAAGGCGTATGGTCGTCAATATGACCATAGTCATCCATGATGCGCGTCCAGACGGCACCGACAACATCACCTTCATCCTCTGCAACTATACAGAAATCGGCCGCTTTGCTCCCGAAGGCTTCATAGTACAGTGAAAGCTCCGGCAATTCTATTATGGAGCGATCCGGCGGCTCTACGCCTTCCGGTACAAAGATCGCTTCGTAGAGGAAATTCCGGAGCAACCCATATTCACTTGGTTTAAGTTCTCTGTATGTCAATCTGTATTACATGTCATTCCGAAGTAACACCTTTTGCGTTATTCCGTCCTATAGTTCGATCAGCTCGTACTCCTTAGATCCGACACCGAGCTCCGCTGCGGCATCGATAGTATGCTCGCCGTTTCTCGATGTTACTCTCTCCATGAAGTGTTCTCTGCCCGGATCACCTGACTTCAGGACTAGATCAATGCATGCTCTGTCTATGGCTACCGGATCAGTCGAGATCAGTATGCCCATATCCTTCAGGCAAGGGTCCTCCGCGATCGCGCAGCAGTCACAGTCGACAGACATATTAGCCATTACATTGATATAAACGATCTTGCCGGCAAAGTGGTCAACTACAGCACTTGCTGCCTCTGCCATCGACTCGAGAAAAGCATCCTGCGGCGGCAGATCATCCCATACCACATCTTGATCTTTTGCATTCTGATACTTACCTGCAGAGTGTATATATACCTTTCCGGCAGTTGACGCACAGCCTATGGAAAGCTGCTTAAGGGCTCCGCCGTATCCGCCCATCGGATGTCCTTTGAAATGTGAGAGCACCAGCATCGAGTCATATCTCAGAAAGTGTTTTCCCATGATGTCCTTTTCGAGGTGCTTTCCGTTTCTGACAGGTATCTCTATATCCGGACCGTACCTGTCCATCAGATCCACTGTGAAATATTTTTTCCAACCGTGTCTGTCGAGCAGCTTCATGTGTTTGTATGAGCTGTTTCTTTTGCCCGGATATGCAGTATTGCACTCTACGACGGTGCCTCCTACATATTCAACTACCGGCTTCCAGAATTCAGGATGTAAGTAGTTCTGATTGCCCTCCTCTCCGGAATGCACTTTTATCGCTGTTTTACCTTCCAGCTTCACCCCAAGCTTATCGTATAGCCTGATTATGTTCTCCGGTGTGACCTCTTTAGTGAAATATACTGTTGATGCCATGTCGTTACTCCTTACTTTCTCTCTCTTTCCTTGTTCCATTCAGTGAATAATATTATCCGGTCACAAATGGCGAACGGTACTCTGCGTTGATCTCACTGATCTCTTTTTCGCCATCGATATATGGTTGGTAGATCGTATCGATCCGTTCTCTCTCATCCCGAGTCGTATCCTTGATCAGAATTGATTTCATGGCTGCACCTCTTTTGAGAATTACTCAGACATTCGTGCTGTCCTTAATATAACGCTCTGCTGAATACCGGTTGTATGCTATCTGTTCTTCAGTCAGCTCCTTCACTACCTTAGCAGGCCTGCCGAAAGCCATATACCCATCAGGAATGACAGTCCCTCCTGTTACAAGTGAGCCCGCACCTATTATGCAGTTGCTTCCGATCACAGCTTTATCCATTACGATGGAACCCATGCCTATCAGTGTGTTGTCACCGATCGTGCATCCGTGGATCACGCATGAGTGCCCGACCGTAACGCCACTGCCAACCTTTACCGAACAGCCTGTAGCCGTATGTACCATACAGAGGTCCTGGATATTCGTGCCCTCTCCGATGATCACGCTTTCATTTTCATCGCATCTTACTACGCTGTTATACCAGACGCTGCTGTCCTTCCCTATAGAGATATTGTCTCCTACTATCTTTGCTCCGTCAGCAATATAAGCGGTTTTGTCGATTCTCATATATTCTCCGTTCTATTCAAGCTGAAGTATGCAGTGTGTACTGCGATCATAATCACAGAGATGCCCCTTGGAAAACTGAAAGCTTTTCAACCGGAAGCTTTATCATATTACTTGTGTAATGATTATAGCATATAAGAGTAACCTGTAAGTCAAACAGAACGCTGAACTGGAATGGGATTTCTGATACAATAAACAGGAACTTAACATGCAATTTTTAAGGCATGTTTATTTGCAGTGAGTTTCTTATGAATCAGATACGCAGGATCATGGAAAAACAGAATCAGCTGTCAGAAAAGTGGTGGTTCTCCATCATACTCTTTTTGTACGAGCTGACACTCGCTGCTGCTGCAGTCCTGCCGCTTATGTACCATGCCATCCAGACAGTGCCGTTCTGCTATGAGGTAAATGATGACGCATTGGTCGCCCAGTTTCTGGACGGATCATACACAGGCTCGCCTGAAGCGCACGCTTTCTACGTCCGCTATCCGCTTTCCTGGCTGATCGCGAGACTGTACGAGAAGAATCCTGCCCTGCCAACGTGGCTATGGCCTGCCGGCGTACCGGGAACGAGCGCAGAAGCATTGACCGGAAAAACCGGTGCAGCCCTCGCCGCTTCCGGCACCAACTGGTATGTATTCACTATTGCGGCTCTTTCGGTATTCGCCATGGTCTGCGTCCTGTTCCGTATACTGCATGCGTTCAGGGGAAACCGCATCATACTATGTGTGCTTTTCGATCTGGCGGTCGGTCTCCTGTGGCTGCCGCATTTTTTCTACATGACATTTACTACAGCTGCAACATTCATGGGTGTCATGGGGATCCTATTCTTTGGTTTCATGGATGCGAAGGAAGCCTCAAGACCGTGGAACTTACTGATACTCACTGTATTGCTGGGATCCTGCTGGTGTCTCAGGCAGCAATGTTTCCTTATGGTGATGCCTTTCATAGCAGTGATACTGGTACTCAAATTCCGGCTGATGTTTTTCCGATCCTGGCGCCCGTGGTTCGCTGTACTCGTGATCGGCGCTATGATCTTCGGCCTGATGCAGGCAGAGAAAGCCGCATACGGTTCAGAAGACTGGCAAGCCTACCGCACGTACAATTCTGAACGCTCATGGATGCAGGACTACGGGCGGATCCCGTCCTATGAGGGAAACGAAGAGTTCTATCAGGGAATCGGGATGGGTGAAGAAGCAGTCACTGCCTTTAAACGCTACACATACTGCCTGATGGACGACTTCGGCCCGGAAAAGGTGCATACGATCTATGAATATGCATATGCGCAGCAGCCGGAGGAGAAGTTCGATCTTACCAGCCCGGAAGGCATTAAAGAGGCCGTCAATAAGCTGCGTCCGAAGGTGGAAGAGATGATACCGGTAGCACAGGAAACCTTCAACAACCCTGAAAACATCTCTGAATATACAGGAAAAATCATCAATGTTCTCTGGGAGATCCTGATACCGCTCCTGCTGCTGAGTCTGGTGACAGTCCGTGATCGCAGATGGAGTGAAACCTTTGTCCTGCTTCTGGAGATCGTGTCCTTGAGTGCGCTGGTCGGCGCAGAGTGGATCTACCTGATGATGAATGGTCGTTTCCCGCAGCGTATTGAAGAGTCTATATGGCTGCTGACGTTCTGCATAGGCGTACTGCTCACAGGCAGGATCCTGACACGCTGGAATAAGATGCTCGGGTGCAGGCTTCCGGGATTGCTCCAGATCATTCTGCTCGTCTGGTTCCTGCAATACAGCCCATACAATCTTCTTCCTGAAGCGATCCCGGCATTACAGGCGAAGCAAATCGGGATACTTGCGGAACAGACAGCAAAAGCAGAGGTCCTGTCATACTGCGGAGAACATCCGGACAACCGTTACGTACTGCGTACAACCAGCGTTTCGACAACTAATCCTTACGATGACCTGCATCAGGATAACTGGTACATGTCGGGCAGCTGGGCAGCGTACAGCCCGCTTTATTATCAGAAACTCGCAGGTGATGAGACGGAAAGTCTCGGCATCGATTTCCTGAAGCGAAACAATGTCTACATCATTACACAGGGTGAGAATGGCAAAGCCAACATAACTAAGATGCTGGGCAGGAGCAAGTCAAACCCGGTCTATGCAGTCAAAGAAGATACTATAACTACATCCGACGGAACGGAATTTCTTATATACAAAGTCTATTAGACACAGAAAAGGCGTCTGCATTATGAACCGCTACCCGTCAAGAGGACAGTGAAAAAACAAAAGATTTTTGCAACCAGTAACAGAAATGTTGCTGGTTGTTTTTTGTGGAGAGCAGACACTGT
>CADAEH010000030.1 GCA_902786855.1 uncultured Eubacteriales bacterium | reverse complement strand
CCGGCGCGAATATCCTGTACTTACTTTCAAGAGCTTCGAGGACTTTGTTGAACTCTTCAGTCTTGTAAACAAAACCCATCGTATCCCTCCGTTTCTGCATTAATCTACACATTATTACATCGACATATATAAAATTAGGGCACGTCATTTTATGAGCAATGTCCGTACCCAATTTGATTATATATGCATTATTTTTTGATTTCCGTAACCATGGTTACGCACTGGGTTTGTATATAAAAAAACCATACTATTGCATCTGTTTCGGCGGAAAGCTAATCCAGTATCCTTCCGTCTCTTGAAATAGTGACTACCTGCCACGGTATGAATTTGCCGCTGTTTCTGAGTGCGTTCTCTGCTGCTCTCTGAAGGCCTCCGCAGCAAGGTACTTCCATGCGTACTATGGTCACATTCTTTATATCGTTGTTCCTGATAATGTCTGTAAGTTTTTCACTGTAATCTATCGCATCAAGCTTAGGGCAGCCTATGACAGTGATCTTTCCCTTCATGAAGTCCTCATGCATGTTTGCGTAAGCATAAGCTGTGCAGTCGGCCGCAATCAGGAGTTTGGCTCCGTTATAAAACGGTGCCTCTGTAGGCAGGAGCTTTATCTGGCAAGGCCACTGACCGAGTCTGGAAACAGGCTTCATATAGGTCTGGCTCTGCTCAAGTGTGCTTTCTTCCTGCGTCGCTTTGAACTGCATCATCTTTGATCCCGGGCATCCACCCTCATGTACATGCTCCATCATCTTCTCCTCCTCTTTCTTCGCCTGTGCTGCCTTTACTGCCGCCTCATCATATGCCGGTGCTTCTCTCTCCTCGAAAGTGATTGCTCCTGTCGGGCAGTTCGGAAGGCAGTCGCCGAAGCCATCGCAGAAGTTTTCTCTCACAAGCTTCGCCTTGCCGTCAACTATATCTATGGCGCCTTCGTGGCAAGCCTCTGCGCACAGTCCGCAGCCGTTGCATTTCTCTTCATTTATATGGATTATCTTCCTGATCATCGCAGTATCCTCCGTATTATTTGTCTCTTGTTTATCCAATATCAGTATAGTAAAGTGTGTACTGTAAGTATGTGGTTATAACCACATTTTGAAAGATTTCCGGAGTTTTTATGGATAAGGACTTTCTAAAAAAAACCGCGATATTCCGCGGCATGAAGGATAGCGAGTTGGATGCGGCTTTGTCGGCACTCAAGTCATCAGAGAATGACTTCTCAAAAGACGAAGTCATTTTGTATGCCGGGAGCACAACAAATATGATGGGCCTGGTACTTGAAGGCAGTGTTCGCATAGAAAGCAATGACATGTGGGGGAACAGGACCATTCTGAGTCATGTAGGAAAAGGCCAGGTATTTGCAGAGACATATGCTATGGCCAAAGATGAGCCCATGTTGGTTGATGCAGTTGCGAACGAAAGATGCAGAGTATTGATGCTCCGAATTGGATCTCCCGGAGCGTATAGTCAGGATCCATCCCTTTGGAGACTCAAGCTGATTACCAACATACTGGATGTGTTCATGCATAAAAATCTTTTGCTGGCAGGAAGAAACTTTCACACTTCGCCGAAGAGTATCCGGGGCAGAGTAATGGCATATCTGAACAGCGTGTCGCTGCAGGAGGGTTCAGATGAATTCGATATTCCATTCGACCGGCAGCAGCTGGCAGATTATCTGAATGTAGAGCGCACTGCCTTATCCAAAGAACTGGGGAAGATGCAGAAAGACGGCTTGATCACAGCAAAGAAGCGACATTTCATTCTCTTGTCGCCCTTTTCATCGCCTGATTCTGAATTACATTAAAAACGAACAAATACAAGTTTTGAGGAAAGTTTGAGTACTGGACGAAGATGATGTCGCTCAACCTTCTCTCTTTACTGGGTTTCAGGCTCGTGTAAGCAACTTCGAGCCCCTGTCGAAATACGAGCTTGCCTGGTATTTCGCAAGGTTCCCTACATTACGGCAACGCCGTATGATTCGTAGGGAACCTTATCATCCACCACAGACCTCCGAGAAATCGGAGGTTTTTCTTTAGTAGAAACGTTGGAATATCAACGTTTAGAGGCTGTATTAAAAAGCCCGACACTCCATCTCAATTGGATATGTCGGGTTTTTCTCTATTGCTAAGCTTTTATTCGAACCAGCTTGTGAATTTGGAGAATGACTCGTTTGCATTGACTTTGATTCTCTCGATCTGATACAGATCCTGATCTATTGTAGCGTATGTGCCTCCTTCTTTGTCGTATGTGAATGCCATCTTGATAATTCCACTGTCTATGTATGCGTTCCTCATTTCCTCGAAGTTGTGTCCGTATGGGTATGCAAGGAAATTGAAGTCGAAATATTCGTCCTGTTTCCTGACGTCTTTGAGCACCTTATTGTAGGCTTTATCATTATGCTTTACGTTCTTGTGCAGATTATATGTGTGGCTCTGGAATTCGATGTTCGAGTACTCTCTCTTGATTTTCTGCACTCTATTGTAGCTTATGGTACCGCTCTCTTTGCCTTTTGTTCTGGAGCCTACTATGAAGATCGTGGCTTTCGTTTTGTATTTCTTGAGTATCGGCAGTGCATTAGTCGCAACTCCAATCGCTCCATCATCGAAGGTGATAAGAACGGACTCCTTCGGCAGCTTTATCTTTCCCTCGTGCCACAGATATAACTCCATGCAGTTGATGGTTCTGTAGCCTCTATCCTTGAGCCATTTCATCTGCTCCTCAAATGTGCTTTTCGAGACTGCAAGTTCCGCTGCGCCGGTATGACTATATTTGTATGAAGATTTCTTTTCGTCAGTGACTACCATGTGATATGTCAGCACCGGAATTCTGGTGGCGTTCTCGCCATTGTATGTGTTGTATTCTTTGACTGCGGCTTTGACTTTAGTGTTCCACTCTGCAGCCAGATCAGCTTCTGCAGCCTGCTCGCCGGACTGATCAGTTCCTGTCTGATCGGCTGTCAGATCTGTGCCATCAGTCTTGGTGTCGCTGCTGCTGTTCCTGATGATCCAAACAACCTCAGCCAGAACTATTATCAGCATTATCACAATGGCCATCGTCACCAACAATCTGTAGGCACCACTCTTCCTCGATGTCTTCATCTTCTAAATTCCTCACTTCTGATTGGTGTATAGCGAAACATAAAAACAAATGCAGCCACTTGTTTTACATTCCAGTAGTTAGGGACGGTCTGAATCTCTCCAGCATAGCTTCCACAGAACTGGATGCACAATAGAGATGCAGTTGACTTCAATTATTATAGCACATCACCCTGCCCGGTTTGAGCAGGGTGATGTATTCAATAAGTTACTATGTGAGTTGATCCTTTTTTGGTCCCAAAATTTATATTTTCCTTAATCATCATACGATCGTCGTTTTGTGTGGTTTTTAGTTTCCTTCATAATACCATATTCGTTGTATATAAAATGTCTCGGAGTTTTGATCCGAGACATTTTTGTGTCCCTTTGCAAAATGCAGATTATATCACTGATCAGCGTACAAATGGTGCGCGATACTCCGCATTGATCTCGCGGATCTCCTTCTCGCCATCGATATATGGCTGATAAAGAGAAGCCAAGGTTCCTCCTCCCCGATTGTCACATCCCGAGCAGAATTCACATTCGAGCCCACAGTCTCCCCAAAGTGACTGACGGACGATCTGCTCTCTTTCTTCGCGTGTAGTATCCTTGATAAGAATTGACTTCATTATGCTGCCCTCCCGTCTATATATTTATGGGTGTCAAGTGCTATGATGCGGCTGAAAATGATCAGTGAGAACAGGTTAGGGATACACATTACGCCATTGCAGAAGTCTGCAGCATCCCAGAGTACCTGAGCAGATACAACGCATCCGACGAATGTCATCAGCACATGCAGAGCCCTGAAAATGACCAGGCTTTTAGATCCGAACAGATACTCCCATGAGGTCTCTCCGTAGGTACACCATCCGATGATAGTCGAGAAGCAGAACAAGGCCAGGCAGACTGTGACCACGATGTCCCCGAGACTTCCAAGAGCCAGAGACCATGCTGTATTAGAGATCGCCGCTGTCTCAGTGACAGGGATCTGCCCTGCAGTAACAAGATCTCCTACCCCGGATACAAGTATGACCAGCGCTGTAAATGTACAGATAATAATGGTATCGAAGAAAACTTCAACTATCCCATACAGACTCTGTCTGGCAGGGACTTCTATATCTGATGTTACATGCACAAGCGGCGCCCCACCGACACCAGCCTCGTTGGAGAAGATACCTCTTGTTACTCCCTTGGAGATAGCTGTTCTGATAGTGATTCCGGTCACACCTCCCCAGGCCGCCTGGCTGCTGAACGCGCTCTTGAAGATCAGTCCTATAGCGCCAGGGATAGCACCGGCGTTCAGAATCAGGATAATAAGTCCAAAGAACACATATATGACCGCCATGACCGGAGTCAGGACCGAGCAGACATTACCTATCTTTTTGATCCCGCCAACTATGCAGACACCTGACAGAGCACATATAGCTAGTCCCCATACCCATGAAGGTACCGCCGGCAGAGTGCTTCCGAGAACGCTCGCCATGGAGCTCGCCTGCACGGCATTACATGAGATGTACGAAACAAGAACGCAGCATACAGCAAATACAGAACCAAGGAACTTGGCAAGCCATTTCCACTTTTCACCCATGCCCCGGGTAAGTATGTACATGACGCCGCCTCGCCAGACACCACGGTCATCTTTTTCACGGAAATGCATCGCAAGAAGTATTTCAGAATACTTTGTAGCCATTCCGGTGATGGCCGCTATCCACATCCAGAAAATAGCTCCCGGTCCTCCGGAAACAAGTGCGGCAGATACTCCGACAACATTACCGTTACCAACGCATGACGAGAGAGCCGTTGCCAGAGCCTGAAACGGTCTTAATTCTCCGTCACCCGTTTCCTTCTTCCTGAGATTGCCGAACACCTCTCTTATGGCTGTGCCGAACTTTCTGAACTGCACACCTCTGGTTACTATAGTCATGAGGATGCCTGTGCCGAAGAATACGACCAGCATGATCGGTCCGAACAGAAAGCCTGTGCCCGCATTGAAGAAATTGTCTAAAGTCTGAAGGAATGAACCCATACATTTACCCCCTAAATCGCAGCAAAGCCTTTTTCCAGATCTGCAATAATGTCATCTATATGTTCGGTACCTATTGACAGACGGATCGTCGACTGTGTGATGTTCTGATCTGCCAGTTCCTCATCTGTCAGCTGGGAGTGAGTAGTTGTAGCAGGATGGATCACCAGTGACTTCACATCGGCTACATTAGCCAGAAGCGAGAAGATCTCAAGATTGTCTATGAATTTGAAAGCCGCTTCCTTTCCGCCCTTGATCTCGAATGTGAAAATGCTTGCGCCACCGTTCGGGAAGTAGCGCTCATACAGCTCGTGGTCAGGATGATCAGGAATCGACGGGTGATTGACCTTATCGACTTTAGGGTGGTTAGCAAGATATTCTACTACCTTGGCAGTATTCTCTGCATGCCTCTCGAGCCTCAGAGACAGTGTCTCTGTTCCCTGCAGCAGCAGGAAGGCAGCGAAAGGTGAAATGCATGCCCCCTGATCGCGCAGCAGGATCGCTCTTATGTAAGTCACGAATGCTGCAGGTCCTACAGCGTCTGCAAATGAAAGCCCGTGGTAGCTCGGATTAGGCTCTGCTATTGGCGCATATTTTCCGCTTGTCTTCCAGTCAAACTTTCCGGAATCCACGATGACGCCGCCGAGAGTCGTTCCATGACCTCCTATGAACTTAGTTGCAGAGTGGACTACGATATCCGCGCCATGCTCAAAAGGTCTGATCAGATAAGGTGTACCGAATGTGTTATCGACAACGACAGGCAATCCGTGCTTATGCGCTATCTCAGAGATCGCGTCGATGTCAGGGATATCGCTGTTAGGATTTCCTAGTGTCTCAAGATAAATCGCCTTAGTGTTGTCCTGAATAGCTCCCTCGACCTCTTCGAGATTATGTGCATCCACGAATGTGGTCTCGACTCCGAATTGCGGAAGGGTGCTGTTAAGCAGATTGAATGTTCCGCCGTACACCGTCTTCTGCGATACGATGTGGTCGCCCTTCTGCGCGAGCGCCTGGATAGTATATGTGATAGCAGCAGCACCGGATGCGACAGCAAGCGCAGCCACCCCGCCTTCAAGTGCAGCTATCCTTTCTTCAAAAGCTCCCTGTGTGGAGTTATTGAGTCTGCCATATATATTTCCCGCATCTCTCAGTGCAAAGCGGTCTGCAGCATGCTGCGAATTATGGAATACGTATGAAGTTGTTGCGTAAATAGGTACTGCTCTTGCGTCTGATGCTATATCCGGCTGCTCCTGTCCTGCGTGGAGCTGAAGTGTTTCGAATTTATAATTACTCATAGTCTGTTCTCCTTTTCGAAAGATAATGTAGTTCCCATGTAAAGCCGGTTACAGCAAATAAAAACCGGCAGCCTGTTGTTTATGGCTCCCGGACAAAGTGGCGTATTTTGGATCTCCAAATGTACTCTTCAGTTTACGATCAGCACGTCGAAAAGATCCTGGCCATGTAACATGTCCGGGAGTTAAACATTCGACAGCTCATCATTGAATTTCTAAGTACACTCTGTTTCACGGTTTTCCTCCATGATTATGAACGTTAGGGCAATTTTATGCCTATTTACCTACCATGTCAATAGGTAAATAGTTGTTTCCTATTATTTTTGTGCTGTAACACAAAAACTCCAGCGATTTCTCGCTGGAGCAAACGTCTAACTTTTGATGGTCACCTCGCTGCTTCATGGCTCTTTTCTTTATCTGATCGTATCGACCGCAACAACTTTACCAAAGCTTCTGCTGCTGTCAAGATATGCATGAGCCTCCGGTATCTGGTCAAGTGTGAAGACCCGTTCCGGTCTTACATCAACGTCATTTTCTTTTATATAATCCAGCATCTCCTGCAGTCTGCCTTCGTCTACATTTCCTGAATAGAAGCTGGTCAGATAACCATTTGCCGGAAGCTCGAAGATCGGATCGAAGTCATTAAGACACCATTCTCCGCCTAGCTGTCCTGTGCTGCATACTATTCCGGTTTCATTCATACGGGCAAAAGTATCCCTTAATGTCGCCGGACCTATGAGTTCGAGTGCCTTGTCAAAGCGATCCTCAGTTTCCAGTTTTCCTTCCGCTTCGAGTATCACCTCATCATAACCTGCGGTCAGCATCGCCTCTGTTTTCTGTGCGCTTCGCGAGCTTCCCGCAACATGCATGTCAGGGAACTTAGCTTTGACAAGTCGCAGGAATGCAATACCAACTCCGCTTGTGCCTCCACGTACCAGTACCCTGTCTCCTTCTGTGATCCTAAGGTTCTTATAGGATCCGTATGCAGTGTAGTATGTCTCAGGAATAGCCGCAAGGATCTCCCATGGAAGATCTGTATCGACCGGATAGATCTGATCATTCGGCAAAAGCGCGTATTCCGCGTAGCTTCCGTCAAAGTCTCTTCCCATCTCTCCCATTATCGAGATGACACGCTGACCGGCAGGCAACCTGTCTTCATCAGTGCTTTTTTCGATTATACCTACGCATTCTATCCCGAGGATCCTAGGGAACTTCACGGTCGGAGACAATCCGTTCCTTGTGAATATCTCAGAGTGATTGATACCGCGTCCCATGATCCTTACCAGGGACCATCCCGGCTTTACATCTGGATCCGGTACTTCAGTGTATATCAGTTTATCCGGACCGCCCGGCTCGTAAATCACTACAGCTTTCATGATGACCTCACATTCTGTTTTCTACGAGTTTCAGCAATCTGTTGATGATGATCGCCAGCCCTGCGGAAAGGATGCTTCCCCACAGTATCTTGGCGGTATGTATGGTCCTGAGACCTTCCAGGAGCAGTACCCCCAGTCCTCCGGCATTGATCGCTGCAGCTATCGTCCCTATGCCAATGGTCGAAACTACCGCAAGGCGTATTCCTGCAAAAATAGCTTTACGCGCAAGAGGCAGCCTGATCTTGTAGAGGATCTGCATATCTGTCATACCTATGCCTTTTGCCGCTTCGCATGCTGCCGGGTCAGCTTCTCTCAGACCTGTTGTGAAATTCCTCAGCAGCAGGTACTGGTTATAAAGCGTAAGTACGATAATGGCGGATGTCCTCCCAAGGCCTGTGACCGGAATGAGAAGAGCGAACAAAGCAAGTGAAGGTACTGAATATATAACAGCGAGCACGTTATTCATTACTCTTGATACCCTCTCTGATCGCATTGCAATAATGGTCAGCAGTGAAGCGACCGCTACTGAGATCGCCAGAGTTATCAGCACCAGTTCTATATGCTGCAGCAGAGGTTCTATTATTTTGTCCGGATGTTTTTTGAAATATTCGATCATTCTTCGTTCTCTGTCCAGAAGTGTTCCTGATTTCTGGCTGATTCTATCAGTGTACTGACGAACTTATCCGCCGGATGGCGTGCGATCTCATGCGGCTCATCGAACTGTAGCAGTCGGCCTTCGTTCATTACCATTACTCTATCACCAAGTTTAAACGCCTCATTGATGTCATGCGTCACGAATAGTATGGTCTTGCCAAGCTCGCGATGTAACCGTATAAGTTCATTCTGCAGATTGAGTCTTGTGATTGCATCAATAGCACCGAATGGCTCATCCATAAGCATTATGTCCGGGTCGAGAACCAGTGCCCGTGCAAGTCCGACTCTCTGCTGCTGACCGCCTGACAGCTGATGCGGATACCTGCTTCTGAACTCAGAAGGCTCAAGTCCCACCAGGCTGAGAAGTTCATCCGCCCTGTTATCGATCCTCTTCTTGTCCCACTTCATAAGAGCCGGGATAGCTGTGATATTGTCCCGGATAGTCATGTGCGGAAAGAGACCGACCTGCTGTATCACGTATCCCATGCTTCGCCTGAGCTCGACAGGGTCAACTGCAGAAATGTCTCTGCCTGCCACCATTATCCTGCCGCTGTCTGGATCGTAGAGTCTGTTTGTCAGCTTTAGCAGGGTCGTTTTACCGCAGCCTGAAGAACCGAGGATGGTGACAAACTCGCCTTCCCCGATTTCAGCGCTTACATGATCGACAGCATAGCCTTTGCTGCCTTCGAACTTTTTGCATACTTTGTCATAAACGATTACAGACATATGCGTTTTCCTTCTTTATTTGATACTCTCCCAGTATTCGAGAGCAACATCTTCATATTCTTCTCCGTCTATATCCACTTTCGCATTGAGCTGCGTGACAGTTTCTGTATCGAGTGTCGCAGATACTGCATTCAGCACTTCAGCGATCTCCGGATACTGCTCGAGCACTTCATTTCTGACTATAGGCGCAAGGTTGTATGGCGGCCACATATGCTTGTCATCTTCCAGCAAAACAAACTTGTCCGTCTCAGTAAGTCTCGCTTCAGTTGTATAAGCCGGGGCCACATCCGCCTCATTACTGTCCACGACCTCCCACTTGAGACCGTTGTCATATATTTTGGACGACTTCCAGGTGAAAGGTCCGTAAACTTTGGTCAGTCCCGGGATACCATCGTCCCTCTCATCGAACTCGCCCTGAGAAGCAAATCTCAGCTTGTCCGCATTGGCCTGCAGGTCCGATATCTTACTGATACCATATTCATCGCTTGCTCTTTTCGCGATGAACAGGCCCTGCCCGTCATTAGCCTCTGCATAGTCGAGCCATGTTATATTGAACTTCTCGTTATATGCTTCCTTGACTGTGTTATAAACTTCATCCTGGTCGGTCAGAGCTTCCATCTGCAGTATGGTGATAAGCCCGGTCCCGGTATATTCAGGATAGATATCGATCTCACCGTTGGTGATACTGGTATGTACTACGGACCCTGCAATATTCATTTTTCTCTCTACAGTGAATCCTGCGTCTTCGAGCGCAAGAGCATATATCTCTGCAACGATCTCATTTTCGGTAAAATCCTTGGATCCGACGATCACATTCTTATCTTCACCGGACGATGAGCCGCTCCCTCCGCATGCAGCAAGAGAAAGTGCCATCACGACCGCTATCATTACGGCAAACAGTCTTCTGCAGTTTTTCATCTCAGGTTCCCCCTTTTTATACGTATTTATATCTCATGATCCTTCTGGATATAGCATCAAACACCCCGCCTGCGGCAAGTGACAAAACAGCAGTCAGTACACCGCCCAGCACAAGCAGATCAGTTCGGTTGAGTCCGAGACCGGTAAATATGATCTCCCCAAGGCCGCCGGCACCTATCTTGGCTGCAAGAGTCGTGCTTGCGAAAACCTCTACAAGAGCAGTCCTGACACCAGCAAGCACCATCGGCATTGCAGCAGGTATCCTGACCTTGTGCAGTATTTCTTTATCTGTCATCCCTATTCCCGTGGCTGATTCGATCATGAAATCAGGTACGGTCCTGAAACCCACGATCGTATTCAGCAGTATCGGAGGCACAGCAAGCACAGTCAGAGCCACTATCGTCGGTGCCAGCCCCGTGCCCATTACCGGTATGAGAAGTATCAGGAAGGCCAGTGAAGGCACGACTCTGAGCATCTCAAACGGAGCAGATACTAAGAGTTCTGCTCTCTCAGACCGCGAGGCCAGATATCCGCACGGTATGCCGATGATGGCCGCAACAAGCAACGCAAAAAGGCTGATGCCTGTGTGCGTTGCGATCTGCCCCAGGAGCTGCGTCATATGTGTTGATATGTATTCAGCTATACCTGTTATCATGCTTGTGATCCGTTACTTTCTGATGATTGCCTGTACAGGGCAGTTCTCATAACATCTGCCACAGTGAAGGCAGTTATTCTGTCTTATGACATATGGCTGTCCATCGTCTATCGCTTTCTGTGGGCATCCTGCACTGCATGTCCCGCAGCCTATGCATTCATCTGTAATCTCGAAGCCTTTTTCAGTCACTTTTCCCGGACCGAATGAGAACGATTCGCGTTCTATTGGCTCTGTCGCCAGGCAGAAGTATTCGCCTTCGCCCTCATACAGGCAGAAGACTTCCAGTATATCCCGCGTCTTTCCCGGATACACATTATTCATTGAAGGATTCTCAGCGAATATCTTCTCCAGAAGCTCCTGTCCGACATTTGCTGCCTTGCCTCTGACTCTTACAGTCTCCCATTTATCATTCAGACCTGTGATGGCAACATAGTGATTTGCCATCAGCTCTCTGTAAAAATCTTTACCACGGGCTGTAAGGAAATACAGTCTGTCGCCTTCATCATCACTTTCGACCAGCATGGTATCGATTATACGGAGCCTTGGCAGTCCGTCTGCACCGATAGTTGCCATCGATGTATCTCTTATATCCCGTAGGATCTTAAAACATTCTGCTGCTGTTCTCATTCAGTGCCGCCACCTTTCCCCTCGCTCCCGACAAGGCTCTCTATGCCGTAATCCAGGTCAGCTACTGTATATCGCTTCATCTCCTGCTCCATCGCGCTCTGTATATCGTCGAGCATGTCGTCGAGAAGATTGTGGATATTCCTGCCGACCGGACAGTCAGGATTAGGATTACTGTGGAACCTGAAAAGCTTGCCGTCCTCAACGGATTCCACTGCACTGTAGATATCATAGAAAGTGATCTCCTCAGGATCCTTAGCGATCTCAGCTCCGCCGGAGCCGCGCTGAATGTGCACAAGGCCTGCATTCCTAAGCTGTGCAAGGATATTCCTTATGATCACAGGATTCGTCTGGATGCTCCCGGCAAGGAAATCGCTGGTGATCTTATAATCCCCGCCAAATACATCCATCGCAGCGAAAATGTGCAATGCAATTGTAAATCTGCTTGAAATCTGCATGTTGTAACCTCCGCAGTTCTAACGATGCACGCAATATAACATCCTTCCGTTGTAATGTCAATGGTTCTAACAGGAGATATCAATCTTCCGGATAACGGCACTATTCCAATCTCGGATCACGATAGTCATCCTTATAGTTGCTGATATAAGGAGTATCATAGGTATTATCGAAACAGGTATGGCTTACCGGGAAACGTCTGCCCGAAAGCTTTTTGTTGGGCTTGAAATCACTAGCAGCATATCCTGCATACAGCATGCACAGTATTTCGAAATTCTCAGGGATATCAAGCAAATCGCGCGCCTTGTCTTTGTCAAAATAACTGATCCAGACTGTTCCCAGTCCGAGGCTGGCCGCTTCGAGCATCATGTGCGTGGTAACGATCGTAGCATCCACGCTTCCACTGGATTCACCGCTTTCCGGATGCGACCAGCATACAGTTCTGTCCCAGCATACGAGGAAGACCAGCGGGGCACCATAGTAAAACACATTGTGCTCATCATCACCCTGATCACAATTTTCATCTATTTCGCGATACTCTTTTCGGACTCCGAATGTACAGAACTGTCTGACTTTGTCCAGCTGCTCCGGTTTGTCCAGCACAAGGATTCTCTGCGGCTGCGCATCCATCGCTGTCGGTGCCCATCTCCCAGCCTCCAGGATCTTATCGATCTTTTCTTTCTCCACAGACTTACTGTCGAACTGTCTTGTGGTTATTCTCATTTTGGAAATATCCATGAAATCCATATATTTTACTCCTTATCCCTGTTTTTACAGCTCCATTGTAATAACGACTATTACATCCATCAATTCTCATATATTGCTGCATATATAAGCCTTTGACACCATAAAAAGTCGAATTATTCTCATATCTTGCCTTTATTTTAACTTTTTCGTTTTTTTATGTTAACATTAAATTACGAGCCACCCTCTGATAGAAACAGGAGAAAGAGGAAAAGATGAAAGCTCCGATAAAGCGTTACGTTGACGAAAATAATACGCTTGAAGTAGTCTCACTTCATCACATTGTCGTCAAGCCAGGATCAGATCCATGGAAATTCCCGCTGCACAATCACAGCAACCATCTTGAAATATCTTTAGTTGTCTCAGGTAAAGCCTCCTTTGAGATCGATCATGTAAAATATACACTGAATTCAGGAGACCTCGTTGTCAAAAATGCCGGAACTCTTCATTCAGAAAAATCGTCTGCAGAAGATGGATTTGAGCAATACTGCATAGGAATATCCGGTGTCATGAATCCCGGAATGGATCCGGATACGTTAGTACCGGATTCAATAAGTCCAGTCATTCAGACCGGTAGTGCATTTGATTATCTGCGTGCCATGACTGCATATCTGTATAATTTAAGCTCAGACCAGGCTTCAAAAGCATCTGATCTGACAAAGCAGGCGATAGAAAATGAGATCTCGCTGATCAATATGCTTATTTCGAATGCAGTAGAGGTCTCAGACCACACTCCTCATAGCGAACTCGTTGAAGGCGTACTCAATTACATCGATACGCATGTTGGTGAGACAATGAGTCTCGAAACTCTGGCCCGGCAGTTTTACGTCAGCACTTATCATCTGTCTCACAAGTTCAAGCAGGAATTCGGATGTACAGTGAACCAGTACATACTGAACCGCAAGCTGGGAGAAGCACAGCAACGGCTTGTCTTCAGTGATGATCCGATCAAGGAAATAGCCGCTGACTGCGGCTACCCTAACCTTCAGTATTTCTATTCTGTATTCAAGAAATACACCGGCAGTACTCCCGCAGAAACAAGACACTATTACCAGAATGTGCGTCGGCAAGTTCGCTAGCTTGTTATTAACATACAGTAAACAAATAACACCAAAAAATAACAGAAGCTGCACCCATTGGTTGCAGCTTCATTATTCTATATAGAGTTGGATTGTTGTGCGTTTTTACATCGTTCCGGCGTAGTTTGAATCTTCACCAAGGCCTTCAGGTCCCATTGCCATGTATCCGCAGTCAACGTACAGGTCATGTCCTGTGATTGCGGAAGCATCATCGGACAGAAGGAAGACATGCGCAGCAGCTATTTCTTCCGGATTGGCAAGCCGCCTGAGGAAATGATAATTATTCCATGCTTCAGGCATATTTGCCCAATCGTCTCCCGGACACGCATGACGGATCTCGTCAGTTCTTGTCCATGTAGGAGCAACTGCATTGACACGGATATTTGGTGCCAGATCCATTGCAGCACATCTTGTAAGCTGCTTGACTGCTCCCTTCGCAGTGTTATATGGCCAACTTGCTATCTGAGCCATTCCGTCAGAAATACTTGATGTCATAGTTACTGCACCCGGTTTATCTTTCCCGTGTACGCGAGCCCACTCTCTCATCATGCCGGCATATGCCATAGGACCTGCCTGCATACTATTAAGCCACTGCTCATGAGTCGTGGTCTCATCACCACGGTTGAACGGAAATGCATTATTAACCAGATAGTCAATATCACCAAGAATTGCAGCAGCTTCGTCAACCACTCTTGCAGGTGTTTCCGGAAGGAACATATCCGCTTCGATAAAAGCGATCGTTGCCTCTGGGAACTTTTCCTTCATTTCTGTAAGTGTAGCCTCTCCTGCCTTAGGATTTCTTCCTACAAATACGACTCCTCTCGCTCCTTCTTCAAGCAGTCTCTCAACGACAGCTTTTCCGATGCCTCTTGATCCGCCTGTTACAAGCGCCGCTTTACCTTTAATTCCTCTCATTGTTTTCCTCCTTTTCAGACACCTTTGAATCTCTCTTCCTGGCATATCTCATATATAACTGCAAAATCTTTAGTCATGTCATAATACTTCCATCCGAGTCCCGGCAGATATCCGCCTGTAAGGAATGGAGAGTTCAGTTCTTCTGCAACATCAATGAAGTTCTCATTGTCATCTACCTCAATGTTGAGATGATGCATTCCACCGCCTGTTTCCCTTAAGAATTCTGCATATGGCCCATTCTCATCAAGTGGCTCGATCAGTTCGATTTCGACCCCGCCAAGAGGGAAGATAATCAGTTTCATATCGAAATCACATCTTTCACCATTAAATAGGAATAGTTCATGTTCACTCTGGCTTGTATCGATGATCATCTTTTTGCTCTGATCTATCTCAAAATACTTGTCATACTGAGCGGCAACAGCTTCTGCGTCTTTAACAACGATTCCTACACGATAGATTTCTTTAGCTTTTATCTTATTAGCCATAAACTTTCCTCCTTCTTGTAAAATAGGTTTGTATGAGTTGTCTGCCTGCCCCGCAAAACAGGCAGACAACTTTGCGTTGGTTAACTATTACAGATCTCTGCAGAGCAGGAATGCTTCTCTGATAGCATCAGCAGCTTCCTTGTGACCATTGGCATCTCCGATCACACTGCATGCTACTCCGGCCTCTTTGAGAGGAGCCTCGAGTGGTTTGAAAGGATCACGGCCAGTTGCTACCACGATCTGATCGCATGGCAGTGTCTTGACATTACCCTGAGCATCCTCAATAACAACGCCTTCCTCAGTGATTTCCTTGACAGCAGTATTGACATACTTGTGAACACCCCACTTGTCAAGATATCCATTGATGTCACACTTAACAGGGAATACTGCGTCTATTGATATCTCCCCTCTCATCTCGACTACACTGACATCTCTCAGTTCCTGTGCCAGGAAGTGAGCTGTCTCAGAGCCTACGAGAGCACCGCCGATAACAACGATTTTGTTTCCGTACCATACTTTTCCTGTCAGCACATCTCCAGGATCCACAACTCTTGGATCGTCTTTAAGTCCAGGAATCGGAGGTCTCTTATTGGTTGCACCTGTTGCAAGGATGACGTGATCCGGCTCAAGTGCGAGGATATTTTCTACAGTAGCCTCAGTATTGTATCTGATCTCTACACCGAGCTTAGCGCACTGAGTAGTCTGCCATACGAGGAAGTCAGTGATTTCACCCTTGCCCGGAGAGATCGATGCATACAGGAACTGTCCGCCGTTATGATCTTCTTTTTCAAATACAGTTACTTTGTGGCCTCTCTTAGCTGCATAGATCGCCGCTTCAAGTCCGCCCGGGCCTGCACCGACTATAACGATATTCTTCTTGACGTCAGCTTCCTTGACTCCGCCTTCATATTCATGTCCGAGTTCAGGGTTCAGGACACATGTGATCGGCTGATCTGTCAGGAGAACGCCGATGCATCCTACGTCGCAGCCGAAGCAGCGTCTGATGTCCTCGAACTTGCCTTCCTTTGCTTTGTTTGGCATCCATGGGTCAGCGAGTGACGCACGTCCCATACCTACAAGATCTGCCTGACCGGATGCGATAACTGTATCTGCCAGCCATGGATCGTTGATGCGTCCTACGACTGTTACAGGAACATTTACTACTTCTTTGACTGCTCTGCCGTGCTCAGCGATCAAAGCATGTTCGCGGTATCCGCTCGGGATGTTCCAGTCGAATGTCAGGTAGTTGCCCAGCGAAACATGGATCATATCTACGCCTGCTTCCTCGACCATTCTTGCGATGACCTTGGTGTCCTCGATAGTGAGGCCGCCTTCAACAAATTCACTGCCGGAAAGTCTGATATCTATAACGAAGTCCTTACCGCACTTCTTTCTGATGTTCTGGATGATCTCTCTGCAGAATCTTGTCCTGTTCCAGAAATTCCCGCCGTACTCATCAAGCCTCTTGTTTGAATATGGTGAGAAGAACTGTGTGATCAGATAACCGTGTGCTGCGTGGATCTGAACACCGTCAAATCCTGCCTTCTTGGCTCTGAGGGCAGCATCTCCGAACTGCTGAACAACTTCCTTTACTTCTTCTGTTGTGAAAGGTTCAGGCATCATATCACTGAACGGGCAGGCGATCCTTGATGATGATCTTGCAATCTGCCCAGGAATAGCGCCTGTGTTGGTCTGTCTGCCGCAGTGATAGATCTGAGCCAGGATCTTTGCGCCATGCTTATGTACTCTTGGCGGAAGAGCACTGTGGCTTGCGATCTGATCATCGTTCCAGAATCCTGCTGTTGCCTTGAATCCGTGACCATTAGGTGCAATGTTATAGTCCTCAGTTATGATGAGACCAAAACCGCCCTTTGCTTTCTCCTCGTGATAAGCAAGCCACTTCTCTGTAGCTGTACCGTCTTCATTACAGTAGTCTGTTACCATTGGAGTAACGACCATTCTGTTCTTGATTTCCATTCCGTTGATCGTGATTGGACTGAATACATGATCTAACATAATGCTCCTCCTTTAATTCATAAATCACTTTCTTTATCTGTTGAGCATCCGGGATTGTTTATCCGGCTTACCCTTTTCTGATAGTTAAACTTTACCATTTATATAATTTGCGGAATATTCCACATAGTTGAGTATGCTATTGTGGTATCTTGCTATTTTTGCCGTTAAAAAAGACCGGCGATTCGGCCGGTGATTTTCCTGAATTCTCACATTTTGCTATTCTATTGTGGATCCTTGCAGTTTTTCGTGTATCTATTGACCAATTTACATGTGAGAGTTAGAATAATTGCAATGAAAAATATCTTCAGGGCGAGGTGAAATTCCTCACTGGCGGTACAGTCCGCGAGCGATGCCTTTTGGCAGAGCATGAACCGGTGTGATTCCGGTACCAACGGTTACAGTCCGGATGGGAGAAGATCTTAGACCTATATTAAAGATCAATTGCCCTGACTGCTGCAGTCAGGGCTTTTTCTCTCCTCCGCCCTGGTTATGCATCCGTTACATCCTACGGATCATTAAGCATCAGGAGGATTTTATTATGAAGAATCGTTTAACAACTGAGAACCTTGCTGTAATAGCTATGCTGTCTGCCGTGGCGTTTCTGCTGGCATTCATCGAGATACCGATGCCTCTCTCTCCGCCATTCGCCATGATGGATCTGTCGGATCTTCCGGCAGTACTTGCTGCCTTTGCCATCGGTCCTGTTGCAGGTGTGATCGTAGAGATCATCAAGAATCTGCTGCAGGCTATGTCTTCAGCCACAGGCGGTATCGGTGAGCTCGCTAACTGCCTTATGGGCTGTGCCTTTGTCATTCCGGCGGGTATCATATATCAGAAGAACAAGACTAAGAAAGGCGCACTGTATGGCTGCCTGGCAGGAAGTCTCTCGATCGGAGTCGCTGCAGCCTTGCTCAACTACTTCGTGCTGCTGCCGATGTATGAGATGTTCATGCCTATCGATGAGGTCATTGCAGCCTTCGGCGCGATCCTGCCGTTCATCAAGACCAAATTCGATGTATGCCTGTATAACGCTCTTCCGGGCAATATCTTCAAGGGTCTTGTTATATCACTTTTCGCAATGCTCATATATAAGCCGCTCTCACCTATACTTCACTATCAGAGAAGACAGGTGAAAAGAGCTTAATGATCAAAGAACCGGAGTTGAAATGGAAACCAGAGATTATCTTAAGCAGATCGTTGAGGAGCTGCATACCTCTGTAATGGCCACAGTAGATGCTGAAGGTCATCCTGTTACATGCGCTATCGATATAATGGACTGGGACGAGACAGGTCTGTACTTTCTGACCGCAAAAGGTAAAAGTCTGTACGACCGTCTGACAGCTGACGGGCATCTTGCGATCACTCTCATGAAGGGCTCTGACACCATGAACACTCTTGCAGTATCCCTGAAGGGATGTGCAAGAGAACTAGGTCCTGACAGGCTTCCTGATCTTTTCAGGAAAAATCCTTATATGAATGAAATATACCCAACGGAGGAATCCCGTCAGGCACTAACAGTGTTTCAGATCTATGAGGGAACCGGTGAGTGGTTCAATATGGGTGGCGGTAATATCGAGCATCATGAATTTTCACTTGGCGGTGCTGAGCTGTCTGTGGAAGGTTACTATATCACTACAGAATGTACAAAGTGCGGGACATGTATTGAAAGCTGTCCCCGCAGCGCGATCCTCCTTTCTGAAGATGAGCCTGTTGCTGTTATCGATCAGGCTCATTGCATAAAATGCGGTAATTGTTTTTCTACCTGCCCTTTCAGGGCTATTGTAAAAAGCTGAAGACATATATTTTTGAGGAAAGTATGAGGAATGTATGGGATGCGGTTTTTCCGGATACGAAACGGCGATTTGGGGTATATTTCAGCAATATCGCATCCTTAGACGATGCCAACTCCTTTCTTTTCAACCCTTACAGCATTTCGTCGAAAAAAGCATACGCAATTCGAGCCCGTTCGAGACTTGTCCTCGCGACTGCCGTGCCGTTGATCATCCACCACAGACCTCCGAGAAATCGGAGGTTTTTCTTTTGTCGGAAGACATCATAAAAGCGGACATCTATGATCGCCCGCTTCAGAAGCACAAAAAACGTGAATATATCAAACCGCTATATCGCACCCAAACACTTCATCAAACAGAATCGAATGGGTCCGTTACAAAGCACATGTAGTCAAATATGCCGTGCATGAAAATCGGAATCAGTATGTTTCCGGTCCTGAGATATACAGCTATAAAAAATATTCCTGCAAAGGTCGTAGCGATGCCCTGAGCAATTCCCATCTGGATGCTCGCACCGTTCTTTTCAACGTTTTGAGCGAACTATTCATGAAAAAACAACCGGAACAGCTGTTGAAACGACCTGTTGTCAAGGTAGTTTTACAGACTGTTCCGGACTTTGTTCCATTTATTTGATTATGACTTTGACTTTCTTATATGCGCCGTTTACAGCGTAGGCATAGACATAGCACTTACCTTTACTCTTTGCTGTGATCTTGCCGGAACTGCTCACAGTCGCCACCTTTGTATCACTGCTCAAATAACGCAGTTTTGCTGCGTGGCTCGCTGGCATGAGCTTTTTGCCCTTCTTGAGCTTATTGACTTTGGCTTTGATCTTATATATCTGACCTTCCTTGAGTGAAACACTTGTCTCCCTGACCGTAACGCTCTTTGCATTGGTATAGTGTTTCGTACTGCCTGATGTATAGGCATGGACAATCGGGCTGGTGCTGATATATTCCTTCTTGCCGCCTTTCTTGACATAAGCCCTGACCTCTGCCTTGTATGCGGTCTTACCCTTGAGACCTTTTTTCGTCCATTTAAGGACTTTACTGCCCTGTATCGTCCCGACCTTCTTCATAGCAGGCTTTTTCTTGCCATGCTTGCATCTTGCAAAGAAGATATCGTAGCCATCTGCTCCGTCGACTTCATTCCATGAGATCGTCAGGCTCTTCTTGCCCTTGGCCTTTATCCTGGTCATAAGGATTCCTCTGACAGTCGGCTCAGGTGCTGCGTTTTTCTTCCACTGTGCGGTCACTGTCATATCCGCAGTCACTTTGCTGAAGTCCTTGTCCCAGCCCGTAAACGTATATCCGTCTCTCTTTGGATCTGCCGGAGCTGTTGCAGCTTTTCCGCTTTCGACTTTCTCTGTCTTCAGTGTTTTCCCCTGACCATCCACGAAGGTCACAGTATAGAAGGATACCGGCTGAGTGATCGTAAGTGTGCCGTTAACATAGCTGATCTTGTAGTTGCCGGTCGCTTCGCCTATCGCGGCATTGGAAGGTATGAGATCATACTCACCGATTTCCTGCCCCTGCCCGTCGATGGTGATGCTGGTCAGGGTATCACTGCCCTGCAGTCCTTCGACTGTGATCTTTTCGGCGATCTGCGCCGGATCCTCATAGACTGTATCGCCCTCACCCTGAGTCTGACCGTTATATACATAGGTTTGGTCTTTGGCTATGATGGTCAGTTCCTGCTTCTTTACTGACACGGTTGCCACACCGCTATCCGCTGATGCTGTCTGGTCATTGTCCAGACGGGTTGCGGTGACTTTGCAGTAGTAATAATAGTTGCCTGCAGTTTTTCCTGTTGGAATCACATAGTCCTTTGTTGCTGCAGCAGGCTCATCCGCTGTGTCTATCGCCTTCGCGCCGCTGCCGTCACTGTTACAGGAATACCACTGGTAAGTCAGGTCTTTATATGTTGTATCTGTTGCCGCACTGGCTGTCACACTGATCCGGCCATCATTTTCAGCATAACCATAGGTCAGTGCATTATCACCGGTCAGATTGGTAATGCCACTGATTGTCGGTCTGGTAGCAGGCGCTGCTTTGATGTGAGCCATGATGTCCGCTCTGCCCTGCACCTCAATCGACTGGCTCGCCTTAAACGGATCTCCGCTCTCCCATCTTGGTTCCACACCTGTGGCGGTATATCCATCGAACTGGCAGCTCTCTTCGACAGTCGTCTTTATGTTCAGCGTGTCCCCGTCGAGAGCAACCACTGTATTGGACGCGCCTGCAACCGGCTTACCACCGGCGATTTCAATACTGTGAAAATCGGCGTAGGCAGGATCCTTTGCCAGACTGACGGTGTAGTAGTCAAACACAACGCTGACCGCGTGCTCCCCTCCGTATGTGATGTGAGCGGAGGCCAGCGGATAGTCGGGCGCATCGAACTGGATATCGTACTCGCCCTCCGGAAGTTGGCCGACTTGACCTCCCGGGGCAACCGCTTGCGACGGGTCGAATACATACTTGCCGTTAGCATACACAGCCGTGACCGTGAACATCGCGCTGTCCTGCGCCAGAACGAAGTAATCCTCCAGACCTTTCTGCGGTGCGCCGTCCTTCGTCACGGTAACAACAATCTGCCCGTTCTGCACCCAATCGGCGACTATGACCAGGTCGGCCAAGTTTCCATCCGCATCGGGCGCGCCGCACAGGTTGCAGAAGTCATCGCCGTCCTCGTAGAAGGATCCGAGTCCGAGTCCGGACCATCCATGCAGCGTCTTCCCGCCGGAATCCCAGCCGAAGGCGCTGTCCGAGTACACATCGAGCTTGCCCGACTGGTCAAAGTATCCCGTCTGAATGTGCTTCTGGCTTCCCACATCATCCGACCAGTATTCTATCGTGTACGGCTTCTCTCTCCACTGGGCGTAGAGGATCACCGCGCCGCCGTTATCTGACAGGTTCTGTACCTCGGCCTTATCAGGGTAGGCTGTCCCTGAACCATCTGCCTTCGTGTTCCAGCCATTGAACTCGTATCCCGGCAGGGCGTAAGCGTTCTTATTGAGCGCCTTCTCTTCATTATATTCGAAATGTTGGTTCTCCATGCTTCCAGAGCATGTCGTCGATGCATTTGCCGGCACATTAGAGTCGAACTGCACATCGTACGGACTGGTAATGATATAGTCCTTCGTTTGTGATGCATCTGCGATGGTGTACTTCCAGCTGTCCTTCCCTGTCAGGGTTGCTTTTGCTGTATGAGCTCCTACCGCTTTTTCTGTCGTTCTCGTGACGCTTACGACATCATTTCCGACGATCTGACCTGTCGGTAATTCCACGGTCGGCGCATGAGCCTGTCCATCATAAGGAAACTCCGTATCCCCACTCCAGTTCAGCGTGAGCTCCTTTGGCTTGATATCATAATGCGGAGACACCAGCTGATGGGTGTCCGGATCTCCCAGGCTTTCAAACGAAACCAGCGCCTCTGCCTCATATTTCCCCGGCAATATCGGAGCATCTTTTTTGATATAGCGCTCTCCTGCCAGAGTTTCTCCATCGTATCCGGTATTCCACACCCTGACGCCGGGGAGCCGATCGGGATCCGGATAATCGGAGTTCCCATTGATTGTATGGAAGTCCTGGTCCGGTGCGGCCTGATTATCCCATCTCCACTTCAGTGTTGCCCCGTGGCGATTTCCGTCATACTCCGCAGCCCCGACAAACAGATATATCGTCGGCGCATAATGGTACCAGCATGCCTTGTTTCCATCCTGCCAGGAGCATTCTGCCATCAGCGAAGAATAGGTACTGTCATCCGTATCATCCGTAACGCCCCAGAAAAAACCTTCCTGATGACTTAAACTATGCCGTTCAAGGGTAAATCCGAATCCGGCAGCACCGCTTGTCGGCGTATCTTCCGAAAGATCCTCCTCTGCGTAGGAACATTCGATGCATCCCGCAAAAAAAACCATCGTAGCTAACAGACTAATTAAGAGTCTTCTATGTTTTTTACTCATTTTTCTTTCCTCATTCTTCTATCTGTTATGTTTACGTCTTGCTAAAGCTGTTACTGTCAGACCAATCAGCGAAAGTGTCATCAGCATAGTCCATATCAGGATTTTACTGTCGTCGCCTGTGCTTGTGCCGCCATTATTATTCGGGTTGTTCGGATCGTCTGGATCATCAGGATCCGAAGTCTTGTTCTTTTTCCATTCCGCAGTCAGTGTATGATCCTTTTCAACAAGAAAATTGTCTCCTGGATTGTATTTCGAGCCTTGTTTAAGTATGATCGTTTTCGTTTTAGCATCCATCTTAGTTACCCCTTGTTCCTGTACCTGAATATCAATGACGTGATAATGACACCGATGAAAAATGCTATCACTGCTGCAAGCACATAACCTCCGGCATTCTCGCTGAGCAATGACGAACCGGTAGAATCATCACTTATGCTTACAGCAAGACCGTTTAACTGGTATATCACAGTCAGCAAAACAGCTGCCAGAAACACTGAAACACTGCCAAGACCTGCCAGCCGGCGTTTTGCCAGACCTCGCTCCATAGCCTTTGCCTGCATATGCATCAGCTCTATCCGTTCCTCTGTCGTTCTCATGATTAGCTCACCTCATAAAAAGATTTCACCTATCTATAAATACAGATACAAAAACAAGGCCGATTTCCCGGCCTCGGCATGATTGTTTTTAAACTAGTACAAAATTCCAGTTGGTTATCTTAATAACTAGATCCTTCCCGATTCTCACTCACCTGTAACAATCTTGCGAATGCTCTCCCAGTCGGCGCATCTTTGATAGTTTCCATTTGGAAAAGCACATTCTCTGTTCCATGGTCTGTCAAACACCAGGACCTTAAGTTCCGGCAGATGTTCGAAAAATCTGAACGCTTTTGGAGAATCCTCAACTGCGTAATCAAACTTCATCCTGTAATAGTCTTCAAGTTCAAGAGTGCTATTACTGTTTTTGATAAAGTGATCCCTTCCATATTTATTGAGACAGTACAGTCCGGCGTTCTTAAGTCCATGCTCATCCAGCCATATACGGGATGGCTCATAAACGCTTGATGGGCGGCCGGTAATGATCGATACTTCGTGCCCGCAGGAAATCCATTCGTTTATGGTCTCCGCAGCTCCCGGCGTCGCATCAAACGACAATAGTATCTCCGGCTCGTGCCCCCGAAGCATTAACTGCTCGTATTGTTCCGCATCCAGACCAAAAGACCTGTCCAGTTCAAAATAATGAATCTGGTCATAAGGAACATGCTTATTGAACATTTCCAGCACAAGCTTTGAAAAGGCCCTTCCTGTCTCGCACAGGCAATCGTCAAAATCAACATAGATACGCATTATTTCACCCCCATAAAAACTGCAAGATTCTTGACTTCACAGCCCTTGTCCGTGTAGTAGGCAAGCATTTCCGGCATCTTCTTTAAGTCATAGCTGGTCACACAATCGGAGATGACATGAACGGCA
>CADAEH010000029.1 GCA_902786855.1 uncultured Eubacteriales bacterium | reverse complement strand
GCGGCAGAACAGTAGGATCCGGCGTTGTTACAGAAATTATTGAATAATTTCAAGTCAACTATAAGGGGCGCTGCAGAGATGCGGCGCTCTTTTGTTTTGCTCTGAAATTGCGATGGAGATTGTACTTTTTATGTTTTTTTGAACATCATGCATGGATTGCAGGATACCATGCAAAGTCGGTTCGACAGATTTTTTGTTTTGGTGTAGCATCTGTACACGCCAAAAAGACTGCAGTGATTTTTATCTATTCTCTACTGATCTATATAACCAAAATCTACTATTTACTGCAGCAGAAAGGATGGACAATATGGCTATTTTGAACAAACAGAATCCGGAAATCGAATTCCAGCTGATCGAGCAGCTTGGTGTTCTCGACAGACACAAGACTGGATGGAACCGCGAGGTAAACATCGTTGCATGGAACGGCAAGCCACCCAAGATCGATATCAGGGACTGGGACCCTGAGCATGAGAGGATGTCAAGAGGCATCACTTTGTATGAAAGAGAGGCGGTAAAACTGACTAAGATCCTGGCTCAGAGGCTGCAACTTGATATTTCTGATGACATGTCAGATGAAACCGACTTACCTTTTATGGAAGCGGCAGGAGGTGGTGCATACTGAATCCATTCAGCACATCCTGATGAATGACAGACCGGCACATTTTACTCATAGAGCATTCAATAGGATACGACAAGATACGACATATTGCCGAAGGCCAATGTTGATCATACAGATATGTATCTTTAAGATTAAGACACGGAGTGCACTTTCATGTTATTATTATCGGGAGCACACACTAAACAGTGCACGTACCGTGACAGCAGAGTTGTCCGGCATCTGGAGTTTCTATGAGAGTAGCTTTTCACACATTAGGATGTAAAGTCAATCACTACGAGACGGAGGCCATGAGAGAGGCCTTCGTTTCCCGTGGTGCGGTTTCCGCCGGTGAAGATGAGCCGGCTGATGTATACATCATAAATACTTGCACGGTGACCAACATCGCAGACAGGAAGTCCAGACAATATATCCGCAGGATGAAGAAAGTAAATCCTGATGCTCTGATAGTGGTAACAGGTTGCTATGCTCAGGTCGAACCTGAAGAAGTTGCATCGATGCCTGAGGTAGATCTTGTCATCGGCAACGGACAGAAGTCTATGATCTGCGAAATAGTTATGGATAAGCTCGGCAGTAAAGGTGCCGATCCTGATAATAAAGGTACTGAGGTGCATGTGCTGCAGAGGTCTGAACTGACGGAATATGAGGACATGGGACTGGTGACTTCGAGCGAGCCGGGCATGACCAGAGCCTATATCAAGATACAGGAGGGTTGTGACAGATTCTGCGCGTACTGCCTGATACCTTACGCGCGCGGACCGGTGAGGAGCAGACCTCCTGAAGAGATAGTAAATGAAGCGACAATGCTCCTGGATTCCGGCGTCAGGGAGATCGTGCTCACCGGTATCAATACAGCCCTGTATGGTACAGAGCCGGGGTTTGGCTGCGAACTGGCGGATCTTCTCGCCAGGCTCGATGCTATGGACGGGGACTTTCGTATAAGGCTCAGTTCACTTGAACCTACTGTTGTTGACAAAGAGCATGTAGAGAAGATCATAAGATTCAGGCGACTCTGTCATCATTTGCATCTGTCAGTGCAGGCCGGAAGCGATCATATTCTCAGGTCCATGAACCGTCATTATACCCGCGATGATTATATGGATATTGTTAAGGCCATCCGCGACTACGATCCTGTTTTCGGGATAACTACGGACATCATTGTAGGGTTCCCGGGTGAGACAGATGAGGATTTTGAAGATACGATGGATATTGCAAAGCGAAGCGAGTTCGGCAAGATACATGTTTTCAGGTATTCTCCGAGAAAAGGTACAGCCGGCGCATCGCTTCCTGATGCAGTGCCCGGTGACCTCAAGATCCGCAGATCATTCGAGCTGGAAAAAGCCGGTAACGAGATAGCTGAAGAGTTTCGCAGGAAGAACATCGGGATGGAGCACACAGTTCTGATCGAAGAGCGCCGGGGCGACTATCTGACTGGTTTTACAGGGAATTATATTCGTGCCTACATAATGGTGCCGGACAGAACAGATGACGATGACATGATAGGCGCATTTTGCAGCGTAGTGCTGACAGAGACATACCTCGACGGCTGTAAGGGAGTGCTCAATCAACTGGAACACAGGACATCTGATGGAGTATAATAAAGATGAACAGAATACGGGGATTTATCCAGCGTATATATGTAAAACTGAAAAGGAGGATATCGGACATGAACGATTGTATTTTCTGCAAACTGGCTAACGGCGAGATCCCTACAGACATGGTCTATGAGGATGAGAAGATCGCAGTTTTCCGTGATGCAGCACCTCAGGCTCCGGTACATATGCTTATGGTGCCTAAGATCCATGTAGCTTCTCTTGACGACCTGACAGACGAGCATGCTGACCTCATGGCACACATGATGCTCAAGATCAAGGATGTCTGTGCACAGGAAGGCCTTGAGAACGGTTACAGATGTGTTATAAACACCGGAGAAGACGGACAGCAGACAGTTAAACATCTGCATATACACATTCTTGGCAAGCGTGCTATGCAGTGGCCACCGGGCTAGTCACAAGGGGACCCTTCTGAGTGCAGAGTACACTGATGGGAAGATTCCTTATGACAGATATCAATTTAGGAGGCTGCAATGTTACTTATTTGTTACCCAAAATGCGGTACATGCCGAAAGGCGCAGAAGTGGCTCGATGAAAACGGCATCGGCTATGACTACAGGGATATCAAGCTTGAGAATCCATCTGCCGAAGAACTGTCAGGCTGGATCGCAGCGAGCGGTCTTCCTGCAAGAAAGTTTTTCAATACCAGCGGCATGCTCTACAGAGATATGCAGCTGAAGGACAAGCTCCCGGGCATGAGCGATGAAGAGATGATAACTCTGCTTGCAACAGACGGCATGCTCGTAAAGAGGCCGCTTGCTATCCTTGGAGATAATGTCCTTGTCGGCTTCAAAGAAGCTGAGTGGGAAGCAGCACTGAAGTAAACAAAACAGGAAAAGTCTGCAGGCTGAATGACCTGCAGACTTTTTGATGAAAGAAAGATACAGACCATGAGTGGAACTAATATCCAGAATTGCACACATTGCGGCATTTGCAGAGACAATTGCGCGTTTTTATCAAAGTATGGAATCGACATAGGTGATACTGAGAGACTGAAAGAACTTGCATATCACTGTTTTTTGTGCGGATACTGTACAGATGTGTGTCCGGAGCATATTGATGGCAGGCAGGCAGTACTTGACCTGAGGCGTGAACGTGTGGCTTCCGGGGAGAAAAAGGCGGTAGAGAAAAAATACAGAGGTCTGATCAGAGAGAAACGAGATTACATCTATCGCAACTGGAAGCATGCGACCGGCGGGAGCGTATTTTTCCCAGGCTGCAATTTCCCTTCGATGTATCCTAAGACTACAGCTGAAATAGTGAAGATCTTCAGAGAACATGGCATCGGGACATTATATGAATGTTGCGGAAAGCCGATAGCCGAACTTGGTCTTGCTGAAGACGAGGAACGGATAATCCAAAACATCAGAAAACGCCTCAATGATAATAAAATTACAGAAATCATAACAGGATGCCCTAATTGCAGAGATTTTTTCGGCGACAGACTTGGGATCAAAGTGACAGGTATATTCAGTAAATTTTCTGAACTCGGAATAGGAAATACTCTGGAAGGCGATTTTGTATTCTACATACCATGTCCGGACAGAACAGAGCGAATATGGATCGAAGAGATCCGCCCCTTTATCAAAGGCAATATAACATTTGCAGAAGGTGTGCAGTGCTGCGGATTGGGCGGATGCGCGATAGCATATGAGCCCGATCTCGCAGATATGTTCACCCAGAAATTGAAGGAACAGACCTCCGGAGCTGTCACTTACTGTGCATCCTGTACAGGACAGTTCAGACGCTGCGGACTTGACCGGATTGATCATATCGTCACGAAGATCCTCGGAACGGACGAAAGGGCTGATACTTCAAAATCATACGTCAACAGAGTACTTACAAAATTCAAATAAACAGTCAGCATAAGATCAGAAGAGTGCGGGTAACAGAGAGGTCTCTGTCCTGCACTTCTTTATTGATTGTGGCTATAAATGAGCTTGCCGCTATTGTTGTATTCAATTTTTTGTGCAGTTGGTTAATTGTTAAAATCTAGTAGTAAAATGATGCACTATGTCATGAAAGAATCTATATAAAAAGGAGGAAATGTATGACAAGAGTTACAAGCAGGCTGTTGACCTTGCTGCTGACTTTCGCGATGGTGTTCACATCACTCGGATGGCTTGGCAGCTTTGAGGCCAACGCAGCAGAAGGGGATACTTACCTTTATGTTAAGGTGGTTGATGCCTCTTCGCATGCAGAGATCGCTGATGCGACAGTCACATTGACAGATGCAGAGAATGAAAATGATGTCAGATCATTGGATTGGGTAGCATCGGATAAGGTATACGAATATGATTCAGAGCCAGATGCGGAGGAGCTGTTTACAAAAGACATGGATCCTGATGCTTATTACGTTCTGGAAGCAACAGCTGACGGATATGTAGGTTCGGAAACCATACCGGTTGTATTCGGCGGAACCACTTCGGTATATATCCATACCGTTGATGGTGCTGGGTATTCACAGTCCTCTCCATTTGTAATTGAACTGACTAAAGAAAACGCAGAAGTTCCGAATTTCTTCGAAATGAACCAGAAGTCTGACAAGACCGAATGGAAGAGCTGGGGTACTGAGGAGCTTGGAGATGACGACTACATCGTAGATGTAAGAGCTGCTGCAGATTATGCTAAGGCTCATATCCCTGGAGCTGTCAGTGTTCCTACAGATGGAAATGAGATCGCTGCAAACAGTGATGCTGCCAAGGGACTTGATGCAGCACTTGCTGCTGCCGGAACCGGCAGAGTTGTTCTGATCTGCTACTCCGGAAATAAGTATGCTGCACGTGCAATGGATTATCTCTATCATGCACATTCGGGACTGACCAAAGAAAAGGTAACTTTCCTGATTGGCGGTGATAATGGATATGATGCAGCTAATAAAGTTCCTGACTTTGTTACAATGAATCAGCAGTCAGACAAGACCGAATGGAAGAGCTGGGGAGTGGATGCTCTTGCAGACGGAGATTATATCATCGACCTCAGAGATCCAAGCAGCCCGAATTACAATGGAAGCACTTTCTCGGGAGCTATCAGCGTTCCTGTTGCAAATGCTCCTGTAGTAGAAGGCAGCTCAACTGCAGACTTACTGGATGCAGCATATGAGGTTGCTGATGGAAACAGGATCGTTCTTATCTGCTATTCCGGTAATATGATAGCTGCACGCGGCATGAACTACTTCTATAACAGATTCGGTAACGTTGGAAAGGATGCAGTCACATTCCTTAACGGCGGAGCTTCTACGATCGATGGAACCAAGACAATTCCTCGCACGCTCGGTGCTGAGAAATCCAGAACAATGACTACTACCATCGACATGTCCAAGTATGAAAAGGGCAAAGTCGTAAAGGTATGGGTACCTGTACCTCAGACTGAGGACTATCAGGTAATCAGCAATGAAAAGTTCGAAGCAAAGACTGCAAAGGTTGCCAAGTTCACAACTGAGTCTGTAAACGGCAACAAGATGCTCTATCTTGAATGGGCGGCAGATGCTGAACCGGCAGCCAGAAAAGCAACACTTTCTTTCGATGCTAAGAGAAACGAAGCAGGCCACACCAACCTCGTTGGTTATAAGGGTGCTGCAGATGAATATCCTGATTCAGTGAAGGAATACATCACTAAGGAATCAGAATTTGTTAAGGTGAACGCTGAAGTTGTACAGAAATACGCAGAGATAGCCATTGAAGGTGCTGATGATGACACTCTCTCCAAGGCTAAGGCCATCTATGAGTGGGAAACAGCTAACCTCGAAAGAATCGACAACGGCGAAACACTTACTAATGCAGGTGGGGAAACAAGAGAATTCAAGGTAGAAGGCTGCGGCTATGGTGACACTGTCAAGATCCTGACTGATTACGATGAATTCGGAAGAGCAGGCGGACACTGCACAGACCTCAACTCTACTTTCGTAGCACTTTGCCGCGCTAACGGAATCCCTGCAAGAGAGATGTTCGGAATCCGTATGAACGACGATGCTACAGGCGGACAGCACTGCTGGGCTGAGTTCTATCTCCCTGGCACTGGCTGGGTATTCGCTGATCCTGGAGATGCGCTGAAGGCAATCAAGAGCAAGAAGGGAATGACCGTTGAGGAGGTCGCTGCAGCAAAGGATAGCGAAACATTCGCTCAGAAGAAAGCATACTTCTGGGGCACTGTTGACGAAAACAGGATCGTCCTGAGCAGAGGCCGTGATATCACTTTCAATCCTCCACAGGCATGGGGCACATGCAACACATTCGGTTATCCTGCAGCAGAAGTAGGCGGACAGAGAATGCCTGCAGATTTCACAGATGCTAAGAACTTCGTATACAGCATTGCATGCACAGAGGTAAAGGCACCTGAACCGACACCTACACCTGCATCGAAACCGGCAATCACAGATGGACAGACTGCAGTAGTCAATGGAAGCACTGTAAAAGTTACCTCGGCAAGCGCTAAGACTGCAGAATACGTCAAGGCTCCTAACAAGAAGTCTGTAACAGTTCCTGCAACAGTTGCTGTCAATGGCCAGACACTCGCAGTCACTTCGATCGGACCTAAAGCATTCACAGGCAAGAAGATCAAGACTGTAACTGTCGGAGCAAATGTCAGCAAGATAGCTGCAAATGCGTTCAAGGGATCCAAGGCTACCAAGATGATCGTCAAGAGCAAAGCTCTCACTAAGGCATCCGTAAAGGGATCGCTCAAGGGATCGAAGATCAAGACTGTTCAGGTCAAGGTAGGCAAGAAGAAAGAGAACAAGAAATTCGTTAAGAAGTATAAGAAATTCTTCACAAAGAAGAACGCAGGCAAGAAGGCTAAGGTAAAATAGGCCTGGGGCACCTTGCCGTAACGGAACGGGAAACCGTCAGTTGATCAAACTATCCAATGGATATCAGAAGGGAGATCGCATGATCTCCCTTTTGTGTTGTGTGCTGATCGATTATTGTATAGATTCGCGACTATAATTATGTGTTTTTCGATTTTGATTCGGATATAATTAAGGAAATCACCAACTGACCTGATTTCGACAGACGTGAAGGATATCGTATCCTCTGCGGAGGATGATAGTGACATCAATACCTATGATGAACCCCCAAATTGCCGTAGTGACACACAGACCATACAGAATATGTGAAGATGCGCTGTACCTGCCTGTAATGGCGGGCTCTGCCGGCATGTCTGAGGCAGAGACTGCGGGATATATCCGTGACGATACAGGTGATAACATATCTGACAAAAATGACAGGTACTGTGAACTGACCGGACTCTATTGGATGTGGAAAAACTCAGATGCAGATAATATCGGTCTGTGTCATTATCGCAGATATTTTGCAGGAAAACACAGAGCAAGGCGACTGGATGTGCTGCGCCCGCTCAGAAAGAACAGAGATATGTTCTCTGATGTGGTCCGGATCGGCGAGATATCAGAACTGATGGAACATTATCAGATCATACTGCCGCGTCCGCGAAGATACCATGTTGAGAGCAATTATCTGCAGTTTGCCCATTCTCATGGTTCCTATGCTCTTGATGAGACCAGAAGGATAATCATAGAGAGGCATCCCGAGTATATTGACGCATATGACAGGACGATGGCCGGTACGGCCGGTCACAGGTTCAATATGTTCATAATGCGAAGAGAACTCCTGAACGATTATTGCAGCTGGCTGTTTGATATTCTGTTTGAACTTGAAAAGAGGATAACAGAAGAAACTCCGGACACTAAACCTGATGAAAGAAGATTGTATGGCTATGTAGCTGAACGGCTGCTGGATGTATGGCTGGATAAGGAAGGTTGTGAATACTTAGAGATACCATATGTTTTCATTGGAAAAGAGCACCTTGCCCGCAAAGCCGCGGCAATGGTTATGCGTAAAATAAGGGCTAATCCATGGATCAGTATGAAATGAAGCATGCTTCATCAGAAATATCACCGGACGGACCGCAGAATGATACAAGAGAGTGGTTGTATGTGCTGCCGGGTATTTTGCTCTGCCTGGCTGCTTTAGCAATGCTGATCGCGGATATCTTATTTCCCGGTATGGCAGACCGGCAGTATGATCTGTATCCGGCGATCTGCCGTACGGTCATGGTGATCAGTTCTGCTGTGATGCTGCTGCAGGCCGCAGGCCGCAGGTCTGGTTTTCTGCAAAAGCCGGATCTGACGGATGTTTTTTTCGCAGGCTTTGTACTGCTCATGCTCGTCTCAACCTGTATAAATGGTTTTACCCATGAGGCACTGTTCAGTGTTCCTTACAGATATGTCGGGGTCGTGGACCTGATGGTGTACATAGCAGTATACATGGGCTGCAGCCGCAGGATAGCTTCAAAACGGCTTAAAAACGCTTTTCTGATGTATTTCATGCTGACTGCAGATCTTATCGGAGGCGTGTTTATATATGACTGGTTTATTAAAGATATACCGGCGATAGGAAGTGAGAATCCGGCGAGCGCGATTTTCTTCCACGATAATCATTATGCGTATTTTCTGGTGATAGCAATAATGATCAGCATAGGGTATTTCATTTACGGAAATGTATCAGAAATGATAGCGGGCCTGGTGTCAATGCTTCTCAATCTGTTTGCACTCGGCGTCAACCGGACCGCTGGATGCTTCTTAGCAGTCGGCGCATCTGTTGTCATAATTTTCATCTATACGGTTATCCGGCATCGTGAATATTCCCGCAGAGCACTGATCCTGGCTGTATTCTATCTGGCGGGAGCGATTTTTCTGATAATAGCGAATGGTATCCTGCGCGATGACCTGATCCTGCTCGTCAAAGAAGTCTGTGAGATCCTGCGTGGAGGGGATACGACATATGCCGGGCATGGAAGATGGAGATTGTGGAAGATAACGGTAGATTATATAATTGACGAACCTTTCTTCGGATACGGATGCGAAGGGATCAGTGAGACTCTGTACGACTATGTTGAGATAGCAAGTCCTCACAATGAACCTCTTGCATATGCTGCGTTCTTCGGTATCCCTGCAGCGATCCTGTATGTCGCAGGCTGTATATCTTCGATCGTAAAAGGCCTGCGTACAGGCAGCTCTGATACCGGCAGGGTGATAGCAGCATCTGCCGCGATGGGATATCTGATCTCATCTCTGTTCGGAGTGGCTATGTTTTATACAGCACCTTATTTCTTCATCCTGATGGGACTGGCTGCTTCTTATAATGAACGCTAGCATTATAGGTTTTATCAATAGCAGGTGGATTGCAAGCATTTTCGGAATTATTGCAAACAGATTGCCGAAAAGGTAGAATGATTATGTATGTTAGGCATCAATGGAGGGTACAGACATGAAGAAATCAACCGGAAAAATATTATCAGCGATCCTCTCTGCAACACTGGTATTTGCACTGGTGCTGGGTGGATTCGGAATTTTAGGCTATAATGGAGATGGCTCTGCTTCTGTTTACGCTGTAGGGTCTGATGGCAGCTCAAGCAGTAGCTCCAGCAGCTCCAGCAGTTCCAGCAGCTCAAGCAGCTCAAGCAGCTCAAGCAGCAGTTCTTCGTCCTCGGTGAAGAAAAAAGCAGTCAAAAAGGCAAAACTTAAAGTGAAAGCAGTTCCTGCGACTGTTACTGCCGGACAGAAGACAGTTCTGAATAAGAGCCAGATCCTTGAGATGAAGAATGCCGGCGGCAAGAAGACTTACAAGATCGTTAAGGTCAACAAGGACAAAAAGAAATTCTCTATCAACAAAAAGAACGGCAAGCTCACTGTAAAGGCAGGACTTGCAGCAGGAACTTACAAGGTCAAGATCCGTGTCAAGACAACGGGCAGCAAGAAGTATAAAGCAGGCAGCAAGACAGTTACTGTTACTGTAACAGTAGTTGATCCGGCACCTGTTGCACCAGCAGCACCAGCAGCACCGGCAACAACTGAGACTCCATCCAATTCCGGAACAACACAGGGCTAAAATCAGTAATACAGACTTCCGGGCAGCCATTGATGACTGCCCGGTTTGTTATTAAGAGAAATTGAATATGAGGGTGATCATGAGTGTTCGTCTGCCATACAGAGTTGTTAAGAGAGTTTTCGATGTAAGCGCATCAACAGTGCTTCTCGGGATAGCAGCTCCGTTGATGGCAGGCATTTCTATATGTATCAGAAACGAAAGTCCCGGACCTGTGTTTTTCTCACATGATCGCGTAGGAGAATCGGGCAGGCATTTTCGTATGCACAAGTTCAGGAGCATGAAAACAGGGTCAGAAGACCTGGAGGCAACACTGAATGATGATGACCTGGAGGCATATTATCAGGAATATAAATTGACCGATGATCCGAGAGTCACCAGTATAGGGCGTAAACTGAGACGCAACTCTCTCGATGAACTGCCGCAGCTGTTCAATGTAATCAAGGGCGATATGAGTCTCGTAGGTCCGCGTCCGATCATGGAGAGCGAGCTTGGATTCTATACTGAAGATGAGCAGCACAGGCTGCTGTCTGTCAGACCGGGGATCACAGGATACTGGCAGGTGAACGGCAGAAATGAAGCAACCTATCAGACCGGGAGACGGCAGGAACTGGAACTTTACTATGCTGATAATGCTTCTCTCCTGCTTGATACACTCATCCTGGTAAAAACACCCGCCGCTGTATTCCTTGGGAAAGGAGCAAAATAATGTCTGTGGCAGCTGTGATAGTCACATATAATCGCAGAGATAAGCTCCGGAATTGCATGGATGCAGTTATCAGTCAGAAGGGCAATGCGGTTCCTGACATAATAATAGTGGATAACAACAGCACTGACGGAACCGGTGAGATGGTCAGGGCCTATTCTGAGAATGCGGACATCAGACTGACAGATAAGGCCGGAGGCATTGGCGGATCACGCAGAATAGTTTATTTAAGACTGCTTTACAATAGTGGCGGAGCAGGAGGTTTTGCCTATGGCATCAGGAAAGCGGTCGAAGCAGGATATGACTATGTGTGGCTGATGGATGATGACTGTGTTCCGGCAGATGATGCACTTGAAGAACTCCTGAAATATGACAGGACGCATCGCGGCAAATACGGATTTCTCTCATCCAGAGTCCTCTGGAAGGACGGCAGCCTGTGTGAAATGAATGTACAGAGAGAGACTGTCTTCAGAGATATTTCAGCTGAAAAGCTGTCCGGATCAGGCTCTCCGGCAGAGGTGTCGATGGCTTCTTTCGTTTCACTGCTGATTCCGTCAAAAGTCATTTATGATGTGGGTCTTCCGATCAGAGAATTCTTCGTATGGACCGATGACTGGGAATATACCAGAAGAATATCTCTAAGATATCCAGGGCTGGTCATTCCTTCAAGCATAGCGGTACATGATTGTGAGATGAATAGCGGCGCAGATATATCCTCAGCAGATGAGCAAAGAGCAGGAAGATTCAGATATCTTTATCGCAATGATGTATATCTCTACCGACGGGAAGGAACAAAGGGGTTCTGCTATGAAGCCGTCAGACTCGCAGTGCATATTGCAAGGGTAATGACTAACGGCAGAAGGTTCAGTGAAAAATGCCGCATGACAGGGATCATCCTTAAAGGCACTGCCGAAGGACTCAGATTTCATCCGGCCATTGACAGGGCTATGCCAGTTGAAGCGAAGAATAATGGAAAAGGAGCATAATGAAGATCCTTGAAGCATTCGGGGAACCAATATCATACGGAGGGCAGGAAGCATTTGTCATGAATGCTCTGCCACACATAGACAGCAGCGATATGGAGATCGATCTGCTGTCGCCTTATTACTGTGACAATTATTCTGTCGTCCGCAAAGTAAATGAACGCGGAGGCGAAGTATTTACACTGAACTGCAGGTTTGCTCCCGGAAAGATGCGGAACACCGAAGCAGGACCGATAAGACAATTTCTCCACAGTCATCAATATGATGTGATACATGTCCATTCCGGAAGCAATTCAATGCTTGCAATGTATGCAAGGCTTGCACACAAGGCGGGGATACCTCGCATCATCGTCCACTCGCATTGCACCGGACAACATGGGTGGAAACATTCAGTGAGCAAAGCTCTGACAGCTTTTTCCCTTCACCGCTATCCGAGCGAATACTGCGCGTGCTCAAAGGAAGCGGGGGAATGGAGATTTCCGGCAGATATCTGCAAGAGCAGACTTATAATCATCAACAATGGGATCGACATCAGCAGATTCAGATATAATGAAAATCTCAGAGACAGAATGCGTTCGCAACTTGGACTCAGCGATGATACTGTGCTCATTGGCTCTGTCGGCAGACTGACATATCAGAAGAACCAGGCTTTCCTGATAGATACCCTTGAGTATATAAAGTCACATAATAAACATGCAGGTGAATACAGGCTGATTCTGGTCGGGGAAGGAGAAGACCGGATTGTTCTTGAAAATAAAGCAAAGAAATCAGGCCTTGAACAGGAAGTCATATTCACAGGAGCGGTTGATGATGTAACGCCATATCTGCAGGCAATGGATGTAGCGGCAATGCCTTCAAGATATGAGGGCCTTGCGATAGCAGCTATTGAGGCGCAGACAGCAGGTCTGGAGATCATCGTATCAGATACGATACCACAGGCAGCGGCCGTGACGGATAATGTCATTTTCCTGCCTCCGGATAGTGCAGAGCACTGGGCAGTTGAGCTGATGAAGAGTCATTCCCGTCATCCTGAACAGGCCGATGTTGTTGCTGAACGCGGATACAGTACTGAGAAAACAGCAGAGGTGCTGACAGGACTATACAGAGGTGAATACAGATAATGGATCGCAGGAACAAGCTGATCACGATCTCAATAGCTGCATATAATGTTGAGTCCTCGCTTGAGAGGACTCTCAGTTCACTTGCGGGTAATACGGAGGTCATGAACAGGCTTGACATCATTGTCGTAGATGACGGATCGACAGATTCAACTGCGAAGATAGCGGATAGGTTTTCCGCAGTGTATCCTGATTCAGTAAGAGTGATCCACAAAAGCAATGGCGGATACGGATCAACGGTCAATGCTGCGATCGATGAAGCAAGAGGCCTCTACTTTAAGCTGCTGGATGGTGATGATGAGTTCGACGCAGATGGTCTGAACGGTCTGATAAGCTGTATTGAAGAGGGATCACATGATCCGGACATCATCATAAGCCCGTTTATATATGTTGACCGGGCAGCAGACAAGTCAACGGAACGAACTGAACAGCTGTGTGACAGGCATATGGACCTTCAGACAGAGCCTGTCAATCTTGAAGAAGCGAATCTGTCTGACGGACTTATGATGTTCGAAATGTGCGTGAGGACAGAAGTGCTCCGTACCGCCGGAGTCCGGATGACAGAAAACTGTTTTTACACGGATAATGAATATGTCATGGCAGCAGAGCTGTACGCCTCTGATGTGATGAGATATCCTTTGCCTGTTTACAGATACAGCATAGGCGTGAGCGGACAGAGTATGAGCATTGCAGGGCGAAGGCTCCATATGGAGGACAAGGTCCGTGCTGCACGCGGAGTCTGCAGCATATATGACAGCTATGTTGCAGATAAGACCGCTGCGTCCGGATCCATACAGGATGGCGGAACAGAGGAATGTATAAGCGGAAGCAGAAAGCTGATCACAGATAAGCTGCTCAGCACTATGACCAGAGAGATATATGTCGGTGTGATGATCCGGGAGGATCCGGCTTCATGCAGAGGGATCCTCCGCGACTGGGACCGCGAACTGGCGGAGAGGTGGCCGTATATATATGGCATTACAGACACTTCGAGGCTCGTCAGGACTGTTCGCGAATCAGGTAATATCTTATACCGGATCCTGTGCAGAAAAGTGCTGAGAACAGAATCAGCGAGACTGAAGGAAACTGCAGGAAACCCGCAGCCGGCATCATTTATTTCAATAGCTGAATACCTTGCAGCAGCCTGCATGATCATACAATGCCGCACAGTCTATATGCACCTTCAGGATTACGGAATGATCGTAAACCGGACAGTGTGGGTCATCATGATGGCAGCTTTAGCAGTGTGCGTTTTACATTGTATTGATGAGAATTACGGACTTAGCCCTGACAGCAACATCCGCCGTAAGCTTGTGTTTATATGCATTGGCGTGACCGTGTACACTGCGGTTTTCCTGGCGGTGAATCCAGTCAATTATCTCAGAGTGATAAGGTGTGCGGGTGCGGTCCTGATGATGCTTGTTCTGGCATTATGCGACAGAAAAAAAGAATGCACGGCCAGAATACTCGGATGCTTCAGAACGCTGATGGTGATCATTGCCGGAGCCTCGATCTGTTTCTGGATACTGATATCGATTTTTAAGATCATACCGTGTACGGGTACAGCTTACATGGATTGGTCGGCTACAGGAGAATATGCGAAGATCAACTCTTTCCTGGGCATATATTTTGAGACCCAGTGGATGGATTTTGCATTATTCCCTGTACGCAACTGCGGGATATTCGTTGAAGGGCCTATGGCAGGAGCTGCATATTCGATCGCGCTGCTGGCAGGGTACATGTTTGATCACGTGAAAATTACTGAAAGCAGGCAGTATATTCACAGGCGTATCAGTACCTGTATTCTTACACTGGCAGTACTCAGTACCTTTTCGATCATATGCTATGGCTTCCTTGTTGCAATGGCTTTTGCACAGCTTGTCATAAAATGGTATTCAGGCGGACCCGTAAGTGTTGTGAAAAAGGTGGCAGCTGCGGTATTGATCATAGCCGGGGCTGTAACTGTCGTTGCACTTTCTGTGTATAAGCTGAGATCACCAATAACAGGTACCAGGTTCAATGATTTCGTGGTTGGTTATCATGCTTGGCTTGCCCATCCGTTCTTCGGAGGGGGGTTCGAGAGTCTGGAATATCTGCAGCAGTTTATGCCTGAATGGAGGAACTTTGACACCGGATTCAGTAATTCACCGATGGAGATACTGGCACAGGGAGGGCTATATCTGGCAGTTCCTTATGTGTATGCATTCGTCTCCCCGGCAGTTAACAGTGCACGCAATAAAGATCTGAGGCTGTTTGCATCTGTTATAATGTTTGCTTATCTATTTACATTTATCGTCATACCGTATCAGTACATTACCTTCTTCATACTTATACTGCTTGTAAATGAGTCTAAGGGAAGAATAAAGGGAGACGGCTCAGGAGCTTAAGCATGAAAAACAGATTATCACCTGTGAAAATCAATATGATGATGAATGCACTCCTCACATTGTCTTCGATCATTTTTCCGCTGATCACACTTCCTTATGTGACGAGGATACTCGGGGCTGAAGGTGTGGGACGCGTGTATAATGCCTCATCTGTTTTATCACTGTTTGCTGTATTTGCAGAGCTCGGGATCCCTGTATACGGGATCAGGGCATGTGCTAAAGTGAGAGATGACCGCGCTGAACTCTCAAGAACAGTACGTGAGATCATGGCAGTCAATCTGGCAGTGTGTGCTGTTGTATATATGGCGTTTGCGGTTGCTCTTTTCACAGTTCCTGCGCTTCAAAGCGACCGGCTGCTCCTTACGATCATGAGTTCATCGATACTCCTGAATGCTGTCGGTGTGGAGTGGCTTTACAAAGCGCTTGAAAAGTATGTATACATAACAGTCAGATCAGTATTTTTTAAACTGGTTGCACTCATAGCGATGTTTCTGATGGTGAGAAATGAGAATGACTATATTGTTTACGGAGCCATTACTGTTTTCGCTTCAGCTGCATCGAACATTGTGAATTTCTGCGGTATTCACAGGTATGCTGATCTTAGACCTGCTGGCAGACATGATCTGAAAAGACATATTCCTGCTATGCTGATGCTGTTCGCTCTTGCAGCTGCAACCACTATATATACAAGTCTGGATCTGGCAATACTTGACTTGTTCAAGGGACATGCTGAGGCAGGTATGTATGGCGTCTCAGTCAAAATAAAACTGGTTCTCGTCAGCCTTATCACGTCCGTGAGCGCTGTGCTTCTGCCGAGGAACTCATTTTATTATGAGAAAAACCGGATCGATGATTTTTACGATCTGCTAGCGAAGACGTTGAACATGGTGATCACGGTATCACTTCCTGTAACTTTTTATTTCATCCTGTTTGCAAGAGAAAGTATTCTGCTTCTGGCAGGTGACGGGTTTACCGGTTCGATCAGACCTATGCAGATCATAATGCCTTCAGTTATCCTTATCGGCATCTCTAATATTATCGGTATGCAGATGCTCATCCCGTCAGACAGGGAGAAAGCCGTCACAGCTGCAGCCGGTGCAGGTGCGGTAACTGATCTGATCCTTAACCTTATACTGATACCCCGGTATGCGTCATCGGGTGCAGCTGCCGCGACCCTGACTGCAGAGGTGATCGTATTGTGCTGCCTGATCGCTGCTTCAAGAAAAGATATGGCTTTACTGCTGAAAGATGTTAATATTAAACAGTCGGCGGCGGCGTTTGCAGCATCTGCTGCAGCTGCAGCAGCCGCAAGCTGGATCAAGCTGATACCGGAAGGACCGTTTGTAAGACTTGCTGCATCTTCTGTATTGTTCTTCGGCTTGTATGCGGTCTTGACGGTGTGCTTTTGGAGGCGGAATGGTTTACTACACAGAGACTAATTACTGGGATCATGATACTCTCCGGACATCTCACGGCAAAGGCAGAGATGACTATTTTGAAGTGCTCCGGAGAATGGGGTTTCAATGTATCAGGATCCCGACAGTAAGAACAGGCAGCCCGCATTTTGCTCTGGAGCGCATTACGCAGGAAAGGAAACTTTCCAGAGCGTGGATCAGGTGCACTGAACATCTCGGCAAGGGTGATACGCTCATCATACACAGTCCGAACAGTGAGAAATTCATGCAATTCGGCAGCGTTATCAGGCGAATAAGGAAGAGAGGCTGTAAAATAATTGTGATACTGTTCGAGCTGGAGACATTCTTCTGGGTGGATTATGACAGATTCGGACGCATCAAGAGAGCAGCTGCAAGGCACATCGAATCCATTCTCTTCAGAACGGCTGATGTGATCATCGCGCATAATGACAAAATGAAAACCAGACTCGAGTCGATCGGAGTTGATGGAGATAAAGTCGTCAGTGTCGGTGTCATGGATTATCTCAGAGATGATCCTCTGGACGAGGAGTCCTGCCGGAAGAGAATAACCCGAAGCGGTCCGGTAGTCCTTGCCAGTAATCTCGCACCGCATAAGTCTGTATTCGCGTATCATTTACCTGACTGTCTGCGCATAGACCTGTACGGCCCGGATTATAACGGTCCGGTAAATGACATGGTACAGTACAGAGGTGTCTATAATCCTGTGGAACTTATGGATGTAATGGAGGGCTCGTTCGGTCTGGTCTGGGACAGCACTTCCGCGGACACCTGTGACGGGCCTTTCGGAGAATACATGCTGTTCAACAATCCACATAAGATAGCACTATATCTGGCGAGTGGAATGCCCGTGATAGTCTGGGACCGATCCGCTATGGCTGACTTTGTCGAAGAAGAAAAATGCGGGATCATGGTAAGCCGGCTTTCAGAGATCCCGGACAAAACAGCAGGAATAACTGATGAAGATTATGAGCGAATGAGATCCAATGCAATGAGAGTCGGAGCAGACATGCGAAAAGGTTCTCATATCAAAGCAGCTGTGCAAAGAGCTGTGGAATTATCGGAGAACAGATGACTGCAAGCCAAAAGTACGATTTTCTGATAGTTGGCTCCGGGATGTATGGAGCGTCGCTTGCACGCCTGCTGACTGACTGCGGGTGCAGAGTTCTTGTTGTGGAAAAAAGGGAGCATATAGCCGGAAACGTGTATACAGAATTTATTGATGGCATATGCGTTCACGTATATGGACCGCATATATTCCACACAGATAACGAAAGCGTATGGAATTTTGTCAATCGTTTTGCGCGGTTCAATGAATTCATCAATCAGCCGTGTGCGAATTATCACGGAGAGTTTTATTCGCTTCCGTTTAATATGAACACTTTCAGAGAGATGTGGGGTGTTACAGATCCTGATGAGGCCCGGGCGATCATATATGAACAGATTATAGCGGCCGGCTTCGGTGGATCTGAAGAAAGCGAGGAAGCATCAAGACAGCCTGCCAACCTTGAGGAACAGGCGATCAGTCTTGTGGGTACAGATATTTATAATAAGCTGATCAAGGGGTATACGGAGAAGCAATGGGGGAAGCGATGCTCTGAGCTTCCGGCCTCTATCATACGCAGGATCCCGGTTAGATATGAATACAATAATAATTATTTTGATGACAGATATCAGGGCATCCCGGAAAAAGGATATACAGAGATGATATCGTGCATGCTGGATGGGATCGACGTTAAGACAGGCATTGACTATCTCGATGCTGAGTACAGGAAAATGCTGGATAACGTCGCCGGACATGTTGTCTTCTCGGGACAGATCGATGAGTTTTATGGTTACTGTTACGGACCGCTTGAATACAGAGGCCTCAGATTCGAATCTGAACGTCTCGACTCGACTCATCAATTCCAGGACAGGGCAGTAGTAAACTACACGGACCGGGAAACCCCATGGCTCAGAATAACAGAGCATAAACATTTTACAGACTTTGCACCGGAAAGCAGCGATACAGATATTACCATCATAACCAGAGATTATCCTGCGGAATGGAAACCGGGAGATATCGCATTCTATCCGGTAAATGATGAAGTCAGCCGGGACAGATATCTCAGATATCTTGCTCTGGCTGAAGCGGAAGATCGAGTCTCCTTCGGAGGCCGTCTGGGATGCTACCGGTACTACGATATGGATGATGTCATTGCTGAAGCAATGGATGATGCAGAGGAGCTTATCAAAAGCAGATGTTCAGATTGAAGAGAGCAAAAGTCAATCGCGATAGAAATGCTCTGATCATTTTTACCAGAGAGCCCGAGCCAGGCAAGACCAAGACCAGGCTGATGCCGTATTTCAGTGCAGAAAAGTGCGCGGAACTCCATCGCTGCATGCTGAGAGACATCTCAAAAGAAATGAAATCGGTAGATGCAGATATTATTGTGGCTTATACCGGGGGTTCTGACGGACCGGAGTTCCTCCGCAAAACTTTTGGCAGGAATACGGTCTACATCGAGCAGAGAGGAGCTGATATCGGCATCAGGATGCAGAATGCTGTCTCTGATGCGCTGGATCTCGGATACGGCAAAGCTGTTCTCATCGGAACAGATATACCTGAACTTGAGGCGGAGACCATAGATACTGCATTTGCCATGCTGGATGCCTGCGACGTGGTGATAGGCCCGACTGAAGACGGCGGATATTATCTGATAGGAATGAAGGAGGTAAGACCGGAAGCATTCAGTATCCGTATTTACGGTGTAGATACGGTATTCAATGAAACCATCACAGCTATGGAGGAAGCCGGTATCAATGTCGGATGCGTTGATGAGTATTCAGACATTGATGTACCGGAAGATATAGCCGGATTCCGCAGAAGGATGAGAGATGATGATTTTATCAGAAGGTCTTATACGGGGAGATTTTTAGCAGACAACGCAACAGTGTCGGTGATCATTCCTGTGTATAATGAATCATCCGGGATCGAGGACCTGCTTGGGCAGCTCCTGCCATATAGAAATGAGTGCGAGATCATTATAGTAGATGGCGGCAGTACAGATGATACTGTGAATAAAGCCGGGAAACTCATAGCAGAATACTTCAATGAGTCCGGATGCCGTGTCAGTATATCAGAAAGTGATAAGGGAAGAAGTATCCAGATGAATAGCGGAGCATTTGCTTCGAACGGAGACATATTGTTCTTCCTGCATTGTGACAGCGTTTTACCAAAAGATTTTCTGAAAGAGATAAGACGTACAATGTCTGCGAGCGACTGGGGATGCTTTGGCGTGAAATTCCCTTCAAGAAATGTATTCATGATAACTAACAGGATCATTTCCAACCACAGGGCACGGTTCAGATGGATGCCTTACGGAGATCAGGGGATATTTATCGACAGAGACCTGTTCTTCGAAATGGGGATGTTCCCTGAGATCCCGATAATGGAAGATTATGAATTCTCTCTCAAACTGAAGCGTTACGGCTTCAAACCGGGAATGGCATCCCGGAGGATCACAACATCAGCAAGGAGATACATAAGACCGGGGCGCGGGCTGGTCGGAGAGACGTGTGATATACTTAGAACTGAGCTGAACATGTGGAGATTAAGATCGATGCTCCGCCGCGGTAAGAGTCCGGAAGAAATCATAAAGCTGTATAAAGACATAAGATAAGTATTGCTTATCATCAATTTGATGCATAACTGATGATCTCAGAATAGATTGTATCAATTTGTGAGATCTGTAAGTAACAATTAATATTGTTAATGGATTTATTATTTCTATCATTGTGTTGTGGAGGAAATAAAAATGAAGAAATTTTTAGTACTATTACTTGGCATTATGATGATCTTCTCGTTTGCAGCCTGCGGTGGTTCAGGAGATGCAGAACCTGCTGCAGATGACAGCCAGGAGGCAGAAGCAACAGAAGAAGCAGCTCCTGCAGCAGCACCGGAAGATATCGTCGTCGATGAAGCGGCGGGAACAGTTACTGTAACAGCTCAGGTCAACGGAACATTCTTTGACCAGTCTACGATGCATTGCGTTGTGTTCAAAGACGGCGGCGCAGGAGATGCAGCTATGATGGCAGCTTACGCTGACTCACAGGACTTCTACGATGCTATGATCAAGGCAGGCGGAGAACCATGGAATACAACTGATGCCAAGCTGGAGGACGGAGAATTTACTGACGGACAGAAGGTAGACGTAACTCTTACATGGGAAGGACAGGATACACCTGTCGCTCTTGTTGACGCTCTGAAGACAGATGACGGCAAGCCTGATGTAGACGTGAGATTCTCAGGCAATCAGGCTAACAATGCAGAAGCAGGATCCGGATGTATCTGCTGCCTCAACAGCTGCTGGGCAGGAGTAACTTCTAATGCCGCATATCCATTCGGAGCAATCGATGCAGGTAACCCGCATGTATACCTCGATGACTCTGTAATGCCGGCAGACGGAACAGACGTACAGGTCACTTTTACAATCGTTAAATAGTGTCAAATGACAATCGAAGATCTTCTGGATAAGAGTCTGAACTCTGTTCAGAAGATTTTCGGTATCTGATAACAAGGTAGAGAAACATAATGGACAACAACGACACAAGCTATAACAGCAAGCATGCTGCACCTGAAGAGAAAAAAGGCAGCTGGACCGGAAAGATAATACTGCTGATAATAGCAGTCCTGCTGGTGGCTGCTTATTTTGCGATCCCGGCAGTGCATGTATGGGTTAACAGCGTGCTTGAGATGTTCAGGACGGGCAATTTCGATGACATGCGCGAATTCATCAGCAAGTATGGCAAATGGGCTATGGCGATATCTGCTCTGCTGATGATCTTCCAGTCGATCGCAGCACCATTGCCTGCATTCTTTATCACGCTGACTAATGCTAATCTCTTCGGCTGGTGGCAGGGCTGTATTCTCTCGTGGGCATCTTCAATGGCGGGAGCGGCATTATGCTTCTGGATCGCTCGTATACTCGGAAGAGACGTGGTCGAGAGAATATGCACAAAAGGTGCACTTGCTTCTATTGAAGAATTCTTCGCAAAATACGGCAAACGGTGCATACTTGTTGCCAGACTGCTTCCGTTCATCTCATTTGACATCGTATCATATGCAGCCGGACTCACAGCGATGGATTTCTGGGGATTCTTCCTTGCGACCGGTGTAGGTCAGATGCCGGCATGCATTGTATATTCTTACGTAGGCGGGATGCTGACCGGCGGTGCCAGAAAGATGTTCATAGGTCTCATGTGTCTGTTTGCACTTGCGATCGTAGTTGTCCTTGTAAAACAGGTCTATACCGCAAGTGAGAAGAAAAAGGAAGAAGCTGCCGCAGCGGCAGGAGAGGTGTACTTCAAAGAGCCTTCCAATCCGGCCAGGTTGTTCAGCAAGCTGTATAACGCTGCTCCATGGGGAGTAGTTATCGGACTTTTATGGGCCGGGATCCCGACCTGGGGAGCAAAGGTCAATGCAGGATGGATGATGCTGGGAGGCTGGCTCTTAGTCTTCGCTGTAGCGCTGATATTCCGCAAATTCAAGTGCGGAGTAGTTTTCACTGTAATCAATGTTGTGGTATCGATCGGGGTCATATACCTGCTGTGCGGTCCGGCGATCGTCCGTAAGCCGGCGGGAATTCTCAGGATGGGTCTTGGACTCAGGACAGTGCCATTCAGCACTTTCAACATGATATTCATAGGATTCCTTGTTATTGGCTTTATTATCATCTGTCTGCTGTGGAACAGACAGAAAAAAGTCGATGAGCTGGCACTCGCAGAATATGAAGCACTGAAAGCAGCAAAAGCAGCCGGCGGAGAGGAGACTGTCACAGCATAGTTACTATGGAATGGATCAGGAAGAACTTCAAGTTAATAGTATTTTGCCTGATGATCGTTGTGATACTGGTGCTGAACCACATATATGGATGGTCAGAATATCTCAGTGATTCTGACAACTTAAAATTCCTGTCAGATATGATCCAGGAGCATTTCATACTTGCGGCCTTGATCTATATCGGACTGACTGTTGTAGCTTGTGTCGTCCTGGCACTTCCGGGGGTGACTTTCGCGATTTTGGCCGGAGTGATCTTCGGACCGTGGTGGGGAACGCTTCTCTGCCTGATAGCAACGACACTTGGTGCTATAATCGCATTCATTGTCGGGAGGTTCTTTCTTCAGGATTCGATCAAACCGATGGTCGCGAAGAATGCTTTGCTCAAAAAGATACTTTTCGATGAAGCGGGACGCAGCGATATCGTGCTGCTGGCTATTACAAGACTGGTTCCCCTGTTTCCATACAACATACAGAATTTTGCATACGGAATTACCGATATCTCACTTGCACACTATTCGCTGTACACATTTATCTTTATGATACCCGGAGTTGCACTCTATACTATAGGTACGGCCGGATTCACTTCTGCCGAGAATCGCTGGCTGTACTGGGGCATTGCAGCCGCACTTCTGGTACTGGTCATGTTCCTGGGGTGGTATGTTAAAAAGAAGTATCTCGGCAGTGAAGAATCAGCAGAGAAAGAGACAGAAGAATGACAGATCTCATTAAACAATATGTTAATGAACCGGAATACAGGAAGGCTCTCGGCCTTCCTGATTATGTTACAGAAGAATACAGGTTGCTGGCTCAGGGTGAGTATAATGTGAACTATCTTTTCATTCATCCGGTCACGGGACGCAGGCTGATCTTGCGAGTCAACGCAGGCAGCCAGATGCATCTTGACAGACAGATCGAATACGAGGCTCACGCCCTTGAGGTGCTCAGATGTTCGTGGCGCACTCCGCGAGTGTACTATGTTGACGGCAGCATGGATCATATCAACCATGGGGTACTTGTTGAAGAATATCTTCCGGGCGGATATCCACGATATGATAACCGCTTTGAGATGAACAGTGTGATGGAGTGCATGGCGGATATCCATTCTGTCCCCGTGTCTGAAAACGAAGTCATATACGGAGAGCCGGATGCTGTACCGCGTGATACAGTAAAGCTTATCGCACCGGCGGACCCTGCAAACGCGATCCTGGATGAATGCGAAGCGATGGTCATAAAGTATATGGATTCTCCGCTTGGTGATGATACCACCAAAAGGAGACTTCGCGATCTGCTTGACCGCGGACATGAGATCGCTGAAGAGAGAATCGCCGCAGACACTTATCGATGCTGTATCAATACTGAGCTTAACTCAACGAACTTTCTGCTGGATCGGGGACGTGCTCAGCTGGTAGACTGGGAGAAGCCTCTGTATGCAGATCCGGCACAGGATCTCGGACACCTTCTGGCGCCGACGACTACATTCTGGAAAACGGACCATATCCTGAGCAACATGGAAACTGACCGCCTGATAGATGAGTATATCAGAGCGGTCGGAGGCAGGTTTGACACAGCGGGAATTCGAGAGCGCACACACAGACTGATCAATATTACTTGCCTGAGGGGACTGACATGGTGTGCGATGGCATGGGTAGAGTATCAGGATCCGGACAAGCTTATAGTCAATGAGAGCACAAGAAAAAAGCTTGATGCTTACCTCAGCGACGAGTTCCTTACGGGAATCGAGGAGAGACTGTTTTAGACTGACAAACAGATCACAGAGGAATGAAAAATGATGGCCTGAATGGGCCATCATTTTAGCGTATGACGGGCATGCCGTCAGTCTGTGGTGAAAGTCCACAAGGGGCGTAGCCAACGACGAACCCCATAGCGACTCCCAAGGTTCAAATCGCGAGGTTTG
>CADAEH010000028.1 GCA_902786855.1 uncultured Eubacteriales bacterium | reverse complement strand
ATTTCGCAATACATCTTTACGCAAAACAGGAACTCTTTACTTCCGGATTCCGGGATCGGCATCAATACAATCTCTTCCGGTTTATAGTACCCATCCTTACTAATCTTATTAACTATGTATACTCTTCTTTTATGATCATCGATTGAACAAACGAATCTTCAGCCAACCAATAATAATCCTCGGTTATCATTTCCTTGAACAACGAATAGAATTTACATGGAAATTGCATATTTGACCAACTAGAGCTACCGTTAATGGGAAATATGTCATGGGAAGATTTGCTTGAAAAGAGGTAAGCATGAGAAACAAGGTGCCAAAAACATTAAGTTTTTCAGATCTAAAATAGAGAAAGAAAACCAAAAGATTAGAAAAAACAGCAACTGTCTCTTTTGGTGCCGCAGTACATAGTATTTATTCATCTGTACGAAAAACACTGAAGAACCTATCGCACAGAGTAGCCATATATTCAGGGCTGTCTTTCATGCCGGTCCGGTACCATTCCGTCAGAATGTGTATAAGAGCACCGCCTCGACCAATGTAGAAGTAATACTCTTCGTTAGTGACAGCCGGAAAGATCTCATCGACTACTATCCTGACATCTATGTGTGCGTTTGAAGAAAGGATTATCTTCAGATAGTCCTCGTTACTTTTCATCGTTTCAAAGAAATGCACATACCAGGTCTTTTTATCCGAGGTCGCAAAACCTTTTTTGAAATCCCGTGTAAGTTCTTGTATGATCTGAAGGCTCAGGGCATCCGCAAGAGCCTGTTTAGTTCCGTAGTTTCTGTAAAAAGCCATTCTCGAAACACCGGCACACTCCACGATCTCACCAATGGTTATTTTGTCAAGAGGAGTATCTCCCATGAGCTTCATAAGAGCAGTACATAGGCATTCGCGTGTAAGCTGGTTCGACTCTTCATTTGAGAGCCGCAGATTATCTTTGTTTGTCATGACTGGCATGTTTTTGTCCTTTCCGATGTTACTTTTTTAAGCGGTTTTGTCACAGCCGAGGCCGGTTATATTGAGAAGAGTTTTATATGGTGTTATGTTTGTAACATCAATGTAAAACAATCTTCTCATGAATGTCAAACGATATGAAACTCAATATAGGGGAAGGAGGACGTAATGGATAAATACAGACAGGAAAGAGTAAAGCGACTGCAGAAATATGTTAGTGAGCAGGGACTGGATGCCATGCTTGTTACTTCGCAGGATGCGATTTATTATCTTTCCGGCGCATCTTATACGCCGGTAGAAAGGCCGTTTTTCATTATTGTAAAGCCTCAAGGAGCACCGAGTCTGGTCGTTCCAAGACTGGAGTATGAACATATGATGAAGGTAGAAGGATTCGGAGAGATCCATTACTACTTTGAATATCCATCGATTCCGGGGCAGAACTGGTATGACTATATCGCTCAGGATGTTGGAGAAAAGGCTGTAATTGGTATTGAGCCGTCGCTTCCTTCCGCATACAGAGAACTGCTCAAGGCAAAAGAAACTGTGATCATTGACTATATAGATACCATGAGGCTTGTTAAGGATGCTTCGGAGATCGAGGCTATAAAGCTTGCCTGCAAGTGGACCGATGAAGGCATGAAAATGATCCATGAAGGACTGTACAGAGGGCAGTCCGTACTTGAACCTGTCATGCCTGCCCGCGACATCCAGACCGGAGTTATCAAGACAACTGATTACAACTATATGACCTGCAGTTTCCTTACGGCAGCATGGCCTGCACCGAAGAGCTCTCAGCCTCACAGTCTTCCTGATTTTGCAGCAAGGTTTGGCGACGGACCGATAGTACTCATGAGTTATAACAGGGTGAACGGATATGCAGCGGAATGCGAAAGAACAGTATTCCTGGGTGAGCCTTGCGAAAGAGACCGCAAGCTGTTCGACATCGTCATGAAGGCCAGAGAGATCGCTTATTCGATGGTGAAGCCGGGCACAAGATGCGAAGACATCGACCTCGCAACGCAGGAGTATTTCAAATCTCTTGGATACGGGGATGCAATCATACACCGTACGGGACACGGAATAGGGCTGGGTAATCATGAAGCACCATGGCTCAGCGCAGGCGGTGATCATGTGCTTGAAGAAAATATGGTAATCAGTATTGAACCGGCTCTGTACTTCGATGATATCGGGGGGGTCCGTCACTCAGACACTGTACTCGTAACAAAGAACGGATATGAAAACCTGACACAATATCCGAGAGATCTTGAAAGCCTGATAGTAAAAGATAAACGAACTTTGAAGAAGATCAAAGGTGCGATTATAAGAAAAGCCGTAAGGCTGGATAAAGCAAAATAGAAGATAACGCATGCCAGAAGGCAATTACATGAGCAGAAGCAATGCAGCTTCTGCTTATTTATTTGGAAAGAGGAAATTCATATGGCAAACACTAATGATGTGACTTTTGAAATCGTGGAACACATCGGCGTTGGGAGTCCATTTTATATGGAGAATTGTGTGAGAGTTGAACTTCGACTCTCCTAATGTACTGGAGAAACTTGAGATAAGAATTTGTCGAGTTTATGCAAAATACATAAATGAATGAGATTTTTGCACATAATTGTGGGTGGACAGAAGTTTCACAAGTTACAGCCCAGTAATTGCAAGGGGTTCAAAAACACGAATCTCGTTATCAGCTCCAAGAATTGGTCTCCGAAAACGGAGACCTTTTTTCTTGAAGCCGTTGATTTCACTGGGGTTGACGTGCTCGAAGATTACACGTGGAGTCTGATAAGTGTATCCAAATTTCTGGACACACTTGGATACACTTTGAATACACTGGGTGTTTTCGGGGTGTTAACTGGTCAAAGCGCATGTGATCTGAGCAAGTTTTTCATCATCCTCGCTCCTGTCATAGCAGTAATTGTTCAGGGTAGTCCTCTCATCAACATGCCCGGCAAGCTGCCTGGCTGTGTTGATGCTGACCCCATTGCTTATAAGAGCAGAGGTGAAGGTCTTTCGCTCCTTATGAGGACTGCGCTCTTCTATGCCAAGATTTTTACAGTACTTCTTCAGCGCTCTTTCGATCGCATTGTAGGTACTGACAGGTTTTTCGTTTGGACAGAATATATAACCATCTATATCAAGACCTTTTTCCTGTCGGTGAGTCCTTATCAGATCAATGATTTCCGCTGCTTGAGGTATGAGCGGAACTGTTCTGCTACCATAGGAGCCCTTAGTGTGATCAACGATCTCTCCTGTAGGGAAGCGGACCAGTCTGTTTACAAGCATTCGGTTACCTGTAATGTCCTCAAACTTAAGAGCAGATATCTCACCTATCCGAAGGCCGGTATAGAAGAGAAAGATCACTGCAAGAGGCACATACCACTGTTTATAGTTCTCTCTCTTGTTGAAGGCCTTCCACGCTCTTTCTATGAGCATGTTCTCTTCTGACTTGGTGAATACCTGAGTATGGTCAGGTTTCTTCACCTCCGGGACCAGGACTCGTCGCCTGTTTATCCTGACATCCAAAAACAGATTCTTTTCGATGATCTCGCTGTCTACAGCGAATTCGAGCATCTGCCTCAGTATGACTGAGAAGTTACCGTACTTATGAGCATTCATCTCATGCTCACGGATCATTTTGTGGACCCAGGTGTCTATCTCAAGTTTAGTGATCTTTCGAATAGGCTTTTTGACGATCGCAGCATTCTCATAATATTTGCGCCAATCCTTCTTGATACGTATTACTGTTGTTTCACATACGTGAACACTCTTATATTCGATCCATGCAGGATACAGGTTTTCAAGAGTACATACATCTTTGAACTTGTCAGCCCTGATTGATTCATAGTGCTGGCATAATAATGTTTCCAATTCCTCAAGATCTGTTTTTACTATCAGCCTGCGGCCTTCTGCTTTGGAATCATCCGGCATATAGGTTCTCCACCTGCCATCTTTGCCTTGATATATCTTATAAGGGTGTTCTCTAAGAATCTTCTCCTTTCGTGCTTTTCTCATATTATCTTCGACGTCCCTCAAATCAATGATACCATTGTTCTCAAGAAACGCCAAAGTTTCTTCGGGAGTAAACATCGGAGGATTCTTCGTGTCGGTCATGACAGTCGTGACAGTGTTAGCGGGAGTTATCCTCCTTGCTGTCACAGCCGTCATAGCTGTCACAGATTTCGAAGGACAGTATCCTGCCATCAGCATGTGTTCTACTGTAGCTGTATGCTATCCCTTCGTCCAGTAAGAGGCTGTTCTTATACTGATTGACATACTTTGTAATGACATTGGCGTCGACCGACTGATCACCAAGTTCATCAAGCAATTCAGTAGCTGAACCTCTCCAGGATCTTCTCTCTTTGATGAAGGCTACAAGTCTGTGTATGACTTCAGGTGTGTTTGCAGCAGCGAGCTCCTCTTGAGTCCGGATACTCACAAGTTCCCACTTGCAGTCTTTGAATTCTATCTGCATCTCTACAGGCTGAATATCTCTGCCCTTTACATACAAGGCAGCCTTGCTGCTGTACTCATTCTCTTTATCAAGAATGACCATGGTGTCTACAGCACCGTTGATGCCTTTGGTGCCGTTGAGCCTGTTGAAGATGTTATGAGCATCACCTTGTTTTCTGAGATGATGGACCAGATAGATCGAAAGCCCATGCTCTCTTGCAAAATCTTTGAGCTTGGCAACATCCGAGTAATCATTAGCATAGCTCATGTCCTTGCCGTTGCTCCTGATGAGCTGCAGGGTATCTATTATTATGAGACTGATACCGGGTACATTCTCAACGGCATCATTCAGCTGCTTGAGCAGATCGGAATCCAGTGTTCCGCTCTGTATACCGAGCATGACCGTGCCAGGCTCTACTTCATTAGTGAGTTTGAATGCCCGCTTCTGGATCCTCGCATAAGTATCTTCAAGACTGAGATACAGTACCTTTCCCTGATCAACGTGATGATCAAGGAAGTCCTGACCTGTAGCGACACTTATCGCCAACTGGAGCATCATCCAGCTCTTGCCGGATTTCTCATCCCCGGCGAGTATGCTGACGCCGCTCGGGAATATATCCTCTACAAGGAAAGGTGTCTCATCAAGCGGTGTCAGCAGTAACTCCTGTAAGTCGATTAATTGTAGTGGTTTGAACATTGTTTAACCTCCATTAAAATTTCCAATCAAAAAAAGCTCCCTTTCGGGAGCGTGAGTAATAACGTATAAAGTTGTTTGCTAAGTCATTCGCTGAAAGCCGAAGCTGAGGCCTGAGTATTTCTCATATTGCCTTCCGATCTTGTTGAGCCTCTTGAGAACAGCACTGTGTGTCTTGTATTCAAGCTTATCTGCTATCTCCTGTAGGGTGTATCCATCCTGCCTCAACTGCAGTATGTTCCTGTCCTTTTCGGGTAGTGTTGCAAGAAAGCTCTGTACATCTACGTTCTCCACGACTTCATCTTCAAAATCACTGACCGGATCAGGGACTTCCCATCCATCATCGTCATAAGCCTCTAACAAATGTTCCTTATATCCCTCAAGCGAGAACTCTGCTTTCTTGGACCTCGTATGGTACCACTTGCGGTAGAAATCTATCTTTTGATTGCTTTCCCTGTAATCGAAATCCTCAAAGCATCTATATTCTTTTTCTGCAGCAAGTATTGGCTGCAGGTTATGCCTTTTCACAGCACTCGGCACTGCGATACTCATATACAGGCTTACGGTTTCTTCAGGAACAAACCCGAAGCAGAGATCATCTTTCGGTTTGCTGAAAAGATCTGCAAAAGTCGGCAGCAGTTTCAGTCGGGTGAGTTCTTCTATCCAGGTAACTGCATCATGCGCTATTCTCCATGCAGGAGAGTCCCCTGAGAAGATTTCCATATACGGGATCTTCGGGCACAGATATGGCCATGCCATATAGGCATAGCAGTCCACGATACAGAGAACGAAAAGATCGCTTTGCACCAGCTTGAGCGCTTCTTCATCCTTCATCAATTCATTGAAGTCGCGCGGGATAGAGCATAGCTCACTGCCGCACTTTACGAGGAAACATTCCGGGATGAAATAGAAGGCAGGTATGAACTGCGCATTCCGGAATTCCAGAATTGTCCCTCCGGGGAATTGTATTTTGACCCTGCGATTGTATTTTGACCCTGCGTATGATGTTTTCCTGCATTTAGGGACCTCCAGCGATGGTTCGAGAACGTTTGTTTGATTACAAGTTAATTATAAAACCCTCGTTGTCCCTTTTTTGACACATACAGCAACAGTTTTCATCGCAATTTTTATCGCTCCATATTCAATCTTGTTTTTCTTTGACATCCTCGGCATATTTATCACCTCCGATCTTCATTACGATGTCTTCATAAAAGAAAAAATTTGCAATAAAACAACGCCCACCTGGCCGGGAGAGAATATATGATCCTGGGGCGAAAATGGACGTTTTTCTTCGCTGTAACGCGATAAAAAAGCTTAAAGGGATAACGATACCTTGCATCAGCTCAGGGGCTGAATTCAGGAAAGATTATATCTCTAATAATTAACGACAAAAGCTATGTTAAATTGTTCCAATAATTATGAACTTTTTCAAAATACTTTTTCACCAAGCATCACGCTATGGATCATAGCTTTACATCTACTTATTAACGACAATACTAACAGGCATTTCTGGTGCAGGGGTTATTATGTTGACACTGTAGGACGAAACAAAAAAGCGATACAGGAATATATACGGAACCAGCTGCAGGAAGACATTGCCAATGATCAGATATCGCTGAAAGAGTACATAGACCCGTTTACGGGTAGCAAGAATACGTAGGCAATAGAAAAGCGCCTTTAGGCGCCGCCTGAGAATAGAGATACGGTTGGCAGTCTATTCGGCGCGTCTTAAGACGCTTGCAAGTACGATGCCCTTTTAGGGCTAGTGCATACCACCAGTTCAACTGGTGGTTATGATTACTGAAATACCGATTCGGATGCCTTTTAGTCGAATGGGCAACTCGTTGGCTGAAATTCATTGCACAGAACAAAAGATAAAAATTTAACTATCAAATAATACTTGCAATTGGCATAAAAGATATGTATACTCTTTACAAGACACTAATAAAAACAATTTTAAAAAGTGTTTTATTTACTTCTTTTAAAATATCGACACTGGAAAGGAGATTGTAGAATGGGAGAAGAGATCAAGCTGCAGGTATCCGGAATTGAGAAATCCTTCCCGGGAGTCAAGGCGCTTGACCACGTTAATTTTTCCGTTAGAAAGGGTACAGTGCATGCCCTCTGCGGAGAGAACGGCGCAGGCAAGTCGACTTTGATGAAGATCATCAACGGGCAGTACAAACCGGATGCAGGACAGATCTATATTGATGGCAACCCTGTAACGATCAAGGATCCGATACAGGCAGCGTCATACGGGATCGCGATGATTCCTCAGGAACTCAATTATGTACCTGAACTGACCGTAGAAGAGAATCTGTTCCTTGGAAGACTTCCGGTAGGCAAATTCGGCAAAGTCGACTGGAAGAAGGTGCACAAGGACGCAACCGAGTTCATAGAGAAAGAGCACCTTCCTTACGGACCTAAGCAGAAACTCAAAACACTCACGGTATCTGACATTCAAATGCTTGAGATAATCAAGGCGGTAAGCAACGACGCCGACATCATAATCATGGACGAGCCTACTTCCTCGATTACAGAGCGTGAGGTTGCGTCTTTGTTCGAGAAGATCGCTGATCTCAAGAAGCAGGGTGTATCCATCATATACATCTCCCACAAGATGGAGGAAGTATTCCAAATCGCGGATGACATCACGATTTTCAGAGACGGCGCTGTCGTTTCATCAGACAGGGCATCAGATATTGATCTCGATACAGTCATCTCGAGGATGGTCGGCCGTAAGATGACCAATGTATATCCGAAGGAAGACATCACTCTCGGGGACAAGATGTTCGAAGTCAAGGACTTCGGCCAGACCAACATGTTCGCAGACATCAACTTCGAGGCCAGACAGGGAGAAATCATCGGTTTTGCCGGCCTTGTCGGAGCAGGCAGGACGGAAACAATGAGAGCTGTCTTTGGACTTGACCCGCATGAGACGGGAGAGATCCTGATTGACGGCAAGCCGGTGGACATCAAGTCCCCGGAGGACAGTATTAAGAACGGACTCGTAATGCTCGCGGAGAGCCGCAGGGAGGACGGAATTGTGCCAGTCCGCGGAGTGCGCGAGAACGCGAGCCTCGCCAACCTCAAGAGATTTATCTATGGCGGCACGGCTCACAGGGGCAAGGAGAAGAACGAAGTTGCAGAGGTCTTCAGGCAGATGAACGTCAAGACGCCTACTCTGGAGACGCCGATAGCGTCGCTTTCCGGAGGCAACCAGCAGAAAGTGCTGCTGGCGAGATGGCTTCTGTGCGAGCCTAAGGTAATGATTCTTGACGAGCCGACAAGAGGTATCGACGTCGGTGCAAAGTTCGAAATATACAAGCTCATGACAGATATCGCCAAGCAGGGCAAAACGATCGTGATGGTATCGTCCGAAATGCCGGAACTGATTGGAATGTGTGACAGGATCTACGTAATGTCGCAGGGCAGGATCACCGGATGCCTTAAGAGAGGCGAGTTCAGCCAGGAAGCCATCATGAAATATGCTATGCAGGAAATCAGGGAGGGATAAGTAAAAATGGAAAATAAAAGTGTTACAGGTATTCTTCAAAAATACGCGATATACGTGGTCCTTGCGGTCTTGTTTATCGCATGTTCACTCATCAGCCCGTATTTTCTTCAGAGCAGCAACCTTATCAATGTAGCACGTCAGCTGTGCGTAGGACTCCTCATCGCATATGGTGAGATGATCCTGATCGTCGGAGGATTCATCGACCTGTCAGTGGGATCGGTACTTGCTCTGGCGGGTTGTCTGTCGGTATCGGTGTTCAAGCAGACACAGAGCATGATGCTCGCGCTCATTACAGCACTTGCAGTCGGCGTCATCTGCAATATGTTCAATGCAGTATTCGTAGCACAGTTCAATGTACCGGCATTCATCGCAACTCTGGGTATGCAGCAGGTGGCAAGAGGTATCGCGCTGTACTTCACAGGCGGCCAGAACATCCTGCAGCTCGGTAAATATGTGGATATCGGACAGAAGATGATCTTCTCGTTCATCCCTGTACCGGTACTGATTGTTGTAATAATAACAGCAGCCATCTGGTACATCATGAACAACACCAGATACGGACGAGGCGTATATGCTATCGGCGGCAACAGAAGTGCTGCTGAGGCAAGCGGGATCAACGTTAAGAAGAGCATATACAAGTCATATCTGATCAACGGTCTTTTGATCGGACTTGCGGGAATGATCTTCATGGCAAGAAATAATGCAGGACTCCCTAACGGAGCCATAGGATATGAGATGACCGGACTTACAGCTGCCATCGTCGGCGGTACATCCTTCACGGGCGGCCTCGGTACAGTATCCGGAACAGTAGCCGGCGCATTCATCATCGGTTTCCTTGAGAACGTAATGAACCTGCTCGGAGTCAACGCATACATCCAGAGCGTTATCGAGGGATTCATCATTGTACTTGCTGTAGCATTCGATGTGGTGACCAAGTCGCGTAAGACAAAAAAGGTGATCATGGTCGCAGATGACAAAAAGGAAGGAGCATCAGAGCCGGCAGCAGATGCTGACAAGAAACCGGAAAAATAAGGTAACACTCGCCTTGCGGCAATGTTATATAAAAAGTACCACTTATAATGAGGAGGAGTTTAATTATGAAAACTATGAAAAAAGTACTGGCCGTCATTATGACTCTCATGATGATTCTCGCACTTGCAGCATGCGGCGGCGGAGCAAGCGAAGAAAGTACTGATGAGAGCGCATCAAGCGGCGAGACAAAGCGTGTATGCTTCGTTGCACGTGCAAGTGCAGACACATTCGCAGCATGGCTGACCAACGAGATGAAGAAGGCTGCTGAGAACTATCCTGACATCGAGCTCACATGTGTATCAGGTGAAGCAGATGACAACACCGAGAACGGTCTTCTTGAAGACTGCATCACAAAGAAGTATGACCTCGTAATCGTACAGTCCAACAACAACGCAGCTCAGGCTCCGTATGTTCAGAAGCTGATCGATGCAGGCATCCCTGTAATCACAACTAACCCTACAACTCACCAGGACGACCTTGATGGAAGTGGAAGCACAGAAGTCATGGAAGGAACAGGTACTGTAGACGCTGACCCTGTAGCTCAGGCAGCTGTAGGAGCTCAGAGAGCTGTTGACGAGATTCCTGAGAATGCTAATGTAGTAGTTCTGAAGGGACCTTCCGGAAACTATCACGCTGACAAGCGTCGTGAAGCTTGGGATACATACTTCTTCGATAAGCGTTCTGATGTTACTATCCTTGGTGAAGACTTCGCTAACTGGAATTCAGATGAAGCTCTGACACTCATGGAAGCTTGGGTACAGAAGGGAACACACATCGATGCAATCATCTCCATGAACGACAACATGGCAGCTGGTGCTATCGAGGCTATCAAGGACAATCCGGAATATGTACAGGACGGAAAGGCTAACTTCCTTGCATACGGCGTTGACGGAACAGCGCAGGGCTGTCTCCTGATCGAAGAGGGCTTGCTCACTGCTACAGCACTTCAGTCCGCAGCAGACCTTGCTGTGAAGAACATGGAATATGCTGAGAAGGTAGTTAACGGCGAGATGGCAGTTACAGAAGTCAATGACTTTGTTGACGCTCCTGAGATCAATAAAGACAACGTTGCAGACTTCATCAAGATCTACGTAGATAACGGAGAAATCCAGCGCTAATCTATAATCAGAATTAACAGAAGAATTATTCAGACAGGAGAATTAGGATGGAGTTGCAGAGAGGCGCATTCATGCGCGGAACAGATAAAATGATAATCAAGGATATTCCTAAGCCGACCGCAGGCCCGGGGAATGTGGTAGTGTCGATTGAGTATGTCGGGATCTGCGGATCCGATGTGCACTACTTTCACAGCGGTCGTGTAGGTGCTTATGAGGTTGATCTGAGCCAGGATTATATGCTCGGTCATGAGTGCGGCGGAGTTGTCGTTGAAGTCGGCGAGGGCGTTACAGACCTCAAGGTCGGCGACAAGGTAGCTCTCGAACCGGGACTCACTTGCGGAGAATGCGAATTCTGCAAGGAGGGCAAGTACAATCTCTGCCCTGACGTGATCTTCCTCGCTACGCCGCCGGTACAGGGCTGCAATATGGAGTTCATCGAATATCCTGCTTCATACGCTTTCAAGCTGCCTGAGCATCTTACCACCAAGGAAGGCGCTCTCATCGAGCCTCTTTCAGTAGGAATGCATGCTGCTAACCAGGCGGAAGTCGGCGTAGGAGATACCGTGGTGATCCTTGGCGCAGGCTGCATCGGACTGACAACACTGCTGTCTGCAAAGGCTCACGGCTGTGGAACAGTGATCGTAAGTGATCTTGTCGACGCAAGACTTGCCAAGGCCAAGGAGCTTGGAGCAGACTACGTGCTCAACGGCAAGGAAGTTGATGTCCTTGAAGAGGTCAGGAAGATCACTGGCGGAAGATTTGCCGATAAGGTATTTGAAACCGCAGGATCACCTGTTACTATTAAACAGACACCGTTCCTCGCCAAGAGAGGCGGAACAGTCACTCTCGTAGGAATCTCCACCAAGCCTGAGATCGACTATAATTTTGCTCAGGTAATGGACAAGGAGCTTACGATCAAATCTGTTTTCCGCTACAGAAATATCTACCCAAGAGCTATCGCTGCAGTAGCAAGCGGTGCTATCAAGGTTGATGGAATCGTTACACACGAATTCGACTTTGACCACATTCAGGATGCTTATGATGAAGCTGTCAACAACAAGACAGATCTGGTCAAGGCGGTTATCAAGGTTAAATAGGAGCAAGAAATGTATTATGCGGGAATCGATCTTGGAACATCGGCGGTCAAACTGCTGCTGATGGACGAAAAAGGAACCATCATCAGGATAGTTTCCAGAGAGTATCCGATATACTTTCCTCATCCGGGATGGTCTGAGCAGGATCCGGAGGACTGGTACAGGGAGACTGTGACAGGGCTCAAAGAGCTGCTTGACAATATTGACCGCAAAGCTCTCCGCGGAATCAGTTTCGGCGGACAGATGCACGGACTTGTTGCTGTTGATGATGAGGACAGGGTGATCAGACGTGCTATCTTATGGAATGATGGCCGAAGCACGGAGGCGTGCGATTACCTGAACCACACTGTCGGAAAGGAGATTATTTCCGCATATACAGCCAACGTGGCATTCGCCGGATTCACCGCGCCGAAACTCATATGGATGAAGAAGTATGAGCCTGAACTCTTTGCGCGTATCCACCGGATAATGCTGCCTAAGGACTATATAGCCTGGAGAATGACAGGAGTGCATTCCACCGATGTGTCTGACGCATCGGGGATGCTGCTTCTGGATGTAAAAAACAGACGCTGGTCTGATGAGATGTGCGAGTTGTGCGGCATCAGTAAAGGGCAGCTGCCACAGCTTTTCGAGAGCTATGAAGCGATCGGAACGATCAGGAAGGAGTTGGCAGAAGAACTTGGTGTCAGAAGGGATGTTATTGTCGCTGCAGGCGCTGGGGACAATGCCGCAGCAGCTGTTGCCACCGGAACAGTAGAGGACGGAAGCTGCAACCTGTCGCTCGGAACAAGCGGTACCATTTTCATCGCTCAGAAGGAGTTCAGAGTCGATCCTAACAACGCACTGCACTCATTCTGCGATGCAAGTGGAGCCTATCATCTGATGGGATGTATGCTCTCAGCCGCTTCATGCAATAAGTGGTGGATGGATGATATCCTTAAGACAGGCAACTACAACGCTGAGCAGCAGATGATAAAAAAGCTGGGAGAGAATCAAGTGTTCTTCCTGCCTTATCTCATGGGAGAACGTTCGCCGCACAATGACCCTGATGCCAGGGCAACATTCACTGGCATGACAATGGACACTACCCGCGCCGACATGACGCAGGCTGTCCTCGAAGGAGTGACATTCGGTCTCAGAGACTCTTATGAAGTTGCGAAGAGTCTCGGACTCAATGTAACAAGGACCAAGCTGGTAGGCGGCGGCGCCAGAAGCAGACTCTGGCAGACCATGACAGCCAATATCATGAATCTTCCGGTAGACCTGCTCTCTGTTGAGGAAGGCCCTTCACTGGGGGGGGCTATGCTCGCCGCAACAGCAGATGGAGTATATCAATCAGTTGAAGAAGCAGCAAAAGCAATTGTCAGAGTGGAGACGACAGTAGAGCCGGAACCGGTTCTGGCAGAGAAATACAATGAGAGGTACAACCACTTCAGTAAAATATATCCTGCTATGAAAGAGTTGTTTCAGGAACTCAGATGATAAGTTTTTTCTTCATAACTCCTTAATAATCATTTGAAGCCGGGTCACCTTCGAGCAGACTCGGCTTCTGCTTTGCGCCGGGTATCGGATACATGGTATAATGATTTAAATTTAAAGGGAGTTTTTAAAAGCTGGATGGACTGGGTAAAGGTAAGATAATATGGCAAATGGTATAGAAATGCGGAAATTTAACAGAAATCTTGTCTATCGAGTACTGCTTAGTCAGGATGAGATGTCTAAGCAGGAGATAGCAAGAGCTACAGGCCTCAGTCTGCCGACCGTGACACAGAATCTTCAGGAGCTTGTCGAGAAAGGACTGGTTGAGGAGACGGGGAGCCTGGAATCCACAGGCGGCCGCAGGGCTGCCGGTTTCAGATGCATCAGAAATGCCCGCAGTTCTGTGGGCATAGACATCACACAGCATCACATCCGCATAGCAGTGGTCAATCTTGCCGGAGAAGTTCTGTGTGAATCAGAGCGCGAGAGATTTCAATTCCGCGATGACGATGAGTGCTATACTTCGATAGCTGATAAAGTGAAGGCGATCGTGGAGGAGACAGCGGTAGATACAGAAGGGATCCTGGGGGTCGGCTTGTCAGTTCCGTCAATAGTGGATCGCTCGCACAACAGACTGACATACAGCAGGATAATCGATGCTCCGGCAGATGTTGCGCGCAAGCTTGAGAAGAGACTTCCTTTCCATGTTGAGGTATACAATGATGCCAAGGCTGCGGGATATGCAGAGCTCTATGAAACAGACACACAGGACGGGCATGAAGAACTGTGTTTCTATCTCATGCTAAGCAATTCGGTCGGCGGAGCGATTATCAACAATTCGGAGATATATCTCGGCTACAACGGCAGGAGTGCAGAGATAGGTCACGTCAGAATTGTGCCGGACGGAAAAGAATGCTACTGCGGCCAGAAGGGCTGCGTCAACGCATACTGCTCGGCCAAGATACTGTCCCAGGAGACTGACGGAGAGTTAGAGGTTTTTTTCAATGAACTTGAGAAGGGCAATGAGAAATACAGACAGTTATTCCGAGAGTATCTGAGATATCTCGCAATCACGATCATCAATATAAGGATGATTTGCGACGGGCTCATAATCGTGGGAGGATATGTAGGCGCTTACATGAAGGATTATATGGAAGACCTCAAAAGAATGTGCGCAGAACTTGATCCTTACTCAAACTCTGCGGATTACCTGAAGCCTTGCTCCTTCACTCATGATGCTTCAGCAGTAGGAGCCGCACTGTATTTTGTCGGAGACTTCATAAACAACCTGTAGCTTTGCGGGCAAAGTGTGCGGCATAGGATCATCAAGTTGATACATGGGATCAGTTACAAGACATAATATCAGAGAGTGTGAAATATAGTCTGTAAATAGCTCCATATGGTAGCTAACTTATTCAGGCTGACAGGTCAGACAGCGTCAACCTGTTGAAAACACTGTAATTCATGCTTTCAAAAATGTCAATATAGCCAGGCTTTTAGGAGCCTGGCTATTGAATTGTAATAAAGCCTATTCAGGCATTCTGCCTTCATACATTATGCAGAATTCGCTGTACACACTGCCCCAGTTTCGTATCGCCTGAGTCCATTTTTTAGTGACCTGCATAGTTGAAAGATAAAGGGATTTCAGAAGGGATGTCGGATTAGGAAATGCGCTCCTCTGGCGGTTCAGCTTCTTGTATGCACTGTTAACGCTCTCGATCGCATTGGTCGTATATATGAGTTTTCTGGTCCCCATGGAAAACTTGAAGATATGCAATAACTGATCTATTCCCATTTATTTCAATAAATCTCTGGGTGATGGTGCTACGCTTGGATCATATTGTCCTGGTAAAGACAATTGTCGGCGCTCCTTTTCCTTTTCCATGAAATACTTCGATGATAGTAATTTCAATGATCTTGCCGCTATTGATGTCATTAGGCATGAGTACTGTCATTACCTTGTGGCTGCATTGGGACTTAAAGAATTATTCAATGACGAAAAGGCTCATGGAATAGCATGTAAAGGGAAAGAAGTAATAAATGCTTTATTTACACCACAGACCTGAAATTATGAATAAAGGCGCAAAATTCCAGAGCACAGACGGGATGCTGCTTGATGTGCAAAAATGAGACAAGACAAATTGGAGTACGGCATGGTATAAGTTGATCATGCGCAAATTAGATAGAATGATCAGATCCACTTGGATACACTTCTGGATACACTGGAAGAGGGACGCCACTCCTTTCTTGAAATTTCAATGTTTCCAGACTTGCTTAAATCTTCGACTCCCCCCATCAGCTCCAAGACTCCGGTTTTGCGCCGGAGTTTTCTTTTGTCTACAAGCAAATCTTCACAGAAAACTGGTTGAAACTTCGGAAAACCCCGATATAATCGAGCCATCTACATACAGGTTACAAGACGGAGGGCTCTCCGCCTTTTTTGTTGCCTGATTTAGAAGCGCTTTTAAAATACTGCAGTTATTTGAAAGGAGTATGCCATGTTTGAAAGAACACGAGTAAGACCTGATGGTCTAAAAGTAGATACTGTAATCGATTTTCAGAATGAAGAAAAAGAAAAATTCTTTACAGACTTGTATGAATGGCTGGAGAGCATTACTTCGCCTGACGTGGAAGTGACGCATAGTTCCGTTTGGAGCGAAAGGAAAAGCTTTGCTTGCTATACCGGAGACTTTTATGAATTACCAAACAATGATGGCTGGGATAGATGTGATTGCACATTGAGCAGCATAAGGCTCCAGAGAGTACATTGGAATTATGAGGCTTCAATAGATGTTCTGCTATTTCCTTTGTATGCGAGAGCTAAGCGGTATGGGATAGAAAGCGTTAAAAATGAATTGCTGAATGAGCCAATCATCAGATGCATGTTGAAAGATCCGAAGAACTCAAATATATGCAATTATTTAGGAGGGAATCAAAATGAGCAAGTTGATTAGTATAGATGAGGAGTATAAAGAATGGATTCAGGATGTAAGCCAAAGGTTCAAACGAAGCCAAATCAAAGCGTCAATCAAAGTTAATGATGAAATGTTAAGATTCTATTGGTCACTTGGAAAAGACATTTCCGAGATGAAATTGGAGTCTAAATATGGAAGCGGACTCTACAAAATTATCAGTAAAGACTTGAAAGAAGTATTCCCGGGAATTCATTCGTTTTCACAGACTAATCTAAGATATATGAATAGGTTCTATGAATTGTTCCCATATGCAGAAGTGCAGCCGGAACAGAATCTGCCCCAGCCTGAGGCAGAATTGAATCAATCAAATCGTCCCCAACTTGTGAACGATTTCAATGCTATATTTTCCATTCCATGGGGGCATAATAAGTTAATTATAGATAAATGTCGCGACAATCCTGATAAAGCGTTATTCTATGTACAAAAGACATTGGGAAATGGCTGGTCCAGAGCTATGCTGCTTAACTTCCTGGATACAGGTTTATATGAGAGGCAAGGGAGGGCAACTACTAATTTTGCTTTAACACTGCCTGAAGATGACAGTGATCTGGCTCAGGAAATAACTAAGGATCCGTATAACTTTGATTTTCTTACACTTACTGAAAGATATAACGAGAAAGAGATGAAGGATGCCTTAATGGATAATGCGGAGAAATTCTTTCTGGAATTAGGAAAAGGTTTTTCTTATATCGGGCGTGAAGTCCGCATAATGGTTGGAAAGAAAGAAAAGTTCATGGATATGTTGTTTTTCAACTATATTACAAGGTGCTTTGTCGTACTCGAAATCAAAGCTGGCGACTTTGAATCTCCAAACACCGGGCAGCTGGGAACATATGTGGTCGCTGTAAATCATCAAATGAAAGAAGATTGGATGAATCCTACGATTGGGTTGCTGATATGCAAGGATAAGGATGAAATCGAAGCACAATATGCACTTGAATCAAGCAGCCAACCACTTGGTATATCGAGCTATGAACTTTCAAATTTAATACCTGATAATTACAAAGGATCTATGCCGACTATAGAAGAAATAGAAGCTGAACTGGTAGGTTAAAAATTAAAAATATATGGAGGAAATTAGGAGATTTTTCAGGACAAATGAGATGCAACTTCTGCTAACCCTTGCAATAACTGGGCTACAGAACGTCGGTTATGACTATCAGCTCCAAACTTTTGAACTTTCGGGTAAAACCGGAAGTTCTTTTTATACTTGTAAACATGGTTATTCGGAGAATGGCTTGCGAGCTCTTGCTTATGCAGTCCGTTGAATCAATTCGACATAACGCAAAGCAAGCCTTATAATTAAATGCAGTAAAAAAGTATAGTTATTGCAGCATCAAGATAAAACAGAAGGGAAACGGAGCGGATTATGAAACTTGTAATGGAAAATGAATTTGCCTGGGACGGACTGTACTGGATCTGTGATGAAGCCGGGGTAGAGAAATATTATGTTGATGCCAGAGTCGGTGACGGTGGACGGTACATCTATGTGTCCGATGCAGCAAAGAAGGAAATTGGAGCTATAAGACAAAAGTCTCTGTCTCTGAAGAAAGAGTATGTCATTTCCCGTGGGATTGAGAGGGAAGGAGACATCACCAGGAATCCCGTGCTGTATGATTATGAATACCTTGCCCGCTACAGGGACTGGATGGTGAGTGGTGATGTATATGGCTGGAACTTCAGGATCGTGTATCCGAAAGGAGATATAGCAATTTCAATTTGCGTTGACGGATGCCTCGGTCTGGAGATCATTGAGGAGAAGTTTGAGAAGCACTGCGCGCTCCTTATGATGGCGCTTGCAGGACTGCAGGATGATCTGAAAAAGGAGACTGAAGCCAGGGAAAGAGGTGAGTCGACATCGATAGCAGCTAACCTGCTCAAGGCAGGAAAGAAAGCTGCCGCCAAAGCATGCAATGCGATGGATGAGCATTTTGAGAAGAACAGAGAAAAGGTCGCGGAAAAAGAAGCTGCTGCCAGAGCCGCAGAGATCCCTGTAGAAGAAGCCTCCGAAACGCCTGCAGAAAGCGAACCTGAACCAGCTCCGGATGCGCTTCCGGAAATGGTCCCGGAAGCAGAACCTGAAAAAGTTACGGAAGAACTTCCGGAGATGATCCCCGATTCAGCGAACTAAACTGAATACAATGAGAATACAGCAGCAGAGATATGAAGGAAAATGGATTGAAGCTGCTTGCAGCAGAACTGGCGGAACAGATCCGAAAGAAAACAGCGGATACGCTTACCCGCCGGATGTATGTACATGTCAAAGGCATGCCCAGAAGGCAGGAAGTCGAAGAGCTGCATGACAGTAAAAAGTTCAAAACTGCATTGGCACAGGCACTTGCTGATGACAAACTTTACCGGGATTGCATAGAACTGAATGTGCAGCCCGGTAGTCTTCTTGTGGCAAGATATATGGAAGATGAGGAGGCCTTTGACGCTGTTGCGGACAGCTGCACCAGGAAAATCATATCGCATGCGCGCAAATATACAGTAAAGAAGGAAAAACAATTACTCAGCAAGTATGATATCAATGAACTCATCTACGAGGTAAGAGGCCGGGTCAGAGCTGAATTCATCAGGAATATCAAGTACCATCTTCTGAATGACAGGCTTGAGACAATTAATAATTATGACAATGGTGGTTATTGGAATGATGCATGGACCAGATCCGTTCCGGTAGATCCGGAAAACTACGATGATTTTGCTGAGTATTTTGCTGATATGAGTGAGGAGGGGCACCTTGCTTTCGCAGGATATCATGCGCTCAATTTCGGAGAACTTCTTGCGTCGGCGATAGAGGAAAATCATGATGAGATCGCTGGGCTCAAATTTGTAAAGACCGGAGATGTTTGGGCGGATGAACTGTACGAGAAAGGTGAAGAAATTTATTATGAGCTTCGTAAGCATTTCATCGGACGGAGGTTATTTGACCTTGTCTGCCGCAACAAGTATCTGAAGAAGAGCTTTGAAAGCCTGCGTGTTTTCAAAGAGGAGATCACAGGCAGAGTCCCGGACAGAATGCCGGATCTTTTTCCTTCGGCGCGAAGCATGGAGCGTCACTTCATAATACATATAGGACCGACCAATTCGGGCAAGACCTACTGCTCGGTGGAAAGACTCAAGGCTGCTAAGCGCGGCATCTATCTTGGACCGCTCAGGCTGCTTGCTTATGAGCAATATCAGAAGCTCAACGAGCAAGGCTTCCCATGTTCACTATATACCGGTGAAGAACACCAGATAGTGCCGGGAGCCGGACTTCAGGCTTCTACCATTGAAATGGCAGATGAATATGAAAAATATGATATCGCTGTGATAGATGAGGCGCAGATGGTTGCCGACAGGGAGCGCGGCTGGGCCTGGACGACCGCGATCCTCGGCCTCAGGGCTGATGAAATACATGTCTGCATCGCTCCTTATGCAGAGAAGATCATCACAGGACTTATCGAAGAATGTGGTGATTCGTACCAGATCGTCCGTCATGAAAGACAGACGCCTCTCGTACCGGATCAGTCAAAATTCAAGCTGTCCAAAGAATATATACATAAACATGATGCGTTTATTGTATTCTCGCGGCGGAATGTGCACGCTGTAGCCGGAGAGCTCAGGACAATGGGGATAAGCTGCAGCGTTATTTACGGAAATCTCCCATATGATGTACGGCAGGAGGAGGCGAGAAGATTCCGAGACGGAGAAACAGATGTTGTTGTAGCGACTGATGCGATAGGCATGGGCATGAATCTGCCGATCGAGCGACTGGTCTTCCTTGAGATAAGCAAATTCGATGGCACAGATGTCAGGCTTCTCAAACCAGCAGAGATACAGCAGATCGTGGGAAGAGCAGGCAGAAGAGGCCTATATGAGAGAGGCCTTTGGAATGCCCAGGAAGGAAGGGAGATCATAGAGTCTGCGGTGGGGCTTGAGATCCCGCAGATTCAGGCGGTATATGTCGGTTTTCCGGAATTTCTGATCAATATAGAGGGCAAATTGTCCAGGATCATCATGGAGTGGCGGAACATCGAGCCGCCCGAAGGGTACATAATATCAGGACTCGAACATGAATACAGTCTCTGCTGCTATCTTGAAGACATGACAGACGACAAGAGACTGATATACAGACTGATCACCATCCCATTCGACGAAGATGATACTGATTTAAGACTGTTCTGGAACCGGCTGTCACGGATCGTTCTTACGAGCGGAGACATCAGTCTTCACAGTATGAAAGTGGATCCTCCGCATAAGGATCTTTCCCTGACAGAGGCAGAACAGTTATACAAACAATATGATCTGGCATATGCTTTCACAGAGAAATTCGGCGATGAAACAGACTCTGAGACGATCCTGCAGTACAAGAAGGAATTGTCAGACATCATATCGGAAATACTGAAGAAATCCAAGCTTCCGTTCAGGACCTGCAAATACTGCGGCAGAAAACTCGCGTGGAATTTCCCGTACGGAGTATGTGCGGATTGCTATAAGAGCATGCATGGGCGGCGCAAGCACCGTTGGAAAGACTATTATTGATCATTCCATTTTGAATTCACCGGCTTGATTCAGATGATTTTGTCTCGATGCCGGAATGCCCGGGGATGACAGATGAGGAAGCTGCTGCGGTGGTAAAGAATTGGTGCATTAGAAATGAAAGCAAAAAGAATAGGGATAATCAAGGGCAAAGCAAATTGCTGACATATCCGGAAATAAAGAGTATGATGAGGGCTGAAAAGAAATAAGGAAGAGAGTTTGCCACACACAGCATGAAGGGAAGAACTTTATGAAAATTGGATTTCAGGGTGTTAGGGGCTCGTTCAGCGATGCAGCTATCAGGCTGTATTATGGATCAGATGATCATAAAAAAGAACTGAAGGATTCAGGATATGAGACTGTAGGATATGACGATTTCATAAAGATGCTGCAGGATGTGAATGCAGGAGTGTTGGACGAGGCATTCTTCCCTGTAGAAAACACTACGACAGGAATTATCGCAAGGACATATGACTACTTCCAGTATTACAATGTTTATGCGATCGGAGAAGTGGTTGAACCCATCGTACAGAACCTTATTGTCATCCCGGGAACACGCATTGAGGATATAAGGACAGTTTATAGTCACCCCGAGGCCTTATCGCAGTGCAGCAAATTTTTCAGGAATAACCCGGGTATCAAGTCTGTCTCATATTCAGACACTGCGCAAGCGGTCGAGTATGTAAAGAGCTGTGGTGATAAGCACAAAGCGGCAATCGCAAGTGCACTTGCCGGAGAGATCAATGATATGGAGATCCTTGAGCCGCACATACAGAACAGCAATTCCAACATGACCAGATTTCTGGTCATCACAAATCGTCCGGACTATCCGGAGAATGCCAATAAGGTCAGCATCTACTTTGTCACGCGCCATACGCCGGCAGCGTTGTATAATGCGCTGGGAGTATTTGCATCTCTTGGAATAGAGGTGCTGAGGCTCGAGAGCCGTCCTATAGTGACTAAAATATTCGAATACTGCCAATATGTGGACTTCAGGGGCAATCTGAACGACCCGGATGTTGAGGAAGCTCTGATGCGTTTGAAGAATGAATGCCTTGAACTCATAGTTTTGGGTAATTACAAGTCAGCGCCGTTTGCTCTGTAACAGACCTCTTGTTGATGACATGGATGAAATAAGTGCATCACAAGACTTCGCCTATGAACATCAGCTCCAAAGAAAAAAGATCTATGGGAGCAATGACTATCCACCATATCTGGTGGAATTGCTGAAAACGTTGAGCTATTATGCTGAATGCCAGAATGCAACTTGCACTAAAAATGTTATTATAATATGTATTACAGTTCAACAATGGGACTTTTGGTTGTTAGGATAGGAGGGTATCATAAAATGAAAAGATATATCTCAATAGCCTTGATATAGATAATGATCCTGTCAGCACTTGCATTTACGGCATGCGGAGGCGGCGGCAGCGATGCAGATCTTTCTGACAGCAAATATGTAGGCACATGGAAAGCTCAAAGCATAAATGTAGGTGATGAATCCGGTGAGGTCGAAGATAAATATCTTATGATCATTAACGCAGACGGAACGGGGACAATGACCGGCGATGACGGACTCAACGAGTTCACCTGGACACCTATTGACGGAGGATTCAAGACCAAGGGCGATATGAAGGTGACATTCAAGGATGATGGTGACAATATCAAAGCAAGGATTCTCATCGCTGATCTGGTCTTTGTGAAACAGTAATTATTTATACGGAGATAAACGCTTCTTTCGGCGTTCCGGCAGCTTCAGGACTCCGGCCTGGTCCGGAGTTTTCTTTTGCCTGCAGGCAAAAGAATGCGCGTTATTGAGCGGATCGATCTGAAATGGATGCATTGACTGCGGTAAAAGCGGGAGCCGGACTGTCTGCTGACGGTAAGGCTTGAAATCACCCTTTTTATGGAGTATTGTTATATAGACAAAAGGGGAGCTTGCGCAGGCAGGCTGAGAACGGGAGGTTTATGTCCCGGACCCATAACCTGATTTGGATAATGCCAACGTAGGGAAAATATACAGCCGTTTTGTATAAGCAATATATCAGGCAGATATGACCTACAGGCATATCTGCTTTTTCTTTTAGGAGGCTGGAAATGCTTGGAAAATATGTTGAAAACGTAAGAAAGAATGTGCCGCTGGTTCACAATATCACAAACTATGTGACCGTAAATGATGTTGCAAATGTGCTGCTTGCATGCGGAGGAAGTCCGATCATGTCAGATGAGCCGGAGGATGTGGAAGACATCACTGCTATCTGCGGGGGACTTAATATCAACATCGGTACTCTCAACAAGAGCAGTATAGAAGGAATGTACCGTGCGGGGAGGAGAGCCAATGAACTCGGACATGTCGTCCTCCTTGATCCTGTAGGCGCCGGAGCATCTGCTCTTCGTACAAATACTGCTGTAGGACTCATGGATGAGATCAGATTCACCGCGATCCGCGGCAATATCTCTGAGATCAAGACGCTTGCTCTGGGAAGCGGCACTACCAAGGGCGTGGATGCTGATGTAGCAGATGCGGTAACGGAGGGATCCCTTGACAGCGCCGTGAAGTTCGCCAAAGACCTTGCATCGAAAACAGAATCGGTCATCGCGATCACCGGAGCCATCGATCTTGTAGCTGATGCTGACAGATGCTATGTCATCAGAAACGGCAGGCCTGAGATGGGAAGGATCACCGGCACAGGCTGCCAGCTTTCGGGAATGATGACAGCTTTTCTCGTCGCTAATCCGGACGAGCCTCTTGACGCAGCAGCTGCAGCTGTCTGCACGATGGGCCTTGCCGGAGAGATCGGCTGGAGCCGCATGCAGGAAGGTGACGGCAATTCCACATACAGGAACCGCATAATCGATGCCATCTTCAACATGGATGGCGAGACCCTCGATAAGGGTGCAAAGTACGAGGTCAGATAAAGGAGCGACATTTAAGATGAAAGCTGAGATGAGAGATAAACTGGCGCAGTCACTGCTTCTGTACGCTGTGACGGACCGCCACTGGCTGGGCAACAGGACGCTGTATGACGTAGTCCGCGAAAGCCTCGAAGGCGGTGTAACATTTCTGCAGCTGAGAGAAAAGGATCTCGATGATGAGAACTTTTACAAAGAGGCTGTAAGACTTCAGAAAATGGCACGGGAGTACGGGGTCCCGTTCGTGGTCAACGACAATGTGGAGATCGCGGTCAGAATGGATGCCGATGGAGTGCATGTAGGGCAAGACGACATGGAGGCCGGGGATGTGCGGGCGCTTATCGGACCTGACAAGATACTCGGAGTATCTGCTCAGACGGTCGAGCAGGCAGTCCTCGCCGAAAAGCGCGGCGCTGATTACCTCGGCGTCGGCGCAGTGTTTCCAACGGGCTCCAAGGATGATGCCGTAGAAGTGTCTCACGAAACACTCAAGGCGATCTGCGAAGCGGTCTCGATCCCTGTCGTTGCCATCGGAGGCATCACTGTAAATAATACCCCTGAACTTGCAGGAAGCGGCATATGCGGCATAGCCGTGATCAGCGCGATATACGGACAGAAGGATATCTATCAGGCAACAGTATCCCTCAAGAAGGTCACTGAGGAGATGGTCAGGATATGATGAGCTTCAGTCATAAGATCAGAGGCGTGATTTTCGACGTTGACGGCGTGTTGCTTGACTCTCTGGAAATATGGACTGATCTCGGAGCCAGATATCTTATCAGTATCGGAAAAGTCCCTGAAGAAGGATTGGCGGAAACTCTTTTCTCCATGAGCATGGAACAGGGCGCGGAGTATCTGAAGGAGAATTACGATATTGACAGATCTGCAGAGGATATAGTCACCGGGCTTCGAAACTTGCTGCGCGATTTCTATTACTATGAAGTTCAGGCAAAGCCGGGCGCGGATCAGCTGCTGCGCGCGATCAGCGATGCCGGAATAAGCATCACCGCGGCTACTTCGAGCCCGCGTGAACACATAGAAAGAGCTCTCGAAAGGAACGGACTTCTTGGATATATCAGCCGGATGTTTACCAATTCCGAAGTCGGAAAGAGCAAGCACTTCCCTGATATCTATAACGCGGCAGCAGCTGACATGCATACCGCACCGGAAGAGACCATAGTATTTGAGGACTCACTTTACGCGCTTAAGACAGCTGCGGCTGCCGGATATCATACCATCGGAGTTGCTGACTGCAAGGGAGAACCGGATCAGGACGGTCTCAGAGAGACAGCTGACATATATATAAGCGAACTAAGTGAAGCAACTAAGATCTTTGATCCGGATCTGTAGTTTTTCAGCAAAGCATGACGCACCGGCCGATAGCCATGCGTCTTACAATACACAATCAAATAAAGCGGCATCCCGGGGGCACCACTCGATGTCGCTATACAAAAGTGAATGCTTTTAGCGGAAAGGAGTATGAAATGAAGAAAGCATTGACGATCGCAGGGTCGGATTCCTGCGGAGGCGCCGGCATTCAGGCAGACATCAAAACGATGACCATGAATGGGGTATACGCAATGAGTGCGATCACGGCACTCACCGCGCAGAATACCACCGGCGTGACAGGTATACTTGAAGCATCACCGGAGTTTCTCAGAAAACAGCTAGATGCAGTGTTTGAGGACATTTTCCCTGACGCAGTCAAGATAGGAATGGTCTCCTCATCCGAACTTATCGGGGTCATCGCGGACTGCCTT
>CADAEH010000027.1 GCA_902786855.1 uncultured Eubacteriales bacterium | reverse complement strand
CATTTAAGACCTGTTCTGCACTATGAAGTTTTCAAGGTTCCGCCGTCGCTCTCAGCGACAGCTTCATTATTATATGCAACCTTGTAAGCTTTGTCAACACCTTTTTTTAATTTTTTTTAAAAAGTTTTGAAAAGTTGTCGGTTGCGGGATGAAATCTGAATGATAGATGCATTTGATGCGTTCCTCATTCGGAATTTCATGCTTTGGCTTAAAAAAACAGGCTGATGTGAACACCCTGTCTTGAAGCACTCGTTTATAATACTCTTATTTTTCTAATAGTCAAGAGATTATTTGATAAATTCTGCAAAATTTTGTACTAATTTCAATCCCCGCTGCGTTTTCTGTCATATACACAATTAAGAAAACAACATATTGTGCTATTAAACTAAAAGAGACGCTTACGCGTCTCCGTCCTCTGCCTGTGCCTCACGTTCGCGGCGTCTGATCGCTGCACTGTTGATAACATCGTTCTCCGCTTCGATATCTTCGCGGATCTTCTGGATCCTGCGCTGTGCGTTCTTTTGCTCTCTGATACCTTCTTTTGCCTTGGCCAGTGCTCTTTTCTCTTCAGCCAGAGCTTCCTCAAGCTTTTCTTCATTACCTGTGATAAAGCTTGGTCTGTTATATTCTACTTTGAAGGACTGTATAAATCGTCTGAGCCCAAGAAGTATAAGTGCGATCCCGACAAGAGACGTCACATGAAAGTTGAACAGTTTTACATTGAAGAACATATAGATGCCCGCGATGAGCATCAGGAAAGTGATGCCCAGCGTAAGTCTCTCGTCTCCGGTTATATGCATTATATCTATTCTTCCAGTGGTGAATGACAGAACTCCCTCTATCACGAGCCAGGTTGCAAAGACCATCTGAGCTGTCGTATCATCAGTGATCATTCCGGATATGATGACAAATCCGAGTATCAGCATTATAATCCCGTCTTTCGTGATACTTACTGCATTTTCAGACAAGTCGAACTCTGCTCTTATTCCGACCAGGATCTCAGTTGCTCCCATGACAAGGTAAACGATCCCGACAATGAAAGCCACTGTCAGAAAAGCAGCACTGCCGTTGGCTATGCAGAATACACCCGAAACAGTCATCGCCACGCTGGCGATCAGCATCAAAGTTCTCATTATATATATGCCTCCGTAAAATGCCCCCGCCGGGACACATAATTTCAAAATCGATTAATACTACCACGTGAGCGGACCAGTTTCAAGGCAAAACAAACAGCTGCCCCATAAGTGGACTAGTCCACCCATAAGGCAGCTGTTGTTATTCTCATATTATATTTGGAGATGTTTCAGTGACCGATCGTCCCCAAATGACAGATTACAGGTTGTATCCTGCGTGGAATGCTTTCTTGTTGAGGTCGATGAATTTAGCTTTTACGTTAGCTTCGATCTCAGCATCCCAGTCGATCTCATCGAGTCCCATCGCCTTTACGAGGGCGCCCAGCAGTACGATATTCATTGCCTTAGGATTTCCGAGCTCTGTAGCTACCTCAGCAGCCTTGAACGAGAGTACATCGACCTTTTCCTTGAGGTGCTCGATGATTCCTTCCGGATATTCAGCTATACCCAGATTGACCGGTACAGGCTGGATCTGGTGATCATTGATTACCATCTTGCCGCCGATCTTGAGGTGGTCGAGCCATCTGAGTGCTTCCATCTCTTCGAAAGCTACGATAACATCAGCAGAGCCTTTGCCGACGATAGGTGAATATACCTTATCACCGTATCTTACCTGTGTGGACACACTGCCGCCTCTCTGGGACATTCCGTGGATCTCACTCATCTTGACATCGTAACCGGCCTTCATCAGACCGCTGGTCAGGATCTTACTTGCAAGGATCGTTCCCTGTCCGCCTACTCCTACCAGGAGAATATTTTTAACCTCACTCATTACCTTGTCACCTCCTCAATAGCCTTGAATGGGCAAACCTGCTTGCAGACTGTGCAGCCGTTGCAGCTTGTGTAGTCGATAACTACCTTCTCCTTAGTGGAGATCAGTGCAGGGCATCCTGTCTTGACGCACATCTTGCAGTTCTTGCACTTGTCCTGATCGATCACGCACTGTGTCTTGTGCAGTGTCGGGAACTCATCGAGATCCTGCTGGCTGAACTTCTTGAGTACGCACGGCCATCTGGTGATGAGTACAGTAGGCTCATCCTTAGGCAGGAGTGTATCGAGTGCAGCTTCGACCTCATCGAGGTGGTTAGGATTAACGGTGATAATGTTCTCTTCCTTGACACCGATAGCCTTGCAGAGTGCAGGGATATCTACCTCAGGAGCTTCCTTGCCCATGAGGGTGTAACCTGTTCCAGGGTTCTGCTGATGACCTGTCATTCCTGTGATACGGTTGTCGAGGATGATGGACAGGTTGCTGCCGCTGTTGTATACAGCATCCATCAGAGAATTGACACCTGTGTGGAAGAATGTGGAGTCTCCGATTACGCTGACTACCTTGGTCTTCTTGCCGGCATCCTTGAGTGCTATGGAAGCGCCGTGTCCCTGTGACAGGGATGCGCCCATGCAGATGCAGGAGTGAAGAGCGTTAAGAGGAGCAGCCATACCGAGTGTGTAGCATCCGATATCTCCTGTGATCATGATATGATCCTTCTTCTCTCTCTTGGACAGGCAGTAGAACAGTCCTCTGTGAGGGCAGCCTGCGCAAAGTGCAGGAGGTCTTACGACGGTCTGCATGTCAGATGTATAAGTCTCAGGCTCAACTCCGAGGAATGCCTTGCGGACGATATCTGTATTGAGCTCGTCGAATCTAGGAATTACGTCCTTGCCTGTGCACTCGATGCCGAGCATCTTGAGGTGCTCTTCAAGATATGGATCCATCTCTTCAACAACATAGACCTTGTCTACCTTGCTGCAGAAATCCTTCATCAGGTCATATGGCAGAGGGAAAGTGAGGCCCAGCTTCAGATAGGAAGCGTTCTCACCGAACGTCTCTCTTGCATACTGATAGGAAACACCTGATGTAACAACACCGATCTTGGTGTCATGCATCTCAACTCTATTGAACTCACAGTCATTCGCAAACGCTCTTGCTGCTGCAACTCTCTCTTCGAGAGTCTTTCTGAGGACCTTAGCGTTAGCCGGAGCTGTTACGTATTTTCTGATCTTAGGTTCATAATCAGGAACTTCTGCCTCAACTCTGTCACCGAGCTCTACGATGCCCTTGGAGTGGCAGACTCTCGTAGTAACGTGCATAAGAACAGGCATATCCATTTTCTCGGAAAGTGCAAATGCCTTCTTCATGAAGTCATGAGCTTCCTGAGAATCAGATGGCTCCAGCATAAGAAGTCTGGCAGCCTTAGCCTGGTTTCTGTTGTCCTGTTCATTCTGTGAACTATGCTGACCCGGGTCATCTGCTACTACCATTACGAATCCGCCGGTAACTCCGGTGTATGCGAATGTATAGATTGGGTCTGCGGCTACGTTCATACCTACGTGCTTCATAGCACAGAATGATCTTACACCAGCAATAGATGCTCCGATAGCAGCCTCTGTAGCGACCTTTTCATTAGGTGCCCACTCAGAATAAACGGCATCGCCGTACTGAGGCATGTTCTCGAGGATCTCTGTACTTGGTGTTCCCGGATATGCCGAAGCAAATCTTGCGCCGCCTTCATACGCTCCGCGGGCGATAGCTTCGTTACCGGACATGATTACTTTCATAAATCATTACCTCCCTTACAATACAATAATGTATAAATGCCCTAACGCCATCAACATTATCCTGCGGTCATTATTATACAACTATTTCGACTGATAATCCACACATTGCTGCCGGTCAAGGAAGAAATGAATACCCGGAGATGAGTCCTTCCACCTGTCTTCCTGGAATCCGTTTGCGGGTTCGAGCCATTTGCCGACTTCATAGTAGAAATCAGGATCTACCGTAGATTGCGCCCAAGTGTAATTCTCGGTTTCGTCAATGCTTGTGATCTTGAGTACTTTTACTTTTTCTGCACGGCCAGTCTCCATTGTAGCCATGCAGCGTTTCGCCTTCCTTGGCACAAGCATCATAACAACGCGGAGATCCGTACAGCACTTCCAGGCGATGAAAGCTTCTCCGATCTCAGGGCATCTCATTTTGTACCAGCGAGTATCTTCATTAGTAATGACCTTATCCTGATTGAAAGCATCTTCGAGCACAGATGCATAAATGTTCGCTCCGGAAAGATCTATTCCTTCCATATCCTGGAACCTGAAGCTGCAGCCTCTGGCATTACATCCGCAGAGCTTCATGCCTCTGAGGTCATTATTATAGAAGGCAACATGGTCCATATCCGATCCGCTGAAGTCAGTCCCGCTAAGGTTGCATCCATCGAATGTTGCCCGTTTAAGGTTAAGCGCTGTCATATCCCACCCTGAAAGATCAAGGCCGATAAACTTAGTATGCATAAAGTCGGGCATTCCGGCTGTATTGCCGCCGGTCGCCATTGCCCGTCTTTCCGTAAGCATCTGCCTGAGTTCATCCTCAGATTTTATCACCGGCTTTTCGCTCTCAGCTATAGGCACATAGCGCTCGGCATCCTCAACGAAGTCCCTTTCGCTCATGGTAAAATTCATTGTCTTCCTCCCCCTTCTATATAATCGGAAGATTTTCCTCTATTGATGATTATAGCATTTACGTATTGCTTAGTCAGTTATTACAGCCAAAACTCAGAGATTAATTGCATAGCGTTTTTGGATAAATTCACAAAAAGCGGTTGACTTTGTACTGGTTTGTATTTATTATATGTTAAGTCAATTGAATAACACCTGACCCGATAGAGGTCGCGGAGATTAAGAGTATGTGTCTGGGGCAGCATCACGCTGCAGGTATGGGGTACTGAAGCACAGAAAGGATGATCCGCCGAAGGTTGTCAGATGATCCCTGTCCTGACTTCCTGGGACGCCGTAATAAGATGCGGTGGACTGTCACGAAAGTGGAGCGCTATCATGGTATATGGGCGTAATATGATTTCCTGATCCATGGCACGTTTCAAGCGTTATTCATGGATTTTTTATTATTTATATTATATGGAGGAACAATATGGAAAATGCACCTGCACTTTATGCTACTGCCTGGGCTATACTGCCCCCGCTGATCGCCATTGGACTGGCGCTCATCACAAAAGAAGTATACAGCTCGCTCTTTATCGGTGTACTCACCGGAGCTGTACTGTATGCCGGCGCTGACTTCGCCGGAATCGCCAACCACGTAGTCAATGACGGACTCATCGCATCGCTGAGTGATGGATGGAACGTAGGAATCCTGATATTCCTGGTAATTCTCGGTATCATAGTTGCCCTGATGAATCTGTCCGGAGGCTCGAAAGCTTTCGGCGGCTGGGCTCTTAAACATGTAAGATCACGTGTTGCAGCTGAATGCGCTACAGTCATCCTCGGTATCATCATTTTCGTTGATGACTATTTCAACTGTCTCACTGTCGGCAGCGTTATGAAGCCGGTCACAGACAATTTCAGAGTATCCAGAGCAAAGCTCGCTTACATCATTGACGCAACTGCCGCACCGGTCTGCATCATCGCTCCTGTATCATCATGGGCTGCTGCAGTTTCAAGTTTTGCCGGTGAAGGTCAGGGCATCTCGCTGTTTATCAGCTGCATACCTTACAACTTCTATGCATTATTCACACTCGTCATGATGTTCGCTCTTATCTTCATGAAATTCGACTACGCTACAATGGCAAAATTCGAGATGAATGCTGTTGAGAATGGCGACCTCTTTACAGTAGAGAGTGAAAATACACAGGTCGATGCCGCAACACAGGGAAGTGATACGGGTATCGTTCTCGACCTCGTATTCCCTGTACTCGTGCTTGTCATCAGCTGCGTACTGGGAATGGTTTACACAGGTGGTTTCTTCGATGGAGCCGGATTTGTGACTGCATTCTCTGATTCCGATGCATCGGTAGGTCTTTCAATGGGTTCACTGATCGCACTTGTGATCATCGTTATTTATTACACGATCAGACGCACCATAAGCTTCACAGAGTGCATGAGCTGCGTTCCGGAAGGTATGAAGGCTATGGCTTCCCCTATCCTGGTACTGACTCTTGCATGGTCTCTCAAGGCTATGACAGACAGCCTGGGACTCGCAGACTTCGTAAGCGGCCTCGTAAAGGGTATGAGCGGAGCAGCTGTCGGACTTATCCCTGCAGCACTCTTCCTGATCGCATGCATACTCGCATTCGCTTCCGGCACAAGCTGGGGAACATTCGGAATCCTTATTCCGATCGGACTTGCTATCACAGAATCACATCCTGAACTCGCAACACCTATCATCGCAGCCTGCATGGCCGGTGCTGTTTACGGCGACCACTGCTCGCCTATTTCGGATACTACGATCATGGCTTCAGCAGGAGCATCCTGCAATCACATCTCGCACGTTTCCACTCAGCTGCCTTATGCAACAACAGTAGCTGTCGTAGCATTCATCTCATACCTGATCGCTGGTTTCTCAGGTGGATGGGTACTCCCGCTGATCGTGGGTGTTGTACTTCTGTTAGGTGCTCTCTTCTTACTGAAAGGCAGAGAGGGTTCATACAAGGTAAGCGATGCAGCCAACGCCGGTAAAATGTCAGATATATAGTATTATATCTTCAAGTTTCGCACTTAATATGGTATTATGAAGCGGGTCATTCAGACCCGCTTCTTTATTTGATAGTACATTCCCGGGCAATTGCCCTTTTGCTATATATATACAATTAATGATAACGAGATCGATAAAACGTAAAATAATAAGAAATGAACTTTTGCTGATATTCATATTAGCGGCAGCCTGCCTGCTGCTCTCTTCATGCAATCCTATTCTGACGCTTAATCAGAAATACGCCTATTCCAGCTTTGAGCTTGAGCTCGGAGAACCCATCTCAGATGATATTGCAGAATACGTGGATATGAGCGTTCTGTCAGCAGAAGATGCTCAGTTCGTAAGAAAGAACACTGAGATCCTGTACGACGGTCTGCCAATAGCAGAAAGCGACCTTGCCAAGACCGGTGACCATATACTTACTATCAATTACTGCGGGCACCAGTACCGGGAGTATATCATCGAGATCGCTGATCATGCTCCGCCGGTGTTCACTAAAGCAAAAGACCTGTATACATTTGAGAATATCAGGATCAATGAGGAAGAGTATGATAAGATGTTCACTGCAGAAGATAACAGCGGACATGTCGACGTCGTGATCGACATGCCTGAAGTTGACTATGACACTGTAGGTGAATACACCGTAACGGCAACCGCGACAGATCCGAGCGGCAATAAGACCACGGCAACTGCCGTGATCCACGTGCAGGCGCCTGAATACGGTGCTATGGGTACATATGTATTCGTAAGCATACCGGATCAGCATCTCACATATTTTGTCGACGGCAAGCCGGTCCTGGACTGCCCGGTCGTGACAGGCAATCTGATGCAGGGACACGGTACGCCTCGCGGAACATTCCCTCTGGTATACAAGTCGCGTAACATGACTCTCAGAGGCACAGAGAGCAATGGTGATAAATACGAGTCATTCGTCAATTACTGGATGGCATTCATCGGTTCAAGCTATGGACTTCACGATGCGACATGGCGGACCAATTTCGGAGGTGACATCTACAAGGGTGCAGGCTCTCACGGATGCGTAAACATGCCATACGCATCTGCAGCTAAATTATATGACCTTATAGATGCAGGTACTCTGGTAATGATTTATTAGATGTTGTTTACGAACCCCTGAAACGTGACGTTAAAAAAGAGCCTTTCGGCCAATGTCATTTAGTTAAGATGACGAACAGATACTCCTTCACCAGAAATGGTGAGGGGGTATTTTTTTAATTACACCGCATGCCTTTTATCCCGCCCCCCCTCCGGGTGCGCGAAAGATTTCTAGAATATACTTGACACTACGGTCGTTTTATGCGACCGCTTTTATTGGCCATATATCAAAGTCAATAAAAGCGGCCAATTAAGCAGAAGTAAGACACACGCTCAAACTGAAAGGAGGTAACAAGATGGATGCGGCATGTGTAAAACAATCTCTGCTTAATCAAATCCAAGATCTCTCAGAACACCCCGAACTTTACTGTCGGAATCCAGGACGGGATTTTACAAGAAAAAGGAAGCTGCCTTTTTGCACATTGATTCACTTCATTCTCAATATGCACGGGGGATCGCTCACGAACGAGGTATTAGATTACTTCTGTTGTGAAGGTTCTAATGTATCTCCATCTGCTGTTGTTCAGATGCGAGACAAGTTAAAAGCAGGTGTATTCAAAGATTTACTTATTGGATTCAATAGCCGAATGGAAGAAATTACACCGACAAGAACCGAGAACGGCTTGCGTATACTGGCAGTTGATGGAACGGAGATCCAGACACCAACTGATCCTGATGATGCGGATTCATACTATCCTGGTACAAATGGTCAAAAGCCATATAACATGATCCATTTGACTGCTCTTTACGATTTGCTTCAGAGAACCTATCTCGATGTGGTGGTGCAGAAGAGCAAGAACCAGCATGAACGTAAAGCTTTGATCCAAATGATCGAAGCGTCTCCTATTCAAAAGTCTCTTCTCATAGCAGACCGAGGATATGAATCATATAACACACTGGCGCATATTCATGAGAGGGGCTGGTTCTATTTGATGCGAATCAAAGATGGGAAAAACGGAATAGTAAGCGCTCTGGATGTGCCTGATGCAGATGAATTCGATCTTGACATATCTATGAATCTGACTCGCAGTTATACAGTTGCGACAAAAGAACTGTTCAAAGATAGGAATCATTACAGATTTGTCCCCAATAACGTGAACTTCGACTATCTTCCCAGATTGAATGGCTGCTATGGAGCGGAACCAGCTTTCTACAATCTTCAGTATAGAATCGTAAGAGTTCGGATATCTGAAGATCTGTTAGAAACACTTGTTACTAATCTTCCTGCAGACCAGTATCCGCCGGATAAATTGAAAGAACTGTATGCTCTTCGCTGGGGAATTGAAACTTCTTTCAGAAGCTTGAAATATACTGTTGGGTTGCTGAGCTTTCACTCAAAAAAAGCAGAATGCATTCTCCAGGAAGTGTTTGCATCGCTTGTCATCTACAACTTCACTGAATGGATCACTGCCCAGGTGATCATTCGGAAGCCCGTTAGCAAGCATGTATACAAAGTAAATTTCACTGTCGCTGTCCATATGTGCAGGAAATTACTTGCTGGAAAAATGCATCCGCCGGATGTTGAAACTATGATTGCCAAATACACCGTTCCGGTACGTCCGAACCGGAAATATGAAAGACGCCTGTCCAAGCGTAAAAATGGTGCAGCAATCAATTTCACTTATAGAATAGCATAATTCGCATACCAATAGAACAATATGGAAAACACGGCGCGCATCCTGGGGCGGGTCCAGGATGGGCGGGCTTAGAGCGCGCCGAAAAAGATTCTCCGTATATTCATCATATCCCGAATATCCATATTTATGCTAATGGCAGGATTCACACACAAAGAAAAACTGGGATCCACATTATCTGTAGTTCCCAGTTCGATTGTTCTGTCATTAACTTAATGACATTGGCCTTTCGGCTCTTTTTTCGTATCCGGATCATTCCGACTCATACTGGCCTCTGTCTTCTTTGAGAGCCCATATGACGGATCGTGCGATCGGGGCGGCTACTTCTGACCCGTATCCCCCTTCTTTTACCCATACAACGAATGCATAAGGTGCGTCAGTGTCATCAGTGAAACCGACAAACCATGCATCAGGCCTGTATGATCCTGTTTCTGCTGTACCTGACTTGGCATAGATATCGAGTCCTTCAAAGTTTTCTTCACCATAATTCTCGATCACATTATTCTTCATCATGCTTCTGAGCTCCAATGCAGTTCCTTTTTCAAGGTATCTGCCGAGACTCTTCCCGCCGGTGATCTCTCTGAGGAATGTTGCGCTCTTGATCATCGTAGGCTGTATGGCCTCTCCCTCGTTGGCAATAGCCCCGACGTATACCAGCATTGCGCAAGGATTCACAAGGTCATCGGCCTGTCCTATGCCTGCCCAGCTGAGTTTTACATTATCACCGGAAGGAAATGAGAATGAACCTGTTGCAGTCTTGACTCCATCCATCTCAACAGGCTCTGTGAGACCTGCTTTTTCTGTATACTCCTGCATCACATCTGCGCCGACATCTCTTGTCAGTTCGCCGAAAGCTCCGTTGCACGACTGTGCAAGTGCGCTCCTGAAATTCACTTCCCCGTGCGCATGAATATCCGTAAAATCCACTCCGTTGTATTCGTTTACTCCGTCACAGTCAAAAGTAAAGGAGTCTCTGTTTTTTAGATTATCTATCACAGCGGCAGACGTGACCAGCTTGAAAGTAGAGCCTGGTGTGATCGCTCCGTCTATGAAGTTGTTGAAATAGTATCCCCCGTCTTCAGTGTCCGGAAGACGTCCTGCCGGATCAAAAGTCGGTGTGCTGACCATGCACAGCACTTCACCCGTCTTCCAGTTGAATACGCCGACAAGGCCCGTCCTGTCTCCGAGCGCGTTGTAGGCTGCTACATTGGCCCGCGCATCAATAGTGAGTTTTATCCTTTTGCCCTCAGCCGAAGTGTCATATGTCCCGTTGAGCAGATCATAGCCTATCAGCTGACTTTTGAATACGTTGATCGCTCCGCTGGCTATATTGCCCGCAGGGTCTCCCACTGCATGCACTGTTGCACGGCGTACATCATATTCATCATTGTATATGATCCCATCACGGGTACACTCCATCAGCACTTCATCGTAGCGGTCACAGACAGTTCCCCTGTTGATCATACCGTCTGTATAGATCTGAGTGTTGCCGTAAAAGCTCGCCCACTCACCTCCGTGCTGAACGAATCTCACGCCGAACACACAGACCCCGGTGAACAGTACCAGTGCCAGCAGGAGGCATATATAAGCTCTGCGTTCCTGTTTACGCATTTTACGCCTCCTTTCTCACAGCCAGACTGGCTGACTGCCGCATGTCCGCAGCTTTGAAATACGATAGCATCGCCCACGAAGCCAGCATGCTCGTACCTCCTGTGGATACAAACGGGAAAGTGACTCCGGTAAGAGGAAACAGGTCCACTGCACCAAATACATTAAGAATGGTCTGCAGCAGGAACATGGTCGCAGCTCCGCATGCACAGATCGTATAGAAGGTCGATCTGCCGGCGACTATGTTCATCACAGCGAAAATGGTCAGTGTGATCACGCACAGAACCAGCAGCACGGCTATGATAAAGCCCCATTCTTCCATTACGAACCCGAATACCAGGTCGGTGCTGGAAGCTCCGACATGGCGGAGAGAGCCATTGCCCGCACCGAGGCCAAGCATTCCTCCGCCTGCGCCAAATGACATAGTTCTTGTTTGCTGATAGCCCTGATCATCAGCAAAGTCCCACACATGCCCCCATACAGCGAATCTGGAAGCTATATACGGCTTGAACCTGAGTATCATAACTCCCATCAGGCCTGCACCGACAAATGCAAGGATCATCCTTGACAGGTCACCGCTTCGCAGGAATGATACGACCAGATATGTCGTCAGGAATATAAGAGCAGTACCGAAATCTCCCATTATAGCCAGGCATGCAAGGCAGAAGAATGAGAAGGCAGCATACATATAGGTGCTGTTCTTCTGATACAGTTCTTCAAGCGTGCCCGCGCCGATCAGTATGAATGCCAGCTTGACTATTTCCGATGGCTGGAATGAGAAACTGCCTATCGTGATCCAGTTGGCTGCACCGTAGCGTATCGTACCGAGCAGGAGATTGAGTATGAGGATCAGTACCGACAGACCTATGACCAGTGGTTTCAGCCTGCGAGTGCGGTCAAGGTCTCTCATATAAAGGCACATAAAGATCATAAGGCCAAGACCGAGCATGGCAGATATGAACTCTTTGACATTGTTTCCGGGATTCCATGATGCTGTCACGGCAAAATTGATCGTCGTCATAAAGAACGCGATCATCTCCATTTCAAACCCCTTGCTGCCCATCGCCTTGAAAAATGCTACATAGGTCCACATCACCGCACAGAGAAGCAATATGCAGATCACCGGGCTCAGCGTCAGGTTTTCCCCCTTAGCGATGATGAGCTGCACTATCGTCAGCAGCTGGAATAAGGTGATCGCAAGGAGTATCTTCCACGGAGCTACAGGCGTCTTGTCAAGGCGGCGCATTTTCTCGTTGTTCCTGCTCTCTTCAACACTTGCAGGTGCCACAGTGCAATGCACCCCGCCCATCACGATCTCATCGCCGGTATTGATCAGATATCTTTTGTTCGGTTCCAGTTTATATCCATTTACAACGCTCGTGCTGTTCTCACTCAGCGATTTGAAGATCCATTTTTTCTCATCCTGTCTGTTGAGAATAGCGTGATTGTTCGAAATGGTCCTGACAGGAATATTGATGTCTGAGGACCTGCTCCTGCCTATTACGTTTTCCCAATGAGTAATAGGATAATTGCCCCCATTCTCAACAAGGAAGTAACCCCATATCTCGGGAGTACATCTTGTTGTCAGCAGAGAAAAAATCGAGACCAGCAGGATATATGCTGCAAGAACGACAAATATCCACCGCAGCACGGTGGTCAGTTCCCTGGCAAGTTCCGGGTAGGTCTGAGTTATATTAATGAATTTGTAAAGTATATTTTCCATCTAAAAGAAGTATACAATGTAAAGCGCCTTTTTTTCCTTTAAATCCATTTATATACAGTCGCAGAAGTGCTGTTTAAACACTTTTACTGTAATGAAAAAGCCGCATTGCTGCGGCTTTGGTTCAGATATTGTGTGATCAGCAGATCACTTCCAGGAACTCTTGAGTCCTACGATGCTGTTAAACACTTTCTCATCATCTGTAGTGAGCTTGGAGTCTGCAATATAGTAGCCTTTGCGGAAGAACTGGAATCTCTCACCCGGCTTGACATTGCTGACGCTCGGTTCAGCATATCCCCATGTTTCAACGAGTGACTCCGGATCGAATTCCTGTTCACCAGTTTCCTCATTGGTCTTCATCAGATATCCGTATTCTCTGATCCTGATCTTAACAGCACTGCTTGCTTCTACAAAGTGGATGGTACCTTTGACCTTGCGGCCTTCAAATCCTGATCCACTGTGAGTCTCCGGGTCATATGTGCAGTGAAGGGCGAGTATGTTGCCGTCTGCATCCTTTTCAACACTGTTGCAGGTAATGAAGTAAGCACCCTTGAATCTGACTTCGTTGCCAGGGAAGAGTCTGAAATACTTCTTGACCGGCACTTCCATGAAATCATCGCCGTCCACCCAGAGTTCTTTTCCGAACGGGATCTCTCTGGTGCCCATCTCAGGGACCTTGCTGTTATTTTCAACAGTACACATCTCGATCTTATCCTCCGGATAGTTGTCGATGATGACCTTGATAGGGTTCTTGACAACATTGACTGCAGGGACCTTGAGCTGCAGGTCTTCTCTGACGCACTGCTCAAGCTGAGCTATGTCGATCATGGTATCAGCCTTGGTAACACCGATATCATTACAGAACTTGCGGATGGATTCAGGTGTGTAACCTCTGCGGCGGATGCCTGCGAGTGTGCACAGTCTCGGGTCATCCCAGCCTTCGACCTTACCCTCTTCAACGAGCCTGCGGATGAACCTCTTGCTCATCAGCATTGTAGTGATATTGAGAGGCGCAAATTCTATCTGCCTAGGCGGATTAGGCCACCAGCCTACTTCTCTTACCACCCAGTCATAAAGAGGTCTGTGATCTTCGAATTCAAGCGTGCATATGGAATGAGTGATGCCCTCTATCGCATCTTCAATCGGATGAGCGAAGTCATACATAGGATAGACACACCACTTGTCACCTGTGTTATGGTGAGAAGCATGAACGACTCTGTAGATAACAGGGTCTCTCATGTTGATGTTAGGGCTTGCCATGTCGATCTTGGCTCTGAGGCAGATCTCACCGTCTGCGAACTCTCCTGCTCTCATCCTCTCAAACAAAGCGAGGTTCTCTGCGATCGGTCTGTTTCTGTAAGGACTTTCTTTGCCCGGCTCTTTGAGCGTGCCTCTGTACTCTCTGATCTGTTCAGGGGTAAGTTCGCATACGAAAGCTTTGCCCTGCTTGATGAGCTCAACAGCAGCCTCGTACATGGTGTCAAAATAATCGGAAGCCCAAAGTTTTTCGTCCCATTGGAAACCCAGCCAGTTAACGTCTGCTTCGATCGACTTGACGAATTCGATGTCTTCTTTTGTAGGATTGGTGTCGTCGTATCTCAGATTGCATCTTCCGCCGTATTTCAGTGCTGTACCGAAATTGAGGCAAAGCGACTTAGCGTGTCCTATGTGCAGATAACCGTTAGGTTCCGGTGGGAATCTGGTCACGATCTCTTTGTGCTTTCCGGTTGCGAGATCTTCATTGATGATATCGTGGATAAAATTACCCGCCATATCTTTATATTCTTCAGCTGTTGCAAATGCCATAGTCATACCCCTTTCAGGAAAAATCAATAATTTCAATAATTATAACACAACTGCGGTTAAACATGTATAACAAGATAGATCAGCTGAAGGTCGCTACAGATAGTGTACCTCGACTTCCTTGAGATAGTTTCTCTCCATTGCGCGCGCCATCTGATCGATCAGAGGGAATCTGACACCTATCTTGGCTGCCGTTGCAGGATCGTCCGTATCGTCATTGATCTTGGTGCCGACGACAAACTCTACCTGATCAGTCTCTCTAAGCATGTTGATAAAGCGTTTTGCCGGATCTTCAGGCATATCGCTAAGCATCACCTTTTTAGCCAATCTGTCCGCGACAGCAGTCAGTGTAAGCATTCCCTCTGTTACGAGGTCTATCCCCTCGATGATACTTGCAGGAGGCAGACTGCCGGAAGGAGATCTGTCTGCCTTGACATCCTTGCCCAGCTCTCTTGCAACGATCTTGGCTGTGGTGCCTCCGCACACTATGACTCTGCCCTTATAATTACGGATGATCTCTCCGAGCTTCTTGTCAGATTCTCTGCTCCTCGGAGCTCCAGTCACTATCAGAGTCCGTCTTGGCTTCCTGACATATACAACAACACATGTAATGTCGTCATTTGCTTTATATTTGTCGTACTTATAAGCCTGTGTAACGATTGCTCTTGAAAGCTGGCGTGATGAGATCTCAGGCTGCCTTCTGATCGTGTCAGCTACGAACTCTCTGACCTTGTCCTCGCCCCAGCCCATAGCGCCGACTGCAGGAGTCTCTTTCTTTATTCTTTGCTGCTGGTGAGGCATATGTGCCCCGCCTCCATATACATTAGGCTTTCTTCCCATGTCACGGAGAGACCCAAGGCTCACACCTGCCTGTGCGACACCATCGCTGAAGTATATCAGGCGGTCACCGACCTTCATGCTGAATTCAGACGAATATATGACCTCGCGTTTTACAGCACTTTTACGGTTAAGCACGGTAGATGCTTTTTCCCAGCTTATTGGTTCAGAGCCGCTGAACCTCAGACTGTCAGGATTGTCATACTCGATCAGACCTACGTTTATAAACGATTTATCATTGGAAAAGACGATCTTCGCCATTGTAAACGTCGAGTAGCTGATGCCCTTCTCACTGTCTACAGGAAGTGTATCCATGATGATCGCTGCCGAATGATCGAGATCGATCGGAGAAAATGACAGCTTGTTGGCCATGTGCGTTGTGAGAGAAGCAAGCACGTTAGCTTTGACACCGCTCCCGAGCCCGTCTGACAGAGTAGCGGTGATGATGTTTGACCCCTCGGCTCTGTCGAGCAGGAATACGTCTCCGCCTATCCTCTGGCCATGCTTATACAACTGATGAAAATCAATGTCTATACAAATATCATTCATCGTCTGCACCACCTTCGTCTTCTACCAGCCCGTGATCGCTTGATCTGTCGCCATGTACGTTGAACTCATCTATGATGGAGTTGAGTACTATCTCGGTCTCTGCCGCATTCTCTCCGAGCAGTGATGCGATCTGCTGAACTGTATTGAGGGATCTGGAAATGACTTCCTCGGCTTTCTCTATAACCGCTTCTCGTCTGACAGTAGGTGTCGTGATATCTTCAAACATAGCGCCGAGAAGCATCTTGTTCTCAACAAGGAAGAATGTCACGCGCATGATCTTGCCTTCATGCTTGAATCTGTACTGCGCAGGCTTATTCATGTAGAACTGTTCGCGGAATTTCTCAGCGAAAGGTACGAACATAGATACCGGAGATCCGCGGAAGGATTTCAGACCTTCTGCATCAAGGAATCCCTCAGGATAATCTTCAAAAATATCCACAAACCTCTTATTGAGGTCGGCGATATTGAGTTCATTATCAACTATTACTACACCGTGCGGGATGGTCGAAAGCAGGATGTCCACCTTGCTCTCAGCGTCCTTACGCATCTTAGTGACACACATCTCGGCCTCAGCCAGACCTGCGAGCAGGGCTTTTGCCATATCTCTGCATGTTTTGTAGCCGCAGCCTCCGCAATTCAGTTCATCATCAGGTCCGTGTTTTCCAAGCCTTTCAAGAGCTTTTCTGATGTCTGCCTCAGAGAATCTGTCTTCATCGATCGGTGCAGCTGTCGGCTGCACGGCACCCAGAATGCCGTAGCCTTTCTTCAGTACTTCTCTTGCGAATGCGGCATCACCGTCGAACACGTCCGGTTCTGACAGTCTCTGCATCACGTTTGATGTTACTGCCTTTTTACGTATAACGGCTGAGTCGTCTTTCAGGGTTCCCGGACCGTTGACACATCCGCCATCGCAGTTAAGAGCCTCGAGGAAATCGCTGGTGTGTTTTCCCGCCAGTGATGACATGACCCTTGATGTGCCTGACACAGAGAGAGCTCCCTGTTCCACGAATTTGTTCATCCATATTTTGGATGTCTCTATCTGTCCGTTCTCGATAGGATATATCGCCGCTTTACCTGCCTTAGCAGGGATGAATTCTACAGGTATACCTGTATCCATGTTTTCGAGCTGGATATTTTCTTCTTCGAACCACTGATCAACTTCGCGGAACGTCAGTGCGACGTCCGGATATCCAGGGTAGCTGTCTGCTTCCGTCTTCTTTGCTATGCATGGGCCTATAAAGACTATTACGATATCATCACCGTAAAGATGTCTCAGATAAGCGCTGTGCGTCTGAAGCGGTGAAGGAACAGGCGCAAGTTCATTGATGCTTTCAGGATAATACTTCCTTACAAGTTCGACTACTGACGGGCAGGCAGTGGAAATAAAGCTCGCCTCGCCATGTTCGATAATGTACATATCCAGCGCCTGTGATACGAGAGCTGCGCCGATCGCGGTCTCGCTGACAGCATCAAATCCGAGCTTGTACAATGCTCTTATGAAATTGTCTTCATATCCTGCATACTCTGAAAGATATGACGGCGCAAGAGAAACTATTACCCTGCGGTGTGACAGGAACGCCATCTGGACAAGGTCAATATCGTTTCTTATTACCTTTACCCCGTTCGGGCATTCATTAACGCATATACCGCAGTATGTGCATCTGCTTTGGATTATCTCGGCGTGTGCGTCCTTGATCTGGATAGCCTTGACCGGACAGGTCCTGACGCATTTATAACAGTCACGGCAATTGCTGATCTCAGTATAAATTGGGTATTTTTCCATATCTTCCTCCTGAATGATCATCAGATATCAGTTCTTGCAAGTATCTGAGCTGGTGTCTTACGCATTGTCACATATACAGGGATGAGTCCCGCAAACAGGTTGAATACCAGCAGTATTACCAGTGATATACCTGCTATCATCGGATTGATCATGTACATTCCTTCAAGGTAGTATGTTATCTTGACGAGATTGTAAAGTACATAATACATGATCGCTATACCTGGTATAGCGGTGATCAGTGTCATAACAAGGATCTCGCCCGAGAACATCCTGTAGATGTCTTTTTTCTTGAGACCGATGGCTCTCAGTGTACCTACTTCTTTGATCCTTGACAGGAACGATGATCTCAGCATCAGGAACATCTCTATCAAAGATATCAGGAGAATGATACCGGCAACGATGAGAGCTGAAGTCAGCTGATCCTTGCGCGAATGGATATATGACTGACGTTCCTTGACATCGTTGATTTTAGCCGGAAGCGACTGCGAGTCAAGGAGACTCTTTACCTGCTTGACATTAGGCGCATACACGCTGAAGGTTTTCTGCTTTCTGACGTAATCAGCCTTGATAGTATCCGCTCCGACATACAGTGTATCGTCACTTGATTCATCTGACTTATAGTAACCGGATATTCTCAGCTTGTGACCCGCCATCTTGGTGCTTATCGTCCTGCCGATCGCATATTCCTCATCTTCTTCATAGCTGTCATTTACAAGCACCTGATATAGTTTGTCAGGGTTAGTGCCTTTCTTGAGCTTGACACCATCAGGTGCAAGGGCAAAATCTTTGACCCTTCCGCTCTGGATCTGGTCGAGTTCCTCCTCATCTTCTGAATAGTAGTCAAAATCGTCTATCTGATTGTTGGCATTAGTGAGGACATACATTACCTGGCCGGGATCAACGAAAAGTGACGGAGACTGAATATCACTTATGCCTACTATTGTGTAGTCATCGAGGTTCTGTATTTTCAGCTTACGTCCTATGAATTTCTCAGCGGTATCCAGACCGACAGGTTTACCTGTCTGTTCCCTGAGGAAGCCGTCTACAACCATTTTGTCAAGTACGACTTCATGCGGATCTGCAGGCATATTGCCAATCACGATCTGTTCAGGCTCAAGTACATCCGATTGTACCAGCGAGATGTTGAGATCTGCCGTAGCGTATCCTGTCTGCAAGTAGTCGTCCATCGGAAGCGTGATCGATTTTTTGGTATCTCCCGGCATGACATAAGAGACGCTTTCAAGCCCGGCAACCACGTTCATCAGTTCATCGTTCTTTTCAGTATTCGATATGCTGATGTAATTGCCGTTGGTCTGTCTGTAATCTGAAGGCTGTACATCCATGATGCCCAGTACGTTACTTACGGCAAGCATGGTGAACATCGCTGCAAAGACGAAGCCTATCATCAGGAACTTACGGATCTTTTTGAAACCCTTTACTGTCTGCCAGCCGTTGCTGAGCATATTGAAAGGCGTATAGATCGATGAATATCTGGCCTTGAAATTCTTCGGCAGATAAGCGTTGTAGTCAAAATCATTGTCTTCAAAGTAGCTCTCATCCATAGCCTGATAGTGTTCATCTACCATCTCTATGTTGGCTGTCTCATCTACGATATGCAGCTTTCCACCCGTACTGATGTACAGATTTCCACCGCGTATGACCAGCTTTATATCTGCCGGGCTCTCATCATCACTGTAAACCTTGACTCTGAAATTGTCCTGAGCAAAATCCTTCATCACAGGCAAGTCCCTGAGATAGATCTTATTCTCAAGCTGGTAGTCGAGATATCTGGATGAATCATTGCTGTATGCCTTGATGACCTTGCCATCCTTCATTTCGGCTACATGGTCTGAATAGAACTCTGCTATCCTGCGCTCATGTGTGACAAGAATTACAAGCCTGTCTCTTGAGATCGTCTTTATGATGTTCATGATCTCAAGAGTGTTCGCGCTGTCAAGGTTTCCGGTAGGCTCGTCTGCAATGATGATTCGCGGATTCTTGATGATAGCTCTTGCGATGGCTACTCTCTGCCGCTGTCCTCCGGAAAGGGCATTAGCCATTTTATTCCTGTACTGATAGATGCCGACCTTTTCAAGACAGTAGTTGACTCTTTCTGTCAATATCTTCTGGTCTTTTATGCCGACCATTTTGAGAGCTATGGCAACATTATCAAAAACAGTTCTGTCGTCAAGCAAGTTGAAGTTCTGGAATATGTATCCGATACTCATATTCCTGATCTTGTCGATCTTGTTGCTTGAAAATCTCGTGATAAGCTGATCGTCTATGTAGATCTTGCCCGAATTAACGCTGTCAAGTCCTCCGATAGCATTGAGCAAAGTGGTCTTTCCACATCCTGACGGTCCCAGCAGACACACAATTCCTCTGTCAGGAAGTATCATGGAGGTGTTGTCGATGACGTGTATCTGATTGGCCTTGCCCTTGTTAAAGTACTTGTTGACTTTTTCAAGTTTGATCATCTGCTACGCCTCCTCTCTGAATGCTTTCATCGCGCTCTTGGTAAATATCTTGCGTGAGTATCTTGCAGCAATGAGCAGCGACATCAGGAGCAGGAGAACACCAAGTGCGATGTAATCCACAGGTGTCAGGTAGTACAGAAGCTTATTCACCACATCGAGATGGATGACCTTCTGCTTGACGAGCACAACAAATCCAAGGACGATCCCGTATGCGATAACCATCATGATCAGAAGTTCTACTCTTAATATACTGTCGGTATTCTTCTTGGTCGCACCGAGGATCCTGAGCGTTGAGTAATACTGGTTTCTCGATCTCATGATCAGCCTGATAACCGCATATGCAATGAAGAACAGTATTATGAATTCGAGAAGAAGTCTGCCGTATGTCATCAGCTGTATGACAAAATTATATCCGCCTGTCATATCTGTAAGCGAATCCTTCATAGCAAGAGTAGTGAATCCGGCCTCGTTCAGAATAGCAATAGTATCGTCAGACTTTGTCTCGTTTTCCATAAATGCACTGATCTGATAATAGCCCTTATCGAAAAGCTTATTGAAATCAGCATCACTTACAAATACGCAGCTGTAATACATATCGTATTCTTCCGGCTTTATTCCAATAAGACTGTTTATGTTTTCCATGGTAAGGACTTTTCCGACCTTGAGGTCAAGTGACGACTCAAAGAATCTGTTTTTGACCGTAAGGCTGAAATCCTTGTTTAATGCCTGCGCATCCTTATAGTAATAGGTCTGGTCATCAAATATATACACCTGTCCTTCCGGTATTTTTGATGACTTATACACACCTCTGTCATATTCGTTGTTGACCTTGGTACCTCCGAAGTTCAGTACCGACTTGGATGAAGCTGCCATCATCGATATGAGCAGTTCATTTTCGACTTTGTCACTCACATATACGGTGGAATAGCCATAGATGGAGTATCCGTCATCTTCGACATCGCTTTCTATAACAACGCCGGAAATCGTGATAGGCTGATCAAAAGTATAGTCCTGCATCTGCCCCATATCCTGCAGATTGATCTTTGCACCGATAAGCTGATCTCCAAGGTCTGCAATACTGTAATATGCATCGCTCGCTGAATTGGTGCTGATCACGATCTCATAGTCATTCTTAGGAAGACTGCCGTACGTCAGATCACTTTCCTTGAGCATGGATACAGGATAAACGGAACCTTCGACATAGAAGTCATTGATGGCGAAGCTGACTCCCGTATCTATCGCCAGGTCGTTACGTACTACATCCTTTATATTATCTGTGGTCGCTATCCTTTTGATGTCCTGCTCTGTAAACGGAGATTCATCGGCTTTTTTGACAACGATTCTGTCTGAGCTGGAATTGGTGAAATAAGGATTGGAACCGAGCAATTCTTCCTGATGCAGGCTGTTTTTGGTAGTCGCGTATTGACTCAGGACAGCAGATGCAACAAATAAGTACACGATAAACAGCAGGATGAACTTGGCAGGCAGATTGAACGTGTTTCTGATACCCAGCCTGAGTTCAGATCCTTTACGCATATTTCCCGGTTTTGGGATGTTCCCTGATGAAACACCAGCAGAGCTGCTGCCCTTTGCTGTTCTCCCCGACTTTCCCTTGCGTCCTGATTCTTCTCTTCTCGCAACTCTGCCTTTGCGTTCCTCTGCATCAGAAGGAGTTTCTGCATATGGATCATCGTCTGAAGGTCTGTACACATCCTCCTCTACGACCATACCGCCCTCATGGCGGATCTTTTTGTCCTCGATGATCCTTCCGTCATGCATGGTCAGTTTGCGGGTAACGTATGGCTCGGCCTGCTCATAATTGTGAGTTACTATCACAACAAGCTTGTCACGTGATACCTTGCTGAGTGTTTCCATGACGATCTCAGCTGATGCACTGTCAAGGTTGCCGGTAGGTTCATCAGCAACAATGATCGGAGCATCCTTAGCAAGAGCGCGGGCGATCGCTACTCTCTGTTTCTGTCCTCCGGACAGTCTTGAAACCTTTGTCTTTCTGTATTTGCTGAGGCCTACCAGATCTATGAGCTGGAGTATTCTGTCCCTGCATTCTGACTTTTTCTTGCCCGAAAGAAGCATGACAGCCTCAATGTTCTGATAAACGGTGTAGCTGTTGATCAGGTTGAAATCCTGAAAAATATTCCCGATATAAGTTTTACGGTATCTCTCATAGTCTTCAGTGCCGTATGCAGCAGTGTCTTCACCGCATACAAACATCTCACCTTCTTCGTAGGTGTCAAGTCCTGATATTACGTTGAGAAGGGTCGACTTACCGCTGCCACTCTCACCGGTGATGGCTACGAACTCGCCGATATCCAGCACGAGATCGATACGGGCAAAACCCATACTTACCGATTCTTCAGTCGCGTAGTACTTAGATACCTTCTTTAATTCGATAGTATGTGCCAAATCCTATCCTCCTGATTGTTAATTTATAAGCATACTTAGGATATTATAACACCATACAGAGTTAAAATGTACATAAAATACCGAGTATTGAGTGTTGCCGCCAGACAGCTTTTCTATTGTACAAAAAGAGCCGCAGTTGATGCGGCTCTTAGTGTTGAATTATGTGAGGTGACGGGAATACCGTCCCTGTAAGATGCTTCCTTAAATAGTATTGTCGCTTCCGAGAACATCTACGATCTTGTGTGCGACCATCTCCTTGACAGCCTGTCTTGCCGGCTTGAGATACTGACGTGGGTCGAAGTGGGATGGGTTCTCAGCAAGATACTTACGTACGGTTGCTGTCATTGCAAGTCTGATATCAGAGTCAATGTTGATCTTGCATACTGCTGATCTTGCAGCCTGACGGAGCTGTTCTTCAGGAATGCCGATAGCATCAGGCATATCTCCGCCGTACTGGTTGATCATCTGTACGAATTCCTGAGGTACGGATGATGATCCATGAAGGACGATCGGGAATCCCGGGAGTCTCTTAGTTACTTCTTCAAGCACATCAAATCTCAGCGGAGGTGGAACGAGGATACCTTTCTCATTTCTCGTGCACTGCTCAGGACGGAACTTATATGCGCCGTGCGATGTTCCGATAGCGATAGCAAGTGAATCGCAGCCTGTTCTGGTTACGAATTCCTCTACTTCTTCAGGACGTGTATAGCTTGCCTGACCGGATTCTACTACGACCTCATCCTCTACGCCCTCAAGTGTTCCGAGCTCAGCCTCAACTACAACTCCGCGAGCATGAGCATATTCAACTACCTGACGTGTGATCTCGATGTTCTCTTCAAATGGCTTTGAAGACATGTCGATCATTACCGAAGTGAAGCCGCCGTCTATGCAGCTCTTGCACAGCTCGAAAGAGCTGCCGTGGTCGAGGTGAAGTGCGATAGGAACATCAGGATACTCGATTACTGCTGCCTCTACGAGCTTCATAAGATAAGCGTGTCTGGCATAGTTGCGAGCACCATTGGATACCTGCAGGATGACCGGGCTTCTCAGCTCTCCGGCAGCTTCGGTGATACCCTGTACGATCTCCATATTGTTAACGTTGAAAGCTCCTACAGCATAGCCGCCGTCATAAGCCTTTTTGAACATTTCAGTTGTTGTTACCAGTGGCATATTATTCCCCCTTTGTTATTTATACATAAGTAATAATTGCATTTCTTCCTAATATAATTATACGGTTTAATAAATCTAATTTCAACCGTGTTATAATGTCATGCAATCTATTATACATGATTTCAGGACATTACTCGCCAGGTGAAGGGCTGACCACTTTGCCCATGTTCCATATCTTTACTGCATCCTGCGCAGCTTTGAATCTATCCTCTGCCCTTCTGTAGCCGAACTGCGTTGTCTGTGCTCCGCAATCCATGCACATCACATACCAGCACCAACCGTTTTCCTCTTCGAGGAGGCCGGGGCCTCCACAGCGCGGACAGTCGAAGAGTTCTACTTTCTCATATATATCCATTGTTCCTCCGAATGTAGCCATTATTAATAGTTCTCAGCGTTGATCTCAAAATAAGCCTGAGGATGAGCACAAGTCGGGCAGATCTCAGGAGCCTTTTCTCCGACGACGATGTGCCCGCAGTTGCGGCATTCCCACACCTTGACCTCACTCTTAGCGAATACTTCTGCCATCTGTACATTCTTAAGAAGAGCACGGTATCTTTCCTCATGATGTTTCTCGATTGCAGCTACCAGTCTGAACTTTGCCGCCAGTTCTGCAAAGCCTTCCTCTTCTGCAGTCTTTGCAAAACCTTCATACATATCTGTCCATTCATAGTTCTCGCCATCAGCGGCCGCTTCAAGGTTAGCTGCTGTATCGCCGATACCGTTCAGTTCCTTGAACCACATCTTAGCATGCTCTTTTTCATTATCTGCCGTCTTGAGGAACAATGCAGCGATCTGCTCAAATCCTTCTTTCTTGGCTTTTGAAGCAAAATAAGTGTATTTGTTTCTCGCCTGTGACTCTCCGGCAAAAGCTGCCTCAAGATTCTTTTCAGTTTGCGTTCCCGCGTATTTATTTCCCATGGTTATATCCTCCTCTTTCTCATACATTTTGAATGATCTACAACTTGTATTGTAACGCAAAATCACTGTACTGACTTGTTTTTTATACATAAAACAGGGGCAGCCATCTGGCTGCCCCCTTTCGGCATTTATTACCGGATTCTTTTGTCAGCTGCAATTAAGCCTGCTCAGGTGCGTAGAAGTCTACGAACTTGACGAGCTTATCGTAACGAGCCATAGCAGCTGCTTCGTTCTCTGCGAAGAGCTTCTCTGCTCTTTCCGGATTCTCTCTTGTAAGTCTTGCGTATCTTGCTTCGTTCTTCAGGAAGTCCTGATATCCGCCTGCAGGTACCTTGCTGTCGAGAGTGAACGGATTCTTGCCTTCTGCCTTGAGTGCCGGGTTGAATCTGAAGAGGTTCCAGTATCCGCACTCTACAGCTTTCTTCATCTCCATCTGGCAGTTTACCATGCCGCCCTTGATTGAGTGCATCTCGCATGGTGAGTAACCGATGATGAGGGAAGGTCCGTTATAAGCGATCGCTTCGTTCATTGCCTTCAGAGTCTGAGCCGGGTCAGCGCCCATAGCTACCTGAGCTACGTATACATAGCCATAAGCCATAGCGATCTGAGACAGTGACTTCTTCTCTATAGCCTTACCGGCAGCAGCGAACTGTGCTACCTGTCCGATGTTGGAAGCCTTGGAAGCCTGTCCACCGGTGTTGGAGTAAACCTCGGTATCGAATACCATTACGTTTACGTTCTCGCCGCTTGCAAGTACGTGGTCGAGTCCGCCGTAACCGATATCATAAGCCCATCCGTCACCACCGAAGATCCATACTGTCTTCTCAGCGAGGAGGTCTTTACGTGCGATGATGTCTCCGCCGATCTTAGCTTCTACGAGAGCCTCTACGAGAGCCTCACCTGTTGTCTTGGAAGCTACAACATCGTCGAATGCTGCGAACCATGCTTCAGCAGCAGCCTTAACAGCATCAGGTACGCCTGCAGCTACGAGCTCTTCAACGTCAGCCTTGATCTTAGCTCTTCTTGTCTTAACAGCCATTCTCATACCGAGACCG
>CADAEH010000026.1 GCA_902786855.1 uncultured Eubacteriales bacterium | reverse complement strand
ACCTCGCGATTTGAACCTTGGGAGTCGCTATGGGGTTCGTCGTTGGCTACGCCCCTTGTGGACTTTCACCACAGACTGACGGCATGCCCGTCATACACTCAAAAGCGGGTATGACCTCATACCCGCTTTTTTCGTATAATACGTGCCGGGAGCTTCACCCCCTGCCAGATCGTTCATCAGAAACGGAGTGACAGGCAGCTGAGTCCGCCGTCGATCTTTCTGAACTCGGATGTATCTACTATGATGACCGGATATCCGGCATCTTCTACAGCCTTCTTTACTGTCTCGTATCCCTCAGGCACGATGACCGTACCATTCATCCAGATGCAGTTAGCGCCATATGCTTCTTCTTCAGGAACGATGATCTTATCGTAGCCTGCGAAGTCAGGCTTATCTATGAACTCGCCCGAGACCAGCATCTTGTTGTTCTCAAGATAGTTGACGCCGGTCTTGAGATGGAGCACCTCTGTAAGCGGAACAGCGATGACCTTGTAGCCATATGATCCGAAAAAGTCTGCGAACTGCTTTATGCCCTCTTCATTGGTCCTTGCAGAAAGACCTACGTAGAATGTATCTCCGCACTTCATGACATCGCCGCCCTCAAGAGTTCCCGGAGCCTTGATGTATCCTATCTGATCGTCAGAGTAAAATTTCTTTATAGCAGGGATGATGTCCGCAGTCTCACCGTTTCTGGTATCTGCGCCCGGATTGGTGATGATGGCACACTTCTCAGCCAGCACCGCAACGTCTTCGACGAAGCATGAATCAGGATACTCTTCCAATGCAGGAAGCACCAGCACATCGACGCCACAGGCCTTGAGAGCCTCTATGTACTTAGCGTGCTGCTCGAGAGCCTTTTCATATATAGGCTGACCGAGCTCCGGTGCAGAAGTGATACCGTCACAGACCTTTGAACAAGGCGTCCTTACTATCGTGTGTTTGAACATTTTTATAAAATCTCCTTTTTGAGTTATTGTCTTTTTAAGCTATCTTACAGTACCTTGGACAGGAAGTCCTGAAGTCTCGGGTTCTGAGGATTCTCGAAGAATGCTTTAGGCTCGTTCTCTTCGGCTATCACGCCTTCGTCCATGAACAGGACCCTGGTTCCTACTTCCTTGGCAAATCCCATCTCGTGAGTAACGATCGCCATCGTCATCCCGTCATCGGCGAGTTCTCCGATAAGCTCAAGCACCTCGCCTACCATCTCAGGGTCGAGTGCGCTCGTCGGCTCGTCGAACAGCATCACATCCGGCCCCATCGCAAGGGCGCGAACTATGGCTACCCTCTGTTTCTGGCCGCCGGAAAGAGTCGACGGATACACATCTGCTTTGTCTGCCAGGCCTATTCTGGTGAGCAGCTTCATGGCTGTTTCCTTAGCCTCTGCATCCGACATCATCTTGTGATATTTCGGAGCGAGTGTCATATTCTCAAGGATCGTCTTGTGAGGGAACAGATTGAACTGCTGGAATACCATTCCCATCTTGCAGCGCACTTTGTCAAGGTCAGTCTTGTTGTCCGTCAGATCCGTGCCCTCGAATATGATCTTTCCCGAGGTCGGCACTTCGAGCATGTTCATGCATCTCAGCAGTGTACTTTTGCCGGAGCCGGAAGGTCCGATGATAACGACCCTTTCGCCCTTGTCTATGTGGAGGTCTATATTCTTCAGCACCTTGAGATCTCCGAAATCTTTATGCAGATTCTTAATGTCTATCACTTTGTGCCAGCCTCCTTTCCAGTCTTCCTACGGCTTTGGACAGGCCGTATACCAGAATAAAGTATACTATCGCTACAGATATGAGGGTGAAATACGGTGACATCGTCCTGCTTCGGATGAGGTCGCCCGCCCTGGTAAGATCGACAACGCTGACGAGTCCGCAGATAGATGTCTCTTTGAGCACTGCGATCGCCTCATTACAGAGAGCGGGCAGGATGTTTTTGATCGCCTGAGGCAAAACAATGAGCCTCAGGGTCCCTATCTGACTGAGTCCGAGTGAACGTCCGGCCTCTGTCTGACCGTAGTCGACAGAAGCGATCCCGCCTCTGATGACCTCAGATACATATGCTCCGGAATTGACGCCGAATGCTATGCAGCATACGATGACCTTGTTCGGGAAGCCTCCCATGATGATGAATGTCATGATCATCAGCTGGATAGCGAGCGGCGTTCCTCTCATTACAGCGACATAGATCGTGCATATCTTGTCGAAAACCATCAGGCACTTTGCGCCAAAAGTAGTCTGATGCTTGTCTCTCGCGTTTTCTGCAAGCGAGTGTATCAGAGAGACAAAAACACCTATTATGATACCGATGATCGCCGCCGTTATCGTGATGATCATCGTATTCTTGAAACCTTCTACGAAAACCTTGTAACGGTTATCTCTTATGAAGGTCTTTATGAATCCCTCTTTGAATAGTTCAAACACTGTTTACCTCTTTATCCGCCGGTATATGCGCGGCTTCTATACATCCGCATAGGCTGCGGCCAGTGACCGCAGCCTATGTTTTGCACTAACTGTTCATTATCAGGTTGTTATTATCATTGCCTGTATTACAGCTTGGAAGCTTCCTCACTGTGCTTGATGATCCACTGGTCGATGGTTCCGTCCTCTACGAGAGGCTGGATGATCTCATTGATCTTATCGACGAATTCCTGATCTCCCTTGTTCATAGCTGCGCCGATGTTCTCTGTCTCAGGATTCTTGGATGCATCCTTGTATGCAACAGGGAAGCACTTGAATGCGTCACCGTTAGCAGATACGATGTTCTCAGCAAGTACGGAGTCGCAGACGATAGCTGAAAGCTCACCGCTCTTCATAGCAAGTGCTGCATCAGGAAGTGCCTTGTACTGCTTGTTCTCAGCGCCTGTGTTTGCGAGAACGCCCGCTGCGATCTCATCGCTCAGAAGGAAGTCTCCTGTTGTTCCGAGGTGTGTTCCTGCAGCCTTTCCTGCAAGATCGTCCATTGTGGTGATGTCGCTGTCAGCCATTACTACCATGTACTGGAGTACTGTTGTGTACGGATCTGAGAAATCCATCTGCTCTTTACGCTCATCTGTGATCGTGATGCATGCAAGCGCGAGGTCAGCCTCGTTGTTTGCAAGATATGTCGAGATCGAGTCAAATGCGATGTTGGATACTTCGAGCTCTACTCCGAGCTGCTCTGCGATGTAGTTAGCGAGCTCGATATCTACTCCTGTAACTTCGCCGTTGGCTCCGATGTATTCGAATGGTGCCCATGCTGCGTCTGTGCAGACTACGATCTTGCCCTTCTCCTGGATCTCAGCAAGCTTGCCGCCGCCTCCTTCAGCCTCTGCAGTCTCTTCGCTGCTTCCGCCGCCACATGCTGCGAGTGCAAATACCATCATCGCTGACAGCATGATCACTAACATTTTCTTAAGTGTTCCCTTATTCATCTCTTTCCTCCAATTCTTTCTTTTATATGTATATACCTTGTTTTATCAATCTTATGTTTTCTGACTTTTGCTTTATGTCGTCTTCATATCTCTGAGAGATACCCTTTCAGAGGATCATTCCTTATCCAGCAGATTTCTTATATATGCTATCTGCTTTCTTACGGAAGCCGGGCTGGTTCCGCCGGCTGAGTTCCTCCTTTCGACACATGTCTTGAGAGCCAGTCTCTGATGGACGTCTGCATCTATGAGGTCTGAGAACTGCCTGAACTCTTCGAGCGGCAGATCCTCGAGTGCGCAGCCCCTGCCTATGCAGTATGAAACGACTTTGCCCGATACGTTGTATGCATCTCTGAAAGGCATCCCTTTCACGACCAGGTAGTCCGCCAGGTCTGTCGCGTTGATATAACCCTTTTTAGCCGACTCGTACATGTTCATCTCATTGACCTGCATGACTTCGACGATCTCTATGAATGCCTCGATACAGAGCTTGACAGTCTCGACGGAATCGAAGAGCGGCTCTTTGTCTTCCTGAATGTCCTTGTTGTATGCGAGCGGCATTCCCTTGAGCGTCGTCAGGATGGACATCAGGTTTCCGTATACCCTGCCGGTCTTGCCCCTGCACAGTTCAGCTACGTCAGGGTTCTTCTTCTGCGGCATGATCGATGAGCCTGTTGTGTACTCGTCAGGGAGCTGTACGAATCCGAATTCCGATGTTGCCCACATTATGATCTCTTCCGAGAGCCTTGAGGTGTGCATCATGATTATCGCCAGAGCTGACATCAGTTCAACGAAGTGGTCTCTGTCCGAAACAGCATCCATGCTGTTCATGGCTATGCCGGTAAAACCGAGGAGGCCTGCTTCATACTCTCTGTCGATGTCGAAAGTGGTTCCCGCTAGAGCACAGGCTCCTATCGGTGATCTTTCAAGCATCCTCTTCTTGCAGTCGGCGAGCCTGCTCTTATCTCTCTCGAACATCATAGCGTAAGCCATAAGATGCTGTCCGAATGACACCGGCTGTGCGTGCTGCATGTGAGTGTAGCCCGGCATTATTACTTCAAGGTTCTGCTCTGCCTTATCCGCGAACACTCTGAGAAGTTCGTTGATCAGGTAGTCTATGCTGTCGATCTCTTCGATGCAGTACATCTTGGTATCGAGAGCGACCTGGTCGTTACGGCTTCTCGCCGTGTGAAGCATCTTGCCTGTAGCGCCGATCCTGTCTGTGAGCACCTGCTCCACGAACATGTGGATATCTTCGGCTGTAGGGTCTATCTGCAATGCTCCGGAAGTGATATCTTCCTCTATTCCTGTCAGGCCCTGTATGATGGCTTCTGCTTCTTCCTGAGAGATTATATTCTGCTTTGCCATCATCTTCGCGTGAGCGATGCTTCCGGCGATATCTCTTTTATATAGTCTCCTGTCAACAGCTATTGAAGAATTGATCTCGTCTACCAGATTGGCAGTTGTACCGGCAGTCCTGCCTGCCCAGAGTTTATCCATTTCGTTTTCTTATCCCGTGACTGCTTACCTGCAGCACAGTTCCTTTCATTATTATTCCTTGCTCTTTGCGAGCACTGCCTGCACCAGAGTCGGCAGGCCCCAGATGTTGATGAAGCCTTCAGCCTGAGCGTGATCGTAATCAGATTCGCCGAATGATACAAGCTCTTCATCGTAGAGTGAATATGGCGATGTCGTTCCGGCTGGTATTATGTTGCCCTTGTACAGTTTGAGCTTGACCTCTCCGGTAACGTTCTTGTTGGCCTCATTGGCGAAAGCTGTGAGTGCTTCCTGCAGCGGCGAGAACCACTTGCCGTTGTAGATCATGTCTGCATAGTCTACAGCCAGTTTCTGTTTGAGGTGCTGTGTCTCCTTGTCGACTGTCAGCATCTCGAGCTGCTCATGCGCAAAATACAGGATGGTTCCGCCAGGTGTCTCGTATACTCCGCGGTCCTTCATGCCGATCAGTCTGTTCTCGACGATGTCGATGATGCCGATTCCGTTAGCTCCGCCGACCTCGTTGAGTTTTTCGATGATCTTGCTGGCCTTCATCTTCTCTCCGTTGAAGGATACAGGTGCGCCGGCTTCGAATCCGAGAGTGATGTATGTCGGTTCATCAGGTGCCTTGAGCGGTGAAACGCCCATTTCGAGGAAACCCTCTTTCTCATACTGCGGTTCGTTTGAAGGATCTTCGAGATCCAGCCCTTCGTGGCTCAGATGCCAGAGGTTCTTGTCCTTGGAGTAGTTGGTCTCTCTGGAGATCTTGAGAGGCACATTGTGAGCTTCAGCGTAGTCTATCTCATCATCTCTTGATCTGAGCTCCCACTCTCTCCATGGAGCGATGATCTTCATTCCCGGAGCCCATCTCTTGATAGCCAGTTCGAATCTTACCTGGTCATTTCCTTTGCCTGTCGCACCGTGGCAGATCGCATCCGCTCCTTCCGCAAGAGCGATCTCGGCGAGCTTCTTTCCGATGATAGGACGGGCAAAAGCTGTTCCGAGCAGATACTTTTCATATTTTGCACCCATCTTGAGTGATGGAATGATTACATCTTCGACCATCTCGTCGACGAGATCTGCGACGATGAGCTTGCTTGCTCCTGTCTTGAGAGCCTTTTCCTCCAGCCCGTCAAGTTCGTCAGCCTGTCCGACGTTGCCCGCTACTGCTATGATCTCCGGATCATTGTAGTTCTCCTTGAGCCAAGGAATGATTACCGAAGTATCAAGTCCCCCTGAGTAAGCGAGAACTATTTTCTTAATGTCTTTCTTTTCCATTTTTAAACCCTCGTCTGTGTCAGCTTATTTTGAATTTTGTGTTATGTTTTGCATATTTATAATGTCGTTATTATAAATATACAGCACATGGCTGTCAACATCTGTTTTGGAAAAAATACGCTATTTTTCGCACATTATCACCGGTTTTCAGCTTTGTTCCCAAAGAAGTACACGCTTATACAATGAATATTTATGCAAAAAAGAAAAAGTGCCCGAAGCACCTGCTTCCGGCACCTCTCACCCAGTAAAAAAGGCAGGACTCATGAGTCCTGCCTGTGATGGCTGATCAGTCAACTTTGGTCTTGCGCCATAGCCTGCGCATGGCCTCGATCTGCTTCTTGTCGGTGTTTCTCTTCTTGAGTTCACCCATATACATCTCTTCGGTCATACCGATCTTCTTATAATATGTTATCATCTCTTTCTGCTTGTAATGAAGGAAGTAGTACATCCCGCCGACAACGGCAAAGCCGATGATAAGACCGATCAGGAGACCTTTCCACTTGAGCAGTACTGCCAGGAGCACAGTGAGGATGATCCAGCAGACACCGATACCTATGATCCAGTATCTGAGCTTCTTCGCATCAAGAGTCTTAGGCGCTTTGATGCCTTCCGCATTCATCTTCTGTCTGTACAGGTTCTTCTGATAGCCGGCAGACGGTCTGTTGTAATTCATGTTACCCGGCATTCTTGAATTTCTGTTTTTACTCATTTTTCTGTATCCTTTCACCGGCTGCCTGATCCCGTGCAGCCGTTAATATTTTATTATCCGCTCAATATTATCATATTTACGACATATATACACGCATAAAATGAAGAAATTGGTCATCACTTTCAGCCTGTTTCCCCATTAATTTGCAGATAGTATATCATAAGGCAAGTATGCAGAGAATACCGGAGAGTGAACTCTCTGCCCGGCGCAGTCCTTGAAATAGCAATGTATTACTGATAAAATATCAGAGTTAATTGACCAATTAACGGAACGTTTATTTTGCTCCGGGGGGAATGGTAAGAATTATGGATTATGATGTAATAATAATCGGCGCAGGTCCAGGTGGAATCTACGCGGCTTACGAACTGACCAGAGAAAACAAAGATCTGAAGATCGCTGTTTTTGAGGCGGGAAACGAGCTGAGCAAGAGAAAATGCCCTATTGACGGCGAAAGGATCAAGACCTGCATCAACTGCAAAAGCTGCTCCATCATGAGCGGGTTCGGAGGCGCCGGCGCGTTCTCAGACGGTAAGTACAACATTACCAATGATTTCGGCGGCACTCTGTACGAATATATCGGCAAGGAAAAAGCGATCAGTCTGATGGAATATGTAGACAGCATCAATCTGTCACACGGCGGCGAGGGCACTAAGCTGTATACCACTGCCAACACCACACTCAAGAAGGTCTGCATGCAGAACAAGCTCCAGCTTCTCGATGCTTCCGTCAGGCACCTGGGCACAGACATCAATTACGTGGTCCTTGAAAATCTCTATAACGAACTCAAGGATCTTGTGGAATTCAGGTTCCTCACTCCTGTAAGGAAGCTGGAAGTGATATACGAAGAGGATGCCTCTGATCCTCAGGGTTACCGTGTTATTACAGATGACGGTTCCCATACATGCCGCAAGTGCATAGTATCTGTCGGCAGGAGCGGGAGCAAATGGATGGAAGAGGTATGTGAGGATCTCGATATCCCGACCGAATCCAACCGAGTCGACATCGGAGTCCGCGTTGAGCTCCCTGCAGCGCTCTTCTCTCATCTCACCGATGAATTGTATGAGAGCAAGATCGTCTACCGGACCGAGAAGTTCGAAGACAAGGTCCGCACATTCTGCATGAATCCCCGCGGCAGCGTCGTGAATGAAAACACCAACGGCATCGTCACTGTAAACGGCCACAGCTATGAAGATCCTGCCAAACAGACAGAAAACACCAATTTTGCTCTGCTGGTATCAAAGCATTTCTCCGTACCGTTCAAGGACAGCAACGGCTACGGCGAAAGTATCGCCCGCCTTTCCAACATGCTCGGCGGCGGCGTCATAGTGCAGAGATTCGGCGATCTCATCAGAGGCCGCAGAACCAACCATAAGAGACTGCAGGATAGTTTCGTCACTCCTACACTCAAGGCAGAGCCGGGCGACCTGTCACTCGTACTGCCTAAGCGTATCCTCGACGGCATCATCGAAATGATCTATGCTCTCGACAAGATCGCGCCGGGTACAGCCAATGATGACACCCTGCTCTACGGTGTTGAAGTCAAGTTCTACAACATGGATGTCAAGCTGAACGACCACCTCGAGACACCATATAAGGGTCTCTATATCATCGGTGACGGCAGCGGCGTCACGCATTCACTTTCACACGCTTCTGCAAGCGGAGTGTTCGTAGCAAGAGATATCCTCGAGACAGCATAACAGCAACGTTAATATTAACGATCAGATAAAAGCCGGTATTTTGAGTTCAGTTCAAAATACCGGTTCTTTTCTTTCATATATTATTCCGCAATAAGTTTCGGATGCTGTTCAGGCCATGAGTTCTGTAATGATCTTTATCAGGAACAGGACGATCACGATTATTATGAGCGGCTTGACGATCTTAGCACCGTCCCTGTCGAACATTTTCGTCCCGATCCAGGCACCGATCATGCTGGTCATGCCTGCTGCCAGCCCGACCAGCAGCAGCACCTTCCCATTGATCAGATACACGGTCAGTGACGACAGACAGGTAGCCAGATTCATGACCTTGGCGGTAGCGTTGGCTTCTGCAAGCGGCAGATGAGCTACTCCTGCCAGGAGCAAAAGCATAAATGTACCCGAACCGGGTCCGTAGAATCCGTCATATGCGCCAATGGTCAGGGCAACGATGCTTGCGAGGACTGCTGTCTTCCCGAAGCTCAGTTCCTCTTTATCATCAGACAGGGCATGTCCTTTCATAACAAGGAAAGCAGTAGCCGGAAGAATGAACAGCATGATGATCTTGAAATAATGATCGCTGATCATCAGAGAGAGCCGTGCGCCGATCGAGCCCCCGACCAGACCGGCCGCTACACAGATAGCTGTCCTTTTCCACTTGATGTATCCGCTGCGGGCATATCTGTATACAGCCATGATCATGCCCATTCCGGCGCTCACTTTATTCGTCGCGATCGCATAATGAGCCGGAAGCCCTGCAAGCATATATGCAGGCAGTGAAATAAGCCCCCCTCCGCCTGCAACAGCATCAACAAATCCTGCGAGACCGGTAAGCGGCAGCAGTATTAAAAATGTTCTCCACGTGATCTCCACACCCATCTGTTTTCTTTATGTACCGGCTCTGCCGGCTTCTTCAGTCTCCACCGGGAAGTTATCTTACGAGCAGCATGAGCTGGCTGTCCGCAAAGGCAAGAGGATTGGACTGGATGAACAGTATCGTCCCGTCTTCAGGAGCCTTTATCTCTGAGATCACTTCTCCTGACCCGGTGTCGATGATCCTGGCTAATCGCATTCCCTTTCGCACATAGTCGCCCGCTCTCGCGCTGCAGTCGAAGAAACCCGCATGGGAGGACTTGATCACACATATATCGTCTTCCGTGATCAGTGAAGAAATAAACCCCCTGTGATGATCGAACTCTATCATGCCGTTTGCATTCATGAAATTGAGGATCGCACTCACCACTCTCTCAGACACTTCCCTGTCTACGGCCTTGTCATCACCGCCGTAGATCGAGTATGCCCTGGTGTTCCATATCTGCCAGTTATAATTGAGTGTCGTCGTATCGTAATGCGAAGGCCTGCGGAGGCGTATGTACGCAAGCCCGAAAGCCTTTGCGCTCTCTGCGTAGTCACGTCCTGTATCCTGGATGGATACGTGAGGGACAAAATTTCCGGAAATATAATGGCTGGTCAGATGTATCCCGTATTCAAAACCGTCGAGCACGTTGAAGAGAGATGCTGCGACGCGCTGGGTCGTCTCTCCGAGGTCATATCCCGGGAACATCCTGTTGATATCCGTATTGTCCGAAGGCCAGAACCTCTTCTCTGAATTGATCGAGTACGGATTGACCGCCGGTACCACCAGTATGCCCTTATCCCTTCTGACCCGGCCTTGTTCTTCAAGTATCTTAAGGCGTTTTACCAGCTGTGAAGCTTCGTATATCTGCGTGAACTCGTTGCCGCGCATACCGCTGACGACAGCTATCGTTTTCTTCCCTTCCTCAAGAGTATCAGTGCCGAACAGATAACCGTACACTTTCATATTCTCGCGGTACAGAGAGTCCTTGGAGAAAAGCAGTATCTTTTTCACTCCTCTTCACCTCCTCTGTATCTTGCGAGATCAAGGCTGGATACCTGACGTGCACCTCTGCGTCTGTATGCGTCAAGCACATCTTCGTCTATAGCCTCTGCCCTCAGCATCCTGCCGATCAGGGAACCCTCGTCCACCATAGGGAAGTCCCGCAAAGTGAATATCACACCCGTGCAGGGGGCCTTCACTTTATGCAAACACTCTCCGCGGAGCGGATCCGCGATTATACCGATCACATCTCCTTTATTGACGAATGAATTGTGTTCCATGTGCTGGATGAAGACGCCCGATACAGGCGCATTCAGGAATTCCACGTCATCAGTCTCGGTGGATATAAGAGGTTTTCTCGGGATCACAGCTTCCCCGTCCCAGATGCCCATGTATTTCATCAGCGAGAATATGCCCTGTGTGAGCTGGCGGCCGTAAGCCTGCGTCAGCCTGAGGCCGATACCCATCTCGACCACTATAGTAGGAGTGCCGGTGGAATTGAGTGAATGAGCAAGTGTCGCCTCAAGCACTGTCGAAGCGCTGTGGACCCATATGAAATCTATATTGAGATGTTTTGCGTACGGGATAAGTTCATTTTGAAAAACTTCGCTTATCCTCGCCTGTGGTATCTCAGTGAGATAAAGATTGGACGAATGGATATCGATCACCATGTCGGAGCCAGAGAGGTCCTCAACGATGCTGGCTGCGGCGTGCTCTGCCATGGAACCGTGGCTGTTTCCCGGGAATATCCGGTTCATGTCGAGATCGAAACCCGGTATGCCTCTCTCAAGAGAATCGATGCCAAGCGGGTTGAGCGCAGGATAGATGTCCACGATCCCTTTCAGTTTATCTGTGTTCTCCTGCAGGATCCTGGAGACTTCATAGCAGACGTACTGGCCCTCGAGCTCATCGCCGTGGGTCCCCGTCACTACGCTGAATCTCCTGAGTCCGGACAGGTCGCTTTCCTTGTTATAGCCCGCAGGAAGAATGCGCTGCTTTCTGATGCAGAGCTTCTCTTCCACCGGGAAACTTAGTGTTACAACGTTTTTGATCATAAAAGAAATTCCTTATCTATTGCTGCGGGCTCACGCTTACCGCGATGCCCATTGTCTGGACTGCGCGCGGGTTCCTGAATATGCCCCTCGATACCATGCAGTCCTCATAGTCCCTGCCGTGAGTGAACTTTATATAGCTGTCATCGACAAGAAGATCGTTGGTCGGGTCTATCCCGTACCAGTACCCTTTGCAGTTCGCTTCGACCCAGGCATGGCTCTCGCCTTCTCCCCTCATGAGACCGGCTGCATATCTCGCCGGCATACCATCCATGCGGAGCAGAGCGATCAGCACATGCGCAAAGTCCTGGCACACTCCCTTTCCGAGACGGAGCGCCTCCTCGGCTGTAGTATGCACATCAGTCGTTCCCGGAACATATGTCAGTATCCTTTTGGCGCAGTTGCCGAAATGGATAAGTCTGCCGTATGCGTCCTCAGGGGCTGCCTTGTCCCATTCGCTGTAAAGCGCCTGCAGCTCCGGTCCGGGCTGCGTATATGCTGACGGGACTATATATCTGTACAGTTCCACATCCGAAGGATCCTGGTATTCTTCATACAGCGCACCTGTGGTCTCTACCTGCCCGCTGACCTTCAGGCGAAAAGCACTGTGTCCCCTCCTGATGAGACCGTAGAGCCTGCGGTTGCCGATGCCGTCCGTGTCCATGCTGATGGCTGTTTCCGGTTCCACGTCTGTCCTGAGCCCGATCAGCTTCTGTCTCTCGGTATCCCTCGGTATGCACTGGAGCAGAAAGTACTGGTCTTCTACAGGATCCGAGAAATCCAGGGCCATCTCATATCTGAAATCAAGCAGCATTTCCATGCACCTTCATCATAAGAACGGCGGGACTATATCCCAGACCATCTTCTTGATGTCATCGTAATCAGCATCTTCGTCTTCCACCATCGCTGCAGCGTAGAGCAGTGCCTTCCTGTTATACGGAAGCTCAGTGGTATCTATCCTTGCGACCAGCCTGCTTACCTCGCGCAGCAGATCCTCTCTGTCTGCGTTCCTCCTCAGCAGTATATCGAGCCGCTCGATCCTTTTGCCTATCTTGACTGTATTGCGGACACCCTCATTATCGACTTTGTCATCCAGGCATCCCCAGAAAGCGAAAATAAGGTCTTCGACATTCTGAAGTTCCATCAGAGGAGCTTCACTCTTTTTGGCCCTCTTCATCTCGGCGAGTGCGAGATGTATGTACGCGAGCGTCTCAGACGAGATCTCGTCTCTCATGATCATAGCATTGTCATAGGCGCGGTACAGGTTGGAGATGATCGAGAGCGGATTAGATGTGTCAAAAGCGATCTTCCATGCAAAATCCGCCCCGGACTCGAAGGTGTCAGGGATACCCATGCGTTCACATTCCTGCTTGTACACGTCCGCGTCCTGGTCGATCAGTCTGTCATAAACTTCTCTGTACATGCTTATTGACTGATAGACCCTCTCAGTGTATCTGCCGAGCCAGAACAGGCTGTCCAGTTTTCCTAACGTAGCAGTACCCATGTGTCCTTGAAACCTCCTCCCTGTGATGAATTCACTATAAACGAATCCGGATTCCTCGAGAATCTGGTAAGTCCGCTCTTCCAGACCCTGACAGTCTCGCCCGCGAGGACGTACGCTCTCAGGTCAGCTTTGCGCGGGGTCGGTGTAACACCGTCTTCATCCAGGATATCAAGATCGACAAAATCTATGACTTCCTGTGCGATGAAGCGTCTCGGCTCAGCCTTGATGGTCGCGATAAACTCGGCCTTTTTCTCTTTCGTCAGCGTGTTTCCGAATACTACTCCGTATCCGCCGGCTTCTGCAACGTCCTTGATGACCAGATCATCAAAGTGCTCAAGCACGTATTTCTTATCTTCCTCATAGTACGGGAGATAAGTCGGCGCGTTGTTGGTCTTGCATTCTTCCCCAAGATAGTATTCGACCATCTTAGGCACGAAATAGTATATGCCCTTGTCATCCGCTACTCCGTTGCCCGGAGCATTGATTATGGCGACATTGCCCTTGCGCATCGCCTGGAAGATCCCCGGCACACCGATGAGTGAATCCGGCCTGAATGCAAGCGGGTCGAGATATTCATCGGAAGTCCTGCGGTAGACAGCTCCGACCCTCTGGTTGCCGGCTGCTGACTTGAGATAGACCTTGTCATCTTCAACAGTCAGATCTGTGTTGTATACGAGGACTGCGCCTGTCTTCTCTGCAAGGTATGAATGCTCGAAGAATGCCGCATTGTACCTGCCCGGAGTCAGTATCACATTGAGCCCGCCTGTATTTACATAATCCATGGTGTCACGAAGCATCTTCGCATAATTGCGATTATCTGCGACCGGGATGTGTGCAAAAGTGCTCGGGCTTGCTGTCCTGCACAGATCACGGGCTATAAGAGGATACGAAGCACCTGACGGGATACGCAGATTATCCTCAAGGATGTACCATTTGCCGTCTTTCCCCTGCACCAGGTCGATGCCTGAGATATGCGAAGCTATGCCTTTAGGCGTCTTCAGTCCCTCGCAGGCTGCAAGATATCCTGATGACGAGAAGATGAACTCAGGCGGTATGACTCCGTCTTTTACGATCTTCTTCTCTCCGTAGATGTCTTTCAGGAACATATTGAGCGCGGTGACTCTCTGTATGAGGCCTGCCTCGATCCCGTCCCACTCTTCTTTACCGATCACCCTCGGGATCGGATCGAACGGAAACAGCTGCTCTTTGAACATCCCGTCCTTGTAAATACCGAAACGGACTCCGTAACGCTCAAGCAGGTGGTTGATAGATTTGACGTGTTTGTTCAGTTCCTGCATCTAATACCCCCTTTCAGTTTGATTACCCTATAGCTCGGCTTCCTGACCGTAAACACTCAGGAAACGGCCGGAAAAAAGATAAGTGAATTCTATCATAATCAGGCACCTGTCATTAATGCCTGTACATTCTAAATGCTCTCTATACGCTGCGTTTTTTCCAGCGGCCGGAGTAGTAGAATACGATGCCTATGAAGAACGGCGTAAAACCGGCAAGCGCATCACCGAGCCAGAACCCGTACGCATGCATTTCCAGAACCAGTCCGAAGAGCAGTGCAAGACCTATCCTGTTCACAATGCCGTCAAGTATCGCCGTTGCAAAATTGACCTTGTAGTTTCCGCTGCCGTTGATCAGCGCATTCATGCCCGACCTCGCGGCACTGCTGAAGAATGTCAGGATCGCGATCGGCACGTATTTTATGCCTATGCTTATTACTTCAGGATCAGTGGTGAAAAGTCCGTATATCTGCTCGGGAAACAGTATCATCAGGGCGGAAAGCACTATATCTATCGAGACCGTGATCGAGAAAATAGACTTCATGACCTTGCCTACACGCTCAAAGCGCCCTGCTCCGATGTTTTGCCCTACCATCGTTGAGCCTGCAGTATTGAACGCATTCGACATCATATTGGTCATACTGCTGAGCTTGTGGGCTATTCCCGAGAAAGCAGATACCGCCACTCCGTATGAATTGATAAAAGCGTTTACGAACAGCTTGGATGTCATGACCGAAGCGAACTTTATCGCCATCGGAAGCCCGAGCTTGATAAGATTGCCGAGCATCGGCCTTTCGATACCTGTCAGCTCTTCACGGCTCAGCGTCAGATCATAGCGTTCCTTGTTCCTGAATATATAGATGGTGCAGCTGATGAAAGAAAACGCCTGGCTCAGCACCGTTGCAAGTGCGGCGCCCCCGCTGCCCATGCCCATGACCAGTACAAACAGTATATCCAGTATCACATTACCGACAGCCGCTATGCCTATGAATATGAACGGTCTGATTGAGTCGCCCATGCCCCTCAGCACAGCACTCACGATATTATATCCGTAGATGAACACCAGCCCGGCGATACAGACAGTCGAATAGTTCAGCGCCTCAGAATATGCTTCCGGAGGAGTGTTCATGACATTCAGGATCGGTGCCCTGAGCACCATGCATACGATGCTGATGGATACCGCGCATCCCATGAGGAAATTGAACATGGTGCCGATGAACCGGCTGATTTTGTCCTTCTGTCCCGAGCCGAGATACTGTGAGATGATGACCTGCCCGGCACCGGAAAAACCCATCGCTATAAACGTAAGAAAATTTGTAACATCTCCGCCTATGGATACGGCTGACAGACCGACCTTGCCGAGCTTCTGCCCCACGATGATCATGTCTACCATGTTATAGACTATCTGGAGCAGGCTGGAGAGAAACAGAGGCGTGGCAAAACTGACGAGCTGTTTCGGCACATTGCCCGTAGTAAAGTCCTTTACATTCGATTTCTCTTTCGCTTTTTTCTCCAATTATCTGTGATATGAAATGTCCTGGACCAGTTCGTATGCCTGCTTTATGACTGTCTTCAGGCTTCCGACCTTGTCGCAGTCGCCGACAAAGTATACATTAGAAGTGCTGTTTGCCCGCATTATTGCGGTCATCCGGTTTTCTGTCCGTGTAGAGTCCTCACCCGGAGCAAAACGCTTATCAGGTGAATAGCCTACTGACATGATGACGGAATCTGCGGGAACGGTCACCTGACCGTCAGGAGTGTTTATCACTACTCCCTCTTCTGTGACAGATTCTGTCGTTGAGCTGAGGTATGCAGGCACATTATGGTAGCGCAGCAGTTCTCTCAGCATCGTAGAATTAGCCATGCAGATGCCTCTGGCTCCGACAAGGTGCTCTGTCATCTCAACGATGAACGGATGCTTGCCCTGCAGGGCAAGTTCATAGGCGATCTCGCAGCCTGTGAGTCCGCCTCCAATTATCGCTACTCTGTCGCCGACCTCTGCAGCTCCGTTCAGATAGTCTGCAGCAGCTACGGCACGTTCGTGCCCCGGTATGTTCAGCAGTCTGGCATGCGCTCCGATCGCCACTACGATGATATCTGCATCAAGCGTGCTGATATCGCTGATCTCAGTGTTCATATGTATGGAGGCACCGCATTGTTTCAGCTGCCTCTCGTAATACTTCAGCAGGTCCTTGTCCTTTTCCTTGAAGGACATCGCGGCGGCCGCATTAAAGACTCCGCCGAGCCTGCCGCTTTTCTCATACAGGTCTACTGTATGACCGCGAAGAGATGCCTGTATCGCTACTTCCATGCCTCCTATCCCGCCTCCGACAACAGCGATTTTCTTCGGATATTTTGCAGGCGCTTTGGAGTATTTCTTCTCGTTGTTGGTCCATGGATTCAGTACGCAGCGGCCCATCTCTACGTGCCTCGGGTCGATATCGGTGCCTTTACCGTTCATACCGTTGAATGTGAGGCAGGCCCCGTGGCATGAAATGCACGGACGTATGTCTTCCATGCGGTCTTCTTTTATCTTGGTGATGTATTCAGGATCGCAGAGCAGCTGGCGCCCGAGTCCCATGGCATCGATCCGGCCGGCGGCGATAGATTCTGCTGCTGCCTCAGGCTGCATGCGCCCGGCACATACTACAGGCTTCGTGGTGAACTGCCTGATGTGCTCCACATATGACAGATTGATATTGAGAGGCGCGTATACAGGCGGGTGTGCCCAGTACCACGCGTCGTAAGTTCCGTTGTCGCAGTTGAAAAGATCATATCCAGCTGACTCGAGGATCCTGATCGCTTTCTCTGACTCCTCCATGGTCCTGCCGACCTCGACGAAATTCTCGCCAGGCACAGCGCCGGCGTTGAATCCTCTGGTCATCGAACATACAGAGTAGCGCATCGATACCGGGAAATCCTCGCCGCATACCTTTTTGATCTCACGCACTATCTCGCACGCAAAACGCAGGCGGTTCTCAAGGCTGCCCCCGTATGCATCAGTGCGGTGGTTGGTATAAGGCGTAGCAAACTGGTCGAGCAGGTATCCTTCGTGGACAGCATGGATCTCAACGCCGTCAACTCCGGCTTCCTTGCACAGTTTTGCCGTCTGACCGAAAGCGTATACAAACTGGCTGATCATCTCGGACGTGAACAGTCCCATCTTCACATCAGGAGCCCAGACATTAGGCATATCCGGGTCAGGTCCGGACCACCACCATTTTGACATGACCAGTTTAGAGGATGCTTTATTCAGTATGCCCGGTCTCACGAAAGGCATCAGAAGAGGCGGCAGTATCATAGATCTGCCTGCCCCGGCGCTGAGCTGGAAGAATATCTTTGCCCCGCTTTTATGTATCTCATCAATGACAGGCTTTACCGGCTCGAACACTTCAGGGTGTTTATAGATCCACTTCTCTCCCAGGATGCTGATCAGAGGGATCAGTCCCGGGATGAAGAGTCCTATGTTATTGTCCTTACGGTCGCGGTAGAATTCCTCTATCCCCTTGGTAAAGCCGGTCTTCGCTTCCCACTGGATCATGTTCGTCCCTTCCATAGGAAGCATGACTATCCGGTTTTTGATCTCGACATCGCCTACCTTCCAGGGGGTAAACAGAGGCTCATACTTCTTATCCATATCTATCTCCTGCTGTATGCATTTCAGTGTTGATCTGCCGGTTACGCTTTCTTACGGGCAAAAACATTGAGCCATTTGAAGCGTTCTCTGTCCATTGCATCATCCGTCGTTATGACTTCCAGTATCTCACATCCTGCATCCTCAAGGTATTTTCTGAGTTCCTCCTCAGGGCAGTCGCTGTAGTAGCGGCCGTCCTCATCTATGCCTGTCTTTATGCCATCCTTGACTGATATATAGATGATGCCGCCTGGCTTGAGATTATGATCAAGATTCTTGAAGAACATCTCCTTCTCAGCGGAGTTGAGGTGTATGAGCGACGCGCAGCACCATATGCCATCATATGGCTCAGTGGCTTTCCACCTGACCATATCACCGACTATAGCCTTGATCTCGAGCCTTTCCTTTGCCAGTTTCACCAGCTCCTTTGACGCGTCAAGTCCGACAGCATCATGGCCCATATAGCTGAAAGCCAGAACATCTCTGCCGCTTCCGCATCCCATGTCCAGGACCCTCGCCTCATTAGGGAGATAGGACGCGAACTTTTTCCTCATCGCATCCATGTCTACACCTACTGTTGTCCAGTAATACCAGTCAGCATTATTATCGTAATAATCGATAGTTCCTTTCATGTTCCACGCTCCTTATATTTACAATTGCATATTGGCTGATATTTCCGAAAAATTTCCCATACATAGTTATTATACTCTAGATCGCGTGAAGCATAAATATTCAAAAGGTATTCCGCCTTTTTCCGATGCCGTTTTCTTATTAAAAAAAGGGTGCATATCAATATGCACCCTGAACTGCTGCTCTGTCATTCCGACCAACTTACAGATCCCGGCTGTCAACGCTGCCCTTTGTCTTTTGCTGCTGCATCCAGAAGCTTGTCGTACTTGGTACTTACGCCCTTTGCTCTGTCTACAGGATACTTCGCTTTTGTCTTCTCCAGCTTATCAAGGACGATATCTTCAATGCTCACATCCAGCTTGTCTGCCAGCATGATACAGTAACTCAGTACATCTGCAAGCTCTTCGCATACATGCACTTTGTCAAAATCATTGCTCCACTGAAAGCATTCCAGTAGTTCACCCGCCTCAATACAGATAGACTTGGCCAGATTCTCAGGTGTGTGGAACTGATCCCAGTCACGCTCCTCAGTGAACTCTCTGAATGCCTCTGTCAGCTTGTCCATAGCTTACCTCCATCTCTGCAGCAATAATGAAACTTTATGGATGACAGTTTCCGCACGGATCATAGCCCATTGCCATCACTTCGTCCCTTGTCGCCTCGATCTCCTGCTTGTTCTTATCCTTCATCTGATTAACGCTGTTACAGCTTTTGAAGTGAAACTTCTTAGTGTTCGTGTTGAGGACATATGTGGTCTTCTGAGTCTCCTCGTTATTATTCTGATCCTCAGCGGCTGCATTATTTTCTGTCTGTGCCTCCGCCGCTTTGGATGTATCTCCCGCAAGTCTGTTGTCGCCGGTCGCATAGTCGATCTCTATTCCGGGCTGCACATTATAGCAGAAAACATTGAAGGCCAGTCCTTTGCCCTGATCCTCTACAGAGATCGCCTGCATATGCACGCCACGCGCTACCAGTTCATCTCCGGCAAAACACGGGGTGACCCTGTACATCACATGATTTCCGGTCGATGTCACATAGTCGTAGATCTGATCCTCAAAAGGAAGCATGCCCTGTCTGTTCATGTAACTGGTTCCCGTGATCAGATTGCGGGCTACAGCGTCATCGCCTGAGAGCTTGTGTGCGATGAGATGGCATCGGTTGAACAGATTGCCGCCTTCCACTCCCTCGTATTTGTCGGTATGCCAGCCTGTTGGATGGATCTCGCTTATGTTCCCTCTCGGCTCTGTAGGCATCCCGTCAGTTCCTATGCAGGAATTCACTGTGCCGCATCTGCCGAGAGAATCCAGCGGATCAAGAGATTCCTGCGTAGTCGCCCAGATTTCCTCGATGTCAGGAACGTTGCCGTTGATCTCGCAGTAAGGCTGTCCGTCCCACGGCTCTATGGTCGACAGGAAATCTGTATCATCGTATTTGAGAACACCTGCTGCATCATTAGAACTATCATCATGCTGTGCAGCTTCTTCTCCGTCAGCGGTACCATTCTGGTCATCCACTGCTTCATCGGATATATCAGCTGCCTCACTTGCTATCTGTGATGCACTTCCCGCAAGTTTTGATGTATCAGTTCCGCATCCGGTAAAAGCCATCGCCATTACGATCAGCAGCACTGTCATTACCAGGCTCAGTATTCTTTTATTCATGGCAGATCCTCCTGATGATTATCAAAATAGTGATCTCATACGATCCAGTATTCTGCCAATATCAATGAGCAGAAGAATATTATAGCATATCCGATGTCAGTGTATATAAAAAAAGCGCAAAACTGCGATCGTGTACATTGAGTTCTGCGCCTTTGTTCTATAATGGATTGACGTGGATCATAATATGTTTGACGTTATCGAATGACTTTTCAACTCCGTCATGGACCTGCTCGGCGATATCGTGTGCCTCTCTCAGCGGCAGATCTCCGTCTACCGCGATCTCGGCATCGATAAACACCTTGTTTCCGAACATCCTTGTGCGAAGCAGATCCAACCTGCCCACCCCCGGAAATGATGAGATGTAATCGCGGAGTCTTTCCTCATACTCTTCAGGGCAGGAAGTGTCGAGCATGTTTTGCAAGGCCTGCATCAGGATGTCATATGATACTTTCAGGATGAACAGGCAGATGACTACGCTTGCCAGAGGATCCATTACAGGATATCCGAGCATCGCTCCCCCAATGCCTATGAGCGATCCGACAGATGACAGAGCATCCGAGCGGTGATGCCATGCGTCAGCCATGAATGCCTGAGAATCGATCTTTTTCGCATAATGCCGGGTGTACCAGAACATAGCCTCTTTGGCTGCTATTGAAACGATGGCAGCTGCCAGTGCGACAGATCCCGGTATCGGTAGTTCCCCGTAATTTCCTCCTGCGATCTTCCTGATCCCTGCTATCCCTATGGAAACAGCAGTGCCCAGGAGAATGATACCCAGGATCAGGGACGCGACGACCTCAAAGCGCTCATGCCCGTATGGATGCGACTTGTCGGCTTTTTTGCCTGAAATGCGTGTACCGATCCAGGCTACGACGGTCGCGAACACATCGGACAGCGAATGAATAGCATCAGAAACCATGGCGCCGGAATTCCCAACTATCCCGGCTACCAGCTTGACCGCTGTCAGCAGGATATTCCCGAACACGCCAACAGCAGCTACCTTATTCATGATCTTACGGCTTTCTGCCTCAGACAATTGTCTGTCTCCCTTCAGTCACGCTTGTTATTTTATGCACCGATCCCATTTGCAGCATCGAGTTCATCCGGATCAGGCAGGGATTGCATCGCTTCGAGCACCTCTGCAAAGAGGTCTGTAAGCTCCCAGCCAAGCTGCTCAGCACCTCTTGCTATGATAGTTCTGTCGCAGCCTGCCGCAAAGCGCTTGTCTTTGTATTTCTTTTTTACCGACTTGACGTCCATATCCTTGCAGCTGTGCGAAGGTCTGAGGATTATTGCCGCACCGATAAGTCCTGTCAGTTCATCAGCTGCGAAGAGATATTTCTCCATCTCATGCTGCGGCTCGATATCAGTGCAGATACCATAACCATGGCTGCACACTGCGCGAACCAGATCTTCAGGCGCATCGATCTCAGCCAGAAGCTCCGGAGCCTTGATGCAGTGTTCTTCAGGCCACATCTCGAAATCTATATCGTGAAGCAGTCCGCAGAGTCCCCAGAAATCCGGGTCATATCCCTTCTTGGCTGCGTAATATCTCATTACTCCCTCCACAGTGACTGCGTGATGCAGGTGGAAAGGTTCCTTGTTGTACTTTTTCAGTAATTCCCATGCTTGTTCTCTGGTAACCATGTTTAGCCCCTTTTCTAATAAAACCTTATTCTACAACTGCCTGTTCGGTCTCTGAAATTGCAAATATCGTAAGGAAGATGGAGTCAAAATCATCAGAAGCCGTCCACACTCTGTAATACATATTCCCGGCCGGAACGACTATCTTGTGCTTAGCTTCATCGTCCTCATGAACGTAGATGCTGGTTGTCTCGATCCTGGCAAAAGGCTCGCCGTCTTTTGTGACCTGGTATATCAGGTAAGGAAATCTGCTGTGAAGATCTGTCATCATACGCAGGCCGCGGTCGTGAAGGATGTCCCAGACGTTCCTGCCATCGACCTTGAACCATGAATCAACGGAAAAGAACTCGTTATTGTATGTCTGCGTTGTCGTGTGACCGACCTCATGCTCAGCCGTTTTGCCCTTAGTATGATCAGTAAACTCGAACTGGCGGGCACCGACCAGGGCGTTCTTGAGCATCTTGCCCTCATAGAGCGGATTCCTGTCAGCGTCTTCGAGGATATACCCCGGCTTCAGTGAGTTGCCGTCCCAGCGGAAGTAATACTCGGCGACGCCGTCAGCCTGCTTGAATCCATCGAATGCCTCTGCAGGGAACTCTTCTCCGCCAGGCACAGCGGCATCAAGCTCCTCGCTCTTCTTAAAAGCCTGTAGTGTTTTGTAGATACCATAAACTATCGCAAAAGCTCCGGCTGCCAGGAACAGCAACGCCTCAGTACCCTCTGACAGGATCCCGAAAACGATCAGGAATACCCCTGCCGGGATAAAGAACCTTGCCGGTCCGGTATTTCTAAGTATTCTTGCAAGTTTATTCTCAACATTCATTAGCATTTACCTTCTTTCACTATCTTCATTAATAATAAAGTATAGCACATTTATCTCTTTATCGAGCAATAGAAAAGCGCCGAGGTCTGATATTGCCTCGGCGCTCCATCTGGCTGCTGATAAACTTTTCTTTCTGTCTGTTGTACGGATCTTATACTTACTTGTCCGCAATGCGCTTTTTTCATCCCGCTACTGTGTCTGAAACTGCTTCTTTTCTCCCGACAGGGCTATGACTGCATATATCAGCAGGCTCAGCGGGAACCATGCCAGACTGTATGATGCAAGCGGCAGCATGTTGTAGAAACTGCTGATGTGATCCCAGCCCAGACCGAACATGTCGCTGTAGCGCACAGCCAGCTGCACGAGGCTAACGACAAAGGCGCAGATAGTAGCCCATTTTGCCGCCTTCAGATTATTAGCGTTTCCAGCCTTACGGCAGATGCAGTAGTAAAGCGCTATCACGATCGCAGGAGGATAGCAGGCATCAAGGACCGGACCGATCACCTTAACGATCGTGTCAAGATCCGCGAAGGATACAACTGCAGATAATATGCATGAAATGATGCAGAAGTTTCTATATGTAAACACCTTAGGATTTTTTTCCAGAAGGATCTCTTCCCATATATTCGATGTCGAAGATACGGCGCCCACAGCAGTAGTCAGAGCTGCAGCAGTAAGCGCTATGTTGAACAGTATGCCGCCTGCGTTGCCCCAGAGCACACGTACCATCTCGGTGTACAGAGCAGAAAGTGTCAGATCTATTGTACCCCCGGTATTTGCTCCGGCTATCATGTGCCCGAGTATGGTCACTCCGAGAAGGCCCAGGCCTATCAAGCCGATCCTGATCAGATTGCGGTTTGTATCCTTTTCTTCTATACCGGCATTCCTTATGCCTTGTATAACGATTATCCCGAAAAGAAGTGCACACTGGAGATCTGCTGTCGCATAGCCCTCAAGGAAACCGTAAACGACCGGGTTCTGATTGAACGATGGCTCCGCCCATTCAGTGCTGATAGGAGTCAGCAGACTTTTTGCGATAACAGCGGTAACTACGACTATAAGGACAGGGAACAGGATCTTTCCGATCTTATCTATTACCTCGCCCGGATTCACAACGAACCAGTAAGTTATCAGGTAATAGATGATAGAGAAGATCACTGCCGGCAGTATGCTCCCGGTCTTAAACCCTGTCATCTGTTCAATAGCCGCCCAGGCAGCGGCGCTCATACGCGGCACCATGTACAGAGGACCTATGACAAAAATCGTGAGAGCGGCAAAAAATGTGCCGAACTTCGGCGACATGCGCTTTGTCAGCTCGAGGAATGTGCCGTCTCCGCGCGCAAGCGCAAGATAGCCGAAATACGGAAGTATGACTCCTGACAAAAGCACTCCGAGGAATACCGGCCAGAGCTCGGTACCGGCATCCTTTCCCCACTGCACAGGGAACAGCATGCAGGCTGCGCCGAAATGCATGGAGAACAGCGCGCCTCCCATTACCATCAATTGCTTTATGCTCAGATCCTTTTTCACTGTATTTCCCTCCGCCTGTACTAGTTTATCACAATATCCTGTCTGCTGTATGCGGAAAACGGCGGTGAGATCCTTCCCGCCACCGTTTCCGCTCAGTTATTGGATTTTTGCCTGAACTGTCTATCGAGCGTTTCTCGGGTAAATATGATTACAGACTGCTCGATCCTGAAGCTTACAGGTCATTGGGCATAGGAATTCGCTCAATGAAAGAAGCGGGCCCTCTGACCCGCTCCGTAATTAGCTATATCACACAAAACGTCAGATAGTGAATCCTCACTGACTCTTTTACATGAGTGAACGTGCTTTCTCCCAAGCCGCCTCTTTGCTGCACTCTGCGCATAATGACGGTGCAACGGCGCAGCCGCCTTTTGCTGTTTCGCGCAGGCTTTCAGGAAGCGATCTGCCCACATCATATGTGATCTGGATCATTTCATCCAGAGGAACATGAAGCCCAACATCAGCCATAGCAAGTTCAGCCGCAGTGTAAGCCCCGACAGCACCTATGGTATTTCTCGTCTGGCAAGGTACTTCAACTAGTCCACGCACAGGATCGCACACAAGACCCAGCAGATTGGACAGCGCAACGCTTGCAGCTTCGCAGCATTGCTCAGGCGTTCCTCCCATCATCTCCACGATCGCGCTTGCCGCCATCGCTGATGCGGATCCGACCTCTGCCTGGCAGCCGGCTTCCGCTCCGGCAACAGATCCATTCCTGATAAGGATATAGCCTATCGCGCTTGCGGTGATCAGTCCCCGTCTCAGTGTCTCCATGCTGATATCGTAGTGCTCATACATAGACATCAGGACTGCCGGGAGAACTCCCGCCGAACCAGCCGTCGGAGCGGCGACGATCACGCCCATGCTCGCATTAGTCTCTGCAACAGCAAGAGCACTCACTATTGCCTTATGGATGACCGGTCCGCATACAGCCTTAGACGCATCCAGGTTATCGAGCTTATGTGCTTCTCCTCCTATCAGACCACCCATGGATCTGACCGGATCAGCGACCGCCCGGTCAACTGCTGTGTTCATCACGCGCAGACAGGCATCTACCTGATCGAATATCACTTCTCTGCGTGTTTCGCCCAGTTGTATCTCCCTGTTGATCATGACCTCTGATATCGGCATGCTTTTCTGAGTGCACAGATCCAGAAGTTCCTCTGCATTTTTGAAATCCCAATCCATAGCACACCTCCTTACACTTCGATCAGATCGACACTGGTAACGGTCTCGTACTGAAGGATCTTATCTTTAAGCTCTTCCGATACAAAGCTGTCTGTCTCAATAACAGTAAAGGCCTTTTTGCCCTTTCCTTCTCTGAAGAGCTTGAGTGTTGCGACATTGACCTTTTTTTCAGCAAGGCACTTTGTAATGTATGCTACCGTACCTGTCACGTCCTTGTGGCCGATGATCATCGTACTGTACTCACCGGTGAATTCAACTTCTATGTTATTGAGCCTCCTGATACGGACGCGGCCTCCTCCGATGGATTCCCCTCTGATCAGGAGTGTATGTCCGTCTTCCGCTGTCATTACCACGTCTACGGTATTCGGATGGCTCACGGATGTCTCCTTGTCAGCTATGAACTCTACAGCCAGTCCGTTCTTGCCGGCTTCTTCATATGCATTTCTGATGCGGACATCATCTGACTTATAGCCGAGCATTCCGCCTATCAGCGCTCTGTCAGTTCCGTGCCCCTTATATGTCTCCGCAAAAGATCCGTACAGAGTAAACACGGCTTTCACAGGCTTTCCGGAAAAGATCTGCCTGGCCATCCATGCTATCGTCGCTGCGCCCGAGGTGTGCGAACTGGACGGTCCTACCATTATCGGCCCTATGACATCAAATATGCCGATATAATTATTAGCCATAACGCCTCCTCATAAATTGCTGGCTCACTCCAGCGTTTCGCTTATGAAATATACTCTTACCCTGTCTTTTGTTATCATCACCGACTCCTGGTGAAAGAAAGAACAAAGATCTCTGGCAATATCATCGATAATATCGTCCTCTGCATCGATCAGGATCAGAACGAGCGTAGTTTCTCTTGTATACTCTCCATTCTCATGGATGTACCCGCCTTCTTCCACGTCAAATGAAAAAGGTATTTTGTAACCAATGCATACAGAACGCAGGACATTGATGTACTTTTCAGTTTCAAAAATCTGTGTTTTTGTGACCGAATCATTCAGCCCTACATAGATTCTTGTCTCAATCATTTCTTTTTTCCTTTCAGCCAGTGCAGCAGATCCTCATTCACTCCTGATAAACCGCAAGTGAGCTACGGCATCCGATCTTACAGCATGATTATTTCCGCTTTATGATTCTCTGCCGGCAGGAATGTGTTCAGGAGCTGTTTTGTCTTGAATCTGATGTGTGTGGTGTTTGCTCCCGGATTGCATGCGAACCACTCTGCGTCAGCAACAGCCTTGTCGATCACGACCTGGATCTTGCCTTCAGTATCATTGAGTATCCCCATTACCGATGCTTCACCCGGCGTGAGACCGATAAGGGCTTCCATATCCTCGGCAGAAGCAAAAGATACTCTGGCTGTTCTCATCATAGCGGCGAAAAGCTTAGAGTCGAATCTCTTGTTAGCCGGCAGTACGACCAGATAAAAGTCTGTTTTCTGCCTGTTGCAGCAGATTATGGTCTTTCTGATCTCGGCGCCGAGTTTGTTCGATATCTCAATGCATTCTTCCATGGTCTCGACGGAATCATTGTCCACTCTCTCGTACTTGATGCCCAGTCTCTCAAGTTCCTGATACACCTTGGTCTCAAGAGCGCCTCTCTCGTCAGTAGGTGCAGTTGTCATTACATCGCTTATAAACATATCTCATTTCCTTTCATGTTTTGACTTCTATTCCAGTAAGCTCAGCACCGCATCACCGTGATGCGTCTCGTCATTCATGACCGTTTCTGCTTCAGGGAAATCTGCGATTATGCCTTTATACTTTTCAGCTGCGTCGTATTCGCCCTTCGCAATGATCGGATACAGTTTTTCCTTTCCGATCGTCTTATACAGAAGCGGGATCAGGATCGCTTTAGCCCGCTTTGCTTTGAGCTTCATGCCCGTGTAGTTTCTGAACACATCTGCATGCCTGGCTTCATCATCAGCAAGCCTGAGAAAAGCAGCTCTGTCTTTCTCGTCCTTTACCTTGTCTGCAAGTTTCTTATACATCAGCACGGCATCCTCTTCGCCCTGCTGGGCTGTGAGCAGGGTCTTCATCTGCTGTGGAGTAACACCTGCTCCCGGCTCTGCATCGCTGACACCGGTCTCCTCCATGATTATATCTGCGATGTGGCTGCTGTGTACGATATAGCTGCCGTGACCTTCACCCGGGACTATGCGAAGTTTTGCTCCCGGTATGGACATCGCGATCTTCGCAGTCTCTTTGCCGAGGATGACATCCTTTTCTCCGGCGATGACCACAGTCGGAATGCTGATCTGTCCCAGGTCCTCCGGTGTGATGTGAGGTTCTGTGATCATGAGCTTCATCTTAGGGTCTTTCGTGACAGCATAGGCCGCCTTGATGAAAAGTCTGAGAGGAGCTTTGACGCCTTCAGGCGTGAGGTTCGCACCGCTGGTTATCAGCATGCCGATCCTGTCACTTTTCATCGCTGCCAGGAGTCCGATGATACCGCCGTCACTGAAACCATAGAAAACGACATCCCTGAGATCAAGCTGATCCATGAACGCGATCATATCGTCTGCCATGTCGGCATAGTGGAATTCTTCGACTCTCGTGCTGTGTCCGTGCCCTCTTGAGTCTACTGTATATACAGTGAAATGTTTGCTGAGAAGCACCCTCGACTCATAGAAAATGCTGTGCTCCTCGCTGTTTCCGTGTACCATGATCAGCGGTCTGCCGCTGCCATGGACCTCATAATACATCTTGATACCGTTTACATTGATCCACATATGCTATAGACCCCCTTTTCTTCAATTGCGAGATGCAGCGTTTATGTGTTTTGTGAAACAGAGATCCGTCCCCACCGTCGTCAAGCTAGCGTCAACTTAAGACAATAGCAATGCACATTGAAAATTGAATAATGATTTATACATGGTAAAAATGCACAAAATGCA
>CADAEH010000025.1 GCA_902786855.1 uncultured Eubacteriales bacterium | reverse complement strand
CCTTCTTCTCGCCCAAACCTCGCGATTTGAACCTTGGGAGTCGCTATGGGGTTCGTCGTTGGCTACGCCCCTTGTGGACTTTCACCACAGACTGACGGCGTGCCCGTCATACACGAAAAAGAGAGCCGGCATTGCCGACTCTCTTTTTTATGTTATTGCTGTTTGATTAGAGGTTCTTCAGAAGGCCTGTTGCTTCGTTGAACTCGTTGATGAGCTCATCGATCTTAGCTCTTTCCTTTCTGAGTGCGCCCCATGTATTTGCTTCATCATACCAGAGTGCATTGAGCTCTTCGCTTGTCTTGCCCTGCTGTTCTACCCATGTGTAGTACTTGAGGTTGTGGATCCTCTTGCGGTCTGTGTATCTCAGCTCGAGCATGTTGTCTGTCTTCTCGTCGAGGATGTGCTTGTGATAGTGGAGAGCCGCTTTCTCGTGAGTATATTCACCCTGCTCGTCCTGAAGCTCTTTGATCCTTGACTGATACATGACTGCGGAGTCTGTCATAACTGTTGCCAGTACATCGTTCTCTGTCAGCTCATAGTACTTAGCCATCTTGATGCAGCAGAGCATATTAGCTATGCCGCTGATACCGAAGTATCCAAGCTGGTCGACAAGTTCAGGATCAACTCCCTGCTCTTTGAGGTATGCTCTTCCTGCCGGCTCGTTGAAGAGTCTGAGGATGTTCTGGGAATCTTCATCATCGATATCGATAACCATATCGGTATTCTTGATGTTGTGGATCCATGGAACGTGCTTGTCGCCGATTCCCTCAATACGGTGTGCACCGAATCCATTGTCGAGAAGAGTCGGGCACTGGAGTGCTTCGCCGACTGCGAGCTTAGCAAACGGATAGAGCTCTTTGAGTCTGTCGCCGGAAGCCATAGTTCCTGCAGAACCGGATGTGAATGCCATACCTGCAAGTCTGCCGTTCTCACCCTTGATCTCTTCGAATGCTTCTGCGATAGCATTACCTGTTACATTGTAGTGCCACATGTAGTTGCCCATCTGCTCGAACTGGTTGAGGATCCATACGTCTTCTCTTGTCTCTCTCAGCTCGTGAGTCTTGTCGAAGATCTCCTTAACGTTGGACTCTGTTCCAGGTGTAGCGATGACTTCGCTTGCTACGTTCTTGAGCCAGTCGAATCTCTCTCTGCTCATTCCTTCAGGCAGGATAGCTACTGAATAAACTCCGAGAAGTGCGCTGTCGAACGCACCGCCTCTGCAGTAGTTACCTGTTGATGGCCATACAGCCTTGTGATAACCTGTGTCGAACTGACCTGTTACCAGCTCAGGAACGAGACAGCCGTAGGATGCTCCTACCTTGTGGCAGCCTGTAGGGAACCATTTACCGATCATGCAGATGATGCGGCACTTAACGCCTGTCAGTTCAGGAGGGAGTACGATGTAGTTAGGTCCGTGGAAAAGTCCGCCGGATTCTTTCTGCTCATTCTTCCAAGTAATACGGAACAGGTTTACCGGATTGATGTCCCAGAGTCCTACATTGGTCAGTTTGTCGAGGATCTTCTGAGGGATCTTCTCCGGATGCATCTGCTGCTCGATAGTAGGAAGGATGATGTTCTGGGCCTTTGCACGCTCGATGTTGTTCTTCAAGCCTTTTTCATAAATAGTGAGATCAAGCATTTGTGTACCTCCGTAAGATTTCAAACAGTTATATATTTCTAAATTACAGTGATATGATATCTGTTTACAGCCACGTCTTACCAATTATTATTCTACTCAATACCGCAGCTGATTACTATATGTGATTGTTTTGTTCTTAATTGTTTTTGTTGAAAATCAGCCAGTTCCGAATCTGCGATATATTGCATTTCGGATATTTGTATAATATCAAACCGTTTTAGGTTTGTCAATGCAGTTTTGGATTTTTTGGACTCCAAAATAATGCGCTTACGCTTGTATCTCAGCATCCTTCTGCATTTGCCGACTTTTTAACACACTATCTGCGCAACTATGATATTTGCAAATACATCCTGATTTCTGTATAATGAGCGTGCGAAACGCAATATATCGCATACAAACATAAGATATCCCCCAGTTGTATCCATTAATCCCCAGGAGGTACTGCATGCCTATTCCAAAACAGGTATCATACGAGGCTCCCAAGAGTGCCAAAATGAGAATATATGAAGCCCTGCGCGAATGGATCATCGACGGTACGCTTCAGCCGGGCGAAAAGATACTCGACAGTGAGATATCACAGTACTTCTCTGTAAGCAGGACGCCGGTAAGAGAAGCGATCCAGATGCTCGCCGAGCAAAAGCTGATAGAGATCCGTCCCGGCAAAGAAAGCCGGATCAGCGAGATCGACTCGATCGATATCCCCCAGACATATAAAATGCTTGCTGAGATACACGCTACCGCTGTTGAATTCGCGTTCGATAAGATCAGTGAGGACGCTATTCACCGGCTGAAAGATGCTAACCAGAGATTTGAACAGGCTTTTCTCAGACGGGATATCAGAGGATGCCGCTCATGTGACAATGAATTCCACGACATCATTATCAAGCTTGCAGGAAATGACTTTCTCAGTTTCTTTTGCGAGACGCTGAGCGGCCACGCTGCCAGAATAGAAAACATCTACTTCAGCAAGGTCGGAGATATGGATGAACTGATCCACGAGCATAAAGAGATCATTTCCGCTATCGAGTCCGGTGATCTCGAAAGAGCTAAAGAATTCATGCGTGAAAACTGGCTGCACACACCTGAGGTCCTGGAAAAATAACCTGACAGTATCTGCATATCAGCAAACTGCCATAAACGAATACAGCACCCGCAAGGGGTGCTGTTCTTTTGATTCTGCTGATCCGCAGTATATCAATATCCCGCCTCTATATCGACTCTGTGCAGGAGATCGTCTCCACGCGCATATCTTTCAAGGTTTTCACAGAAGAACTCTACTGTTTTATCAACTGTATAAGGGAGTCCCATGTCGCCGGAAATGTGAGGCGTTATTATGCAGTTTTTTGCTGTCCACAGCGGATGGTCTGCCGGCAGTGGCTCGGGATACATGACATCGAGCGCGGCGCCTGCTATTCTGCCCTCGTTCAAGGCTTCAAGCAGGGCGTCCTGATCTATCACAGTTCCTCGGCCTACATTTATCACAAATGTTTTATCTGAGAGCCGCGCTATGCGCTCTTTGCTCAGAAGTCCGCTGCTCTCAGCAGTGCCCGGAACACAGAGTACCAGCACATCTAAAGGCTCAGCTTCAGCCTGCGTACCGCATATGATCCTGTCGAGATCCTCAAGCCTGTAAACTTCATCAAAGCATTCCTGTTTCCTGCCGCTGCGATTGAATCCGATGACCTTTTCTGCTCCGAGGGCTTTGAACCTTCGTGCGGTATTCTGTCCTATATCACCCGTGCCTATGATAGCTGCCCTGCTGCCCTGGATAGATCTGATCGGAAGGTCCTGCACCCAGCCGCGTTCACCGATTATCTCAAAATACCTCGGCATCTGCCTCATAAGCATCAGAGTTACCATGATAATGTGTTCTGATATAGTCAGCCCATATGCCCCGGAGCTGTTGGTCAATACAGCTTCACCGGAATCGAACACTCCGCTTGCCACGAATTTCTCTACGCCTGCAAAACCGTCATGGCACCACTTCAGATGCGGCATCTCTTTAAGAAGTGTCGAGTCTATACAATATGCTATTTCTGCATCGCTGATATTTCCTCTGGCTTCTTCGCTTCTCTCATAAAAAGCAACATCGAACCCGCAGTCCTGCGCGGTTTTACTGATCTGTCTGATATTTTCTTCAGAAAGATAATCACATATCACATAACATTTTCTCATAAGCAATTGTCGTCCTTTCATTCGAGCATATCACTTTTTTCAGGCAGATCCCGTCCGATACGTCTGTCTGCCAAATAAAAGAGACCCGTTTTCCCCAGGTCTCAGTATTATCAGAAAAACATATAGTTATCTCTACAGGAACCATTCGGATTCTCTGCGCCTTAATGCAACGCGCTCGAGCAGATTCTGAGCTGCAGCAGCTGCTCTCGGGGATATCCGGCTGATCCTGTGGATAGGAAGGCGTCCGTCCACTTCAAGCGGAGCAGGTTTTATCCTGAGGCCTTCGATCTCGCAGCCTGCCAGTCTTTTTATCTTGTTCGCAGCAGCCGCTCCAAAGCGGTCTACAGCATCTTCGTCTCCAATGTATTCACCCGGAACAGATCTGAGACCACGCGTCTTATACTTTACGGAAAAGGCACCTGCTCCGACGACCTTGAACCCCTGCTCCTCAGCGTAGTGCTGCAGTTCATACAAAGCGTTGCCGTATGACCTTGCTCCATAGGAGACCGCTGCTACGGCAAGCGCTCCTTTGACTTTGATCCTGTTCAGCGCTTTCAATGCAGGCAAAGGTACCTTGCCCACATACACAGGCATTCCAATGACAGCCACCGTCTCATCATCCAGAACGATCTCTTCGTCGCCAAGTCTGAGCAGCTCATAAGTCTCCATGGTCACCGGGTCAGGGCTGCAATCCTTAAGGATGACAGCCAACTGATGGGTCAGCCTGGCTGTCATGCCTGCCGTACCGCCTATAGGACTGAAATGTATACCTACAACTCTTCTGATCATTAGCTATCCTGTTTATCACACAATGATCCGCCGCTGCGATGCATGGCTGGCAACGGATAATGTGCAACGCGCTTTCAATAATAACAAGCATACATAAAACGGCAAACAGGAATAGTTTCCCGAATGCACAAGTGAATTGTAGCATCTGTGACCGCCCGGTATTCGTAGAAATTGTGAAGAATACGAGAAAATCACCCATATCTTCGAATGTAAATTCGAATGTAAAAAGGACCTCCCCAAACCCGCATTGTTTTACGGCTGAGAGAGATCCTTATTCATGACTTCAGCTGTGCTTTTTATCCTGGTTATAAAATACAGTCCAGGATCATTTATACTCTTCTGCCCAGCTCTCGAAGTAGTCGATCTTCATTGCGTGCTTGACCTCAGCAAGGGTCTGTGCTGCCTTTGCTCTTGCAGCATCTGTTCCCTCAGTCAACGCAGCAATGACTTCTTCAGGATGGGCTTCGAAGTAAGCTCTCTTCTCTCTGATCGGTGTCAGGAACTCGTTCAGTACTGCGAACAGGAATTTCTTGACCTTGACGTCTCCGAGTCCGCCTCTTCTGTAATGAGCTTTGAGTTCATCGAGATCCTTGTATTCAGGCAGGAACTTCTCGAATGAATCAGGCTGCACGAATGCATCCAGATAAGTGAAAACTGTGTTACCCTCGACCTTACCAGGGTCACTTACCTTCAGGTGTCCCGGATCTGTGAACATGGACATGACTTTCTTTCTCAGTGTCTCCTCATCGTCGGACAGATAGATCGTGTTGCCGAGCGACTTGGACATCTTAGCCTGGCCGTCTGTGCCAGGAAGTCTCAGGCAGGCTTCGTTCGGCGGCAGGTAGATCTCAGGCTCAACCAGAACATCACAGTTGTACAGACGGTTGAAGGTCCTTACGATCTCTCTGCACTGTTCGAGCATCGGTTCCTGATCTTCACCTACAGGTACGATCGTAGCCTTAAAAGCAGTAATGTCGCTGGCCTGGCTGATCGGATATGTAAAGAAACCTACAGGAACGCTCTCTCCCTCAAAACCTCTCATCTTGATCTCTGTCTTGACTGTCGGGTTTCTCTGTACTCTCGAAACTGTAACGAGGTTCATATAATATACTGTCAGCTCATGGAGCTGCGGCACCTCGGACTGGATCAGCATGTGAGTCTTCTTAGGATCAAGTCCTACTGACAGGTAATCGAGCGCGACCTGGAAAACGCTGTCCCTGACCTTGTCCGGATTGTCAAAATTGTCAGTCAGCGCCTGAGCATCTGCGATCATGACGTATACTTCGTCATATTCTCCGCTGTTCTGGATCTCTACCCTCTGTCTCAGTGAACCAACGTAGTGTCCTATGTGCAGTCTGCCTGTCGGGCGGTCTCCCGTGAGCATGATTTTCTTTTTCTTTTCAGCCATCTCAATATCCTTTCTGTGCTGTTTTTATGTAAAAGCAAAACGTATGGATCAATGTAATGTCACAAAGCTCTCGCCATGACCCTTACCATCGTTTTGCCTGTATGACCGTAGCCGGTGTTTCCTGTTTTATCACAATTTTCATTAGTATATCTACTCTCTTTTAGTATTATTTACTAATTATACATATCTGCGCCACTTTATCAACGCGCCTTTTATCTCGGTGTCATCTTGCTTAAGATGGTCCTTCGGATACGTCTTGTGTACAGTACTGACATCGTCATACCTGCGACCTCTGCGCAAGGGAAGGCCCACCATACCATATTGACCCCGCCGATCTTTGCGAAGATAAAAGCAAGCGGGATGATGATGAGCAGCTGCCTCACCAGCGAGATGTTCATGCTGTATACGCTTTTGCCCAGAGCCTGGAAAGCAGCGCCTCTCATGATCGCATAGCCCGCGAACGGGAAATTCAGCGATACAATATGCAGCGCGACCACGCCCATTGCGACCATTTCAGGCGGAGCTTTGAACAGCGCCATCAGCTGCTCCGGGAAAAGCCAGAATATCAGAGTGCCCACCGACATCAGTCCGATACCGTATCTGACGCCGAGCCTCATCGTTTCTTCGAGTCTGTCTTTTCTGTCAGCTCCATAGTTATATGCGATGATAGGTACTGAAGCGTTATTCATACCGAAGAGCGGCATGAATACGAAGCTCTGCAGCTTGAAGTATACGCCGAATGTCGCCACAGCGAGATCAGAGAACCCCGAAAGGATCCTGTTGAGGCTGAATGTCATCACGGCGCCGACAGACTGAAGGACGATCGATGGGATACCTATTCTGTAGATATCCTTCATCGTCTGCCAGTGCGGCCGCACTTTGCGGATCGAAAGCTCTACTTCCTTATTGAATTTCCTGTTGAACGTGATGCCGAGTATGCATCCGAGGATCTGTCCGAACACTGTCGCCAGCGCCGCGCCCTTTGCTCCCATGGCAGGAAGTCCGAGCAGTCCGAATATGAGGATAGGATCGACGATCGCGTTGAACACCGTTCCCGAGATCTGCATGTAGAAGATGTAGTTCGTTTTGCCGGTACCCTGCAGAAGTCTCTCGAACATCGACTGCATCATCGGAGCGATGGACAACCATTGCGTTATCCTGAGATATATAGTACCGTCCGCTATGATCTGAGCGCTGGTACTGTCGGATGTCATGAGCTTCATGATAGGCTCAGCGAAGCAGCCGATCACGAAAAACAGTGTGTAGTTTATGCACGCAAGGATGAAACCGTTATGAGCGACTTTGTCCGCCTTGTCATACTGTTTTGCGCCGAGGTATCTCGAGAGCAGCGCGCTCATACCTACTGCCGTTCCTATTCCGAAAGCAACATTGAGGTTCTGGAACGGGAAGCAGTATGAAACTGCGGTCAGTGCCTCAGTGCTGTAGTGCCCGAGGTAGATCGAATCAACGATATTATAGAGCGCCATTACGAACATGGACACAGCAAGAGGCGCTGACATCTTGAGCAGCAGAGGATGCACCGGCTCAGTGCCGAGACGGTCTGAGTCACGCTTCATCTCTGCACGCTCTTCACGGATCTCTTCCCTAAGCTGTGCCTGTTCAGTCAGTTCTTCTTTTTCTATTTCGTTTTTCTGCGTTCTGTTTTCTTCCAAAATCTGATCCCTTGATCCCTGTATTTCCTGATATCGCAGTTCCCGTTTTCTCTGCTGCGGTATATCAGCTTCTGATCTCTTCACCTTTTCTCCTTGAGCTCATCCTCTGGAATACCTTGACGATCTCGACGATCGGGATGATCAGGAAAGCAAGGCCCATAGCTATGGCGTATTCCCTGAGGCTGATGGTTGAAAATTCAAAGAGTGCTGCCAGCCAAGGTATCTCTATTACAACTGTTGTAAGGATAAGTGCTGCAATCGCAGATCCCCAGAGCCACATGTTCTGCTTTGAAAGCTTAAACAGTGACTGCCTTCTCGATCTCATGTTGAATGAGTGGAATATCTCGCACATAGACATTGTAAGGAATGCCATTGTAATGCCGTCGTTGCTTGCCACGATATGCCACTGGCCGGTCTGCAGGTATTCTCCGATAAAGTATGCCGTAAGTACGAGCAGCGTTGTAACTCCGCCCTGATAAATGATGTCCTTATCCATGCCGCCTGCGAAGACACCTTCCCTGGCGCTTCTCGGTTTCTGCTTCATAGTGTCGCCTTCGGCTCCTTCAAGACCGAGAGCAAGTGCCGGAAGCGAATCTGTGATCAGGTTGATCCACAGCAGGTGTGCCGGTTTTAAGATAGTAAAGCTCAGCATCGTCGCGATGAGGATCGACATTACCTCGCTTACGTTGGTCGCCAGAAGGAACTGTATCGCTTTACGGATGTTTGCGTATATCCTGCGGCCTTCCTCTACAGCTGATACGATGGTCGCAAAATTATCATCAGCAAGGATCATATCTGCAACGTTCTTGGTGACGTCAGTTCCTGTGATGCCCATTCCGACACCGATATCAGCGGCCTTGATAGCAGGTGCATCATTGACGCCGTCGCCTGTCATGGCTGTTACCATGCTGTGAGCGCGCCATGCTTTGACTATTCTCACCTTATGCTCAGGCTGTACCCTCGCATATACGGAATATGTTTTTACTTTATTGAGAAGTTCTTCATCGGACATGTCATCCAGAGCCGCTCCGAGAACTGCATCATCAGCACTTTCGATGATACCGAGATCTTTTGCGATCGCAACAGCAGTATCCAGCTGATCGCCTGTGATCATGATAGGTCTGATGCCTGCCTGACGGCACTCTGCAACAGCATCCTTGACCTCAGGTCTGATCGGATCGATCATTCCTACCAGTCCTACGAATATAAGATCATGCTCGAGAGCTTTGTCTGAGAAATCATCCGGCCTCACGTGATGCGCCCTGACTGCGAGTGACAGTACTCTCAGAGCTTTGCCCGCCATTCTGGCGTTTTCACGTCTGACCTTAGCTGCAAGTTCGTCAGTCAGCGGCACGATGCCTGAATCGGTAAGGATGTATGACGAATGTCTCAGAACTACGTCAGGAGCACCCTTTGTGAACTGCACATACTCTGACTTGGCAAAAAGTGCATCAAGCTCTGTCGTCATATCTGCAGGTGTATCCATCTCGGTATTCCGGTGGACTGTCGACATCATCTTACGGCCGGAGTCGAAAGGTGCCTCTCCGACACGAGGGAACAGTTTTACAAGACCCGGTTTAGGCAGATTCTGGTTAGAAGAATATGCGACGAGCGCAGCCTCTGTAGGTTCTCCGATGACCTCCTCACCGTGCTCAGTAACTTTAAGTTCAGCATCCGAACAAAGCGCCATACCGGCAGCAAGGATGTCCTGGTCCTGAGAATAGTAGTCGACTACCGTCATTCTGTTCTGAGTCAGGGTGCCAGTCTTGTCTGAGCAGATGATCTGCGCGCAGCCAAGGGTCTCTACCGCAGTAAGCCTTCTTATGACGGCATTCCGGTGTGACATACGGGTCACGCCTATTGAAAGCACTATGGTCACCACAGCTACGAGTCCCTCAGGGATAGCTGCAACTGCAAGCGAGATCGCCAGCATGAATGTATCGATCATGACGTTCATGTCGAGGCGGCCTGCCCTGATGACTCCAAGCACGAAGATGAACAGGCAGATACCGAGAACCATTTTGGTCAGTATCTTGGAGAGCTGTGCCAGCTTGATCTGAAGCGGCGTCAGCTCTTCCTCTGCCTGCGAGATGGCATCAGCGATCTTGCCCATCTCTGTGGTCATGCCTGTTCCGGTGATGACAGCCTTGCCTCTGCCGTAAACGACAGTGCTGCCCATGTAGATCATATTCTTTCTGTCACCGAGAGGAACGTCTTTTGCCGATGCAGCAAGCTCAAGTGCATCAGACTGTTTTGTGACCGGGACCGACTCCCCCGTCAGTGCTGCTTCCTCTACCTTCATTGATGCTTCTTCGATGATTCTGCCATCCGCAGGGATGCTGTCTCCCGCTTCAAGGATGATAACATCACCGATCACGAGCTGGTCACTCTGCACTGTGACGATCTCACCGTCTCTCAGCACTTTTGACTTGGCAGCGGTCATCTGCTTGAGCGCCTCGATGGCTTCCTCTGCCTTGCTCTCCTGCACCACGCCGAGTACGGAGTTGAGTACTACAACAAACAGTATGATGAAAACATCCGCCGGGCTCTCATGCTGATATATAGATGTAAAAAACGAAAGCACCGCTGCTACGAGCAGGATGATGATCATCGGATCCTTCATCTGATCGAAGAACCTGAGGATATTGCTCCTCTTCTTGGCTTCGATAAGCTTGTTCGGTCCATACTGTTCAAGTCTCGCCGCGGCCTCTGCCGAAGCAAGACCTTTTTCTGTCGAGCCCGCCTCTCCCAGAACGGAAGAAACAGTCTCAAGATACGGTCTGTAGTTTTCTTTCATTATTAATGTACCTCCCACGAAAATCTAAGATTTGCGATTTTGCGTGGGATCAGGTCCGGATACACATTGGCACATAAGGGATCTTCCCATCAGTCTTTCAGACAGACGGGCCCTTCCTTATGTGTATCCCAGCCTGATCCCGCACATTCATAGTATTCTATCATCTATGAGCAGCTTTTTCCACAGTTTCTGAGGCGTATGCAAAGAACATCACAGAACAGAAGCCGACTGGCGTGTTTTTTCCTAAGTGTCAGAATCGCGTGAAATCAAGGGTTTTGCTTTGTGATTTTTGTATCACTTTGTTTTTTTTCAGAACCGCGAGAAAAGAAAGACATTATTAAACCATTGAAAAATCAAGGCTTTGTGATGGTTTGGTGAAGAGAAATATTGAACAAGTGATTTTTTTGTTTGACAAGAAAAAACTGTCGGTTTAGACTTTATATGTATAAATTCAGATTGGAGTATTATGTGCATTCAATCTGGACGAATACTACCAATCTTTTATTTATCAGTTATTGGATTTTGTAAGGAGGTATTTTATGAGCGTTGGTGAATTTATAAGCTGGTTAGACGGTCTTGTATGGGGTACCGTAATGATGGTACTCATCATCGTAGTCGGCATCCTGCTCTCAGTTCGTACCAAGTTCCATCCTCAGAGAAGACTCGGTCTCTCCCTCAGATACGCCGTCAATAACGAGGAAGGCGCAGAAGGAGACGTATCCAGCTTCGGAGCTCTTACAACAGCCCTTGCTGCTACAGTAGGTACAGGAAACATCGTAGGTGTATCCACAGCTATCATGGGCGGCGGTCCTGGAGCTCTCTTCTGGATGGAGTTTGCTGCATTCTTCGGAATCGCAACAAAGTACGCAGAAGGTGTTCTTGCTGTTAAGTACAGACACGTTAAGGAAGACGGCTCGATCCTCGGCGGACCTTTCTACTACATTGAAAAAGGTATGGGTCCTAAGTGGAAATGGCTCGGCAAACTGTTCGCACTCTTCGGAGCTCTCGCTGGTGCGCTTGGTATCGGAACATCCACACAGGTAAACGGTATCGTAAACGCTATCAACAAGGTTGCTACGGAAGCAGGCGCAACAAAGGTTGCTTTCACAGCATTCGGTGAGGATGCAAGCTGGGTAAAGCTCATCGCTACGATCATCATCACAGCAGCAACTATCGCTGTAATCGTCGGTGGTATCCAGAGAATCGCTCAGGTAACCGAGAAGATCGTACCTGCTATGATGGTACTCTACGTAGTATCCGCTCTGCTGGTATTCTTCTTCAACATCGGTCACCTCGGTGAAGCTCTTGTAAAGGTATTCTCCGGAGCATTCGGCGCTAACGCAGAATATGCTGCACTTGCCGGCGGCGCAGGCGCTGCATTCAGACTGGCTATCCAGAAGGGCGTTGCGAGAGGTATCTTCTCCAACGAGGCTGGTCTTGGTTCCGCTCCTATCGCTGCTGCTGCTGCACAGACCAAGGAATGTGTACGTCAGGGCATGGTATCCTCAACAGGTACATTCCTCGACACCATCGTAATCTGCACAATGACAGGTCTCTGCGTAGTAATGACTGGCGCAAACGAGCAGGGTCTCGAAGGTGTAGAAGTAACGATGTGGGCATTCGGACATGGATTCCCATGGCCAACAATGGTAGGATATGTGATCCTCGCTACATGCCTCGCACTCTTCGCATTCTCGACTATCCTCGGTTGGGACTACTATGCTGAGAGATGCTTCGACTACTTCACAAACGGCAACAAGAGCGCTATCAGAGCTTACAGATGGCTGTATGTAGCTGCTGTAGCTATCGGACCTTTCCTGCCACTCGCAGTTGTTTGGGACTTCGCTGACCTGATGAACGGTCTCATGGCATTCCCTAACCTCGTTGCTCTCTTCGCTCTCTCCGGCGTTGTTGCAAAAGAAACATTCGACTTCTGGAAGAGAAGAGAATCCGGCGAGTACAACGACAACCTGCCAGTTAAGAAGGCTAAGTAATCTTAGTGCTTCACACACCGATCTGATTAACGATCGAATTACAACACCAATACAAAAGCAGGAGCTCGTAAGAGCTCCTGTTTTTTCGCTATGTTTTTCTGTCTTACTGCATCAGTTCAGCGAATTGCCCGAACCCGCTGCAGACCGCAGCTGCTGAATGGCTGTCTGAGCTGAGTATGAGTATACCGCCTTTGCTCTTTATATAGCTGATCTGGTCTGCTGCAGGGTATGGTGTCTTTCTGTATCCTCTTGAGATAGCCCCTGTATTTATCTCAAATACAGGTTTGTCACCTGCTTCAAGAATACCGGGCAGCTCGAGTCTGTTCCTGTAACCAGTCTTATATCTCTCAGCACATTCAGCAAAGATATTATCGACTGCCTTTTTCCATGCACTTATATATCTCGGATCTGATGTGTCAAAGAAGCAGCTTCCCTGACTGTCTGCATTGCTGCTGCCTGCAGCCCACAGGTCTGTCACTGTCTCATCGGGCATCAGGCGGAACCTTTCATTGAACTTGGTCAGCAGATCAAAGTGACCGATGATATCGCAGTCTGTGCGTGATACTATCGCACCTGCCGTCTCGTAGAACAGTTCTGCAACTGACATCATATCCATGCCATGCATAAGTGCAAAACGCCTCAGATCATATGGCTCACTATCTACGTCAGTCCAGTCTCTGTATCTGGCAAGTTCTGTGACTGCCGCCGCATCGGATGCTGAGCGGTCAGTGCTGCTGTTTGATCTGATGATCTCTTCAAACTTTCTGCCGGCCTGATCAGCAAAAAGGTAGTGCACTGAACCAAGCCAGTAATCATAAGGCGTCATGTCAGTGTCCGCATAATAATCCTTCTCTAGGCCGAGCAGAATTGTGATGCGGTCTGCATATTTTTCTTTCAGCTCTCTTATCTCCTCAATGTACTCCAGCGTCCCTTTCCTGCTCATGCAGTAGCTGGGATCATGCGGTGTGAAAGAATGGCCGGAGATCCCGACTGCAGACAGTCCTTTTTCGATAGCTGACAGTACCATCTCCTCAGCGGAGCTGTTCCCGTCGCAGTATGTGGTATGCATGTGCAGGTCAAATGTCTGCATTGTTCGCTCCCTTCTTTGCAAATAAGGCAGCGTCGCCGCTGCCCTTACTGTTTCTATACCATTTTTTCCTGTTTTACCTTTTTGTCAATGACATGCCTGGAAGCCAGCTCTCTGTGGATGTCCTCGAGTGTGATGCCAGTCTCCGTCATCAGCACCATGATATGATAGGCAAGATCTGCTATCTCATAGACCGTTTCGGCATTGTCTTTCGTCTGCTCAGCTGACTTTGCGGCAACGATGACCTCTGTCGATTCTTCTCCAACCTTTTTGAGTATCTTATCGAGTCCTTTTTCAAAGAGATATGTCGTATACGAGCCTTCCTTAGGGTCGGTCTTGCGCCCTTCGATGAGATCCATGAGTCCCTCATACGAGAACTCTTTCAGTTCATCGCTTTCCCACACCGGATATTCAAAGCAAGACTCAGTGCCGAGGTGGCATGCAGGGCCGTCAGGTTCGACAACCACCACAAGAGCATCCCTGTCACAGTCCGCCGTGATGCTGACTATGTGCTGATAGTTGCCGCTGGTCTCTCCCTTGAGCCACAGCTCCTGACGCGATCTGCTCCAGAAGCATGTCAGCCCTTTCTCCATAGAGATGCGAAGGCTCTCCTCGTTCATATATGCAAGTGTCAGTACTTTCTTGGTGACTGCATCCACGACTATTGCCGGGATAAGTCCCTTATCATCAAATTTCAGTTCTTCTATCTTTATCATGATCTTACTTCGCTTTCTGGTTTTCTACAGGCGCCTTACCGGAATGCCTTCGGCAGCCATGCGGTCTTTAAGGTCTGAGATGCTGACTTCTCCAAAGTGGAAAATAGATGCTGCAAGACCTGCATCTATGGTCGGGACTTTGCGGAAAAGTTCGATAAAATCATCTATGCTTCCTGCTCCGCCGCTCGCGATCACAGGCACGGATACCGCCTTGCACACGGCATCGAGCATCTCGATATCGAAGCCTCCCTTAACACCATCTGTATCGATCGAATTGACCACAACCTCGCCGGCGCCCATGCCGACGCAGCGCCTGATCCACTCGATCGCTTCCATGCCGGTATCGTCTCTGCCACCTCTGGCAAACACTCTGAACTCTCCGTTCACACGCTTGATATCGCAGGAAAGCACAACACACTGATCGCCGTACAGCTTGGCCGCTTCGGTTATGATACCCGGATTCCTTATCGCTCCGGAATTGACGCTGACCTTGTCGGCTCCGCATTTCAGCACGCGGTCAAAATCAGCGACGCTGTTGATACCGCCTCCGACAGTCAACGGAATAAATACATTAGACGCTGTCTCAGTCAATATATCCGTAAAGATCCGCCGTCCTTCCGCGCTTGCGGTTATATCGTAGAATACCAGCTCATCTGCTCCGGAACTGGTGTATATCTTGGCCATGTCGACCGGAGAAGCAACGTCTCCGAGATTCTCGAAGTTGACGCCCTTGACGACACGTCCGTCCTTTACATCGAGACATGGGATTATTCTCTTGGTTATCATATCAATCTCTCCTATATCAACGGCTGACAGATACTGCTTCTTTCAGATCTATGGCGCCGGTGTAATATGCTTTGCCGATGATCGCTCCATGGATGCCCAGGCGCGTCAGAGCTTTTACATCATCAATGGTCGAAACTCCGCCGGAAGCGATTATATCCATATCGAGTGTCTCAGACAGCCGGCGGTACAGCTCGCGGTTAGTCCCGCGCATCGCACCATCTCTTGAGATGTCTGTACAGATGATGGTCTTTACTCCGATGCCCTGCATCATGGAAGCGAATTCTTCCAGTCTGTATTGCGAGAGTTCCGTCCAGCCCTTTATGGCTACGAATCCGTCTCTGACGTCTATGCCCACAGCTATGTGCTCTCCATGATCTGCCACCGTCCGCCTGAGGAAGTCCTGGTCCTTTACTGCGGCAGTTCCGAGTATGACCCGGTCAATGCCGGCGTCGAGATATTTTGCGACAGTTGCTTCATCGCGGATGCCGCCTCCTATCTCCACAAAAGCAGGTCCGGCTTCTGCCAGCGCTCTGGACGCTGCTGCCTTCACAGCAAGGACGGTGTCAAAGTTGGGAGTCGAGCCGTCCCTGGCGCCCTCAAGATCGACGACATGGATATGTGTCGCCCCGGCCGCCGCAAAATCTTCCGCAATCTCAGGAGGACAGTCGCTGTATACAGTCATCTGTGCGTAGTCTCCCTTGAACAGCCGCACAGCCTTTCCTTCATATAGATCTATTGCAGGATATATAAGCATTGATCATATCCCTTTCAGTATACTTCACCGGATACTCCGGTATATTCACAGAGCTTACAGCTCAACAAAAGCTTTTAAGATCTTCATGCCCACATTTCCGCTCTTTTCCGGGTGGAACTGGCAGCCGTAGACATTGCCGTTTGCTGCGGCGGCAGTCAGGTCCGCTCCGTACTCGGTGACTGCCAGAACAGCGTCATCGCAGTCAGCAGCATAATACGAGTGGACAAAATATACATAGTCGCCCTCATTAATATACTTGAACAGAGGCGATTCTTTTTTGAATTTAAGCAGATTCCAGCCGATGTGAGGGATCTTATAGCCCTCCGGGATCACATCGGATATAGGGCGCACATTGCCGTGGATAAGTCCGAGACCTTCATGCTCGCCGTATTCATATCCTTTGTCAAACATCAGCTGCATGCCGAGGCATATGCCCAGCATAGGTTTGCCGGCTGCTGCTTCCTTTTTCACAACATCAGCCATTCCGGATTCCCTGAGCTTGCGGGCTGCATCCTCAAACGCACCTACGCCCGGCAGTATTATCCTGTCTGCTTCGGCTATCACTTTCTCGTCAGCTGTCACCACAGCATCAGCCCCGATAGCTTTTAGTGAACTTTTAAGTGAAAAAAGGTTTCCGACTCCGTAATCGATTATTGCTACCATAGATATATCCTCCTAGAGCAGGCCTTTGGTCGAAGGGACCTCATTCGCGTATCCCTTCTCCATAGAAACTGCCTGCCTCAGTGTGCGTGCCGCCGACTTGAAAGTACCCTCGATGATGTGATGTGAATTGCTTCCTGCCAGCTGCCTGATGTGCAGAGTGATCCCGGCGTTCCTCACAAAGCCCAGCCAGAACTCCTCTACGAGCTCAGTATCAAAAGTCCCTACCTTTTCAGTCGGTATCTCAAGACCGTATGCGAGGAAGTCTCTGCCTGAGATATCTGCCGCTGTCATGATAAGCGCCTCGTCCATCGGAAGGATGCAGTCGCCGTATCTGTATATCCCGCGCTTGTCACCCAGCGCTTCTGCAAAAGCCTGCCCGAGGACGATCCCTACATCTTCGACAGTGTGGTGATCATCCACGTAGTTGTCTCCTTTTGCGTTGACAGAGAGGTCAAAACGACCGTGTTTCGCGAAGAGTGTCAGCATGTGATCGAGGAATCCCACCCCGGTATCTATGTCACTGGCGCCTCTTCCGTCAAGGTCAAGCGTCAGCCTGATATCAGTCTCCGCAGTTACCCTGCTGATCTCAGAAGTTCTCATTTTGATTCCTCCTTCAGTACTTCGCGCACTTCTTTGAGCAGTATGTCCATCTGCTCTTTTGAGCCTATCGTGATCCTGTTGTAATCTATCAGTTCCGGCTTGTCCCAGTGGCGGATGATCACTCCGCGTTCTCTCAGTTTATGGAACAGCACGTCTCCCCTCACTTCAGGATGCCTGACAAAAATGAAATTCGCTGTCGAGTCAGTCATCTCGAATCCGAAAGCCTTGAGTTCTCTGACCGTATATTCCCTCGTCTCCATCACGGTGCGGCAGTGCGCTTTGTTGACTTCATCGTTCTCGAGGGAAGCGATGCCTGCAGCTATGGCAAGTCTGTCTATATTATAAGGGTTGGTCGAGAATCTCAGCGCATTCAGATCGGAGATGATCTCCTTGCTGCCGATCCCGTATCCGAGTCTCATGCCCGCCATGGATCTCGCCTTTGAATAGGTCTGAATAACCAGCAGATTGTCATATTTTTTCACCAGCGGTACAGCAGACTCTGTTCCGAAATCTACATAAGCCTCATCTATGACCACCACATTGTCCGGGTTGTGCTTCAGTATGTCCTCGATCTGAGCACGCGAGAGCGGTACTCCCGTAGGCGCGTTCGGATTGGCTATAAAAATCGTTCCCTCTGCATCATAGTAGTCCGCAGGGTCGATGCTGAAATCTTCTTTCAGCGGGATCTCCCTGAAGCTGATCCCTGTGATATCCGCAAATACGGGATAGAAACCGTATGTCAGCTGAGGGAAAACAGCCGGCTTGCCGCTGTCGCAATAAGCCATGAATGCAAAATACAGGGTCTCATCCGATCCGTTGCTGCAGATGATCTCATCCGTATCGACATCATATACCCGTGCGATCACTTTCCTCAGCTCTGTGCAGTCAGGGTCAGGGTAAAGCTGCAGCAATTCTGCTGCTTTGCTGACCGCCTCTATCACCTCAGGCATCGGAGGGAACGGGGATTCATTGGTGTTGAGCTTGGTAAGCACCTGTGTCTTAGGCTGCTCACCGGGTGTATACGGCTCGAGTGCCGCGAATTTACTGCTTAGAAATCTGCTCATAGTCTCTTCCCTTTATTTTTCAGTACGGATCAGCGCGCTCCTGGCATGTGCTGTCAGACCTTCCTTGCGGGCAAAAGCCGCGATGTCCTCAGCTGCATCTGCCATCGCATCAGCTGAATAGTACGTATACTGCATCTTTTTGACAAAATCATCTACCGAGAGCGGACTTGAGAATCTCGCCGTGCCGCTCGTCGGGAGCGTATGATTCGGTCCGGCAAGATAGTCGCCCAGCGCCTCAGGGCAGTTCCTGCCGAGGAATACGGACCCGGCATGCCTGACTCTGCCCAGCATCTCGAACGGATCATCGACACAGATCTCAAGATGCTCCGGTGCGATCTCATTGGATATATCGATCGCCTGCTCTATATTCTCAGCGATGATGATCTTACCGTTATTATCTATGGATACCCTCGCGATCTCGCGACGCTCCAGGCTTTCCAACTGCTTTTCGATAGAATCTGAGACCGCCTGTGCCAGCTCAGGAGAATCCGTTACGAGAACAGCGCTCGAATTTTTATCATGTTCCGCCTGCGACAGCATATCTGCGGCCACTGTGTCCGCATCACTCTTGCCGTCTGCTATCACAAGTATCTCGCTCGGTCCGGCTATCATGTCTATGGAGACCCTGCCGTAAACCTGGCGCTTGGCCTCTGCTACGAAAGCATTTCCCGGACCGACGATCTTGTCGACCGCAGGGACTGACTCAGTCCCGTAAGCCAGAGCTGCTATCGCCTGTGCTCCGCCCGTCTTGAAGATACGGATGTTTCCTGCTCCGGGTACTGCCATTCTTGCAGCTTCAGCAGCTGCGACGATAGCCGGGTTGACTGAACCGTCCGCATCCGGCGGCGTGGTCATTATGATCTCGCTGCATCCTGCTATCAGGGCCGGGATGGAATCCATCAGCACGGTCGAAGGATATGCCGCTGTGCCGCCCGGTACATAGAGTCCGGCACGCTCAAGAGGCACCACTTTCTGGCCCATTATCACTCCCGGTGTGTCATTTATTATGAAACTGTTGCGTAACTGCCTGCTGTGGAACTTTACGATATTCGCCGCTGATCTGCTCAGTACACGGGCAAAATCAGGATCGGTCTCAGAGATCTTCTCCAGAGCAGCTTTCTTTTCGTCTTCTGTCAGTTCAAGTTCGAAGCCTTGCGGATCTATCCCGTCGAACTTAGCAGCGTAACGTACCAGAGCCTCATCGCCATTCTCCCTGACATCGGAAATGATCGACGAGACGATGTCCGAAACATCATAGGTCGGCTCGCTCCTCGCGAAGATCTCCTCAGCAGTCATCTGTGCAAAATCCATTATCTTTATCATCTCATTACTCCCTGCCCGGCTCATTCTATATCTGCGCTGTCTGCTGCAGTTTCTCAAGAAGAGCGTTGATCTCTCTGCTCTTGAAATTGTAGCCCGACTTGTTGGCTATGAGCCTTGCACTTATATCCATTATATTCTCATATACTATGAGGTTGTTTTCTCTCAGTGTCGTTCCAGTCTCGACCAGATCGACAATAACGTCCGAAAGTCCCAGAATAGGGGCGATCTCGATGGACCCGTTGAGCTTTATGATATCTATATCTCTGCCGACAGATGCATAGTAGTCCTGTGCGATGTTGACGAATTTTGTCGCTACTCTCAGCGGGTACTCCGAGTCATCGGTAAAACCTTTTGGCGCTGCGACCACCATTCTGCACTTTCCTATCCCGAGGTCTCTTAGTTCATAGACGTTAGGCGCATATTCGAGCAGGATGTCTTTGCCCGCCACGCCTATATCTGCGGCGCCGCGTTCAACATAGATCGGAACATCAGAAGGCTTTACCCAGAAATACCTGACGCCGGCATCCCTGCTCTCGAATACCAGTTTCCTGCCTTCGAAGATGTCGGGACATCCGTAGCCCGCTTCCTCGAACATTTTATATACTTTTTCTCCCAGTCTTCCTTTTGGGAGAGCTACGTTTATCATGCTTGCCAATTTTACTGCTCCTCTTCATCCCCGGCTGAATAGCTGCCGAAGAACGACTCGATAGCCTGATCACCTGCTGTCCTGCCGAGCATTCCCAGCGTATCCAGATAGACAGCGAACCCTATCGCCCGCGACTTCTTCTTCATCCTTCTCATCAGCCTGTCGTATCTGCCTCCGACCAGGACGCATTCAGGGATGCCATCTATATACCCTTCAAAGGCCATGCCGTTGTAGTAGTTGACGTCTCCTATGATCGAGAAATCCAGGACTATGTGCCGGCCATGTCCTGCTCCGGTCCTTTCTTTTTCTGCGTAGAAACGGTCCAGTACATCCTGAAGCTCCGAGACCTCAGCCTCAGCCACAGTACCCCGGCATATTTCTGCGAGTTTTGGCATCACTTCTTCAGGGTCGCCGTAGAGTCCGAGAAGTCCGATGAGTGTTTTGCATTTTTCTTCAGGAATATCATTTGCGGCAGCGAGCCTCGATATCTCGTGAAGGTTCTTCTCACCTGCGAGTTTAAGCAGGTCACTCTGAAGGGCTCTTGAATCAGTCATATCTTCCAGTATGAAGATCAGCAGGTCGATGTCTGACACCCTCAGAATATAGTCATTATCCTCAGCAACCAGGGCGAGACTCTGCTCTGCCAGACTGATGACCTCGGCTGCCGCCTGATTGTCGGCTGCTCCTATGCATTCAAGCCCCATCTGCATGATCTCGCGAAATGAATTGGTGCGTTCTGAGACTCTGTAGACGTTCTCGTCATAAAAAAGTCTGGCAACTATATCCGGACTGTCTTCTATATTCTTTACGATGGAAAGCGTTACGTCAGGCTTGAGTGCCTTAAGCTTTCCGTTGGTATCCGTAAAAGTAATGACACGGTCTGAAAGCAGGAAGTCCTTGTTCCTGCTGTACAGATCGTAGTCCTCGAATTTCCTCATTCTGTAGGATCTGTATCCGGCTCTGCTGTAAAGTGTCCTGAGAGCGAATATCCTGCGTTCTGTCCTCGTCAGAACATTCTGATCATATTGCATATGAAACTCCGTTTGTACTTTGATGTATTTGCTTTGTTACTTTACCACGCTAAATCGCTAAAGTCAACCAAAGCACTGGTTTTCTAATGCTTTTTTAAGTAAACACTGTTTTATTTAGTGGATTATGTGCCGTCCCTGCGATCACGTTTTGCGCGCGCTTTTCCCGCATATGAGAGTACCTGTTTCAGGGCAGGTCCTTTGTCTATGCCTGCGAGCCTGAGTTTGTGCGCAAAATCGAGGAACTCGCTGAAATCCTCACCCGGCTCAAGACCCGCCGCTATGAGATCCCGTCCCATGACATAAGGCTTAGCCATCGTTTTGCGATACTCTTCGAGACGGTCGAAAAGAAAGTCATTGTCTCCGGTGAACGCATCGCTCCCGCAGAAGACCGGGTGATCAGCCGATGCGAAATAGATGAGATCTTCAGGAGCAACCGCAGAATCAAACATCCTGTTGGTGGATTTAAGAGCAGGCTTTGAATACGCTGCAATATTAGGTCTCATGTGGAGCGGCACCATATTGAGCACATATGAGATCACGGATCTCTCCGCGGTTAACCTGTGCAGGAAGCTCTCGACCAGAGGTATGCCTTTTATCTCATGTTCATACGCATGTATCCGCCCTTTTACGAACTCCGTCGCTTCTATCTTGCCCAAGTCATGTGTCAGAGCCAGCAGCATGAAAGCATACGGATCAGATGTTTTATCTCTGTATGCGGCTGCCCGGTCGATCACTTCCATCGTGTGCGTCCAGACGTCCCCTTCCGGATGATATATCGGATCCTGCTCTATCCCGATCAGCTGCTTCAGTTCCGGGAACCAGTGCTCCAGCTGATCCATTTCCCTGAGAACTTCGAAAAATATCGACGGCTTGTCTGCCTTGAGCAGCGCTTTCTTCATCTCTTCCTCTACGCGCTCGCGGCTCAGAGCGGAAAGATCTATCCCTCTGCACAGCTCTACAGTCTCCGGTGCAACGCGGAAATCAAATCTCGCTGCAAACTGCGCAGCTCTGAGCACTCTGAGCGGATCTTCGACGAAAGTCTCCGGGTCGATATGCCGTATGATCTTATCTCTCAGGTCTTTCATACCGCCGAAATGATCGATGATCTCCGCCGTAAGCACATCTTCCATCAGAGCGTTTATGGTAAAGTCGCGCCTGCGCGCTGCCTCGTATGTCCCGATGAACGGATCTACCTCAACGTCAAAGTCCCTGTGTCTGCGTGCTCCGTCCGCAGCAGCGAGAGCTTTTTCCCGCCTGGGCATCGCGATGTCTATCTCTTCGCCTTTTAGCGAATAGATCCCGAAACTCTGTCCGAATGAGACAGGCTCACCGGTCTCATTCAGTATCTGCCAGAGCTTTTCAGGCTCTATGCCGTGTACTTCGATATCTACATCTTTATTGTCTATGCCGAGCATTTTATCGCGCACAAAACCGCCGACGTAGAATGTCCTGCCCCCGGCAGCCTTTACCTTTTCAGCGATCCGCTCTGCAATGTCGCTCATCCGCTATCTTCTGTCAAGATATGTATTGATTATGTATGCGATAGCCAGTCCGGCCATCGCTGCCAAAAGACTTTTTGCCATAGTTTTCTCCAGTGTTTTCTCCTTCATCTATGCAAACTGCCGGTATGCCCTTCCATGAAAACCATATCAGAACGCGAAGTTCCCGTCTATGAATACCGGCACCTCGCGACCGTCTCCGGTAATGCCGGTGATCTCAAGGTCACGCGAACCGACCATGAAATCAACGTGTGTCATTGAAAAATTGGCTCCGGCTGCTTTGAGTTCTTCCTCAGTCATGTTCTCTGCGCCTTCGATGAGAGGATATGCCTCGCCGAAAGCAAAGTGGCAGGATGCATTCTCATCATAGAGCGTATTCAGGAAGAGCACTCCCGAGTGACTGATCGGCGAATCGTAAGGTACCAGCGCTACTTCGCCGAAATAAGATGCGCCCTCGTCTACCGTGATGGCGTGTTTCAGCACTTCTTCGCCTTTTTCCGCATGGACCTCAGTGATCTTACCGTCTTTCACCTCGAACCAGAATCCATCTATGATCGTTCCATTGTGGCTGAGCGGCTTGGTCGCGACGATCCTGCCGTTGATACCGTCTCTCTTAGGAAGTGTGAACACCTCTTCAGTAGGGATATTTGCAGAGAACATGACGCCGTTCCTGCACTTCTCATCTCCTCCGGCCCAGTAATGGAGTTCAGGCAGCTCGACAGTCACATCGGTCCCTGCGGAGTTCTTGTAATGCAGGCGGGCAAAATGGTAGTCATTGAGTATATTAACATGTGTCTGCAGTTCCTGAGTATGTGCTTCCCAGCTGCTCACAGTCTCACCCTCAGTGACCCTGCAGGCTGAAAAGATCTCTTCCCACAGGCGCTCTTCGGCAGCTTCTTCGTCCATATCCGGGAACACTGCCTTCGTCCATGCTTTGCTCGGTACCGAACACACACACCATTGGAACTCGCTTCTCATCTCGCGTTCACGAAACTCCTTGAGTGCGTTGCCTCTGGCGATCTGTGCTCTTTTTATGCGCTCCGGATCTACGCCTTTGAGTTTTTCCGGGTCTTCGGAATAGATAGAAAGCCATCCGGCGCCTTCTTTTCCGAGCACATCGTAGAATTCCTTTTCCCATGAGTTGACTGTGCCGAATATATCATCATCCGCACAGAGGTATTTCATGCGGGTCATTATGTCATCAGTCCAGTCCATCACGACCTCTCTGCAGCCTGCTTCATAGGCAGCAGCCGCGCACATCCGCGCAAAATCAGCGCAGTCCACGCTGCTTGGGATTACAAGTCTCTGCCCTTTCTGAAGATTGATGCCGGATCTTACAGTCAGTTCAGCATATTCTTTCTTGAGTGTTTCCAGTTTGTTCTTGTCCATTTTTTCTCCTATGAAATCAATATTCTCATTCATATTACCACGCAATCCGGGCTTATGAAATAATGTTCACATTTATACGTGTATTTTTGAAAATTATTTATACCGGCGGACTGAATTTCCGCAAAACTGAAATTTTATTTCATATTCCGGCATCCTGCATCTCCATAAAATTTAGATAGATAAAAGAGTATCTGATCACTCACAGGGAGGTAATTATTATGGATATCATGCAGATCGCCAACAGTCCCGCAATGTGGATCGCTTGCGCTATACCGGTATGCTTCGTGGTCATACAGGCTGTACTGTTCCTCAGAGAGGCTCGCGGCGCCGGAAAAGAAATGGGAATCAGCAATGAACGTATGAAAGCAGCTATGAAGAGCAGTGCAGTAACATCGATCGGTCCGTCGATCGTAGTACTCAGCGGTATGCTGTCTCTGCTGGTAACAGTCGGAGCCCCGATGGGCTGGATGAGACTTTCTATGATCGGCTCGGTCATGTTCGAATCCATCGCAGCAGGTCTCGGAACATCAGCAGTCGGTGTCACACTCGGAACAGATCCGATGACTGCGGAAGCTCTCGGAATGGCTATCTGGACAATGATACTCTGCTCCATCGGATGGGTGCTCTTCTCGACCTTTTCCGCTAACAAGATGGACAAGATCGAAGCAAAAGTCGCCAAAGGCAACACTGCCACAATGACAATGATCGCATCCTGCGCTATCATCGGAGTTTTCTCCGCCATGTGCGCAAGCCACCTGATCAAGCCTGTATATCAGCTCGCGCTGGCAACAGATCCTGCAGTCGTATCAGGTTCCTGGAGGAACTGCCTCGCATGCGTACTCGGTGCAGTCATCATGTACGCACTCAATACAGTCGCAGCTAAGAAGAGCATCGGCTGGCTCAAGGAGTGGGCACTGACGATCACGATCCTGGTCGCAATGGTGATCACAGCGTTGATCTAGTAAATGCGTGAATGACATATGATCTGGAGGAAACTAATATGGATAACAAGACATTCTACAATGAAAAATACATGCCTAAAGTAAACAGAATAGGCAAGATCACAGGATATCTCGGAGTCGTTCTCGCATTCGCCCCTGCCATAATGCTGGCAATCGTATACGGAATACTCCCAAAGGGAGCCGCCCTTCTCACAGCGTTCATCGCAGGAGCAAGTTCGTTCGGAGTTCTCTGGTTCGTAGAGCCGATCTCCTACTTCCCTGTAGTCGGAACAGCCGGAACATACATGGCATTCCTTTCAGGCAATATCTCGAACATGAGGATCCCTTGCGCCAGCATGGCTCAGGTAGCTGCTGATGCAAAGCCGGGCACAGAGGAAGGATCTGTGATCGCTACGATCGGAATGGCGATCTCCATTATAATCAATGTCGCCGTTCTGACCATAGGTGCTATACTTGGAGCATCAGTACTGGCAATGCTTCCTGACGGAGTAAGAGCAGCTCTCGGCTATCTGCTGCCTGCACTCTTCGGCGCACTGCTCGTACAGTTCGGAATGAAACTTAAGAAACACGCACTTATCATGGTAGTCATCGCCCTTGCACTCTACTTCGCGATCGGAATGGGATGGTTCGCATGGCTTCCTGGCGCAAGCAACTGGCTCGGTACACTCGGCTGCGTATTCCTGAGCATCGCGATCGGACTCGCGACACTCAGAAACAGTGCAAAGAAAGAAGAAGCAAAAGGCTAAGTCCACAGCAGCAGACCTCAGGTGCTGAGGCATAATTCCGCACCTGAGGTATAGATATTCAGGAAAAGAGGTCATACTATGGCAAAAAAAGACATATATCGGATCGTTGACGGACTTAAGGATCTTTGCACAGAAGCATGCCGCACCATATGGGATCACCCGGAGCTGGCCGGCGAAGAAGACTTCGGTTCAGAATACTATTCAAAGCTTCTCCGCAAAGCAGGCTTCAGACTGGAAACGAACGAAAACGTCCCTCATGCTTTCATAGCAGAATGGGGCAGCGGTCATCCGGTACTGGCTGTTCTGGGCGAATACGATGCACTCCCGGGTCTCAGTCAGAAGAGATCCATCAGCAAAAAAGAAGAACTCACACCGGGCGGTGCAGGCCACGGCTGCGGTCACAATATTCTCGGAGCTGCTGCGGCAACTGCTGCGATCGCGCTCAAAGAAGCTATGGAAAAAGACGGCCTTGAGGGAACCGTCAGATTCTACGGCTGTCCAGAGGAAGAGCTGCTCTGCGGCAAGGTCAGAATGATCAGCTACAATATGTTTGACGGATGTGATTTTGCACTCAGCTGGCACCCGATGTCTGTCAATATGACTTTTGACTCATCCTATCTTGCGAATGCATCGTTCAGATTCAGCTATAAAGGCATCTCCGCTCATGCGGGCTTTGCTCCTCAGAACGGAAGAAGTGCGCTCGATGCAATGGAGCTTACCAATATCGGAGTTCAGTATCTCAGAGAGCACGTGATCGACGGAACACGTATCCACTACACCACAGACAGCTGCGGTTATGCTCCTAATATCGTCCACCCTGAAGCAAAGTCCTGGTACTATGTCCGCGCACCACACATGGCTGATGTCAAGGAGACCATGGAGAGGGTCAGAAAATGCGCCCAGGGTGCAGCCATCATGACAGAGACTCAGGTGAAATTTGAGCTCCTGAGCGGATGCAGCGAGATGCTCGTCAACAATGCTTTTTCGGATCTGACCTATAGGAATCTGCTTGAGCTCGATCCGATCGAATACACAGAAGAAGAATTTGAATTTGCAAGGAAGATCCAGGACACTGTTGCCTTAGAGACCTGCATGAGAGACCGCAGGGCTTATGATTGTGACGGTTCCATGTTCGAGGGGATCGCACCGAGAGACCAATGGGCCCGCACACCTATGCTGGCTTCCACTGATTCAGGAGATGTCAGTCAGATCATGCCGATGAATCTCTTCACAGCAGCAGCGTGGCCTGTGGGCGTTGCACCTCACACCTGGCAGGCAACTGCATGTGCCGGCTCGTCCCTCGGCGAGAAAGCAGCTCTCTGGGCTGCCAAAGCCATTGCCGCAGTCGGATACGATGTGCTGACAATGCCGGAAGAGCGCGAAAAGATCACCGGTGAGTTTGAAGCAAGAAAGTCTTCAAACTACGTGCCGATGATCTGAGCGATCTGACAGTTCTATACAACCACCTATACAAAGCTGCCGCTGCGCGCAAAAGCGTGTGAGGGCAGTTTTGTATATGCGGCAGAGACCTTTCATGCTATTATTGATTAGGGAAAAAAAGGAAACAGAAACCTAAGGAGGGGGAAGCATGGGTATTGCAGTTCAGGAACTGCTGGCGAATGATTTTTTCAGAGATTTTGAGGTTGTCGCAGGCAGAAAAGGTATTAATAAGGAGATCCAGGGGATAACGATACTTGACGCTCCGGACGGTTTCAAATGGACCAAGGGCAAAGAGATGATCCTCTCTTCCGGTTATGCCCTGATGCATGAGTCCGACTGTATCACAAAGGCTTTTGCTGACGGTACGATCCAGAAGGCATCGGCGCTCATGCTGAAACAGGGACGATATCTCGACAGGATACCTGACGATCTGGTCGCGCTGTGCAACCAGTACGAACTGCCCCTGATCGCAGCTCCGTTCTGGGCCACCTGGATGGAGATCGCAAGCCAGACCAATGTTGCCGTAATGAACCGCACGATCCGGAAATTCCAGGTCTCTGCCGCAGCCGGGAGCCAGATCACCAATCAGACTTACAAGGAGCAGAAGATCAAGAAGATCCTTCAGGCGGTAGAGAGCGAGATGAAATTCCCGGCATTCCTCTACGATATCGCTGAAGAAAAAAGTTATTACAGTTCATCGAACTTCAGGCGGATGACAGAGTACTACGGGCTCAGTGAGAGTGATTACTGGGACCCGGCGATGGCTCATACCCAGCATACTCTCTGCGACTACATCAACATGTCCAGATACCGTCTCATCAGCAGCGAAAGCCATGAGGGTCCCCACCTGTCCTGGATCGTCATACCGATCAAGCTGCAAGGGCTTACTCAGGCATACTTTGTTGTAATGGAGGCGCACAGTCTGCTCGACTATTACGATGAATTTTCGATCCGCATCGCATACCTCATGCTGCAGTCATTATATGAACAGATCTCCGGAGCACGGGATGCAGGATATATGGGTTTTGAAAATTTCATCCATTTTGCTATGAGCTGTGAGTCGGACGAGACGGGTAAAGTGATCAGCCAGGCCGGAGTGCAGGGCATATCTATGAGTACGGTATATGATCACGCAGTCATCAGACTCAGCAATCTGTCAGCCGGCGACAGAAGGAGCGATCTTCTCAAGGCTTTCTCCTCTTCACGCATCTCAAGGCTGGGCAAGTTGGCGATCCTCGGAGACAGAGAGCTTCTCCTGCTCACTGAACTCCCTGCCGGAAAGACGAGATCCGCAGATGAAATGAGAGAGCTTATCTCTGAGTTCACAGCATCCGTAAAAGCTTTCATCCCGGATGCTGAGATGAAATGCGGTGTATGCCGCGAAGGCAGCACTCTGAGAGACATCCGCCGCTGCGTAGAGAAATGCAATAAGGTGATCGAAATGGGCAGCATCATATATCCTGAGGTGAATATCATTGACTATGAGATGCTCGGACCTCTCGCCTGGCTTGATATCCCTGAGGATGAGCTCTCCGCCCTGCTTATGAGATACAGACCGCTGATGCGCGATGAAAAGAACCGGGAGCTTCTCCATACGCTCAAGATCTATCTCGAAAATAATATGAATTATTCGCTTACTGCCGAACTGCTCTTCGTGCATATCAATACGATCCGCAAGAGGATCGACAGGATCGTTGAGACCGGGATGATCGGAGACCTCAACTGGGAAGATCCGGTCGAAAGGATCAAAAACATATTGCTGCTTCAGTTCCTTGAAGCAGGTGAATAGCCGGTCACCGAACCGGTTATTTCTTTTTGTTCGAATTATTGAATTATTCCGCCAAAAATAGCATTATTTAGTAAATACACTACAAGTGTTGATAACATGACAACAGTTCACTGTCATTTTTACCGATACATTTTTTACAAACTTTTTCTACAGGAGCAAATAATGGCTGAAAAAACTGCTGCAGTCAACAATAATGAAGCGCTGGATCCCGCCATGGCACACGAAGGACCAGACGCAGGAAAAATAATTTCTGTAATGTCAGCTTTTCTGGAATATACAGCAAAGCATCTGCCTGACGACGTCCTGAAAAAGCTTGGAGAGCTCAGGTCCGCGGAGACCGAGCCTCTTGCACTCGAGATCTATGACCTGATGTTCCGGAACATTGAAATGGCCGATAAGCTCAGCCGCCCTGTATGTCAGGACACCGGCTATATGCAGTTCTGGATCAGGTGCGGTGCAGAGTTCCCTCTGATAGGCGAGCTTGAAGAGATCCTCACTGCCGCATTGCTCGAGGCGACTTCTGCCGCCCCGCTTCGCTTTAACGTGGTCGAGACCTTTGACGAGAACAATACCGGCACCAACACCGGCACCGGTGCTCCGACCTTCTGGTGGGACATCATCCCGGGCTGGGACGGCTGCGAGATCTATACCTATCCGGCCGGAGGCGGATGCTCTCTTCCGGGTCATGCCATGGTGCTGATGCCCGGTCAGGGGTACGAAGAAGCAGTCCTCTTTGTAATGGACCGCATGACATCATACGGGCTGAACGCCTGCCCTCCTCTATTCGTCGGAGTAGGTTTTGGCGCATCCGCCGAGACAGCCGCCATGAATGCGAAAAGAGCGCTGATGCGTCCGGTCGGCTCACATAATCAGAATGAGCTTGCCGCCGGCATGGAACGGCTGCTTGAAGACGGCATCAATGCTATCGGATTCGGACCCCAGGGTATGGGCGGCAAGTACTCCGTCCTCGGAGTCAACATTGAAAACACGGCTCGCCACCCTGCGACCCTCGGTGTCGCTGTCACTACCGGCTGCTGGTGTCACCGCAGAGGCTGCATCGAATTTGACCGCGAATTGAACTATATAGCAAAGACACATTCCGATTTTGTGTTCAGATAAAGTGCTGACCCTGCAAACGCAGTACAGACTTGTAAGAGGATAAAAACATATGACAGAGATCCGAAATGAAAAGAAAATACTGATCACCCCGGTCTCCGAAGCTGATATAGCTTCCCTCAAGGTCGGCGATGTCTTCTATCTTGATGGTGAAATGGTCACCGGGCGCGATTCTGTCCACGGCCGCGTAGTCGAAGAAGGCATCCCTCTGCCTGTCGATATCCAAGGCAAGGTGATCATGCATGCCGGACCTATAGTCAGGAAATGCATTCCAGCAGACGAAAAGGATGACGGTAAGAATGGCAATGGCAGCAATGGCTGTAATAGTGATGCTTCATGCAGTTCACCACGCTATGAGATGGTATCCATCGGTCCTACCACGTCCATGAGAATGGAGAGATTCCAGTATGAGTTCCTCAGGGAAACAGGTGCCAGGATCATAATCGGAAAAGGGGGAATGAAAGAAAAAACAGCAGCCGGATGCAAGGAGTTCGGCGCGGTCCACTGTGTCATGCCTGCAGGGAATGCTGTTGTCGGCGCCTCATGTGTTGAAGAGATAACCGGTGTACACTGGCTCGATCTCGGCGCCCCCGAAGCAGTCTGGGAATGCCGCGTAAAAGGATTCGGCCCGCTCATCGTCACGATTGACTCCACAGGCCGTAACTATTTCGAAGAAAAGAAGCTCGAATACAACAAGAAGAAAGACGAACAGATCGAACTGATCAGCAAACAAGTTCACTTTGTGAAATAGTAACAGTTTCAATCGAGTAGGGGCTAACTTGTAGCCCCTCTCACACCACCGTACGTGCCGTTCGGCATACGGCGGTTCAACCCAATAAGTAGTAATCTACACAGCTGAG
>CADAEH010000024.1 GCA_902786855.1 uncultured Eubacteriales bacterium | reverse complement strand
CTAAGAAACTTAACGAGATGTCTAAGTAATCTCACCCGTCCCCACACCGCGTATAAGTTAAATACGCCAGGCAGCCGGAGTGTCTCCCGGCTGTCTTTTTTCGTGCTGTAATCTATACCCGTTGCCTGTATTCTGATAAAATGAAACCAATATTTACAGCCTGATCACTGTGGCTGTCACGGGGGTACTCTTTACGTATTGTTTAGTTCACGAAGATATACTAAAAAGGGGGGACCTTATATGGCTAATATTCATGACATAACAAGAGACCGCTGGATGCTTTACGGCCCGCTTGCGAGGAAAGGCTATGACTGGTGGTGGCATTCGATGACGGCAGAAAATGCAGAGACGGGAGAGCAGAAGGCATTCTATGTGGAATTCTTCACATGTAATCCTGCACTAGCTGAGGATGAGCCGGTCATAGTATGGAATGATCCGGAAGCGCAGAAGGCAGGCAGGCGCCCATCATACCTGATGGTCAACGCCGGATTCTGGGGTGAAGAGCACGGTCAGCTGCATAGGTTTTTCTCACTCAAAGACGTACAGATCCACGCTACTGCGCCTTACAGTATCCAGGCGGCAGACTGCAGATGCAGCGAAGTCCACACCGAGGGATCGATCAGGGTGACACCTGAGGAAGCTGCCGCACACCCTGAGTGGATGAGCGATGCCGGCGAGATCCGCTGGAAGTTCGATATCCGTAAGGAGATAGCTTTCCACGTCGGATACGGAGCAAGCAAGATCTTCAGAGCTATAAACGCTTTTGAGATGTTCTGGCATGCAGAGGGAATGAAGTCTGCATTCACCGGGGAGATCGTTCTTAACGGGGTCAGATATATCCTGAGACCTGAGACATGTAACGGTTACTCAGACAAGAACTGGGGCGGTGATTTCACCAGTCCGTGGGTATGGCTTTCATCTAACAACCTCACCAGCATGATCACCGGAAAGAAGCTTGAGAACAGCGTATTTAACATCGGCGGCGGAAGACCGAAGGTGTTCTTCTGGGCTCTCAACAGGAAGCTTCTTGGTGAATTCTATTACGAGGGCAAGGACTATGAGTTCAACTTCTCAAAGTTCTGGACTCTGTCGCGCACAAAGTTCGACTGCTGGGAGACAGATGATGAGATCCACTGGCATGTGCTGCAGACCACCCGGAACTCGAAACTCGATACACAGATCAGATGCTTCAAAAAAGATATGCTGAACATAAAGTACGAGGCTCCTACCGGTTATAAGAAACATAACAGGTTGTGGAATGGCGGTACAGGAACCGGAACACTTAAACTGTATAAGCGTTCACTTTTCGGCCGTAAGGAAAAGCTGATAGATGAAGTGTATGCCGAGGGTATCGGATGCGAATATGGCGAATATTGTGATCCGGAATAACAGACGCCGGATGTCCCCCGCCTCAACGAAGTAGGCGGCGGGTTCCATTTTCGATCGTCGGTGGCGGGTAAACAATCCCCGACCGACGCTCTCAAGAGCTGAAACTCCCGGCGTCTGTTGACGGCGTCGCTCGCTCCAATCAAGCGAGCTTGTTGGAGCTTCGCTCCTGGTTGAACTTGTTGATTCCGTAAAGGAATAAGGAGGTATATAAGTGAAGACACTGTTCAAGGGCGGATTGATATATGATGGTACCGGAAGAAAGCCTTACACGGGCGATGTACTTATCGAGGACGACCGCATTATCAGGATAGCAGACTGCATAGAAGCAGATGCTGACAAAACCATAGATATCAGCGGATATCAGATATGTCCCGGCCTTATTGATGCTCACTCTCATAATGACTTCTTCTACGACAGAGAAGATTCTGAAAAGTTTTACAGACCTTTCATCGAACAGGGTATAACAACACAGATAACGGGCAACTGCAGCTTCTCGCCTTTTGGCGTCGACGAGGACACTCCGTACAGAGACAAAATAGGCGGAGGTCTCTTTGATACAGTGCACCCATGCAGTTTTGCTGAATTCAAAAAGCGTGCCGAAGGTAATCTGTATGTGAACCTGGCACCGCTGATCGGTCAGGGTTCGGTAAGGGCAGGCATGACTGGATATGATCCGACACCTTATACAGAAGATCAGATTGAAAAGGAACTCGAGCATGTACGCGAAGCGATGGAAGGCGGAGCTTTCGGCGGATCACTTGGATTCATGTACGAGCCTGACAGATATGCTCAGCAGGACGAAATAATCGCTTTTGCGAAGGAGATAGCGAAGTATGACGGCATAGTGACCGTTCATCCGAGAGCATGCTCGATCGTCAGTGCAGATTATCCGCTTCTTACTAAAAAATCCCATCTTGAGATGGGACTCGATGAAGCGGTGGATATAATGCATAAGTCAGGATGCAGGCTTGAGTACAGCCACCTGATATTCACAGGACAGAGGAGCTGGAAACTTCTGGACAAAATGCTTGCCACATTCTATCGTGAATACTATGCCGGCTATCCGATCGCATTTGATAACTATGTGTTCCATTACGGAGCCTCAGTCATTACTGTAGTATTCCCTGAATGGTACGCACAGCTCAGCAAGGAAGAGGCAGAAAAGCCGGCTAACCGCCGTAAACTTGAACTTACCATTTTGATGTACCGCAAGGTCCTTGGGATCGACTGGGACGACATGGTCGTCGCTTATATCTCTGACGATCATCCTGAGTACGAGGGCAAGACGATCCCTCAGTGCGCAGAGGAAGAAGGTCTCTCATATCTTGATATGTATCTCAAGCTGGTTGAGCTTTCAGGTCGCGCGGGCAGCATCTATCTGGGCAAGTATTACAACGAAGAGATCGTACACCGCCTGATGAACGATGAGCTTTCGGTATTCATGACCGATGCGTGGGTGGAGGAGAAAGGTCTCCAGAATATAGCTGCTTACCAGACTTTCCCCCAGTTCTTTATTCTTGCTGAGAGATACGGTATACCTATCGAGAAGATAGTCCGCAAGATGAGCGGAAAGACCGCCGATCGCTACCAGATCCCTGAAAGAGGTTACCTCAGAGAAGGATATAAAGCAGATATCACTGTCATCGATCTTGAACACATGAAGGTCGATGAGTCTAAACCGGATTTCCGCCCTGAAGGGATCGTACATGTATATGTAAACGGACATCCTGTCCTTCAGGACGGCAAATACTGCGGCGGAAAGGCTGGAAAGGTAGTGCTGAAAAAATAGGGATACTACCTCTCAAAGAATCTGACCATTATTTCTTTATATCTGTTTTTCATGCCGCTGTACGGATGCTCGCGCAGCGGCAGATTTAATTTTGTACTGCCTCTGAGCACCGTTTGCGGATGGGTGAATTCTCTGAAACCCCATATACCGTGATACGCGCCCATACCCGAATGACCTGTACCATTGAAAGGAGCGCCTTTGACCATCATATGGATGCATACTTCATTGATGCATCCCCCGCCGAACTGCTGAGTATGCATCACTTTGTCAGCCCACTTGACATCATCCGTAAAGATGTACAGTGCAAGACCATGCTCTCTTGAAGCGATAACATCGAGGAGCTTGTCGATATCAGCATCTTTATAAGGAACGACCGGCAGCAAAGGGCAGAAGAGCTCGTGACCAACTAACGGTTCGTCTATATCAACAGGGTAAATGATGGTTGTATCATATTTGCAAGCTGACGGGTTACCGGTGCCTCCGAACACGATGCGTTCTCTGTATTTTTCAGCTTCAGAGGCGCATTTTTCATATGCTGCCTCATTGATGAGGCGCGGATATTCAGGGTTCTCTATTGGATGCTCTCCTATTTGTTTTATAACTGCTTTTTTAAGCTTTTTCACGAACTCTTCGGCAACTTCTTCTGCGACAGCTACCTGATTGATATTGATACATACCTGGCCGCTGTTGCAGATTTTGAAGAAAGCGATCTTCCTTGCAGCATCATCCAGATCAGCATCCTTTCTGATCACGCACCAGTTGCCGGTCTCGCCTCCAAGTTCAAGAGCAAGGGGCGTGAGATTGACCGAAGCGCGCTCCATTACATGTCTGGCCACTCTCGGAGAACCTGTGTAAAAGATCTTATCAAAACGCTCTTCCAGACACATGTCAGCTACATCGTGACCTCCATCGATCACTGCAATATAGTTGGAAGGGAATGTATCACCTATGATCTCACGCAGCACCCTGGTGCAGCTTTTGCTCTTGGAGCTTGCCTTTATAACAGCAGTATTGCCACCTGCTATAGCTGCGACGAGCACTCCAAGGGACAGATAGAAAGGAAAGTTGAACGGACTGATGATAAGTGTGGTGCCGTATGGCATCTTATATACCTTGGTCATCATGCTCGGAAAGCATAGAAAGCCGCTGAAGTGCACTTCAGGTCTTGACCAGGATCTGAGTCCGCGAATGGCTTCATCTATCTCCATGATGACAGTACCTACGTCACAGAAATATCCTTCAGTAGGATGTCTGCCAAGGTCTTCGTTGAGCGCACGCACCATCTGAGCTTCATGAGATCTCACAGCCTCGCGAAGCATTTTCAGCTGCCTGATCCTCCATGAGATATCAAGTGTCGTACCTGATGCAAAGAAGTTCTTCTGTTCTTCAACGGTGCGGTGTACAAGTTCCTGATCCCATATGATCTCTGCCATTACTGTTACCCCCTTTCTTACGGAAGTACTGTTTATTTTCGACATTGCGTTGTAAAATAATGCTATAGCAAAACTGTTTATAAAGCAACCGGCATTAGAGGTAATGATATGAGCGAGTTCACACATTTTGATGAAAAAGGCAACGCCTATATGGTCGATGTATCAGATAAGGAGATTACCAGAAGAAGTGCGACTGCGCAGGGGTCGATCGCTGTGAGCCGCGAGGTTATGGATGCTGTAAAAGGCAAAAGCATAAAGAAGGGCGACGTGTTCACAGTCTCTCAGACAGCCGGGATAATGGGTACCAAAAGAACATCAGACCTTATACCTATGTGTCATCCTCTGAGTCTCACTAATGCTAAAATCAGCTTTGAAGTTGATGAGGAAGCATCTGTTATCACTGCTTTCTGTACAGCAGTTACGGACGGAAAAACAGGCGTAGAGATGGAGGCACTGACAGGTGTCAGTGTTGCTCTGCTCACGATCTATGATATGTGCAAGGCGATAGACAAGCGAATGGTGATAAGTGATATCCATCTTGTTCAGAAAAAGGGAGGAAAGAGCGGAGATTTTACGTTCTGAAATCAGTAAAAGAGAAAAAACCCAGTATGATCGACAGGTACGGAAGAACAATAGAATACATGCGTGTCTCTATCACCGACAGGTGTGATCTCCGGTGCAGATATTGTATGCCTGATGGATGTGAGAAGGTTTCAATGAGCCAGATCCTTACTTATGAGGAGATCGTCCGTATATGCAGAGCAGCTTCTGAACTTGGGATAAGCCGCATAAAGATAACAGGCGGAGAGCCTTTTGTCAGGCTTGGTTGCACGGACCTTATAAAAGAGATCAAAGCTATAAACGGCATTGACGAGGTCACTGTAACTACAAACGGTCAGACACTTGAACAGTACATTGACGAGCTGAGACTTATAGGCATCAACGGTATAAACATAAGTCTTGATACTCTCGACCCGGAGAGATTTGAATACATCACCGGAAGGGGGAAGCTTGAAAAAACTCTCCATTCTATCGAACTCGCTGCACAGTCAGGGATAAAAACCAAGATCAATACCCTCTTACAGAAAGACTTCAATGAAGATGAGATATTTGATATAGCCTCTCTTGCCTTCAGATATGGCATCGATGTACGTTTTATCGAAATGATGCCTGTAGGAGCGGCAGATGCAGGGACAGGACTTTCCAATACAGAGGTGCTCCGGAAGCTGATGGGGAAGTGGCCTGATCTGGAGCCTGACCAGAGTATTCACGGAAACGGCCCTGCAGTATATTACAGACGACCGGGATCGAAAGGCGGCATAGGATTGATAAGTGCCATACATGGGAAGTTCTGTGAGCATTGCAACAGAATGCGGCTGACATCACAGGGACAGCTCAAACCGTGCCTGAGCTATGATACGGGTATCGACCTCAGACCGCTTCTGAAAGAAACAGATGATGAACTGAGGGAAGCTATGCGAAAAGCGATATATGAAAAACCGAAAGCGCACTGTTTTGGGGATAATGACAACAGCGAGGCTCATGCGGAACACAGGCTGATGTCACAGATCGGAGGCTAGGCAGATGGGAAAGACCGGGAAGGTAATAGCTGTATGCATAAGTGAAAAGAAAGGGACGCAGAAGACAGAAGTCCCTTCTATCAGGCTGGTTCCTGAGTGGGGCATCGAAGGCGATGCTCATGCAGGTAAATGGCACAGACAGGTGAGCCTGCTTGCTCTTGAAAAGATAGAGGCATTCCGGGAAAAGGGTGCCATGGTCGATTTTGGTGCGTTTGGCGAGAATATAATAGCTGAAGGATTTGACTTCCGCTTGCTGCCTGTGGGCACGAGATTCAGGATAGGTGATGCGTTGCTTGAGCTTACTCAGATAGGCAAAGAGTGCCATACGCACTGCGCTATATATCATCAGGTCGGAGACTGCATCATGCCCAGAGAAGGCGTTTTCACTGTGGTTCTCGAAGGAGGCACTATCAAAGCGGGAGACACCATAGAAATGATAGAAGTGGCTCCGGACAGGCCCTTCACTGCAGCATGGATAACTCTTTCCGACAAAGGTGCGGCTGGGGAGCGTGAGGACAAAAGCGGACCTTTAATAGGAGAAATACTGACAGGAGCCGGATATAACGTAGTGGAGGGAGTCCTTATCCCTGATGAGCCGGAGATGCTCAAAAGACAGCTTATGAGACTTGCTGATCAGAGGCAGGTAAACGTCATATTCACTACAGGGGGAACGGGTTTCTCAAAGAGAGACAGGACTCCGGAGGCGACTGCAGAGGTGTGCGACCGTATGACTCCGGGTATAGCTGAAGCTATAAGAGCATATTCCATGACTAAGACTCCGACTGCAATGCTTTCGAGAGCGACAGCCGGTATCAGGAAAGAGACTCTGATAATCAACCTTCCGGGAAGTCCTAAAGCAGTCAGAGAGTGTCTGGAATTCCTGCTGCACCCACTCGAGCACGGTCTTGAGATAATGCTCGGACGTGATGGCGAGTGCGCGAGAACATAATAGAAACGGATAATATTGCTTCCGGATACTGACAATAACACCGGTTCTCAGCTATAATAAAAGTTACGGATGTTTATTTTGTCCGGTAAAATATATTCGACATGAGGTATAGATGAGTTATTTAGACTATATTAGAAATTTCAGCATTATTGCTCATATCGATCACGGCAAGTCCACTCTGGCTGACCGTCTTATCGAAAAGACGGGGCTTGTGCAGGCGCGTGATATGAAGGAGCAGTATCTTGATAATATGGATATCGAGCGTGAGCGCGGCATCACTATCAAGCTCCAGACAACAAGGCTGCAGTATAAGGCTAATGATGGTCAGGAGTACATACTCAATCTGATCGACACACCGGGTCACGTAGACTTCAACTATGAAGTATCGAGGTCGCTCGCTGCATGCGACGGGGCGGTCCTTGTCGTTGACGCGACTCAGGGTGTAGAGGCTCAGACCCTGGGCAACGTGTATCTGGCCCTTGATGAGGACCTCGAGATCCTGCCTGTGCTCAACAAGATGGATCTCGACTCGGCGCGTCCTGACGACGCAAGGGCAGAGATCGAAGATATCATCGGACTGGATGCGTCCGAGGCTCCGGAGATCTCAGCCAAGACCGGCATGGGCATTGATGAGATGCTAGAGAAACTCGTTGAGGTCATACCGCCTCCTCAGGGCGATCCTGACGGTAAGCTCAAAGCCTTGATTTTTGACTCATATTACGACAGCTATAAGGGCGTCATCATCTATACGAGGATCTTCGACGGCCGCGTCAAAAAAGGCGACATGATCCGTATGATGAACACCGGCAAGAACTACGAAGTCACCGAAGTAGGTTACTGCATACCGGGGACTGTTCCTGCCGAAGAGCTCAAGGCCGGCGAGGTAGGATACATCTGCGGAAGCATCAAGCAGGTTGCTGATGCCCGCGTAGGTGATACCATTACGCTGGCAGCCGATCCGGCAGATGCTCCGCTCAAGGGATATAAAAAAGCCCAGTCTATGGTATACTGCGGCATCTTCCCGGCAGAGGGAGAAAAGTATGAGAACGTCAAAGATGCACTTGAGAAACTCCAGGTAAACGATGCTGCTTTCAACTTTGAGCCTGAGAATTCAGCCGCTCTCGGATACGGTTTCCGCTGCGGATTCCTCGGACTTCTTCACATGGATGTCATCACAGAGAGACTGGCCCGTGAATTCGACCTGGACGTCATCACGACGCTGCCTTCGGTAGTGTACAAGGTAGTGATGAAAGACGGCAGAGTGCTCGACATCCAGAACCCGTCCAATCTGCCTAACCCGATAGAGATCGCTCACATCGAAGAGCCTATCGTCAAGGCAGACATCATGACACCTAATGAATATGTCGGCAGCATCATGTCACTTTGCCAGAACAGGCGAGGCAACATGATCCACATGGAATACCTGACCAAGACGAGGGTACAGCTTCACTATGAGATCCCTCTCAATGAAGTCATTTATGACTTCTTCGATGCGCTCAAGTCCAGAACACGCGGTTACGCATCCCTCGACTATGAGTTCCTGAGATACCAGCCGGCCAAGCTTGTCAAGCTTGATATCCTGCTTAACCGTGAGCAGATCGATGCGCTCAGCACCATAGTGCCGGAAGAAGAAGCGATGGCCAAGGGCAGAGGCATCTGTGAGAAGCTCAAGGATATCATACCGAGACATCAGTTCGAGGTTCCTATCCAGGCAGCCATTGGCCAGAAGATCATAGCCCGCGAGACCGTCCGCGCATACAGGAAAGACGTCCTTGCAAAGTGTTACGGTGGAGACGTTTCGCGTAAGAAGAAGCTGCTCGAAAAGCAAAAGGCAGGTAAAAAGAGAATGCGTCAGTTCGGTACTGTGACGGTGCCTCAGGAAGCATTCACTGAAGTCCTCAAGCTCGACGACGGCAGATAGAAAAGAGAGCAGAAGCTCCCCGGGATTTGTTTCGGGGAGTTTTCGCACATATTAAGGATAATTTCACAATGCACTGGCCGCTAAACAGCAGTGCAACAGATAGCATGGAAAATTCGAACAAAAAGACCGGACTGTATATTCACATACCATTTTGCGTGAAGAAGTGCAATTACTGCGCTTTCCTTTCGTTCCCCGCAGATGAGAGCCCGCGGGCTGAATATACAGATGCTCTGATCAATGAGATCAGGATGCGCTCTGCCGGTCAGGAAAAGATAAGGCTGGACACTGTTTATATAGGCGGGGGAACACCGTCAGTGCTCGATGTGTCACAGCTTTCAAGAATAATCAAAGCGGTACGTCAATACTACGATGTAGCTCCTGAAGCTGAGATCACACTTGAGGCGAATCCGGGCACGCTCGGCAAAAAGGATGTCGTGACCCGCACCAAGCTTATCGCTTACAGGTCAATGGGCATAAACCGTCTGTCCATGGGCGTGCAGTCGATGGATAATGACCGTCTCCATTTCATGGGACGTATCCACACACCCGGAGACGTAGCTCGCGATATGAGGCTTGCGCGGGAGATGGGCTTTGACAATATCAACCTCGATCTGATCTTTTCTGTGCCGGGGGAGAATACTGAAGATGCACTGGATGATGCGCGCAGGATCATAGGACTCGGACCTGAACATATCTCATGTTACAGTCTGCAGATGGAAGAGGGGACGCCGTTTTATGAAATGGCTGAGCGCGGCGATATCACCGAGGTCCCTGATGAAGAGGACCGTGAGACATATCACAGAATATGCGATCTGCTGAAGGAAGCAGGCTACGGGCACTACGAGATCAGCAATTTTGCGCTTACAGGCAAAAGGTCACAGCACAATTCTCTCTACTGGAATATGGACGATTATATCGGATGCGGTCTCGGTGCGAGCGGTTTTGTATATGGGACCAGATACAGGAATACTGCAGATATGAAGGAGTATATCGATCATTACAGCATACTCTTTGATGATGAAAAGTGTGAAGACGGAGGCAGTACTCCTTATGAAGAAGTTCACAGAAACTCGCCTTTTGATAACATCAGCGAGGCAGTGTTCACAGGTCTCAGAAGAGCTGAGGGGATTTCTTTCGAAGATGCGCTCAGAGCATACGGGATCGGGTATCCCGGAATGGATGCATCTGAAAAGTTCTGGATGATCTTTTCAGATGCAGAAACGGAAGCGAGATCATATGCCGAAAACGGCTTTCTGATCATTGATGATACAGGGCTCAGACTGACCGAGAAAGGAATAGATATAAGCAACGGCATCATGTCACTTTTTGTGTAATGACAGTCCTGCTCAGGATGACCATGTAACAAGGAATATTATGGGAAAGGTGATGGCGAAATGAATGACAGACAGCAAAAGTACATCAGCGCTCTGCAGCAGATGATAAGGATAGAGACGGTATCAGACCTGCAAAATGCGAGTGATCCGGAGAATTTCAAAAAATTCCATGAGCTGATGTGGGAGCTCTTTCCTCATATCCGAGAAGCATGTGAACTGAAAGAGTTCAACGGTTCATTGCTTCTCAGGTGGAAGGGAACAGATGAAAAGCTCGCTCCTGTTTTGTTCATGAACCATCACGATGTGGTCCCTGCAAGACCGGAAGGATGGAAATATCCTCCTTTCAGCGGCGAGGTGGCCGAAGGAAAGATATGGGGCAGAGGTACTCTCGATGACAAGGGCGGTTTGTGGGCGATGATGCAGGCTGCAGATGAGCTTGCAGCGGAGGGCTTTATCCCGAAACGTGACATATACTTTGAGACTGCATGCAATGAAGAGACTTTTGGTCAGGGCGCCGATGAGATATCCACATGGCTCGAGGCCAACGGGATTAGACCTGAGATGGTGTTCGACGAAGGCGGTGACATAGTTCACGAGCCGATAGGCGGAGCTGACGGGAATATCGCCATGATAGGTATCGGAGAGAAAAGCGTGGTGAACCTCAGATTCACAGCCCGCTCAGAAGGCGGTCATGCATCGACACCGGGCCGTGATACGCCGATCGTCAGACTGGGAAAGTTCATGGCTTATGTTGAGGATCACTCGGTATTCGATGTCAGAATGTCACCAGCAACAGCAGAGATGCTCAAGCGGATCGCTCCTTTTATGGGCACTGCCGGAAAGATTCTTGACAAGGCCGACAGGCTAAGATGGCCTCTAAGCAGACTGATGCCTTTGCTCGGACCTGCAGCAGGTGCTCTGGTATCGACCACAATAGCTTTCACGATCACAGGCGGGGGTGAAGCTCCTAATGCTATCCCGCGCGAGGCGTGGGTGGTCGGTGATATGAGATGTTCTCATCATCAGGGCAAGGCAGACTCGATAGCGGCTATCACCAAAACAGCGAAGAAGTTCGATCTCGATGTCGAGATAATAGAGGAGGGCGTTGAATCCAGACTTACAGACTACAGGGGCAAAGCATTCAGGCTGGTCGAAGAGGCTGTCAGGGCTGCGATACCGAACGTTGACACCTGCGCTCCTTACATCATGACCGGTGGTTCAGACTCGAGGTATTTCGACAAGGTCTGCGATCAGTGCATCAGGTTCCTGCCGTTCCTCATCAGCAATGAGCAGATGGATACTATCCACGGAGTGAACGAATGTCTGGATATCGATACTCTCGTACCTGCTGTAGATTACTACAGATACATGCTGCAGCATGTATAGACCCATGAACGGATCATACGAGTAAGAGAAAAGAGACCGAGGGAGAACATCATGTCTCAAGGGCAGAAAGCAAAAAAAACCTCAGCTGAAAACGTCGGCAGCGGGCAGAACATAAAAGGTGAAGGCATCAATATAGGCGTAAGGTCCTTCGTGATCGCGATAGGGATAATCTTCATCCTGATGGTCGCGACCTATATCCTAACGCTTGTTGTGCCCGGAGGTGAGTATGCAAGGGTGCAGGATGCTGCAGGAAACACGATAATCGATACTGACCATTTCAGCTATGTAGACGGAGGGATCCCTTTCTGGAAATGGCTGCTGTCTCCGTTCCTTGTACTTGGAGCTGAAGGATCGGGAACGATAATAGCAGTGCTGATCTTCCTGCTTGTCATTGGCGGAGTGTTCAACTCTCTGTCCGCAGGCGGCATGATGAACTACATGCTTGGCAAGATCGTAGACAGGTTCGGCGGTGTAAAATACAGACTCATGGCTGTCCTGATATTCTTCTTCATGGCAATGGGATCATTCGTCGGTTCATTTGAGGAAGTGATACCGATGGCGCCGATCGTCGTCGCTCTGGCTGTTGCGCTCGGTTGGGATACTGTTACTGGCGTGGCAATGTCACTGCTGGCTGCAGGATGCGGTTTTGCAGCAGGCATAGCCAACCCTTTTACTATCGGGGTCGCTCAGGGACTTGCAGGTCTTCCGATGTTCAGCGGTATATGGCTGAGAGCACTTGCTTTTGTACTCATATACATATTGCTGCTGTGGTATGTAAGGCGGCATGCTCATAAGGTAGAAAAAGAAGGGGACAGCGCTGAGCTGGGCGTGGAATATGTGCCGGATGCACGGATGGACAAAGGCCTTAAGGTGTTTGCGGTCATGATCGGAGCAGGCATATTGATAGTGCTGAGTTCCAGCTTTATCACTGTGTTACAGGATTATACGATGATCATAGTGGCTCTTATGTTCCTTATCGCCGGCATAGCATCTGTTCTGATATCCGGCATGAGCACAGTTGAACTGGGAAGGACATTCGCCAGGGGTATAGTTGCTATCTCACCTTCGATACTGATGATCCTCATGGCCAGTTCGATCAAGTACACTATGACGGAGGCTAAGATACTCGACACTCTGCTGCACGGTGCGGCTGGTATGGCGGGAAGCATGCCTGAGGCAGGAGTTATACTGTTCATCTATGCGATATGTCTGGTAATGAATTTCTTCATCTCCTCAGGCTCGGCTAAAGCTTTTCTGCTGATCCCGATCATAGCGCCTCTTGCACAGCTCTTCGGCATAAGCATGCAGCTTGCCATCGTAGCGTTTGCTTTCGGAGACGGATTCAGCAACGTGATATATCCGACCAATGCAGGTCTGCTGATAACACTAGGCATATCTGATGTCAGCTACAGCGAGTGGTTCAGGTATTCTTGGAAGTTTCAGGTGCTCAATCTGATCCTGACATCTGCGCTGTTGCTGCTGGGACTGGCAGTTGGATACAATTAATTGGACAGAAGTGATGAGTGATCAACTACATTGTGGTAAAATATCCCTAATATAAATAAAAATCAGTTAAAACAGAGGTGCAGAAAGACATGAAAAGTTACATAATGGCTCTCGATCAGGGCACGACAAGCTCAAGAACTATCATCTATGATAAAAGCGGCAATATCGTCAGCGTTGTCCAGAGAGAGTTTACACAGATATTCCCTCATGAAGGCTGGGTCGAGCACGACCCTATGGAGATATGGGCTTCGCAGATGGGAACAGCTCAGGAAGCTCTGCTCAAGGCCGGCCTGACATATAAGAACATAGCCGGTATAGGCATAACCAATCAGAGAGAGACCACTGTTGTATGGGATAAGAAGACCGGTGAACCTGTATACAATGCGATCGTATGGCAGTGCAGGCGTACGGCTGACTATGCGGCAAAACTCAAACCTCACGAAGAAATGATCCGTGCCAAAACAGGACTGCTTGCTGATCCGTATTTCAGCGGTACCAAGCTCGCTTGGATCCTCGACAACGTGCCGGGAGTCAGAGCAAGAGCTGAGAAAGGGGAGCTGCTCTTCGGGACCATAGAGTGCTGGCTTATATGGAAAATGACAGGCGGCAAGGTCCATGTCAGCGATTACTCCAACGCATGCAGAACTATGCTCTTTGATATCAATACTCTCAGATGGGATGAAGAGCTATGCGCACTTCTGAATATCCCGATGTGCATGCTTCCTGAGCCTGTCGAATGTTCGGCACATTACGGAAATACGATAGGCGAGCTCTTTGGAGGTCCGATCCCTATCACCGGTTCTGCAGGAGACCAGCAGGCAGCACTGTTCGGAGAAACATGCTTTAACGAAGGTGATGTCAAGAGTACATACGGAACAGGAAACTTCCTTCTGCTCAACACAGGGGATAAACCGGTGGCATCGAAGAACGGACTGCTCACCACCATTGCATGGGGTCTTGACGGCAAGGTCACATATGCTCTTGAGGGATCTGTGTTCGTATGCGGAGCTGCAATACAGTGGCTGAGAGACCAGATGAAGTTCTTCAGCAGCGCACCTGAGTCTGAAGAGATCGCAAAACAGGTGCCGGATGCCGGCGGAGTCTATGTTGTTCCTGCTTTTGTCGGACTCGGAGCACCATACTGGGACCCTGATGCGCGCGGAGCTATGTTCGGTATCACAAGAGGCACGACACGGGAGCATATTGTCAGAGCGACACTTCAGTCACTGGTATATCAGAACGAAGACCTGCTGTCTGCTATGGAAGCAGACACCGGCAGACAAGTCACTGCTCTCAAGGTCGACGGAGGAGCTGCGATGAACGATCTGCTGATGCAGTTCCAGGCAGATATATCTGATATAGATATCATCAGATATGCATCGATAGAGTCGACATCACTCGGTGCAGCATATCTTGCCGGACTTGCAGTAGGGTATTATGACAGCCTTGCAGATATTGTCGCAAGTAAAGAGATAGCAAGAACTTTCAAGCCATCACTTGGTGAGAAGGAAAGAAAGGAAAGACTGGCAGGGTGGCATAGAGCTGTTAAAGCGACTATGGCATATGCAGCCGGTTAGAAGACCTGGTCAGGGGGTGTTATTATGGGGATCACTGATAGAATCCATCAGAAATATGAAGAAGCGGAAGTTAACAAGTGTCTGATCTGCCATGACCCGGAATGCACGAAGGCGTGCCCTCAGGGTGCCCCGGTGGGAAAGATATTAAGATCACTTTATTTTGTGAATGTTGTCGGTGCGATCAAACAATACGGAAAAACAGACTGCACATACTGCAATGCTCCTTGTGAGAGAAAGTGCGTTATGGCGCAGCACAAAGTTCCGGTGAATATAAGAAAGGTCTTCATGTCACTGAAGGGAATCGAAGATCTTATACCTCCGGAGTGCATATCGAAGGTGGATATGACCACTGAGATCTGCGGTGTCAAGCTTGAAAATCCATTCCTTCTGTCATCATCGGTAGTTGCCAGCTCGTATGATATGTGCAAAAGGGCATTCGAGGCAGGATGGGCGGGTGCGTCATTCAAGACGATCTGCAGTTTTCCTCAGCACGAGACCTCACCGAGGTTTTCTGCGATCAGGAATCATGCAGCGGCTTTCTGCGGATTCAAGAATATCGAACAGCTTTCAGACCACAGTGTTGAAGAGAATATGGAGATCTTCAGGCGTCTGAGAGAAGAATTTCCATCTAAGGTCATAATCGCATCCATTATGGGGCAGAATGAGGAAGAGTGGGCGAGTCTGGCTGAAAAGTGCGAAGCAGCGGGAGCTTCCGTGATCGAGTGCAACTTCTCTTGCCCTAACATGGAGTCAGATGACCTTGGAGTAACTATCGGTCAGTCAGAGGAACTGGTTGAGAGATTCACAAGGGCTGCGAAGAGCGGAACGAACCTTCCTGTTCTGGCAAAACTGACACCTAATATAACTGATATGGTGCCTATTGCCCTGGCTGCAAAGCGCGGCGGAGCCGATGGTATCGCGGCGATCAATACGATCAATTCGATCACCGGCGTCAATATTGAAACACTGGTTGCGGAGCCTTCTGTACAGGGAAAAAGTATCGTAGGCGGATATTCAGGTGCGGCTGTCAAACCGATAGCACTGAGATTCATTTCAGACCTGTCCAGATGTGATGATCTCACCGGGATGCATATCAGCGGAATGGGCGGGATAGAGACATGGGCAGATGCCCTTGAGTTCCTTCTCCTCGGTGCGGGAAGTCTCCAGGTGACAACGTCAGTCATGCAGTATGGCTACCGGATAATAGATGATCTTCTTGAAGGTCTCGAAGAGTACATGACGAGAAAGGGGATCACATCGATATCCAGTATGGTCGGAGGTGCCAGCAGGACAATTGTCGATCACCACAGTATCGAGAGAGACAGTATAGTGTTCCCTGTATTCGATAAGGAAAAGTGCAACGGATGCGGCAGATGCTATATTTCCTGTATGGATGGAGGTCATCAGGCTATAGAGTTTGATCCGGAAACACGCAGACCTAAGCTGATAGGAAGCAAATGTGTCGGATGCCATCTGTGCAGACTGGTCTGCCCGACAAAAGCTATCGGACAGGCAGAGCGGGCGATCACGAGATAGAGAAGACTTAACGGCGGCATGCTTTTACAGGCCTGCCGCCGTTAGACAAAAAAGTCCTATAAAAATGCAGAAAATGGTAGACAAAAGCCTTTGTTTCCGCTATAATTTCATTTGCGCATGAAAATGTGGCGCATTGGTCAAGAGGTTAAGACGTCGCCCTCTCACGGCGGAATCTGGGGTTCGATTCCCCAATGCGCTACCAAGGAAAGTCCTGTGACTGTTTAAGTCACAGGACTTTTTTCTCGCACTCCAAATATCTTTGTGAACTCTGTCAGCTATGATACAATCAAAATAATATTTAGAGAGTGGAAGGAGCTTCAGACATGAAAAGATTGGTTTCCAAAATGATAGCTTTTGCATTGACGCTTGTTGTAGCTATCACGATGATACCAGATACCATGCAGAAAGCCTATGCTGACTCCGGTGTTCCCGCTATGGTGAAGGGAACGTCAGTTTTGGCAAAGAACGTAAATAAAGACGGCCTGCAGAAAATCTGGTTTGGCAGATATCTTGATCCTCCAACTAAAAAGCGCATGTGGTATGTGATCGGATATGATGGACAAGGCGATAACCCGGCATCGCGGGAAAACTTGATCACGATTCTCCACAAAAATATCCCGTCATTTAGTGGCGGCGAAAGATTCTCCGGTAATTCTAACGAGTCGTATGCGAATCAGTACTCTGTCGCGGACATCAGGTGGATCGTGAATAGATACTATAACGCCATTAATAGCGACTGGAAGTGGAACAATTCGAAGGAAAAAGGGATCATAGTCAAGCGTAGACTGGAAGGCGGCGGAAGCAATTATGGCGAGGAAGGATACGATGAGAACAAAATCAAAGGCAATTCTGTAGAAGATGCCGGCTTTTGGCTCCTTTCCTGTGGAGAGGCTGAGGCTTTGCCGGGTGGAGTAAGGCATTTATATAATGATAATACATGGTGGCTGCGCTCACCGGGCCAATATGATGGTAAAGCAGCTTATTGCTGGACCGATTATAATTACAACTATACCGTTGTAATCCGGGATGGAGTGAGCACTGATACCTATCATGGCGTGCGCCCTGCATGCGATCTGGATATGAACGCCATACTGTTCACATCTGCGGCGGAGGGTGGTAAGGTTTCCGGTTCTGGTGCTGATGCGCTCACCAAGGTGGGAAATAACAAAAATGACGAGTGGAAGCTTACTATAAAAGACGCGGATCGCGATAGTTTTGACATCACAACCTGCGAGGGCTCCTATGATAGCGAAAGCGGCGCAGTAACGTTCTGGTACGATGGGGCCAAGGTAGAATCAAAAAGCTATATTTCGGCCGCCATCTTAGGGAATGATGACAGCATCAAGTATTACGGCAGGGTAGCAGAGGTATCGGAAGAGAGCGGACAAGTCACGATCAACACGTCTGGCAAAATGGAAAGCGGCGATAAGCTGTTTGTTTTTAATGAACAGTACAATGGTGACAAGACCACGGATTACGCTTCTGACTTAAAAGAGCTTGCTCTGTCAACATCGGGAGATCATGAGTGGGCAGAGGCCACCTGCACACACCCGAAAACATGTGAAATATGCGGAGAAACCGAAGGAGATGCGTTACCTCATGACTATCAGGACATTGATGGTACGGCAGTCGAACCATCATGCATAAAAGTAGGAAAAAAGCAGATAAGCAGTGCTCCCGATGCGGCAATGTGATCGAGGGCGAGGCGCTCCCTGCACTTGGCCATAAATGGATCGTTGATGAAACTACCGATCAGGATGGATGGCGTGCCTGGACCACCGGCACCATGGTACATGAGGCACGCACCTGCGAGCGCTGCAGATTTGAGGAGCGCAGAGACTACGAAGAAGGCCACGACCACGGCAGCGTTTCGATGAGCTTTGCTGAAGAGAAACCTGCAACTTGCACTACTGATGGCGTAAGGGAACATTATGTGTGCACCTGCGGCGGCTGGTTTGAGGACACCGGAGAGGGGCCTGGAAACGAACCTATGTCTCAGGAAGCCTTTGTTATAAAGGCCACCGGACACGTATGGAAAGCTGCTGACTGCACACACCCGAAAACATGTGAGGTCTGCGGTGATCCGGAAGGTAGTAATCTCGGTCACTACCGGAAGTTCACCGGATGGACTTGGAAGGGAAATGAAGAACAGGGATACACGGAAGCAGTTGCAGGCTACATATGCATCAGAGAAGGCTGCGGGGATATCATTAATAAGAGGATGACCCCGACTAAAAGAGTTGTCGAACCAACTTGCACGAAAGGCGGCTGGACAGAGTATAAAGTACAGATCGGATCGGTAGATGCACCCGACCTCACTACCAGAAGCAGTAAAAAAGACGCGGAGTTTACCGAGCCAACAGGTCACGAATATAAGGAAGTTGAAAACACGGCACAGGAGGCAAGCTGTACCGAACCTGGTAAAAAAGCAGACCGTGAGTGCTCAAAATGTCACGAAATGATCGAGGGTGAAGTTATCCCTGCGCTCGATCATGACTGGGACGATGGCGTGGTAACCACAGAGCCGACTGCAGATACTGAAGGCGTGATGACTTATACCTGCTCCAGATGTGATGCAACTAAGACCGAGCCGATCGATAAGCTGAAACCTTCGCCAAGCGGCGGTGAAGAAGTGAACCCGCAGCCTGCACCAGACGGTGATCCTGATCAGAAGGGATCAGACGGTACCGCTGTTGGCCCGGGGGCCAGCGCGGCAGCTGCTGAGAAGGCCATAACAAATATGGTATCCGACAGTGACCCGGCAGGAACAGTATTCGGAAAGCTGGCTCTGAAGTCACCTAAGCAGGGAAAGACATCTATCAACCTGAACTGGAATGCGGTTCCGGATGCAAACTCATATGTCATTTACGGAAACAAGTGCGGAAACGGCATCAAGCCGGTCAAACTTGCTGAAGCCCGCAGCAATACACATGTCATCAGTGCGATCGGCAGTCAGAAACTCAAAAAAGGCACATATTATAAGTTCATCATAGTTGCCCTTGATAAGAACAACAAAGTCGTATCTACATCGAAAGTGATACACGTTGCGACCAAGGGCGGCAAAGTCGGTAACCACAAGAAGGTGACCGTTAAGAATTCTGTCATCAAAAAAGCCAAAAAGCTAAAGAAGGGCAAGAGCCTGAAACTTAAAGCGAAGGCAGTTCCACAGACTAAGAAGCTGAAGGTCAAGAAGCACAGAACCGTCATGTATGAGTCAGACGATATAAATATTGCAACAGTATCAAAGAAGGGCGTGGTCAAGGCAAAGAACAAAGGCACATGCTACATCTACGCTTACGCCCAGAACGGCGTCTCCAGGAAGATCAAGATCATAGTCAAATAGGAACAGCCGGATAAAAGAATAAGATGGTATGATATCTAAGGGCATTTAGAGTCGTTCTGAATAACGGCTCTTTTGCTTTGTAACAACAGGCACAATACACAAAGCAGGCCGATATTGAAAAATCTTCTCTGAAAAGAGTTTTGAGGAGCTGAGGTGTTTATAACATGACTAATGCGAACGATTCTTCTGACAGGGAACTGTATCACGGTTTTCTGAAGGGAGATAAAAAGGCATATGATCAGCTTATGATTCGTCACGGGGACAGCCTGACGCTCTATTTGTATGGCTGCATCCACGACTGGCAGGATGCAGAGGACCTGATGATCGAGGCATTTGCCAGGATCATGGTCAGGCGACCTCATATCAGAGAGGACTCATTCAAGGCCTATCTGTTCAAAACCGGCAGGAATCTCGCGATGCGCTACCATACAGTAAAAAAACGTATCAAACAGTTTTCACTTGAGGAGTATGGCACCGATATCGCAGGAAATGAACTGGTAGAAAAACAGTTGGAGGATGAGGAAAGAAAGAAAATACTGCATCTGTGTCTGGAAAGGATAGACCCTCAGCTCAGAGAGGCCTTATGGCTGGTGTATTTCGAAGGCATGAGCTATGCTGAGGCGGCTGCAGTAATGAAAGTGAATCCTAAAAGGATCGATCATCTGCTCACAAGGGGCAAAAGAGATATTCGCTCAGAGCTTGAGAAAGAAGGTATTACGAATGCGCACGAGTGATGAACGTATAGAGGCGATGTATCGCCGCGCACAGGAACTGGAAACAGAAAACAGGATACATAGAACGAGGATCATGCAGACAGTCTGTGCTGCATGCGGCTTTATACTGGTCGTTGCAATTGCTTCATTCATGCCTGTTTTTTCAGATAAGATCGCCCCTCATAGTACAGAGTTCAACATGAACGGAAGCATTCTCTCGGGTAATGGAATGCTGGGATATATAGTTATAGGCATAATTGCCTTCGCACTTGGTATCGCAGTGACTGTGTTCTGCTATCAGATCAAAAAGTACCAGACCGGCAATGACGAAGATGCCGGCAGCGTTGATAAGCGGAGGGATATCCTGTGATAGAGACTGTTGTAAATATAATACAGCTGATAATAACAGGAGCATGTTCAGGTATCGCATTGTTCAATGCAGTCAGAACTGAGCATAGAGCATGGACTCTGGTCGGACTGTTTTCCGGGATCTTTTTCATGGGAGATCTGTATTGGCTGCTGTTCCTCTTGTTTTATGGGGAAACACCCCCATACTCTTTCATTCCATATATGAGCTGGTATGCATCATACCTGTTCATGCTTTTGCTGCTCGTAACAGTAAAAGGCGGGATTCGCAGGAGACCTGTCAGGCGTATACTGATCCCGGTCATGTTATTTACTGTTTCAATGTGCCTGTATTATATGACTTTCGGTGATTATATAGGCAACATCATATGCATGCTCCTTATGAGTATGCTGATCTACCATTCAGCAGACGGGCTAATAAACCATACGGAGCAGGTGACAGAGGGAAATAATCGATCTATATTTGAAGCAACACTGTTTTTCTGCTTTGCCGAGTATGGATCATGGACAGTGTCGTGCTTCTCTGAGGGCAGAGCCGTAAGAGATCTGTATTACCTGTTCGATCTGCTTTTATCTTTAAGCTTTATCCTGATCGTTCTGGCAGCAAGGAAGGCGGTGGACAGATGAATTATATAGAAAACATCTATGTCTGTCTCATGGCGCCGCTGCTCATCACTTCGCTGTGTCTCAGAGGCAGAAGCCGCAGAGTGATAGTATTCCTGCTTGGAGGAATGACGGTATGTCTGCTGTCTTCATATATAAGTACTTTCATAGCAGCAGTGCAGGGTGCAGATACACTCTCAGCATCGCTGGAGATAGCTCCGCTGGTAGAAGAAATAATGAAATTTCTTCCGGTATTGTTTTATCTGATAGTATTCGAGCCGGACAAATCATCACTGTCCGACAGTGTTTTGGTCATCTCGCTTGGATTTGCAACTTTTGAGAATACATGTTATCTGACCCAGAATGGAGCTGCTCATATCGTCCATTTGCTGATAAGAGGATTCGGCACGGGTGCGATGCATGTAGTGTGCGGGGCATTGGTCGCATTCGGTCTGGTGTATCTATGGGACAGGATCTGGATCAGGATAACAGGAACTGTAGGACTCATTGCAATGGCAATAACTTACCACGGTATCTATAATATCCTGGTATCGCAGAGCGGAGCACCTGCTCTCATCGGATATTTTATACCACTCATAACACTGTTACTCTTAGCCGTATTCGGGAAAGATCTGGTAAAAAAGACGCTAAGGTGACATATCCTGAAATGCGTGAAGCTAACAGATCAAAGCACCTTTGTACTAATTCAAGAACATTTACTGCGAGGCCGGGAAACCGGTCTCCTTTTTGTATCTGTATTTATAAATAGGAAAACTCTGCATTTCTTATGGATTACCGGGAAACGGAAATATTGGGGGCAAGGAGTTATGAGAACACAGGACGAAAGAATCGCATTGCTTCATAAAAGAGCAGCGGAAATAGAGAGAGGGAGAAACCGCTCGCGGGCAGCATGCTGGGGAGGCATCTCAGCATGTCTGTGTATACTGCTCATTGCCGTTCTGTATTATTCAGAGATCATATTCCATAATGCAGCTGATATGCAGATGAACGGGTCCTCTCTCCTGGGAGAGAGTGCAGGCGGCTATATACTGGCAGCTGTGATCGCTTTCTTTGCCGGAGTGATCATCACAGTGGTCTGTTACCGGAAACATCATAAATGACATTGATAAGATGGAGAAATGCTATGAAAAAGATAAGATCGGGAGTATTTGCGATACTGGTAAGCATGCTGATGGTGTTTGTTATGATACCACCGCTGGAAGCACATGCTTCGACTACTGTCACACTCAAGCCGGGAGATCATTATAATTTCTCTGAGAAGAGCAATTATAAGAAATACGGGGCCTATTATGTCAAGATCAATAAGGAAGGGGAATACTACCTTACGGGTTCTGCGAGCAACACGATGCTTCTTATTGATGCACCGGAGAATAAGTCTGTTACTGTATACCTTAGGGGAGTAAATCTTTCACCCGACAATACAGCCCCGGGATCTGGATCGCACCGTGCCGCTATGGAGATACTTTCCGGCGGAGGGACAGTTACCCTGTTCTCTGATCCTTCAACAGGGAAGGATAATTATTTTTATGGGCAAGGCCATATGCCCGCTATACGCAAAGATAATACCGATACAAAACTGATTTTCATGTCGGATCCGCGCAGTCCGGGAAAGATTATAGCCAAAGCCGACAGGAATGGTTATCGTACAGCTGCGATAGGCTGCTACTCTCTGAATGTGGGTGCGGCATCAAGGTCAGATCTGTGGGCGCATAAGACGGGCAATATATGGTTTGAGGCCGGATATATCGAAGCCTGGGGATCACAGAGCAGTGGTTCCGGCTACTATGACGGCGGTCCGGGTATCGGAGCGAACGGATACGGAACGGTAGACGGACTCAATTTTGACGGTGCAGAGGTCTTAGCTATAGGAGGAGACACAGGAACTGCCGCCATCGGTACCGCGTCAGGGATGAATTATGCTTTCATCCGTGAACCGACTTTCGGGTCAAAAGCGAAAAATATTACGATCAACGGCGGAAAGATCACTACGATGCATTATCATGATGTGGATGTCAGTGATTATGCCGGCTTCGCGGCGAGTATAGGAGCAGGATTCCGTACAGACTGTGAGAATCTCGTGATCAACGGCGGTGAGGTCAATGTATGCGGAGGATTAGACGCCGGTTTTCATAAGACGGGAGTCGGTATAGGAGCCGGTGATCAGGGCAATGCGGATGTCGAGATAAACGGCGGCAAGATTGAGGTCAATGCAAAATTCGTCGGGATCGGAGCATTAGCGTTATCAGAAACAGAAATAATCATACCTCTCCCCGATCCGATAGATCCCGATCCTGATCCTGATCCTGATGCGGCCTCTGATCCTCCGGTCAATGACAATGAGGCCTGGTTCGGAGATGCCCATGTGGACATAAACGGAGGAGATATCACGGTTAATTCAGACCGTGTCTGTATCGGGAGCAATAAGCCTGATACCCGAAAAGGGTATGTGGAGATCAGGGGGGGCGATCTTAAATTGCATTCAAAACGAGGTCCTGCCATAGGATCATATGGCGCCGAGGGGAGACTGAAGCGTATAACGATCCGCGGGGGCAATATCAATGCTCATATGGATACCGGTTTTGATGATGACAGCAAATGCCAGAGCGCTGTGATCGGGTGCAATTACTATACAGACAAATATGATCATCTGTGGTATTCGACCTTCGTAGACTATATCGAGATCACAGGCGGCACGGTACGCCTGACTCAGGGAGACAAAAACGCTTCTGAGCCAACTGTGGGCAAGATCGGAGGCGCCAGAGGTGAGAGCAGAACAGATGATTACTCAATGATAGTTATCAACGGCGGCAATGTCTATGCAGATCTGCTTGATGGAGAAAAATCCAGACCGATCAGCTGTCTGAGCAGCAAAGACGGTGCGCCTGTATATCTGCAGAAGATAAGGATCATGGGCGGAGAAACGCTGACTCATGCACAGACGGAGATTACAGATGGAACCATAAGGCTGAAGCATAAAAACAACGAAGAATATTTATATGGTCTGAGCGATGTCACGACCTTCAAAGACAGCCCTCAGCTGTGGTTCTGGATGCCGAAAAATGCAGAAAGCGGCACCGTCACAACTAAGGATAAAATGTACAGCGATCTGGACGCGTTTGAATATTCAGGACGACTGAGAAATAATGGAAAGGGGACCCTGTTTAATTTCTTCCCTCCGATCACACTTCATCTGCTGCGTGGTGAAACGACGTCAGATAAAGACGGAAGTGCGGTGGTAAGAGTCGGTGCCAGAGAGGTTACTGATTTTATTGGCGCAGATGATTCCGATTCTCCAAAACTCATTGACTACTATGATTCAGAGCCATCCGGTGGAAAACATATTCTGGACAGATTCGGCGGATTCATAACAGGCACGGCCAACACGTATATAGACAAGAATGGTCTATGGGAATATACAGGTGAAAAATCACCTTATGATCCTGATGTCTTCAAGAAAGGGGTTAACCTGTATGCGATAGACGGAGATCATGACATCTTCCTGAATTATGATGCGAATATACCGCAGAAGACTAAGTCTACTCTCAGCGGCAGTATGCCGATAGGCCAAGGATATCACTATGCCGAAACAGTAAATCTACCTGATGACAGCGGTTTCCATCTTAACGGCTATGGTTTCACAGGCTGGAATACAAAGGCGGATGGAAGCGGGACAGCTTATGAAGGCGGACAAACCGGCATACCTGCTCGTCAGTTCAGACCAGATCCAAAATCTCCTTCCATTGTTAAGTTATATGCCCAGTGGGAGCCGATAACATTCATGATAAATTACACCGGCGGTGAAGATTATCCAGACCTGCAAAAGGGAACAATTGAGTACACGTACGATGAACACGGTTTCTTCGCCTGGACTAAGGATCTGAGGAAATGGAACTGGATGGAGAAAGCCGATCAGATAGCGGCCTGGAAATATGACGACAGACAATACAACAGGACGGACGACGCGATGAATTTCGTGGACTTTGATGATCGTGGCAATCCGGTGCTCAGGACGATGACACCTGTGTTTATAGATGAAGGAGAGATCAGGCTTTATGTAACGACGGATGGGATCGGGGTAAGCAACCTTGATGATGATATCTCTGTTAAAGGTGGAGATGGGACAGAATACAAAAATATCTTTGAAGAACTGTCCGATTCAGCAGGAGTATACACATTAAAAGATGACAGCAGTATTCCGGAAGGAACCTATACTATTAGCATTAGGAACCGCAGGCTTGATCAAGATAAAGCGACTTTTACGTACGATCCGAACGGTCGGAACTTTGTTGAACTGCCGTCGTTTACAACTACATTGTCAGGCGGTGAAAAGGTCAGTTCCGTTACATTAGATCCATATGATAATCTGGATGAAAAGGGCAGACCGTATATTGTCACCCCTGCAGGTTATAAAGTAAACATCACTGCGAATGCATCAGAGGGTTATAAAATAAAAGGCTGGAGCTTCGACGGTGAAGAACCGGTCTGGGACCCGGCCAAAGTAACACAGGATATTACTATAAAAGGCACATCCGTGCTTACACCTGAAATTGAAGCGGCTCGCTATACAGTCGTATTCGACAGCAATGGAGGAGAAGGCAGTGTGGAGCCTCAGGAATTCCAGGTTGGCGTTGCCCAAAAGCTTCATAAAAGCACGCTTTACAGAGATGGTTATACTACTCATGATGATGATTATTACTGGACTTTAAGCCGTGATGGAAACGGAACACATTTCGCTGACGAAGGTGAAGTTCCTGCAGATCGTCCGCTCGCAATTAAAGATGGTGACTCTGTTACCCTTTATGCTCAGTGGATACCTAAAACATACAAGATATCATATTCTGAAGACCTGAATAGAAGTATAGATCCTAGCTCGGCAAGCGGAGTAACTAAGGAAAAGGAATACAGCTATGATAAGGCGGATAATCTTCCTACAGCAGAAGTTATTGCGTCAGAGCATTGGGAAAATTGGTCTTATTACAATAATTATGACCTGTACGGATGGCAGGAAGAATTCAACAAAAAAGCCCCGATATTGAAACCGGGAGAATCCTTCACTAATCTGTGCACCATCGATCCGGACACCGGCGATCCTGTTGGTAAAAATCTGACAGGCATCTGGGTCGAAAGAGGGAACATCAGCCTGACCATGCACCTTGATAACGAGCCATATTCGGGCAGACAGGGAAATATACATCTGACCGGTGAAAACGGGACTGTATACGAGGACCTGTTCAAAGAAGCATTGGCAGCTCCGGGTTACTATGTCTACAAGGCTGGTTCAGGCAATTCGATTCCGTCAGGAACATACACAATAAGCATCGATGGATGTGAGATCCCTCAGGAAAGAGCTTCTTTCAGCTATGATCCGAATAAGCGCACAGAACTCAGCTATGACTTCTATACGGTTACTGTTATCAGTGATGGCGGTGCTACAGCCAAAGTAAACGGTTCAACAGAACCGGCCATAGTACTAAATGGATCTCAGGCGGCTATTTCTGCTGAAACAGAGGCAGGATGCAGTTTTGACAGCTGGTCATGGCTTGGAGATGACGGCGAACCTCAGTGGGAAGCAGGCAAGGACAAAACTGTCCCTGATCAGAACATTACTGTCAATAAGACGCTTGAGCTGACCGCTCATGCTGAAGGCATAGTATATACAGTGGTATTTGACAGTAATGACAGCGCTTATCCTGGAACGGATCCTGCGACAGGAACGATGAATAATCAGGACATGGTCTACGGTGAGCCGCAAAGACTGTTCCGCAATGATTACAGCAAGACCGGATATCTGTTCAACAGCTGGAACACGAAGGCTGACGGGTCAGGCACAAGCTATAAAAACAGTGAGTCTGTAAAGAATCTCACGGAAACAGCCGGCGCAAAGGTGACTCTTTACGCCATATGGGAGCCGCGGACCTATGTTATAACCTACGTGGATCCTTATCGTCTGTGTGATAAACAGGAACAGACAGTCAAGTACAATGAAACTGTTTCTCTTATCGATGCTGATTCGCCTGAATGGCAGCCTGTCGGACACCGTCTGCACGGTTGGCAGGGAGAGTCTCTCGGCTCATTCTACGAACCGGGAAAACAGGTAACAAATTTCTGCCAGGTAAATAAAGACGGTACTTTGACAGGAAATACGGTCTACGCTGTATGGAATGATGAAGGCAATATACGCGTTTCCATCACGCTGGATGATATCGGCATGGATGTTGACCCTGATGACATTGAACTCATAAGTGAAAACGACGGAACAAAATACAGCGGGTGTTTTGCAAAGGACGGTAACATCCCGGGACTGTATATGTTCAATCTTGATGCAGATAATTCAGTTGAAGAGCCTTCCGGAAACGACGGCGACGATGCAGGTAATCCGGATGGAGCTAATGAACCTGATCCATCGGGCGGTTCAGAACTGATCCCACATGGAAACTATACGGTTCATCTGAACAATTATGACAAATATGGTCTTGCTGATGCACAGGCCACTATCTACTATGATTCCATGGTTGCTGCTTCTGCATTTCTGGCTTCTGATACAGTCACGATAGAGGCAGGAGAACATGTCCGTTCCGTGCAGGTGACGGATCCTGCAACCGGCACTACAGGTGATTCTGTCATTGTTGCATATGGCGGCAAAGCTGCGGTATCGGCAGTTGTCGATGAGGTAGGCTATCATTTCGGGAGCTACTCTGTAAGCGGTCAGGCTCCGGAAATGGATCCAGCCGAGGCAGATCAGGAAATCATAGTCTATGGACCGGTCACTCTGACCGCCCAGGGAGCGCCTAACAACTATGTGATACATTTTGATGCAAACGGCGGTGACGGCGAAATGCCGGATCAGAATATGACATACGATGCTGAAAGCAGCCTCAACGCAAATCAGTTTACGCGTTATCCATATTACTTCATGGGGTGGAATACTGCCGCAAACGGAAGCGGTAAAAATTTTGCAGAAAAAGAGACTGTAATAAACCTGACAGCTGATCCTGAAGCAGTCATAACACTATACGCACAGTGGAAGGAAAAACCGAAATACAAGACGACCTACGATCTTAACGGCGGCACCCTTGAGGGTAAGAAGGGCATGATCATAGTTGAAAGCTATGAAGGCGATGTGATCATTGTTAAGGATGCCCCTGTCAGAAAGGGATATACGTTTGATTACTGGAAAGGGTCGAAGTATTACCCGGGAGACAGATATACAGTCGAGAGCGATCATACACTTAGTGCGGTGTGGAAGAAGAACAAGAAGCCTGAACCAGAACCGGATCCGGATGATCATGGGGGGGGTGTCCGGACCGGTGATGATTCAGATCTCACGCTTTGGCTGGCATTGCTTCTTGCAGGCGCAGCAGGTGTTCTGGTCAGCTTTATAATACGCAGATCACATAGATCAAGACCATAAAGGTGCGTAGGCTTGTGACTGAAGGAACAGAATCAGAGCCACATCAGAAAGGAGGCGATATGATGCAGATAATGAAAAAGATCCAGGCAATACTGGTGTTAGGAATTATAGCAGCTGCAGTTACTGTGGTGGCAGGGACGGTTACGCTGCAAGAGGCATACGCCGATTCAAATCTGGGAATCAATGGCGCACCGGTAAATATCATCGCGCCGAGCACAAGCGGAGCAGGATGGAGTTATGTCAGTGCTGGCCATGGAAAGGGCACTTTGACACTCGATGGGTATATGGGTACAAGTATCAGTGCTAATGATATGGATCTGACGATCAAACTGGCTGGAGAAAACACTGTCAACGGAATCATTGAAATGAGGGAGGATGATAATACTCCGGAGGATGACAGAGGATTGCTGACCATCGAAGGCGATGGATCATTGAACATTACAGGAGCGGAAGGCAGCGATGATCTCATCAGCGCTGCCTGTGATGTGGTGATCAATGGCGGCACCATAAATACTACAGTTAGAAAACACCGTTTTATCAATACGAAAAAAAGGTTTGATCCGATAAAGGGTTATTATCTCAAAAAAACAATTTATATCAATGGTGGAATAATTGATGTAAACAGTGGTATAGAAGGAAACACGATCATCAATGGAGGTGTTGTGTCCATAGCGAGTACTGCTTTTGGAATAATAGGCAATGTAACTATCGGCGAAAACATAACCAGAGTTGAACTCTTTGGTGCCGGCGGCGGCGCAATCGATCCCGAAAGCACTTTGAAGAATGCTATTCCGGGAAGATATTGGGCTTCCGTCTTCGATGTCAATCATAGTGAAGGGAAATTACTTGATGTCAACACAGTGGGCGCCGGTTATGATTATGCAAAATTCCTGTTCGAGCATGAGCTGGGTGTCGAGATCACGGGCAACAGCAGCAATTTGACATATAATGCTAAAGAGCAGTCGGTCACCGGTTTTTCTGTAAAATACAAACCGGGCAGTAACGACTGGACAGAGACAGCTCCTGCAGGTGTATCTGTCAAACTGAAAAGCGGTGTAGAGGCAAAGGCTGCCGGGACCAATGCCAACAACACATATTTAATGGGACTGACGGCGGATTCCTTCGAAATCGATCCGGGCAATTTTCCGCTCGGTACGGTTACCGTCAATGACGGGCAACTGACTATCGATAAAGCCCCGCTTACTGTTACCGCCATAGACCAGACATATGTCTATAACGGTGAGACACAGGGTGAGGGTGACACAACTTTCGGTGATCCTGCTGAGCTTGCCAAAAAGGTCAAGGTCGAAGGTCTTCAGGGCTCTGATGAATTGACAGTAGTTACCATCGATGGACAGGGCAGAGATATCGGTGATTATCCACTGACTCCTTCCGGTGCTGCGATCGGCAATGCGACCGGCAACTATGAAATCACCTATGTGAACGGCACACTCAGGATCACACCGATCACTATGAATGTCACTGTCAGCGGATCGAGCACGACAAAGGTATATAATGGCAAAGAACAGACATATAAGGGAACTGTTACAGCATCGTGCGACAATACAGCATTCGATGCATCTAAGTTCCACTATACAGGCAGTACTGTCGTAAAGGGTACAAAGGCGGGTGATTATGTCACGCAGCTTAAAGCTGAAAACTGCAAATACGATGATCCGCTCTATGAGTTGAAATATACGATAGGTAATCCGATCAGACTGACCATCACTTCTCAGTCCGGACCTAAAGTCGGCAGTGTTCTGCTCGCGAAAATGACTGCCAAGGGCAGCAATACACTTGTACTCTCATGGACTAAGGTAAAAAATGCAGAAGGTTATGATGTTTTCTTCGACAAGTGCAGCAGAAACGGTGAGTGCAGAATGGCAGAGACCATTCACGGCAATAACACTCTGAAGTGGACCAAGAAGGAACTGGTGAAGGAAGCTGCATACAGGGCTTATGTAAAGGCCTGGGTCATGAAGGGCGGAAAGAAATCGTATATCAAAACAAGTCCGACGGTGCATGTATATACAAGCGGCGGCACCAGGAACTACACGAATCCTAAGAGCGTGGCAATCAAAAGGACAAGCATTTCACTCAAAGTCGGTAAGAGATATAAGATCAAGGCCAAGGTCAGAAAGCTCAAACCGAGCAAGAAGCTTCTTCCAAAAAGACATGAAGCAAAGCTTCGCTACATGAGCAGCAATAAGAAAGTTGCGACAGTAAGCAGATCCGGCAGGATCACTGCAAGAGGAAAAGGCAGTTGCGTTATCTATGTTTACGCAGCTAATGGAGTATCCCGGAAAGTCAGGGTAACAGTTGACTGATACAATCAGTACTGAGAGAGTTTCTTAGAATAGAAATACATCATTTCAGCTATTGTCTGGCTGCTGACAGGAAAATCTGCTTTTACCCATTCGCGCATCATGCCGACAGTTCCGTTTGCGATATAGATACTTGCGAAACGGGATGATAGTGCATCTGTATCATCACTGACAGGCACATATCCGTCGCAGAGGAAATCTACGAGCTTCGCGGTAAAACTGTTACCGGAAGATTCGCTGAAAAGTATCTGAAAAGTATTTTTGTTATCTTTTATAAAGTCGAAAAATTCAGTGGTTGCAGCAAGCAGTGCTTTCTGGTTTTGCTGATCCAGAATCTGAGGAGGAGCAGGGATCCTGTCAAGGAAATCCTGCTCTATTTCTTTGAGCAGATCAGCCGGGTCAGAGTAATACTTATAGAAGGTTGAGCGATGAACGTCCGCGGCTTTACATATAGCAGTTACTGAGATGTCGATCAGGTCCTGATGCTCCATAAGTTCCAGCAATGCCTCTTTCATAAGGCGCTTCGTCATGCGCACACGTCTGTTTTCATGATATTCTGTCATGTTCTTTCTCCACATATCGACAAAACCTGTTACTGTGTTGTTTTCAGAACGGCTTTTTGAAGTGTACCCCGTTTTGTAGAGTACTACTTTAAAATATTGCTTGGCTCCTTGCCTGCTTGTAGTATTCGGCAGGAGTCAGATAGCCATTGGCAGCA
>CADAEH010000023.1 GCA_902786855.1 uncultured Eubacteriales bacterium | reverse complement strand
GTGGGAGACTACCACGTTGATAGGTCAAAGGTGTAAGCACGGTAACGTGTTCAGCTGATTGATACTAATAGGTCGATAACTTGACCAGATGGTTTTGAAAAGCTTGGTGATGTTATTCAATTTTGAGGGTACAGTGAAGGCTGCACTCTCAGCCACTTGCGGTGACAATAGCGAGGAGGATCCACCTGTTCCCATCCCGAACACAGTAGTTAAGCTCCTTAGCGCCGATGATACTTGGGGGGTGACCCTCTGGGAAATTAGGACGTCGCCGCTTTTTCTTTAGGCCCCATGGTCAAGCGGTTAAGACATCGCCCTTTCACGGCGGTAACCCGGGTTCGAGTCCCGGTGGGGTCACCACAAAGTAAGGGGAATCACCAGATTCCTCTTTTTTTAATAAATGCGGACGTGGTGGAATTGGCAGACACGCCAGATTTAGGTTCTGGTGCTTAGCGCGTGAAGGTTCGAGTCCTTTCGTCCGCACCATCATATGCACGACTGATAGCAATCAGCCGTGTTTTTTATTTTGTAGGACGAAAGGACTCTCACCTACGGTTCCCCTCTGCGAGGACTAGCGCTGCGCACGTCGGAGTCCTTTCGTCCGCACCATCATGCACGACTGACAGCAATCGGTCGTGTATTTTTCACTTTTGGAAATGTCCAATTTTTTGTTAACTTTTTCTGCACTCAATATAGTACAATGTGAAGCGTAATAGGTCTACGATTCTTTCAATACAAAGTACGGTCTGAAGTACTATGGCAAGTAGTCCAAAGTCAAGACCGTAAACGTGAAATAGAAAGGGAGAAGAAACAATGCGTAGAAAATTAACAGTAATATCAGCTTTGCTTCTTGCAATCATGCTCTCATTCAGCATGATCCAGCCGACTTATGCTGCTTCATCCAAGAAGCCTGCGGCACCTAAGATCACATCAGCGACTGTAAGTGGCAATAGTATCACGATCACCTGGAAAAAGGCGAAAAACGCGAAGAAGTATGAGGTTGCGGAGCGTTTCAATGAGAAGACCTGGGTAAAGTACAAGACCGTAAAGAAAACCAAGAAGAATAAGAAGAAATTCACTAAGGTCAACAAATACAAGGTAAAGGCCAAGGGAAAGAAGTATATCGTATACAAGTACGATTATTCTTACTCTATTCGTACACAGCTATCCAGTAAGAAGAGGCGCGTCACGCTCAATGCTCTGACCGGAAATACGAATTATACTTTTGCTGTCAGGTCGGTCAACGGCAAGAAGCATAGCGCCTGGAAACTGGTAACACGAAAGACCGGACCGATGTCTGAAAGGATGATAATAAACGGAAAGCCTTTCGTTATCACTCAGGGACAGAAGGTAACACTTCCGGCTCCGATTTTTAAAGGTATATTTGAAGGTAAACTTTTACAGATACAGAAAAAAACTTTTGATATAATCCCGGGAAATGATGGATATAATGATATATATTTTGATGACGGCTGGGTAATAATAAACGGTAAGGATCCATCCGGATACTATGCGGGTTATAGCTACTACCCGGATATATACTTCAATTGGTACCGCCAAAAGTTCATTACTCGGGATGATTGGAAGAAATATGGATATATTTCATATGGCGGATCCGTTGATAACTTGGCCAAGCCTTCGGAACTTAACATATACATAAATGCTCCTGATATGAAAGCAGTGTGGACTTTAGACGGAACAGAGCCTCAGTACAATCAGGCTGACAAAGGCATAAGCGCATCCGATTATCCATTCGGAACATGGACAAAAGGAGCTACTATACGGATCCACGGCTCAACAACCGAAAGCTGTAATGTACCGGAAGCAAAGGGGGAGGCAGATGCACTGTGGATAAAGCTGTATTATAAAGACACAGTAATCGAAGAGATGATTCATATAAAAATGGGGTAACATAACGTGTGGCATGATGAGTTCGGCTGAAAACTAGATAAAACGGAGGTTAAAGGAATGAAAGCTATAGTTTTTCTGGCAGATGGTTTTGAAGAATGTGAGGGACTTATAGTAGTAGACATTTTAAGAAGAGCAGGAGTAGAAACTGTCATGGCTTCTGTAATGGGCAGACTTGAAATAGTTTCTTCCCGTGGTATCCGGCTGCAGGCTGATGTGCTTGTAAAGGATGTAGACTTTGATTCTGTTGATATGGTAATTCTCCCAGGCGGAAGGACAGGGACTGAAAACCTATCTGCATCTGAAACAGTCAGAGGTCAATGCAAGTCTTTTGCAACTGATAAGTATGTTGCAGCAATATGTGCTGCTCCTAGCCTGCTTGCAGAGCTGGGTCTGCTTGATGGAAAGAATGCAACTTGTCATCCTGACTTTGAAGACAAAATGAAAGGGGCTGTTCTCACAGGAAACAGTGTTGAAAAAGCCGGTAATATCATAACCGGGCAGGGTCTTGGAGCATCTTTTGACTTCGCTTTTGAATTAGTGAGAATATTGGTGGGAGAGGAAAAAGTGCATGATATAAAAAAGGCGATCTGCTACAGATTTTAGCTGCTGAAAAATGCTGCTGGGCGTGCTTATAAGTCTTCCAATCAGTGGTGCTCCAGCAATGAAGAAGGTTCACAATTGAGAACATAAGCGAGCCTGATTATACTGTCTGCTGATGCTTTATTGATGTCTTTGCGTCGTTGCTCATACTGCTGAATGGTACGTACGGGTATGCCGCTTGCAGCAGCAAGTCTGCTCTGACTGAGTCCGTTTCTGAGACGCATCTCTTTGAGGTGGGTCTCTTTTTTTATATGAAGCGAATTTATGCCTGCTGCTTCAAAAGCACTTCTAAGTTCATCCGTAAAACCGGATTTGATTTCTTCTATTGCTTCAGCCCTGTCGGAGTCACTCATCTGCCATGGCAGGAGGCTCACTGCCCGGCTGTGATAGCTGTCATAGAGACGGATGATATCGGATACAGATATTATATGTATCAATTCATTATAAGAGATACCGGTGTCGTACTGTATGTGTGCCAATGCATGTGCCGCATAAAACTCCTTACTTAAGCCAGTAGTATGACGCGGTGTTGTACGTTCATATGAAATGCCGCATCTTTTCATGACTTCATATGAAAGTTCTATGCCGGAGTTGCCTGAAATGATATTTATATCAGCTTTCTGCAGCTTTGCAGCGAGTCCGGAAGTGATAAAAAGCGCAAAGAAAGTATCAGCATTCTGATGCAGACTGTAAACTGCGTGATCAAGCATTTTTCCGACCGATATGCAAGCCTTATTTACAAGGAAAACATTATCGTTAAATATACTCATTATTTCAGCCTCGAATCGTATTCTTGTATATTTTCAAGCATAATGGTGGAGATGTACAGCCCGGAAGGGTCTTTTTTTCTGTAAACATCTCTGCTGTATGATAATAATGCGTTTTTTTCTCCCGATATCCGGGCAGGATATTGTGTATTGCTCTTAACAGACTCATATCCTGTGAACAGCATACGGTCCATTGCACGATTGCTTTTCAGCACGGTCTGTCTGCCGAGACCGCTCAGGCGTACGGCATCCCTCAGCTGCTGATAAGAAATGTCTTCGTTCAGAAAATCCTGCGCAAAGGTAAAATGGATATTGTCTGCCCGCCAGCCGATAATACAGTCACAATCACGGTGATCTACTGCAAATGCTGTTCGGATATAATCTCTGGCCTGATATGCCATAGGGGTGAGAGTGTCGAATTCTCTGTAATTAAGCAGTACTGCAAGCCAGTGCAGAATGCAGTATCTCGGGCTGCCGAGATCAATTGTGCGAAGACCGCTGTCATCAAGTCTATAGGAATTGACAAAACCATCGCGGTCATGGCCGGCTGCCCAAAGTGCAGCATGATCATAGCTGTCAGTGCAATAGAAACCAGGTCCGAAATCGTTCCAGTCATTTTTATAACCGTATCTTGGAGTACGTAATATTTTGGTTGATCCGTAATAGAGATTTCTCAGCATTCTGACAACCTTTCGTATAAGTTTTAGCTGGGAAGGCGGGGAGATAATTACATAATACAGTTAACATATCTCACTATACTCCTATGGGAGTATAAAATCAATGAAATTGCTCAGAACTGGTTTACGGACGGGATTTGCTGATGCTATACTGCGTGTGGACTAGAGCGAATCCTCTTTTTTGCTCAAAATCAGGCAATTTAAATGATAAACAGTAATTAAAAAGGAGAAAATCATGAGAGTAGTTATTCAGGATGATTACAGCAAGATGTGTAAATGGGCTGCAGATTATATCGCAGGTAAGATCAAAGCTCATCAGGCAGGACCTGAGGCAGACAGACCTTTTGTACTTGGCCTTCCTACTGGAAGTTCCCCGATCGGAGTTTATAAAGAGCTCATAGCAAAAAATAAATCAGGAGAGATCTCTTTCAGCAATGTCGTTACATTTAATATGGACGAATATCTCGGGCTCCCTCATGAACACGATCAGAGTTACTGGTATTTCATGCACGACAATTTCTTCGACCATCTCGTTGACATGAAGCCTGAGAATATAAACATTCTCAACGGCATGACAGATGATCCGGAAGGAGAATGTGCACGCTATGAAGAAAAGATAGCAAGCTATGGCGGCATAGATCTTTTCATGGGTGGCATCGGCGTAGACGGACATCTTGCATTCAATGAGCCGTTCACATCACTGACATCACGTACGGGGCTTCGCGATCTGACAACAGATACCAGAATCGTCAATTCCAGATTCTTCGGAAACGATCCTGAAGCAGTTCCTGCACAGGCACTGTCAGTAGGAATCGGTACAGTCACAGACAGCAAAGAAGTACTGGTACTGATCAGCGGACACAACAAGGCAAGAGCAATGGCTGCTGTTGTTGAGGGCGGAGTTTCACAGAAGTGGACATGTTCAGCACTGCAGATGCACAATGGAGCTATCATCGCATGCGACGAGGAAGCCTGCGGCGAACTGACTGTTGATACATATAAGTATTTCCTCGACATTGAGAGAGATCAGAGACTCTAAGAGTGGATGAAAACGATTCTCAGATATATAGATATATAAAGGAGAAACATATGGGCAAATATTTCGGAACTGACGGCTTCAGAGGCGAGGCCAACAAGACCCTGACATTTGAACACGCAATCAAGATCGGAAGATTCCTCGGCTGGTATTACGGCAAGAGGCTTGATAAAAAGGCAAAAGTCGTTATAGGTAAGGACACAAGATGTTCAAGCTACATGTTTGAGTACGCACTGTGCACTGGCCTTATGGCAAGCGGAGCTGATGCTTATATCATGCATGTTACAACAACACCTTCTGTTTCATACATCGCCAGAGTCGATGATTTTGACTGCGGCATCATGATCAGCGCTTCGCATAATCCGTTCTATGACAACGGGATCAAGATCGTCAATAACAATGGCGAAAAGATGGAAGAGGAAACTCTTCTGCGTATAGAAGCGTTCATCGATGGAAAGATGGAACTTCCTTTCGCAGAGCGCGAGGAGATCGGACGGACTGTAGACTATGTAAGCGGACGTAACCGCTACATCGGATACCTTATTTCTATGTCAAAATACAGCTTCAAGGATGTCAAGGTAGGACTCGATGTCGCGAACGGAGCTGCATGGCAGATCGCAAGGGGCGTGTTCGATGCTCTCGGTGCCAAAGTCTATGTTATCAACGACAATCCGGATGGCTACAATATCAACACTAACTGCGGATCGACACATATAGAGCATCTGCAGAAATTTGTCGTAGACAACGGACTTGATATCGGCTTTGCATATGATGGCGATGCTGACAGATGCCTTTGCGTAGATGAAAAAGGCAATATAGTAACAGGTGACCACATCCTCTATATCTATGGACTCTATATGAAAGAGAGAGGCAAACTGCTTAACAATAAGGTAGTTACTACGGTAATGTCCAATTTCGGTCTTTACAAAGCTCTTAAAGCAGCCGGGATCGATTACGATCAGACTCTGGTCGGAGACAAGTATGTATATGAAGACATGGTGCAGACCGGGAACCGCATCGGCGGCGAGCAGAGCGGACACATTATTTTTACAAAGTATGCTACCACAGGTGATGGAATCCTGACTTCTCTCAAGCTTATGGAAGTAATGCTGGCAAAGAAAAAGCCTATGAGTGAGCTTGCTGCGCCTGTTGTATTCTACCCGCAGGTTCTCAAGAACGTAAAAGTCAGAAGCAAAGAAGAGTGTATGAATGACCCTGATGTGCTGGCAGCAGATAAGGCAGCTAAGGCAGCACTCGGTGATACCGGCCGTACTCTTCTCAGAGAATCCGGTACAGAGCCTGTGGTCAGAGTAATGGCCGAGGCAACTACTGAGGAAGAGTGCGAGAAGTACGTAGATGAGATCATTGAGGTGATCAGGAAAAAGGGACATATAGTAGAATAGGAGACTCACATGTATACAATCAAAGACTTGTTTGATCTTGACCATACTCTGGCTAAGGATTACCTTGAACAGTTCACTTATCCATGGGAAGCTCTCAAGGGTATCAAAGACATGATAATCGAGACCGGAAAGAGCCTTGATCCGGAGGAATACGATGAAGTGAGCGAAAATGTCTGGGTGCACAAAACAGCAAAGGTTTTCCCTACAGCATATCTGGGTGCACCGTGCATCATCGGACCTAATACTGAAGTAAGGCACTGTGCTTTTGTCAGAGGTTCAGCTCTTGTCGGAGCTGACTGTGTCGTAGGCAATTCCGTAGAGCTTAAAAATGTCATTCTGTTCGATCACGTGCAGACGCCGCACTATAATTATGTCGGGGACTCTATTCTCGGATATTACAGCCATATGGGTGCAGGATCCATCACTTCAAACGTCAAGTCTGATAAAAAGCTTGTAGTGGTTCATAACGGTGATGAGAATATCGAGACAGGTATCAAGAAATTCGGCGCCATGCTCGGAGACCATGTCGAGGTAGGATGTAATTCAGTCTGCAATCCGGGGACTGTTATCGGAAGGAACAGCAATGTCTATCCGACTTCATGTGTCAGAGGCGTAGTCCCTGAAAACAGCATCTACAAGAACTCAGGTGTTATTACTGCTAAGGAATAACAGATACCTGATGTCCCCGGCCTCAACGAAGTAGGCGGCGGGGTCCACTTTCGACCGTCGGTGGCGGATAAACAATCCGCATGCAGACATGATAAATAAAGCAGTTGTCGTTTCGCCTATTGCGTTAGCGGGATAACAGTTTTAAAGACGCGCATATTATTAAAGTATAGCAATTAATAACTAAATGATATTGCAGGAAATTTGCATGCGGTGTTAAAATTAACTGTAATTCTGACAATACAGCATCATAAATGATATGCTGTGTTAAGCAAAAAGGGCGGGAGCTCCGACAGACAGGAGGAATAAATATGAGCACAGAGAGAAGAGTAGGAACAGTATCACGCGGTATCAGATGCCCGATATTCCGTGAGGGGGATGACCTCGGCAGTCAGGTAGTAGACAGCGTACTTGAGGCAGCAGAGGCAGAAGGTTTCGAACTCAGGGACAGGGATGTTATATGCATTACGGAGTCCGTAGTTGCCAGATGCCAGGGCAACTATGCCAGCATAGATGCGATTGCAGAGGATGTAAGAACAAAACTCGGAGGAGAGACCATCGGTATCATCTGGCCTATTCTTTCCAGAAACAGGTTTGCGATATGCCTCAGAGGAATGGCTAAAGGAGCAAAAAAAGTAGTACTGATGCTCAGCTATCCTTCAGACGAAGTAGGAAATGCTCTTCTTACCCTTGATCAGGTAGACAATGCAGGAGTCAATCCATACAGTGATGTACTCACTCTTGCCAGATACAGAGAGTTGTTCGGTGAGAACAAGCATCAGTTCACAGGTGTAGATTATGTCAGCTATTATGGTGACATCATCAAAGAGGCGGGTGCAGAAGTAGAGATCATCTTCGCTAATCACGCTGAAGAGATCCTCAATTATACAGACCGTGTCATAGCATGTGATATCCATACAAGAGCACGTACCAAGAGAATACTTCGCAGCAAAGGTGCGAAAGTCTTCGGAATGGATGAGATCCTCAATGCACCTGTTAACGGCAGCGGCTATAACGAGAAGTACGGACTGCTGGGATCAAATAAAGCAACAGAGGATACCGTTAAGCTGTTCCCGAGGGATTGTCAGGATCTTGTAGACGGAATACAAGACGAGATAAAAGAAAAGACCGGCAAGGATGTAGAAGTCATGGTTTACGGCGACGGCGCGTTCAAAGATCCTGTAGGAAAGATCTGGGAGCTTGCTGACCCGGTCGTATCTCCTGCTTATACATCAGGACTTGAAGGCACACCTAATGAGCTTAAACTCAAATACCTGGCAGATAACGATTATTCCAATCTCTCAGGCGAGGAGCTCAAAGAAGCGATCTCCAGAGCGATACTTGAGAAAGAGTCGGATCTGGTTGGAAATATGGCTTCAGAAGGAACGACACCAAGACGCCTGACCGATCTTATAGGATCACTCTGCGACCTTACTTCGGGTTCAGGTGACAAGGGTACTCCTGTAGTGCTTATTCAAGGCTATTTTGATAACTACACAACAGGCAGATAATAATGTAGTACAGAAAGATCACCGGACAAGGCAGATATCTGTGTCTATAGACCGAATGACTGAGACGGCCTGCATCGAAGCAGGCCGTCAGTTATTTAAGACTTGTGTTTTGCTTTTACAGAAAGGAGGCCGGACATGGCCAGCGGAAGGATGGAGTTTCATGCCAGATCGATAATGCAGCATGCGAATTTTACATTCGTGTTGCCTAATGATGTCGAGATGGAGGAAGTTTTTGATAAAAAGTATTACGAGAGGGATCCGATGAATCTGATCCTGCTCCATGGATTGACAGGAACAGATACAGACTGGCTCTATGGCGGCGTCGCCCAGGAGATGGCGATACAATATAATCTGAATGTTTTCATGCCGACCACAGGCAACTCATTTTATCTTGACCGGGGATATGTTGGCGCGAACTATTCAGAGTTTGTCGGCGAGGAACTGATCGAATACATACATCAGACTTTCGGGATCAAATTCACAAGAGAAAATACCCTTATTGGCGGGCTCTCTATGGGAGGCTATGGAGCCATACACACCGCGCTGGCTTATCCGGACAGGTTCTCAGGGTGTATCGCTCTGTCATCTGCTCTGATCATCAGAAGTCTCGCAGGAGGGGAGGACAATGCGGTAAACAGCGTGACACCGCCTGAAATGAGAAAGGATGTCTTCGGCGATACATCGGAGCTGATCGGATCAGATAAAGATCCTGAGGCACAGTTTGCAAAACTGAAGTCAGCAGGCAAAACTATCCCGCGCATATATATGGCGATAGGAACGGAAGATGCGTTGCTGGAAGATAACAGGGATTTCAGGGATTTCCTCAAAAGGGAAAAAGCAGACCATATCTATGAAGAAGGTCCGGGCAAACACAACTGGACATTCTGGAATGAATATATAAACAGAGGGCTGAAAGCTCTTCTGGGCTAAAGCACATTGTTACAAAGCGGGATCACTTCTGAGGGCGGCACCCTGATGTGTATCCATGCGTGCCAGCTCGCTGTTGATCATGTTAAGTATGGTCCGTTTGCGATAGCTCCATTCCGGAGCAATCAGCAGCCGCCGGGGAACATCACCTGTAAGGCGATGGATGGTGATATTTTCAGGTATTATCTCAAGGCATCTGATGACAAGGCTGACGTAATCTTCGATGCTGGCAAAAGGCACATAATCCGGCATTATTTCACTCAATCGTGATGTTTTGACTACATTCATAAGGTGGAGCTTGATGCCATATATAGGCTGGCTGCAGACGTATCTCACTGACTCCAGCATCATATCCTGAGTTTCTCCGGGAAGCCCCAGAATAAGGTGAGTTACGACACGGATGCCTCTGGAAATCAGGTCATTTACAGCACGATCATAGACATCGAGAGTGTAGCCGATACCCATAGCTTCAGACGTATCAGGGTGGATGGTCTGGAGCCCGAGTTCGACCCACATAAAATGATCCCGATTCACCTCTTCAAGCAGGTCAAGGACTTCAGGACCGAGACAGTCAGGTCTGGTAGCTATCGCGATCCCTGAGATGCGCGGATCATCCAGAGCTTCATAATACAGCCTGCGGAGCACAGGAACAGGGGCATATGTATTGGTGTGTGACTGGAAATAAGCAATATAAGCAGCATCGGGCCATTTGTCCGAGAGAAGGGATATCTGTTCAGATATGGATTCTGAGACGGACTGCCTCAGCATAAGGCTGTCTGATTCAATATGGCTGGCGAGCTCTCCGGACCCGTCGCCTGAACAGAATGCGCAACCGCCGTATCCGCAGGTACCGTCTCTGTTGGGACATGTAAAACCTGCGTCAATACTGAGTTTGACTGTTCTGCGACCGAACTGTTTGCGCAGTTCAGAGCCTATTGAGTTAAATCTGATTCCGCCTTGCATATTGTATGATATTGAATTGCCGAAACAAGTGGCTTTTTGTTTGAATAGAACAGTTGTTGTGCTATAATAGTTCAGTATTTTGTTAAAAACAGGATAAACGGTGATATATGAAAGAAGAAACGTCAGGTGCGGTTCTTATTAATACAGGATCAGCTTTCGGAGGTACAAATGAAGCCGAGCTGTTCGGAATAACTGCTGAGCAGCGTAAGCCTTCTATACTTCTCCATGCGTGCTGCGGGCCATGCGCAACTGCCTGCGTAGAACGGCTTGCTCCTGATTACTCTATCACCGTTTACTATTATAATCCAAACATAACTGACAGGGAAGAATACTATCTGAGACGTGACACACTGCTCCAGTTCATAAGGGCTTTTAATGAGGAGCACAAAGACACTTATCACGTCAGTTATCTTGAAGGAGAATATGATCCGGAGCGCTATATCGCAAAATGCGGTCCGCTTGCCGGCGAACCTGAAGGCGGCGCGCGGTGTGATCTGTGCTTTGCCATGAGACTTGCCGAGACAGCACGAAAAGCCGGGGAACTGGGCATCAGCTATTTTACGACCACAATGTCAGTCAGTCCGCATAAAAATTACGACAAGATCAGAACTCTTGGCCTGTCACTTGAACAGGAGACAAGTTCGAGATTTCTGGATGTTGATTTCAAGAAAAAGAACGGTTTTGGGCGAAGCGTGCAGATGAGCAGGCAGTATGGTCTGTACAGACAGAATTTCTGTGGATGCGAGTACGCTAGATACCCGGCTAAATAGGTATATAGAAGAAACAAGGACATATAAAGGGTATAGAAAAGGAGAACAATATGAGCAAGTTATTCGTTCCTAAAGATTATTATCCGATTCTCGGTCCTACTGAGACCCAGAGAGCAATCAAGCGAATCAAAGACCATTTTCAGAGAGAGCTGGCTGACAAACTCAATCTCGGAAGAGTAAGCGCTCCGCTGTTCGTCATTCCTGAGTCCGGCCTCAATGATAATCTTAACGGATATGAGCGGAGAGTGGAATTCACCATCAAAGATATGGATGAGTGCAAAGTAGAAGTAGTCCAGTCTCTGGCAAAGTGGAAGAGAATGGCTCTCGGAAGATATGGAGTCAAGCCGGGACGCGGTCTTTATACAGATATGAATGCTATAAGAAGAGATGAGGAACTCGATAACATCCATTCTATCTATGTAGACCAGTGGGACTGGGAAAAAGTCATTACTGCTGATCAGAGAACCGATGAGTATTTAGAGCAGACTGTCAGGAACATATACAGATGTCTGAAGGATCTTGCAGATTATGTTGACGATCTGTATCCGGATATCAAAAATGAACTGCCTGACAGTATCACATTCATAGATTCCCAGGAACTTGAGGACCAGTATCCTGATAAAACCAGCAAGGAAAGAGAAAAACTGGCAGCCAGAGAATATGGTGCTATCTTCATCAAGAGAATAGGCTGCAAGCTGAGTTCAGGAAAACCTCATGACGGAAGAGCACCTGACTATGATGACTGGGAACTGAACGGTGATATCATTCTATGGAACCCTGTACTTGAAGATGCTTTCGAAATCAGCTCGATGGGCATCCGTGTTGATTCCGAGTCAATGCTCAGACAGCTCGAACTCGGAGATAAACTCGAAAGAAAGGATATGCCGTTCCATCAGGGCGTAATTAAAAATGAACTCCCGCTGACCATCGGCGGAGGAATAGGACAGAGCAGACTGTGCATGTATTTCCTGAAAAAAGCGCATATAGGCGAAGTACAGGTGTCTGTATGGCCGCAAGACATGTATGAGGAATGTGCAGAAAACAGAATCTTCTTACTGTAATCGATTTATCGTAAACTTACTGCTGCCCGCTGGCGGGCAGCAGTTTTTCGCAGTTCTCCGGGATAAATCGACCCGGACAGTTATGATCTGACGCACTGCTAAGACGGAGACTGATGTGCATTATATTGATGTAGTTATTGATAACAAAAGCAATAATACTGATAACTTCTTTACTTATTCTGCTCCTGATGAAGTAAAACCGGGGGCACGTATTACAGTGCCTTTTGCCAGAGTGAAGAAACCAGTCGATGCATACTGTGTCAGGATCAATCCCAACCCGGCTTTTGATAAAAATAAGATCAAAATGATCAGCACCTATGATCCTGAAAGATCTCTTTCAGCAGAAATGATAGATACTGCTCTGTGGATGAGAAAGAGATACGGCGTAAAATATATAGATGCGATCAAAATGTTCACAGTCGGAGGCAGGAAAGAGCCTAAAAAGAAGAATTACACCATATCAGGGAGCGATCCCGGATATGAGCTCTCAGATGATCAGAAGCATGTGGCTGACAGGATATGTTCATCAGTCAGATCTGGTGAGTTTGGAGCATTTCTTATCAAGGGTGTGACCAACAGCGGCAAAACCGAAGTATATATGAGAGCGACTGAAGAGGCTCTCAGTATGGGTCGCTCTGTTATTGTGCTTCTCCCTGAGATAGCTCTGTCTCAGCAGGTTGAGAAAAGATTCATTGAAAGGTTTGGAGAGAGTAAAGTAGCTACTCTTCACAGCAGACTGACCACAAGTGCGAAACTTGGTGAATGGATGCGAATAAGGAGGGGGGAAGCTAAGATCGTGATCGGCGCCAGGACGTCTGTATTTGCCCCCCTTGATAATATTGGAGCCATTATTATTGATGAAGAGCATGAATCGACATACAAATCGGACCATAACCCTAAATATGAGACAGTAGATATCGCATACAAGAGAGCTGCTGCACATGACGCAGTGCTTGTGCTGGGTAGTGCAACACCTTCCGTCACTTCATACAGCCGGGCAATGTCAGGAGTCTATGAACTTCTTGAAATGAAAGAGCGGATCGGGAGCAGTGTCATGCCGCTTATCGAGACTGTCGATATGAGGGCAGAGATAAGAGCCGGTAATACAAGTGTGATCTCAAGACAGCTTGCCACTGAGACTGAAAAGGCCCTTAAAAGAGGAGAACAGGTCATACTGTTTCTCAACAGGAGAGGCTTTTCGACGCAGATACTGTGTCCTGACTGTGGGTTCAGGATGTCATGCCCTGACTGTGGCATATCACTGACATACCATAAATCTGTTAACGCGGCAGTTTGCCACTACTGTGGCAGAAAGTTCGTTTTGCCGGAAAAATGCCCTGACTGCGGTAACCGGTTCATAAGATATACCGGGACAGGCACAGAAAAAGTTGAAGAAACTGTCAGAAGTCTGTGGCCTGATGCAAAAACAGCAAGATTTGATCTTGACACTGCTATGAAAACAGATGATGCCGGAAAGGTTATCAATGATTTTCAAGCGGGTAAGACTGATATACTGGTCGGTACTCAGATACTTGCAAAAGGTCTTGATTTCCGGAATGTCAGTCTGGTAGGCATCATAAATGCTGATGTAAGTCTCAATATACCTGATTTCAGGTCATCAGAAAGGACGTATCAGCTGATTACACAGGTAGCAGGAAGAGCAGGAAGAGCAGGCGGCGAGAGTCGTGTGCTCATTCAGACGTACGAGCCTGACAGTGACGTGATCCGGGAAGCTGCATCGGGAGATTATGAGTCTTTTTACGAAGCAGAATTACTTCACAGAAATATTATGAATTATCCCCCGTACTCTGATATAATAGCTGTCGGTTTTATATCCGATTCTCCTGAAGAAGCTTCAGAATATGCTGAATCATTCAGAAAGAGATTGCTGGGGCTGAAAGAACAACCTAAAGGAGTGCAGATACTGCGGACAAGGGTAGATGAGCGAAAAACCGACGGAAGATACCGGGCAGAATTCATCATCAAAGCTCCTCCGGGCAGCAGATCCGGATATGTTACAGAATTCATAGAATACAGAGACAGGATGACTGCCTCAAAGTCAGACTGCTTCATTGAGATAGATATCAATCCGTACTAGTGAGAAATGACAAGACAGTCACTTCCACTGATAGATATAAGGAGATCATATGGCACTTAGGAATATTACAGTCAGAGGAGATGAGATCCTCGCAAAAAAATGTAAGCCTGTCAAAGCTATTACACCGAGGATCCGCGTTCTGGTAGAAGACATGACAGAGACCATGCTCGCTGCAGACGGAGTCGGGATAGCTGCCCCGCAGGTCGGCGTGATGAAAAGAGTTTTTATTGCTATGCCTCACGTCGAGTCAGAGGATGAGGAAATCAGAAATAAGGTCTACTGCATGATCAATCCGGAGATCACATACACTGAAGGGACACAGGAGTCCAGCGAAGGATGTCTGTCTGTTCCCGGATATATGGGACTGGTAGACAGACCTCAGAAGATAAGGATAAAAGCAACTGATCTCGATGGCAATGAGCAGGAATATGAATTTGAAGGATTTGAGGCAACTGTTTTCTGCCATGAATATGATCACCTTGATGGAATTTTATATCCTGATATAGCAAAAGAGATGATGACTGCCGAGGAGTACGCTGAGAGACTCGAAGAGGTCAAGGAGGAACATGCAGAATCTTAAAATCGTTTTTATGGGAACACCGGAGTTTGCGGCTTGTTCTCTCAAAGCTTTAATAGATGCCGGATATGAGATCCCGCTTGTGATCACGCAGCCTGACAGGAAAGGTAACAGGAACAAAATGATCCTATCCCCTGTCAGACAGCTTGCTTTGGACTGCGGAATTGAAACAGCTCAGCCAATCAGGCTGCGCAGGGACAAGGAGCTCATTGAAAGGTTAAGATCTGTCAGTCCTGATATGATAGTTGTTGCAGCATTCGGCCAGATCCTGCCACGCTCAGTACTTGAAATACCAAGGCTCGGGTGTATCAATGTTCATGGATCGCTGCTCCCTGACCTGAGAGGCGCTTCTCCAATGCAAGGCGCGATCCTTAAAGGCCTTGACGAGTCCGGCGTTACCATAATGCGAATGGAAGAAGGCCTCGACACTGGAGATATGATCAGCAAGGTCAGATGCGATATCAGGGGTAAAGATATAGTTGAGGTATCTCAGATACTGGCAGATGCAGGATCAAAACTGCTGATTGAGACCATTCCGCACATAGCTGACGGCACAGCTGTTTATGAAAAACAGGATGACAGTCTGTCCAGTTATGCTAAAATGATAAACAAGAAAGACGGAATGACCGACTTCACCGGTTCAGCAGAAGAGATAGAAAGAATGATAAGAGCATATCTGGACTGGCCGACGTGCTACAGCTATCTTGAGGGATTGCAGATAAAATTCTTCAGAGCAGAGGCTCTTATGGATCAGCAGCCGGATGGAGAGCCGGGTACGATCAGCGAGACAGGCAAAGACTTTTATATCATAAATTGCGGAGAAGGAAAGCTCAAAGTTTATGAGCAACAGCTTCAGGGCAAAAAGAGAATGGGCGCCGGAGACTTCATGAGAGGACACCGGCTTAATAAAGGGGACCGCTTTACTGTGAGCGAGCAGTAGTAAGGAGGAAAAACTATGTATTATTACTATGATTATTCCTGGATAGTACTTTTGCCTGCGATCCTGTTTACGTTTATAACACAGGCAAGGATAAACAGTGCATACAGAAACTATTCAAATGTAAGGATCAGCACCGGAATATCAGGTTATGAAGCTGCAAGAAGAATGATGGACGCTAATGGGCTTACAGACGTATCAGTCAATGTTCTTAACGGAGCTAATTCACTTGTAAACTTCTATGATCCAAAGACCAAGAGCCTTAATCTGTCCAGGGAAGTGTACGGCTCAAATTCTGTTGCTTCTGTCTGCATAGCCTGCCACGAAGTGGGTCATGCTATTCAGGATGCAACTCACTATGCACCGCTTGCTTTTCGCAACGGCATAGTTCCGGCTGTCAATCTTACTCAGATGGCTTCATGGCCGCTGATCTTTTTCGGGCTTATCGTGTCGACCATGTCACCTTACGGAAGTCTTTTGTTCCTCATTGGAGTAGGATGTTTCCTGTTCGTAATACTTTTCCATCTTGTGACACTTCCTGTTGAGTTCAATGCTTCAAACAGGGCACTTGAGCAGATGAGAGTTCTCGGCATGGTCAATGAAGACGATTATGTAGGATCCAGAGCTGTTCTGCGGGCTGCAGCAATGACTTATGTCGCAGCGCTTGCTACAGCTGTTGCAAGTCTGCTCAGAGTGCTGCTTATTGCTGGAAGAAGGAGTTAAGAGTTGTCTCAGGACTGGATCGCATCTTTCGAAGCCCTTAAAAGTGTATATTCAGACGGGGCATATTCAAATATGGCACTTAATGAAGCTATCCCGCACCATCATGGGTGCCGGGATAGCTTCGTCAGGTCTATGGTCAAGGGCACGATACGTCATACAATAACTCTGGATCATATTATCAGCAGACTTGCAGATAATGGTCTCAAAGGCATCAGGCTGAGAACTCTGATAATTCTCCGGATGGGTCTGTATGCTCTCAGGGAGATGGATTCTGTCCCTGATCATGCAGCTGTAAACGAAGCTGTTTCACTTGCGCGCAAAACTGCAAAGGGAACAGATAAATTCATTAACGCAGTACTGAGATCATATATACGCAGCAGAGATGAATACGAAGTACGTCAGGGACTCGACGTTCAAATGCCGGCTTTTCTAAGAGAAATCGAAGATGATTTTGAAAGGCTTTCTGTGATGTATTCATTTCCTGTTGATATCATAAGACTCATTTGCAGTCAGTACGGAGATCAGGCTGAAAGGATCCTTGAAGGTCTGAATAACCCGCCGCCTGTAATCCTCAGGGTCAATACGCTGAAGACCTCCAGAGATGATCTTATCGAGTCACTTGCAAAGGAGGGCATAAGAGCTGAATCCATCTCTGACTCAGAGATGGCAGTCTCAGCTGAAGGCAGTGGTATCATAAGCTCGGATCTGTTCAGAAAGGGTTATTACTCTGTCCAGAGCCTTTCGTCCATGATGGCAGTCGAAGCTCTTGCACCGGTTGCCGGGAGCACTGTTCTGGATCTGTGTGCCGCCCCCGGAGGCAAGTCTGCAATGATGGCCGAGTTAATGGAAAACACCGGCAGCATTATGGCCTGTGATATCCATGAACATAGACTTGATCTGATCAAAGCTTATGCTAAGCGGATCGGTACAGACATCATTGAGACTCATCTGATGGATGCGGCACGATATAACAGTGAACTGGAAGATCAGTATGACTTCGTGCTTGCTGACGTTCCTTGCTCGGGCCTCGGAGTTATGAGTACTAAGCCTGAAATAAGCCTCAGAACTGATATGGATAACATAAAAAAGCTTCCGGAACTGCAGCTCAGTATCCTCAGGAATGCCGTGAGATATGCAAAGCCGGGAGGCAGGATCTGCTACTCAACATGCACGCTGAACAAAGCGGAAAACGAGGAAGTGATAGCAGCACTTGCTGCTGAAGACCCTACTTTTGGCTGTATTGTTGAAATGAATACGATTTTGCCATATAATAACACGATAGGTTTTTACTATTGTATAATTGATAAAAATATGCGCTGATACGCATATGATCCTGAACACACTACAAAAGCAAACGGAGAAGGTTTTTTATGAGAATTGGTTATATGACTGATGGCGGCAGAAGAAGGCCGATCAACGAGGATGCAGTCAAAGTAATGGAGGATGTCAATTTCTACATGCTTGCTGACGGTGTAGGCGGCAACCGGTCAGGAGAGATCGCCAGTCAGTCTGCACTTGACGCTCTCGAGAAATTCATAAGACACAATCCACCTGAATGGCTTGAAGGCAGGAATGAGATATTCAGATACCTCAGAGCTGCTGTCAGATACGTCAATCAGTTCATTATAAAGCTGTCGGAGTCAAAGCCTCAATACAGCGGAATGGCAACAACTCTTGTGTTTGCTTATATCAGGGACAATGAGATGTACGTTGCCAACGTAGGCGACAGCAGAGTATACCTGATCCATGACGGGCTTATACAGCAGATTACTGATGATCATACATATGTCAATGATCTGGTCAAGATGGGAGCGATCTCAAAAGAAGAAGCCCATCACCATGCAAGAAAAAATGTCATTACAAGAGCCATCGGAGCCAATGCAAATAATGAACCTGACTGCTTCAGCGTTCCTGTAGCAAAAGGAGACAGGATACTCCTGTGCAGTGATGGACTTTATGACGAAGTGGATGATGAGACGATCCTGTATTCCATATGCAGATTTGATGACATGATGATCTGCGCTGAAGACCTTATCTCGTTGGCGAACGACAACGGAGGAAATGATAACATCTCCGTTATCTGCATAAATTTACTGGAGGACTGATTATATGAGCAGCAGATTACTTTCAGGCCGATATGAACTTCTGGAGAAGATCGGCGACGGCGGTATGGCTGTAGTATATAAGGGAAGAGATAGACTACTTAACAGATTTATTGCAGTCAAGATCCTCAGGCCGGAGTTCACTAAGGATGCTACTTTTGTGGAAAATTTCAAGAGAGAATCCCAGGCGGCTGCCGGACTTTCACATCCTAACATCGTAGGAGTTTATGATGTAGGAAGGGAAGGCAATATCAATTACATAGTCATGGAGCTCATTGAGGGACAGACTCTCAACGATATCATTGAGGAAGAAGCTCCGATGGATTACAGAAAGGTGATCGATATCAGTAAGCAGGTCGCTTCTGCACTTAGGGTCGCCCATAAAAACAAGATAATCCATAGAGATGTCAAGCCTCACAACATCATGATAACAAATGATGGCGTGGTCAAACTTGCTGACTTCGGTATTGCGAGAGCGGTTAATGATGCGACTCTGTCAACAGGCAGCAAAATAGTCGGATCCGTTCATTATTTCTCACCTGAACAGGCACGGGGAAATTATGTAGACGAAAGATCTGATATCTACTCTCTTGGTATCGTAATGTACGAGATGCTCACAGGTAAAGTACCTTTCGATGGTGAAAATCCTGTAACAGTTGCGCTCAAGCACATAAACGAGGAAATCACTCCGCCATCAGAACTTGTGAGCGGCATTCCTCCGGCGCTTGAGAGATGCGTCATGAAGGCAACGAGTAAATATCAGACTAACAGATATTCCAATGCTGATGAACTGATAGAAGAGCTTAACAATATCTCGTTTGTTACCAACGTAGCAGGGGACAGGATATTCGCTTCCTCAGATGTCATTGAAAAGAGCAAAAAGCGCAAAGCTATCGAAGAAGCTGAAGAAGAAGAAAACAGAGGCAGAGGCAAGGGCGGAAAAGGCGGCAGAGGTAAGAAAATCGCAGCCATAGTGATTATCTTATTGCTGTTTGCTGCAGCCGGTGGATATGTTGTTGCATGGAAGCTGGGAGTATTTTCATCAACGAAGCCTGCGCCTGATTTTCTGGGTAAAAGCATGGAAGAAGCTCTGGCACTGGCACAGGAAGAGGGGTTCACGCTTAAACAGGGCAAAGATATATATTCCAATGATTATCCGGAAGGAAAGATATGCACCCAGGATCCTGAACCGGGAGCTGATGCCCCTAAGGAAGGCACTATTACAGTACATGTTTCCAAGGGAAGCAAAGAAGGCATGGTGCCTAATATCGTAGGGATGCAACAGGATCAGGTAGAAGCATTCCTTCAGGAGTACGGATACCAGCTTGGAAACGTCAAAACAATCACTGACCCGGCTGAAGAGGGTAAGGTGCTTGAGCAGGATCCTGTAGCAGGCACTCCGCTCGATAAGGAAAGCAAGGTCAATATAGTAGTCTCTGATGGCAAGGGAACAGAAAAAGGAACAGTTCCGTCCGTTACAGGGTTGACCCTTGAACAGGCCAAAAAGCGCATAAAAGAAGAAGGCTTTAAGGTCGGAAGAGTCGACTATGATTATGACAATTCAGTTGATAAGGGCTATGTCATCTATCAGCAGTACCAGGCTAATTCCCTTCTCGATAAGGGAACGAGCATAGACATTCAGGTCAGTTCCGGTCCGGAACCTGTACCGGAGACACCTCCTGCAGAGGAGACGCCTCCGGCTGATGATCAGCAGCAAGAGCAGACTGATCAGCCTGAAGAGCCGCAGCCTGTAGGCTAGAGACTACAGACCATGATCGGAAGAGTAATAAAAGGTATAGGCGGTTTCTACTTTGTCCATGACGGCAGCAATACTGTCATGGGCAAGGCAAGAGGCAGCCTGAAGAGAAATAAAGAGATTATTTACGTCGGTGACATCGTTGACTTCGATATTGATGAAAACGACTGTGATAATGAATGTGTTATCAACCGGGTCATTGAGCGACGGAACTATCTGACCAGACCACCCGTATCTAATCTTGATATGCTGGTGGTCGTATTTTCATTAAAGGATCCTGCTGTCAATTATCCTGTAATTGACAAGCTGCTTGCCGGATGTGAACTGAAAGGGATAGATCCGGTTGTCTGCATCACAAAAAAAGACCTGGTTTCCGGGGAAGAACTGAGAAATGCGATAGATGTTTATAAAAACATCTATCCGGTGACTGCAGTGAACGGCTGCACCGGAGAGGGTATCGATGAACTAAGAGAGCTGATACAGGGCAGAAGCGCTGCTCTTGCAGGTCCATCAGGTGTCGGAAAGTCAACGATCACCAATCTGCTCCATGGAGATGCAGAGCATTCTTCAGCTGATGACACGATGGGTGGATCCTTAAAACCTGCTCAGACAGGGACCATTTCAGACAGGACGGGCAGAGGCAGGCATACTACCAGACATGTTGAGATCTTTGCTTTGGAGAATGGCACGTATCTCTATGATACACCGGGATTTACATCTCTGGATACGCCGGACATGGAAATCTCTGATGTCAGGGACCTTTTCCCTGAAATGAGACAGGCAGCCATGAAATGCAGATACAGGGACTGCATTCATGTAAATGAACCTGATTGCGCTGTGAAGGAAGCGCTGGACGAGGGACTTATACACAAGTCAAGATATAACTCATATTTAATGATGATAGAAGAGGTAAAAAAATGGAAAAAGCTATGATATCACCTTCAATACTTGCCGCCGATTTTGCAAGGCTGGCAGAAGATGTCGCAGATGTCCAGGCCAGGGGGATCGACTATCTTCATATCGATGTAATGGATGGAGCATTCGTACCTAATATCAGTTTTGGTCCGGATGTTATGAAGAGTCTGAACAGTACTGCTTCTGTTCCTTACGATGTCCATCTGATGATCGAGGATCCTGACAGGTATATTGAAAAGTTTGTGACTGACAACACAGAGTTTATTACTGTGCACTATGAGGCATGCAGCGACCTTGCATCTACTCTGGATCATATACACAGCCTGGGGATAAAGGCCGGTGTATCTATCAAGCCGGGAACTGAGCCGGAAGTGCTTGATGATTATCTTGAGAATATAGATCTGATCCTTGTAATGTCTGTAGAGCCGGGATTCGGTGGGCAGAAATTTATGGAAAATTCTCTTCCTAAGATAAAATATTACAGCGACAGGAAGTCTGAAAAGGGGTACAAATACCTGATAGAGGTCGACGGAGGGATCGGACCGGCAAATGCTCACGTTGTGAGAGATGCCGGGGTAGAACTCATAGTAGCTGGTTCAGCTGTATTCAAAGCTTCAGACCGTACAGAAGCTATAAGAGCCATTAAAGGTGAGTGATCCTGGCATCTGATCCGGTTCAGGTATTTTCTGACACTGACATGCCTGTTCCTACCTGTTTTCTGCGAGAATAACATAAAAACAGACAAGAATCTGATAACTTATCTGCTATGCATCTGTAGTGATTATATACTGTACAATCACAGCAGGAGGCATATGCTGTGATCGTTCGAAGACTTTTGTTTGCATATACGATAATGTTCACAGCCGGTATCTCAACCGGCTTTTTTATTTTCGAAAAAGGCAGGATAGGCGGCGGTACTCTCTTTATGATTGCCATTGCCTTGCTGGTGTATTTATTCAGCATCTCCGAAACAAGCGGCCGGAGTGAAGCACAGGGAACTGTTACCTGTGCTTACAGAATGATATTCGTAATGGCCTTAGGGTTCATGATCTTTACCTGCAGATATATCCATTATGAAATGATGATGGATGCAGCGGTCAGTCCGGTGAATGAAGAGAAAACAAAAAGCGAAGAAATAAACGGACTGGCAGTGTCTGCTGTTCAGACTGAAAGCGGTATGAAACTGACAGTTATAACAGATGATCATCAGCATAAAGTGCTGATCAGCTGCTATGGTGACAATCACCCTTCTACAAAAGACATGATCGGCAGAAAGATCCTTGCGATCGGCAGTTTCAGGGAACCACAGGCGGCTGACAATCCCGGGTGTTTTGACTACAGGACCTATCTCAGAAGTAAAGGCATCGCATGTACTTTCAGTGCACGCAGTATCAGTCTGAACAGTGAGGATACAGGGCGTTCTCTAAAAGGACGTTATATAAGGCATATTTATCTGATTAGAGAAAGATTCCTGGGACAGTTTGATGATCCGGACATACGGGCATTTATAAAAGGCATTGTGTTCGGTGATAAGACTGATATCGATGAAGCAATAAAGGAAGATTTCAGCAGTAACGGAACCGGCCATATCCTCGCAGTAAGCGGCCTTCATACAAGCTTTCTCTATGCTCTGCTCAGGTTGCTTACGGGACGAAAAAAGTCAATGACTGCCACTGCAATGACCATCGGCGTTCTGTTTATGTATGGCGAGATGACCATGTGGAGCACTCCAACTGTGAGGGCCATTATCGTACTGAGCATGAGCATGCTTTCAATATTTGCAGAGAGGCCATTCGATCTGTTGAGCTCAGTAAGCGCATCCGCGTTTCTTCTTTTACTGTACGAGCCTTATCAGCTGTTTTGCAGCAGTTTCCAGCTGTCATTTGCAGCCCTTATGGGAATCAGCTTTCTCTGCGGTCCACTTTCAGTATTCGTCGGCGAATCATTTGCTGTGCCGATAGCGGTCCAGATCGGTGTGGCACCTCTGACCGGATTCGCTTTTCATAGGATCAATGTTCTTTCCGTTTTAATAAACATACCGATAATACTACTGGCTTCAATTCTTGTACCAGTATGCATGACCTCACTTTTAATAAGCACATTGACTGGGCATGAGACAGAATTGCTGAGAGCAGTCATTGAAGGTATGAGCGAGATCCTGATAAGGATCAACAGTCTGGCTTCGCACGGGGGCTATTTCTCAGACCTTGTAACATCATGTAATGCGGGCTTCATAATCGGTTTATATATGCTTGTATTTATGTTTGCTTCAGAATGGTGCAGGGTGATGCTTATCCGTAAAAATAAAAAAATTGTTCTGTCAGCCGCTTTCTGTGTCCTGATCGTATCTTTCGGCTTCGGGATACTGACATTCAATTATTTTACTGATGATGAGATAGTATTTGTTTCTGTAGGACAGGGAGACTGCTCACATATAAGGACAGAAGGGAAGAATGTACTGATAGACGGCGGAGGAAACACTGATAGAAATATAGGCAAAGATACCCTGATGCCTTATCTGCTTGCCAACGGTGCAGAAAGGCTTGAAATCGCTTTGGTGACACATCTGCACACAGATCACTGCCTCGGAATACTTGAGCTGCAGCAGGAGTATCCTGTCGGGATGATCGGAATTCCATCCGATTATGAAAAAGCCGTCAAAGAAATCAGATCGCGATCAGATCATAGAGGAAGGACAACTGATAACGGAGAATATGATTCTATCAATTCACTCATCGCTGAATGCGATAACATCCGGATAGTATCGCCCGGATCACGCATATACATCACGGATGATGTTTTCATTGACCCTGTGTGGCCGATCAGCAGTCGGAAAGCAGATCATGGCATCGAAGATGAAAATGAGAACAATATGGTGTTTATCGTTAGCTACAAGGGAACAAAAATAATGGTGACCGGGGACCTTCTTGAAGAAGATGAACTTGAAATGGTCAGGCACTACAGGGGTACAGACATTCTCAGGTGCGATGTCCTGAAGGTGGCTCATCATGGCAGCAAGTCAAGTTCAAGTGAAGTTTTTCTGGATACAGTAAACCCAAAGGTAGCTGTGATACAGGTGGGGAAGAACAATTTCTATGGACATCCGCATGACCAGACTCTGCAACGTCTTCAGGAAAGGAACATAGATGTCTACAGAACAGATATAAACGGAGCTGTAGGTCTTGACCTGCATGGCACAGGCATAAAAGTCGATGTGATGAAGGGATCTTTTGGCTCGTGAGCAAATTTTTATACATAAAAACGTATTTTTATGCTATAATAATGCAGCCTTAATAATAGTAACAGACCGCTGATCAGGATGCGGAGGAGACCAATGAGACTTTCCAGACAGAACAAGATATTAGAGATAATAAAAACCAATGAGGTTGAGACACAGGATCAGCTTCTTAACCTTTTGAGAAATGCAGGCTATAATGTGACTCAGGCAACAGTTTCAAGAGATATCAGGGAACTGCAGCTTGTCAAAGGACAGACCAGAGACGGCAGGTACAAGTATATCTCCGGAAACTACGATAATCGACCTATCTCTGACCGCTTTATACGCATTTTCAAGGAGACCGTTATCTCGTGGCAATCAGCGCAGAATCTTCTTGTTGTCAAAACTCTGTCCGGGTGTTCCGGAGCGGCAGGGGAAGCAATCGATTGCCTTAGCCTTGAGCATGTAGTAGGATCCATATCAGGCGATAATACTCTGCTTGTGATCGTAGATACAGAAGAAAATGTAAAGCAAGTTACAGATATGTTCGAAAAACTCATGAATGCCGGAGAATAGTATTTCTTATCATGATAGACCGCATAATAATAGACAATTTTGCAACTATACAGCACCTCTCTTTTGATCCTGGAGAAGGGCTTAATATCATTACAGGAGAGACAGGCGCCGGTAAGTCTGTGCTCGTTACAGCAATCAGCACTGTTCTTGGTGACCGTGCTGATACTTCCATGGTCAGGACAGGCTCTGACCGTGCACTTATTCAGATAGCAGGTGAAAAGAACGGCGAAGATGTGATCATTTCAAGAGAGATACTTGCCTCAGGAAAGACCGTGTCCAAGATCAACGGAGAGATGACCACACTTGCACAGATACGGAGATTCTGCTCTGACTGGGTCGACATTCATGGCCAGTATGACAATCAGCAGATACTCGATCCGGATAATCATATCCACATCACGGATAGTTTTCACAGTGAGATACTGCAACCTGAACTTGATAAAATGGCTGCCTTGTACGAAGAGTACAGCACAGCAAAAAGAGAATATGAAGGTCTGCTGAGATCAGAGGCAGAAGCACTGAGGCAGCAGGATTTTTACAGATTTGAATATAACTTCATAAAGAATCTGAGACTGCATCCGGGAGAGGACGATGAGCTCAGAGAGCAGCTTAGCATTGCAAGAAACAGCGCTCGTATTTCATCTTCGGTCCATTCAGCATATGATCTCCTGCATGAGTCTGATATGTCAGTTCTTGCTGCATTGAACAGGGTATCGGATGAGTTGACTAATGTCAGATCATACAGCGAAAAGATCTCTTCTCTTGCTGAACGTGCACAAAACGCATATTACGAGCTTGAAGATATATCCGATGGACTCAGAGAACTGACAGATTCATTCAACTATTCTGATGAGGACCTTGACAGCATATCAGAGAGACTGGCGGTCATTGAGGATGCAGTCAGAAAATATCGCAGAAGCGTGGAAGAAATACTGGACTATCAGAAAGAACTTGAGCAGAAACTTGAACTGATAGAAAACTTTGATGACGAAAAAAAACGCTTGCATGATATCGTCCGCCGCAGACAGGATATACTTGAAGATCAGGCAGCACATGTGAGTGAGCTGAGGCACATAATTGCTGCAAGGCTTGAATCTGCCATGATAAAAGAATTAAAAGACCTTGAATTCTCCAATTCCGAGTTCAGGGTAAATATTGAGAAGGCTGATGAGACAGGTCCTTTGGGATATGATAAAGTGGAATTCCTTATATCCACTAACCCAGGGGAACCATTGATGCCTCTTATCCGTATAGCTTCCGGAGGCGAGATCTCCAGAATCATGCTTGCTTTCAAGCATATTATAGGAGACAGCGACAAGGTCAGCACGATGATATTTGATGAGATCGATACAGGTATCAGCGGCAGGACAGCTCTTGTTGTCGGACGCAAGATGAGAGAGATCGCAGAACACCATCAGATAATCGCTGTCACACACCTGCCTCAGATCGCGGCATACGGTGAAGATAACTTCCTTATAACCAAGTCGCTTGAGGATGAAAAATCGCGTACCGATATCCAGCATCTGGATGCAGAGGGTAAAATAGGCATGGTAGCCACTCTCTTCAGCGGTTCATCAGATAGTGAAAGTGCCCTTGAAGCAGCTAAAGAGCTGATCGCAGGCACTGTTAAAACTTTAGTATGATTGAATATTTTCTTCCCGAAATCAGCGTCCGGGAACTGCTGACATGACCAGCAATTCGAGGGCGACATTTTTATCTATATCTCCTCGCTTGATATCTCTGTCAATGTTATAGAGACCGGTGAGGATTTTTCTTATGCGGCTTAAAGAGTAGGCATTGGCAGCCTGATATGCTTTTTTGAATCTGAACTCGTTTACTCCGGTAGCTTTTGCCATCTGAGAGAGACTCATACCGCGGGAAGACAATTCGAGGGCGTCGTACATTATCTCAAATTGTTTAGTAAGCAGAGAAGTGACCTGAATGGCACCGTCTTCTTCTCTGATGATCGTTTCAGCGATCTCAAGAGCACGCGCGCGGTTTCCGGCTACAAGGGCGTCTACAAGATTGAAAACATAACGGTCACTGTCCCCGGTAAGAAGATCTTCGATCACATCCATAGTGATCTGATCACCGCTGCAGGCTTTTACAATTTTGCGTGTATCCGCATCGAGCTGAGTAAGGCTGTAAGTGCTCTCACGGTTATAATAGCCTGATATGTCGATCAGAAAATCCATTTCTCTGCGTGCGATCATTTTGCCGCTTTCACGGATCCTTTTGCTGATAAATGCTTTGAGATCGGCACGTTCAAGGCGGGCAAACTCATATGAACCTGCTGCTTTGATGAACTTTTTTCCAAAAGCAGTCAGGTCTGATGCATAGCGACTCTCAAGAAGGAAGATAAGGACAGACGTTTCCTGCTTTTCAGTTGCGAACTGCAAAAGATCGTTCGAACCGGCATCAGAACTCTTCCTGTATAGTGGCAGATAGTTGCGGACTATGATGACTCTTTTGTCCGAAAACATAGAATATGCTCTGGCTTCTCCCATGATCTCATGAGCACCGGCACTGTCACCATCTATGTACCTGACATCAAGGCTGCGCCATGCATCATCCACATTCTTTTCTATTATCTGCCTGACAGCCCATTCCATCAGAAAATCCTCTGCTCCATAAAAGAAGAGGACATCACGCAGTATTCCTTTTCTGAAATCGTTTGCAAATTCTTTATAAGCCATGGCTGTATTCTATCATATGCAGATATGGAGCCTCAAGATTCGAAGAGAGGGGCAGAAGAAAAAAGAACAAAAAACGAACATAGACAACGTGACTGCATAGTGATAAAATTGCAGGCAATAAACATCCGGAAAAAGGTGAAAAAATGAGAATTTTGGGTATAGATCCAGGATATGCTATCATGGGATACGGGATACTCGACTACAAGGGCAACAAGTTCACACCTGTCGAGTATGGATCGATAACAACTGAAGCACATACGCCTAATGAGGAGAGACTCCTGACACTGTACAGTGAACTGACACGCATAATAGAGGAGTTCAAGCCTGACGAGGCAGCAGTTGAGGAGCTTTTCTACAACACCAATGCAACTACTGCTATAATGGTAGGCGAAGCAAGAGGCATGGCTCTCCTTGCATGCGCTCAGAACGGCGTCAGGATCTCTGAATATACTCCTCTCCAGATCAAGTCTTCACTTACAGGCTATGGGAGAGCAGACAAAAAACAGGTCCAGACTATGGTCAAAATGATACTCGGGCTTTCTGAGGTGCCGAAGCCGGATGATACAGCTGATGCATTGGCGGCTGCAATATGCCATGCTCACCATGCAGGAAGCAGGATACCCAGGAGATAGTCTATGATAAGGTTCATAAAAGGCGAATATTTATATTATGAATCCGGCGCGATAGTCGTAGAGACGCGCGGCGGAATAGGATTCCGGATATTCATATCAGATACAAGCAGCCTTCTGACGGCAAGAGAGGGCGATGAAATAGCAATATATACATATCTGCAGGTCAAGGAAGACGGTATGTCCCTGTACGGATTTGCAGACAGTGAGGGCCTTGCTTTGTTTGAGCAGCTGATCACTGTCAAGGGCGTCGGACCTAAGGCTGGACTTGCCATCATGTCTCTGGGCACACCTAATCAGATAAAAGGTGTGATCGCGGCAGGAGATGCTGCATCTATTTCTATGGCTCAGGGAGTGGGAAAGAAAACTGCAGAGAGAGTAATTCTTGAACTCAAGGATAAAGTGAGTGCACTTCCGTTTGATGGTGTTGAGCCGGAAGGGATCGCACCTGCTGCAGTACCGGGTACAGGAGAAAGAGGCGAGGCTGTAGTTGCACTTACTACACTCGGATACACCAAGAAAGAAGCAGAGGCGGCTGTCGGATCAGTTCCTGACGAAGGCCTCAGCGCAGAAGAATATGTCAAGAAATCGTTAAAGTTCCTGCTGTAAAGGAAGTATCATCAGATAATGAAAGAAAGAGTGACACAGACCAAGGCTACTCCGGGAGAACTCAGCGGAGAGATGACGCTGAGGCCTCAGTACCTGAGTGAGTACTGCGGCCAGTCAGCCGCAAAGGACAATCTGTCAATATATATAGAGGCTGCCAAAATGAGAGGTGAGCCTCTTGATCATGTGCTTTTCTACGGGCCGCCGGGACTCGGCAAGACGACACTTGCAGGTATCATAGCCAATGAGCTCGGCGTGGATATCAAGATCACCTCCGGGCCTGCAATAGGAAGAGCCGGTGATCTCGCGGCAATACTGACCAATCTGAATGAGAATGATGTTCTGTTCATTGATGAGATCCACAGGATGAGTCGCGCGGTCGAGGAAGTCCTGTATTCTGCGATGGAAGACTTTGCCCTTGATATCATCATCGGTAAGGGACCTGCAGCCAGATCTCTTCGGATAGACATCGCCAGATTTACTCTGATCGGTGCTACGACGAGAGCCGGAAGCCTTTCCGGACCTCTCAGAGATCGATTTGGAATCGTCGAAAAATTCGAATTTTACACACCGGAAGAGATCCGTGAGATATTGAGACGTACGGCAAATGTACTCAATACAGGCATAGACGAAGAGTCTCTCGATGAACTGGCCAGAAGATCTCGCGGGACACCGCGTATAGGAAACAGGCTTATCAAGAGAGTCAGGGACTTCTCAGAGGTAATATCAGACGGGCAGATCAACATAGACATCACCCGTAAAGCTCTGGATGCACTTGGTGTAGATAAGCTTGGTCTTGAAAAACTTGACAGAGACATACTGTCTACGATCATAAAAGGATTCAACGGCGGTCCGGTAGGCATAGAAACAATAGCTTCTGCTATCGGGGAAGAAAGAGTGACTATCGAAGACGCTAACGAGCCGTATCTTATCCAGGCAGGATTGCTCTATAGGACACAAAAGGGCCGTGTTGCATCCAAATCAGCGTATGAACATATGGGATTGATGGGATACTATACAGAACCGGATGATTCCGGTAAGGAAGTGACTGAAAAAGTTCAGGGGAGAGCTGCCGGGGGGAATAAGAATGGCGGACAGCTCACACTTGATGATATATGATATACTCGCTTGACTGACTGTTATCGGAAACAGTGTTTTGAGAATGATATGAGAATAGATGATTTTGATTATGAACTGCCTGAAGAGCTGATAGCACAGGTCCCTCTGGAACAGAGAGACAGCTGCAGACTGATGGTACTTGACAGAAGTAAAAAGACGGTGGAACACCGTCATTTTTACGATATACTGGATTATGTAAACCCGGGCGACTGTCTGGTGCTTAACGATTCACGTGTAATCCCTGCCAGAATGTATGGCATAAAGGAAGGCACTGGAGCCCATATCGAGCTGCTTTTAATAAAGCGAATAGAAGGCGACAATTGGGAATGCATGGTAAGACCGGGCAAAAGGCTCCATGAAGGGGACACCGTGATACTTGCAGGCGTGACAGATACAGTCCCTTCAGGATACGACGGAGATATGAGCAGTGGCTATCTTGTGAACAATGTCAGCCAGCCGTTCAAGGCACATATCCTGGGGTATCATGATAAAGAGAACGGTACCAGGCTGGTAAGGTTTGAATATGATGGTATATTCATGGAAAGGCTTGAAGAGATTGGTTCAATGCCGCTTCCTCCTTATATAACAAGACCGGCAGAAGACTCTGATAAAGAGATGTACCAGACTGTCTACAGCCGCATCGACGGATCTGTCGCCGCTCCGACTGCCGGGCTGCACTTTACGGATGATCTGCTGAAAGCAGCAGCTGAAAAGGGTGTTCGCATCGCATATGTTACGCTGCATGTCGGTATCGGCACTTTCAGACCGGTCAAGGTAGATGTTATAGAAGAGCATAAAATGCATTTCGAGGAGTGTTCGATCGATGAGACCAACGCAGATATCATCAACCGCACAATAGAAGAAGGCGGCAGGATCATCTCAGTCGGCACGACATCTACAAGGACACTTGAGAGCATGGCTGTCAGGGCGGAGAAGACTGCTGCACCGTATGATAAAGGCTACAGGATACAGGCGGGGAAAACATCTACGGGCATATTCATATATCCCGGTTATGGATTCAGGATAGTGGATGCTCTGATAACCAACTTCCACCTTCCTAAGTCCACACTCCTTATGCTGGTTTCAGCACTTTATGACAGAAATGAGATCCTTAAAGCATACAGGATCGCAGTGGATGAGAGATACAGATTCTTCAGCTACGGAGATGCGATGCTTATCTGTTAGGGGGCAAGTATGAAAACACAAGCTGTATACTATGAACTTCTGAAAAAGGACAGTAAGACAAAAGCCAGACGCGGGCGCATCACAACACCTCACGGAGTTATCGAGACGCCGGTTTTCATGCCTGTCGGAACTCAGGCAACTGTCAAGGCCATGAAGCCGGAGGATGTTGAGAAGACAGGAGCTCAGATCATCCTTGCCAATACTTATCATCTGTTCCTGAGACCGGGCAGCGATATCGTAAGAGAGGCCGGAGGTCTTCATGAATTCATGAACTGGCACAGACCTATTCTCACGGATAGTGGTGGATTCCAGGTATTCAGTCTCGGTCACATGAATAAGATAACAGAAGAGGGTGTCAGGTTTTCTTCACACATTGACGGTAGCAGGAAGATGCTGAGCCCGGAAAAGTCGATGGAAGTACAGAATGATCTCGGCTCTGACATAATGATGGCTTTTGACGAATGTGCTCCGCCTGATTCGACAAGGGCATATATAGAAAAGTCGCAGGAGATGACCACAAGGTGGCTCAAACGCTGCATAGCGGCACACAATAATCCTGATAAGCAGGCGCTTTTCGGCATCATGCAGGGTGGCTTCTTTCGAGATCTTCGCGAAAAGAGTGCAGCTGCGATCACTGCACTTGACCTGCCCGGATATGCGATAGGCGGTATTTCAGTAGGCGAGAGTAAAGAAGAGTATATCGGAGTCCTTGAATATGCACCTGATCTGCTGCCTGAAAACAAGCCGCGTTATGTAATGGGCATAGGCACACCGGATTACATCTTTGAGGCTGTAGAGCATGGTGTAGATATGTTCGACTGTGTGGAACCGACAAGGATCGCAAGACACGGTGTCGCTATGACCAGTCATGGACGTGTAAACATCAAGAACGCAAAATACGAAAGAGATTTTTCACCGCTGGATCCTGAGTGTGACTGCTATACATGCAGACACTACAGCAGAGCATATCTGAGGCATCTGTTCAAGGCAGGTGAAAATATGTCAAATATGCTGCTGTCAGAACACAATCTCAGATTCCTTTCCGCATTGTCAGAAAACATAAGACTGTCGATAGAAGAAGACAGATTCTTAGACTACAAGCAGGAATTTTACTTAAAATATTATGGATATTAAAGATACTAAGATACTCAATACTGACCGTCTTTGTCCTGCATACGAACACTGTGGAGGGTGCATCTATCAGGGGGTACCATATGCGGAACAGTATGCAGCCAAGGATAAATCAGTCAGGAGACTTCTCGAAAAGCATAAAATAGACGACTCCGTTTATCTGGGTATGGAGCCGGCCGTCTGTACCGGCGCATACCGCAATAAAATGGAGTATACTTTCGGCGACCTTGAAAAGGGCGGAGAACTTGAACTCGGCATGCATTTCAAAGGCCGTTTTATGTCTATCATAACGACTGATGAGTGTCAGTTGGTTCCTGCACCATTTAACATTATTCTGCGCTCTGTGCTTGAATTTTGCCGTTCTGAGGGGTATGTGCCTTACCATCGCAAAACACACCTGGGACTTCTGCGCAATCTGGTAGTCAGATGCGGCGTCAGGACAGGTGAGATTCTTGTCAACATAGTCACTTCAAGTGAGCCGGGGTTTGATGAAGACCGGTTCAGAGAGCTCCTTCTTGCACTTGATCTGAGGACGATACACGAAAGGGAAAACGGCACTGAAGGCATGAAGATCGTAGGCATCATGCGGACATTCAACGACAGTGTTGCCGATGCTGTTATAGATGAGAGCCATAAGATCATCTGGGGACGTGATTATTACAACGAGGAGATACTCGGACTCAAGTTCAAGGTCAAAGCTTTTGCTTTCTTCCAGACGAATATCGACGCTGTTGAGAGACTGTACAGCGATGTACTCGAGGTCGTGCCTGATGTCAGCGGAAAGACGGTATATGATCTCTACTGCGGGACAGGAACTATATCTCAGCTCATGGCTTCAAAAGCCAAGGATGTATACGGAATAGACATCGTCGAAGACTCGATAGAAGCTGCGCGTTCAAACACTGAACTGAACGGCATCACGAACTGCCATTATATCTGTGGCGATGTAAAAGAAAAACTGGATGAGATTCCTAAAAAGCCGGATGTGATCGTTGTCGATCCTCCGCGCGTCGGAATACACGACAAGGCTGTTGCAATGCTCTGCCGTTAAGACCCTCTGCATCAATCTGGACAGTTTCAGAGCTAATGGCTATGAGATAAGGTCGATCAAAGCATACGACAACTTCCCGATGACAAAGCATGTGGAGAGTGTTTGCCTTCTGTCAAAAATTTACAACAACGAACGCTAGAAGCGTTGAAAACAGTGGATTCCCGGATTCGTTCCGGGAATTCTTTTTATGTAGCTTCAGCGTGATAAATCCACCGGCTATGCCGGTGAGAATAAGAGGCTTTAGCTTCAAGAAAAATACCTCCAATGCTAACATGAGAGTGGCTACCAACCGCATCTCAGAGCAAAGGAGGTAATAAACAATGAATAAAAATGATGACATAAACAGTTTATCACATTCAAAATGGCGATGTCATTACCACATAGTATTCGCGCCGAAATACAGGAGACAATAGGCAGAAAGGATACAACGCAATTTACCTTTAAGGTAAATTGCGTTGTTGACTATATTCAGGCAATGTGTTATCATCAATTAACCTCATAGGTAAATTTGAAATTAGAGGTGAAGAATTGGATATCACGTACAAGAATAAGAAAATTAAAAAAGTTTGTACAGATGCCAATGCCGCAGAGAAAATGTACGGCAGAAAAATGGCCGAAAAAATACAGCAACGTATTGATCAGATTACAGCAGCAGATTCCGTTGAAATGTTGATAGAATTTCATATTGGTCGATGCCATCCGCTTAAGCAAAATAGAAAAGGACAATATGCTGTGGATTTGGTTCATCCATATAGATTGGTTTTCGAGAAGAAAGGAGACGAGATCCAAATTGCTATTGTTTTGGAAATCGTTGATTATCATTAATGATGGAAAGATAGAAGCAAGGAGGAATTAGTATGATGAGGAGTCGCAGTTTTGTTGCTACACCACCGGGAGCGACAATAAAAGAACAGTTAATAGACCGGGGAATGAGCCAGAAAGAGTTTGCTGCCAGAATGGATATGTCAGAAAAACACATAAGTAAGCTCATTAACGGAGAGGTACAGCTCACTCCTGAAACTGCTTTAAGATTAGAAATGGTACTCGGAGTTCCGGCTAAGTTTTGGAATAATCTTGAGGCAGTTTATAGGGAGAAGATTGTAAAGGTCAAGGCAGAAAACGCAATGGATGCTGATACAGAAATAGCTAAGCAGTTTCCATATAGCGAAATGGCAAAATATGGATGGGTTTCTCAAACAAGAAATGCAAAAGAAAAAGTGGTCTATCTGAGAAAATACTTTGAAGTTGTCGAACTATCTCTTCTTGGAAATGAACAAATCACAAGAATTGCATGTAGAAGGCTAGCCATTACCGAGAAAAGCGATTTGGCATTGATAGCGTGGGCGCAGGAAGCAAAAATAAAAGCTCGGGACATCCAAACTGCGCCAATTAATATTAAAGGATTGATTGCAGCACTTCCTGAAATCAGAAAAATGACAGTTTTGAAGCCAAAAGAGTTTTGTCCACTTATTATGAAATGCCTAGCGGATTGTGGTATAGCATTGGTGTTTCTTCCACATCTAAAAGGTTCATTTCTGCAGGGAGCAACTTTTATTGACGGCAACAAGATAGTCATGGGACTTACGGCTAGAGGTAAGGATGCAGATAGGTTCTGGTTCAGTTTGTTCCACGAACTAGCACATATTGTTTTAGGCCATATTGGTCAGCTGAATGGAACAACAGAAGAAGATGAGAAGAATGCTGACAAATGGTCTGGTGATACACTTATAAGTGAAGACGATTTCAATTCTTTCAGGGAGAAGAATGATTATTCGGAAAAAAGTGTTATTAGGTTTGCAAAAGAGCAACAAATCGCACCTGGTATTGTGGTTGGAAGAATGCAAAGAGAAGGCATGATTAAGTACAGCATGCTGAATAATTTAAAAGAACAGTACATGATAGCAGTATAGTTTGTATGCAAGTGTAAGATATGGACATAGAGTGATTACTATGCAGAATGATAAGAAAGATGTAACAGATGTAAAAAGTGTTCTTGCTCAGTGGCAGACTTGTATAGAAATGGCAAATGCAACGAGCCAAAGAAGGGATATGATGAATAATATTTTTGTGACTTTAAACCTTGGTATTCTAGCGACAGTTTCTTTTGTTTGGAGTCCGAAATCTATTCTTCTGTTGTGTGCCGGCGCTATTATATGTGGGCTGTGGCTCTGCTTTATAAGAAATTTCAAATTGTTAAATTCTGCAAAATTCGAGGTTATAGATTCTCTAGAGAGAGAATTGCCCACAGCCCCATTTAGAGATGAATGGGAGATTCTACAAAAGACAAAAAAGTATTACGATGGCACAAAACTTGAGAGGATCATACCGATTACATTTATTTGTATCTATGTGATTGTTGCAGTGATTATCAAATTTGTACATTGAGGAGGAGAAAATGGCGTACAACTTATTTATTAGTCATTCGTGGACTTACTCGGATGCCTACGAAAGCTTGATTGCACTATTGGATGCAAAACCATATTTTTCATATAGGAACTATTCTGTTCCGAAGAATGATCCCATCCATAATGCTCGTTATGACTATCAATTAAAGGAAGCAATAAGAAAACAGATGCAACCAGCAAGCTGTATCCTTATTCTCGCGGGAGTCTATGCCACTTATAGCAAATGGATTAATATCGAAATAGAACTTGCTAGGTCAATGGGCAAAAAGATCATTGCTGTGCAACCTTGGGGTGTAGAAAGAACATCTTCTGTCGTGAAAAATGCAGCTGATGTAATAGTTGGATGGAATACGGATTCGATTGTAAAAGCTATAAGGGGTTATTGAGGCAACTTGTGATAGGAGTAAAAATATAATATGGGACATATATTGTTAGAAAAAGCATTTACATATCCGGAACCTTTGACATTAAGAGAACCAGACAATTGTAACTATGACGAGGTTAGTGGATACTGGAGAACTCATGACGGGAATGCGGCAATAATGTGCGAATCATTTCGCGCAGGAGAAACAAAAAAATGTGATATCGAAACAGGCGAGGACCAAAAAGGTGAATAAGCCAATAGTTTTAGTTTTGTCAAATAAATATGATTATTCGACTGATTATATATGCATTGAACTTGAAAAGCGGGATATTCCATATCTTCGAATAAACAGGGATATGTTTGATAGTTATGAGATATTAGTTGATCTCCAGTGCAAGCAAATGACTATAGTCGTCAATGATTTAACATATCTTATTTCGGATGATATACTTGAGGCTGTGTATTTTAGAGCACCAGTGTTTTTAAGGAATTCAAAGCCATATTCGGTCAACGAACAGCTTGAGCGAGGACAGTGGTCTTCATTCATACGCAATTTAATCATATTTGACAAGGCAAAATGGATAAATCATCCCGTAAAAACGTATCGAGCTGAAAATAAACTTTTTCAATTACGAGTTGCTGCTGACGTAGGACTGGAAGTCCCATATACCTGGTGTGGAAATGTTGCTCCTGAAGAGTTGCCAGATGAGAAATATGTAGTAAAATCACTAGATACAGCTTTGTTTTATGACAATGGAAGTGAGATGTTTACATATTCCTCAATTGTCTGCCGAGATGAGTTGAAGACAGTTCAAATTCAGGATGCACCAGTTATCATCCAGCAATTTGTTCGAGACAAAATTGATATCAGGGTGACATTTGTTGACGGTCGTATGTTCCCAATTTCTATAAAAGATAATACAGGCGGTATTACTGGGGATTGGAGAAAAACTCCAAAGGAGACTTTACGGTATTCGTTGATATCGATTCCCGAAGATGTTCAGAAAAAGCTTTGCCTCTTAATGGAGGAAATGGAATTGAGTTTGGGGGGCATAGATTTGGCTCTATCTAATGATAAGTATTACTTCATTGAGACAAATCCTACAGGAGAATGGGGTTGGCTTAAAAAGCTGACCGGATGTCCAATTGACGAAGCAATCGTCGATTCATTCGAGGTATGATATGGATACGACGGATAAACAAAAAAGAAATCTTGCAATGGCTGTTATCTATTCTTTATTCCCTTCTATAAGGAAAAATAAGGCAAGAAAGAGCATACAAAAAAAGATAGATGCTATTGGAGATTTGTTGCCATATGAAGATGATAAGTCCGTTCTTAGAGAATTTAAGGCACCAGAGAAAGCTGATTTAGATATGCTGAAAGGCTTGTTGGAAGATAATAGGCATCGCATGGAAAGGATGGAAGATAAAGCAAAAGTGCAGATTGCAGGCATCACTATTGCAATCTCAATCATTTTTGGTGTGGCAGGGAATTTGAAAGATATCGCTCATGATTCTGCATGCCTTAAATGGGTAGCTTTTGCAATATTGCTTCTTAGTGTAATATACATGTTTTCTGCGGGCCTAAATGCAATAAATATGCTTATCAATAAAAATGTTTTCTTTTATCTTCCTAACAATTTTTTGGAACAAAGTGAGGAAGATAAAAGAAAAGCTTATAATGCAGTAATCGTCAAGAATCAGCTTCAGAATACACTGAGAAACAATGAAATATCAACATCGTATATATTGATGAGAAATTCTATCGTTTTAATCATCGTAGTCTTTGTGGCTTGGATTATTCCAACAGTATAAGCGAGTCCTTGCTTATCGTGGCGAGGATGGCAAGGACAAATAATAACATTCCCACAGGCTCCGGTCTGTGGGATTTGTCATATAGGAGGGAGTGATGCCTATGATCTGGCTGGCGGCGCTGCGTAGGTAACTGCCGGCGCCAGAATCGTTAAACCGTAAAAACTGAATAACGAAAGGGAGGTTGATAATCATGATATCATTCCAAACTTACCAGAAGATCCAAGAGCACAAAGCCTATGGAGCGAGCATGCTCCGGACTTCACAGATCATGGGACTGTCGTATAACACCGTCTACAAATGGTGGAATCTGACGGAGGATGACTTCCATGCCTTTGAGAGCAGGCATGAATTCGTCCTGGACAATTACCGTCAGTATTTCATTGAACAGCTGAAGATCACGCCGCAGATGAACAACACGCTTCTGTACAAACGGCTCAAGGATGATTTATGCATGGTAAGATGAATTTGCCATCATGCGGTAAGGAGTTTTTTCTCCAGCCGGTAAGCAGATTTTTCTTCGTGCGGTAGGCAGATTTTTCTCTGC
>CADAEH010000022.1 GCA_902786855.1 uncultured Eubacteriales bacterium | reverse complement strand
TCTGTTAAGTACGCTTGTGATAGCTGCTGTAAGAGTTGTCTTGCCGTGGTCAACGTGGCCGATTGTACCAATGTTGATGTGCGGTTTGGTTCTCTCGTACTTCTGCTTTGCCATTGATTTCCTCCTTCAACTAATAACGTTATTCTTTGAATGTTTTTAAAAAATGATAGGGACAAGCGTCCCTGTCCCTATGCGTATATCGCTGGAGCTGTTGAGCAGACTCGAACTGCCGAACCTCATCCTTACCAAGGATGCGCTCTACCACCTGAGCTACAACAGCGTGATGTAATGACATAAGGAATCTTCCCGCACGCGGGCCCCTCCTTGTGTCGGGCATAGCATTAAGAATATACATCAACCGGGTCTCTGTGTCAAGATTTCAGTTATGTTTCTCATATAATTCAACCTCTTAAAATTGCCTGTCCTGCCGGCATTGTCCGCAGTGTAAAGAATTCTTCCTGTCAATCCTATTAGCAATTAAGAAGAGACTCTTCGCCCCGCATCAAAATACGGTAAAAAGAGTCTCTTTATCAGATCCCATAGTCTGTATGTTCCTTATCCAAGAATACGCATAACGCTCGCTGCTGCCGGATGGCTGACGCTGCTGATGAGCTCCATTACGGCAGCTCTGCTTGTAGTCACAGTGCATCCTGCGTCTCTAAGCCTCTCGACCGCGATCTTGTGGTCATGCCCTTCTCTCGAAGCACAACAGTCTTCAATTACAGTGACATCATATCCCCTGCGAAGGAAATCGAGTGCCGTCTGCAGCACAGCTGAGTGTGTCTCAAGGCCTGCGATCATTACCTTTCTTGCCGATGAAGATTTTATCACCCGTGCAAAATCTGCCGATCCCCACGCAGACAATTCGCGCCTCAGGATATCTTCATCCCTGCCGCTTTTGAACGCCTTAGCTATTTCCGGTATCACCCGGCCGTATCCGTGGAGCTCTGTCACTGCTGCAGGTATATCAAGTCTGCTGATACATCCGGCAAATCTGCCGAGGCTGCCTGCAAGACTGTTTCTCATGCGGATGCCTGACATGATGTTTTCCTGCACATCAACGAACACCGCTATCACGTCATCAGAAGAAAATCTCCCCTGCAGCCTGCGAAGTGCTATTTCATCAGAGACTGTGCTGGAAAGAGGAGTAATGGCAGCAAAGCCATATCTGACGCAATCAAGGTCGTACCTGAGGTCTGCATCCGTTATTACATCACCTGTCCTGCTCAGCATGCCCGGTCCTATCTCAGATGAATGACCCGGAGAAGGCTTACCATCGAGCGAACGCTGGGCCAGCTGATAATTCACAGCCTGCTCCCATGTGATCTCATTTGCTGCTCTTCCTTCATTCTCGCCCGCCAGACTGAATGAGTATTTTTCAGCATATCCGCTCGGAGCGACTTCTGCTATGCGAAGCCCGCGTACTTCCCAAGGCGGCAGGTCGGGTGCATTGACGCTGAGTATCGTCTGCGGACTCAGGCTCTCTGACATTTCTATCAGTTTAGGAATAAGGCTGCAGATGTATTCAAAATGGGTGGACTTGTGGGTACCTACTGACAAAGCGATCGACCTGATCCCCGAGATGGCTCCTTCACGGGCGGCTCCGATCGTCCCGGAGTAATATGCCGCGATACCGACATTCGCGCCGAGATTGATGCCGCTGAAAAGATAGTCAAAAGTGATGCCCCTCTCACTGAACCAGTCTATCGCCCAACGGACACAATCGACAGGTGTACCGTCCAGGGCGTAAGCTTCCGCCGCTCCGGGAACTTCCTTTTTCTCTACACTTATCTCTCTGAGGAAAGTGACCGCCATGCTCTTGGCGCTCTGCTGCTCCATAGGAGCGACAGCATATACCTCGAACTTTTCGTCAAGAGCCTCGACAAGAGCCGTAAGTCCCCTCACGTCGATCCCGTCATCATTCGTTACTAAAACCTTTTTCATAGCTGCTCCTGTTTTACACTTTTTCGAATTCCATCCCTGAGGTCTGTTCTGTTGTGCCATCTTTCAGTATGAAAACAGCCTCGACCCCATCTGTATCTTCTATCAGTTTGCTTGCAGCTTCATAGCCTTTTATAAGGCAAATGGTGCTCAGTGCATCGATATCTCCCGAGTGTCCTTTGTCTGCCGTGAGAGTCACTGCATCGAGGTCAGTCTCTGCAGGCCAGCCGGTCTTCGTATCCAGTATATGATGATAGGTCTTTCCATCGACCTCTATCCTGCGTTCATATACACCTGATGTTACCAGTGTCTTGTCCCGCGCATCGATCTTTCCGGTTATTTCTTTCCGGTCACTGAACGGCGTCTCGACCCCTATCACAAAGTCGTCCTCATCTGTTTTTCCGCCAATGCATATGACGTTGCCCCCCAGATTGATGACTGCAGATACGACGCCTTTGCTCTCGAGGACTTCTGTCATTTTGTCTCCTATATAACCCTTCGCGATGCCTCCGAGATCAAGTCTGGTCTCAGGATCAGTCAGGCGCACTTTGTTTCCCTCTATTGCTATATTCCTGTAATTGACGTGCTTGGCTGCTTCGGCAAGAGATTCTTCATCAGGCAGCTTAGCTTCACCTTCCGGTGCATGGAAGTCCCATTGCTCTGTGAGTCCGCCAACTGTAATGTCAAAAGCGCCATCGGATATATGGGAGTACTCCATGCCCTTTTGTATGAGTTCAAGAGTATAGTCACTGACTTCGACCCATTCTCCGCCGGCGGAATTGATCCTGCTTATATCTGAGCCCTTCCTTGTCCTGCTGGTCTTGGATTCCAGATCTTTGCACAGGTCAAAAGCTTCATCTATGGCAGTTTCGGCAGCCTCGCCCATATCTGCCGCGTCCTTCACGTTCCCCTGTTCGTCAGCCATGCGGTAAACAGATACGCTGCAGACAGTATCGAGGTAATAGCCATCTTTCATGACAGGCTCTGCTGCTGAACCACCCGGACTGCACCCGCATAGCATCGATATGATCAGGATCAGTACACAGATTACAGTCATTTTATTCAGTTTTCTATGCTTTGTTTTACGGCAATTGCTATTCATAGCTGATTAACCTTTAGCCTGAGTACGTGGTATACTAATGACGATGAAACAGTACATTCGAAAAGCAGACATAATACTATTCATCGCGCTGGTCGTGATCGGACTGGCGGCTTCTGCTGCGCTGACGCTGTCTCGCACTGATGCCGGAGCTGATGCTAAGGTCGTTATCGAGTCCGGCGGGGATCTTTATGCCAGATACCCGCTTGCCGAGGACCGTGTTATTGTCGTGCCTGCACCTAAGCAGAATCGTGCTGATACCCCTGCTGCAGACAGCAATGAGCCTGCTTCTGCTCAGTATGACTACTATAACGTGGTCACGATCAGCGGCGGTAAGGTATCAGTTACTGAAGCTTCATGCAAAAATCAGGTGTGCGTCAAGCATGGTGAGATCTCTCATCCGGGTGAAAGCATCGTCTGTCTGCCCAACCGCATGGTAGTGCGGATAGTTTCCGGAGGATCAGAGGAAGGAGGCGGCTATGACTCAGTCACCTCGTAATACTTCTGCTCAGTTCGTCGCCAGAGTCGCCCTCATGGCATCCCTGGCGCTTATATTCTCATATATTGAAGCTATTATACCATACAACCCGGGCATCCCGGGGATCAAACTTGGTATCGCCAACATCGTAACAGTCATAGCGCTGTATAAGTTCGGCTGGAAGGAAGCCGCAGGCGTCAGTGTGATAAGGATCGTTATCGCCGGTCTCCTTTTTAACGGTCTATTCGGCATGCTCTATTCGCTTGCCGGAGCTATAGTGAGCCTGGCAGGGATGATATGCCTGAAGAAGACCGGCCTTTTCTCCGTTGTCGGTGTCAGCATGGCTGCCGGTGTATTACACAATCTCGGTCAACTATTCGTAGCTGCCGCTCTCATTGAAGATCTGCGGATCTTCTTCTACTTCCCGGTGCTTCTTTTCAGCGGAATCGCAGCCGGCATCCTTGTCGGTATCGCGTCTGCTATGATCCTTAGAATATTGAAGTAGTATGCGGAAATGATTTTGAAGGAAATTTTCCGTCCATGGGGTGTATTATTTTGTGTGCTTTTCCAGCTAGATTCTGAAACAGAACGATTACGGTCATTTTCAGAATAGCGCCACCAGATCTTCATTTGACAGTGTTCTCTAAGCAGAATTATTATTTAGATCAAGCCAGCCTGGAGCTGGATTTTTATTTTTCTGTTTTGATTATACGTAATATTACGTGTTACAATAAAGTGGTCAGTGCATATGAAAGTCTCAGAACTCATACAATTGCTCAAGAAAAGCGGTGATTGTTATTTCATTGAACATGGTAAGGAACATGACAAATGGCACAGCAATATTACCGGGAAGGATTTCAGGATCCCACGTCATAAGAGCAAAGAGATCCCCGGTGGAACACTCAGTGCAATTCTAAAAGATGCAGGTATAGACAGCAGGAGGCAGACAAAATGAGATATGTATATCCCGCAATTTTTACGCAGGAGAAGAATGGATACTCCGTTATTTTTCCGGATCTTGAAGGATGTTATACATGTGGGGATGATCTTAAAGATGCAATTTATATGGCTGAAGATGTTCTCGCCTTCACCCTTTTTGATTATGAAAAAGCCGGGCGCAGTGTTCCCGCTCCCGGTGAATTAAGCTCTATAAAGACTTTAGAAAATCAATTTGTCAATTATATAGCATGTGATACCATCGAATACCAGCGCCGCCACAACAATAAAGCAGTCAAGAAAACCCTGTCCATTCCGGAGTGGCTTAACGAAATAGCAACAGCTCGCGGTATCAACTTCTCTCAGGTGCTGCAGGATGCTTTGAAATCTCAGCTCGGCTTATGATCTTCAACGCCGCAGATGCAGCCAGCAGCACCGCTGCCGCAATAAGATAGCCTAACGTCAGACTGTTGGGTCTACCGCAGATAGCCAGGATCCCTTGTATTATACTTCCGACAGTCAGGCTCACTATCGCAGCATGATACAGCTCTGCAGACAGATATTGTTTTGCTGTGCTGATATGCTTTTCGCAGTGGTACCCACTTTGCTTTACTCCACGCATATATCTCAGCATGAACGGCAGCGTACCACCGACCAACGGTACTGCGAAGGCGTAGATCATGTAGTATGAATAAACACCGAAGCTGAAATGTTCATATACTGCTCCGGCAGCAGCGAGAAACATCGATATGATCAGGTAGATCAGTGCCGTACGGATGTCTTTTATATTTTCACTTTCCGATGTATACAATGTCACTCACACTCCTTTCTTTGCTGCCCATTCCTCCGGTCGGGTTGTTGACTACGCTCCCGTTGAAATACATTGTTGATGAGCCTCCGCCGTCGAGGTTATATGCAGTTTTCACTCCAAGCGAATCCATGAACTCAGCCAGTTCGTGCAGAGAAAGTCCGGCGCTTTCATCCGTTCTGCCGTCAGATACTACGAAGACATAATGTGTCTTGCTTATCATCCCGACAGCTGTCCTCGGATTGCTTGCAGTCGCCTTTCCTACCTCCTCATTTTCTGTAACGGAAATATTCCCATTTATAACAAGCGCCGGTCCGAAAGAGAGAGTCTGGACCGCTCCGGCATCAATAAGTTTCTGGGCACTGACCTCTCCCTCATTTATTATCCCGAATGATCCGTCGCTGTATATGACCAGGTCTTCCTGTCCGCTGATCGCCGTATCCCTGTAAAGTTTACCGTTCCTTATGACGTAGCCCTTTTCCTGAGCGCCGTAGTAATCACCATTGACAGCAAGTATGGCACCTGCATTTTCTGCGATCTCCGAGGTCTTCTGTGTAACGTTCCTGCCATAAGAATCCTGTGCAAATGCTGTCTTAAGGTATTCCGGTGATGAAACCTTTACATCGGCAACATATATCGTCGTGTCATTTTCCCTGTAACTTTTAAGCGTGATGCTTATATTATCGTCTGAATAGGAATCACTTGAAGCTTCCTGGCTCTGGGCGGTGTTTTCTGTTCCTCCCTGTGAACTGTCCGCATCATCTTCTGACTGTCCCCGGGTCCCCGGCTTATGTCCCTTTCCGGGTCCGCGATGTCCTCCGCCGGTAGAGCCGTCATGCATATTCCCGGAACCTTCTGTATCTTCTGAATTGAACTGATCCGCCTGTGAGCTCTGATCTTCCTGTTCAGATGTTACACTCTCGCTGCTATCTGTCTGTTCTTCCCCGTAAACTCTCTTTATGAAGAAAGTATCCATTATCACATACGATGTGAAGATAAGGAGTATCATCAGACATACAGTTAATGTTCTGTGTTTCTTAAGCATTTTCCCTCCTTCTGGTGTATGCATCTCTGAGCCGCTTCGGACGTATCGCTTTGTATTCAAGCGCAAAGCTTTTGCCTGCCGGCTCAGTCTCTGCTTCCTTGTAGAAGATCACATATCTCTGCACGATCCAGCTTATCGTGAAGAAAAGCAGCTCTGTTATGACCTTGGCCGCCATCTTTCCGATACCGGCACCGACCAGTGAGCTCAGCACTATCGTGTTGCCGGCAAGTATCATCGCCGCGAGGCCAAAATACTGCAATGCAGATCTTGTTATGCTGTTTCTGCTGCGAAATACCAGGCTGCGGTTGATCGCATAATTGGCGGTCGCGCTGACCATCCTTGCACAGATATTAGCCGTGATCAAGCCTGCACCTGCCAGGATCAGCAAAGCATACATGCTGTAGTCTATGAGAAATGATGCAAATGAGGACGCAGAGAACTTCAGCAGCTGTCCCGGAGTGTGTCTGAGCATATATCTTCCGATCGCTTTATAGATCCGGTATGAGTCTTTTACTGTATCAAAATGTGATGAGCTGTTCCCGTCAATATAAACGGTCTCTGCCGGGATCTCCTTTATCCGGGTACCATTCCCGGCAAGTTCGAGAAGCATATTGATCTCATATTCATATCGGTCACCCTTTATATCAAGGAGCATTGGTATCATGTCAGCTGTAAAAGCCCTGAGACCAGTCTGTGTATCATGTACAGATACGCCGGATGCAATCCTGAAAACACCTCTGGTAACTGTGTTGCCGAATCTGCTTCTGAGCGGAACACCCGTATCCAGACTGCGGCTTCCGAGCACCAGCGTGCCCGGGCTGCCTGCAGCAGCATGAGCAGCTTTTACAGCGTCTTTTGCAAGGTGCTGCCCATCTGCATCGAGAGTTACTATGACAATATTCTCAGTTGCATTACCATTGGCCTCCCCGGTCGCTTTCGCTTCATTCAGGACCATGAAATTATTGATATGATCCAGTCCGGTCCTGAGGGCTGCCCCTTTGCCCTTGTTTGTGTCATGTATGAGGAGTGTGACACTTTTTCCGGATTGGCCGGGGAGCCTCTCGCATGCCTGCTCAAACAGCTCTGAGTATTCCAGCCTGCTGCCGTCATCGACTACGACGACATCCATACCTGCTTTCCCGAGGTCTGCGATGACCTCAAGCATCTTTCTGTCCGGTTCATATGCCGGGATAAGTGCTATATAACGTGAAGCCATTTCTGTTCCTCCCTTATCGTTTGTCTGAGTTCTGCATTTAAGGTCTGCTATACCGCATTTCCTTCAGACTGCTGCATTCTCTCCTGAGGCTGCATCTCTGTCGCTCCGGCATCAGCATCAGCGTTTCCGTTTAAACGTTTCATGCCTCCATGCGGTCCGTGTCCGCCCATTCTTCCGGTGCCTCCGGATATATTGCTGTAGATCGCATCTGTCATTTCTATGCTTTCAGTGTATGTACCGGCAGTGAGAGTGTACGTGCCGCCCTGTTTTACATCAGGTGTGCTGATATACACTACGGAATATTCAAGCTCCGGTGTCTGTTCTGCGACCACATTGCCGTCTGAGTCCTTAAGCGTGACTGTGGTCCCTGCGGACTGACTGCCGACACTGACCGCGACCAGCCCCTGTCCTTCAGCACTGCTGAAGTTCTGCGCCATACCCGCTCCGCCTGTACCGATGAAGACTCCGCCGGAGATCGTCCCTGTTGAGTTGAAGTCGAGTACGGAAGTGTCTCCCTGTGACGGACCTTCCACTACTGTCGTTCCGCCGCTGATCTCCAGTGATCCGTTTGAATCGATCCCGTCACCGCCGGCAGTGACATGTGTGTTTCCGCCGCTGATCTTTATGCTACCGTCAGTACCGCCATCGCTGAAACCGCCATGACCGTTCCCGTACCAGTCATCCTCTCCAAAAGTTTTATCTTCTGTTCCTGCAGAGTTCCCACCGGCTGCATTGAGTCCGTCATCTGTTGCGTTCACATCAATGTCTCCGCCGATTATCTCGATATCCAGAGCTTCGATGCCCTCGTATGATTTTGTCACCTTGATGCTTCCGCCTTCGATCAGAGCCTGTGCATCTGCATGTATACCGTCATCTCCTGCCTCTATCGTCATCGATGCGACAGCTATGTAGAAATAGCTGTCTGAGGCAGTGCCTTCCTCTGCATCAGAGTTGTCTGAAACATGTACACCATCCGTCCCTGCAGTTATCATTACATCAGCCTCAGTAAATCTTGCGCTGTCATTGGCCTGGATCCCGTGTTTCGCCGCAGTGATCGTCAGTATACCGCCCGCGATCTTCACATCATCTTTTCCGACGATGCCGTGGCCTGCAGGAGATGTGACCGTAAGGTTTCCTCTTCCGTTGAATGTAATGTCATCCTTTGCAAAAACCGCCCCGTCTATGTTGCTGTCATCGATGGCAGTAAATGTACCACCGTTTGCAAGCGCGTTCTCCGTGCCGGCAGCAGCAGTTACGAATACTTTATCTGCGGACTTAACGTACAGAGCTGCCGATGTTTTGCTCGTGATATCTGCACCGTTCAGAACTATCTGGACCTTTGCGCTGTCATCTGCATCTACTATGATCATCCCATCGGTCAGAGTACCGCTGAGGATATAGGTGCCCTCCTGTGAGATCGTGATAGTGCTGCCGTCTATGCTGACGCCCGCTGAAGTGGTGTCCGTGCCTTCAGATGTGATCGAGGCTGAAGTACCGTCAAGAGATATCCTGAGTGCGGCAGCTTCATCGTATTCTCCGGAAAGGTCACGTTCCGTGAACATGTCGCTTTTGCTTGCTGCATCATATGCGGTTGCAGATCCGGTCTCTGCAGATGTGCCTGTAACTGATGAAGTACTGCTGCCAGCGGACGTCTGAGATCCGGCACAGCCTGAAAAGATCAGCATTATTGCAACGGCCAGAGCGAGCAGTCTGCGCGCTGTTTTGCCTGTCTTTCTGCAGACCGATGAAGATTGTGTATTGTCTGCTATAGGCGCTGTATTATCGTGATATTTATATTTCATGTATCGTTCTCCTTTTTCACGCTGCACCGGTACCGGCTTTTCGTTATCCGGTCTGTGGCAGCATGTCTGTTTACAATTCTGTTGCTATGGTAGCCTGCCTTGAAACGTTGATCTCGAGGTTTCCGTTTCTGCAGCGCATTCTGTCTATGAGTTCTTTTTCACAGGCAGGGTCCTTGAGCACTACATCGTAGGTGAGCCGGAACATGCTGCCCATATTGGTTGTCCTGACCTGCATGAGTTCGCATGATGATGTGTATTCGCTGAAGATATCTTCGAATACACCGGTGTAGTCGAGATCTTCAGGTATCATGACTCTTATCGTCTTGTATCTGTCTGCGTTCCGGCTGCTGCCGAAATCAAGGCTGCTGCAGATCACAAAAGCCAGACACATGACTGCAGTGAATATGGCTGCGATACCGAGGTAACCCGTGCCGGCAATGAGACCTGTTGCCATCGCGAAAAACAGTGTGCAGATCTCTTTCGCAGTTCCCGGCACTGACCTGAATCTGACCAGGCTGAATGCGCCTGCAACAGCGATCCCGGTTCCGATGCTCCCATTGACCATCATGATGATCACACAGATGATCGCCGGCAGCAGCGCCAGTGTGACCACAAAGCTCTTCGTGAATCTCGTTTTGTACATGTATGTGACTGCGATGACCATGCCCAATGCGAGTGACACCCCCGTCGCCATACCGAAGTCTGCAATGTTTATCGCAGTTGCCTGCTGTGTATCGTAAATGCTTGTCAGCAATGCTTCCATTATGTTTTCCCCCTTGTTATCTGTTCTTTATTTATCCTATATAAGATGCGGCAAGACCGCGCACGGCAGGTCCCCGCTGTTTTGCAGCAGCCTGCGAGCCTGCGCCCGCCTTCGCTGCGGCTCCGTTTAGTGCTTTTGGAAGTTCCGGCAAAATGTATTGCTTATATGCAGTGCCGTATTTTGAAAATGAAGTTTTATAGATATGCTCTTCTGAAAGCACTTTCGTCATCCAGAGCGGGATCCCGCCTGAGCATTTTAGCTCCATGAGCACTTTGTCTTCATCCAGGACCGGATCACCGTATATCTCTGATGTAAGTGATATGTCGTGGTCACGGCACAGGATGTTTTCGTCAAAAGTTACCCGGAAATCGCTGCCGAAAATGGCAGTGCTGTCTTCAGGATCTTTCATCCTGTAAGCTTCCCTGTTATACGAAAGGAAGGCCATCGGTCTGAGATCAGAGTAATATGACTGAAAGTAATCGATCTCTTTTCGCATCTGCTCACTTGCGCCCGGATCAGTTCCCAGGTCTATTCCGGAAGGTCCGGAAGCTCCGGCATTGGTACCTTGCATCCATTTCATAGCTTCTGCCTCAGCCATAGCTACCCTTCTTTTATAGACCACATGATCGAACTTGCGCTTGAGCTCGACGAACACAGTACTTTCACGGTCCGCTCTGGCGTAACTCCTGATACGAAGCTTCTCCTTGAAATCAGGTTTCGCGATTGAATGCCGGGCGAGGACGTAATCATCTGTATCAAAGTAGATATTTCTGATGGTTGACCTTCCGTATCTGTCCGGTACCATGTGCGGCTCCATTGCTTTCAGGATCTTAGCCTTCTGCTCTTTCGTCACTATGAATTTCAATTCATGCCTTTTGAATACTTTCTGGTAAGCCATAATGCGCCTCCTGTGTGTTCTGTATCTCTAAAATAGGAGACGAAACTTAAATAAAACAAAAGCAACAAAAGATTTTCCGAAAGCACTTTGCTTTGGGAAATCTTTTGTTGATATAGGGACGCAAACAAAAAGAGAGCTCATTGCAGCTCTCTTCGTTTTTTCGGAAATGTTTCTGCACAGTGACGAGCTTCAATGGCTGTTACAGTGCAGGCATGGTGGCGGTGACAATGAACTCAGTGCCGTCACCGCTGCGTGCGCGGATCTTTCCGCCGTGCAGACTTACTATCGCGCTCGCCATCGACAGGCCGATGCCGTGCCCGCCGGCTTCAGAATTGCGCGATTTATCTGTACGATAGAACCTCTCAAATACATGAGCGAGATCCTCATCGTTTATCGGGTCAAGTGTTTTGTTCCTGACTTCCAGGACGATATTTTTGCCCTCTTTATCCAGGCTCAGATGGATCGTATCACCGCCCGGCGAATACTTGATGGCATTCTCGAGGAGGATCGATACCAGCTTCTCGATTTCTTTGGTGCTCCCCTGCATCGACAGCATAGGAGTAATGTCCAGATCCAGCTCTTTGCTTCTCTCCTGAGCAAGAGCGCTGAACGGTTCAGCTGTCTCAGACACGATATCCGAAACAGGTATCTCAGTCATTGTCGGCTTATTGTCGCCTTCTTCCATCCTGGAGAGATAGACAAGATCACTTGTCAGCGTGGTAAGTCTGTCGACCTGCCCATCGATATCCGACAGGCTCTCGTTCAGGCTTCCTGTCAGTTCTCTGACATTTTCAAGCGGCTCAGCTGCAGTGTCATCAGCCGGATCTATTTCATCATTGATCACTGCTTCACCTATATCCTCAAGATCCATCCTCATTACATCGATATTAGCTTTTATAATAGCGAGTGGTGTTTTGATCTCGTGGCCGGCATCGGTGATGAACCGTTTCTGCTTTTCATAGCTCTCGGCGACAGGTCTGACTATACGGCCGGCAAAGTAACAGATAACAGCGAACACCACGAGAAGTCCTATTAAGGACATAAGTATGCTCGCTTTCAGGAATTCTCTGAAATTATCAAGGGAACGGCCGCAGTCAAGGAATGTGACCCTGGTATATCCGCTCTCATCGATAGCTGCATATCTGTAATCTCCTACAAAGCCCTTGGTCCTGCCGCTTGCAACTATCGCTTCCGCCAGCGTGGCCGCCTGATCCTCGTCCACGGCATATATCCTGTCTGTGTTGATGCCGACTGCAGTGCCATAGCTGTTGACCAGCACAGTAAAGTATCTGGTCTCCTCAGCTTCATCTCTGGAAAAGCCCCTTGGTGCCCTTCCTCCGTGGGCGAATCTGCGTTCAGAATAGTCATTCGTATCTGAATCTATATCATCGTAGTCTCTGTCGCCTTCACCTTCATAGTAATTGAACAGCAGATCATCGATATCATCAAAAATATCGTCGACATCGTAACCGTAATACATCGGCAGACGTCCCTGATTTTCTGAGATCATCTCAATCGTGCTGTCGGCATTGCTGACGACAGAGTTATAGTTCATGATATTCATTCCGGCTACTATCCCTGAGATCAGGACGATCAGGGAGACTGTTGCCAGTGTTATGAATCTGCGTTTCAGTTTTTTGATCATAGTCAATCAGTTTCTGTTGAAAAACAATTCCGTCCGGATAGAGGGCATTATCTGTTATTCAGTGATTATCTCAAGTGAGTATCCTGCATTGCGGGACGCTTTTATCCTGACGTCTGCATCCAGTGCTGCAAGTTTCTTTCTGAGGTATGAGATGTAGACCCATACTACATTGCTCTCAGTATCGGTGTCATATCCCCAGATGTGATCCATAAACTGATCTACAGAGATCACATTCTTAGGACCTGACATGAGCATCTCGAGCATCTGGAATTCCTTATTGGCAAGTCTCACGCTTCCGGATGGTGAGGACAGCTCGAACGTCGAACGGTCCAGAGTGATATTTCCGAAAGTCAGCTTGGTATCGACCTCGGATGTCTTGCGTGTGATCGCGCGGACAGCGGCAAGCAATTCCTTGGCATCGAACGGCTTGGTCAGATAGTAATTCGCGCCGCTGTCAAGGCCGAGCACCTTGTCATCTATCTCGGCCTTGGCGGTGAGCATCAGCACAGGCAGATTGCTCCCGCCCGCGCGCAGCTTCTTCAGCACCGTGATGCCGTCCATCTTAGGCATCATAATATCCAGAACTGCGCAGTCATAATTGCCCGCTTCCAGATAATCCAAAGCCTCTTCGCCGTCATACACTGCATCTATCGAATAATTATTTCTCTCAAAAATCTTCACGATTACCCTCGAGAGAGCCTTTTCATCTTCTGCCAGCAGTATCCTCATCTCTATGTTTTCCCCGTTTCTGCACCTGCCGGCGGCAGCACCTGTCTCCTGCCGGTTTCAGCATGATAAATGTATGATATTCCTGTTCTATTTGACATATATAATATAACACAATATAACACCTCTTTTTTTAAATGAACTTTAAAACCACGAGCATCATAGCAATTAAAAAAACGCAATGCACCTTTTGCATGAGTGCATTACGTTTTCAACAGCTGTTTTATGTCTTATGCGACCAGCCACTTGTATTTCTCGACGCTGTACAGCGGGATGAGCGGTATCATGATCGGAGTCTTTTTCACATAAGCCTGATATTCCGGGTCATCTCCGTATGACTTGTTCTGTCTGATCTCGAGCCGCCTTGCTCCGCCGAACATTACATATATGATGCCGAGATATCCTGTGAGAACAGCGATCCACTGCCATACGCCCGCATTGGAGCCGATCCCTGAGATAAAGACTCCCGTCCAGAACGTCATCTCACCGAAATAATTAGGGCATCTGACTATCCTGTACAGACCGGTATCCACGAATCTGCCCGGTTTGGACTTCTTTGCTGCGTTCTTCTGGAGATCGGCCGCTGTTTCAATAACAAGCCCGCAGATCATGATGATTATACCCGCTGTCACGCAGCCGTCAGTGCCCTTGCCGTTGATCAGCCTGAACATGACAGGTGAAGTCTCGCACACATAGAGCAGAGCCGCTGCGATCCAGATACTGCATTTTGCTATGATGCTCATGCCCTTGCCGTCTTTGATCTCATTCTGCATCTTCTTGTTATACGATCCGCTCTTCAGTTCTCTGTAAGTCAGATATCCTCCGAGCCTCACTCCGTAAATGATAAACAGCAGGCACTGTATCAGGAGACCTGTGTCCATACTCCCGTGGTACATTGCGATCAGAACTATTCCGATAGCGCACACGGCAAAACCGTATCCGATCGAAATGAACCATACGTATTTTTTGAAGCCGATCGAGCTGACAAGCAACGCGGCGGCCATAAGGATCAGAAATGTCTGCATTTTATTTACCTGCCTATATATCCAGAATATACATACCGCTGACATTGATCAGGCGTGTACCGGACCGGTGCTCAGCTTCCCGCTCTATCATCCCGTACTCCATGTGTACATGACCGTACAGGTGATATGCGGGATGCCACCTGTCAAGCAGCTCATTGAAACATGCAAAACCTCTGTGCGGCAAGTCATCAAGATCGCCGTATCCCAGACAAGGCGCATGGGTAAGCAGGATATCCACTGTGTCCTGCGGAGTTTCTGCCCTGTGATTTCTGAAAAGGCTGCTTCTGCCTGCGAGGCCCATATCTTTACAGCGTATGAGTTTCTGTACGCGCTGCTCCATCTCCTTTTCCGTGTACATGTCGCGGCCCTCGTGATAGCGCATCGAGCCTCCGAGCCCTGCAACACGGATCATCCTGCCTTCAGTATAATCGTTTCTGATATCTGAGTTCTCTCTTCGGTTCTTTAATATCCGCCTTAATCTTGCAGTAAAGTCTTTTTCCGGAAGGATCACATATCCGGTCTGCGGATCTTCATATAAAACCGCAACTTCATCTTCTATGCACACACAGCCAAGCGGAGGGTCATCATGGTACATCATATCATGATTCCCTCTCACATAGAGACATGGCACATTCAGCATGGTGACCAGAAATTCCAGATAATACGGTTTCAGGTCACCGGCTGAGAGTATGAGCTCTACTCCCTCGAGCCTGGCCTTTCCGACAGTGCTCCAGCTGCTGATCAGCCTTTCATCTTCGCTGTCTGCAATACATAGGATCTTCATGGACCTGCCTTACTGTTTTACACCGCTGACGCTGACTGTTTCGCGAGCTTCATCGTTGAGAACATCTGCCGAAGGGATCTCCCCGATGATGTTCTCATTCAGCCAGTTCATCCTTATAACATCCTTGCTTGTAAGCGGCATATCGTCGGCGCGTCTTATCACACCGCTCTGGCTTTTCAGTTCACCGTCAAAAGGATTGAACCCGCCTGACATGATGCTCGCCCGAAGCACTTCAACCATCTGACGAGTGCCCTGCGGCAGAACATCGCTAAGCTCTATATCAACAGCGCCTGAGACCATGCCCCACCAGTAATTGGTAGCCTGATTCTTGCGGTCGACCATGCTCGCTTTGTAATTGCCTTCAAGTATCGTTTTGATGATGATCTCGTATATCTTTCCCCACTTCCAGATAGGCGCCGCGAGATTCTGTATGCGGCACATACCGGAAAGATCGGTACCTTCTCCTTTAGGGACCTTATCAACATAGCACAGACCGTAAGCATTACTGCCGTCACGGTTATGTTTTGAATCGATCGCAGAGACAACATGGATGCCCTTGTCCTGCATCTCCCACCACCAGTTGGCATTCTGGCGGGTCGACCATTCGAGGTATATCTTAGCCTGAGGGTCGGTCATAGCGGCACCTATGGCAAAAGCATTGATCCCGGCTATCGTGCCGTATATCGGGTAATCTGAACAGTAGCCTATCATGTGGCTGCCGTCACCTGCCGAGTAAACTCCGGCTATCACGCCTGCGAGGAATTTTGCCTCGTAAAGCTTTGCATAATATGTCCTGACTGCCTGATGAGCAAGGTTGACCGAACAGTTGAGAAAGTGTATGTCCTCGTATCTGATCGCTGCTCTAAGAGCTTCATCCATCTGTCTCGGAGATGTTGTGAAAACAACGTCCGCGCCCCAGTCCGCTGCCGCGTCGATCGCTGTCTCTATACTGCCGAAAGCAGCACACGAAGATAATCCCGCTGCGTCAGCTGCTGCAACTCCGGGTTTTCTTCCGCTGCAGCCTGCGAAGGCTCTCGTCATGACAAGTCCGCCGTAAATCTTCTCGAGTCTTAGTCTCCCAGCTTCATGGTTATACACCCAGTCTGAATCCTCAGGCATCCAGTCATATATGAAAGCTGCTTTGAGCGGATGCTTTTCGGAATATGAGATCTGCGGTATTACCTTACCGATCAGTGAACCCGGTCTTGTGATCAGGCCGCTGGTTTTTGTTATGATACCGCCGGCCTTCACTGCATCATCAGATGATTCAACAAGCGAAACACTGTCGCTGTTACTTGCAGTCATGAGCTCTTTCTTTATTTTACGGAGCCTCTTATCCATTTCCCTGGCGGAATGTATGCTGAGTGCATCACGCACATATATCCTTAGATATATAACAAAGGCATCACCCAGAGGCATCTCCGGAACTGTATCCTGCAGAGCGCGGAAAGCCTCTGAAAATCTCCAGTATGCAGATTTCAACGAGGATACTAGTTCATCCGGCCATCTTTCCGGTTTATCTGATGCCGTCTTTCCCATAGGTCTTCCGACAAGCTCAGCGATTTCCTCATACGCGCCCGGCTGCGTGCAGACTATGTCGTAGATCGGAGCATACTTGTAGAATTCCAGGAATTCTGTATATACAGGATTTTGATCCAGGACCTCTTTTCTCGGAATGATCCTTATGACTTCGGCCATTATGACCGGCATTTCAAGATACCTGCTGACAGATACTCTTTTGTTACCCTCAAGCACATAAAATCTGTGCAGATACTCGTATGCCTTGATAGGGCTGTTGAATCCTTCTTCCATCTGAGCCTGATACAGGTTGCACCACTTTGCCGAGAATTCAGCACCGGGTTCGAGCAACGGCATGAAATTGTGAGCAAAGGAATTCTGCCTCGCCTGTGTTCTGGTCCCTTCGATCAGCTCCACAGGTATCTCCATGAGTCCGAGATTCTGCTGAGACATGGTATCAACGCCTGTTATCATATCATCAAGAGCTGGCAGGAAAGGATACTCTCCCTTAGCCAGTCTTGCTTTATATTCTTTTTCACCGGCCTTGCGGGCCTTCAGATATTCATCTGTCACCAGAGAACACCTCCTTGTGTTTTGTGTCGATTGTATAGTAATCGAGTCACCGGTCAAAGTCAATATTCATGATGAAAAGAGAGCCGCACATAAAGCGTACGGCTCTCTTGCATATCATATGTGTACAGTATTGTATACTATGCCTTGGCTGCTGCCTTTGCAGCTGCTGCTTTTGCCTTCTTAGCTGCAGCGACCTTTTCTGCCTGCTCTTTTGAAGGAAGCTTCTTGAAGCTGTTGATAGCTCCGACCGGGCAGATAGCAGCGCAGAGTCCGCAGGACTTGCACTTTGCAGGGTCGATTTTAGCAAGGAAGTTATCAACGTGGATAGCATCGAAGTTGCAGACTGTCGTGCACTTCATGCAGCCGATGCATGCATTGTCACAGTTCTTTCTTGCAACAGCACCCTTGTCTGTGGATGAGCACAGAACGTGTACCAGATTCTTCTTAGGTACAAGGTTGATGATCTTCTGCGGGCAGGCGCTTGCGCAGGCGCCGCAGGCCACGCAGTTTTCTCTGTTGACCTTAGCGATACCGTCTACGATACCGATCGCATCGAACTGGCATGCATTGACGCAGTCACCGAGACCGATACATCCGAACATGCATGAGTTAGGAGATGAGAACCATCCCTTAGCACCCTTGCAGGACTGAAGTCCCTGCCACTCGAGCACTGTACGCCTTGCACCGCATGTACCGTTGCACATGACCTGTGCGACCTCAGGCTCGGCAGCGCCTGCTGCTCTGCCGAGGATATCAGCGATCTGAGCTGCAACGCCTGCTCCGCCAGGTGAGCACTTTGTGCATGGAAGGCTTTCGTCAGCTACCAGATTGGCCGCATAGTCATCGCATCCTGCGAATCCGCATCCGCCGCAGTTAGCTCCCGGCAGGACCTCTCTGACCTGGGTAACTCTCTCATCAACTGCTACATGGAACACTCTGGAAGCGAAGACCAGGAGTCCTGAGCAGACAAAACCGATTACTGCTACTAACAGTACAGGTGTCATAACATTACTCATATCTCCCCCTCCTTACTGGAACATTCCAGTGAAGCCCATGAATGAAAGCGCCATGATGGAAGCTGCTACAAGGATGATGCCAACGCCCTTGAAAGGTGTCGGGATGCCATCCATATTGTACAGCTTTTCCTCACGGATGCCTGCGAACAGGACCATAGCTACCATGTAGCCGACGCCTGCTCCGAAAGCATATACGATGGACTGAATGTATGTATAGCCATAACTGATTGCGTTGATCGTTGCGCCGAGAATAGCACAGTTGGTAGTGATCAGCGGGAGGAAGATACCGAGGGCTTTCTGAAGAGCCGGCAGATACTTCTTCATGAACATCTCTACGAACTGTACGAGCGAAGCGATAACGAGGATGAACACTACAGTCTGCAGATATCCGATCTCGAATTTATTGAGGATCTGCATTACAGGCCATGTAACGAGCTCAGCGATAACCATTACGAATACTACCGCGCCGCCCATACCTACTGATGAGCTCATCTTATTGGATACTCCGAGGAACGAACAGATTCCCAGGAACTGCGACAGTACGAAGTTGTTAACGAGGACTATCGCCATAAAGATTACTATAAGGTTTACCATTATGTCTGTCCCCCTTCCTATACTGCCTTAGCTGCTTTTTCTGCTGCAACTTCTTCGTTGGCTTCAGCTGTATTGCACGAATTGTACATCGGGCAGAGTCCGCAGCTGAATCCTTTTGCCTTCAGAGCCTTGCCCTTGGTAGCTGCCTGGATTATCGCGATCAGTACACCGAACACGAAGAATCCGCCAGGAGGCAGGTTGAAGAAACCGATCGAGAAATTCGGGATGATGGTGATGCCGAGCAGGCAGCCCGTTCCGAAGAATTCTCTGATCGCTCCCATGCATGCGAGAGCAAGTGTGAATCCGAGTCCCATGCCGATACCGTCGAAGAGGGAATCGATCACAGTGTTCTTGTTCGCAAATGCCTCAGCACGGCCGAGGATGATGCAGTTAACTACTATCAGCGGGATGAATACACCCAGCGCCTTGTTGATCTCCGGAGCGTAAGCCTGGAGTACGAACTGTACCAGTGTTACGAATCCGGCGATGACTACGATGTAGCAAGGGATCCTGACCTTATCAGGAATAACCTTACGCAGCATCGAGATTACGATGTTGGAACAGATGAGTACGGCGGTTGCCGAGAGTCCCATTCCAAGCGCATTGATCAGCGACGAAGATGTAGCAAGGAACGGACATGTTCCGAGCAGGAGTACCAGTACCGGGTTCTCCTTGATGATACCGTTGGTCAGTATCGAAAGTTTGCTTTTCTTTTCCATTACTTAACACCTCCCATCGCTCTGTACTGCTCCAGGGCGCAGTATACAGCTTTATGGATCGCGCCGGAGGAAACAGATGCACCGGTTACTTCAACTACGCTGTCTGCGTGGTCCTTGATAACCTCGCTGCTGAGCTGATTGAGTCCGACATACTGGCTGAGGTGTCCCGGATCCTGTGCTTTGGTTCCTACACCCGGAGTATCGGCATGCTCAGTGATCTTGACACCTGTGATAGCTCCGTCCTTGTCTATTCCGACCATAGCAGTCAGGAGACCGCCGTAGGAGTTGGACTTGACAGTAACTACCATACCTGCGCCGTTGTCAGCTGTGTATGCGTCTACAACATATACTTTGCCAGGCTCGAGTTCGAAAAGCTCTGCTCCGCTGTCAGTGAAGTTGTCAGCGTCGGAAAGAAGTTCCATTCTTGCCTCGCTTGCTGCCTTTGCTGTGTTCTCATCGATGATCGGCTTGGTAACACCATATGTGAACGCCAGCAGGAATGTTACTACAAAACATATAAGTACGAGTACCAGAATAGGCGAGATGAATTCCTTGAATGCGCTGTTTTTATTTTCCATTCTTAGCACCTCCCTCCTTCAGGTAGAACTTGTAGGACAGGTTGTTGATCAGCGGTGTGCAGATATTCATCAGAAGGATCGAGAAGGATACGCCTTCAGGATATGATCCGAAGAGCCTGATGCTCATTGTGATGATACCGCAGCCGATACCGAAGATCAGCTGTCCGAGAGGCAGCTTAGGCGATGTGACATAGTCAGTTGCCATGAAGAATGCTCCGAGGAGCACGCCGCCTGCAAGTACATGGAACAGTGCCATGTAAAGGCTTCCGGTTGCGATCAGTGCGTATACGAATACCGTACCGATGAAAGCACATGGGATGACCGGGCTGATTACCTTGCGGATGATCAGGAACAGTCCGCCGATGATCAATGCGAGTGCGCAGACCTCTCCGGTGGATCCTCCGTGGAATCCGAGGAAGAGTGTGCCGAGACCCGGGAGCTGATCTATGCTGCCCTCAGCGAGGATCGCAAGAGGTGTAGCTCCTGTTACAGCGTCAGCTGTTCTCTCGAGTCTTGTCAGCGGCCATGTGGACATGTTAGCTGAGAAAGAGATGAACAGGAATATTCTCGCTGTAATAGCAGGGTTACTGAAGTTCCTTCCAATGCCCCCGAAGAGCTGCTTGACCACCACGATAGCGAAGAGGCATCCGATGATTGCCTGCCAGATCGGGAAGTTCGAAGGAACGTTGAATGCGATCAGAAGTCCTGTCAGCGCTGCTGAAAGATCACCGACAGTCTGCTTTCTGTGCATGATCACGTTGTACAGATACTCGAAGAGTACGCTTGCAGCAACGCATACTACAGACAGAAGCAGAGCTCTGAATCCGAAAATATAGATACTTGCAACCCAGGCAGGAACGAGTGCGAGTATGACTGTTCCCATCAGCCTGGTAGTATCCGATTCCGTTACGATATGAGGTGCGGAGGATACTATCAAATTGGTATGAAACTTATTATCCATATTACTTCGATGCCTCCTTTACCATAAATTTAGCGAGCTTGTTGGTCATGCTCAGCGGACGCCTTGCCGGACATGTGTATGAGCAGCTGCCGCACTCCATGCACTGCATGACATTGAATCTGTTGAGTGTGTCGACGTCCTTGTTCTCATAAGCCTCTGCGAAAATGCTAGGCATGAGTCCGAACGGGCACGCTGTATGACAGCGCTGGCAGTTGAGGCAGGCTGTCTCTTCCTTTACGCCGGCCATATCCTGGCTGAAGCAGAGGATAGCTGAAGTGTTCTTCATTGTCGGGGAGTCGTCGCCCTTGGTAGCTCTTCCCATCATTGGTCCGCCCATGATGATCTTGCGAGGCTCTTTTTTGTAACCGCCGCAGAAAGCAACTACATCAGCGATCCTTGTTCCGATCGGAACGTAGACGTTCTTAGGCTCAGCTACTGCGTCTCCGTCGACTGTGACTCTTCTTCTTACGATCGGCATTCCTGTCTTGATGTATTCAGCAAGAACAGCTATTGTCGATACGTTGTCGAGAATTACTCCGAGCTGTGCAGGAAGGACTCCGGCGTTCATTGTCTGACCGGTGACCTCATAGACCAGAACACGCTCAGCTCCCTTAGGATAGCTGGATGGAAGAGGAACTACTTCCATGTCCTTGATCTCGTTCTGCTCGAACAGTCTCTTCATGTTGGCAATGGCATCAGGCTTATTGGTCTCGATACCGATAAAGCCCTTTTCGAGTCCAAGCCAGTGCATGATCATCTTCATGCCGTCAACGACATCCTGACCGTTCTCTACCATCATTCTGTTGTCAGTTGTAATGAATGGCTCGCACTCTGCAGCATTTACTACGAGGTACTTACACTCATCCAGGTTTTTAGGATTCAGCTTGACGTGTGTCGGGAAGGACGCTCCGCCGAGACCTACCATACCACTGTCTCTTGCAGCTTTGACGAATTCCTCAAAGCTGCTGATTTCAGGTACTTTGACCTCTTCGCTTACCTCCTGTTTTTTGTCCGTCTCGATCACGATGTGTGTTTCAAATCCACCCATCGAGCCACGGACCTGTTCGATAGCCTTAACAGTCCCGCTGACGCTTGAAAAGATAGGTGCGCTTACAAAGGCCTCGACATCGCCAATCCTCTGTCCTACCTTTACGTAATCCCCTTTTGCAACAAGAGGCTTACATGGAGCGCCAATATTCTGGGACATGCTGATGCTAACTTCATCCGGTACCGGCATGATCACGGTCTCGCTTGCAGCCGTGTTCTTATGATGAGGTACGTGGATGCTTGGCAAATGTTTCCTTTGGCTCATCCCTTTTAGAAACTCCTTTCATCATTCAACAATATCTTATAATTTTGCTATACGGCCAGACTACTCATCGCACAAAAAAGCGCACCAAAGTAACGAGCCGGACAGCTCTTTTAACCACGTTATTATATCTTATTTTTTGCAAAAATACATAATTGTCAAAAAAGGAACAATCTTGAAGTGTCTATTTTTGAGTGCAATCGTGTTATTTTTTTGACTGCGGAAGTAACTTCCCAGCAAACAAAAAAACAATTCACGCAGTTAACAAACAGGCGCAATTCAGTATGATCGCAACAGGACATACTTAGTGAAACGCATCCGGCAGGCTGACAGCCATGAGAGGTTGCGTATGTGTTTTTTTCTTCTTATAATACTGATAAGTATTATCGTTAGCTTAATTAAGTAAGAATTGCAGTTTGCAGTGGTCCTCCCGGACTATGGTTTTCTGTATCAGTAAAGATATGAGCAACAAGACTATAATCGAATTCCTTAAAGAATACATGAAGGACCCCGCAGTTTCTTTTCACATGCCGGGGCATAAGGGTCGGAGCGATATTTTCGAGAAGACGGGATACGGCGATTTTCTTCGCAACATTGCGACATGTGACATTACGGAGATACCGGGCGCCGATGCGCTGTTCTGTCCTGAGACCACATTGCGCAGTGTAATGGATAATTACGCTGAGCTTTATGGCGCAAAACACACCGAGCTTCTGATCAACGGGTCGAGTGCCGGAGTCATGTCTGCGATCATCGGGTGTGTGCCCGTGGGCGGCAAGCTTATACTTGGACGCAATTCTCACCACTCTGCGTTCAGTGCACTCAGGCTGGGAGGTATCAATCCTGTATATGTGAGACCCGGGGTCGATCCTTATTCGGGTCTTTCGGGTGAAATATCGCCGGAAGCACTGAAGCAGGTATGTAAAGCGCATCCTGATGCGGACGCAGTGCTGATCACGAGTCCTAATTATTACGGAATGCTTTCGGACATTTCCTCGCTGGCCACTGTTGCCCACAATTACGGAATGATCCTGATAGTTGATCAGGCTCACGGGGCTCATCTGAAATTCTTTGATGATGATGCCGAGACTCTGCTTGATAAAGGCGGATATATCCCGTTCCCGCGACATGCTGCAGAAGCACTCGGAGCTGATATAGTTATAAACAGCACTCATAAAACACTTCTGAGCTTTACGGGCAGCGGCATCATGAACATCTGCTCAGACAGAGTAGATATCTCTGCTGTTTCAGATGCTCTCAGGATGCTTCAGACAACGAGTCCGTCCTATCTGCTCCTGGCAAGCCTGGATATCAACGAAAGGATCATGCGGGAACATGGCCGGGCAGTCATAAGAAACTGGCGCGAGGATCTGTTCAGATTTTACAGAAAGGCTCTGAGGATAAACGGAGTCAGGATCGCGGGAGGCAGGATGATCGCCGAGACTTTGAAGAAAGGCGCTGAAACTGTAAAACAGGCAGCGGCAGATACAGATGACCCGAAAATTGCTGAGATCACCGCAGCTTCTCTCTTCCCTATGTATCATAATCGCGCCGGTCTTGATATGACCAAGATCAACATCAGTATGACCGAGCTCGGCATCAGCGGAGAACAGCTCGATAAGGAACTCAGACTCAGAGGTATCATTTCTGAGATGGTGCATGGCGAATATGTGATGCTTATGACCGGCGCAGGAAGCCGGAGCTCAGACTACGACTGTCTGCTGGCAGCACTGCAGGCCATCTCGGACAGTTACGGCATCTCAAGGCCGGAAAGACGGAGACCGCGCCCGGCTGTTGACTTTGTCCTCGAAACAGCCGGCGTGCCGTTTGAAGCGATGTCCGTGCCTCTGTATGAGGCTGACGGGATGATCCTGTATGACCCGGTGATCATTTATCCACCCGGCACGCCGATCGCCTGCCCGGGTGAGATCCTGACGCTCGATGTTATCAGCTTTATCTCTGAAGCGATCGGGCGCGGTGAAAAAGTCACCGGCGTCGATGAGGAAGGCATGATACGCGTAGAGCTCACACACTGAAAAGCACTTTAAAAGGGCTTCTGATGAAAGAAGCCCCTTTATTATGCTGTTTTTATCACTTACTTAATGACTTCGCGGCCGCCCATATATGGTCTGAGTACTTCCGGAATAATGACGCTTCCGTCTTCCTGCTGATAGTTCTCAAGGATAGCTGCTACAGTTCTTCCGACTGCAAGACCCGAACCGTTAAGAGTGTGGACGAATTCAGGCTTGGTGTCCTTGTCTCTCTTGAAGCGTATATTGGCGCGTCTTGCCTGGAAGTCTTCAAAGTCCGAACAGCTTGAGATCTCAACGTATCTGCCGTAGCTCGGCATCCAGACCTCGACGTCGTACGTCATAGCTGAGCTGAATCCGAGATCTCCGGTAGACAGTCTTACAACTCTGTACGGAATACCGAGTCTCTTCAGGACTTCCTCTGCATCATTGGTCAGTTTCTCGAGCTCTTCATATGAAGTCTCAGGAGTCGTGAACTTGACCATCTCGACCTTGTTGAACTGATGCTGACGGATAAGGCCTCTGGTATCTCTGCCTGCCGAACCTGCCTCTTTACGGAAACATGGTGTATATGCTGTGTAGTAGATCGGCAGCTCTTCCATCGGGATGATCTCTTTTGCCCTCAGATTGGTTACCGGCACTTCTGCAGTCGGGATCAGGAAGAAATCCTTGGCCGGAAGGTAAAACATGTCGTCTTCGAATTTCGGCAGCTGGCCTGTTCCGGTCATCGCATCTCTGTTGACCATAAACGGCGGAAGGATCTCTGTATACCCCTGCTCTTCAGTGTGGAGGTCGAGCATAAAATTGATCACCGCTCTCTCCAGGCGTGCGCCAAGTCCTTTATATACAGTAAAGCGTGCACCGGAGATCTTACCTGCTCTCTCAAAATCGAGGATATCAAGTCCTTCTCCGATGTCCCAGTGGGCTTTTGCTTCAAAACCGAAATCGCGAGGCTCGCCCCACTTCCTCAGCTCAACATTATCGCTGTCATCAACACCGATCTGGACCTCTTTGTTAGGCGTGTTAGGAATACCGAGCAGAGTGCTGCGAAGTTCCTCTTCGACCTCAGCTACTTCTCCATCCAGTTCCTTGATGCGTGCTGAAAGCTGCTTCATCTCTGCAAACAGGGCTGTAGTATCCTCGCCTGCTTTTTTAAGTTTAGGCACCTCACGTGAAGTGACATTCTGCTTGTTTTTAAGAGCTTCTACCTCAGCAAGGATCTCTCTCCTTCTGATATCAAGGTCTCTGACCTTTTCTATACCGAAATCTCCTTTACATCTTCTCTCGACTCCGGCCTTAACTTCTTCGTAATTCTCTCTTATCCTTTTGATATCCAGCATATCTTCACCTCTTTTTCTCAGAAAATATTTCTACGGTATTTGTTGTATGCTTCGCGGAGTTCCTCAAGTTTCTCCTCGATCATTATCTCCAGTCTGCTGAGCTCTTCATAGTCGACTGCATCGATGGCATTTCTGGCCTTCATCAGAAGTGATGCTCTGCCATTGACCTCATGACCTATCAGGTCCTTGAGTTCAGCGATGAGTTCCCAGTTATTGGAATCGTATTCGTTAGTATCATCATCATGAAGCCTTACACAGCTCCTGAGATACTCCATTGTGTTCTCTATGTATCTGTCATGGTATTCCATGGACCACTTGAGGATCATCTGCTCACGGTATGACCTGAGTATCATTTTCATGGTTGCATCTTCACCTGTGATGAGACCTGTCTTGCCGAGAGGGTCATCCTTAGTGGCCCAGGCGCCGAAGCACTGCCAGACGTTAGCCGGCGGTTCTCCGAACAGCTTTTCCCTCTCTTCGCGCGTATAGTCGGTGTAAATGTTGCGCTCAGATCTGTATTCCCTGTTTTTCTCAAGGTAAAAATCTTTTTTACCATAGCTCTTGCTAATCGATGCTTCAAGCTCGGACGGGGTCTTCTTCGCTTCAAGAGCTGCCCGGATACCATCCAGCATTACCAGATATGTTGCACCGATAATGAGATAAGTATTCGTATGCGGGTTAGGAGACCTCAGCTCGAATCTTGTCGAAAGCGGATTCTTCAGGTCACGCACCAGGCCGATCAGGATAGTCCTGTTTCTCGATGGCGTTTTATGATCGACTCCCAGCGATGTGACGATACAGACAGGAGCTTCATAGCCCGGCTTGAGTCTCTGGAAAGAATCATGTGTCGGTGCAACGATCGGATTGAGCAGCTCGTAATTTTTCAATATGCCCATCAGCGCTCCGAACCCTACAGGACTCATAAACTCTTCTTCCTTATGGACCGGCTCGAACAGATTGATCGTACTTCCATCCTTAAGAACAGCAGCGACACCGAAATGCGTATGCTCTCCGGAACCGGCAACACCGAACATAGGCTTTGCCCGGAACGAGACCTCCAGATTGTTCATCCTGAACACATCACGAATGATGTTCCTGACCTGGCTCTCGTTGTCGGCAGCCTGCATCGGAGTGGAATACTTCCAGTCTATCTCCAGCTGCTCCATGATGTGGTCAAAAGAGCCGGAATTACCCATTTTAGCTTTGACTCCGCCGACTTCTTTATGTCCCATCTCCACGCAGAACCCGTAGTGATCGAGTATCTCAAGGGTCTGCTCCATGGCAGTCCCTACAGGACCGGTTACGCGCTTCCAGTATTGCTCTTTCAGTTCCTGAGCGATCGACAGCTGGTTTCTGTCCGCCCTGTCATCAGGCGTTTTGACCCAGAATTCCAGCTCAGTTGCATTGGTGAGCCTGTATTCCGCGATCTCATCAATACTGTTTATTTCGCCGATATGTTCAAATACATACGGGTTTTCTCTGAGTACGGTATCGAAGCCTTCTAAGAATCTCTCAACAGATTCCTTAAGGAAAGTCCTTGACCCGACCATAGTGTCGCCGTTATGACGCAGAAATGAAGGTATCCTCAGTGTTCCGGTCGGAAGCCCGGTGCCGTAGTCAATGTTGTCAAAATTGTATTCAACATACCAGTTGACATCCTGATCAGGCATGATATCGACACGCGCATTGGACAGGTCCGCGATAGTAGGCAGAGCTACGGAAGAGCCGTCAGTCTGCACGCCGTTTGCCAGAAGCTTTTCCATATCATCGGTGAACGCCTGTACCGGTATCTTTTCATCGGTATTGTGGCCTCCCATATCCACTCCGGTAAAAGATACGAATTTTACCTCAGGATGCGCTGCAAGTCTGGACACGATCGTCTCAGGATCATGCTCTGCAGGAGTCAGTGTATACAGCATCCTGTTCAAATCAAATCTGATCATTTTTTCCCCCAATACTCAAGCAGAGAGCGGGATCGGTTCCCGCTCCGCTGCTGATCTGTATCATTCAGATAATATAATAGATCTATTCGGTCTGAGTCTCTGCCTCTGCAGGAGCAGGCTCAGGTTCTTCAGCTGCTTCCGGAGCCGTTGTCTCAGCGGGTGCTGCGTTTTCTGCAGGTGCTGCAGCGCTCTGGCCGCTTGCATTACCGAGTCTCTTCAGATATTTCTCAAGCTGACCGATGTACTTGCCGTATTCAGCCCAGTCGCCGTTCTTCTGAGCTTCAATGGCTTTGTCGTATGCATTCTGAGCCATTTTAATGAGGGACTCAACATCGTTGCCTGCGCCGGCATCATTTCCGTTATCGTTGTTGCCGTCACCGTTTTTGCCGCCTGCCGTGCCTCCGAACATGCTCATGAGAGCCTCTGCAAGAGTAGGCTCGTAAGCGATCTTGTCCTGATAAGCAACTATGACTCGCTTGACTTCAGGGATAGCCTGATTGGAAGCCTCGAGATATACCGGCTCGACATACATCAGGGATGTTCCGATAGGTATTACGAAGAGGTCTCCTCTCTTATATGTGGATCCCGATGATGCCCACAGCGAGAACTCTTTGGAGATCTCTGTGTTCTGATCGATCTGAGCTTCTATCTGCATCGGACCGTATACAGTCTTGTTCTTAGGCATCGTGTAAACGATCAGCTGTCCGTAGTTTTCTCCGTCATTACGCGCCATCATGATAGCGGTCATGTTCTGCTTTGACTTAGGTGTGAACGGTACCATGTTGATGAATTCCGCACCTTCCTTGGTATCAGGCAGATTAAAGATGTAGTAGCTCGGATCCATCTGCACCTCTTCCGTGCCGTAGATCTGATGAGCAATATCCCACAGGTCCTCTCTCTGATAGAAGACCTTGACCTCGTCCATGTGGTACTTGCAGTATACCTGTGCCTGGATCTTGAACAGTGCATTAGGATATCTCAGGTGAGATCTCATGTTTTCCGGGATCTGATCCTTTGATTTAAACAGTTTCGGATAGATCTTCTGGAAAGTCTGAGCGATCGGATCCTCATCATCTACAATGTAGAAGTCAACAGTACCGTTGTATGCATCTACTACGACCTTGACCGAATTCCTTATATAGTTGGTCGAGTTGATCTCATTGGTATATGGCTCGGAATAAGGATATTTGCTGCTCGTAGTATAAGCATCGAGTATCCAGTAGAGCTTACCGTCGACAATGGTCATGTACGGATCTTCCTCATAGGAAAGATACGGCATGATCTTTTCAACTCTGTGCACTACATCGCGGTAATACAGGATCCTTGACTTCGAAGTGATGTTGGACGACACGAGGATCTTGATATTACCCTCTCTGATGGCATAGAGAATTCTGTTGAACAGGTTGAGCTTGATGCCCGAAGTTCCTTCATACTCAGTGTACTTGTTCTCACTGCCGTCAGGATAGTCGAATTCTGTTTCCTTGGTGTTTACTATGATGTAATCCTTGGAAAGCTCACCGAAGTAGATCTCCGGTCTGTCGATCTTAAGAACATCGACATTAGTTTCCGGCGGGATGTTTCCTTCGATCACATCAGGCTGACCGGAAGCTGTTACAGTATCCACCTGAGATACTGCAGCACCATAGCCATGTGTATACTTCAGATGTCTGTTGATCCATGTATCACTGATCTTGTCCTCGTCTATCTCTCTCGCAGAAAGATATGTCTGAGTAATGCCGCCATTAATGTTATATCTGTCGATATCTGTATCGTTGAATCTGTAGTACTGACGGATCGACTGGGTCTGGTTATAGAAGTCCTTGACCGGACCGTAATCGTTGATCCTGATGTTGCCGATGGTATCTTCATTGTTCGCGATGGTTTCAGCTGTGATAGTATCATCCGCGCTGTAAGGTGCCACTCTTACATCATCAATGTCATAAGCATGTCTGGTAAATTCGATATTGTTCTCGAGATACTTAGACTCTTTGTTGATCTCGTCCGGGCTGACAATGAGTGACTGGACAGCTCTGCCGGCACCGACACCGAGTATATAGATCAGGATCATGATCACAGGCACTTTGAGGAGTTTTGTGATCTCGCCCTTCTTGATATGTATAGCGAGAGTTACTGCTCCTACCAAAGACAGCACCATGATGAGCCTGTACACCCAGAGAGTGATATTCACATCAACGAATCCGGCTCCGTATACAGCTCCGGTATGGGTGTGAAGCAGGTCGAACTGCTTCAGGAAGAAGTCTACACCGAGCATCAGATAGAACAGTACACCGAGGATTATGAGCTTTCCGCTCGCGATATCCATGAGATGTTCCAGATTGCTGTCATTTACATCTACTCTGCGACCCTTTTTACGCTTGTGATTCTTATCAAAAGAAGTCTCTACTGCCTTTTTGCTTGCTCTGGCCATTCTGCCGATAACAGAGTAATCGATAGGTGTGCGGTAAATGACCTTAGGCTCTTCATCATCCTCATCCGGTTCCGGTTCAGGTTCCGGCTCGTCCGGTGGAGCATCATGCAGGAATATATCCGGCGTTCTTACCGAAAGCAGATAGCCATAGTAGATGAGTGTAACGACTACAAGCCCGATGATAGCGCCGAGAATGATAACATTCAGGGTATCGAGCCAGTCGAGCTGGAATATGTAGAATCCAATGTCAAGATTGAACAGCGGATCTTTCAGACCGAACTTGGTCGAATTCATGGACTTGAGGAAAATAAGCCATGTGCCCCATGATGCAAATAGCGCTACACCCAGGCCATATACAAATGACAATATCCACGCAACGGAGTTCATGCGCTTGGTATTAGGTATCTCATGAGACTCTATCTTGCGGAAATATCCTTTTTTAAGTGCGCTGAGATAGAATCTGGAGAGAAGACCGGCCACAATGAACACTGGTATTCCGATTTCAAGCTCTGTCAGAAGCTTTTTCCAGAATACGCTTGTATATCCCAGATCTTTGAACCACAGCCAGTCTGTGATAAACCCGATCATCAGGATGATAAAGCACAGGAACAATGCTACCAGCATTATCAGCACAGATGCGCCCTTGCGTGCTCTCTTGCGTTTTCCCTTGAATTCAGGATCTTCGCTGTTTACGTTTTTTCTTCCGAGTGCCAATTTGGTACCCTCCTTTAACTATTATTGATCTAAAAGAATTGCAGCGACAGCGTCTTGCTGCCGCTGCAAGTGTTCACCGGTTGTACTTGCTGCATCAGAGCAGTAATTGTTTTCCCATCACATCCACTGCTGTAAAGTGGCTTGTGATATTCTCAATGATTGAATCGATCTTGAAAGCAATAGCGCTTTCCGGCATGAAGTTGAGAACGAGTATGATACCAAGCAGGACAATCAGGAGTATTGCTATGATCACTGCAAGGATCGTAAGGAATCCGCCGCCCTTTTCATATTCTTCATATTCAAGGTCTTCCTTTTCATCCTTTTTTGCAGCGATGACAGCTCCGGCTGCAGCTGCGGCTGCTCCCGCAACCGGTGCAACTGCGCTTGCTGCTGACTCATCCTTTGCCGCTTTTGCAGCATCTACAGCTGCTTCCGCTGCTGCTTCAGCCTTGGCCTGCTCTTCTCTGAGTTTTGCAGCTTCCTTCTCAAGATCGAAATCCTGATATATAGTTGCGTCTTCTATTTTCTTATTGGAAACTGGTTCCTCATCAGGAATAGCCGGCTCCGGTGCAGGACCGCCTGCCGCTTTAAGCTTATTATATTCTTCATCGAGAAGTCTCTGGAACTCCTCATTTTTGCGATAGAGTGTGTAGAACTTATCTATTTTCTTAGTAGCTTCGACTTCTCCTTCCGGAACGGCTGAACCGAACAGATCCTTTTCGAGATCTTCAAGAGAAAGTGCATCAGTCTCCTTCCCTGCAGGCTCTGCTGCCGGAGTTTCAGGCTCTAACGAGATATCAAAGATTTCCTCTGCAGGTTCCTCTGCGATCTCGATGACCTTCTCAACCGGCTCTGCTACAGGTGCAATCTCTTCTACCGGTTCATCTTCTACGATCAGATCAGCTAATCCAAGCTCGAGGCCGGATGCTTCTGCTGCAGGCTCTGCTGTCTCCTGAATGACCACAGGTGCTTCAACAACGACCTCAGGCTCCGGGATCACTGCTTCAGGCTCTGCCATCACAAGATCTTCCGCAGTAAGGACTACTCCGAAATCGTCATCTGCAGGAGCTTCAGGTTCTGCGAACATCGACTCGATAACAGGTTCCGCTGCTGCAGCTGCAGGTGCCTCGTCTGCTCCCTCTCTGAGGATCGCTGCAAGGAAGTCATCTATAGTTTTTGGTTTTTCCGGCTCTTCAGCTACTGTCTCAGGTTCCGCTTCTTCAGGAACTGCCTCAGGCTCTTCAACTGCAGCTACAGGCTCTTCGACCACGACCTCTTCCTGTTCAGGCTCCGGAGCGACTGCTTCAGGCTCTTCAAATACCAGTACAGGTTCTTCGATCTCTGCTTCCTCTTCTTCGAGGACAAGTGCAGGCTCGAATGTTATAGCTTCAGGTTCTTCTACCGGTTCTTCAGCAGGCTCTTCTGCGATCTCAACGACCTCTTCTGCAATTTCAGGAACCTCTTCAGCAGGCTCTTCTTCAATGATCAGACCGGAAAGGTCTACCTCTGGCTCTTCTGTGACTTCTTCTTTTGTTTTAGAAATGATCGATGTCTCCGGAATATCGAGATATGCATCCTCGATATTTAATTCAGGAGCTGATGTCTCTTCCTGTTCAGGCTCTGATGCGACTGCTTCAGGCTCTTCAAATACCAGTACAGGCTCTTCGATCTCTGCTTCCTCTTCTTCAAGGATAAGCGCAGGCTCGAATGTTACAGCTTCAGGTTCTTCTACAGGTTCTTCTGCAGGTTCTTCTGCGATCTCAGGGTACTCTTTTACGAACTCAGAAACATTTACAGCAGGCTCTTCGTCAAAGATCAGACCGGAAAGGTCTACCTCTGGCTCTGTCTCAGCCTCACCTATGTACTCAGCTGGTTCTTCTGCAGGAGCAGCTGCCCCTGCCTCGAATGAATCTGCGAGATACTCATCCTCGATCGCCACTGCAGGTTCTTCAGCAGGCTCTTCTGCGATCTCAACGATCTCTTCTGCAACCTCAGCAACCTCTTCAGCAGGCTCTTCTGCGATCACTGCTTCAGGCTCTAAAGAAACTTCCTCAGCTACAACCTCAGGTTCCAAAGAAACTTCTTCAGCTACCTCTTCAGTTACTTCTTCTGCAACCTCGACAGGCTCTTCCGCAGGAGCTTCCTGAGCAGGTGCTTCAGGTTCTTCCCATGAAGTACCCATGAGTTCTGCAAGTCTCTTCTTAAGCGCCTCGATCTCAGATTCTTTATCAGCAGGCGCTGCTATTGTCATACCTGTATGCTTAGGAGCAACCTCTTCCATCTCTGTAAAGAGCTCATCTTCGTCTACAGGTTCTTCATCTTCATCCTCATAATCATACTCATCCTCCGGAGATGCGCTTCTTGCAGATTCAGCGCTTCTCTGCGTGTTGAGGTTGAGATATTCATCTTCAGTGTTGGAATACACTTCAGCTTCATATATAACTTCTTCCTGAGCCTCTTCAGGTTCCTCAGCAACCGGTTCAGATACCTCAACAACCGGTTCCAATTCCGGAGCGACCGGTTCAGGTTCCTCGATAACTGGTTCAGGTTCCAGGGCGACCGGTTCGATTACTTCGATCTCAGCCGGCTCCTCAGGAATCATAATGAGTTCATCGTAGTAAGCAGGCTCTTCAGGTGTCATTACAAGAGCTTCAAAAGGCTTTTGCTCTTCATGAGGCATTACGAGATCTTCATAAGCTGTATGCTCTTCATGAGGCATTACAAGATCATCATAAGCACCCGGCTCTTCAGAAGCCTTTACAAGGTCCTCATATGCTACAGGTTCCTCTGTTTCTTCAAATACAGCCTCTTCAAATACCGGTTCCTCAACGATCTGGACTTCTGCTGAAGGGATTTCAGGTTCTTCGGCAACTACAGGCTCCTCTGCAGGAACTTCTGCAGCGTCCTCAGTTTTTTCTTCTCTTGGTTTGAGGAAATCCGGGAGCTCAAACCATCCGCCAAAACCTTGTCTGGCTGGTTCAGGGATCTCTTCAGGTGCAGGAGCTGCAGGCTCATCGATCACTGCAGGCTCTTCTGCGGGAACTTCAGGCTCCGGCTCTATTGCTGCCTCACTGCTTGAATCAAAAGACTCTGCAGGCTCCTCCGGCATCGCCTGCGGCTCTGCCTCGGAAACTACTGTCTCTGCCTCAGGCGCTTCGATCTGGACTTCTGCTGAAGGAGTCGGTTCCTCCTCTTCAGGAATGTCGAACGGTGTTACTACCGGTTCATCAATGTCCTCATACAGCGGAGCAAAATGCAGAACAGGAGCAACTTCTTCAGGCTCAGCAGGGGCTGTCTCTCCACTGAGATATCCAGGGTCAAGAACCTCCGTGTACTGTATTGGCCTGACATCAGTTTCCGGTGTTGGTACTTTTTTTGCCTGTTCTTCTTTTTCAGCCTTGAGTACATCAATGAAACTCATTGTACGGTTACGTCCGGATGGAGTATCCATTTCAGCGTACAACTCTTTTTCATCTATGCCGCCCGTTGTAGCCCATGGTGACTTGATGTCAGGTACTACTTTCTTCTGTGGCTCATCGATCACATTGCTCCAATCGAATGTTACTCTCCTCTTAAGGGCTGCCTCGTATGGCTTTTCTGCTGCCGCTTTCGGTTCACCGGTTGTCTGAACAGATTCAGCAGGTTTCTCCAGAGCTGCCGGTACTTCGAACATCTCCGTTACTTTAGCTCCGCAAAAGCTGCAAAATCTCGCTCCCTCGGAAAGCTTGTTACCGCATTTACTACAGAACACTATCTTACCTCCGCTTTTCCTTTTGCCCTTAAGGGCGTTAATTACAGCGCTCCCATGCAGGCTGTTTTTTGCCTGCGCATGTATATATTCCCGTGTTGATAAAAGTGCACACGAATAAACGCCTGTTTTTATAATTATTCATTGAAATAGTACACTATTTGGTATTGTATTTCAATGTTTTGACCTTAATTTCTGTTAAGTAAGACCTTCCGATGCAATATTTCGTGTTTTTTTGCGTTTTTTCTATTGACTAAGTTTGATT
>CADAEH010000021.1 GCA_902786855.1 uncultured Eubacteriales bacterium | reverse complement strand
CCCTTTGAGTTTCCCCGCCAGGTTAGTCATTGACCATAGTCGTAGAACTCTCGACTACCAGTTGCAAACTGGATTTACTTCGCCCCTTATGGGCGCACTGACAATGTGATTATGAATGCAGTGGGCATTTGTATGGGTGGCAACCACCATCTGAAATCTGTCTCCCCAGAGCTCCCGCGCAAGCTGCACTCCGATCGCGTGGGCTTCGTCAGGAGTGACTTCTCCCGGCGCAAAGCTCTGGTAAGCATGATACGCAACATTGCCGTCATGCTTATTGAAGCTAAGCTTGGTAATATCGAACTGCTCACGTGCGCATTCAACGCTGCAGTTGATGCCGGTCGTATAAAAGAGCTTCTCTGTTTTGTCTTCGTTAGCCGCATATGCGATAACGTCCTCAAGTGCCTGTTTCTGCGCATCGGTGAATTCGCGCTGGGTCTTCTCAGGGTTCGCTATATACTCGAGAGGAGATTCGGCTCTGCCCCTTATGTTCCATATCTTTGTGACTGCCATTAGCCTTCACCCCGCTTAGGTATAAGGAACTCCTTCTCTATCGCACTCTGGAACAGGCGCCACTTCTTCGCCTCTGTCATGAGAGCTATCATGTCTACTGAGTTATCTGCTTTCACAGCTACTTCATCGATTTTGTCAGCGAACTCTCTTATGAATTCCATCGCTCTCCAGAATTTCTCATCAGGTCTGGCGACCGGCGTATATCCCTTTACCAGTTGTCTGATGAATTCTGCTTCGGATAAGCATGCAGCCTGAGACTTTGCTTTCAACTCATCAGACTCAGTCTGATTCATCCAGATATTTTTCTTATAGATTCTCTTCATTCCTCCTCTGCTCCTCCTTCATCTCTGCCTCCTTAATCGTAACGACCTACTCCTGACCTACTCCTATACTCTGTCAGTCACTGTCGGGGGTTTGGGGGCTACGCCACCAAGTATCGCCAAGGTCCTCGGAGGAGGAATTTGGCAGTGCTTGCTGTTTTAGTGCAGATGTGCTTAACGTCGCACTCCGCCTTTTTCCGGGCTTCATCCTATCTTTCATAGCCACGTTCTTTTTCCGCTTTTCCCGGGTCAAATTTGATCACATCGTAGCCTTGTTCTGTCTTGTAGATTCTCTCCGGCAACTCGTATTTTTTCCTGAATTCTTCTTCAAGATCAGGCGGCATCGATAGGAATCTTTCGCTCTCAACAGGTGCGTAGCAAAGAAAAAACGGGCCTGCGATCACATCCATCACGCACCCGTCTTCATCAACTATTGCCCTGCTTGGAGGCAGCTGCCTGAGCTTTCCCTCTTCATTGCAGACCAGTATCACGTTCTCATATCTCGGATCATTCTCCGAATAGAACGGATCATAAGGCTCAATAAGACCTCCGACAAGCTCCTGCATAGACTCAAGATCATCCTCGATTTCGACAATCTCTGCTGCCTCATTTGGCTTCAAAAGTATTACCTTTAGCTTCTCTTTTTCATCATTTTCTGTCACTGTAATCACGCTCCTTCCGTAAAAATTGCAAAGAAAAAAGACTTAATCCCCGATGGCAGATCAAGTCATGTAAATAATTCTTTTTCACTTTAACTTCGTTTAAGGAAGTAACGCTACACTATACTTGTCAAACGAAATAGACAAACTTTTCTTCATACAACCTTCCATATAAATACCTAAAATACCAATGACAACAACAGCTCTGTCAGAGAAATTCTCTCGGCAGAGCTGCTGTCATTGCTGATTTTTTATATTATCTCAGTCTATCATCTTGTATTATTTCACTCATTGCTTAAGTACCATTCTATCGCATCATCGATCCAATAGGCGAATTCTATGTCTTCCAGCTGTTCTTCCGTATCTCTGATTTTTCTGTATGCCCAGGCACCATCGATCTCGTTTTGCCATATATCTGCAAAGCAGAAATCGTATTCATCTCCCCGAAGACCACCGATATACGAAAAAGCATCAGCTTCTATGATCCGGATCTTCTCTCTGAATGGAAATTGAGGGAGCAGGTTTTCATCAAACAATTTAATGATTTCCGGCTGGCATTCGACTACATCTACGCTTTCAACTTCAGGCTTCATCGATGACATATACAAGTAATACCCAAGGCCGAGCCCAAGCACCAGTACCCTTCCGTGAGCCTTGTCGATATGTCTTGCCATCGAGTTTATCTCTGACGGGCAGACACTCATCCAGGGTATAATGCCTTCATATATTCCCGGGAATTCAACTTTCTCAGTGAAGTATCCTACCCTGTGTTCGATCGGGTTTTTAGTTAAATCCGGCATATCGTATTCAAGGAGTTCGCCAGGTTCATATGCCGCAGTTGTCAGCGTGAAATCTCCAACCTTTGCAGTTGGCACATTCACACTTTTGATATATGGATTGCTTCTGAATTCATCTGCATCAAGCTTCTTGTATTCGCTCATTTATGTTTCTGTATTCTATTACTCCCATATGGTGTAATCTCTCTCGAATAGTTCCTCGCTGATCTGCTCATGGAGGATCTCTTCAGGGATCCTGTCGATCAGCTTTTCTGTTATGAATTTCTTGCTCTTCTGCGCGTATTTAGGCATTTTATTCTCGGCCAGTAGATGTGAAAATTCAGTTTTCCAGAGAAGGCTCATCTTGTTCTTCAGCTTCGCTTTAGGATTAGGCTTCGCTTCTCTCACACGATAGAAATCCACTTCACCTTTGATGAGTTCCACCGATATGATTCCCCAGTATGGAGGGACATGTTCGGCCGCATGAATCGCATGTGTCGACCCCACTACAAGGTAATTCTCATCATAGTATTTGTCATAGTTTTTGACCTGAGTAGCTAGTCTCGTATAGCTATCAGCATCGCTTTTGATCTCAATACCGCAAACTTTGTCAGGAAGTACCATGACTACATCAGCTCTCGCTTTACCGGTCACCTTCTCCTCAAGGAATCTGACCTTGCCATAATACTGCTCCAGATAATCAAACAGCGGCTCACGTATGTCTGCATCAAGCAGCACCTTGTCTGTGTTGCTCATCTTGTCTATCCTGTATACGCATTTTCAGCTGAATTTGAAAAGTCCTGCCTGTCCAGCCATTCTTTTTCCTCATCAGACTCAGGTATATCTATCCTCTCAATTTTGAAAATGACCGGCCTTGTGCCGTCATTGCAGCAGGCGATCATCAAGCGGTCGTCATTTGTCCATCCCTGCATTATTGAGCCGCCCTGAAGAGCCGTATACACATATCTGCTGATCGCGTCCCAGGCCTCACCGCAGAACTTTCCATTCATCAGGTGATAGAAGTCATCCTGCTGCGGAGTCCTCTCGAGAAGGAATGTATCCCCTTTTTTGAAAAATGGGCATGGTCCGGACTTCGGATCTGCGAGATATTTCTCCTGATATTCCTCAAAGCATTTAGTGTCAAGTACTGTTATTCTGCATTCATGTTTCATTTGATAATCCCTGAATTCCTTTTGATTATGTATTTCGGCTGCCTTTATATTATCACAGGCAGCCGAATCTGAGGTTATTCCCTCCCCATTTGCCTTGCATGTTTCTGCCTTATCATATGCTGGAGGTAGTCATTGCAGTCTTTGCCATAAGGCGGCGGCTCATCTCTGATAACACATCTTCCTTCCAGTTTTGTTGCTATTGCGGCTGCTGCATTCCTGCCGGCAAAATCGTTGTCCAGATGAAGAGCAATCGTATTTATTTGCGTTTGATTTTGCGTCATTTTTTCAAGCGCAATTGGCAGTTTCGATTGCTTATTATTAATGCTCGGCGCATACACTCCGCCAAGAGAAAGCATAGGCTCTGCTCTCCATTCGCCTGTTTTCATCTTCATTATTGTCGCGTATGAGAGCAGGTCTATGGCACTCTCAAATACATGCAATGTGTTCCCGCTGTTGTTTATCCTGAAGGCATACCGTTTGTCGGACCCTGTTGCATCACCCATGAGCCGTTCTCCCGTTGTAGCCCGGTAGCATGCATACGCTGCTTTGCCCGCCTCATCATATCCGACAAAGATACAATTGTGATATGGCAGTGACTCATAAAGAAGGCCTTCGTTAATACAAGCCTTGATGATCTCTCTGTCTATTCCCCTGCCGGAGAGATAACGTATTATCTCAAGACTGGTCTCGGATCTCTTAGGCAGAAGGAGTTTTCTTTCCTTATCTGAATCAGGATGGTCCCATCTTGCAGCTTTGGAATGATTGATCGCAGGTTCATCTTCTGAGAGGGTTTTCATTGCCTCCATGAACTGCATGCCTTTGACTTTGATCAGATAATCCAGTGCAGAATATCCACCAAAGCCTCTGCTCCACCACATCCACTTGCCATTAGAAGCATTGATCTTGAGGCTGTCATGTGTTCGGGTACAGTAAGTGTTCCCGCTCACGTGAAATGTGTTCGGGTACAGTAAGTGTTCCCGCTCACGTGAATGAGTTCAGTCGGGTCGCATGTCCGGAGGTATGTCATGAGATCTATCGATCTGGCTTTCTTTATTTGCTCCTCAGTATAGAATCCCATGATCATCACCTCGCCTCATCACGAACAGCTTTTGACTGCTCTCGCTTCATCTGTTTCTCTAGCGATTTATCTATGTCGGTTATCATCTCATCAGCTGCAGAACGGATCCTCTCAAGTGATGCTTTGAGTTCTTTTACATCTTTGCCTGAAGACCATCCGGCAACATAACTGAAAGAATAGTCTGATGAATCCAGACCGTAATGCTGGCAGATCGTATAAGCTATGCTTTCGGCTTCGACCTCTTTGGTTCTTCTGTCAACAGGATATTCCTTATCCATATGATCTTTAGCATGGAGTTTTTCATGTGCGATCTCATGGATAAGCGTCTTTATAGTCTGCAGCTGACTCATGTCCGACTTGATAACGATTTTCTTCTCGGCATCACTGTAATAGCCTTTGGCTCCGTTCTGAATGTCTTCTGCATATATCGGAACTGGGCATATTTCAGTCAAAGCATTGAACAGTTTTCTGTAACCATCAACATCGCCCGTAAGCTCATTTACACCGATAGTTGGCAGGTCCGGGCCATCGGTCTGGGCAATATCAAAGGTAGTGACTACCTTGAAGCCAAGTCTCTCAATAACTTTCTGCTTCCCATCATCATCCTTCTCATCGATCTCAACTTTATACTTGCAGGGAGCGATTATCTTGATGCCTTTCTCTCCCTTACGGACTTGTCTGCCGTGATCACGCTGCCAGCTGCTGTACGAAGCACAAAGCTGTGCATCAGGACGTTGTAATGCGATCAATAGTGTGTTGTTCAAACTATAGTTATGGAACTTACTCATGCAGTTCAGATACGCCTTGTATGCATCACTCTCAAAGACTGCTGCAACACCCGCCTCAAGCTGCTCAGTTATTTCCTTTATCCGTTCTTTCTGAGTTTTTCTGTCTGGACTTCTGTTTCGTTTTTTCATATGCGCCTCCATTTCTTTGCACAAAAAAAGCTGCAGACATCTCTGCAGCAAATGTTGTGCCTTATTATTTCTATTTTATTTGATTCCTTCGTATTCCCAGGTTACGGTATCGATTAGCAGATATTCCTGTGTCCCGATTGGATCACCGGTACTGTATGTTGAGAACAGATCGCATGACAACATATTGCCAAGACGATCGATCTGCATAACCGGAGTATGGCCTACGACCTGCAGAAGGTCTTCTTCTTTGTACATTTTCTCATTATAGAATTGCGGCCTGAACCAAAGCGGCGATGCATCGTCCCACATCTCATTCCTTCCGAGCAGGTTGATCTTCTCTATTACTGCATCGGTATCATCATAGTCCACATCATTGGCATAGTTATCCTGTGAATATATGCCATCTGGCTTCTGTCCGGAAGCTCCCTTCTGAGCTCACTTAGTTTCTTTTGTACTACAGGAATCGCCACAGATGAAAAGCCGCTTTCATACTGCAACCACTCATATGACAGGTCATGATTGCCATAGCACCAGAGTGTTTTCGGGAACTCCTTTTGGAACCGGATCGCGGCATCAAATGTTTCCTCATACAATCCGAGATTATATTCCTGCCCCCAATCATCGGGTATGTCCATGAGGCATACAGCCTTCTTAGCAGCACCTGAATTAAGAATTTCAGACGCTCTATCAAACATCCACGGCTTCAGGTGGACGTCAGGTATTACCAGTATTTTCAAAGCTATTCTCCTTTCGATGTCAGCTATTCTACGTAATGTATCCTGCTTTCATCGAATCTGTCCTGCTGCTTTCTCTCCTCAGCCGGATACCCGTATGGGAATATAGCAAATGCTCTCAGATCATCCGGTATATCCAGGATCCTTTCCACAGCTTGCATGCGTTCTTCAATAGGTGCGATGCCGAGCCATACACCACCAAGTCCCTGCGCATCAGTTTCAAGCCATAGGTTCTCCATGGCGATTGAAAGATCGATTTCGGCATACTGAGGTATAGCGCAGTCTTTTCTATATGCGGAAACAATAGCTGCCGGAGCATCTTTAGTCATGCCTGCATACGGACTGGCCTTCGACAACGCTTCCAGTTTTGCCTTGTCTGTAACAACGTAGAACTCCCATGGTTGCTGATTTGCTGCAGAAGGCGCCTGCATCGCAGCCCTAAGGATAGCCTCCGTTTTCTCGTTCTCAACAGGTCTATCCTGGTACTTTCTTATGCTTACTCTTGTGTATATATTGTTCATAAATCTCCTTTACAAGCTGGAATTTGTGCGATTAACTTCTGCTTTCATGTTCTATTAATATTTAACTGCAGTTGGTGTTTATCTTATTGACCGTTCATAAAATTCCAAAAACCTCACAAACAAATCCTGATCTAGTCTTGCGCTCCATTTAGCATGATCAAGATGTTCTGTTTCATATCTTGCTTTATCTTCCTTAAAGCGTTCTTTATTCTCCTTTGTTTCATAATCATAGTCTAATGTCTTAAGCCAATCATCAAATCCGGCGTTGAATTCATCCTTATAAGTATTTACAGGATCATTGAGTATTTCACTATGACCTCTGTCCTCAAATCTGATAAATGAAAATCGCGGATCATCCTTATATTTTTCATAATACTTGTCTAATCCATACTCGATCCCTATCACGTCATCATCAGCACTATGTACTATCATTACATTAGTATCCGGAGATGCATCAAACCCATCCATAGCAGTATTTGTTGCATATTTACCATATTTGAAGAACTCATGGATCCTGATAAACGGCGTCATCGTATAAATAAGGCTTCCTGCCTGTGATTTTCCGCCTGATTCAAACATATCCGATGAACTGTTGAAACCTGAACACTCAATAACCGCCTTGACTTCTGTATGGTAATTCAGAACCGCACTTACACAGTATCCTCCCCAGCTGTGTCCGAACAGGACAATCGGAAGGTCCGGGATGTCATTATTTGATTCCACAAAAGAAATTGCATTATCAAGATCTATCACTCCTTGCGGGACTCCGCCCAACCCGTCACCTTCACTCTTATCCATTGCCGTAGCGTCATATGCAAAAACATAGTATCCATTCTTAGCAAAATAATCTGCTGCATCCATATAAGAATTATGCCCTCCGCCGCCAAATCCGTGAGCAATGATCACTATTCCGTGCTGATTCTCTCCGTTACTGTAAAGATAACCTGCAAGCATTTGCCCCTTATCAGAAGGGAATGAATACTCAGTGCATTCCAGGCCATTAAAATCTTCTACGTGAAGCATAAGAGGTTCATAGCTGTCTGCACTTATATTGAAATTATCATTGTACATATATACACAGAAAACCCACCATCCGATAACAATCAAAATGATGATGCACAATAGAACAGTAAGGACTCTTCTTGTTTTTGTTTTAATATTTTTCGCAACCATATTATTACCAGCTTCTTGATTCCATGATTTATACAGAACTCTGCAAATCTGAATTTATCTGTTTTCCTTAATCATCATTACAGCAACAGCCGTAAGCAAAAGCGGGGATACCCATATTGTTTTGGTATAAAGCAAATTCGATAAAGCACCACCTGCTCCGGCTCCGATAGCAAAAAACAGAATAATACTAAAGAAATGTAGTGCTTTGGTTAGGGAGGCCCGGTCCTTATTTCTAAGAAACTGTGATAAACTCTCCGTTCCGCTTCTCAGATTTCCGATACACATCGTGCTGGCATATCCGTAACCACGTACTTTTCTGAATGCCTGGACCTGCATGGCACACGAAAATGAAACCAGCATGTTGGCAGCTATATTGAAATCGGTCGGCATAAGCCCAACAATACCAAGCACCACGATCTCGATAAGCAATATGAGCTGTCTCCAATGAACGCCCTTGCTGTTTTTGTATCTGTGCTCAATCTGTTCTGTTAAAAAAACACCTGCGGCAAACGAAATCAGAGGAAGCATATAGCTTATCCCGCTGTTCCAGTTTCCCATCAAAAAATTTTGGCTCATAAGAACAACATTACCGGTTTGTGCGTTTGCAAACACATTTCCTCTGACGTTGTATGTATAGGCATCCTGCAACCCACCAGAAAAAGACAATATTGCACTCAACCTAAAGCTTTCCGACGTCTGCATTTTAGACTTTCTCCCCCTTACAAATTACGATTTTGCTAACTCTTTTTCATGTATCGCGGTATCTATGCAAATATTATCACATTAGATACCGCTCTATTTGAACGAAAAAAGAACTATCTTCTGTAGTCTATGTTATCAGGCTGTCTCTGCTTATTCTTTTCTCTCTGGACCAGCAGCTGAGCAAATCTGATGCCCTGCTGTTCAGTGAGTGTTATGCCCCTCGACATCCTGCTGTGGTCAGGCGACCATTCACGTACATCGAGTTTTGGCGCTCCGCCATTCCAGGATACGAGATTGAGTTCTCTTGTCCAGCCATTGTCGTTTGGCTTATCAAGAGCACCTATCCTCTCTACAATTTCGACTTTGATCTGTTCTCTATCTGCCATAAATAATCCTCCTTATCTTTCCCATTCTCTGTGTGAAGGCCTGAGTCTATCCAGTTCGCCTTCTGCTCTGAAGCTGTATATACCGCTGTTTCCGGAGCCTACTATCACATGATCTAAGAACCTGACTCCTATAACATCACATGCTTCCATCAACCGTTTTGTAACTTCGCGGTCCTCCTGACTCGGAGTCAGTTCAGCTCGATCGGCACCGGGATGATTATGCACAAACAGGCATGCTGCGGCCGATGAAAGCACAGCCGCCTTCATGATCTCGCGTGGGCTCACCATAGCTGAATCCAAAGTCCCGATACTGCATATATTGAAGTTGATCGGCTGCCCGTTTGTCTTGAGATTCAGCACGGCAAATACTTCCCTGTCATACGTCGCAAGATCCTTTGCTATGACCTTGACTGCGTCCTCCGGTGAGGCTATCTTTTCGGTGCTGTAAAGCGATGGCTCCCTGACCAGCCTTACATTGACTACCTTAAGTTCATTCGGATTACCCATCTTCCTGCCCATCATTCACCTCCTCCAGATCAACTGAAAGGATCGTTCCTTCCGGGAGCTGATCTACCAGTTCCCGCAGTCTCGCGAGATCAACTTCTTCAGTAGCCTGCGTTTTCATGTGTCTCGGTGAATACTCCGACTTTTGCGGTTCTATCATCATCTGCATTGCGTCTGACCTCCTTCTTCTCAGGCTTTGGATCAGTTCCTCCCATTATGAATGCATATGTGCTATGGCTTTTGATTGCCTTCTGCAGAGCGAGGATACCTCCAAGCTCATCTGCAAGGCCGTTATCGAAGGCCACTTGCATATCGATCGCATTCACTTTCTTCTCTGTGTCAAAGCCTTTCTTTCCCAGCTTGTCCAGCAGTTTCTGTATCGATTTTTCCATCTTCTCTTTCCTCCGTTTGTATCTTACGATTCATTATTTCCAGCATGCAGTAACCGCAGAATGGTGCGAGTCTGTCGCGGTATCTGCAATTATCCGGGCACTGCACACGCATACCCGGCGGCTTTGGAATTGGCTTCAATCAAAGCACCTGCTGTCATCGAACAGTTCATTACCGTAAGCTGTGAATGTGTACCAGTAGGTATGGTCGAACTTATCTTCATTGAAAACATCGACCTTTATGATCCCTTTCTCCACCAGCTTATTTACTGAATGCCGCACCATATCTTCAGTCAAAAATGGTATGTGAACTGTTATTGTTTTCTGTGTGCATTTCACCCAGAAGTATCCGTGTCTGTATGTCGTTTCATCACTTGTTACCTGAAGTCCTCTGAGAAAATCTGCAATTACTGCTTCCCTGAGACCGCAGACAGATGCAATGTCCATGTTGAACTTTCTCTCGTTATAGTTCATTGTTACTACCCTCCGTATTCTTTCCAAAGGAAAAGGAGCGGCTGCAGTTAAGCCTCCGCTCCCGGTCTTATTTGATTATTCAGTTGTTAGGCAAACATTTCAGCGTCTTCTCTGGCCTGTCTGCGTTTTCTCGCATATTCTCTGGCTACAAAGAACAGCATACCGCCCATTGCTGCGATAAAGAGTCCACCGTACAGCCACAGCATGGTGTTATCACCTGTCTTAGGCGGAACACTCTTGGCTGTCTTGGATACCTTGACAGTCTGGCCCTCGTCATTGAGATCCTTATGCTCAGCTACGACAGTCTTATCTGCCTTGGATACATCGTCGCCCTTCTTGAAATCTTTTAGACGGTAGCAGTTCTCGAAGGCTACAAGCTCTTTACCATCGAGGTTTGTTGTATCGATGATGAAGCTGACCTTGGCCGTACCATTAGCCCTTGCCGGCTTGAACGGCTCACTCATGACAGTGACAGGCTTGCCGTGCTCTACGAGCGGATCCCCGCTGTCCTTGACCATCAGTGTTCCCTCGAACACATACCACTTGGAAGTATCGAGTCCTATATAAGCGATGGTATCGATCAGCTGAGTATCTTTGGCAGCAGCTACAGTCTTGTCGCCCTTGCCGTTGGCAAGTGAAGTGCCGATCGAAGGCTTCTGTACAGGAGTCTGTGCTACGTCGTCCTTTGGCTCCAGCGTTCCAGGCTCATCAGGATTGTCCGGCTTAGGATATGTCACGTTCTCGCACTTCGCAGTGTTCCAGTAGCCGTCCTTATCATCGGTCTTGTTCTTCTGGTATACCCTGTTGGTGTCATTGCCCTTGTCGTCCTTTGAGTCGGAATCCTTTGCCTTGGCTGCAAGATATACCTTTGCTTCGTCCTTTACGACTGCGGTGTATGTGACAGTAGCCTTCTCGCCTGGCTCCAGAGTGATGTTGGCTTTGAACTCGTCCTTGCCCTTGTTGTTCCAGGTTCCCTTGGAAGTGAATTTGACATCCTTAAGCTTCGGAACCGTGAAATACTCAGGGTTCTGAGTGAACTGATCAGTGACATCCATCGTGATCTCGATGTTGCCGGTATTCTCTACATGGACCTCGTATTCGACTTCGTCCTGTGCGAAGAAGCCGTACTTGTCTCCTGCAGACGGAGCCTTTGTGGTACGGATCTTGTACATCTCGTAGGAAGGCTTCATGTGTTCCCATGTCACTGTCTGACCTTCGTCGTTGATTTCTTCGTGCTTCGCTGCAACATGACCTTCACTGTCGTAGACTTTCTCGAATACTACAGTGTCCTTACCGTAGAGGCTGGTTGCATCGAATGTGAATGTCACTTTGACCTTGCCATTAGACATGAATGTCTTGAATTCCTGCTCTGCAGTGATTTCTTTGCCATTGATGTCAAGTACTGGCTTTCCTGTTGCCTTGTCCATCAGGACTCCCTTGGCTATATAGGTCTCACCCTTCTTGAGATTCTTGTACTCGATCACATCAACAAGTGTGATCTCCTTCTGTGGACGGATATCTTTGTTCTTTCCGTTTACAGATGCAGTAGTTCCGATCTCAGGGACATCATCCGTGATGGTCTCAAGATCAACGAATCCGTTCTGGGATTTCTGGTCTACTGTGAAGTAGAACTTCTGCAGGATATATCCCTCGTTGTGTTCGCATGGCATCTCTTCGAGGATATATGAGTCATATGGGAGAGCTCCGAACTTGCTGTTCATAGGAGCCTTGTCTCCGAACTCGCCTGTTCCGAACCATACTCCGTGAAGGATGTCCTGGGATCTCTTCTCAAGGTCTGCAGTCTTGATGTCCTTTGCCTCAAGCAGGTCATCGAACGGGTTCTGCTTTCTTGCGGTATCCGCATCCTCATCCTCATCGAGGTCTCCGGCTGCTCTTCTGTCCTTTGTGGAGAAGAAGCCGTTCTTGTCAGTGACAACTACATGAGTCTCACCGTTTGTAACTGAGATGATCTTGAAAGGAACAAACGAGAATCTCTCGGAAGTTGAGTCAGCGATCTTTGTGCCCTGAACATCTGAACGATATACATAGTCATCGAAAGTAAGAGCCATCTCGTTCTTGCTGTCATCGAATGCGACGATCACACCATCTTCTCTGATGGTAAACATGTGCTCTGTCTTGTCAGTTCTCTGGTATGTCTCGTTGGTCTTGGACTCACGGATAGTGTAGGTTCCATACGGAAGATCATCTACCAGAGTCTCAGCAGTATATGCCTTCTTCTCTTCATTCCAGTGGACTGTGATCTTGCCAACGTCCTTGCCTGTAGGGACTCTCTTGATCGACTCACCCTCGAACATTGCGCTCTTGGATTCGAGCTTCTTCCAGTCCACCTTATCAGTCTTGTTGTCGAGATCATTGCGTACTACTACGTCTCTTCCGGATACGTTCTTGATGGTCATGACGATACCGTCGAGATGAGCGCCACCGAGAGCCTCAGACTTTACAAGTTCCTTGTCTCTCTTGATGATCTGGACTCCGCCACGGATGACAGCTTCTCTTACCTTGTCTTCGGTCAGATCAACGATCTTTCCGTCCTCACGGATAGTGAAAGCCCTGCTCCACTCAGTATTGAGAAGATATCCTTTTGAAGGCTTAGTTTCCTTGACGAGATATGATCCGTATGGGAGTGCATGCGCATCTGAAGTCGCGATTCCATCTGCGTTCGTGGTGATAACAAGTGCAGCACCGCCCTTTGCGATCTCCTTGCCGCCTACCATTACAGTCTCCTTCGACTGGTTGTAGATGGTGAATTCAGCACCTGCGAGTGTTGCATCACCCTGGGCATAATTAGTATCCAGGTCGTTATCGATCTTAGCGAGCTTTACTCCGCCTCTCTGGATAGTATCATCACCCTTGATTTTCTCGTTGTAAGTCTTCACATGGAGGTTGTCTGTGCCGTCCTCTGTAACGTGCCCTACAAGCTTTGCATCGTTGACAAGGTATCCTTCAGGTGCTTTGACCTCACGGATCACATATGTTCCGAGAGGATACGCTGTCTTTCCGTCCTTATCCTTGTAGAAGGCAGAGCTGTTCATCCCGCTTGCTGTCACCGGGTTCTGTCCGCTGATTTTTCCGTTGTCATCTGTCACGAGGTTCCATGTTGCCTTGAGAGTGTTAGATGCCTCAGCGGCTGCAGCGGTATCGTACTGCCCTGCATAAAATTTGAATTCATATACGGCTCCCTTAAGAGTCGCGTCGCCTTCGCCATGGTCATGCGGATAGCCGACCGGGTTCTTTGTGAGCATGAGCTCGATCAGATCTGTGATAGGCTCGTCTTTGGCTGTGAATGTCGTTGTTTCTTCAGACACGACTTTCACCGAATATGTTCCGTCATCTTTTGCGTATCCCGGAGGAGCCTTTGTCTCCTTGACCGTATACTTACCCTCCAGAAGCTCTATAGTATTGCTCTCACCATTGGCTTTAAGAGTGAGTGTGCCCAATGCTTTATTGGAGCTGTCATATACAGTGTATTCAGCTCCGGCGATCGAATAGCAGTTATTGCCGTCTGTGATAGAAGTCCTGTTGCTGACCTTTTTCATATTCAGGTAGCCGGGTGCTTCCAGATAGCCGACTATCATGTCCTGTACTCCGGACATATACGCGATGAATACCTTGAAGCTGTCTGGTACTGCATCATCTTTCGAGCTGTCAGCCTTCCAGAGAGCATCGCCCAGTTTCTTGGCCTTCGTCCATACCTCTCCGAGTCCGGATGCGTGTGTTCCGTTCCAGGTAGCCATATCCGATGGTCTTCCTGCATAGACATAGGAGAGTGCCAGATGGGCAATTCCCCAGTCCTTGCTGAAGTCTCCTGTGTAGTAGTCTCCCCTGATGTTCTTGACGTTGTTGTCGTAACCAGGGTAGGACGGCGAATAGTAGACGATATTTCTGAGAGCATTCCACTTTCCCTTGTCGTCCTCATCCGTAACGACCTTATCTACCGTCACCGTTCCTGTTGGCGGCGAGTTCTTAGCTGGCTGCACACAGTATGAATACCTGCTGCCGAGATCGTCACCGAGATCACACTTTCTTGAATTACTGTAGCCACCGTCGCCGGATCCATATCTGATCTGGCCTCCGTCAGTTACGGTGTACTTGCTGCCTACCTTGCCGCCGAAAGCAGATGCTTCCTGGGTCGCGATTGGGATCACCGATCCGAGCACCATGATCAGGGCAAGCGTCATTGTGAGCATTCGCTTGAATGCATCGATAAACTTGTTGTCTGTCATTGCGTTATTGTCTCCTTTCCGCTAAATGCACATGAATGCGAGGATGATCACCGGCAGACTGAGCACCACGCAGATACCTGTCAGAATCCAGCTGAGCCTGTTGGCTGCCTTCTCACTGAGATAGAGCTGCATGCCTGCATCGTCCGTGCAGATGATCACGTCATCGCTGGGTTTGTTGTCCTTGGTTTTCGTCATATTTCATCCTTTCCCGCAAAATCCTGACACGAAAAAAGCGCTCAAATCATTTCTGACTTGAACGCCTAATATGTCATTATATTGCGATTATTATTAATATATTACGTTATGTGATACTTATTTCTTCTTCGGGTAGTAACTGGTAGTAGATAGAGGAGGGGTTACAGGGGAGGAGATGGGAATTTGTATCCACATTGCAAATATGATCATTTATGTGTGGCTGCACTATCTGGCATCATCTCTCGTTTTCTGCCTCTCACGATGTCTGCCGTAATACTCCATTGCCGCTGCTATATAATCCTCACGTTTGGATACCGGAAGATCCGGCGGAAATAGTCTGTTGAATCTGGATGATCTAAGAACGATCCTTTCCTGCTGATTGCTCTTGGGCTCCATCATGATCGCCTCAATGGCTTCACGTGTGAGTTTGCCCTCGTCGAACAACCTTCTCATGCGTTTTGCCTGTTCGTGGGTCGGAGTAGCCTGCTCCTGTTCTATCATGTCATAAACATCATGCTGTCTGTGGCCTATATACGATAGCTCAACAGCCGGCCTCAGCCCGATCTTTCCTTCATCGACCAGGTCCAGTAGTTCTGGGATAAGCTCTGTGAGGCGGATATACCGTTGAATTTGTCTGCTGCTTTCACCTACATCATTAGCTATCATTTCTCTTGAATTATACCTTTGGCCCACTGGGCCAACGCTATGATCATGTTTCCTGGAGTCAGCGTTACCCAGTGCATCTGCATATTCTTCAGATAACCCGTATGAGTTAACCAGGTGCTCCCTGGCCTTCTCAAGCTGCGGTTCCACCGGCTCCCCTCCGAAGTTCCGTCCCTTCTTCTGGTTTTCCACCATTCTGGATACGAGCATCTTCATAGCATCGAGCCTCATCTTGTAAGCGAACGCCTTCTCGGACGGCAGGATGGTGGACCTCTGGAAATTCGACTCCGTCATGAGAATCGTGGCCTGCTCCTTTGAAAGGTCTACTATCTCACAACGCAGTGTGTCCATCCCGAGGAGTTCACATGCACGCTTTCTTCTGTGCCCGGATACAAGCTCATACCTGCCGTCCTTCTTCTTCCTCACCATGCATGGTGTGAGCACTCCCTGAGCCCTTATGCTTTCTATGAGGTTCAACATGTCATCGTCATCTCTTACCTTAAAGGGGTGATCAGGGAAGGGATCTATCTGATCTATTGGTATCTCATAGATATGCTTGAGCTTCGCTTCATCTCTCTCCTGCTGGCTTGAAAACAGCTCATCGAGTGATGGCAGCTTTATCTCGTTGTCTCTTCCGTTCGGCATCCGCTATCACCTCCTTCGTCAGCGCCTCATATGCTTTGGCCGGTTTGCACTCACCATCATAGGCGAAAATGCTCCTGCCTGTCTTGCTTGCCTCAGCAGCCTTAACTCCTGTCGGGATCTGCGTATCGAAGATTCGTATGTGCATCCCGTAGTTGGTCCTTATGGCATTGATCACATCTCTGGCAAGATTCGTCCTGCCATCGACCAATGTCATCACTATCCCGTCGATCTTCAGGTTTTCATTCGTATGGCTCCGGACCATATCGATACTCCTGAGAAGCTGCGTCATTCCTTTGGCCGGCAGGTACTGCGCCTGGACCGGGATTATAACGCTGTCTGCTGCCGTAAGAGCGTTGATGGTCAGCATACCAAGCGATGGCATGCAGTCGATCAGGACATAATCATAATCCTGCTTTATGTCTTTCAGGATATTGTCCAGTACCTTCTCACGGCTCATAGCGTTAACCAGCCTGGTCTCCATAGATGAAAGATCCAGATTGGACGGGATAAGGTCAAAACCTTCTTCATGGTGTATGATCGTGTCCTGCACATCAGGTTTATGGTTCTCTGTCGCCAGATACATCAGCCTTCCAAGTGACTTCTCGATCCTGTCAGCCTCGATCCCTGCTGACGCTGTGAGATCGCTTTGCGGATCTGAATCGACCAAAAGCACTTTCTTGCCTTCTCCTGCCAGGCCTGCACCGAGATTGAGCGCAGTTGTCGTCTTGCCGACACCGCCTTTCTGGTTACATATAGCTATGACTTTAGCCATCCGACCACCTCACCTTCACTATCTGAAGCAGGAACTATGAACCATGCTTCTACTGTGTACCGGTCAATTTCTTCAGCTCCCAGAAATTCATCCGCAAAGGCATCAACCACCTCACTGTCGAAGGGCTCACAATCTTCGAGGACATCCAGTTCCTCTGCTGCATGCTTCATTCCATGCGACAGGAAGATCGCCTGTATCATGCGCACCAGCGTCCTGCTGTGGCTGTTTTCAAAACGAATGACAAGCTGCTTCGCTGATCCTTGATCTGCCTCCTCGATGATTCCTGCAATTCTGCAAGCAGCATTATTTGCAAGATGGGCAGCAATATCCGCAGAAAGCTGTTCGATCGGACTCATCTGTTCATAGTCAGTCTCCTCCATCGCCTCTTTGTCTGCTGCCGCCGCAAGCTCTTTCAGCTTGGCTGCTATCTTCTTTTCTTCTTCGGACAGTCCAACTTCTTTTTCTCTTTTGCTTCTTATCATTTTTGATCCTTTCTACCGGCACCCCGGCTTTTGGCATAAAAAATCCCCACCCGGAATTGAGCAGGGATGTATTACCGGCAGAAAAGGACCTGTCAGTCAAGAAGCTTGATGAGGAGCTCGTCTACAGCATCAGTGTAGCGGCCCTCGGCTATAAGGGTATTTCTCAATTCATTGAGAGCAAAGACGAGCACTCTTATCTCGTCATGCGTGAATCTTATCTTGGGTCTGAACATGCTGAACACCTCGTCTTTCCTTTTTGATTTAAGTCTAATGCAGGAAAATCAGGTCTGCAAATGTGCGATTATTGATCGAGGTTAGAAAAGTGTGAACACTTTTCTAACTAATTGATACTGAGCAGTTCTTTCCTGCCGCGTCAACTATGCCTGCGTTTTTTGACGATTTTTTGCGATTTCCGGCACTTTGCTTCTGACTATTTTTCTGACTATTTCCCTCAAAAAACCTACGTCTGTATAGGTATGAACATGTTCATATGCGTTTTCATCGAAATCGCAAAAATCGCTGTACTGCTTGAAAACACTCGCATCCGTTGTAAATAAAGAGCTCCAGAGATTTCTCTCTGGAGCTAAGAAAGTGGTGGAGACGGTGGGAATCGAACCCACGTCCAAGAATATTTCCGGAAGAATTTCTCCGAGCGCAGCCGGGTATTTGATTTTGCCTGCAGGGCGTCACACGGCAGACTCGATGCAGACTATCCCGTTAGGTCCTCTTACGTTAACGGGAGGTCGCGTAAGAGGTTTCCTGCATAAATGACGCCGGGATCTGAGCCTGCAGGTGAACTCAGGCCGACGCGCGGGGCTGAACTATGCAGCCAGTGCGAAATTGTTGTTTGTTTTAGCGTTTCTTTGTAAACGGGTACTTTTATCGTGGATCACCGCCACGGCTCGCTTATCCTCGTTCCACACACCTGTCGAAACCAGTGCGTCCCCATGTATCAGCAGTACATTATTATACATTTTCGATAGTAATTGTCAATAGCCTGCCGGTTAAGCTTGTGATCGTCACACGGCAGTGGCGCCTTCTGCCCGGATATTCAGCTGCAGAATTCTGTATATAAAAGAAGAGCCGCTTTACAGCAGCTCTCCCGGTTCCTTACTGTTACACTTTTGAGACCATGCAGCTCTATTTGACTACCAATTTGATCTTTTTGCAGATGCCGTTCTGTGCATATGCATAAACATAGCATGTGCCTTTATTCTTTGCCTTGACTACACCTTTCTTTGATACCGTTGCAATATTGGTATTCGTCGATTCATATCTGACGGCAGCGTGTTTCCTGACTTTGAGCTTTCTTGACTGCGGCACAGCCTTGGCCTTGAGCTTGAGGGTCTTGCCCTTCCTGAGCTTTTTAGCTTTCTTAGTGACTGACTTGCTGACTGTTACCTTCTTGTGGTTTCCGACTTTGCCGCCCTTGGTTGCTGCGCAGATCACTTTGGATGTGGATACGACATTATTGTTCCTGTCGAGGGCAACTACAATGAATTTATAGTATGTACCTTTGCTGAGTTTGCGGTTGCTTACCGTTTTGATGGTCTGCTTATTGCCTGCTGTCACAGCAAGCTTGACCGGCCTGACGCCCTTTGCGCAATTGTTGCCGTAGATGACATATGAGCTTGCATTTGCGACCCTGTTCCAGCTCAGATCAATGGATGTATTAGTCTGCTTAAGTGACTTCAGAGCGAGTTTTCCAAATACTGTTCCCTGAGGATCATCGTCGGAGGTCATGCTCAGTATGGCTTTTTCAGCTGTAGCTGCGCTTGCTCCGGGACCCAATGCTGTACCATCGATCCCTTTCCGGTCTGACACTGCAGGATCTTTCTGTGGCTTTACCGGGTCGGATGATTCTTTTTCATATACAAGAATCTTTGGATAATTTCCTGACTCTGTAACGTCTTTTCCCTCTGTGTTGTAATAAGCAAATCCCAGACTGTCATCTGCTCTTACCTGAATGACAAGTCCTTTGCCCTTGACAAATACACTGCCATCAGTCCCGCCGTATTCCAGATCACTCATGCAGCCTGCAGCACAATAATAAAAACTGATCTCTTTGGAGTCATCCTCCGCATACTGGATCTCATCTCCCGGGACGAAGATCTGGTCATAGTTAGGGTCCTCATGTGTATGGTTGTGACCCCATAAGAAGATGATCTTTCTGTCGTCAGATGGATCATCCGGAGTATTATTGGTCGCTGCTTCATTCAAAACATCTATCACAGAGCCAACATTAATCGCTGTTCTGTTCTGGTTCTTTTTGTTGATGAAAAAATGCAATGGATAATGAGTCATGACAACAGTCGGCTTATCTTTACCGACCTCTTCCATCAGGTAAGCTTCCAGACGATCGATCTCTTCCTGACGGTATTCCGGCTTTTTACTGGCAGAACCCAGGCAGAAGATACGATAATTATCCCCTTCTTTTCCTTCAGTACAGATCCTGAAATTGTCAACAAGAGCCTGTTCGGTCGGACTGGTAAGAACACCATTATTGTACTGTGCATCCCCGGGACCGTATTCATGGTTTCCTGTAGTATAGATACCTTCGATGCCCTTGTTCAGGACAGTATTTATAACGACTTTTGTGAGAGCCCAGTATTCAGCCGAGCTTTCTACTCCTGAGTTCGCCATATCACCGCACAGTCCTATCGACTCTACTCTTCCGTATTTACCTCTTATCATATCGATCCATGAGCCAAGGCGCTTCGCTGAAGTATCACCGGGGCAATTATGCACGTCAGAAGTGAAAGCTAAAATCGTGTCACCGGTTGGCCTCACTACGGAGCCGCCTGATGCTCCGAAAACAAGGTCCGCTGAAAAACCGAGCTGTGCAGCTATAAGAGCCAGACTTATGAAAAACGATATAAAACTTTTACTCAGTTTTGATGCCCTAACCACGATATTCTCCCGATCTGCCTTTTACTGTTTCTTCTGATTTCTGACCATCAGACAAATATTATGTCTATATTGTATACTATTTTGCCGGTTTTTGTGAAAATTTTTTCTCAAAAAAAACAGCAGCAGGCTGCTTTGCCTTACCGGGCAGCAGGCTTTTACAATGACAACAGCCCTGACTGATATCCTGCTTGATCTCAGTCGGGGCTGTTGCCTCGGTAGGTATTGCGAATAACTTTTGGATAGTTATGGAAAAGGAGTGTTATGTTTCTGTTGACACCATAAAGATACTATTAGTTCCTTAAGTGTACTTTAAAATCAGTTTAAAATTTACTCTTTTAATTGCAGCTTTCCGGTGAATGAAGCGCCACATTACAGACAGCATCAAAACAGCCTGAGACCTTGCGGTCCCAGGCTTTGCTTTTCAGAAAAGATATGCTGTTATCTCTCGCAGCAAACAGCTGCTTCCTACATGTGGACTGAGCTGTATTTGTTGAGGAGCTCGTGCTTGAGGTTCCACAGTGGTCTTGAAAGGTCGACATAGTAGACCTGCGGGTTCTCAAATCTCAGGCTGGAGCCCCAGAGAGTATCGACCTGCTCGCGGCATGTTGCTCTGATCTCTTCGATGTCAGGCTCTTCGTATACCAGTTCGCCCTTGTCGAAGATCTTGACGAGGAGTTCTTTTGCTTCGTAGTCTTCGAGGATCTTGCGTTTCCAGACTGCATTCGGATCGAAGATCTCGTATGGCTTGCCGTCCGGTATCGGCTCATCATGGAGCATGATGACATCTGCAATGGCTTTGCCTGTTTCCTTTTCGAAGAATCTTACGACCTTCTTGAAGCCAGGGTTGGTGATCTTCTCAACGTTCTCTGAGATCTTCATCTTAGGCACGAGGTCGTCTCCCTTGCCTATGCCGGAAAGCTTATAGACTCCGCCGAAGACCGGTTCCGATCTTGCTGTGATCAGTCTCTCGCCGACGCCGAATGAATCGATCTGCGCGCCTTCAAGGATGACATCACGGATGATGTATTCATCGAGCGAGTTGCTGATGACGATCTTGCAGTCCTGCAGTCCCTCTGCATCAAGGACCTTACGGCACTCCCTGGTCAGGTAAGTGATATCGCCCGAGTCGATACGGATGCCCATTCTTTCAGGCTTCAGTTCCTTGAATACTCTGATCGCATTAGGAAGTCCGCTCTTGAGCACGTTGTAGGTGTCAATCAGCAGAGTAGCGTTTTGCGGATAAAGCTCGGCATAAGTCTTGAATGCTTCGTACTCGCTGTCAAAACTCTGGATCCAGCTGTGTGCCATGGTTCCGAGTGCAGGTACAAAATGGTTCCTGTCAGCGATCGTGCATGCAGTGCCTGCGCAGCCTGCGATATAGGCGGCTCTTGCACCGTAAACAGCAGCATCAGCACCCTGCGCTCTTCTGGTACCGAATTCCATGACAGGTCTGCCCTGAGCTGCCCTGACGATCCTGCTGGACTTGGTAGCGATAAGGCTCTGGTGGTTGAACTGCATCAGGATAAAGGTCTCGACGAACTGCGCCTGGATCAGAGGTCCTTTTACGATCATGACTGGTTCATGAGGGAAAATAGGATAGCCTTCCGGCACTGACCATACGTCGCAGACAAACTTGAAATCCTTCAGATAGTCAAGGAATTCCTCGCTGAATGAATCCTTGGTCCTGAGATATGCGATATCTGCTTCTGTGAACTTGAGCCTTTTCATATAAGCAATGATCTGCTCGAGGCCCGCCATAATGGCAAAACCGCCGCCGTCCGGCACTCTTCTGAAGAATACGTCAAAGCATGCTTCAGCGTCGCGGTTGCCCGAATTGAAATAACCGTTGGCCATCGTGATCTCATAGAAATCAGTCAGCATAGTGAGATTGTAGTCATTAAGTTTTGCGTAATCTTTTTTTTCGCTCATTTCATTCACACCTGGTAATCCGGCAAAGTGCCCTTTCTGTTATAGTAAATTGTTGCTGCTGTCCTGCTACCCCTTTTGCTGCCGTGCTGTGATCTAACCTTCCGGCGCTCCGGCAGACTCAGCTGCCTGATCCCCTTCCGCGGCAGCTGGCTGATCACCTTCAGCAGATCCCTCAGCCGGTGCTGCCTCTGCCTGCTCACCTTCGCCGGAGTTCTCTGCCGGTGCTGCCTCTGCCTGCTGATCGGCCGCAACCTGCTCGGCTGCACTGTCTTCCTGCTGCTCGGCAGCTGCCTTTTCATTAGCCAGCTGCTTAGGGTAATCCAGAATGATCTGCATACGCCAGTATATAATGCCTGCTGCAACCACAACGATGATTATCGCAAGCACGATATCATTGATATTATGAAAAAAGTTTCTGATATGTCTCATCGCACATTCCTTCTGCAATTTTTATTCGAACGTTCTCATTTTTGATCTGAACGTTCCCGGCGTCTCCATCTTATCCAGATTATTCAGAGACGGAGGACATCCCGGGCCGGTCACCGCGAAAACAGTGAATATTCTGTTTCCCGCCTAAGTGAAATATTGCCCTGTGTCTTCGGAAACATTATAGCCTTAATCACTTTATTTTTCAATCAGTCAGAACACTGCATCCGACAGTCTTAATGCTTGAGGAATCTGCCATAGATGATGTATAATATTTGAGTTGACTATAGCTATTGCGAGGAGCTGTTTATGCGTGAGATCACTATCACAGCCAATGATGCCGGGCGCAGGTTCGACCGTTTTCTGAGAAAATATCTCAGCAATGCTTCTCTCGGTGAGATATATAAACTCATCCGTAAGGACATCAAGGTCGATGGCAAACGGCGTACCCAGTCCTACATGTTAAGTGAGGGCGAGGTCATAACATTTTACATCTCTGATGAGGTGCTTGATGCTTTGACAGGAAACGCGGGCAAAACAAGCAAAGGCTCCGGAACGCAAAGCGGTAAGGCAAAACGGCAGTTTCGTATCATTTACGAAGATGCCAATGTACTCATTGCGAGCAAGCCTTTTGGTCTGCTCACACACGGTGACCGTTTTGAAAAAAAGAATCACCTCGCCAATCAGGTCAAGGACTACCTTATAGCACAGGGCGAATACGATCCGGCCAGGGAAAAGATCTTTTCCCCTGCTCCGGCTAACCGCCTTGACAGGAACACGACAGGGCTGGTGCTTTTCGGCAAAACATCAGCGGCACTGAAGGATCTCAACATGATGATCCGGGCTGATCTGACAGACAAGTACTATCTGACCATCGTACATGGTATTATTGATAAGCCGCTCGTGCTTAAGGGCAATCTGACCAAGGACGAAGAGCGCAATCGGGTACAGATCAGCGATATCAGGGCCAGCGAACTGCATCATGAAGAAGATCGTCGGCTCACTGACACAAGTGACATGCATCACAGGAATGATGATCATTCCCTGCCGGTGCTTACTGTGATCGAGCCGCTGGAAATACTGGATTTTGGTGACGGCATGACAGCGACTCTGGTACAGGTAAAACTGGTGACCGGCCGGTCACATCAGATCCGCGCTCACCTTGCCGGGATCGGTCATCCGGTGGTCGGGGATACAAAATACGCGCATGTCCCGTCCGGTAAAAAGAACGGCCGGAAGCAGCCAAAAGGCGCTGCTCATCAGAATGATGCCGGAATGGTCGACCGGCTCAATGAGCATCTCGCCGGAGAATACAGGCTGCCTACACAGCTGCTGCACGCTTACAGGATAAGTTTTGCGAAGGCCGGGCTTCCGGAAGGACTTGCTTACCTCTCCGGGAAAAGTTTTACGGCTCCGCTGCCTCCGACATTCTGCAAAGTGCTCGAAGGCGCAGGATCCAAGGTCACATTACAATAAATAATCAGGAATACCGGCACCGGAAATGCCGGTCAAGGAGAAACAATTGAAGAATAACGAAAAGCCAATGTCAAACGGAAACAAGACGCAGGTTCCAGCTCCTGGCGAAACTGCCGGCAGCTTTATAAAGAGTCTCATCATCGATGTGGTCATCGCGGTCATCCTTGCAGCAATAGTGCTGTTTTTCATCAGACCGACCATCGTCAAGCAGTCTTCGATGGAGGATACGCTCCATGAGAACGACTATATGATCATGTACAAGCAGGCATATCGCAAACACAGTCCGGAGCGCGGTGACATCATCATCTTCCAGAGCTCACTGACAGACGTGGATACCGGTAAGGACAAGCTGCTGATCAAGCGTGTCATCGGTCTGCCGGGCGATGAGATCTCTATCATCGACAGTCAGCTTTACATCAACGGCGAATACTACCCGGAAGATTATCTCAAGGACGGCTACACTCCGGCATGTGAGATCCCTGCCGAAGGTGAAACGTTCACCGTGCCGGAAGGCATGATTTTTGCAATGGGCGACAACCGTGTCGGGAGCATAGATTCAAGATACAACGAAGTAGGCTGTGTTTCATTTGAACAGATAAAGGGCAAAGTCGTATTAAGACTGTTCCCTTTCGATAAGATACAGAGATTCTGATATGGCAAAAAAGAGCAAAAAAGTGATCGCGAATAACAAGAAAGCATACCACGACTACTTTGTCGAGGATCGTTTCGAGGCCGGCATCGTTCTCACCGGTACTGAGATCAAGTCGATCCGCAGGGGCGGCGTCAGTATCAAGGAGAGCTATGCCAAGATCACCAGTAAGGGTGAACTCGTGGTGACCGGTATGCATATCGCACCGTACGAGCAGGGCAACAGATACAATGTCGACCCGCTCCGCGTTCGCACTCTTCTGATGCACAAAAAAGAGATCAACAAGCTCTACGGCACAGTAAAGACCCAGCAGGGCCTGACCCTCATCCCGCTTTCTGTCTATCTCGATGAGAACGGCAGGTGCAAGATCGAGCTCGGTCTGTGCCGCGGTAAAAAGAATTACGACAAGCGCGAGGCAGAGGCAAAGCGTGATGCCAACCGCAGGATGGACAAAGCGATCAAGGCATCCAGGAACAGGTAAAGCGCTGCGGAGAGCTGCGGAAATGCTAATGAAACGATCCCCCGATCAGATCCATAGTTCTGATCGGGGGATCATTTTGATTGTATTTTGTTCCGGTCCTGGGTGCCTGCCGGCTACTCAAGCATTTTCTTCAGGTACTGGCCGGTGTATGACTGACGTACCCGGGCGACTTCTTCCGGGGTGCCCTCGGTAACTATGTGGCCTCCTCCATCACCGCCGGTCGGACCGAGATCTATGATGTGGTCGGCCTGCTTGATGACATCGAGATTGTGCTCAATGACTACGACTGTGTTACCCTCGTCGACAAGGCGATTAAGTACGTATAACAGCTTCTCGACATCAGCAAAATGCAGACCTGTAGTCGGCTCGTCAAGGATATACAGAGTTCGGCCGGTACTGCGCTTTGACAGCTCGGTGGCCAGTTTGATCCTCTGAGCCTCACCGCCTGAAAGCTGCGTTGACGGCTGACCGAGGCTGATATAGCCAAGACCGACATCGTCAAGCGTCTTCAGATATCTGAGGATACTCTGCTGGTTCTCGAAAAATGGGATCGCTTCGGCGACCGTCATATTCAGGACTTCAGAGATATTTTTCCCTTTATATTTAACTTCAAGCGTCTCGTGATTGTACCTGGCGCCGCCGCATACTTCGCATGGTACGAAGACATCAGGCAGAAAGTTCATCTCAACCTTAATGATACCGTCCCCGTTGCAGTGCTCGCAGCGCCCGCCCTTCACATTAAAGCTGAAGCGTCCCTGATTGTAACCGCGGACTTTGGCCTCAGGCATCTCAGCGAAGAGATTGCGGATATGCGTGAACATGCCGGTGTAGGTCGCCGGATTAGAGCGAGGTGTTTTGCCTATCGGTGACTGGTCTATGTTGATGACTTTGTCAAAATTCTCTATGCCGCGGATCTCACGGAACTTGCCCGGACGCTCCTGAGTGCGGTTGGTCACGCGCGAAACACCTTTGTACAGGATCTCATTGACCAGACTGGACTTGCCGGAACCGCTGACTCCGGTAACGAGCACCAGCTTGCCTGCAGGGATCCGCACATCGATATCCTTGAGGTTGTTTTCAGAGGCACCGATTATATCCAGATACAGCCCATTTCCTGCACGGCGTTCTTTCGGCACCTCGATGCGGCGCTTTCCGGAGAGGAACTGACCGGTGATCGATTCCGGACATGCTTTGATCTCCTCTACAGTACCCTGGCACACGAGCTCACCGCCGTTGACTCCGGCACCCGGACCGATGTCCACGATGTGGTCGGCTGCATACATGGTCTCCTCATCATGCTCTACAATGATAAGGGTATTGCCCATATCTGTCAGATTGCGGAGTGAAGCAAGAAGCTTGCTGTTATCGCTCTGGTGAAGTCCGATCGACGGTTCGTCGAGTATGTACAAAACACCCACGAGTCCCGAGCCGATCTGTGTAGCGAGCCTGATACGCTGAGATTCCCCGCCGGAAAGAGTGCTGGCTGTTCTGCTGAGGGTCAGGTAGCCGAGGCCGACATTCCTGAGAAAACCGAGCCTGGAAAGGATCTCCTTGGTGATCATGTTACTGATCTTTTTCTCGCGGTCAGTAAGCTGCCCCTCAAGATCTTCGAAGAATCTCAGGGCCTGCACTACAGACATGTCGGTCAGCTCCATTATATTTTTGCCTCCGACAGTTACTGCCAGGACTGTTTCTTTCAGCTTGCGTCCCCGGCAGACCGGACATTCCTCTTCTGTCATCAGATCGGATATCTTGTTCTTGATAAAATCTGAATTGGTCTCACCCCAGCGGCGTTCGAGACTTGGGATAACGCCCTCGAATGTATGGTTCATATGCGAGATGCGGCCGGAGCGGCTCTCATATGTGTATTTCAGCCTGCGCGTGCCGGTACCGTGAAGGAGCTCATCTTTGAATTTTGGCGGAAGAGCCTTATACGGGACGGAAAGATCTGTTCCGTGGTCTATCGCCAGCCTGTTGAGCATCTGACGGTAGAACCCCATCGCATCGAGGGATGCGAAAACATTACCCATCGCCCCATTGAGGATGCTCTTATTCTCATCACTCACTACCGCTTCATCTGTGATTCGCAGGGTGAAGCCGAGTCCGCTGCAGGTCTCGCAGGCGCCATAAGGCGCATTAAAGGAAAACATCCTCGGCTCCATCTCCTCGATCCCGACCCCATGCTCAGGGCATGAGAACTTGGTGGAATAGATCACCTCGGTTTCCTTAGGCTCTGCAAAGATCCTGCCATCAGGTGCCGCCTGATTCTCTGATCTCTGTTCAGCAAGAGCCTGACTGCCTGCCGGAGCACTCTGCTGCATCGCAACGCCGCTCCTGTCTTTTGGCGGCATGAAAACAACGTTGCAGATGCCCTCGCCTTCTTTTATGGCGATCTCGAGAGCCTCTGCGATACGGCTCCTGTTGTCTTCCCTTATAACTATCCTGTCGACAACTATATCAATATTGTGCTTGTTGTTCTTCGCGAGAGTTATCTCATCCTCGTCAAGGCGCCTCATCTCGCCATCGACTCTTACTCTGGTAAAACCGTCACGCCTGATGCGGTCGATGACTGACTTGTGCTCACCTTTGCGGCCGCGGATCACCGGCGCGAGCACGATGATCCTGGTCCCGACGCCATGTGACTGGATATTCTCTATGATGCTGTCGATCGATTGGCTCGCGATCTCCCTGCCGCAGATCGGGCAGTGCGGGATACCGATCCTCGCATAAAGCAGCCTCAGGTAGTCATAGATCTCCGTAACTGTTCCGACTGTTGATCTTGGATTCTTGTTAGTCGTTTTCTGATCTATGCTTATCGCCGGTGAAAGTCCCTCAATGAGCTGGACATCCGGTTTTTTCATCAGTCCGAGGAACTGGCGTGCATACGAAGAAAGTGACTCCACGTATTTCTTCTGTCCTTCCGCGTAGATCGTATCAAAAGCGAGCGAGGACTTGCCCGAACCGGACAGGCCCGTCAGAACCACCATTTTGTCACGCGGGATCGTGACATCTATTCCCTTGAGATTGTGCTCTCTGGCACCTTTGATCACTATATTTTTATCCATCTAGAGCTTCCACTCCTCTTCATGATTCAGTTGTTTTATGCGCGGAGACTGGCGCGAAGCTCGAAGAGCACATCACGCAGCTCAGCTGCACGCTCAAAGTCAAGCTGCTTAGCTGCTTCTTTCATGTTCTTTTCTACTTCTTTTATGGTCTCGCGCAGTTCAGCTGTCGTCATCGCCTTAGGATCTCTGATGTTGCGCTCGCCTGTGTATTCTTCTGTGGTGCGCGCGATCTCTCTGACCGGCTTGACGATGGTCTTAGGCACTATGCCATGAGCTATGTTGTATTCATCCTGCGCACGGCGGCGTCTTGCCGTCTCATGGATACAGACCCTCATTGCCGGGCTGATGGTGTCGGCGTACATGATAACGCGTCCGTGCTCGTTTCTCGCCGCCCTTCCGACCGTCTGGATCAGCGATGTCTCATTGCGCAGGAAACCCTGCTGGTCAGCATCGAGTATCGCTATAAGTGAGACCTCAGGCAGGTCCAGACCTTCACGCAGAAGGTTGATGCCGACAAGGACATCGAACTTCGCAAGGCGCAGATCTCTGATGATCTCAAGTCTCTCGAAGTTGTCTATCTCAGAGTGGAGATATCTGACCCTGATACCCTGCTCCTGCAGGTATTTTGTCAGGTCTTCAGCCATCCTTTTGGTGAGAGTTGTGACCAGAACTCTTTCGTTATTATCAGCGGTTGCTTTTATCTCACCGATGAGATCGTCGATCTGTCCCTTGGTCGGACGGACCTCGATCTGCGGATCGAGAAGACCGGTAGGTCTGATCAGCTGCTCCGCAGTGACCCCGCCTGACCTGTTCAGTTCATACTCCGCAGGTGTAGCCGAAACATAAACAGTCTGTCCTGTCAATCTGCTGAATTCTTCGAATTTCAGCGGTCTGTTGTCGAAGGCCGAAGGCAGCCTGAATCCGTATTCGACCAGTGACTCCTTTCTCGAGTGGTCACCGTTATACATAGCACGCAGCTGAGGCAGCATAGCGTGCGACTCATCTATAATAGTAAGGAAGTCTCCGTCAGGGAAATAGTCGAGAAGCGTATACGGTCTCTCGCCCGGCTTGAGGAAATTGATGTGCCTGGAATAATTCTCGATCCCTTTGCACGTCCCTACTTCCATCATCATCTCTATATCGTAATTGGTCCTCTGCTCGAGTCTCTCAGCCTCAAGCAGCTTGCCGTTGGCGCGGAACCAGTCGAGTCTCTCCTTGAGCTCTTCCCTGATAGAAGCTACCGCCATCTGCATGTCCTCTCTGCTGGTGACATAATGGCTGGCCGGGAAGATCGAAATGTGGTTCCTCGTGGCAGTCACTTCACCTGTCAGCGGATTGATCTCACGGATGCTCTCGATCTCATCGCCGAACATCTCAAGTCTCACCGCAGACTCACCGCCTGCCGGATAGATATCGATCACCTCGCCTCTTGCTCTGAACGAACCGCGCTGAAAATCTATATCATTCCTTGTGTACTGGATATCCGTTAGGCGCCTCAAAAGTTCCATGCGCTCGATCTCCATGCCCGGTCTGAGACTGATCAGCTGATTGCGATACGATGCAGGGCTGCCCAGACCATAGATGCATGAAACCGAAGCTACGATGATCACGTCCCGTCTCTCAAGCTGAGCCGCAGTCGCCGAATGTCTCAGCTTGTCGATCTCTTCATTGATATCGGCGTCCTTCTCTATATACAGATCGCGTGAAGGCACATAGGCCTCAGGCTGGTAATAATCATAGTAACTGACAAAGTACTCGACTGCGTTATCCGGGAAAAACTCCTTGAATTCGCCATGAAGCTGGGCCGCCAGAGTCTTGTTATGTGAAATGACGAGTGTCGGTTTCTGTACAGCCTCGATGATCTTGGCCATAGTAAAAGTCTTGCCTGAGCCGGTCACGCCCATCAGTGTCTGAGCTTCCCTGCCCTCAAGGATCCCGTCCGCTATTGTCCTGATTGCCTGGGGCTGATCACCCGTCGGCGCAAAATCACTTACGACCCTGAACTTTTCCATCAGGTTTTCCTTTCTTTCTATATATCGAAATACCTGCTATATCGTAATCCTGACCGCGTTCATGGTGCGAGCAGAACATTATTATCTGTACGACTTGGTATCAATGAGATCATTGACCCGTGCACGTAATACTACCACAAACATACTGAAAAACATTGAATTTCAAGTGAAAAAACTGCCGGGAATCTATACGATTCCCAGGCAGCTCATATTATACCACACGCGTCTAAATCGAACAAGTGTTCCCACATAAATACTTTCATGAATAATACGCCATTATTCGCTTCTGCATATTTCAGAAAAGCCCATTGAGCCGCCCTTGATCTGCCAGATAGATCATCACCAGAATGTCTATGATGATCACTAGCACGACTAAAATGGTAAAAATGGTCCCTTTATCCAGCTTGCCCTGATCATGCAGCCCTAAGCCCATCAGGATCACCAGAGGGACCACAAAGAACAGAGGCATTGAACCGGCCAGCGTTGCGATCCCCATGTTCAGAGCAAATAAAGCTAATGACACGATCATCGCCGCAATGATTTTTACATATTCATTTTCTGACAGCCGGTCTCTTATGCTCTTCTTCGAATTATTATTCTTTTTCTTGTTCTTCTTGTTATTTTCAGTATTATTTGCCATTGCTTTTGGGACGACTGCGTAAAACCATTACAGAATCGAGGCGTTTTGTCTGAAAGCAGCGGTCAGAACTATTTCTATCCTTCTATGAAAGTCCTGATCTTTTCGGCGTCCTTGTACCCTTTATGATAAAGTGCCTCTATCATCTCCGCATCTTTCGTCAGTGTGCTCATGCCGCCTATATCATCCGGCGCAATGATGAGCATTTTTCCTTGTCTCTCATACTGCTTCGCAAGCCAGAGCTCGGTATTGTAGCGGATCGCCCGGCGGCTCATAGCCAGGGCGGCCTCCGGATACTTGCGGCTGATAAGTCTCGAAGTCATACGGTCTTTGTCAGGGGAGCGCTCAAAGTCTTTTGGCCTGGTCAGGAGCAGTACTACCTTATCGCAACCGTCGGCAAAGCACTTTTCCACCGGGATCGGGTCAGATATGCCGCCGTCATAATACGGCCTTCCATCGACCATATATGGCCTGTTGGCCGCCGGCACACAGCTCGAGGCTTTTATTGGCGCAAAATTGTCCCTTTCTATGTCTTTCTTCGTAAAATAGCGAGGCTTTCCCGTCAATGCATCCGTTGCTACGATTGTGAATTCCGCAGGGTTAGCGTTGACTGCATCGAAATCCAGAGGGCATTCCCCGTATGAATTCGAGAGCTCGCCGTATACATATTCAAGATCGACAAAATTCCGCTCTTTTATGTAATTCTTAAAACCCATGCATTCTGGGCGCAGGTCATAATCCAGATAGAATTTCAGATTGCGGCCGCGCTGCCCCGCAAGATATGATGACAGATTGGCGCTTCCGGCCGAGATCCCCATGCAATAGTCAAAATGGATGTCGTTGTCATGGCACCAGTCATATACGCCGGCAGTATAGGATCCGCGCAGGCCTCCGCCGACATCGATAACTCCGATTTTCATTGTGTTTATCCCCTTCTATATGCTAAAAATTATCTTTATTTACCTGCGGCTCAGGATGTCGCGCGCAAGGTCTCCGGCTTCCTCGAAACCGGCCGCCTTCATTTCCTCAGCTGCCTGCATCAATGCCGGTTTGAAACGCGCGGCGAGTGCATCGAATCTGTCCATGAAGATCTTTCTGCTGAGCTTTATCTCTTCTGCCGCGCGGACGAAGCTGTTCCGGTCAACCTTTCTCCAGTCGATCTCACCTCCGATAGAAAATGCCATATCGGTCGAATGGGTGTCATAGACAATCGTACTGATGATGTCGTATGCCGGAGCAAGTCTGACAGAACTCAGATGCCTGTCGTAAATCAGCGAAAAGTTCTTGATATGTCCGTCCGTGTTTCCGATCAGCCAGTGAAAGACGATCATGTCCCAGAGCTTCATCTGATCCTCGATCGGCGATGCGGAATATCTGCGAAGAAGGTCGAACATCTTTTTCATGTGCTGATCGCCTGCTTTTTCGTATTTGTTCGAAGGCGCGATCCCGAGCGCCTGGCCAAAGTCTTCCTGATGAAGCCTGAGCGGGCAAGGCAGTCCGGACAGTGTGCGAACGCTCCCCTCGAGCGTGCGGTCATATCGCTCGGTAGCAAATAATACTATTTCAGTAGATATCGGCCGTGAGCTTCTTCCGGGATAGCTGACTGTGACCGGTCTTAAGGCCTGGCTGCTGTTTTCAGCTGGGTTGGCATCGATCTCTGCGGATCGATCCTGATGATCGGTGCTCTCCGGTGCTGCGGAAACATTCAGTGCCGAGTGATCTGCTTCGATAATACTGCTTTCCGGAACACTGATGCCGGCGATGCGTGCTGTCTGCAGGGCAAGCTGTTCATTCTGCACGATGTGGTCGTAGCGGATGTGGCTTTGCTTGATAATATAAGTGCTCGGAGCACTCCCGACAGGCAGATACCAGTTGCCGTCTTCATCACGGTAAGCTCCTATTTTGCCCGAAGCACCTGTGAGCGAGAGATGGGATTCGACCACAAGATCAGCCGAGGTCGTCGCGCCCTCCGAAGCGAGCCTGAACATCAGATCAGGCGGAAGCGGACGGTACTCCGGCTCGATAAGCTCATAGTCAGCGCCCTTGATCTGGATCGCTCCAAGGCACTCAGCACCGAGCATCTCAAGAAGCGACAGATAATCACTTTGGTCGGTCCTGTTGTTCTCAGCAACCGTGCGGCGCAGAAAACCCTCGGGGAGCAGACCTTCAAAGAAGATCCGCGTCTGTTCATAATTGTAAGCTTCTGCCCTCAGCGGCAGGCTCAGTGAGATCGGGCGCGCAAAAGGCGAGTCCAGATAGTCTTCCGAGTACCTGAATTCTGCATTGAATTCTGTATCACCTGTGATGCAGCCCACTTCGCGCTGCCTGCCCTCCATCTCTATTGAAACATCAAGCCTTCGCATCTCAAATCACCTCTTCATTCCCCGCGCCTGCTGAGACATATGTCCATGCCGAGAAGTCCCAGCACCTCCATCATTTTGCCCAGCTGGATCGTATCCTTGCCGTTTTCAAGTTCTGAAAGAAAACTGGTGCTGACTCCCGCATAGCTTGCAAGGAAAGCCTGGGTGTACCCCAGCTCTCTTCGCCTGTCTCTGATTGCTTTACCGAGTTCGCGCGTATCGATTATCCGTTCCATAGTGATCCTTTCCCAGCACCGATCGGCATGTCATTGGGGGACGGTTTTTTCGTTTTTTTGCTTTTTTATAGTCGAACAACGATATTCTTTCCTTGGCGTAATCAAAATAGCCGAACGACTATATTATTTCCTCAAAAAGTATAATATAGCCGAACGACTATGTCAATTTCATTTAGTCCATGCAAAACAGATCCGAAAAGGTAGAATGTGATTTCGTCTCCGATACGCTCGAACGACTTTATCCCTGTAAAAACGGGATCCTGCTCTCGATCTGCTCAAAAGTGACCTCACCTTTATAGAGCAGTTCGGCAAGTTCATCTCTCACGTCTCCTTCGATATGTGAAGATGGTTCTTTGCCGGTGAGTTCAAAAGCGATCATGGCAACGAAGTCTGCGATCTGAGTCCTGTTGTCCAGTCTGTAGTCTCTTTCGTCAAACCCGGGGACCGTCCTCAACAGATCAAGAAAAGAAGGGAATACTGACAGAAGTTTGTTGTGCGCTTCTGTGCGTTTTCTGTCGAGCCGTGAGATCTCTTCCTGCTTTTCAGCGAAATCCATGAACATATCTGCCCGGATCTCATTGCCCTTGAAGATATGTGCCTCTACTCTTGTCAGGTATTCTTCAGCTGCTGTTATCAGCTTGCTTGCGGCCTCCTTGTTTTCAGCCTGCTGCCAATCGATCTGACTAAGGTAATCAATAATACGCATGTTATCATCTCTCCTCATTTTATTCTTTTGAGCGGAAATAAGTGCCGAAATCCGCTATGGTTCGCAGTATCCGCACGGAATGTAACCCTGATCAGTGAGCTCCTTACGTGTAGCAGTGACTTCCTTTCGATTCTTTTTATAGATGCTCTGGGCACCTTCACAGGTCGGATAATGGAACACTCCGGAGCGTGTATTGATCACATACTCCCGGGCTTCCTGCTCAGCCTGCTCACGAGTGGTTACAACTCCGTTAAAGTAATTGATCTCCGCACCGGGAGTCACATTGAACATGTAGACATTGAAAGAAATACCTTTTCCGTTATCCTCGACCGAACGGGCGACCATCTGTACACCGCGTGCGATAAGCTCATCGCCGGCGTAGATCGGCCGCGACAGATACAACACATGGTTGCCAGTGTTCCATATATAATGCTCGACTTCCTCTTCGAGCGGTCGCATGCCGTCATGGTTGAGATAGTGTGTGCCGGTGATCAGGTTGCCCTCATTGGCATTCTCATCGCTCAGTGCCCAGGCGATAAGGTGGCAGCGTTCCCAATGCTGAGCTTTTGCCCAGCCGCTCGGGTGTATGCGCGATATATCGCCACGCTGCGTGCCGCTCTCAGGCATAGTCTCTTCACCAAGGCATCCGTAAGCTGCTTTGCATCTGCCCAGATCGTCAAGTGCATCATAAAACTCGTATGGCGTGAGCTCTTTATTCTTTATCTTCCAGTAATTGCCCTGCTCGCTGACCAGTCCGCTGCCGTTTCCGGAAGAACCGGCGGTCTGACCTTCCGTCGTAAACCCTGCACGCTGGTATACATCGTCAGGAAAAGCAGGAATATTATTGTTGACCGTGACATAGTTCTTGCCGTTAAATTCTGGCAGATCATTGGAATTGAGTACCGTAACGTTTCCGGATGTACCGGCACCGGACACACCGCTGTCAGTCCCGCTGCCTGTATCACCGCTCCCAGTGCTGCTGTCTCCTGTTTCTGCGCCGGGATCTTCAGCATCTCCGCTGCTCAGGTGACTGAGCATGTTGTCCCTGACCCGGGATACCTGCGGGTTGTCAGTTACAACGAACCAGAATATCCCGATCAGGAGCAAGAGCACGATAACAGCAGCGAGCCGGCGCCCGCTTCCGCCGCGACTTTCGCCATTATTCGAACTTTTCTGCTCTTGTCCTTTTTTCATATCTTGCTAAAACGGTTCGAACAAAACCGCTGATCATGCTCTTTTCTGATCACTGCCTCTGATGTGCCTCAGCCACAGCAAGTGAATCAGGATCGCTCCTACTGCAACTCCGGCAGAATCGATGCATACATCTCTCAATGAGCAGGCTCTTTCAGGTACGAAATACTGATGGAGCTCGTCGGTCGATGCATATACAGCACCTGCCGCCAATGAGATAAGAACAAGCCACCATGCGCCTTGCTGTCCGGCATCCTTTTTCTTTTCCTCATACCAGTCATGTGTGTTGACCATCAGGCATCCGCCCAGCAGCATATACTCAAGGAAATGTGCCATCTTCCTGACCACAGTGTGGATAATGTCCGCATCCAGCTCAGTGAATCCCGGGATACCCAAAGCATCTGCAAGCCAGATGACCAGTCTCACTACAGTACTGCTCTCCGCACCTGAGATCTTTCCGGGGAGAGCTGACTGGGTGAAAATGAACACCATCACAGCGAGTGTTATCAGAAAATGTATTTTCTTTTTTCTTGAAGCATCAATATCGGTCGTCATATATCGGCTGATTATCAGTCTTTCTTCCTGACATAGAATACCTTTGAAGCCGAATTAGCTCCCGGCTGCACTTCACCTCTGAGCTCGTAGCCTTTCAGGCTGTTGATAAGCCCTGAGAGCTTGGAGAAGCCAAAGTTACGGACGTCGAAATCCGGCGACTTCTGGCTGAGCTTGTTTCCGAGATCGGAGAGCATGATCCAGCCGTCTTCCGCAGACTCATTGGAAATGATATTGTCTATCTCATTGACGATGACAGACATGTTCAGACCGTTTTCCTCTTCATCAGCAGGCTTCGGCTGTCCGGAATTTCTGGTTGACCTAGCTTTCTCTCTGGCCTTCATTTCAGCTTCTTTGTACTTGTTGAGCAGTACATCCAGATACAGGAACTTGTCGCAGGAACTACGGAATGATACAGGTGTCTTCATCTCTCCCATGCCAATGACATAGATCTCGGACTCCCTCAGCCTTGAGGCGAGTTTGGAGAAATCGCTGTCAGAGGAAACGATGCACATACACTGATAATTCGCTTCATGCATCAGATCCATCGCATCGATGATGAGTGCCGAGTCTGAAGAATTCTTTCCCTTGGTATTGTGGAACTGCTGGATAGCATTGAACGAGTATTCCATAATGGCGTTTTTCCACGAAGAAAGTGACTGTTCGGACCAGTCTCCATATATCCTGCGGCATACAACTGTGCCATGGCGGCTCGCTTCGTCGAGAATAAGTTTTGCGTATTTAAACGAAATGTTCTCTGCGTCTATCAGGACCGCAACTTTCATGATATCGTCTCTCATACTGTGTTCTATTGTTTCCTTCCTAATTCAAATTATTATATATTTCTAACAACCTATTGGGATGTCATATGCGTTCTTTTGCGGTTATTTTGACGTACTCCCACGGTTAAAACCGTGGGATTCTTATCATTATCGAGGAAGCGCCATGACTCTTATACATGCGCGTCTTACTCCTCTCCGATATGAGGTGACGCCCCACCTCACTGTTTAGCGTTAACGTATCTACGCCGCAAGGGCGAGATTTCTGATGTTTATAGCTGCGTTGACGTCCCTGTCGTGGACAGCTCCGCAGTGCGGACATATCCACGTCCTGTCTTTCAGCGACAGCTCTACACGGCAGCCGCATTCGGAGCATGTCTTCGTGGACGGCGCCCATCTGTCGATCTTAACGACTTTCTTATCTGCAGACGCGGCTACATACTCGAGGATCTGTACAAACTCTCCGTACGCAAGGTCGGATTCTTTGCGTCCCCATAAAGCCTGCATGCCCTTGAGGCTCAGATCCTCGATGCCTATGATGTCGTACTTACGGCAAAGATCGTTGGCGAGCTTGAAGAAGAAGTCCCGCCGCTGTGATGCGATATGCTCGTGCAGCTTTGCAAGCTGACGTTTTACTTTTTCGTAGTTGCGGGAACCTTCTGTCTTCAACGAGAGGTTCCTCGACAGGCGCTTCAGCTCTGAAAGCGACTGTTTCAGATACTCAGGTGACTGTATCTTCACAGAGTCACTCAGGACCAGAAAGTCTTTGAAGCCGAAGTCCATGCCGACAGAGTTACCTGTTCGCGCATAGTTTCGTTTCGCTTCGTGATCCGTTGTGACGCAGAGATACCAGTCTCCTGTCGGCATCTTCTTTACAGTCACGGTCTTGATGGCGCCCTCTATATTGCGAGACTTGAAGAGCTTATATCTCCTACCCATGATATAGGCAGAATTGCCGTCTATGACGTAGCCCGTCTGTTTGAGTGTGAACGACTTATAGTTCTTTTTTTTGCAAAAGTGAGGCGGCGACTTGCGTCCGCCTTTCTTCTGCTTCACATGATCGAAGAACGCTTTATACGACCTGTCGATGCGCTCTACAACATTCTGTATCGCTTGAGAATTGAGCTTCTTCCAGTGTGCATATTTCGGAAGTCTCTTCAGCTTCGTCAGATGCTTCATCAGCGCATACTTGTTCTGATGTTTACCAAATAGACGATAGTATCTTCTTTCAAGTGCGATGCAGTGGTTCCATATCTCGCACGCGATGTTGTTGTATGCTTCGAGATACTTGTCATTCTTAGATTTATACAGCTTGAACCGGTAGGTCAGCATTTTGTGTCCTCCTTTCTTTGATTATTTGCCGCCTTTCATCCCACCACTAAAGTAGTGGGCTTTCCCGGCGGCTGGAGATTGTAAGCTATTATACAACAACCTGCTATATGATGTTCGGGTAAATGTTTTTGCCTGTTCAATGGCTCTTGTTCAATGACTACTGTAAGATATTCTCCAGATATTCTCTGATCGACTTAAAGTCTATTGTCAGTTCTCCGCCTGAAATGATCACGGGAACTGTGTCGTTAAAAGTATATGTCTCAGGAAATCGAAGATTTTCGAAGTCATATACCAGCACTTCCTGAGACTCCGGATCGACAAGCCAGCATTCCCGGACTCCTGCTGCGGCATATTTCCCGGACTTTATTATAAGATCCTTGGCCTTGGTCGCAGGCGAAAGGACCTCCAGCACAAAATCAGGGGCTCCATACAATCTTTTACTGATATCCCTTCCGTCTCTGTTGCAGATAACAAGGACATCAGGCTGCACCATTGTTCTGTCATCTTTGTTGAGCTGCACATCATATGGTGCAATGACAGGCATGCAGTTCTTTTTACCGCTTCGCTCGCCGAAGTTGAACATTTCCTTATATATATATCCCGCAATAAGCTGATGAGTCAGGGTAGGCGCATCCATGTCATATATCACGCCGTCAATGAGTTCTACCCTCACTCCGTCAGGGATCATTTCATAATCTTTTACTGTATAAGTGCCCTGCCTGCGCCAGCTGCGTGTCCAGGCGTCCTCGATAACATCCGGGATATCTGAACCGCCGCCCTTATACCGGAATGCGGAACTGTCTTCACGCAGGTGCATCGTCCCGCTGAGATCAGGATCGGTGGAAAGTTGCTTTCTGTACTGCTCAATATCATCCAGTGCTCGCTCAAGCGCCTCGCTGATAGCCATAACAGTATTGTGTCTCGGCGCCTTGGTCTCTCCGCTGAGCACCTTCTGCACTGTTCCGAGAGGCACGCCGGCAAGAGCAGCAAGCGCCTTGTTGCTGAGCCCGGTCCGTTCTTTTACATCCCTCATCTCCTGAATCGTCATGGTATCTTCCTCTTGATCCCTCCGGATCACGCTTATTTCAATACATCTCTGTTGCGCAGATCACGCAAAATCAAAACCGCGGGGATTTCCGCGGTTATATTTTATCCCATGCGCAACCGTTTTGCAACCGTTTATCCGGTTTTATCCAGAACCATTTTCGGACTTTTCAAGGCCGTTACAAAACCGTTTAGTAGAGATGCAGCTTTGTTTCGGCTTTTGGCGCCAGCACTTTTACATATTGCTCGACCTGGTCAAGATAAGTTTTCAGCGTCTCAGCCGCCATCCCCGGCGTGCCGAACGCAAAATACAGCACATGTTCGCTATCATCTCTGAGGCAGGTCCTGCTGTCAGCGCCTGCGATCATGCTGACTACGATGGATCTGTCATCTCTGCATGTCACATCGCCCGGATAGCTGTGGGCTTCTCCGCCGTGGATACTCGGGAAAGATGTTTTCTCAGTCTCCTTGTAGATCACAAGATCACCCTCTATCATGTCCGCATCGTGCGACCCCAGGAGGCACCTCGTCTTCAGCTCTGTAAGAAAAGCGACCGCGTTGTTGTATCGCCCATCCGGGAAAGGCCTTCCCTTAAGCAAAAACGACTCGACCTGCATCATCACAGGACTCGTTTTCTTGAACTTTCTGAAATATCTGAAATATGGCTCCTGCCTGAACCATGTCTCCCTGTCGTACTCAGCACCTTCTTCCCTGATAGCCTCGAGTTCCTTAGCCTTGAGCGCGTTGAAAGCTTCCGTGTCCCACTCGCTGCGGTCCGGATACCACACCTCAAGAATACCAAGGTGTCTGTCCGCATCTAATGATGTGTCTCTGATTATCTCTCTCATGATCCTGTCCCCTCTTTATTTATACGCGCTTATTCGCTATTCCGCTCTGTAGCATGATCTATGCGCACTTATTCGCCATCCTCAAATCGCACAGGCACGGAAAAATCGCCATTATCCGCCTCTGCAACATATACTTCACAGTTTCCTATGTATTTGGACCAGTAGCTGCCATGTGAATCCGGTGTCAGGTATTCCAGCGCACCTTTCATCGCGATGGCATGCGTCGATATAAGAATATTGATATCTTTTGCTTCTTCCCGGATCTCTTCGAGAAAAACGCCCAGCCTTTCAACTACATCAGGAAGCGGCTCCATCCCTTCGGGCGCCGGCACATTCACAAAGTCCTTGAAGAAATCCAGGACTTCCGGTGCAGGATTTTTCAGATCCATCCCCTCATATGGGCCGTAGTCCATTTCGATCAGCCGGTCATCGATTACGAGCTCCGCTTCAGGAGCGATCGCTTTGGCTGTCTGCAAAGCTCTGATCAGAGGGCTCGAATACACTTTGTCTATCTTTACTCCCATCGCAGCAAAACGCCCTGCAGCTTCCTCGGCCTGAGCCAGTCCGGTCTCGTTGAGCGGATGATCACTCCTCCCCTGCATCAACATCTTCGTATTCAGTTCTGTCTGTCCGTGTCTGATAATGTACAACATGCTAACACTTCCCGTAAAATACTTATTTCTTATCTTCTTTATCCGCCAGAAGCTTCTTGTAATATGCTCCTGCCTGATACAAAGCTCCGACCGGATTATGCGCCAAAACCCGATCTTTTGCGACCAAAGTCGTTACCAGTGCCTCGGAGTACTTATAGAACAGGCTGTCATGTCCTACACACAGACCCATTACGACATTGAAGTCTGTTCCAGCCTGATTCAGCACCTCTGCCTGCATGATAGGATTGCACATTACGGCTCCCGTTCTGGTGATATCTTCAGGGAGAACACCGACATCGGCCTTCGCAAAAGAACCGATCTTGCATACAGCAGAGTAAACTTCAAAGCCGTTTTTCCTGAGGATACGTGCCAGTATGCGGCTTTCATCGATCAGGCCGATGCATGTCGCGATGCCGATCTTCCTGTAACCCATCTGCCGTGCAAACTCGATCACTTCCTCGACTCTCGTATATTTTCCGTAAAACTCGTTTTCGATCCGGGCAGAGGTGACCGAAACCTTCCGGTTCTCTTCTTCTTCATAAAGAGCCCACACCTTGTCTATCGTCTCCTGTGTCAGACCAGTGGTCAGGCAAAAGTCCGGATACTCTTTATCCCTTTTATAGCAATTCAGCAGGCCGCAGTCGACGCATGTTTTTATATCGCTCATATTCGTTTTTCATCCTTTATTCTATTTCTACAGCTATAGCGATTTTTGGCGATCAAAGGCGTTTTCCTGTTTACCTGATCCTGATCCCCTATCTACCTAATCATGCCTTGTATCGTCATCATAGCATTCGCAAAATCTCGCAGAAAATGACGGAGATTCGCCATTAACATACAGATGCGTCGTTTCTCCGTAAGCCAGCATCCTGAATGAAGCGATCCCTTTACGGCGCTCTTCTGTCACAAGCGTTGTAATGGATGTAGGCAGAGCGCAAAAGCCGTGCCAGACGACCATTGGTGAAACATTCCAGAGGTGGCTCAGCAGTACAGAACTCACTCCAAAGTGGCAAAACAGCACGATCGTGTCTCTGTTAGGTCTCTCTGCACGATAGTATCCGCCTTCCCGCCGGTAGCCGTGTTTTGCCAGCAAAGCGTCTAAGCCCTCTGCCACCTTGCGATATTCAGCCCAGACCTCAGACGGAGCTATACGTTCATTCTCATACCATTGATCTTTCTCATACAGCTTCGGATCCGCAGTCCAGTCCTGCGGGAGCCAGTCCCAGGGGATACGCATCCTGCCCGGGTCATCCGGCCTGTGAATGAATACATCAAACTCTCTGAGCCATGGCATCACCTCGGCAGTACGGCCGAGTCTTTTGAGGGTCAGGGATGCGGTATCCTGTGCCCGGCCATATGGCGAAGTGTAAAAGTACGTTGTGCCCTGTTTTTCGAACTTTTTCGCCAAAAGTTCTGCAAGGTACTCCGCCTCGCGCCAGCCTTTATCTGTCAGAGAGTCATTTTTGTAATCCGGATCTCCGTGCCGTATGATCAAAAGCTTCATTCTTTTTCAGCTCCTTGCTGGACATATGTCAAAGCGGAATCATATCCGCCTTACACATTGGGTGTCATATTACTTGTTCAGGTAATCTGCCAGTGCTTTCTTATATTCATCGACTTCGCTGCCTATGATCGGCTCGCCAATCACATTTCCCTCCGAGTCGACCAGAACAGTCGTAGGGACGAACATGATCTTATCCATGAATTTCATGGATCTGTCTGCAAGCAGGTTGGTATATGTGATCCCGTTTTTCCCAACGAGACTCAGCGCTTCAACATATTCATCGTTTCTCGCACTTTTTACATCGCCCACGATCCCTATCAGCTGAGCATTTTCAGGCATCGATTCACTGAGTTCCTGCAGGTCTGGCAGTTCCTCAATGCAGGGGTCACAGAAAGTGCCCCAGATATTTACAAGAGTCACATCTTTTTCGGCAAAAACAGCACTTGTCACTTCATTCCCGAAAAGGTCCGTTGTAGTGAAGCCCGCTATATTGTCCGGAAAATCAATGGAGATCTTCTCATCTTCTTCAAGCGGACCCATATCCACCGAGTCTCCTGTCAGGCTTCTGAACGCAAGCAGACCGCAGCAGACAGCAAAAAGCGCAAAAAGAAAAATCCCATATTTCGATTTCATTATATCATTTCCTCCGGCAGCTCGTTCAATGCACCGCTGCCTCAAATCACTCATTCATTTTGCCGATGCGGCTGCTCAACAAAACAATGATAACACAGTACGGCACCGATGTGCGAGCAGTTAACTGTATGCCGAGCTGCCAGCTGCTCAGCAGGCATCAACGATTTCCTGCGAATCCGGGTAATCGAAAGGCGGCCACATTGAAGTGGCCGCCGCATGTTGTAAGTAACGGATCGATGACTGAAGCTCGTATCCCATCGTCATGTTTGACGTTCAAATGGTTACTTGCTGTTTAGTAGGAACGGGGATTACTCCCCGAACCCCTCTCAGATCCGTACGTGCGGCTTTCCCGCATACGGCTCCTTACAAAGCTAATACATCGGT
>CADAEH010000020.1 GCA_902786855.1 uncultured Eubacteriales bacterium | reverse complement strand
TCTTCAAGTTACTGGCAGGCAGGGAAGAATACTATGGCAGCGAAGGAGAAGCCAGCCCATATATATACGTGAATGGCGATTACATAGGTGAACTCAAAACATGGAAATAAGTTTCTCTAGTATCAAAGTTTATTACTGACAATGACAGCAGCTCTGCCGAGAACTAATCTCTGACAGAGCTGTTGATGCCGTTGGTATTTAAGGTATTTATATGGAAGGTTTTTATGAAGAAGTTTGTCGTATTTCGTTTGACAAGCATAGAGTAACTCCTGCACCTTAAGTGAAACTAAAGTAAGAAAAGAATATTTACATGGCTTGATCTGCAGTCAGAGGTCGAGCCTTTTTCTTTGCAATAAATACGGAAGGAGAGTGATCTAAATGACAGAAAATAATGAAACAGAGATGCTCAGGGTGATACTTTGCAAGCCCGGCGAGACAGCTGAAGTGGTCGAAATCGATGATGATCTTGAGTCTATGCAGGAACTGGTAGGTGGCCTGATACAGGAGTATATGCCTTTCCATTCTGAGACCGATCCGAGATATGATGATGTTGCAATCATCTGTAACGAAGAAGGAAAGCTTATAGTCGATCCGGAGCGTGAATACAGTCCGCTTGTAAAGGCGATGGGAGGATCCGTTATCGAGATATCTGCGACATCACCAAATCACATAAATGCGATGGATATGTCGAGAGACTACGGCGAGACGGATCCTATAATCGAGAAGTCGCAGTTCCTGCAGTCGCTCTGTGAGCAGATAGTAGCGGGGCATAAATTCCAGAAGGGACAGCAGTCTATCATCGACCGCTGCACGGAGAACGTGTACCGCTACTACAAACAGGGAAACTATATGGGTACTCCGCCAACGCTTCAGGATTTCAGAGAGGAACTCCTGAAGCAGCCAGAACCGGAGGCACACTCACTGGCACTTGAACTCGAACTCTTCACCAGGGGTTCTCTCAACACATTTGCCAAGCAGACGAATGTGGACACCAGCAATCGTCTGATGGATGCGATAAATGCGCAACTGGCAAAAGAAAGGTTACAAAGAAAGATACGCTGCTTTCTAAGCGTGGATCTTTAGACAAAGAATGGTGTTTGCTTGATTGGGACTATGAGGCAAATGAGCATGGACCTGAATACTACACCAACGGTAGCGGAGAAATAGTAAGCTGGAAATGTCATAAATGCGGTCATAAATGGAGCGCTGCAATTTGTGACCGGACAAGAGATTATAGAAATGGATGTCCCTTATGTTCGGGAAAAGTCATAGTAAGTGGTGTCAATGATTTACCTACAATACTACCTGATCTAATGGAGGATTGGGACTATGACAGTAACACTGGAGTTGATCCGACAAAAGTTGGTAGAGGAAGTCATGTGGAAGTGTCATGGAAATGCCATAAGTGTGATCATATATGGAGCGCTCAAATATATAACCGAGCAAACGGAAAGGGCTGCCCATGTTGTGCTAACAGAGTGGTTGTTCCAGGAAAAAATGATTTAGCTACTACAGATCCGGAGCTCGCGGCGGAATGGCATCCAACGCTCAATGAATACAAACCTACGGAAGTTACACGCGGACAAGGAAAGAAAACACAAATGATATCAAGATCGTTAAGAACGAGGCATCACTTTATGTTAATGGAAGAATGCAATATCAGGCAGTAAATCTGGTCACTGAATATGGGGCAAAACTTCATGGCTGTAAATACGCCATAGCTTCAAAGCACCCTCAGTGGAAAATGGAAAAGCGCTTTGAAGAAAGCCTTGACCAGTTCAGACCATATATCTTCCTGACCAGAAAAGAATACGCAGCAATTCTTGAGTCACAGCAGAACGATGACAAGTTCCACAAGTCAAAGGAAGGGCGTACTTATGGTGCTTCATCTGCGGGAAAGCGCGCAGCAGTCTCCCTGCTCCGAAATGCCTGCTGCTCAGAATGCGCTCTTCGAGTGCTTTACGCTTAACCGTAAGTTCGGCACGTGATACCGCCATCTGAGCCAGAGTCTCAGCTTTGCTTGTCTCGATCGCCTCTCTTGCTTCAGTCCTGGCAGCTGAAATATGCTCTATTGCCTCAGCACCCGCAAGCGAAGCCTGGACCTTCGCGTCATCAACGCGCTGCTTGGTCTCAAGGGTCCTGGTTCCGATTTGGTTGCTAAGTTCATTGCTGACAACGCGCATGCGTCTCTGCATCTCATCGATCTCAGCCATACGCTTGTTGAGTCCTATCATTACACTGACTGAAACAGCAAAGTCCGCGATGTATGTTACTGAGAAGATTCCTATAAGCGCCCACCCTATATTCTGCGGGATGCGTTCAAGAACGCTGCTCAGCATCCCGTTCAGATTGAAAGGCCTGTCCGAATAGTCCCACCATCTCGCGTGGAATGCCTTATCCAGGATCCACCCGCCGAACAGTTCAACAGCCGTCGCAAGGACGACTCCGAAGAGGAACACCTTGAGCGCGTTCTGCTCATAGAATTCTCCCTCACCCGTTATCTGAAGCAGGAAAAACACCGCCAGCACTCCGAATCCGTATATCGGGCATACGGGGCCGTTCAGAAATCCTCTGTTGACAACCAGCCCCTTGCTCACCGCCTGATATGCCACCTCGACACACCATCCGAGGAATGAGAATACGAGAAAATATTCAAGAATCGTATAAATAATCTGTAGCGTCATCTTTCAAATAATTTCTATCTCTGATCAGCTGTTGAGAATGTTCATGAACTCCTCGCCTGTGATCGTCTCCTTCTCATACAGGTGAGCTGCAAGTTCGTCGAGCTTCTCTCTGTTCTCTGTCAGGATCTGTACAGCCTTCTCATGCTGCTGCTTGACAAGTTCAACGACCTTCTCATCGATCTTAGCCTGTGTCTCTGCCGAGCATGCGAGCGAAGTGTCTCCGCCGAGATACTGGTTCTGAACTGTCTCCATAGCGACCATGTCGAAGTCATCACTCATGCCGTAGCGGGTGATCATCGCTCTCGCCAGCTTGGTAGCCTGCTCGATATCGTTCGAAGCACCTGTCGTCACTGAGCCGAATACAACTTCCTCTGCGGCACGTCCGCCGGTGAGAGTTGCGATCTTGTTCTCGAGCTCTTCCTTGTTCATGAGGTAGTGGTTGCCTTCATCGACCTGGAGAGTATATCCGAGAGCTCCCGAAGTACGCGGGATGATCGTGATCTTCTGGACAGGAGCTGAATTGGTCTGCTTTGCAGCGACCAGCGCATGGCCGATCTCGTGATAGGCAACTATCTTCTTCTCCTGGTCAGTAAGGATTGAATTCTTCTTCTGGTATCCTGCGATGACTACCTCGATGCTCTCCTCGAAGTCGGTCTGGCTTGCAGCCTTGCGCCCGTCGCGGACAGCTTTGAGAGCTGCCTCATTTACTATATTGGCAAGCTCAGCACCGGATGCGCCGGATGCCACTCTTGCGATAGCGCTGTAGTCGATGTTGTCCTCGACCTTGACCTTCTTGGCATGTACTTTTAGGATGGCTTCTCTTCCCTGCAGGTCAGGCAGCTCGACAGGTACTCTTCTGTCAAAACGTCCCGGTCTTGTGAGCGCAGGGTCGAGTGATTCCGGACGGTTGGTCGCAGCGAGGATGATTACTCCGCTGTTGCCCTCGAATCCGTCCATCTCAGTCAGAAGCTGGTTCAGAGTCTGTTCTCTCTCGTCATTGCCGCCGAGATTTCCGCTGTTTCTCTTCTGACCGATAGCATCGATCTCATCTATGAATACGATACACGGAGCCTTCTCCTTGGCCTGCCTGAACAGGTCACGCACTTTTGATGCTCCCATGCCGACGAACATCTCAACGAACTCAGAGCCTGACATCGAGAAGAACGGTACGTCAGCTTCGCCGGCTACAGCCTTGGCGAGCATGGTCTTACCTGTTCCCGGAGGGCCTACGAGCAGTACGCCCTTAGGCATCGAAGCTCCGATCTCACGGTACTTCTCCGGATTATGCAGGTAGTCTACGATCTCCTGAAGGTTTTCCTCTGCCTCATCGACACCCTCGACATCGCTGAATTTGATTCCGTCAGATGATTTTACATACACCTTGGCATTGCTCTTGCCCAGGTTGAACATCATCGATCCCGGGCCGCCGCCTGCCTTGTCCATCATCCTTCTGCTCAGATACTGACCTAGCACAACGAAAATGATTATCGGCAGTATCCAGTTCAGGAAGAAGCTTGCCGCCGGCGACATCTCCTCAACGATCTCGCTGGTGAACTCAGCTCCGGATGCATGGAGCCTGTTGACGAGATCAGGGTCATTCATGATGCCCGTCTTGTATGTCTTCGATCCGTCCTTGTTTGTAAAAAGGATCTTATTGCTCCCAATCTGCACCTTACCGATCTGATTCTTCTCAGTCATGGTCATGAAGGTGCCGTAGTCTACTTCCTTGATTTCCTGTTCTGCAACCATCGGAAAGATCATGGAGTTCCACAGGAACAGGATCAGGAGAACTGCTATATAGAAGATAAGCAGCGGTTTCCGTGGTCTGTTAACCTCGTTCATAGTTATTCCTTTCTTTCATAATCTGATTAATACAGGTGAATGATAGCACCCGATCCAATACGCTTCAATCATCACAGGCCAATATACACACAATCTTCTAAATCCAAATGAAAAAACAGACCATTAGTCACTTTTCCTTGTAAACAGTTATATTCTAAGCAAAGGATATAAACAGTTGGAGGAAATAGAGTAATAATTGGAGGAAAACGTATCAGGTTCCCTGTAGGTGTTGGAAATACTAGCATCTACAAAAACGATTCTGTTCACCTGCTCCATAGACCGGGATTCTGGCATTCAGTCAGGATCCCGTTTTCCATATCTGGAGATTTTAAAAAGCAGTACATGAGCGGTCTGGAGGTTTTCGAGCTATTTCGTGGGTTTTTCAAAACAGTGAGCCCGCAACCCGTTGCAATCACTGAGGGTCACAGGTTCGAATCCCTTCACCCGCTCCACGAAAAGCCTCCCAACGGGAGGCATTTTTCGTGGAGCGACATGACAGGATCGAACCCGAGACGTAAGGAAACCGGGAGGGTTCGCATCCGGGTGTATACTGATTTCCACACCCGGAAAACGGCAGTCAAGGATCGAAGACCGCTGCAAGCGGCGCCGAAGGCGTCCTTGACGGCCGGATATTCCCTTCACCCGCTCCAATGGAAGATCCCTGCCGGGCTGTTGCCCACGGCAGGGATCTTCCATTATGCGTGACTGTGGTGTTGGCTTGTTAAGCTGCCTTAAAAGGCGTGTGGTTAATTCTTCTTACCTCGACGGTCCCATCGATAAGTTTTTCGAGGGACTTGTTTTCTGTCATGAGGCCGAGAATCTGTGTGGACTCCATATCTGCGTAGCAAGTAGTCACAGTCCATTCGGTTTCCAGCTCAAACTCGAGCATGTCACTGTCTCTGCCGACGATTTTTATCTTGTACTCCTCGGTATCCCTGATACCTGCTTCAGCTGCTGCCTTTGTGATGATTGTATAGATTGTTGTAAAGCTGTTCATCATTTCATTTTCCTCCTTTATCTTTGAGTTGTTTTTTATCCTTTAAGCTCCGGCCTGTGCTGACGGTGCTCTGATTTCATCTGATGGTTGTAGTATAGAACCCAAAATTAAGAGAATTATTAGAAACTGGTAAAAAATTGAAGAATTGTGCAGTTCCATAAACAACATTCGACTAATTGAATTCTTAGAATTATAAGGTAGAATTATTTTTATAATCGAAGGCTGGCATGATGCCACCTGCACACTGGAGCACATGCGATGCGTAAGAAAGACCACAAAAAATGAGGATCCTTGTAGTAGAAGACGAGAAAAACATGAACCGCCTTATCAGCGAGGCTATGAAAGATGAAAAGTACAGCGTCGACAGCTGCTTTGACGGGCGTGAAGCTTTGGATTACGCTCTTGCAGTGGATTACGACGTGATAATACTCGACGTGAACCTGCCTAAGATGGACGGCTTTGCCGTAGTTGAGAAGTTAAGGGCCGAGGGGTGTATTTCTCCGGTACTATTTCTTACTGCAAGGGACAGTGTAGCTGACAAGGTGGCCGGGCTCGGAGCCGGTGGAGATTACTATCTTACCAAGCCGTTCAGCTTTGATGAGCTCCGTGCTGTTGTAAAGGTGATGGCACGCAAATACACCGGAAACAAAACCGATGAGTATTCTATTGCGGACCTGACTGTAGACACTTCTGCGAGGACGGTAGTCCGCGCGGGAGAGACAATCGAGCTGACATCAAAGGAATTCGCCCTGCTCGAGTATATGATCCGCAACCGTGGGGTTGTGCTGTCACGTGAGATGATAGAAGATAATCTCTGGAATTTCGACTATGAAGGCGGGACGAATGTGGTAGATGTATACATCGGATATCTCCGCCGCAAAATAGATAAAGGCTTTGACAAAAAGCTCATCCATACGGTGAGGGGAACCGGCTGGGTTCTCAGGGAGGATGATTGAGAATGTCCGCGAAACTAAGACTTGCCCTTTGGGTCACATTCATGGTGCTGCTGGTATCGATTATGGTGCTTGTGTTTGTGCTGGTCATAAACAGGCACAGTCTGCCTGAAGACCCAGCAGCATATCTTGTCGATGTCGTAATAGACAATGCAAACGATGTCGAATTTGACCGTGGAACTTTTGAATGGGACGATCTGTCGGTCTATAAGCGTGGCGTTTACTGCTCTTTCTACAACACCAATGGGGAGCTGCTGCTCTCCGCGGACAAGGATGACATGGACTTCTCCGGCGAGCCTTTCGTGGCAAACCAGATAAGAACAGTCACATCGGGTGGCCGCGAATTCTACCTGTATGACACGTATGTGGACATGGAGGTTTCGGGGCTCTGGATAAGAGGCGTAACACTGACTGACAGCCACCAGGGGATTACCGACATAATACTCAGACTGACTGTGATCATACTTCCGATCATACTGATCATCACATTCCTTGGCGCGCTGTGGATCTCATCCCGCACGTTCAGGCCGATCGAAAAGATAGTCGAAACCGCAAATTCCATCAATGACGCGGATGATCTGACAGACAGAATAAACCTCACGAAGGGGCCGAAGGAGATGAAGCAGCTTGCGGGATCCTTCGACAGGATGTTCGAGAGGCTTGAGAAGCTGTTTGAAGCTGAGCGCCAGTTCACTTCTGATGCATCGCATGAGCTCAGGACGCCTACGTCCGTGATACTCGCTGAGTGTGATCACGCGAAGCGAAAGGAGAGGACCGCAGAGGAATACCTTGCGTCAATCGGGCATATAGAGCAGCAAGGGCAGCGCATGTCCGCTCTCATAGAGGATCTTCTAGGGATCACAAGGCTGCAGCAGGGTACGGAGAAATATCCACTGAGAAAAGGAGACTTCAGCGAGTTCATTGGCCTGACAACAGAGGGTTTCGTTCCGCAGGACAACAGAGGGATACTGCTCGAGACTTATATCGAAGACGGGATCACATGCAGCTTCAACGCGTCACTCATCTCACGCGCCATATATAACCTTCTGCAGAACGCGTATAAATACGGCAGAGAAAACGGGTATGTAAGGCTGTCGCTTGGGCGTGATGGGGAGATGGCTGTTCTGAGTGTTAAGGACAATGGCATAGGAATCTCTCCGGAAAATCAGGACAAGATATGGCAGAGGTTCTGGCAGGCAGATCCTTCACGGGGCGAGAACGGCAGCAGTGGCTTGGGCCTTGCCATGGTAAAAGAGATCGCCGAGTTACATGGAGGTAGTGTGTCGGTAGAGAGTGCCCCGGGAAAGGGAAGCACATTCTCACTGCGCATCCCTATGGAGGAAAGTGATAAATAATTGGAGTAAATCAGAACAGAGGCTCTGGAACCGTTCATTGGAGCGACATGATAGAGATCGAATCCTCGACGTAAGAACCAAGGCGGGTTCGAATCCGGGTGTAAGCTGAAAGCGACACCCGTAAAACGGGATTGGATAATCTGGTGAGGTCACAAAATGTTACCTCGCGCGGTGATTCCTGATGTACAATCTATGTGACAATACATATCTGGCTGAAATGAAAGGAAGAGGAGCTCGGGTGTGATGGACATATATGTAGATGTAAAAACTAAAACCGACGGAGATGGCAGTCAGACTAGACCGTTCAGAAAAATAAGTGAGGCTGCTGCTATAGCTGTACCGGGCGACACTATCAGGGTAGCGCCGGGGATCTATCGTGAGCTGGTCGATCCGGCAAATCCCGGTACAGAGACCGGCAGGATCACCTATGTCAGTACTGAGCCTCTTGGAGCGGTCATCACCGGAGCGGAGCGAATCACCGGCTGGGAAAGGTATTCGGGAAATGTCTGGGTAACAAGGGTAAAGAACTCCCTGTTCGGCGAATACAATCCGTACACGACGCTCGTGTATGGCGACTGGTATTTTGCCCGGGCGGACAAGCATACAGGATGCGTGTATCTTAACGGCGAAGCCATGTATGAGACATCCTGTCTCGAGGATTGCATAAGAGGAGAGATCAGCGATGTCAGCTGGGACCCGGAAAACTCCCATATGAAATGGTATGCGGAGCAGGATGAAGAACACGGTGAGACCGTTATATATGCGAACTTTCATGGGCAGGATCCGAATACTGAAAATATAGAGATCAACGTCAGAAGGGAGTGCTTCTGGCCTTCTGAAACCGGGATAGATTATATCACTGTCAGAGGATTCAGGATCGAAAAGGCAGCCACGACATGGGCGCCTCCTGCGGCTTTCCAGGATGGCATGATCGGACCGCATTGGAGCAAGGGCTGGATAATAGAGGACTGCGAAATAGTTAACAGCAAGTGCGCGGGCATATCGCTGGGTCGTTATTATGATCCTGAAAACGATAATTATTTTACGACAAAGTATGTCAAAAGCCCTACGCAGATGGAAAGGGATGCTGTGTGCCGCGGGCAGTATCATGGATGGCTCAAGGAAAACATAGGCGGGCATATCATAAGGCGCAATGACATACACCATTGCCAGCAGGGCGGCATCATAGGACGCATGGGGTCCGTCTTCAGCGTGATCGAGGACAACCACATCCACCATATAAACAATATGATGGAACTTGGCGGGGCTGAGATCGCAGGTATAAAACTGCATGCGGCCATAGATGTCATTATCCGTAGGAATCACATCCACCACTGTACGATGGGGATATGGTGCGACTGGGAAGCTCAGGGCACAAGAATAAGCTGCAACTATCTGCACGACAACCAGCGCCCGCGGGGAGTCAAACAGCTCAAAGGCGGCATGATGTCACAGGACCTGTTCGTTGAAGTCAGCCACGGACCGACTATTATCGATAACAACATTCTGCTGTCAGAGGTGAGTCTGCGCTTTGCCGCGCAGGGGATAGCAATGGTGCATAATCTCATATGCGGAGCTTTTACCTGCGTGGGGGCAGGTACGGACTGGAGATACACGCCGTATCACATACCGCATCGCACGGAGGTCATGGGATTCATGACCATCCTGCATGGCGACAACAGGTTCTACAATAACATTTTCATGCAGAAGTGGCCTGTGGATGATGCCATCATTCTTCACGATACCGATGATGGCTGTGAGTATGAGAATCGCCGGGTCGGGACCTGGGTGTTCGATGATTTCCCGACGTATGAGGAATGGTATTCGCAGTTCGACTTTTCAAGACCGGCAAACATGTCAGAACTGGAGAGAGTTCACTTCGGCAGGCTGCCGGTATGGGCGGAGGGCAATATCTATCTTAACGGAGCTCAGGCCTGCAGACAGGAGAAGAATGGGAAGTGCCGTGTGATAACTACAGATATACTGGGCAAGGCTTTCGAGCCGGAGCAGCGCTTCGAGGCTCCGGACGGTTCGGATCTGGTCTTTGATACGGACTGTTACGGCGATGAGCGGACAGGTGATATATTGCCGGGGCCATTCGCAGATCTGGAAAAAGGATCTGCAGCGATATAAATGTTTTTCACAAATGGTTTTCGGAATAATGACCGAAAGCCTTTTTTAATTACCCCCAACAGTGGGGAATAAGGTATAATAAAAAAAACAAGCGGGAAAAACTTTTTAGCATAAAGGCAAGACGTATATAAACTGCGAAAGGAAGGAGCTGCGTATGGCAAAGGAAGAGAAAAAAGACAAGCAGGAAGAAAAAAGAAACCGTAAAGCTGAACTCAAGGCTCTGCGTGAAAAACTTATGACGCAGCAGCAGAAGATCCGCGATAAGGGCCTTCCTGTCATTGTGCTGGTGGAGGGGTGGGCCACTGCCGGCAAAGGAAACCTGATCAATCAGATCATAAGCGAGCTTGACCCGCGTTTTTACAACGTAACTACTCACAGGATCGATCCGGAAGCAAAGTCGCGTTATCCTTTCCTCTATCAATACTTCAGACATATCCCTGAAAACGGCAAGATCATGATCTATGATTCCGGGTGGATGGAGGATTGTGTGCAGAAACTGATGGGCCGGGAGATCACCAAGGACGAATACAAAAACCGTATCCGCTCCGTCAATGAGTTCGAGCGGCAGCTCCGTGACGGAGGCTATCTGATCCTCAAGCTCTTCCTTGATATTGACGAAGAAGAGCAGGAGAAGCGTATCCGTGATATCCGTGAAAACATTGAGACAGAGTGGCGTGTCGAAGATAATGATCTGTGGCAGCACCGCGAGTACAAACTTTTCCGCGAGACCTATGAGACCTTCATGGAAAAGACCGGGAAGCAGCTCCCTTGGCATGTGCTGGATGGGAAAAAGAAGAATGCCGCTGCCTGTGAGGCGCTCAAGCTTCTCACAGATATGATAGATAAAGCACTGGATAAGGGCCGCTATGTAGGCAAGCCATTTGAGGAGAAATTCCCATTGCTGAAAATGCCTAAGCTTGCCGACGTGGACCTCTCTATGGAGCTGACAGACGAGGAATACCGCGAGCAGCTCAAACCGCTGCAGAAGCGTCTTGCCAAGCTGCATAACGTCATCTACCGCAAGAAGATCCCTGTCATCCTCTGCTACGAGGGCTGGGATGCTGCCGGCAAGGGCGGAAACATCCGCCGTGTAGCAAGGCCGCTTGACCCGCGCGGATTCGATGTGATGCCTATCGCTTCACCTGAGCCGCATGAGCTGGCAAGACAGTACCTCTGGCGCTTCTGGACAAGGCTGCCTCGCACGGGACACATCTGTATCTTTGACCGCACCTGGTACGGGCGTGTCATGGTGGAACGCATAGAGGGCTTCTGCAGTGAAGATGACTGGAAGCGCGCATACAACGAGATCAACGAGTTTGAGCGCCAGCTCACTGAATGGGGTGCAGTCGTATTGAAATTCTGGATCCATATAGATCAGGACACACAGCTCGCACGCTTCAACGACCGTCAGAGCAATCCGGAAAAGCAGTGGAAGCTGACCGAGGAGGATTGGCGCAACCGTGAAAAATGGCCGGTCTATGAGGAGGCTATAGATGAGATGCTGCAGAAGACCAGCACCAAGAATGCCCCTTGGGTCATCATCGAGTCAAATGACAAGAAGTACGCACGTATCAAAGCGCTGACGATCGTGATCGACGCACTTGAGAAAGCGATAGAGGCCAGACTGTAGTAAGAAAGAAACTGCTATGGCAGGAAAAGAAAAAGAGAAAAAAAGCAAAAGCGACAGCCAGAACAAGTCCGAGAGTATATATATCAACCGTGAACTGAGCTGGCTGGCGTTCAATCTGCGCGTTTTGCAGGAAGCCGCCGACCCGTCGGTGCCACTGTTGGAGCGGCTGAATTTCCTTTCGATATACCAATCCAATCTGGAGGAATTCTACCGTGTGCGCATCGGGATACTGACACACAGGGTCATGCTGACCCCTGACAAGAGGGATACTGTCTCCGGAATGCTTCCGGAGACGCAGATCAATGAAGTTTTGCACGTCACGCGTGAGCAGCAGATCCTGATGGGCAGCATCTGGAAGGCGATCCGTGAGGAACTGCGCGCCAACAAGGTCGATGTGCTGGATTTCAGGAAGATCAGCAAAGTGGACGAGCTGATGAGCAAGAAACTCTTCGGCGATATCCGCAGGATGCTCGATCCAAGGATCATCAGCCTTGATCAGCCATTGCCGTTTCTATGGGACGGTGAATCCAATGTCATAGCATTTCTGCGCCGTGGTACGGAGCAGAAGATTTGCATCATCCCTCTGCACCGTATACCGGCTTACATGAGCTTTGAGATCGACGGATGCCAGAAGATCGTACTGACGGCACAGTTAGTGCGTCATTTCCTGCCATTGCTGCTGAAAAAGGAGAACATTACTCAGTCGGCTATCGTGGAAGTCACAAGAAACGCAGATGTGTTTCTTGCCGACGCAGTCAACAATGCCGATGAGAACCTGCGTGAAAAGGTCTCCGCCATGCTTACTAAGCGACGGAGAGAAATGCCTGTGCGCGTGCGCCTCTACGGCAAGCTGACTGATCCGGCCCGTGCTGTTTTGATCAAAAAATTGCGCGTTCCTGAGAATCGGGTTTTCGTGCAGAACGTGCCATTTGATCTGTCTTTCCGATCCTGCATAGGCGGTCCGGTCAGTTTTCGCTATGAGGAACGCCGCCCGGCAAGAGATATCGGACTGAAAAAAGGAGAGTATTTTTCATATATCGAGAAGAATGACCTTTTGCTGAGCGCACCGTTCCAGAGCATGCTGCCCTTTGTCGACATCATCTATGAGGCGGCGGACGATCCGGAGGTGCTCTCGATCAAGATCACACTCTACCGCATGTCGGGCAGCAGCAAGGTTGCTGCCGCGCTGGCTTACGCTGCGGACCGGGGCAAGGACGTGCTATGTCTGCTTGAGCTGCGTGCCCGCTTTGACGAGCAAAACAACATTGACTATTCCGAGATGCTCGAGGATGCGGGCTGCCGTGTGATATATGGCCTGCCTGATTTCAAGGTACACAGCAAGCTCTGCGTCATCACCCGCCAGCATGACGGCAATATATCATATATCACTCAGGTCGGTACCGGTAACTACAACGAAGTCACCGGCGAGCAGTATACAGACCTCTCACTCATAACATCCCGGGAGGATGTGGGACGTGATGGGGAGACAGCCTTTGCTGCATTGATCAGCGGGGAACTTCCGCCCGAAGCAAAAAGTCTCTGGATCGCACCGTGTAGTTTCAAGAGCCGCGTTATAGAGATGCTGGACCATGAGATCGCCAAGGGGGAGAACGGGCGTGTTGCCATAAAGGTAAATTCACTCAATAACGTGGATATTATGGAAAAGCTGATCGAATGCTCTCAGGCGGGGGTAAAGGTGGAGCTTTTTATCCGCGGTATCTGCTGCCTGCGTCCGGGCGTGCCCGGAATGACCGAAAACATCACGGTGCAGAGCGTTGTTGGCCGCTGGCTGGAACACTCACGCATCTACAGCTTCGGAGCGGGCGAGGAGCAGAGGATCTTTATCGGCTCCGGCGATCTTCTCAACCGCAATCTGGAACGGCGTGTGGAGGCCTTCATTGAAGCGGTCACACCGGACACTCGTGAGCAGCTGTGTCGTGTACTCGATGCACTGCGCGAGGATCGGGAGAAGTCCCGCAGAATGCTCCCTGATGGCAGTTATGTGCGTGATCCGGAAGGAGAAGGCACTTCCTCTCAGGAGGCACTCTACCGTTATTTCAGCTCTCTCAGGGTATCGGCGGAAGAACCCGGATCCGAAACAGCTGATTCGAACGAAAGAGGTTTCTTCAACTGGCTTAAAAAACTTTTTGCTCAATAATCGAGTGGAGTCGCTTCTGGCTGAACAGCGATACCTGTGAATGACACTGAAATAATAAAATGAAATACACTAACAGACTTAAAATATGCATAGCGGCGGATGCCGTGATCTTTATCTGGATTCTCGCTGCATATATTCTCTTTTGGAACGATAAACCGATAAGCTTTGGCAAGTATCTCATGTCTTTAGTGCTTATGGTATTCATATGCAGTGCAGCTGAGGTCATAAAAGATCTGGGCAAATGCAGAATATGGCATAATATATGGAAAATCCCGATATGGCAGATATTATTATTCGTTATACTTGCTGGTTCTGCAATTGCTCTGTATTTTGTTTTGCCGGAAAACTATTATAATATGACGCTGGTGTTGCTGGTCGTTGCACTGAATATGCTGGCTCTCGATATCAGATATTACAGATATGCCCGTAAATATAAAATGGATGAGCTAAGCAGTGTGAATGAACTTGCAATGAAATACATTGGAGCAAGACCATACATAAAGAGAAAACTGAGACCTGAAATTGAGGAAAATGAGCAATAAGTATTGCGATAATGCCGATCATTTTCATTACCTTACTATCTGTGATCATCATGGCAAAAGAGGCAGATCTGAAAAAAAGCAACAGGACGTTGCGTGTATTACATGTATCTTCATATTAGAATAAAGCAAAGAGAACGAATTCTATGAGGAGGTGCCTGCATGAATACAAAAGAAGTAATACATGAACTCAGAACAAGGAATGGATTGTCACAGGATGAGCTGGCCGAAAAGATATTTGTGACAAGACAGGCTGTCTCGCGCTGGGAGAACGGCGAGACCGTACCGAATACTGATACATTGAAACTGCTCTCAGGGCTTTTCGGCGTTTCGATCAATACACTTCTCGGATCTCCCCGGCATCTTGTCTGTCAGTGCTGCGGCATGCCGCTCGAAGATGAGATGATCAGCAGAAACAAGGACGGTTCATTCAACGAGGATTACTGTAAATGGTGCTACGCTGACGGAACATATACATACAGCAATATGGACGATCTTATCGATGTCTGTATCCCGCATATGGCAGGTGAAGGGTTTACTGAGGAGCAGGCGCGTAAGTACATGAAAGATATGCTGCCAAAACTTGATTACTGGAAGAGACACGATGAGCTAAGTGATGGCGGAAAGTTTGAAGCATTAAAAAAGCAGCTTATCGGAGAGATCAATGACTTGCATATCGAGGGAATGCCGGAACTGGAAAAGTTGAATGCCTTGGTTGGTAATTATGTCAATCTGGCATATCCTCTGCCAAGTGGTGTAAGTGTGAGATTCCTTGATGATCAGACAACCTACCTTGGTAATCAGCTGGAATCGGAAAATGATTCCGGAAAATGCTTTGGGATCATTGCAAATGTTGATTTCATAATGATCAGTATGTATGGAACAGACGGAGCTGATCCTGAACTTGTTTTGTATAAGAAAAGATAGCGTGGAACAATTCCTGATCACTTTCAGGACGGTGCCCGGATCAGAAGTCCGGGCATCGTCCTGTTTTGCCTTTTGGTAACACGCTCGCCTGTACTGCAGTAAAACAGGCTGTTTTTGTTTTAAAAATACAGAAATTACACAATCCTGTGGTATTATATATACGGTTACTGTCTCTGCAAATATTTGGGGTGTTATGCAGAGAATTATAGTAATGTAGAGAAAGGAGAAAAAATGGATCTCAAACTGAAAGACAAAGTCGTATTGGTCACTGGAGGCACAGGCGGAATCGGAACTGCTATTGTTAAAGGTTTCCTCGCAGAGGGAGCTAAGGTAGCATTTTCTTCCACAAGACAGGAGAAGATCGATGCTCTGCTCCCTACACTGGGCGCAGCAGAAGGTCAGGTTGCAGGATTTGTTGCAGATCTTAACAAAGAGGAGGATATCAAGAATTTCGTAGAAGGCGCTAAGGCTCACTTCGGAACTATCGATATTCTTGTTCCTAACGCAGGCTATGAAGGCAAAGCACATCCTGTACAGGACATGACACTTGAACTGTTCGAGCAGACATATATGCTGAATGTGTTTGCAGTAATGCTCACGATGAAGTATGCTGCTCCTACTCTGATTGAGAAGGGCGCCGGTTCTGTAGTAGTAATTGCATCAGCTGCCGCATATGAACCTACAGCAGGAAACAGCGCTTATGTTTCCTCCAAGTATGCTGTTGCAGGTCTTACCAAGTGCATCGCAATGGAGCTCGGTCCTCAGGGAATCCATGTAAACTATGTATGCCCGGGCCCTGTAGACACACCGATGATGCTGAGAATAGAGAAAGACTTCTTCGGCGACAGCATGACACACGAAGAAGCTATGGCAATGCTGGCAGGAACCTATGCTATGGATAAGCGTTATGCAAAGCCTGAAGAGGTCGCTAACGCAGTACTGTATCTTGCTTCGGAGGTTTCCGCTCATACAGCCGGTATGGGAATGCATGTAGATTCAAAAGTATCCGCAGCAAGCTGATTATGCATTTTACATCATTTTCTCAGGAGGACAGGCCGATGTCTGTCCTCTTTTGATGTATGACGGGCATGCTGTCACTCGACAGACTCTGATGGTGCAAGATCGGGCCTATACTCTGACAAGCATCGCTATATCAAAAGACACAAAAGAACACTTGACCGTCTTGACCGAATAATCGGAGCATGTGATAATCAAGCTAGATTATCACATGCTCTTAGTGAAATACAGGAGGCACATATGGCTAAAGTAAAATGTACGATTTGCGGAGCTTATCTCCCTGAAGGCACGGAAGAATGCCCTGTATGCGGAGTCAGCTCTGAATGTTTTGAGCCTGTCGGAATGGTGAAATGCACCTTCTGCGGAGCTGTATTTGAGGAAGGAATTGATACCTGCCCGATATGTAATGTCGGTCCGGAATATTTTGAACCTGCTACAGAAGATGATCTGGCTTCGAGGATCCAGCCGGCTTCAACCGGAGATGGAGGTAAATTGGTCAAATGCCTCGTATGCGGAGCTGAATTCGAGGAGGGTGCTGTAGCTTGTCCGGTATGCGGTGTCGGTCCTGAGAATTTTATATCTGTAGAGAAAAAAGAGACTTCATTCAGAAAAGATACAGATGAGGTATTCGTGATCCTCGGCGGCGGACCTGCAGCTAAGAGCGCAGCGGAAGCAATCAGGATACGCAATCACACAGCGACTGTTACAATCATTACTCAGGAGTCTCATCTGCCATATAACAGGCCGATGCTTACGAAAGGCATAGTCAGAGATTTTGGCTATAATGGACTCGTAATGGAAGGTCCTGAATGGTATGAGAAGAATGACATCAACTTTGTTCCTGAAACAGTAGTTCTCGGAGTCGATATTGCTGCGAAAACTGTCAGCCTTCGCTATTCTGACGGAAGTGAAGGTCAGCTCGGATATGACAAACTGATATATGCTCTCGGAGCTTACTGCTTCGTACCGCCGATCAAGGGAGCGGATCTCGGGCACGTTGTTTCGGTCAGAAGCATTTCCGATACTGACCGGGTCAAGCAGATAATAGCAGACCGCAGCGCATCTAAGGCAGTTTGTATCGGCGGAGGTGTTATGGGTCTCGAAGGTGCATGGGGCCTGAAGGAAGGCGGACTTGAAGTGACTGTTCTTGAAACAGCGCCAGGGCTTCTGCCGAGACAGCTTGATGATACTGCCTCTGAAATGCTCAAGGAACTCTGCATTGGTGCAGGTGTTGACGTGGTCACCGGAGTAAAGATCGCAGAGATCACTGAAAATGCTGTAGTACTTGATGATGGTACAGAATACGAAGCTCAGCTTGTCATTATGTCGACCGGAATGAGACCTTATACCAAAGTCGCTGAAGACAGCGGGATCGCAGTGGATAAATGGGTGCTGGCGGACAGCAGCATGAGGACAAATGTCGCTGATGTATATACGGCGGGCGACTGCTGCAGTGTCAATGGTCAGGCACAGGCATTCTGGGCTCAGGCTGTTGAAACAGGCAGGATAGCAGGTGCGAATGCCGCAGGTGATGATGTTGAGTACAAACCTATCGGCAGCTCGCTGGTGATCGAAGCGATGAACACCAGTGTCTTCGCGCTGGGTACCAATGGCAAGGATCCGGAAAGAAAATTCAGATCGGAACAGATCAAGGACGATGTGAAAAAAACGTATTCAAAGTACTACTATGATCACGGAAAGCTTGTCGGTGTGATCCTGATCGGGGATATTTCAGGTATGGGCACTGCCATTACAAAGATGAAATAGAAAGACAGGATTGCCTGAAATCCTTGCTGATATTCAAAATACCGGGAATATACTGACATCCCCGTAAAGCGAACTTGCCGGAGCTTCGCTCCCGGTTGAATCAACCCGGAACAGTTCCGGATCACAACAAAAGATAGGAGACCAAAATGGCTAACCATAATTACGCAGAAGACAGTCTGAAATTGCACTATGAAAAAAGGGGGAAGATCGAAGTAGTTACTACAGTCCCTGTAGAAAACGAAGTCGATCTGTCTCTGGCATATACACCCGGTGTTGCTCAGCCATGCCTGGAGATCAGGGATAACGTAGATCTTTCTTACGAGCTGACACGCCGCTGGAACATGTGCCTCGTGGTCACAGATGGTACTGCTGTCCTCGGACTCGGAGACATAGGTCCGGAAGCAGGAATGCCTGTAATGGAAGGAAAATGTGTACTCTTCAAGTCGTTCGGAGATGTTGATGCGTTCCCGCTCTGTATCAAAAGCAAAGATGTAGATGATATCGTTAATACAGTTTACCTGATCTCCGGAAGCTTCGGTGGGGTCAACCTCGAGGATATTTCAGCTCCGCGCTGCTTCGAGATCGAAAAAAAGCTCAAAGAAAAGTGTGATATTCCTATTTTTCACGATGATCAGCACGGAACCGCTGTTATAACACTTGCAGGGCTGATCAATGCGATGAAGGTCACAGGTAAGAAGTGGGAAGACTGCACGGTCGCAGTTTCCGGTGCAGGAGCTGCCGCTATCACGATCACAAAGCTTCTCCTGAGCTACGGCATCGGCGAGGCTATTCTCTGCGATAGTAAGGGGATCATATATGAGGGCAGAGAAGAGGGAATGAACCCGTATAAAGAAGAGATCGCCCGCATGACCAACAAGAAGAAGGTCAGGGGAACTCTTGCTGATGCTATGAAGGGTGCAGATATTTTCCTGGGAGTAAGCGCACCCGGTCTCGTAACGACAGAGATGGTCCGGTCCATGAATCCAGATCCGATCGTATTCGCATGTGCTAACCCTACACCGGAGATCTATCCGGACGACGCTAAGGCAGGCGGAGCAGCAGTAGTAGCTACCGGACGTTCAGACTACCCTAATCAGATCAACAACGTACTTGCATTCCCTGGTATCTTCCGTGGAACATTCGATGTGCGTGCCAGGGACATCAACGAAGAGATGAAGATCGCAGCAGCCAGAGCTATCGCGGGCGTTATCAGTGATGATGAGCTGAAGCCTGATTACATCATCCCTAAAGCATTCGATCCAAGAGTCAAGGATGCTGTTGCCGTGGCAGTAGCACAGGCCGCAAGGGCTACCGGAGTTGCAAGGATCTGACTGAAATTATCCGAAAATTTAACTTAACGAATCAGGTGCTCCTGTATAGGGTGTTATGGTGCAATTCAGCTCTGACACAATGTTCCTGAAACGTATGCAGATGTGAATATCACTGTAAAATCAGTAGGATAAAAAAGAAAGGATGTGTTATGAGCAATACTGAAAAAGGGGAAAAGAATAAAGGTGGATGCCTTAAAGTGGGCCTTATAGTCTTATTAGTGATAGTGCTGGCTGCAGCAGCAGTAGCGTTCTTCTGGTATAAATCCCACGAGAAAGATATCAAAGAATTCAAAGAAAGCGCTCACAAAGATACATTGACAGGCCAGACTGCGGCTGATTTTAAGGTGACTACTACTGATGGTCAGACAGTTACGATGAGCGGACTGCTCGAGGGCAAAGAAGCTCTGGCAGTTGTCCTTTTCGCGACATGGTGCGGACCATGTGAAAGAGAGTTCCCTGAGATGGATACTGTGTACCAGAAATATCAGGACAAGCTGGGTATGATCGCTATCGACATTGATGTCCTTGATGATGAGAAATCCGTAAAGGAATATGCTGAATCACACGGCTTTGCGTTCCCTTTAGCCAAAGGAAATGACAGCCTTGGAGATATCAAAACGAATGCTTACCCTACTACTCTGATCATAGACCGAAACGGCAAGATCGGGATGTACCGCGTAGGGTCTATTCCTGATGCAGAGACATTTGAAAAGATCATCACGACATTTATGGGCGATGGATATGAGGAAAGGCAGCTAGGTTACTACACATTCACTGCATATTCAGGCAAAAAAGTTATCCCGGGTGTTGAATTCACTGTCACTTCAGAGTCCGGAACAGAGACATATACTACCGGAGAAAAGGGAACATGTGATGTATTTACCGACAAGCCTGAAGACCTGAAGGTCAAAGTCATCAGTGTACCTGAAGGTTATAAAATAGACGGCAGCGGAGAGATACAGAGCGGCACAGGATCGACATACGTTGCTTTGCCGGTCAGTTAGGTCATGAGCCATATCAGGTGACAATGTAAAGGCTTTCGGTTCGATTTCCGGAAGCCTTTGAAATTTCATGGAAAAGCAGGCACTCTATTAACGAATATGATATACTTTTTTCATAGAATGGAATCGATCCTTAAAAAAGGGGGAAAAAAAGGGGGAACAGATGATCGATACTGAACGCGCAGCCAAAGCAATAGGGCTTTTCTGCAGACTCAATATCAAAGGCCGGCTAAACAAATCTCTCAGTCCCGGTGAGACGGCTATACTGCTTTATCTTTTTAGTGAAAAAACTGTGCATACGTCTGTTGAAGCAGCTTCATATTTCATGGTAAGCAAGCCTGCGATATCCAAAATAGTTACTTCTCTTGAGCAGAAAGGACTTATATCCAAAAGGAGATCAGAGACAGACGCAAGGGTCATTGAACTGCAGCTGAATGATAAAGGAAGGGATATCGCCCGGTCGGTACTAGAGTCATTTGCAGAAACAACAGATCTGCTTAAAAACATGATAGGCGAAGATGAATTCGACAGTTTCATTGAAACAATAGAAAGGGCAAATATTATCATTGCTGAAGAACTTGGGGTCTAAGCAGGTCATCAGGCTTGCTGTATATATGAAATAACCTGCTGAGAGTATAAGAGGTAGAAAACTACCTCTTTTTTATATTCTTTGAACCGTATACGATATACGGAGCGCAGTTGTGATATCATAATTATATATGCTGTACTGTATCAAGGTGCGTTAGGGACTTAATGAGGAGAAATGATATGGCTATGAAAAGGTTGATTATTGAATTCGGTCAAGGTGTGGATATGCATGGCGGCGACCAGAACAATGCAGTGCTCAAAGCTACAAAGGATGCTATCCATCACTGTTGTATGGCAGGGATCTCAGAGATCTTTGAGATCACCGACCGCAAGACACAGGCGTATATCAAAGCGGATATCTATGCGCCGCATCCTGAAGAGGTGGATCCGTCTGTCGTAACAGATTATCTCGCCTGGTGGAATGTCGATGCCGAGGTGCATCATGGCGGAGCTAATCCGGAGGGCATAGCTCTGAACGGAAAACCTAAGACTGAGATAACGATAGCGATCGTTGCTCTGACAGTATATGTAGACGTGTAATAAATAAAAGCATCCATTAGGAAAAAACATAATGAAAAATCTCAAAATCAGAAAAGAACTGCTTGAGCAGGAAAAGATCAGCTATGCGATGGACCATATTGAGCTGCCTGAAGGCGGGGTCGACTGCAGTGAGGGCTGCAACCCATATGGATTCCCTCAGGCGTGCATTGATGTGCTCAGAAATTTTGACCCGGCCAGACTTGGACCATATCCGCACAGTCCGGCTCTTTACGATGCTATAAGTGATTACTGGAAGGAACAGATAGATGTTGAACGCGGCAATATACTTCTTACAGACGGCAGTATAAGTGCACTTTACATTGTCAACAACATTTTCGATACGCATAATGCTGTTGTGCTGGGCGTGTCGCCGCAGTTTACTGATTATTATATGCACGCCGGGATGATAGGCATCGAATATGCTCCGTATCAGCTTGAAAAGAAAAATAACTATAAGTTTGAAACAGATGATTTCCTTGAGATGCATTACGAGGAGGCTGAAGAGGATACAGCCATAGGTAAGTCGTATAATTTCATCTATATAGACAATCCGAATAACCCTACCGGACAGTGCATCGATATTTCAGATATTGAGAGGATAGTAAAAGAGGCAGTGAAATTCGATATCACAGTGATAATCGATGAGGCATACGGAGATTTTATGCCTAAAGAAAACTCAGCTGTGACGCTTTTTGCAAAATACCCTAATCTGATCGTTGTCCGTACGCTTTCGAAGGCATTCGGACTTGCGGGAATGAGAGTCGGCTATATCATAGCGCACAAGAATATGATCGCCTGCATGAAGAAAATGGTCAATCCTTACATGGTGGGGGAGCTGACGAGAGAAATAGCTGCTGAAGCAATATCGCACAGAGATCATATAGAAAAGAGCATGGCAGACTTTGCTGCCATGAAGTGCAGCATCAGAAAAGCTCTTGGGTGCTCTGAAGAATTTCCGGGTGGTGATAAGGGGAGGCTGCATCTGGCTGAAACGCTTGACACCAATTCCCTGATGCTACTGTATCACGATGATCCGGATATCGATCTCAGCAGGGAATTTCTGAGCAGGGGTGTGCTGGTGATCGACGGTAATGACTTTAAAGGTCTGGACTCAAGTTCTGCCAGAGTAAGGCTCCCTGTGATCAGCGAATTCCCGGTGCTGCTGAGCGCGATAGAAGATATCAACAGACTTTGAATACGAGGAAATACATGAATGAGGAAAAGGTGGATGGCGCCATGCCATCCACCTTTTGCGTAACCTAACGAAGATGATTGGTATGTATATGCGTCTCACTATTATCGGGGATTGTATATTTATTCAGAATTATGCATTTCACAACCCAAAAGTTGCGCCATTGTGATGAATATGTGATAAAATGGTTAAGCGCCAATTATTGGTTGGCATAAAAAAATCACAGGAAAGGACGTGATGATTTGCTTATATACATACTTAAGCGACTGGCAGCAGCGGTTGCAACGCTGCTACTGATCATGACAATTACTTTCTTCCTGATGAACACTATTCCGGGCAGCCCGTTCCTGACTGAAAAGTCTACACCTCAGCAGATAGAACTGGCTAATCAGAAATACGGTCTCGACAAACCATTAATAGTTCAGCTGAAGAATTATCTGGTGAACTATATGAAGGGGGATCTTGGTGTTTCTCTTAAGATGCAGGAAGGAACACCTGTCAAGGACATATTGTTCAAACAGGGCAAGTTCGGACTGTCCATGAGACTGGGTTTGCTTGCCGTTCTTGTCGCAGTTGTTCTGGGCATACCGCTCGGATGTATCGCTGCGTACAAACGAGGCACCTGGATAGATGGACTTCTCAGGGTATTGACTACTGTCGGTGTCGCCATACCGACCTTCGTGCTTGCTGCGACACTGCTGATCTATTTAGGAGTCAAGGCACAGCTGCTCCCGGTTCTCTCAGGCAGCCTGACAAACTGGAAAGCCTATATCATGCCGGTAATATCGCTCTCATTTTATGATGTCTGCTATATTGCTAAGCTGACAAGGACGTCAATGCTCGACGCCATCAATCAGGATTACATACGTACCGCCAGGGCGAAGGGTGTCAAGAACAAGTGGATCGTGCTCAAGCATGCGCTCAGGAATTCACTGATCCCTGTAGTTACATTCCTCGGACCGCTGATCGCTTTCATTATCACCGGTTCCTTCGTGGTTGAAACTACATTCTCCATCCCGGGACTCGGCAAGTATTTCGTAGAGAGTGTCATCAATCGTGACTACACAGTCATCATGGCGACTACATTTGTTGTATCGATATTGGTTATTGTAATGAATCTGGTCGTGGATATCGTATATAAGGTGATCGATCCGCGTATCACTCTCAGCTCATCAGACGAATAAGGAGGAAACATGAAACAGGCATTCAAAGAATTCAGCCCGTTCCAGGTTGATCCCGATAAGGTCTGGGCTGACTATAACATCAACGCATCCGACTTTGAACCGGCAACGGATTCAGAGAAGGAGAGCATGGTAGAGATAAGAAAGAGCGTTTCCTATTGGAGAGATGCGGCAAGAAGATTCAAGAGCAATACAGTTTCGATGGTCGCCCTTGCTATATTCATTCTTGTGCTGATCTTCGCTTTCCTGGGACCTTCTTTCATACCTTATGACTATGCGAATCAGTACAGAAGTTCTCAGAAGCTCGGACCTTTCGAGTATTCAAGGCAGGAAGAGCTTGTCAAAAGCATCGAGGACGATGTCGACTGCATGTTCGCCACAGCACTGCAGCCGGGATCTTCAACTGCGCTCGATCCGGGCAACTATTACTTCAAATACAAAGGGACCACATACTGCTTCAATCTGGAGAAAAAACTTGCGGAATCGATAATCATACTCAAGGACGGTGAGCTGTCGATAGCAAAACAGTCTCACATTCGGAATGGCGAGATCAAAAGATCAACTCCGCTTGCTTTCACAAATGAGGTAACAGAAGGAGCCAAAGAGATCGAAGTCACATCCAAGGTCTTCCCGCATATGGTGGGAACAGATTCACAGGGACGTGACCTTCTCGCAAGAACGATGTACGGTGCAAGAGTATCTATCATCATCGGTATCGTTGCAGCTCTCATAGTACTTGTAATAGGTTCCATTTACGGAGCCATATCCGGACTCTGCGGCGGCGCTGTAGACTTCGTAATGATGAGAATCGTGGAGCTCATTTACTCTATACCTGAAATACTGCTCGTTCTGCTGCTTCAGGTAGTTCTGAAAGATCCTCTGCAGAAATGGTTCGATTCTTCCAATTCGTGGTTTGCCAATGCTCTGTCCACACTCGGCGCCGGTATCGTCAGTATATTCATAACATTTGCTCTTCTGTACTGGGTAACCATGTCGCGTATAGTCCGCGGCCAGGTGCTCATGCTTAAGAAGCAGGAATATGTTACTGCTGCTACGGCTCTCGGAGCTTCGAACGGAAGGATCATCAGAAGGCATCTGCTGCCTAACTGTGTTGGACAGCTCGTTATCACAACCTGCCTTCAGATCCCGTCTGCTATCTTCCTCGAATCTTTCCTGTCCTTCCTCGGGCTCGGAGTTTCGGCACCGATGGCATCACTCGGATCTTTATGCTCTGACGCACTCGGGACGATCACTATATTCCCGTATAGACTGTTGTTCCCGGGCTTTATACTTACAATAATAGTTCTTACCCTGAATCTGGTCGGCGACGGACTGAGAGACGCTCTCGACCCACGTCTTAAGAAGTAGGGAGGTAGAGCGATGTCAGAAGAAAGAAAAACACTACTTGAAGTAAAAGACCTGAAGGTATCATTCTTCACTCCTGCCGGTGAAGTGAAAGCTGTTGACGGTATCACTTATTCACTTAAGGAACACGAAGTAATGGGTATCGTCGGCGAGTCCGGTTCGGGGAAGTCGGTAGAGGCTTATTCGATCATGGGACTGCTGCAGAGCCCGGGCAAGGTCGTGGGCGGATCTATCACCTTTGACGGAGAAGACATCCTGGCTTACGACGAAGAGCAGATGAGAAACTTCAGAGGCAATAAGGCAAGCATGATCTTCCAGAATCCTATGACATGTCTGAATCCTGTATATACTATCGGGAATCAGCTGATGGAAGCCCTTACATGCCACGATAAGAATTATCCAAAGGAAAAAGCCAGAGCCCGTGCCATCGAGATGCTTGAACTGGTAGGTATCAACAATGCAGAGAAGCGTGTGGATCAGTATCCGCATGAATTCTCAGGCGGAATGCGTCAGCGCGCGATGATCGCTATGGCTCTCATCTGTGATCCTAAACTGCTGATCGCTGATGAGCCTACGACAGCTCTTGACGTTACCATCCAGGCACAGATCCTGGACCTGATGAAAAGCATCCAGAAAAAGGTCGGAACTGCTATCATATTCATCACTCACAACCTCGGTGTAGTAGCCGAGATGTGCGACAGAGTATCTGTAATGTACGCAGGAAAGATCGTCGAGCAGGGAACCGATGAAGACATCTTCTACAGACCGGGTCACCCTTATACACTTGGATTGCTCGAGTCGATGCCGAGACTCGATGCGGATGAGCATGAGAGACTGATACCAATCGAGGGAACACCGGTCGACCTGCTGAATCCGCCTCAGGGCTGCCACTTCGGACCGAGATGCTCACACTGCATGAAGATATGCCTCACCAAGGAGCCTCCGTATGCTGACCTGGGCAATGGACATATTTCTGCATGCTGGCTGCATTTCATGGGAAAAAAGAATAAACAGGAGGTAAGCAAATAATGGCTGAGCAGACAAAACTCCTGGAAATAAAGGACCTGAAAAAACACTTCACTGTAAAGAAGTCCGGATTTAACAAACATCAGACTGTCAAGGCTGTTGATGGAGTTACATTGGACATCTTCAAGGGTGAGACGCTTGGACTTGTAGGAGAATCCGGGTGCGGTAAGACAACACTCGGACGTACCATCATTAGGCTCTACGAGCCGACGTCCGGAACAATTATATATGACGGAAAACCTATCTACGATTCTGAAAAGAAGATTGCTGAGAAAATGCTTCCTTACAGACGCAAGATGCAGATAATCTTTCAGGATCCTTCAGCATCACTCGACCCTCGTATGACGGTAGGTGAGATCGTAGGTGAGGCACTGGATATTCATAAGCTTTGCACAGGAAAGGTTGAAAGAGCAGCGCGGATCAATCAGCTGCTCGAAGCCGTCGGACTCAATACTGAGCATTCTAACCGCTTCCCACATGAGTTTTCTGGCGGACAGCAGCAGAGGATAGGGATAGCCAGAGCTCTGGCAGTAGAACCTGAGTTCATCGTATGCGATGAACCGATATCGGCTCTTGATGTGTCGATCCAGTCACAGGTCGTCAATATGCTGGAAGACCTTCAGGAAGAGCTGGGGCTGACATACCTGTTTATCGCTCACGATATTTCAGTAGTACGTCATATCTCCAATCGTATCGGTGTAATGTATCTTGGCAATCTTGTAGAACTGGCTGAGTCTTATGAGCTTTACAAAAATCCTATACATCCGTATACTAAAACACTGATGAGCGCTGTTCCTATTCCGGATCCTATCGTAACGCGTTCAAGAGAGAGGCTGATCCTTGAAGGAGATATCCCTAGCCCGATCAACCCGCCTGAAGGATGCAAGTTCCACACCAGATGCCCGTATGCGACAGATCGCTGCAGACAGGAGATACCGGCCTTCAGAGATTACGGCGGCGGACATTATGCAGCATGCCACATGCTGGAAAAGTAGTGCTGCATATGATCGGACAGATCCTGAAACGGATCCGCTTAAACATGTTATTTACGTAACACTGAGTTACCTAAATAAAATACAGTACTGTATAAGTTATTGAAGGAGGAAATTTTATGAAGAAGTTTATTGCTCTGATCCTCTGTCTGACTGTAGTGTTTGCATTTACAGCCTGCGGAGGAAGTGGTGGCGGCGAAAGCAGCGATGGCCCGTTCGTAGCAACAGCTTGTATCGCATCTGAGCCGGAAACCCTCGACCCGGGTCTTATCAGTTCCGTTGATGGTTCCACATATGTTAATCACATGTTTGAGAACCTCATGAAGTACGTCCCGACAGACGAGAAGGCTGACGAGAGCGGAAACGTTATGATGACCAAGGTCGACTTAGGCCAGGCCGAGAGCTATGAAGTATCTGATGACGGACTCGTTTATACGTTCAAGATCAGATCTGATGCTAAGTGGTCTGACGGTGAGCCTGTAAAGGCTCAGGATTGGGTCTATTCATGGCAGAGACTGGTTAACCCTGAAACAGCATCTGACTATGGATACTTCCTCGACGGTATCGTTGTAAATGCTGCTGAGATCCAGGCTGGTGAGAAGGATCCTAGCGAACTCGGTATCAAGGCTGTTGATGATTCGACACTTGAGATCACTCTTTGCCAGGATACTCCGTACTTCACAGAGATGTGCGCATTTGCTTCCCTTATGCCGCTGAGACAGGACGTTGTTGATGGTAATGATGATTGGGCAACACCTGACAAGATGGTCTGCAACGGACCTTACAAGCTTTCAGAGTGGACACATGACTCCGTTATCAAGATGGTTCCTAATGATCAGTACTATGATGCAGCTAACCTTGGACCGGCTGAGATCGACTGGTACCTGTCCGCTGACGAGACAGCTATCCTCTCCGCTTATCAGTCCGGCGAGTGGGCATTCGTTGAGTCGTTCCCGACTGATATGATCACATCGCTCCAGGATTCCGGTGACTGCTTCATCGACCCTTATGTAGGAACATACTTCCTCTACCTCAACTGCGATCAGATCAAGGATTGGAGAGTAAGAGCCGCTATGGTGCTGAGTGTTGACAGAGACAATATCGTCGACAACGTTGCACAGGGCGGACAGACTCCTGCTACAGGATTCGTAGCTTCCGGCATCCTTGACTCCACAGGCGCAGATTTCGCGTTCGGTTCATCCGATCTTGGAGCAATGTACGCATGGCTTGCAACAGCATATCCTGATGCTGACCTCGAGACCTACGAGGGCAGATGCGACCTTGCTAAGCAGCTCTATCAGGAAGCAGTAGACGCTGGTGCCTGGGATACCAACACCACTGTCGTTTACAACTTCAACACTGATGATACTCACAAGGCTATCGCAGAGGCCTGCGGGCAGGACTGGAGCAACGTGCTCGGTCTCAAGATCACGCTGGCTAACCAGGAGTGGAACACATACACCAATGGACTCGGCGAGCATAAGTTCGGCGTTGCGCGTCTCGGCTGGATCGCTGACTACAACGACCCTATCACTTATCTCGAGCTGATGGTAACTGGAAACTCCTACAACTACGGTCTCTTCAGCAATCCTGCGTTCGACGAAGCCATCAAGACAGCTAAGGCTACAGCAGCCGGCCCTGATCGTGACAAGGCTCTCTACACGGCAGAGGAAACTCTGTTCGGCGAAGGCGGATTCCCTGTATGCCCGATCTATTACTACACCAACATGTACTGCAACAAGACAATAAAGAACATCGGATATACTTCGATGGGATACTACTTCTTCCAGTACGCACAGCCTGTAGAATAGTCTGAGAAAAAATTCCAAACGGCAGGCTTCACAGATCATGATGCTGCCTGTATAGAGACAAAACAAGAGCCGGGATCTTCAATGGATGAAGATCCCGGCTTTTCTGTATGCACAAATTTTCTACATGTTCAGTGCGATACCGATCACAGCGGAAACCGCTATAAAAACTATAGGATGCATTTTCTTAAGAGGTGTGTATCTCGCACATATGAATACAGCTGTGCAAAGTATGATAGCCGGCCAGTAGAATGTCTGCACTGTGCCGTCTGCAGCCGTGTGATCCATAAGCGCTATGCTTGCGACCTGGAGCAGGGCTTCTGTGATGAGAGCGACAGATGCAGCCCTGAGGCCATAGAATACAGCATCTACGATCCAGGATTCACGATACTTCTGCAGAAATCCGGAAATCAGCAGAATTATGATTATTGATGGAAATATAAGTCCCAGAGTAGCTACGATACCACCCGGTATACCCGCGGTGGTATACCCGGCATATGTGGCCATGTTTATTCCGATAGGTCCCGGAGTCGACTCCGAGATGGCGATCATATCTGTGAGCTGTGCAGGGGTAAACCAACCGGTACGGATGCCCATATCCGTGAGAAAAGGAATGGTAGCAAGCCCGCCGCCAACGGAAAACAGTCCAACTTTGCAGAATTCGAAAAAGAGTCTCAATAAAATCATTTCCCGAGACCTCCTTTCGTACTGCGTATGACCAGTCCGAGCACTCCGGCCATCAGTACAAGAAATACCGGGGATGTGATAATATTCCACACGCCTGCAAGGTTTGCAGGTGTGGCGAGGAAAGCGCCGGCTGCTGCAAGTGCAAGGACGATCAGGTAGATCATACGTGTCGGCCAATCTTTGACTGCACCCTTGAACAGTTTGATCACACTTGAGAGGATCAGTGCCACAACGCATGCTCTGATGCCGCTGAATGCATGAGTTATGACAGGGAGATCCATATATCCGCTGAGAAAAGCGGCTATCACAGTGATTATGACTAATGGTCCGAAAACTACTCCGAGCGTTGCAACGACACCGCCGGCGATACCTGCAGTTTCCGAGCCGACAAAAGTAGCAGTATTGACAGCGATGACTCCCGGAGTACACTGTCCGATCGCATAGTAATCCGCCAGCTGTTCTTCCGTCGACCAGCCTTTATTCTCAACTATTTCTCTCTGAAGGATCGGCAGCATAGCATAGCCGCCGCCAAACATCATTACACCGACCCTGGCAAAAGTCAGGAAGAGATCTGCCAGCAACGGGATGGATCTGTTATTGCTCATATATAACAAGGCCTTTCATGCTTTTTGATTTAACACATACAATTAAATCAATTTCCCGCTTATAAATCAATCAGATACCCGTATTCAGATCCGGCGGAGCAGAGAACAGGAATCAGCAGCCTTTTTCTTAGGAAATATGTTAAAATTCGATATACTGTGCATCGGATCGCTGCAGTTTATGCAAGAAAAGGCCGGATTGCCGGTAAGTAATGCGAAACGGGGAATGTTTATGAAGGAAAATCACAGAAGGGTGCTTAAAATTACTCAGGGCGCATTGATAGCAGCCCTTTATGTAGTTCTGACAGTGGCTTTTGCGCCGATATCGTTCGGACCACTCCAGCTCAGAGTATCTGAAGCACTTATCATACTGCCCATGTTTACTTCTGCAGCTGTACCGGGACTGTTTGTCGGCTGCCTTTTAGCCAATATTCTCGGAGGTGCCGTGATATGGGATGTGATATTCGGGAGCCTTGCCACTCTGATAGGAGCGTGGCTCGGATATAAGCTCAGGGCAAACAGATGGCTGGTCCCGTTACCGGAAATAGCAGCCAATGCCCTTATCATACCGTTCGTACTGAGTTATGGGTACGGTCTTCAGGAGATACCGATACCACTTATGACTGTATATATAGCTGCTGGCGAGTTTCTTGGATGCTTTGTGCTTGGTGAGATCCTGGGAAGTCTCCTGCTGAGGAATCGGCTGTCGATATTCGATTCTGATGAATAAAAATTCCATAAAAAAGCCCTTCGGTTTTCAAAACTGAAGGGCTGTTATTTCTAAAACAATATCAGAGTGACTGCCGGGTAATCAGTTCATTGAACTCGTCTCTGACCCATGCCGGCTCAACGATCTGTATGTCTCCGCCGAACTGGAATATCCATGCATAGAACGTTGGACTGGTATCGACTTTGACTTTTGCGGTGAATCTGTCCGGTGCAGTCTTCTGAGAATAAAAGTCCTTTCCGAATCGGTCGATCAGATAGTTCATAGTGTAATCTTTGCAGCTCAGTATGACATCTGTTGTCTTGCCTGTGAACATATCGAATACCCGACTGGAATAATTGCTCAGATCGAAATCCGCAGGTGCCTGCTTGGCAGGAAACTGACTGAGTGCGGTATCTTTCATTCTGTCAACTCTGTATGATCTGACCTCGTCGGAATCGGAAGGGAGCCCGAGCATATAGTAATAGTCATTATTCCACATCAAAGCATATGGACTGACCTCATACACCTTGCCACCATGGCGCAGGACTTCTTTTTTATCCATGTCATAGTCTGCCATGCGGAATGTTATCCTGCTCTGACTCTTGATTGCCTCGTTGATCACGTCGGCAGAAAGAAGGGCGACACTCCCGTCACGCTTAAAGAGATCATTGGTATATAATTCCCTGTTCAACGCTGCAGCCTGATAAACACTCGTGAGATCTTTGAGCTTGGCGATGATCTCGCGACTCTTTCTTCTGGTGATGAATCTTGATGAGTGGACAGCATCCACGAGCATTTTAAGCTCGGATAGATCAAATTCTCTGTCTGCCCAGCGATATCTGTTAGGTTTGCCTTTTTCCTTCTGAATACCAAAGCCCAGATCTTCGATGATGAACTTGATGTTGGCGTCAATAGTCTTCCTGTCAGGTCTGCCATGATCCATGCTCTCAAGTGCATCCATGATCTGATAGGTGTTCATACTGTGGTCAGCATCGGTATTCTCGTAAAGCAACTTGAGTATACCGGTCAGCTTTCGCCTGTTATCGTTCATTTTTATGGGGTCCTCCTTGCTTGAATCAATTTGAGTATAGCACAGTTTTGCATAAAGTTTTGGTGAGTTAACTGGACAATTGGCTATTTCTTTAAAGAAAATAACAATAAAATTGCATGATATGAGCAAATCAGGAAACATTCAACCATTTTCAGGGGAGAAATGACCGATTGTCAACCAGTGAACGCTGAATGATATGCGGTGCAAGGAGTACGTTTTTTTTCGTGATCGGGAGGTAAAACAATTGTTAACCTTTGCAGGTTTTCAAATCCTCTGAGTCCGGTCAATGTAAAGTTGTTTTTACAAATGTCGTTCTGATGTGCTAAAATAGATTAGATTTTATGAATTGCGCGGTTCGGACCGGTGTTTATACGAGTATTATTTCTTACAGGAGGCTGAAATGTCTGATAAGGTTCTGGTCGTAGATGATGATAAGACGATACTCACTATGCTGTTCAAGGCGCTCAAGAATAACGGCATCGAGGCTGATCTGGCCATCAGCGGGGAAGCAGCTCTTGAGCTGGTCAAGCAGAACAAGTATGATCTGATACTCCTTGATATCAATATGAGGGGCATCAATGGCTTTGAAGTGATACAGAAGCTGAGAGGAAGCGGACTCAGCACCCCTGTCATGGTTGTAAGCGGCCGCAAGGAAGACCAGGACGCTCTATACGGTCTTGAGATAGGTGCGGATGATTACATCACAAAACCATTCAATCCTGTAACACTGGTTGCAAAGGCCAAGGCTCTGATAAGACGCAGCCGCAGCACATCCCCGCAGGGAACTAATAATATAATTACAGCAGGTCCGTTCACCTATAATACATCTACTCTGAGATTCTATAAGAACGATGTGGAGATCCCTCTTTCATCCAAGGAGAACTCGATGATCAAACTTTTCATCGATAATGTCGACCACATATTTTCCAAGGATATGATCTATTCCGTTATCTGGGGTGAGACGATTATAGACGAAAATGCCATTATGGTATACGTCAACCGGCTTCGTCAGAAGATCGAGGACGACCCTTCCACTCCTAAGTATCTGATCACAGTGAGAGGTCTCGGTTACAGATTCACTGTTTAGCAGCTGAAAAAGCAGCATGCGCTGTACCGTGAGTCGCAGATATGATCATGTGGAAATGTGCACCATACTTCAGCAGGCAGATAAACCATAAGCCGCGAGGGTGGTGCACGACTTATGTCTGTTTTAATGATGTGTCAGTGATGTAAAAGAAGAAACCATAAACAACCGATGATAGACAGTAATTACTACATAATAAACAGAAAAGCGCAGAGATTCTCTGAAATGCGCATAGCAGGACGGACTGCGGTATTTATGGGCAGCGACGGGAAGGTGCTTGATTACGGCGTGCTGCAGCTGGGGCAGGGTGTATATGCTGTTCTGTACTGTGATGAGGTGAGGAATGTCACTTTTGTGACCTGCAGACCCGGCGGTGCGGATGTGATAACTGTTTTGTGGCGCACTGACGGGGAATACTTCCGGGGGATCGAAGAATTGCGCAAAGCGGTGGCGGTCCGGTTTTCTCCGCAGAATAAGAAACTCAATCGTTATGCAGAAGCAGTTGCGGAAAAACTATCATTGGGCATAAAATTGCGGATAACTGATGCAGTCAATGATGCAGATATGGTAAAATGTCCTGAGTGCGGCATGCTGAATCCGTCAGGGAGCATGTACTGCCTTGACTGCGGAGCAGAAATATAATTAAAAGACAGAAGAGGGTCTATTGATGGAAAACGAAAAGAAAACGATCATAGAAGAAACAGAAGCAGAAGAACTGGAAAAAATAACTGAAACGGCAGAGACTGAAGAAACAGATGCAACAGAGAGCGATGATGCAGAACTGACTGTGTCTGAAGAAGAAACAGAAGAAACAGAAGAAACAGAAGAAACAGAAGAAACAGAAGAAACAGAGCAAATTGAGACAGCTCCTGTTAAGGTAAGCAGCAAGCGTATAAAAAAGGCTGAAAGAAGAGAAGCCAAGGCAGCGCGTAAAGCTGCTAACAAAATAGAAGAAAAAAAATCAAGGCCGAATAATGCACTGATCGCACTTCTTATTTTCGGAGTAGTGGTCGCGATGTTTGCCTTTGTTATTGGCTATAATTATTTTTCAAAACCGGCAACAATTGCAAAGTACATCGAAAAGAACGGAGGCGAGGAAGCCTACGGAAACATGCAGCTGGATGCATATACCACAGCAAATATCACTGCTGACGGCAACTCCATGAGTATCGTAATGACGGTTGACGGAAGCGATGAGAACATAGCGAAGATGGTAAAAGAGTATTATGAAGGGGAAGACGGCGAAGAACAGGTGAAGCAGATCGCTGCATATTTCCTTACTAACATCAAACCGCAGACAAGAGCTTTTTCAGCTGATGTTAAAGCAACACTTTCAGTCGGAGATGAAGAACTTCAGTCCGTCGAGATGACATATAAGGACGCCAAGAAATACCTTGAGGACCTTGAGAAGGAGGCAGAGAAAGAAGCTGCCGACGATGCTGATGACGCGGCAGATGAAGCCGCTGATGCAGCAGAAGACGCAGCTGATGATACAGCCGATGCAGCGGAAGACACAGCTGATGATACAGCCGATGCAGCAGAAGACGCCGCTGACGATACGGCAGATGAAGCCGGGGACTCTGCTGAAAACGAATAGTATTCACATATAGAAAATAAGTGCTTTTGAAGAATAATTGCTTTGAAAGCACTTTGTTTTTTACTGACATCGAATTTTCGGATATAAACAGGCTTAGAAGAATGGAAGCGAAGATGAACAAGGCAGGCAGAACAGACGAAAAAGAAGAACGTGCCCGTGATAATTCAGGAGAGGTAAAGATCTTCGGCAAGGGCGATGATACTCAGACTCCTGCGGAAAGCAGGCCATCGGGAAGGGTGGCTTTTGTTGTGGTGTTCCTTATCGCGGTGTTCTGCATATGTTTCGGTATTTATAAAGCATGGGAATCATTCCGTGAGTTCGATGAAACGATATTAAAAGAAAAAGACACTCAGTTTTACAGCCTGATCAATTCAGAGGACATCAACATCGAGAACTCTCTTGACTCGTTCTGCAGAGAATCAGAAACCTTCTTCGCCAGAAAGAGACTCAGCCAGCTCGTGGAAGAGTGGAGCAAATCAAAGGGCGGAACGGCAGATCTCGGAGCTTATTTCAGGACCAATACCCTGACATCCAATCCGATATACGCTGACATGCTCATGATAAAAAACGAAGGGATAGTCGTATCGGCTTCGGGCGGGACCGGTTATTCGTTTATTACAGAGGCGGACGGAAGAGGCATACGCATCTGTACAGATGAAAAAGGACACTATTATATGGCTTATGAGGTCACAGCGCCAAAAGACATAAAATACGAGGCGATCATCAGCCTTGAACAGCTTTATAACAACGTACTGGGCAGCAGCGCGTCAAGAAGGGTGATGCTTCTCGACAGTACATCCACGGTCATGATGTACCTTTCCGGCAACAATGTCATGATATGTTCACCTTCGGCCGAGCCCGAAGGCAGTACTGCCGAGATCAGAAACTATATGATAGAGTGTCAGGGGACCCAGACATCCGGAGGCAGTTCGCTTGAACTTGAAGATGCTGCAGGCGGTACGTATACTGCAAGGATAGTTGTTCAGCCGAGCGGTAAGACAACCAACGGAGAATTTGCTATAGGTATCGTAGCAGATTTTGATGAAGCGCTTAAGCCGTCGAGACGTGCCGCGGAAAACATCCTGATTTTCGGAGGAATGGCTATCGGAGGCATTTTAGTCCTCATATTCATGCTCATTTTAATGAGGCATATCAACACTGCCAATGAAAGAGACCTCGAGATCCTCAAGAAGAAGAATTCTGCCATGGAAGAGCTCAACCAGAATATGCAGGCTCTTGCTCATCACCAGAGACTTGAGACCATCGGCACGATGACAGCGAGCATTGCTCATGATTTCAACAATCTGCTTACCCCGATAATGGGTTACAGCATCATGGCTGCTGAGATGCTCCCGGACGATCAGGCGGAGATCCAGGATTATATGATGGAAGTCTACAATGCATCCGTCAAGGCGAAGGATATAGTTCAGAGACTTGCTGACCTCTCCAAAAAAGGAAAAGAAGAGAGCTACAAGGTTCTTGATCCTGTAGAGTTAATACGCAACTCACTCAAAGTGACACTGCCGGCAAAGCCGAAAAATGTTGAAGTCAGGGGCAGGTTCAGTTCCGGACAGGCCAGGATCAAAGGAGATTCCACACAGATATCTCAGCTTATCATCAATATCGTGCTTAATGCATATGATGCTATGAGAGACAAAGGAGGAACTCTGACTGTATCGACGAGGATAGAGAACGGCGGAGTTGCTATGAGGTTCAATGACACCGGCACCGGCATGGATGCAGAGACACTGTCAAGGATATTCGATCCTTTCTATACTACCAAAGAGTCCGGAAAGGGTACGGGTCTCGGACTCGCAATAGTACATCAGATCTGCGATACTCATGGGGCAAAAGTATATGTGGATTCTGAACCGGGGGTCGGCACTGAATTCAGGATAATATTCCCGATGGCTGAAGCAGAAACCACGGGTAAAGCTACGACCAAGGTCATCAACGGAGCAGAAATAAGGGAGCGTCTTGACAGACCTTCAGAAGAATAGTGGAATCAAGCACGAAACTCTTTTGTATTTTTGCTTATTTATTGACTATTTACAAGAAAAAACAATGCTGTTGTGTTATAATATATGGGCATTATTGCGGAGTTTTACAATTATCAACCAATAACGAAAGGAAACTGTAAACATGATCATTCTGGTAGTTAACACAGGCAGTTCATCCCTGAAGTATCAGCTTATCAACATGGACGATGAGTCCGTGCTCGCTAAGGGTCTCTGCGAGAGGATCGGCGAAGACGGTCATATGAATTACAAGACCGCTGCCGGCACTGTATTTGACAAGGACATCGCGCTTCCTGATCACGGAGTCGCTATGCAGCTCGTAATCGATGCTCTTACAGATAAAGAGCACGGAGTTATCTCCAGCATGGACGAGATCGGCGCTGTAGGCCACAGAATCGTACAGGGCGGATACATTTTTGACAAGTCCGAACTCATCACTGACGAAGTAGAAGCAGGCATCGAAGAGCTCTGCACACTCGGACCTCTCCACAACCCACCTGCACTCGTAGGTATCAGAGCCTGCAAGAAGGTTCTGCCTAACACTCCTGGAGTAGTAGTATTCGACACCACATTCCACAGAACTATGGCTGATGAGTGCAAGTACTATGCTATTCCTTGGGTATATGCAGAGAAATATCATGTTCAGAGATACGGTGCTCACGGAACCAGCCACCGCTATGTAGCTGAAAGATGCGCAGAGATCATGGGTAAAGACCCGGCAGACCTCAACATCATCACATGCCACCTCGGTAACGGCTCATCCATCACCGCAGTAAAGGGCGGAAAGTGCTACGACACATCAATGGGTCTTACGCCGCTTGAAGGACTCGTAATGGGAACACGCTGCGGTTCTATCGACCCTACCGTTGTCAGCTTTATCTATGAGCAGACAGGTATGCCTGTAAAAGAAATCACCGATATGATGACCAAGAAGTCAGGACTCCTCGCTGTTTCTGAGGTTTCCGGCGATGTCAGAGACGTATGCGTCGCTGAGGCTAACGGCAACAAGAAGGCTCATATCGCAAGAGAGATGCTGCTCAGATCAGTCAAGCGCTTTATCGGAGCTTACATTGCAGAGCTCGGTCACGTAGATGCGATCGTATTCACAGCCGGAATCGGTGAGAACGACATCGAGCTGAGAGAGAAAGTCATGGACAACTTCGGCTTCATGGGCATCTGCATCGATAAGGAAAAGAACGATTGCAGAGGTAAAGAAGTAGAGATCACAGGCGAAGGCTCTAAGGTAAGAGTATTCATCATTCCTACCAACGAAGAGCTGATGATCGCCAAGGATACTCAGGCTATCGTAGAGGCTCTGTAGCAACTAACTTAAGGGAATAATTATTTCACCATATATTTATTCTATAAAAGTACTTTTTAACCCAACGCTTTATTTAAATCTTTATTGTAAAGGGAGATGAAAAAATGAAGAGACAATTCAAGACAATGGATGGTAACACTGCTGCCGCTCATGTCTCCTATGCGTTCACAGAGGTATCCGGAATCTATCCGATCACTCCGTCCTCGCCTATGGCTGACTATGTAGACCAGTGGTCTGCTGCCGGAAGAAAGAACATCTTCGGATCAACTGTACAGGTTGTCGAGATGGAGTCTGAGGCTGGTGCAGCTGGTGCAGTTCACGGCTCACTCGGAGCTGGTGCTCTCACCACTACTTACACAGCTTCCCAGGGACTTCTCCTGATGATCCCTAATATGTACAAGATCGCCGGAGAACTGCTTCCTGCAGTATTCCATGTATCGGCACGTACTGTTTCCACTCATGCACTGAACATCTTCGGTGACCACTCCGACGTATATGCATGCCGTCAGACTGGTTTCGCAATGCTCGCAGAGAGCAATGTACAGGAAGTTATGGACCTCGGTCCTGTAGCTCACCTGGCTGCTATCGAGGGCAGAGTACCTTTCCTGAACTTCTTCGATGGATTCAGAACATCCCACGAGATCCAGAAGGTTGCTGTATGGGATTATGAAGATCTTAAGGAAATGTGCAACATGGACGCTGTTAACGCATTCCGTGATGCCTGCCTGAACCCTGATCATCCTCATCTGAGAGGATCCCACGAGAACGGCGACGTATTCTTCCAGCACAGAGAAGCTTGCAACAAGTTCTATGATGCAGTTCCTGATGTTGTTGAGAAGTACATGGGCAAGATCAACGAGAAACTCGGAACAGACTATGCACTCTTCAATTACTATGGTGCTGAGGATGCTGACAGAGTCATCATCGCTATGGGTTCCATCTGCGACGTAGCAGAGGAAGTTATCGACTACCTCAACGCAAACGGCCAGAAGGTCGGTCTCATCAAGGTAAGACTCTACAGACCGTTCAGAGCAGACAAGCTGATCGCTGCACTGCCTAAGACAGCTAAGAAGGTTGCAGTACTTGACAGAACTAAGGAACCTGGTGCTCTCGGTGAGCCTCTGTACCTCGATGTAATGACAGCATTCGCAGAAGCCGGCATGAACGATGTCAAGGTTATCGGCGGACGTTACGGACTTGGTTCGAAAGATACTCCTCCTGCATCAGTATTTGCAGTTTATGATGAACTTGCAAAGGATGAGCCTAAGAGAAAGTTCACCATCGGTATCGTAGATGACGTTACCAACCTGTCACTCGAAGAGAAGGCTGCTCCTATCACAGCTCCTTCCGGAACAATCGAGTGCAAGTTCTGGGGCCTCGGCGGAGACGGAACTGTTGGTGCTAACAAGAACTCCATCAAGATCATCGGAGACCACACAGACAAGTACGTACAGGCATACTTCCAGTATGACTCCAAGAAGACAGGCGGCGTTACTATTTCTCACCTGAGATTCGGTGACAAGCCAATCAAGAGCTCATACTACATCAACAAGGCTGACTTCGTAGCATGCCACAACCCATCATACATTGATAAGGGATTCAAGATCGTTCAGGACGTAAAGCCGGGCGGGATCTTCCTCATCAACTGCCAGTGGAAGCCTGAAGAAGTCGGCAACCACCTCAATGCTGCAGCTAAGAAGTACATCGCTGAGAACGACATCCAGCTGTACATCATCGACGCTATCGACCTCTGCGCTAAGATCGGAATGGGCAAGAGAACTAATACAACTCTCCAGTCCGCATTCTTCTCACTCGCTGAGGTTCTGCCAAAGGCTGACGCAATCAAGTACATGAAGGACGCTGCTACCAAGTCCTACCTCAAGAAGGGTCAGGATGTAGTAGACATGAACCACAAGGCTATCGATGCCGGTGCTGACGCTCTGGTCAAGATCGATGTTCCTGCTGAGTGGGCTAACCCAGCACCAGATGCTGAGAAGGCTGCTCTTGAAGGTCCTGCAGCTCTCGTTAATCAGGTCAAGAACATCCTGCTGCCTATCGACAACATGGATGGAGACAGCCTGCCTGTATCCGCATTCCTGCCACACGTTGACGGTGAGTGGGAACTCGGAGCTTCCGCTTATGAGAAGAGAGGCGTTGCAGTAAGCGTTCCTGAATGGGATAGCACAAAGTGCGCACAGTGCAACAGATGCGCATTCGTATGCCCACATGCTACTATCAGACCATATCTGCTCAACGGAGCTGAGATGGCAGCCGCTCCTGAAGGATTCAAGGCTGTTGATCACAAGCTGAGCAAGGGCGCATATAAGTATGGTCTCGCTGTATCCCCACTCGATTGTATGGGATGCGGAGTATGCGTAACAGTATGCCCAACCAAGTCACTGACAATGAAGCCGCTTGAGGAGCAGCTCCCAGAGCAGAAGAACTTCGACTATGCTGTAAAGAACGTATCCGTCAAGAAGGAATTCGCAGACAACAGCAACGTAATCAAGTCGCAGTTCAAGACTCCTCTCCTCGAGTTCTCGGGCTCCTGCGCAGGATGTGCTGAGACATCATATGCAAGACTGATCACACAGCTTTGCGGAGATCATACATTTATCTCCAACGCTACAGGATGCTCCTCCATCTGGGGCGGCCCTGGCGCAACAGCTCCTTATACAGTCAATGAAGAAGGACACGGACCTGCATGGTGCAACTCCCTGTTCGAGGACAATGCTGAGCACGGTCTCGGTATGAGAATGGCTGTTAAGACAAGAAGAGCTAAG
>CADAEH010000019.1 GCA_902786855.1 uncultured Eubacteriales bacterium | reverse complement strand
GCTGGTGACAATTTCTTTTTTTCTGCCATATAAATAGCTCCCTTCGTGATTAACAGTGATTTCCTTTTTCACTGTCTCTCATAAAGGGAGCATATCATTAATGCAGACGCCTTCTTTTTGGCTTTAGTACAGATGTGTTATGTCAAAATATACTGACTATTTCTCCTTCTGTACTTTATCGATACATCCGATAAATGTGTCGTAGACTTCGGAATCTACTTTGCCCTGGATGCTGCTGCGCACTTCGGCACTCTTCTCAACGATAGCGTGATAGGTCTCTTCATCGATCTTCAGTATTTCCGTGCCGCTGTCTTCTATGGTTTTGACCCTGTCAGCGATCCTGTCATCGGAAGCCTGGCGCGCATACTCAGTTGCGGTAGCTGCAGCTTCTTTCATGATCTGCTGATCTTCTGCAGGCATGTCCTTGAAGAACTCGTCATTCATGATCAGAGTTATCAGGTGCGGCAGATGGTTGGTCTCAACCACATAATCCTGCTGCTCATACAGCCTGTTGGAAACGATGACCTCGTACGGATTCTCCTGCGCATCAATGGTATGCTGCTGGAGGCCGATATATACCTCCGCAAAACTCATCGGTGTAGGATTTGCACCTATGGATTTCCAGAACGCAAGATGGAACGGGTTCTCCATGGTACGGATCTTCTGGCCTTTGAAGTCGTTGATGTTTTTTACAGCCTTGTTCGTGCTCATTACACGGAAACCCTGGTCGGCTATGCCGAGCAGCTGGTATCCGCCATTTTCATAGACGCTGCTTATCAGGCCGCTGAAAGCCGGGTCATCAAGCACCTCTCTGCACTCATCAAGGTTCTCGAATGCGCATGGCACATCGAATATCGCCAGGTCAGGCATGAATGTTACCTGAGGCGCTGTATTCTGTACTACGAACGGTATATCTCCGTCCTTGCAGGATTCCAGCAGCTCACGGTCACCACCAAGTGTTGAGTTTGCATAGACCTGGATCTTGATCCTTCCGTCGCTGAGTCTGTCCACTTCTTCTGCGAACTTCTCGGCATAGATCTGTGTGACTGTGTCTTCCGGGCTCGCTGTTGCAAGAGGATAAGGGTATCTCTGTTCCCCCTCATCTTTGCCACAGGCAGCTGTCATGAGCCCAACGATCAGAATGCAGATACATAATGCCGCAAATCTGAGAGATGTGCGTTTTGATTCTGTTTTCTTCATAACGCACCTCCTAGAGCAGTATCAGCGAGAATGCCGGTACAAATGTGAACAGCAGGAGTGCAGCCAGGAACATTCCTATCATCGGCATAGCCTTTCTGGCTATCTCCATGACCGGAACATCCGTAAGTGCACTGGCAACGAACAGATTTACGCCGATCGGCGGAGTTACGAATCCGATAGCAAGGTTGACTACCATTATTACACCGAACTGTATAGGATCCATGCCTATTCCCTGTGCGATAGGCAGCAGTATCGGTGTGAGTATCAGTATTGCCGGAGTCGTATCCATAACCATTCCTACCAGGAGCAGGAATACGTTGATGACCAGCAGTATGACGACCTTGCTCGAGAAATTGCCGAGTATGAATGTGCTGACCGTCTGAGGCACCTGCATGAGCGTCAGGACTCTGGAAAATGCCGTCGATGCTGCAAGTATGAACAGTATCGGGGTGTAAGTCTTGATCGCTTCTACGAGTATGCCCCACAGGTCTCCGACCTTGATCTCCTTGTAGATAAACAGGCTGACTATCAGCGCATAATACACTGAGATGACAGCAGCTTCTGTCGGAGATGTGATGCCGGAATAGATACATCCGAGTACTATGACCGGACTGAGGATCGCCCAGAAGCTTTCTTTGAAAACCTTCCCGAAGCCCTTTTCATGGAGCTTTCCGATCTCAGCGCGTATCCTTTCTTTGTCTTCGCCGTTCTTCTTGCAGAAGAAGATGGCGTATCCCATAAGCAGTGCAGCGATCACCAGACCCGGAATGATACCGGCAAGGAACAGGTCGCTTACCGATGCACCGGATGCCATTCCATACATGATGAACGGAATGCTCGGCGGAATGATAACGCCGAGACCGCCGGCGACTGCTACGACAGATGTCGAGAATGTCTTGTCGTAACCGAGCCCGATCAGGATCGGGATGGTCATGCTGCCTACTGCAGCAACGGTCGCCGGAGCTGATCCGGAGATCGCGCCGTAGAACAGACATGTTACGATCACGGCACATGGCATTCCTGCAGTAAATCTGCCGAAAAAGTATGCGAATATATCGAATATCTTACGTGATATCCCGCCTTTGGCCATGATTATGCCCGAGAGAACGAACATCGGCACCGCCAGGAGCGGGAAACTGTCGAGTCCGCCGAACATCGCCCTGATGAGATACTTGGCCCCCACAGTGAACGACGGATCGAATATATGAGGCAATACGGCCGTTATACCGAGCGTAATGCCTACTGGTATTGCTATTATCAGGAATACCACGAACAGTATGAACAATAATCCTACCGGCATGGCTACTCCTTTCCGGCTCCGGCCTCAGATGCGACCGTGCCTGCTTCAATAAATGATTCCGGAGTATTGCGTTCAGGATGAGCAGGGTCATAGACATTCATTCCGAGTGAGACCTTGAACTCGATGATCCATCTCTGGATGATCCTGATCGCTACCAGTATGAACGATACGAAAGGCGCCGCCTGTATATAATACATCGGTATTCCTAGCGCCGGGCTCACCTGCCCGCTTTCAACAGCAGACATCATATACGAGAAAGCAAACGGTATCATGTAGAAGAAAAACGCAAGCTCTATCGTATGATTGACTACTTTGATGATCGCCTTTGTGCGCCTTGAGAATTTTGCCACGAACTGTTCTATCTTGATCGAAATGCACCTCTTGCTGCAGTAGCTGACGCTGAGGAATCCTGCCCAGATGAACAGGTATCTTGTAAGCTCCTCTGTCCACGACAGCGATGCCTTCAGTGCGAATCTCGAGAAGACCTGTACCCCCATGATCAGTGCCATTGCGAGCAACAGAATGGTGAGCAGGAACTCCTCCAGATTGTGATCAAGCCATTTAATTGCTTTTGTCATGGCTTTTACCTTTCTCTGAAAAAACCATGCCCCGCCCCGGAGGGATGTATGTTTTCAGAGACGGGGCATGTATAGTGATGTGCTACAGTGCTCCGTGAAGGAGTGTAAGCACTTGCTTAAGATCCTCTACACCCATCTGACCAGGAGCTGATGCCTTTGCAGCTGCTCCGAATGTCAGTGCTGAACCGAACACTTCGCCTGCAAGACGGCTGATAACGCCGGTTCCTGCCATTGACATGGTGATGATCGGACGGTCAGCGTGCTCGTTTGCCATTTCCTCTGTTGCAGCAAGGAGTGTAAGAACGTCCTTCTTGTTCTGAGGCATAACAGCGATCTTAGGGATATCTGCGCCGAGTTCCTGCATCTTGCAGAGACGGCTGACGATATCATCCTTGTCAGGAGTCTTGAAGAAGTCGTGGTTGGATGCTACGACCTTAACGCCTGCAGCATGAGCTCCCTCGATGATCTTCTTAACGATCTCGTCGCCTGTGAAAACTTCAACGTCGACCATATCGATATAACCAGTCTGAGCAGCTTTGATATTGATATCTGCATAGACTTCATCTTCGATAGCCTTTTCTCCGCCTTCCTTGGAAGTACGGAATGTCATAAGGATCGGAAGATCGCCGAGGACCTCGCGGAGTCCCTTCATTACATCTTCAAGTGCAGCGAAGTCAAATACGTTCTCGAACCAGTCGATTCTCCACTCAACAACATCTGCAGGAAGCTTTGTGATTGCACGAGCTTCTTCAAGGATAGCTTCTTTGGTAACGCCTACGATAGGAACGCAGATCTTAGGCATCCCTTCGCCGATAACAGTATTTCTTACTTTAACAGTCTTCATCTTGTGTTTCCTTTCTGTTAAAAGTGTTTCAGATCAATAGTATGAGTGTGATTATTTTTCACTCTCAGCAGCTGCGAGCATCTTGTTGTAGTTCATATTTACGAATACTCCGAGCAGAACGCCGATACCTGTCAGTACGATGTTCATGATCATTACTCCGGACGGAGTCATTGATGCAGCAGCAGTCAGGATCGTGTAGTTGCAGAGTGAAGATGCGATCATAACGAGAGCTGTAACGGTTCCCTTGATCTTAGGGAAGAGCATGTTGCATACAGATGTTGCGATCTGCAGCAGTCCGCCTGCTCCGAACCAACCGAGTACGAATGCGCCGACCTTGAGGATTCCCTGTGAAGGAGCCATAAGTACTGCTACCATCATGAGAGCGCAGATAGCAGGGTATACCATTACGAATCTTACGTCCTTGACCTTGCTTGTCAGCAGAGCTGTGATAACGAGTCCGATCATTGTTCCGATAGCGTAGAACGACTGCATGGACTGCGGCTCAGCCCAGCCAACAACGTCCTTTGCGAAGTTCTGAGCGCAGTTGAGCCAGAGCTGGAATGTACCTGTGCATGTGAATCCGATGAGGATCATAGCGATGGAACCAGCGGAGAAGTTTGCGTTCTTGATGCTCTGCAGAAGTCCTTCTTTCTTCTCAGCCTTCTTGTCTGTATCCGGCAGAGGGAAGAACAGGATGAGAGCCATCAGTACGAGGTAAGCGATACCTACGATGAAGAACAGCTTGTTGTAGGAAACAAGTCCGCCTGCAGTCTGGCCTACTGTGATTCCGAGGAAGAACGGCAGCAGGAACTGGGAACCGGAGATAGCGAACTTGATACCCATGGTAGCAACACCAGGAGCCTTGTCAATGATCTCTGCAACAGCAGGATAGATACCTGTGTCGAGGAAAGAGTTAGCGATACCGCCGATGATTGCGCAGATATAAGCGATCCTGTATCCGCCGCTTCCGCCTGCATTGAATGCCATAGCGAGTCCGATCAGATATACCGCATAGGAGAATCCACCGATTGCTGTGGAGATCCTGCGTCCGAGCTTGTCTGAAAGAGGACCTGCGAATGGAAGAGCGATAAGTCTTCCGAGGCCGAGTGCAGCAGCGATAGCTGTGATGGACATTGCCTCAACTCCCCAGCTTGCTGAGAGAGCATCCTTGATTACGGCCTGTCCGAGTACGGAACATCCGATTCCGTGAAGGAAATAGTTCAGATACAGAACTATTACACTTGGTAAATACTTTTTATTAGTCATGATTATTTCCTTTCGATAATACCTTCAGTTATTTTCATTGTTCCCTTCAGATCCGCCTGCGCTGTATGCGCTCGCCAGTCTCCGGGAATTGTGATTAGTCATCATAGCTGATGCCGAGGACTTCCTTCATGTGCTCGATAGGCATTTCCTTGCCTGTCCAGAGCTTGAAACCTGCAGCACCCTGGAAGAGCATCATTCCAAGACCGTTCATTGTCTTGCAGCCGACTTCCTTAGCCATCTTTCTCATCTTGGTCAGGAGACATCCATAAGGAACGTCTACTACGATGAGCTCAGGTCTGAAGAAGCTCTTGTCAGGAACTACAGATACGTCCTCAAGCGGCTTCATGCCTGCGCCTGTAGCGTTTACGAAGAGGTAGCTGTCTGCCATCTCTCTGCGGAGAGCTTCAGTATCTGCGAGGTCAAACATCTGTGCTTTGCAGTTTGTGTTCTCATTGATCTTCTTGACTGTGTCTTCTCCGACTTCATAGAACTTGTCCTTGATGTTGAAGATGGAAATCTCAGCAACTCCGTCAAGAGCAGCCTGGATCTCGATTGCTGTAGCAGCTCCGCCGGCTCCGACGATAGTCATCTTCTTGCCGATAGGATCAATGTCGTTGTCCTTCATAGCTGCCATGAATCCGATACCGTCTGTGATGTATCCCTTCAGGTGGCCGTTATCATTTACGATAGTGTTTACTGCGCCGCAGAGCTCAGCAGCAGGATCGAGCTCGTCAAGATACTGACCTACCAGAGTCTTGTTAGGCATGGAAACGTTTGAACCTCTCATCTTGAGTGTGCGGATAGCCTTGACAGCATCTTCGATCTCATCAGCGCCGACCTCAAATGCGAGGTATGCGTAGTCAGCTCCTACTTCTGCGAAAGCTTCGTTCTGCATAGCAGGTGAGCTGGAGTGACGAATAGGATAAGCCATAAGTCCGATGAGTTCGGTATGTCCTGTGATTCTTTCTGCCATTTTTATTTCTCCTTATTATCTATTGATTCACTGCGGCTGTTTTTTTGCCGCTTCTGCAAAAGTCTCTGATTCACCACAAGCCAGAAGACAACTTTGTTAAAACAATAACTATCTGATGGTTATATTTTATCCTTTGTTTCCGATAGAGTCTAATGCCAGAAAATGCGAAAAATGATAGCCTGAAGCTATCATTAGCGTTTTTACTATGATATATTTATTGAAACTGGTAATTTAAGGGGGTCTTATAGCTAAAGCTGATAATTAGCGGGGGTATTATCATGACTTTGAATCAACTCAGATACTTTCAGGCGGTAGCCAGGCTGCAGAATTTTCGTGCTGCAGCAGAAGAACTGTATATCTCACAGCCTTCCCTTTCAAGATCCATAGATTCTCTGGAAGATGAGCTCGGTGTAGTTCTGTTTGAGAAGTCAGGGAGAGGCATAGCGCTGACCGGAAGCGGAAGGCTTCTGCTCGAATACGCTAACCGCATTATTGAGGAATGCGATATCGCTATATATAAAATGAAGGAATTGTCTACTTCAGGAGGTCGTATCGATATAGGATATGTCTTCCCTCTGGCCAATTACTACATTCCCCACAAGGTCCGTTCATTTCTGGATATGCCCGGAAATGAGCATGTTACATTTGGTTTCACGCAGAACAGGACTTCTTCCATAATAAGAGATATCAAGAACGGCAAGCTTGATGTCGGATTCTGTGCTTATTCTGAAAATGAGGAAGAACTGGAATTCGTGCCGCTCATGAAACAGGAAATGGTGATCATTACTTCACTTGAACACCCTCTCGCGGATCAAGGCGACCTTTCGATCCGTGAGCTGGCAAATTATCCTGTGATCGGTTATGACCGTATATCCGGTCTTGGGGGGTATACCAACAGGCTATATAAAAACGTAGGGATCAAGCCGGAAATCGTATGCGAATGTTCAGACGAGAATTCGATACAGGCACTGGTAAGAGAGCAGTTCGGAATAGCGTTGGTTGCAAGAGTAGATATTCTGAATGAAAAATACCTCAAGATCCACCACGTCTCAGATGCTGATCTCGTCCATTACGTAAACGTCGTCTGGCTGAAGAATCACTATCTGATGCCTGCAACCAAGCGCTTTATCGATTTTATGATCAGTGGTTCCGACCTGGATTCATCAACGCTGAAAACTATAGTATAGACATACCGTATCGGTTTTTTCTATTTGATACCTTCAGGCTATCAATAACGGGCAAGAAAGATATTTGTCTTCCGCCCGTTATTTATTTATCATAAAAGTACCACAAGGCAGCTAGACAACCACCGGAGGGAGTACAAAATGAAAAAGGATTATCCAAGAATATTTGATCCGATCACAGTCAGAAAAACAGTCTTCAAGAACAGAGTAGTTATGACCCCGATGGGTACCAACTACGCTGATCCGGACGGCGGCATCAACGATGATCACATCAATTACTACAGGCTCAGAGCCAAAGGCGGCACAGGCCTTATCATCGTAGAGAACGTCTGCGTAGACTTCCCGACAGGATCAAATGGAACAAGCCAGCTCAGACTTGACCATGACATGTTCATGCCAAAGCTCTACAAGCTGACAGAAGCAGTCCACGGTGAGGGCGGACTTATCGCTGTACAGATCAACCACGCTGGAGCATCTGCTTCATCTGCACGTACAGGAGTTCCGACTGTATCATCATCAACAGTACCATCCAAGCTCGGTGGCGAGGCTCCTCGTCCGCTCGAGAAAGATGAGATCGAAGCTATAGTAAAGAAATACGGCGAAGCTGCAAAGCGCGCTGTTCAGGCAGGATTCGATGCAATCGAGGTCCACTGCGGACACTCATACCTCATCAGCCAGTTCCTCTCACCTATCTACAACAAGAGGACTGATGAATTCGGCGGAAGCGCTGAGAACAGAGCTCGTCTTGCCAGAATGGTCATCGACGAAGTCAGAAAACAGGTAGGACCTTTCATTCCTATCCTTGCAAGGATCAGTGCAGACGAATTCCTCGAGGGCGGCAACAACCTCGATGACTGCCTTGAGTATCTGCAGTACTTCGGAGACGAAGTAGACGTTTACAACGTATCTGCTGCTCTTAACCCATCTCTGCAGTATCAGATCGACAGCAACTGCTATCCTGACGGCTGGAGAGCATATCTCGCTAAGGCTGTAAAGGAAAAATACGGCAAGCCGGTAGTAACAATGGGTAACATCAGAAGCCCTAAGGTCGCTAACGACATCCTTGAGAGAGGCGACGCTGACTTCATCGGTATCGGCAGAGGCCTGATCGCTGACCCTGACTGGGTAAACAAAGCTGAATTCGGTGAAGAGTGCGACATCAGAAAGTGCATCAGCTGCAACATCGGATGCGCAGGCAACCGTATCCAGAACAACAGACCTATCAGATGTACTGTTAACCCTGCAGTCATCGAGGGTGAAGAATACAAGAAACTCAAAGTCAACAAGCCATGTAACGTTGTAGTAATCGGCGGCGGTACAGCCGGTATGGAAGCTGCATGCACAGCTGCTGAGGTTGGATGCACAGCATTCCTGATCGAAAAGGCTGACCATCTGGGCGGACTTGCATATGAGATTTCTAAGTTCCCTGACAAGAGCAGACTGAGAGACTTCCCTGATTACCTCGAAAGAAGGATCAAGAAGCTCCACAACCTGCACGTGTTCCTGAACACCGATCCAACTCCTGAGTTCATCAGAACACTTAACCCGGACATCATCGTGAACTCAACAGGTTCACTGCCACTGATCCTCCCTATTCCGGGACTCAAGGAAAACGTAGGCAAGGGCAAAGTACAGACAGTTCTCGGCGTTATCGACAATCTGGACAACTATCCTGAGGACTGCACAGGCAAGAAGGTCGTTGTTATCGGCGCCGGCGCCGTAGGACTCGATGTAGTGGAATTCTTCGCGCCTAGAGGAGCGGACACCACGGTAATCGAGATGCTGCCGTATATCGTCGGACCGGCACTCGATCCTATCACAAAGGTCAGCATCGTTGATCTGATGAATAAGTACAACGTACACCAGAGACCGTCCACAGCTCTTCAGGAAGTAAAGCCTGACTGCTTCGTAGTCAAGAATCCGGACGGAAGCATGGAAGAAGTTGAGTTCGATTACGGATGCATCTGCATGGGACTCAAGTCCAACAATCCGGTACTCGACATGCTGAAGGAAGAGTTTGCTGATGTCGAACTGATGAACATCGGCGACTCCAAGAGACAGAGAAGGATCATCGAAGGTACTGAGGAAGCTCGTTCCATCGTGAAGGTCCTCAAGAAGATGGGATTCTTCGGCTAATACAGATTTTGCAGAAACTAGCATATTTAGTTTCAGAAGACATAATCAATCTCCAAAAGAACGAAGAGACATCCGCATGGATGTCTCTTCGTTCTTTATGTCATAGATTCATACTGAACAGAATAATTCCGATCTGACAAGAATGTTTCAATACAGGCTCTATATCAGGACTATACCGATATCTGTATTTACTAGTTTTCCTATATACTCTTCAGCCTGTCCTTTGAAAAGTCCCTGTTTGTAATAGCCTATCGATACTGTCAGATCAGATCTTACTGCCGTTGATGCTTCACCGGTATCGCCGTTCATCCCGCTGTTTATATCCACACTGATCACATACGCGTTGCTCTCATTGACGGCTTTGATCGCATCGGCCGCAAGGCCTCTTACATCACCTCTGAACCCTGTTCCCAGGATGCAGTCTACTACAATATCATACGGTGAGAGATCCGTATCTTCAGTGAAACTGCATATCTTCACTCCGAGGTCTGCTGCGATATCGTGATAGTATCTGCCGTCATCAGTCATTTTCTCTGAGACCTTATAGATCACAGAGTCGATCCCTTCTCTCTTAAGGATCCCGGCGAGCGCATACCCGTCACCGCCGTTATTTCCTCCGCCGACGATGATCGCTATCGATCTGCCGGTCCAACCGTCATATGCATCATATACGCCCTTCGCCGCGCGGTACATAAGTTCCTTTCCCGGCACGAAGTGTTCTATCGTATATGCATCGCTTCTGCGCATCTGCTCTACCGAAACAGCGATCATGTCCAGGGCTTTCCGTCTGACCATATCGAGTTCTTCGAGCGCTATACAGTTTTCGAAAGAGCCGTTTCTGACACCTTCGATGCATTCCTCCAGATCCATCCAGCGGATGCTGTCCACCTCTTCCTCCTGAAGAGTGAACTGTGATTCTTCAAGATCAAGCCAGATAAGAAAAACTCTCGTATACTGTCTGTCGTGATATGGTTTGCCGAAGAACACATCATCCCAGACGATGTACCTGTCTCCGCAATATACGAGTTCTGACTCATCTGCCGTTATTCCCAGCTCTTCCTTAAGCTCTCTTATTGCCGAAGGTATGAATTCGTCCCCTGCAGGAATATGTCCTGCGCTTGAGATGTCATAACAACCCGGGAAAGACTTATTGAATGACCGTTTCTGAAGGAGTATCTCTATGCCTCCGTTTTTTCTGCGTACGACCCACAGGTGTGATGTCCTGTGAGGAATTCCTTCGAGGTGAGCGATGCTTCGCTCAACTGTCTCACCGGTCGGCTCACCGTATTCATTTACTATATCCAGATATTCTTTCATATCCCTTTATACATTATTTCTTTCACGCATTATTCTATTGAGAAGACCTTCACATCCTTCGGTTACGTCTCTCCATGTTGCGTCAAAATTGCCTGTGTACCACGGATCCGCAACCTGCTGACCTGCTCTTGAGGTATAGTCAAGAAGCAGGCTGATCTTATTCTCCGGGTCTCCCCCGGTTATACGCAGAGTATTACGTATATTATTAGCATCCATGCAGATGATCATATCATAGTGATCATAGTCTGCCCTCGTCATCTGCCATGCCCTGTGTCCGCTGCATGCAATACCGTTCTCCGCAAGCTTTCTTCTGGCAGGCGGATACACCGGATTGCCGATCTCCTCCCGGCTTGTCGCCGCTGATTCGATCTCAAATATATCATCCAACCCGCGTTTTCTCACCATATCTTTAAGTACGAATTCAGCCATCGGGCTTCTGCATATATTGCCGTGACAGACGAATAATATTTTTGTCATTTTAAAGTACTCCGTTTTCTCTTAACAGCCGCATTCTTCTGATCCGGAGCCCTGGAGATCCGCCGTCTGTTACTTTGACTCCGGTGCGGCATACTGATAATCTTTGAATCTGTATCTCTTCTTGCCCGGCGTGATATTGCCGTATTCGATGGCTCCGGCCGGACAGTTCTGTATGCATGACATACAATGCGCACAACTGCGGCCTGTCCATTTCGGATATGAGGAAACCTTACCGGATGCCCTGACCGGCATCATCTGTATCCTTTTAAGTGGGCATCTCTCGGCACAAAGCCCGCAGCCTGTGCATTTATCGGTCACATAGAATTGCTTTACCGGCTGCATCACTCTCTGCCATATAGGGTTGGCAGGGATTATAGCAGCGTATTCCAGAAGCCATTTGTGTCGTGACTTCAGATCATCTCCACTTCTGATGATCTCGGCTATCCGGTCCACCATATCTGAGGATGCTGCGATCCTTCTTTCTATCTCACCGTCCTCCAGTTCATCGTACAGATTGGTCGCTATGTAATTCTGAGGCATCACAAGCTCCGCGCAGCCTCTGTATCTCATGCCCTTCTTTCTGACAATTCTGCCTGCAAGCGGCCCGCTGATTCCGGCATATCCGCCGCTTGTGAACACGAAGTACACATCTCTGCAACCTGTCAACCTGGCATTTTTAAGGTATTCTGCCACAAATCCCGGCATCTCACAGACATAGACCGGTGCGCAGATCACAAAAGGAGTTTCCGAATGGATATCCGAATAATCATGTTCCCGGATAAGCGGAAGCAGATCTGCAGTCTGATCATTGAGTCTGGCTGCGATCTGCTTTGCGATATATTCAGTATTTCCGGTAGTGCTGAAAAATAAAACCATGCTCTGCCTTGTTTAGTCTTCTATTTTTATCTGGCACATCTGCATTGTTTTGAGTGCCGCTTCATGGGATCCCGGTGTCACGCCGGCACAGCATGCAGGGTCAACTGAAATCGGTACTTCAGGCATCACTGCTTTAAGGAGCAGTGCATTAGACACGACGCAGATATCAGTGCACAGACCGATGATCTCGATCTCTGTTTCCTGCTCAGCTGCGATCGCAGCTAAGTCTCTCGCCAGCCGCACGCTCCCGAAAGTCGGTTTCTCATATACATTTGCACCATTAAGGAGCTCAGCCACATCGCTTCTTACCAGCCAGCCTTCCGTTCCTTTTATGCAGTGTTCGACAGGCAGGTTCTTTCCCTCCTGAGTGTTCAGATAATCAGGCGCATGAGTATCCATTGTCACAAAGATATCCTGCTTATCATACTCCTTTATCTTAGCCTTAACATTATCGACGATAGCCAGAGCTTCCGGGGTGCCCAGAGCACCGTCTATGAAATCATTCTGCATGTCTACTACAACAAGTATCTTTCTCATATGCTCTTCCTCTATATTATCTCTGAGCTGATACTGATGTCGGGTTTACTCATCCTTACCTGAGCAGATCCTCTCCCGGTCCCATCATCGGGATATCAACTGCGACAGCATCCTCAAGATGGAACATCATCAGTTTGTGCCCTGTCTCTTCGTTATAGATGTTTTTCAGCATCGGCATTGCCTCAAGGCTTGCCTCTGCATATTTAGGATCTGTTTCGAATACGGCCTTGCCGGTATAGCGCAACCAGTGTCCATCAGGCTTAGCACATGCGATCTCAACTTTCGGATTCGCAACCAGCTGCTTATATACTTCCTTGAAGTCGCCTACGCCGAAAAGCACTTTTCCGTCCATTTCCATGTGAGCGCCGAGCGGTCTCACCTTAGGCTGATCACCGTCGACTGTTGCCAGATAGAAAACTCCTGCTTCTGTCAGAAAATCATTTACTTTACTCATTGTCTTCCTCCTTATATAACAAAGTAGATCAAACTGATTTATTATTTACTGGTATCAGCACATCGTTACCGGCTGTTCTGTGTAGTCTTCGGTAAAAATGCCCTGTAATATCGTCCTCACAGACCAAGCAGTGCCTCGACCTGGTCTCTTTTCTCATTGAGAACGCAGCCTCCTATGTGATCGTCCGCAAGAATATCACTGCTTCTGAGAGCAGTAAACAGTTTTGAACTGAGTGCATCTCTCAGCGAAGTGTCCCTGACGTTGATATCCGAATATGGTGAAAACGGGCAAGGTTCTGCGCCGCCGTGTGAATTGATGTGGAAAAAACCACGGCCGGCTGCCAGGCATCCGCCGGAGCTTTTTTCATCTCCCGGGAATGCGATATATACCATGTCCTGCCTGTTCTTTCGCAGGTCATCGATCCTGCCAGCCATGTATTCGCGGTCATCATCATCAGGCGCAAGATGTTCCCCTTCATCAGAGACCGGTACGAATTCTATATAGAATACTGCTTTGCATCCGCGCGACCTGAGTGAATCAAGAAATGCGTCTGAATAAGCTTTCTCCATATTCTCCTTGGTGACAGTAACGGAAACTCCATATATAATGTCTCTTTCACAGAGCTTGTCCATCTTGTCCATGACGGTATCATATACGCCCTCGCCTCTCCTGGCATCAGTTTCCTCGCGCTCTCCCTCAATGCTTATGACAGGAACGATGTTTCGGCACCTGTCAAGGAGTTCAAGATGCTTGTCTCCCATAAAAGTCCCGTTGGTGAAGACAGGAAAGAGGATGTTTTTCATTTTACCTGCTGATTCAATGACATCCCATCTCAGCATAGGTTCGCCGCCGGCAAGCAGTATGAAGCTTACTCCCAGTTCTTCAGCTTCTCTGAAAATCCTTAGCCATTCTTCATCGGTAAGCTGCATTGACGGAGCGCAATCAGTTGTAGCATCGTTAGCACGTGAGTAGCACCCCTCACAGTGGAGATTGCAGCTGGAGGTTATGCTCGCGATCAGATATGACGGCACATGAAGACCGGCCTTTTCGTTCTTCTCCCTTCTTCCGGCAGCGACAGCACATGCAGCTGCGAATTTTACAAGGAAAGCACTCTCCCGGGGGTCTCTGACAGTAGCTTTGAGTGCATCCTTCACGACCTGCTCGACGCCTTCTGTCAGATATTTCTGCAGATCAAATCTCTCGTCCATTGTCAGTCTCCTTTATGTCATACAGAGGCTATAAAACTATACGAAGAAAAATGCCGCACCGATTATTATGTAAACGATCACCAGCTGAAAACCTTCAAGCCAGTTTGACTCTCCATCCGAGGCAACATTATTTGCAATGAGCACTGCTCCGACCAGGGAGACCAGCTCAAACGGTGTAAACACGATGCTCATCGGTGTGAAGAAAAGGCTGAGAAGAGTCAGCACCGGTACTACAAAAAGGATTATCTGGAGGCTCGATCCCAGTGCTATCTCGATCGCGGCGTTCATCTTGTTTTTGAGTGCCATAATGATGGCTGAAGAATGTTCTGCCGCATTGCCTATTATCGGGACCAGAATGATGCCGACAAAGGTCTTGCTGAGACCTGCGCTTTCCGCCATAGGTTCGACCGTATCGACAAAAATCTCTGAAATAACAGCGATACATATCGTGGATACGACCAGAAGACCGATCGCGCGCGGCAGGCTCGCTTTATGCAATTCTCCTTCGTCAGCAGGAACAGTCTCCTCATAGAGCGCGCGGTGCGTCACAAAGGTGAACACAAACTGCATCACATATACCAGCAGCATCAGCACTGCGACAATGACATTGAGTCCTTCATACTGTGCAGTAAGACTTCCCTCCGGGAGCGTATGTGTAAATATCGCCGGTATCGAAAGCCCCAGGACGGAAAAAAGAAGCATGCTGGATGTGATGTTGATGGAATTCCTGTTGAAAGTCTGGATCTTGAATTTCAGACCGCCCGCAAGCATTGACATGCCAAGCACCAGAAGTATGTTTCCTATCACAGAGCCAGCCAGTGATGCCTTGACTACGTCGAACAGGCCTTCCTTCATAGCGACAAAAGCTATGATCAGCTCTGTTGCATTCCCGAAGGTCGCATTCAGGAGACCTCCTATCCTCTGCCCGCAGAAACAGGCAATGTCATCTGTGCTTTTGCCCATCAGCCCTGCGAGCGGGATGATCGCCAGCGAGCTGAAAATAAACAGCATCGTGTCTGAACAGCCCATTATCTTTCCTATGATAGTCACCGGGATGAATACCAGCAGTATATAGAGATATTTCAGAACCATTATTCCACTCTTTCCTGAATGTTAGGATGCATTCCCGCATGTCAGACCACCGGAGCAGTCATCTTCCGGTCCTGATTTTACCGTTATCAGAACTCCTGCAAAAACGACTGCGATCCCGACGATCTGGCGGAATGTTATCTGTTCGCCGAGCAGCAGAAACGAAAACAATGCTACGAACACAGGCTGCGATGCATAAATGATGGTCGCATGCCCGGCGGAGCTGTATTTTTCAGCAGATGTCTGCAAAATGAATCCCAGCGCACCGCATCCCAATGCCAGATACATAAGCTGTCCCCAGCCTGCAGCGCTGACAGGCAGCCTGAAACTGTCTTCGAGGATAAGCGAAAACAGAAACCCGTATACGGATACAAATATCAGCTGAAATGTCCCGATCACTACAGGATCATGTCTGTCGGCGTAGCGCTCTGTATAAAGCATCTGAAAAGCATAAAAGAACGCACTGAATATGCATACAATGTCTCCCCTGTTAAGGGTCAGGCTGCCGGAAAGACACATCATGCCGACGCCGATCAGCGTGATAAGTATGCTTGCGGTCTGTCTGCCTGTCGGTCTTTTCTTCTCCTGTATCCACACTATGAGCGGTGTAAAGAATGCCACAAGGCTCATCATGAATCCGGCATTTGATGCTGTAGTGTATTTGCAGCCGACGACCATACACAGATAAGACACAAACAGAAAGGTCCCGAGAATCCATGCATGCAAAGCGGTCTCTCTGTCTGCAGTTCTGTATCTCTTATGGAAAACTGCAAAACAGACTGCAAAGGCGATCAGGAACCTGAGCGCGACCATATTGAACACGTCAAGCTCTGCGAGAATCTGCTTGGAAAATATGGTCATAGCGCCAAATATCATGGTCGCCGCCAGCATCATGAGGTCACCGGTCAGTGTTCGTTTCATACCTGCTATTTATTGAAATCTGCGGGATCAACGGTGGATATACCGATGATCTCTGCATTGTCCTCAAGATCTGCATATACCGTGACGACCTGGATACCTGTGACAGGCTCTTCCGTTGTCAATGTGCTCTTGCATATGAAAGCATAGTTGGTTCCGGCTACTATCTGATTGCCCAAAAGCGCGAGTGGAACGATCTCAGCTCCGGTAAAAGCACCGACTGCCTTGTCAAACGCCTCTTTCGCATCATCAGGAACAGCAGATCCGGCAGCATCATCCGGTACCGACCATCCGCCGGCGAGGTTCTCTGCGCTGATTTCCTCGCTGTCCCCGACCGTATAGGCTACATATTCGAAATCATTGATGGACGCGAACTCCGCATTGCCCTCCAGGTCAGCATAGACCACGACCATCTTGTATGAAGTTTCCGGTTTCTCTGTAGCAGTCGTTTCCTCGCAGAGTATCATGTAGTTAGTACCTGCGACCACCTGGCTGGCGATATAAGCGACAGGCTTAAGGTCACTTCCTGTAAACTGTTCGTACGCTTTGTCGAAAGCGGTCTGAACATCTTCAGGAAGAGCCGCCGCTTCATTTTCTGCCATAGCCCAGCCCCCGTCCACAACATCTGCGCTTTCGATCTCGCCTATGGCGTCGTTTTCATCTTCAGGTTCATCTGAGCTGCAGGCTGTGAAAGCCAGTATCATAGTAAAGGCCAGCAACAGTACTGTTATTCGTTTGAACATAATAACCTCCTTATTGATTCTCTTCTGTCTCATTTATCAGCTTGATTCTCTTACTCTGTTCAGCCAGTATTATATCAGACTGTCAGCTTTGCGAATACCCATGCAACATCGTCTCTTATCAGCAGGTCAGCCTTGCTGTCGGCAGGCGTCTCTTCTTTATTTATGATGATCAGATTCTTTCCGCTGAAGTCACCTATAAAGGATGCCGCGGGCTCTACCGTCAGAGAAGTGCCTGCGACGATCAAGGTGTCAGCTCCGGAAATCTCTCTCTGAGCTCCTATGCATGTGTATTTGTCCAGCGCTTCCCCATAAAGCACGACCCATGGTTTGATGATACCGCCGCATACATCACAGCGCGGTATCCCCTCAGACTGCATGATTTTTTCCAGTGGATATTCTGTCTCACAGTGAACACAGTAGTTTTCATAAATGCTGCCATGCAGCTCATAGACACGCTTATTACCTGCCCTTTTGTGAAGACCGTCGATGTTCTGCGTGACGATGCCCCGCAGCTTGTCAGCCTTCTCAAGTTCGTACAGGTACCGGTGGACTGCGTTGGGCTGTGCATCAGGATGTACCATGTACTTGCGGTAAAAATCATAGAACTCTGCTGTATGCAGCGCAAAATATGTCGCGCTGAGGATCTCTTCGGCCGGCACTGCTGATCTGACACTTGAATAGAGTCCGTCCTCTGAACGGAAATCAGGTATCCCGCTGGCGGTCGAGACTCCGGCTCCGCCGTAGAACACTATACGGCGGGATCGGTCTATTATGTTCTGAAGTTCGATGATTTTATCCATAAATATCAATACATCCCGGGCCGCCGGCCCGGGATATCAAACTCTTCCTGTAAAAGGATGATGCTCTAATTTGATGCAGCTGCTGCGAGTGCGATGGAGTAGAATTTCTCTTCTGCACTTGAGCCTCTTGATGTGAGTACGATAGGTGCTTTTGCTCCTACTACCATACCTGCCATCATGCCGTCTCCGCTGACTGTCCAGGCCTTTCCGAGCATATTTCCTGCTGCCATCATAGGCATGATCAGTGCATCTGCTTCGCCTGCAACTGGACTGTCGAATTTCTTGAAGTCTGCGATCTCTTTGCTGAGTGCGATGTCGTATGAGATCGGTCCTTCGACTGTGCAGCCTGTGATCTCGCCTTTCTGATTCATCTCCTTGAGAGCTGCAGCATCTACTGACTCCTGAGCCTTAGGATTGAGCACTTCTGCTCCGCAGACTACTGCGACCTTAGGATCTTCATAGCCGAGTGCATGAAGTACATCGACCGCATTGTTGATGATCTTTACCTTTTGCTCGAGATTAGGTGCGAGCAGCATACCGCCGTCTGTGAGAACAACTACTTTATGATAATTAGGAACCTGGAAAAGTCCTACGTGGGACATGATCTTTCCGCACTGGAGACCTGTCTCCTTATTTACTACCTGTCTGAGCAGATCTGATGTCTGCATGCGGCCCTTCATCAGGAAGTCTCCCTCTCCTTCACGGATCAGACGGACTGCTGTTTTGGCTGCCTCAACATCATCTTCTTCGTTATAGATCTTAACATCGCCGAAATCGAAGCCCTCGTCAGCACAGATCTTCCTGATCTCGTCTTCCTTGCCGACAAATACAGGCTCAACGACGCCTTCTTTGAATGCTTCATAAACTGCATCCAGAGAGTGCTCATCGTGAGCGCAGCAAAGAACGATTCTCTTCTTGACCGGGTTAGCTTTGACCAGTTCAGCCATTTCTTTGAAATTCTTTAACATTAGTATTCCTCCTGCCGTTATGTCCATAAAATCAATCATTTTCAGGGCGATATCAGGAGATTTCTACCTGTTTTATCGCCTCTTCATAACCACAAAGTATTTTATCATATTTCCCGCGCTACATGAAATATCTCCTATTGATTTATCGCTGAAATGACATACAATTGTGTGGAAGGAGCATTAGACATATGGACAAAAACAGCATGAGTAAAATCACTGAAAGATTCTTCAGATATATCTCTGTAGACACGCAGTCAGATGAGACCACCGGTACCCATCCGAGTACTCCCGGCCAGTTCACACTCTGCAGATTGCTTGCAGATGAGATGCGTGAGATGGGAGTCAGCAATGTTCGCATAGATGAAGAGCACTGCTACGTCTACGGCGAGATCCCTGCAAACACTGATACAGACCGCACCCTTGGTTTCATTGCACATATGGATACCGCTGCGGGGCCATCAGGCGATGCAAGCGGATCAAGGATAGTCAGAGACTATGACGGAGGTGTGATCGCTCTGAGCGATGAAGTCTCTCTCGATCCGGAGATTTTCCCCGACATGATGAATTATATCGGTCAGGATCTCATCGTCACTGACGGTGTCTCGCTTCTCGGCTGTGATGACAAGGCCGGAGTAGCAGAGATCATGACCATGGCAGAGCGTCTTCTTGCCGACCCTGAGATAAAACATGGTAAGATAGCGATCGGCTTCACTTCTGATGAGGAGATCGGCAACGGTGCAGACTTTTTCGATATCGAAGATTTTGGAGTGGAGTATGCATATACTGTCGACGGCGGGGCGATCGGCGAGATAGAGTATGAGAATTTCAACGCCGCTACTGCTTTCATTTCTATAAGAGGAAATCAGATCCATCCGGGTACAGCCAAGGGACGGATGGTCAACGCCGCCCGTATCGCAGGTGAGTTCGATCGGTTGCTGCCGCAGGAGCAGAGACCTGAAATCACCGAGGGTTATGAGGGATTCTTCCACCTTATATTCATAAATGCAGGTGTCGGATATGCTGAAATGCAGTATCTGATCCGTGATCATGATACTGATCTTTTTGAAAAGAAAAAACTGCTGATGAGATCAGCTGCCGATTATATCAATGCCAAGTATGATGGAGCACTTATGCTCGAGATCAGAGACACATACTACAATATGAAAGAACTCATAGAGCCTCACATGTTCCTTATAGATGATGCAAAGGCTGCATTTGAAGCATGCGGGGTACAGCCGAGGGTGATCCCGGTCAGGGGCGGTACTGACGGTGCAGATCTCTCATACAGAGGTCTCCCTTGCCCTAATCTCCCGACAGGCGGTCATAACTTCCACGGGACTCAGGAATATCTGCCGGTGCAATCACTTGAAAAGATGGCAGATGTTCTGGTAGAGATCGCACGGATAAAGGACTGACGAAGACAGAAAGAACAATACAGCAAGAGCGGATGCCGGATCGTTGGATCTGCATCCGCTCTTTTATGCTTTTGTATTCCGGATCTGTAACAGCCGCCGGATGTCGCTCGCTCCGGATCATGCTCTATGCTTTGCGCATCCTTGAACCTATCACCGTCAGCAGATATGCTCCGATTATTACCAGTCCCATAGCGACCTTGCCGAGCGTGCTTTCCATCGGAGCTGCAAGATATCCCAGCATAGGTACACTGAGTACCTTCTTTCCGATGATATTAGAGTATGGCACCGGCTCAGGATCATTCTGAGCGTTGGCATCGCCCTTTGTGACCACATTTCCGTCAGCTATTTTATTCTCGACCACTCTGTGTGTAACAGGTGTGCTTCCGCTCTCATTGGCATAGAAGACAATGACATCACCCTGTGACAGTGTAGAAGGTTCGACCTGAGCTGAATATACCATGCTGCCTGTCGGTATCGCAGGTTCCATGCTTCCGTCCTTTACGTCATACTGACCTATACCCGCAAAACGGGGAACATACAGTCCAAGGCATGAGACTATCGCAGCAATAATGATCAGCGTTCCGATCAGATGTATCAGACCCCCGAGCAGCCTGCCGCCATGGAATTCCGGTCTCCCGTCACCCATTGCACGGGCTTCTTTTCTGGCACGTGCTTTTTCCTCTTCGGTCTGGTCGAGGATGCCGGTCTCTTCAGCCTGTGCTTCTTTCTTGTTCCTTGCAGCTCTGCCCTTTCTCGGGACTTCACGGTCCACGCCGGTGCTCTGTGCAGGCTTTGCCTGTCCGGTCTGCTCAGCCGCCTTTTCTCCTTTTCCAAAGTCAGATTTCAGATCTGCAGCATCATTAGACGGCTTGTTTTTTTCCAGCGCTTCCCGGTCTGCCTTACTGTATTCGTTCTTGTGTCTTTCTACTCTGCTCATAGTCTATTCCTCCTCGAGATCTTCCGGGCCAAAGCTCTCCGGGAGCATCTCTTCGAGCGTCCATTCTTTATAATCGTCTGCTGATCTTGCACAGATCACCCTCATCTCATGCGGATCCGCAAAATCCCTCATCACCTGCCTGCAGATACCACACGGTGTGCAGTAATCATGCCTGGCCAGATCTCCCGCATCATCAGAATCAGGTCCTCCGACGATGGCTATCGCGATCAGTTTCCGCTCTCCCATGGCAGCTGCATGATGTATCGCATTTCGCTCGGCGCATACCGTAGCTGTGAAAGCAGCACTTTCAATATTGGCGCCGGTATATATCTTTCCTGAAGAAAACAGAGCTGCCGCAGCCACATTATAGTGTGAGTATGGCGCATAAGAATTCTTAAGTACGCCCATAGCCTGCTCTATCAGGCATGCCTTGATCTCATCAGTAAGATCATCTCCGCTTGTGATCGGCGGTGATACAGCAAGTGAGTATTCTTCCTTTTTCCTGATATTATACTTCATGATATCGACCTCTCTGCTCTGCAGGTATGCTTATTGTTTATGTGTCACATCAGTATCAGAATTCAAACCGGCGGTTATCCTTGTCAACAAGACCTGTCTCTACCGTGCAGCTGTAGCCTGATCTTGCAAAATAGTTGGCCAGAAGCTCTGTGAACTCTTTCATCGCTTTTCTGACTTCTTCAAGGTTGACACTTGCAAAACCGTCGATCGGATACAGCACACCGGCAGTCTTTTCTGTCATTTTGCCTACCTCGCTCTGTCTCCATGTCCAGCGGCGTGTCCTGACTTCATGACCTGATACGTATACGACTTCGCCCGGTTCCGGGTTGTCAAATTCACCCTCTTCCGCTCCGAAAGGTCTGAATGTATCTTCTGCCGTTGCAGGTCTCACCTCAAGGCCCGCATCTGCGGTTCCTCTGCCCGTTCCGTCAGGACGTACGAATGAATAGAGATCGTGTGCTCCTATCGGAAGCTTGTATTTAAGTGAGATGGCATTTCCGAGGTCTACAGCAGGGTTGATAGAAGGCATGCCTTTTCCCTTTGCGATACGGTCCATCAGGGCTTCGGCGGCGCATGCATATCTGTTCGGATTGATGCCAAGTGCACGGAAGGCTTCTCTGTACGGTACCACGCATGGATCGTTTTTAGCCTTGTTGCCGCTCTCCTCAAAATAAGCCCTTACAGCTTCTGCATTCTCTTCAAGCATTTTAGATACAGCCGGAACATCTTTTGAATTGTCGATACCGGTAACAGCGACGACGCCTACAACAAAATCCGGCAGCTTATCGAAAACTTCCTGACTTACTTCATAATACATCTCAGTTCCTCCTTATCCTCTTCTTCTTACAGATTGTACCCTTTTAACCTCTTTTTTCCAATAGATATTGTGGTGATAATCGTTTTTTGCCACAAAATATGCAAAAAAAGAACTGCCGGATCCATATAAGGACCCGGCCATCAGAACATATCTGTATTATTGCTGCAGATCGTTATGCAAGTGCCTCGTTGAGTGCTGCTACGAGAGCGTCGCCGTCAAGTCCGTGGACCTGAGCAGCTGCCTCAATGGACTCACCCTGGGAAGCAGGGCAGCCGATGCACATCATGCCGTTTGCAAAGAATGTGCGAACCAGCTCAGGATGCTCGCTGATAACGTCTCCAATGATCATATCTTTAGTAATCATGATAATTAGTCTCCTTTATTACTGTATTACTGTGTAATCAGTTACCTTGCATATACTACAACCACACATGGAGGTTGTCAAGGAATATTCCTATTTGTTCAGTAGGAAAAACTAAAGAGCTGCTTTGATTGCTTCGAGGAATTCGTCGAATTCTTCGAATGCAGGATACTGAGGATAGTCAGCTTTGATCTTTTCCGTAGATCTGAACAGGAATCCGGCTTTGCTTGCCTCTATCATCTCAAGGTCATTATAGCTGTCGCCTGCAGCGATAGTGTCGTAGCCGATAGCCTGCAGTCCCCTTACTGTTGTGAGCTTGGAATGGTCACAGCGCATCTTCATGTCTGCTATATATCCCTCATCATCAATGATCAGCTCATTGCAGAATATAGTCGGCCATCCGAGCTGCTCCATCAGGGGCTGTGCGAACTGAGAGAATGTATCGCTCAATATGATGACCTGAGTAATGGAGCGAAGTTCGTCGAGGAACTCCTTTGCCCCCGGAAGAGGACGTATCTTAGCTATGGTATTCTGAACATCCTTGAGTTTAAGACCATGCTCTCTGAGGATGCCCATTCTCCATTTCATCAGCTTGTCATAATCCGGCTCGTCCCGCGTCGTCCTCCTGAGTTCAGGGATGCCGCTCTCCTCACTGAAAGCGATCCAGATTTCAGGATAGATAACACCTTCCATATCGAGGCATACAATGTTCATGATTCTCTCCTTTTATAACTGTATCTTTTATGCAGTTGCTTATGACTGGGCTTTGCACTGTATCGGATCACCGCCCGGCTGCCGGGTCATCATTCGATCGGAAAGCCAAAATAGCCTGTGATCTCATGATCAGCTGATGCTGCGTACATGGACTGGCTGATGCCATATCCCGGCGTTCTGTAGGTCAGCCTCTCGAGCCCAAAACTTTTCGCAAGCCTCGCAGCGATCTCTGCTTCGATCTCTGAAGAGATCTCCATCAGCATTGGGCTTACCAGTAATTCATCCGCGATGCGTCCTGTCTCACCCATCACTGCCACAGCATCCCCGCCATTGATAATAAGAAGACCGTCTCCGTCAAGACTGCACATCCTGATCAGCGCAAGCATATTGCTGCTCAATGACACATGTACTGTGTCTGACAGAAACGCTTCCCTATACCTGTCATATATAGTGGTATCAGCTCTGGTGACACTCATTTCAGGCTCGAAAGTATCGAACCCGTCTTCATCTTCTATGAGCCCGGGCATTCCGTCAGGTCCAAGACCCCACATCATGCTTTCAGCCTCAGGATCATCGTATAGGTCATCATAGTCCTCGTCGAATCCTTCACTGAACTCAAGCATCTCAGGGAATCCGATCCCCTCGCTGGCGTAAAAGCCTTCTCTGTATCCGAGTTCACTGTAAAAACCGATGAGTGATGCCTCGGCAGGCGATACCAGAGATATCCCTCTGAGACCTGTATCTGAAGTAACGAGCTCCCGTACATATTCTGTAAGAGCTGCCGCTAGCCCCTGCCCGCGATATTCCGGATCTGTGCAGATCGCATACGACACGTATACCGGCAGGCCGTCTAAGTCTAAAAGGGCAGCAATGTACTCTGCATACTCTTCATACTCTTCATCCTCTTCATCGGAATCCGGATCCAGCCCGTACTCTTTCGGCACGTACATGCTGCCGCATCTGTAAAGTGTCAGAGCAGAGACCACCTGTCCATCATCGTTACAGATCACGAATCCGGATATCTCATCAGATCCCGACTCAAATGAAAGATCCGCACCAAAGGTCTCATAGAACGCATCCACGAATCCCGGCTCATCACCGAAAATCCTTACCCACAGATCGCGCAGACCTTCGTACTTTTCACGGCTGCTTACTTTTTCTATCACAAAATCATTCATTAATGTTCTGTCCGGCACGGAGATGTTCTCATGCTGTTCATCATATAGTGATGCTATTTTTCGATCGCAAAATACTTCATCAGCAGGATATCAGGGTGATAGCTTTCCTTAGCCTTGCGCAGACCTTCGATACCCATATCCTCCTCCCGATTGAATGCGACGATCTCAGGCATCTCGGCACGGATCATCCTTGCAAACTCACGGTTGACCATGGTATAAGCGCCCTCGACTCCCGGCAGAGCTTTTTCAAAATGCACATCGAAAACTTCGTTGTCAAGCTTTGTACCCGCAGTAAAAGCCACCGGCACTCCATTCTGATACAGAAGTCCTCCGATGCAGCCGAGAACATCATAATTTTCAAACAGTTCCTCGATAGCAACTGCTTCATCCGCGAGATCAGGATCGTCTTTTTCCTTGTAGAATTCATCAACGAATGCTCTCGCTTCAGCGATGGAGGATATTTTATATTCCCCTCTCGCAGCAGAGTCATTGCAGGAAGCAACGCAGGCGCAGGAGTCCGCTGTTATCTTATGGAATTCCCAGACTCCGTTTCGCTCAAAATGCTTGATATGGTTTCTCTTTGATGAGAGATGCCTGCCCGCAAGATTGCATAGCTTCTCGGAAGTATAGATATAATCCGCATTATCCCGGTCTTCCATGATCTCAAATCTGTCGCCGTAGAGCGGCAGAAATTCTTCGAGAGTCTTATCTGTCAGGCCTCTGATGCGAAGATTATTTCCATTTTCATGTGCCTCTTTGAGCAAAAGCTCTATAGAAGGCACCGGGTCTCCGTCTCCCTTCGGATATGCGTATACATTCCACTGTGGCATCCCCACAAGAAGCCGGCTCCCACAGAAAGCGATCTTAGGCATGTACGCTTTACGCCAGATAAACAGATTAGCGAATCCGTAATCTGCGCCGTGGCAACCGCTCGCACATATCTTTTCCTCAATAGCCGGCTTGTCAGAAAGCTCGACATCCTTCCAGTCGATCATAAATCCCCCGTATTTACTATGATAAGTAGTTTTGAACTGCTCTTTCCGGTGTATTATTCTTCTTCGGCAGGTACCGGAATATCCTCTGTTGTTTCTGTTGCTTCTGCAACCGCTTCTGCTGTTTCCTCAGCGACCTCAGCTGTTTCTTCTGCAACTTCTTCAACTGTATCTGAAAGCTCTTCAGCTTCATCGATGAGCTCTTCTGCATCTTCTGCGACAACTGCTGAAAACTCTGCTTCTGCTTCTTCGGCTGTCTCTTCAGCCCTGGCCTCAGCCCTTGCTTCAGCTTCAGCCTCTGCCTTGGCATCTGCTTTTGCCTTTGCAGCCTCGCCCTTAGCGATCTGCTTTGCTTCTCTTGCCATTTTCTTCGCTTCTTTTTCTTCAGCGATCTCGTCTTCTGTCCTCCAGTTGGACGGATTGAGTTTTCTCACTTCTTCAAGAATAAAACCAGCCATGAAAACTGTTACAGCCGAAACAAACGGTGAAAGTCCGCTCTGGATGATATATTCAAGAGTTACTCCAAACTCTGCAGGCATACCCATCGAGGCAAAGTATTGGTTGACATAACCGATAGCGTTTGCACAGACATATAAGCAATAAGCTAAGATCAGTACTGAGATAACATAGCAGGCAATTGCGATCGGTGATTTTCTGAACTGTTTCATTTTTTCTTTTACTCCTTTTTGCAATTCTTCTCAACTTGATGATTCTATCAGTTTTATCTGTATTGTTCAAGAGACTGAATGTCTCTATATTACAATATCCATTCTGCTTAAAATCAACCTTAAAGATGCCAATCTACAGGTGTGACACCGTTGTCTGTGAGAAAGTAATTGCATCTCGAGAAGTATCTGCCGCCGAAAAAGCCTCTGTATGCTGAAAGCGGGCTCGGATGCGGTGCCTGGATGATAAGATGTTTCGGCTTTGCACCTTCTGCTCTGCGTATGAGATCTTTTTTTGCACCTGCCTGTGCGCCCCACAGTATGAACACCATAGGCTTCTCTCTGGCTGCCAGAAGTTCTATGACTCTGTCGGTAAAGATCTCCCAGCCTCTTCCTCTGTGAGAACCGGCCTTATGAGCGCGAACTGTAAGCACTGTATTGAGCAGCAGTACGCCGTTCTTCGCCCAGGGAACAAGGACCCCTCTGAGATCCGGACCGTTTGCCGCAGGATCCTGATTTCTGCGTTCTATGTGTGCGTATTCCTCTCCAAGGTCATCCGACAGTTCTTTCAGGATATTGATCAGTGACGGAGGCATCTGGAAATCATATGGCACACTGAAAGAGAGGCCCTGGGCCTGCCCCGGTTCGTGGTATGGATCCTGCCCGAGTATAACGACCCTCACGTCCTCATAAGATGTCGTTCTGAGCGCATTGAAAATATCCGGAGCCGGCGGATAGACTGTGCCGGAGGCGTATTCTTCCCTGAGAAATTCTCTAAGTTCCGTATAGTAAGGCTTGTTCCATTCATCAGCAAGCAGCTTGTCCCAGTCATTTCCAATATTGACCATAGCGGTTTCCTTTCAAAAAACAACCAGCAACTGTCATGGTTGCTGGTCGCATCGTTACATATGCAATGATGCCTGTCACTTGGACAGACTGTATTCAGTCCCCTGGGGGTCATCAAGCGTCATGATCCCCTTGTCATCTATCGTTCCGGAAAGAGTCATGTCATTGCCGTACTTGATGGTGATCGTCCCATCTTCCGCCTGCTCCCATGTGCCTTCCGACTTCTCGCCTAAAAGGTCGACCTCGCAGTTGCCGCTCTTCTGGAGCTTGACCGTGCCTATCGCCGTCAGACCGATACTCTCGGCATCCTTGGCATTCATCTCGACATCCCCTGCCGTAACATTGTTGATCACCCAGAATCCGACCACAGGATCCGACTGGCTGCACGCTGTCAGAGCTATCGCGGCTGTCAGGATAATCGTGAGCATTACTGCTATTATTCTCTTCATTGCATCCACATTCCCTTAAAGTGTATTTAAAACTTATGCGCCGATAATACCACGCTTTGCTTCAATTTTTTTGATAATAATGTGAACAATCCAGGCACACAGCATTCCCAGCAAAAGTCCGCATATGACGTCCGATGGAAAATGCATCCCGAGATAGAGTCTGGACAGTCCTATCAGCAGTCCGAGTATAACAGCTGCTATCCCGAATCTGTGGACCAGGCGGGGATCTGCGCCAATGCCTTTCCAGCCAAGACAAGGTACCTCTTCGTATGATTTCCTCGACCCGATCTTAACCGGGCACGTAGCCAGAAACATCGCCCAGGCAGGTCCCATCGCGTTGGCTGAATGTCCGCTCGGAAATGAAGCGTCACCCGGCGGTGGCAGAAACGCATGGACCTCTTCAAAAATGACCCACGGTCTTGTCCTGTTCACTAACGGTTTTAATACAAGATTGCAGCATATAAATGTTAAAAGGAGAGACAGGGAGCATATGATTCCGAGTCTGCGCGTTTTCTTGAAAATCAGAAGACACAGGCAGATCGCTATCCAGAAACAGCCGCCCTCTCCCAGTAAAGTAATCGCCTTCATTATCGGCGTAAGCCAATCGGCATTCAGCGTTTGCTGAATGCCGATCAGAAGATTACCGTCAAATTCTATAAAAGCATCCATTCCTATTTGCACATACCTTCCGGATAGTTGATATAGACTTTAGGGATCCTGAGGTCGAAGCAGCAAGTGATCTCGTAGTTGATCGTTCCGTTGATCGCAGCGAGGTCATCTGCTGTGATCTCCTGATCACCCTGCTTACCCATGATAACGACTTCATCTCCGAGCTTGACATCAGGTACAGCACTTACATCGACCATGCACTGGTCCATACAGATATTGCCTACGACAGGGCACTTGATGCCGCCGACAAGGACACTGATCTTCCCGCTGTTGAGTCTCGAATAACCGTCAGCATAGCCGAGTCCTATTGTTGCGATCTTAGTCTCTGCTTCTGTTGATGTAAACTTGCGTCCATAGCTGACCGATGTACCGGCAGGTACAGTCTTGAGATTGACGATCTCTGCTTTGACTGTCATTACAGGCTTGAGGTCGAGGACTTTGCCCTTGAGATATCCTGATGGAGCCTGTCCGTAGAGAATGATGCCCGGACGGCATGCATCGAAGTGGATCTCAGGATATACCATGATGGAAGCTGAGTTAGCACAGATCTTCTTAGGATCATAGCCTGCTGCATTGAGCTTTTCCATGAATGCCTTGTAGTTAGCGATCTGCATTCCGGTGTATTCTCTCTGCTCCTCGTCAGCTGTCGAGAAGTGTGTGATGACACCCGCAACCTGGATACCAGGGAGTTCAGAGAACTTCTTGAACTGTTCTACCGCATAGTCACGCTCTTCATCAGTAAATACTCTGAATCCGATACGTCCCATTCCGGTATCAAGACCGAAGAGAACTCTTGCAGGTTCAGCACCCTGAGCCATGACCTCGTCACTCAGAGCCTTGACATAATCGTAGTGCATTACGCCCGGAATCAGGTCATATTCAACAACAGTATCTACGCATTCTTTCGGTGTCAGACCGAGAACTACGATGTTGCCCTCGATACCGTCCTCACGGAGATTGATAGCTTCTTCAAGAGTCGCTACGGCAAAGCTGTCAACACCGTTATACCTGAGAACCTTTGCGCACTCTGTAGCGCCGTGTCCGTATCCGTTAGCCTTGATGACTCCGATCATCTTAGGGCACTTCATCTGGCGCTTGATCTCCTTAACATTGTGGTCAAAAGCTGACATGTCGATCTCAGCCCAGACCTGTCTTAATGTCTCCTTATACATATTGCATCTCCTTACAATAAAACCATGCAAATATTTATTGACTGTTAAAATTTTACTCTTGTATCCATCAGTTATCAAGTGCGAAGCATCTATATATTTTGTATTCCCAGCCTTGATATATGCCGGAATGTGTGTTATTATACCTAAGCGCAAATACAAGGTTATGTCTCAGTAGCTCAGGGGACAGAGCACCGCTCTCCTAAAGCGGGTGTCGCGCGTTCGAATCGCGCCTGGGACACCACAACTGACCTATTCGAACTTTTACTTCTACCGCGGCGGTTTCGCTGTGAGAGTACAGATGAATAAGGTAAATTAAAAAACGGCAATGTTTGCCGTTTTTTGCTTTTCATTATTTAATAGATCTGTATTTTGCTAAACGGAAATAGCCGTAGCACTACTTTTCCTTTGATATCGCTTTTGCTAATAAAACCAACTTCACTGCTTCTGGAATCGGTACTGTTGCATCGGTTGTCTCCAAGCACATAATAGCAACCATCTGGAACGATTACGCTGCTTCCATCTTCCGGAATATCTACAGCAGGTGTGAATCCGTCCTTTATATATTCTTCAATATAATTCTGATCATTTAGAAAAAGATTGTTGTCCCTGATGGCTATTTTATCGCCAGGTACACCAATAACACGTTTGACTATAAGCTTGTGCTTCCCGGATTTATAATCTGTAAGTGAGCTTTTCACGATTACGATGTCGCCCTTTTCGGGATCATGCTTGCTATAAGCTTTCCTTGCCATAATCAAATAGTCCCCATTATGAAGTGTATTCTCCATGGACTCTCCGTTAACTATCGTAGGTCTTATGAAGAAAAGAATCGCTGCAGCCAAAACTGTTGCGATAACCATATCCACAAGCATATTATTTAATACAGAGTTTTTGCTGTTGCTCATTACTTTAAAATCATGATAATCACGCATTATTAAAAGCGGAAGTTACAAATTGCAATCACTAAACTTACAGCTGAGGCAACTATTCCTTCATATGCGTATCGATCTTTTCTTTTATATATTCCCAAAGTCAAGCCTATTACCCCAACCATTGCTGCTATAACTTCTGAAATTCTAAATGTGAATGATCCCAACGAGTTAATCCCCAGTTGATACAACATAATATCACCTATGTATTGCTTTATCAATTATCAATTCGATACGCCAAATTAAAGAGAATGGAAGCTATCAAAAACTTCATTTTTGTGCTGATCTGTGCAAAAGCGCACCAGCATATATCCTATCGCACCTCCAATCGTATTGCAGATGACATCATTAACATCCATTATAGGCGTCATATCCTCAGCTATACAAAGAATAGCCTCCAGCCCCTGAATCAATTCGATCCCGACCGACATGACAAATGAGATCAAAACGCTCCCCTTTAATGACTTCACCATATGTACATTTCCTAAATGTCCAAAAATAGTTACAGGCATGAACAGAAGTATGTTTTCACAGTACGATATTAGTGCCGCTCTGTTTGTAAAAGCCTTAAGCAAATTCAAAACATTTAGGTTATATTCAAAACCATAAGGTATTTCTCCTGGTACTCTTATTGGCAAAATAGTAAACGAAACAATAATACATATGTAAAATGCAAATAATCCCGTCCAGAATACTTCTTTGCGCCCTTTCATAATTACGTTCCTTCTATTGCCAATACATAAATATGATAAGCAGATAATCGGTATTATCAGTATAGATATCAGTAGAAACAGACCAGATGTTATTACAATCGTCATTTTCCAGAAAAAACGCCTCCCAACTTTTTATCAATTTGTCGCTATCGATACTGTTAAGCTGATTTGTTCACCTTTACTTGTTTCCTCACCCGGCTGCGGATCCTGACTGGTGATAACTTCTTTACCAGAATCATCGCCCTCGATGTATTCTATATTTCCGACTTCCAGCCCGCTCCCTTTGATTGCGCTCTTGGCATCTTCCAATTCCATGCCTATTACATTCGGCACCAGCAACGCTGATGATTTATCTTGATCTGTTTCTGTGGCTGTGCCAGAACAAGACGATCCAATCAAAAGCACTGATATAGCAATCATTATCAACAAAGATTTTCTCATTATTTAAAGCTCCTTCCGTTTTCTCTACCCAATGGCCTCCATCTATATAAATCCCTCTCCGTCTTGAAATGTGACATGTTTTGATAATTCTTTTTTGCGCGCTATAATGGAATCACTATTTCACAGGAGGAATCGATGATTTCATTTCTGGTTTCAGTTGTAAAAGATTTTGCAGAACTCGTATCTGATAAATATAAGGCGATGATGATGAAGCTCTCGCTTCAGATAACCGGCAGCAGAGAGGACGCCGAAGAGGCAGTTCAGGATGCGCTGCTCTCAGTTCACAGAAATCAGCAGAAAATAACGGATATCAATTCTGCGGACGCGAGAAACTATATATACACAGTCACTAAGAATGCCGCCTTAAAAATACGCAAGCAGCAGGCAAAACATGACTCTGATGTCACATTTTCTGATGTTGAGGGATTTATTAATATAGAAGGACAGCCGGATATTGATGAATTCAAAGATGAGTATGGCTTCTCCGAAGAAGTCGCCGATGCCCTTAAACAACTCAACAATGAAGATCGGGATCTCATATGTTATTACTATGGTGCAGACTACAATTACAAAGAAATATCTGAACTTATGGGCATAAGTCCCCAAACACTAAGAAAACGCATGGAGCGAATAAAGGCAAGGCTCGCAGAAATTCTAAGCAGGGAGAATCTGTGAATGTCAAAAGGAACAGCTGAAGCAGAGAGAATACTATCTGAATATGGGCGCCGGATGTTTGATTCGCATGCCCGCTATTTTAATTCCGATGACAGAGTCATGCAGGCAGAAACATATGTCCCTGTTCGCACTCGTTCGACAAAACGCATTGCAAGGCGAACGTTAATACTGTGCGCAGCGATGATCCTCATAATGTCGCTGACTGTAATTGTCTGCTCCGCTTTAGGTCTTCAGATCTTCAACTATAAATTTGACATAAAAGACGGCTTCATTGTTATAACAAGTCTTGACGAGGAGAACGGCACCTGCTTCTACCGTCCTGAATATATTGCCGCCCATTACAGTTACAGTGATACAGTGAATCTTAATGATTCAATTGTTTTCTACACATACACAAATGATGATAACGGCCTGGAATATACGATAGAGGAGAGCATCAGTAAAGATAGTATCGTATATGCAGACAACGAAGGCTTTGATATCAACAAAGAAACATATGGCGAGTATGAACTCATTGTCTTCCGTGATCAGACCAGCCCTCTTATTGTTGTATACATGGAGAAGAACGGTACATACATTGCCATAACCGGGCAGCTCTCAATGGAACAGATCCATTCAATCATCGACAGTTTGGTTGTTGACGAAAGTATTTGATTCGCGCCTTCTCATACAAAAATACCGGGGATTATTTTGTCCCCGGTACTTTTCATCATGACGAGGCTTGGCTGACTATCTTGCGCCTCTATCAGTTCGTAGCTCTTTGACTGGATCATTTATCCTAAGTCCAATTCTCTCAATAGCATACTGCATCAGTTTTTCAAGTGAATCGCCCCAGGCTTCTGCCCAAGTCTCCCTTCCCTGTCTGCTAAGGAGTCTGCACATTTCAGCTACTATCGCTACCGCTCTTACAAGTATGCTGTTGTATTTACCGGGATTACTTTTGCCGCCGGCTTCCCTGATCGACTCTGCTGCCGGCTTGGATATCAGTTCCTTCTTTACCGTTATCAGGCTCTCTTTGGGTGCCCCATTACGGTATGCTGTCCACATCTTTTTGTTCCATTCATCCTTTAGTCTGTTGGTCTCTTCAATAAATCCAGCATTAGGATTGTTCTTGCCGATCTTCTTGGTCGGAAGGAATGGACTGTTCTTTGGGAACACCTGCATCTGATTTGGTTCGGACAGCTGCCTGTTCATGAGATCAGTGAAGAAAACTTTTACATCTTCTGTGAAAGTTTTCTGCTTGAATAGCGGATTCTTTTTATCGAATAGATGCTCTTCATATACTTCACCTTTTGATATCATGCTGTATCCTGGCAACAGTTTTCCATCGACTGTCGCTTCCTTTTTCGTCCTTACATGCCTGCCTTCAGGATCATAATACATGTTGCGTGTCGCTATCTTTCTCACCGGTTCTTCCAGCTGCTGCCGCTCCGAATAGATCAGATGGATGTGATAATTAGTCTTTCTTTTATTATGGTGGAGAGCTGCGATGCACTCTGTGCCATACTCTTTTCGGTAGGATTCAACGAAGTATCTTAGCAGTTCATCCGGATCATATCTGGTCATTTCTTTCGGCAAAGCTATTATCAGTTCTCTGGCCTCGATGCAGTTTCCACTCGTCCCACTGCGCCTGAAGTCCGACTGATTCTCCTTTGCAAGGTCCCGCCAGTACTTCCTCGGCACTGTTTCATAGACCGCATACAGGTTCTCCTGTTTCTTCTCATCGCTGATATATCTGATCCTGCCGACCACATTAGTCAGCTTTCCGTGCTGTATAAATGTCACATTTTTTATAAGCGTCACCCCCTTTTCTTGAGCGCTCTTTATTCATCGGTACCGCCCCGCGAGGCGAAATACCCAAGAGTACGAACCGTAAGGTTTGTGCGATGGGTGTATTTCGCTCTCAGTCGGCGAGGCCTATGCCAAGTTGGCAAGATAGCAACATGGCAAGGCTGTAATTGTTATGAAGAAGATGCTAAGTAGGGACGCTCTCTTTGCAGGATTACCGCCTTACCATCTTGCCACCTTCTTCTCTGTTATCAGACAGCATATCCTGTGAGCCATCTGTCTGCTTCTTTATGAGATTTAATTCCAAGATCCTTCATGGCATTGCGTAATGTCTTCTCAGCAATCTTCCTCTCCTTTGCTTTCTCCATCAGTACTGTACTTGGGATATACTCCCCGGGAGCAGGAAGCTCTGCTGTAAGGAACTCCTTAGCCTCGATTGTCTTCTGACCTTTCACACCTGTGCCTTGCAGCAATTCTTCAGCAGTGATACTGTAGCTGCCTTCCCACTCGAAGCCTCGCTCCTTGCTAAGACGGAATGCCACAGGCTCCGGCGGATAAGTAAGGGAGCACTTAGTAGATGCGAGCACCCTCACATCTTTGTCACGCGGCAACTCTGCGCACAGGATCACGCTGCGTGCTGCGGCAGTGAAATCCATTGAGCCAAGACCTCTGTACTCAGCTTTTGAAGTTTCCTTCTTGTTCAGGTGTCCCACCAGCACCATGCCACATCTGTTTTCTGCAGCGATATCTCCAAGATGCTTCAACCTAGGTCTGACTTCATTTGCTCTGTGCATATCCACCTTTTCTCCAAGATATGCCTGGAGAGGGTCAAGGACCACCAATCCTGCTTCTGTCTCCCTGATTGCCCAGATCAGTCTCTCGTCTGTCATGCTTAGCATCTGATTTCCCTCATCAATGACCGAAACTCTGCTGCAGTCTGCTCCTGCCGCAACCAGTCTTGGCTTGATGGTATCGGCAAGTCCGTCTTCTGCAGTCTGATAGATGACATTAATGGGATCCCTGATCATTGGGCTTCCCGGCGGTTCCAGCAGTCCCCTACCTGTGGTGAAGGCTGCGATCAGGTTTAGCATAGCCATTGTTTTGCCTTTGCCCGGATCCCCTTGAAGCATTGTCAGTTTTCCTACTGGTATAAACCCTTCCCAAAGCCATTCGACATCTTCTGCTTCTATATCTTCCATATTGATAAGTTTGTAATTGTTTTCTGTCATTCACTACCCTCCTTATAATCATTCCTACCTTTTCCACTCCCCTCTTCAAAACCGCTGTCTCCGGGGGTGTTTTTTCGAAAAAACTGCTAGTTATCTCGATTTTTTTGCTCTCATTTTTCCTTATCGACGTTTGCATCCTTCGCAGGTCGTTTCCCCATCCTGTACGGCCATAGCGGGCACCATTCGATTGGGCACAGCCTCACTTCTTTCTTTTCTCCGCAGCTGCAGTCGATGCATTTAGCTCTGATTGCTTTCATAGGTGTTATCTTCGTCACTCTCATCCTCCTTTCCCTATTACTTGTCACCACATTCATACCGGTAGCTCTATGCCTCTTGCTGTTCAGAAGCGTTGCTGCTCTCACTACCTCTGCAAAGCTCTGCGATTATGTCATACCATTTGTCACATCCTGCTTGCATCTCATACAGCTCCGGCATTATCACTCTGACAATTTGCTTGATCTGTCTTTCGCTTAGCTCCATAAAACCTCCTTTCGATCCTTCTAAAGTGACAACTTATATCTTTATTGGAAGGCGTTAGCCTCTCCATGTATTTCTGTTTGTATGTTATTATTTTTAGGAAGTAGATTATTATATAACTTTTTCTGACATAGTCAAGTGATAAAATAATCTTTTTTGCTATATTTTTATTGTATATGTTTCGATAATATGATACAATCCTCCCAGAAAGAGAGGTGACTAACATGTCAATAGGCGAAAGGATACGTTTTTTCAGGCGGCGCAAGGGTTTGACACAGGCAGAACTAGGAGAGGCTATGGGGTTTGCCGGGAAATCGACAAATGTCAGAGTGGCTCAGTATGAATGGAATAGACGTGAACCGAAGAGAGATGTAATAGAGCAATTCGCAGAAATCTTTGATGTTGCACCGGAAGCTATTCAGAGCCCGGAAATCGATACAAAGATTGGATTTATGCACACCCTTTTTCAGATGGAAGACCTATACGGACTAACTGTTACTGTCCTAGACGGATATATATGCTTAAAGCAGGATATCAACCATCCGAAGTACAACAAGGAAGTAGCTGACGACCTCCGTGCATGGTATGTCATGAAGAACAAGCTTACGACAGGCAGCATATCCAAAAACGAGTATGATGAGTGGAGATATAAATATCCTATGCTCAGAGAGGATGCGGGAAGCAAAGAAGGCTATTATTACAATCAGAATTCCGGTGTTCAGCCACCAGCAATGGAAGTACGAGATAACACCGCCATTTATAGCGAAAGTGATGTCGTAAAAATCCTGCAGTTTTACAAAGACCAATTAATGGAAAAAACAAACGACAAATAGGTGCGATCCGTATCCCGGAAGGAGTTTTATGAGTAATACAGCAAAACCTGCTAGTGATAACAAGCGGCAAGAACCAACGGTAGTTGCTATTGTTGATGAGAAATCACTAAGAGATAAAATCTATATTGTGCGAGGAGTTCAGGTCATGCTTGATTTTGAACTTGCTGAGCTCTATGGATATGAGACTAAGTCTTTCAACCAGCAGGTGCGAAGGAACGTTGATAAATTCCCGGAGGATTTCAGATTCCAGATTACAAGAGAAGAACTGGATAACCTGGTGAGGTCACAAAAAGTTACCTCACGAAACAATGTTTTCAAGGGGCAATCAGGTGGCTCACGGTACTTGCCATGGTGTTATACAGAGTCCGGAGTATATATGCTCATGACCATATTAAAAAGCGATGTTGCAGTAGCACAAAGCATCGCTTTGATTCGCACCTTCCGTGCTATGAAGGAATATATAATTGAAAGCCAGCCATTACTTAGTGGTGATGCATATGCATATCTGCTTCAGCAGATGAATGAAACTAACAAAGAATTGGATGAAGTCAAATCAAACATGTTGACCAAGTCCGACCTTCCGAAATTTATGAAGCTATTCGATCAAGGCATACAGAATGAAGAAATTCTTATCCTTGATGGTCAGCCTTTCAAGGCAGATGTCGCATATCAGAAGATATATCGAAGTGCAAAGAAATCCATCATCATAGTCGATGATTACATCGGAGTAAAGACATTACAGCACCTTGTACATGCCAGGCCAGGCGTAAAACTGACAATTATAAGTGACAATAAGCTCCGACTCTTAAAACTCTCGGAATATAATGATTTCCTGAAGGAATATCCTTCAAAAGTTGTTGACTTTATCAAGACGCAGGATAGAACTCATGACAGATACATCATTCTCGATAATGGCACTGCCGAGATGAAAGTCTACCATTGCGGAGCCAGCAGTAAGGACGCGGGAAAGCGGATAACTACAATATCAAAGCTCTCGGAAGTAACGGAATATCAAGGAATGATAGCATCCCTCCTGAGTAACAATAAGCTGATACTGAAGTAAACGTATGCCCACTGGAAGTCTTGAATATCTCCCATTTTACTAACGTCAGTAGAATGGGAGAAGTGATATTATCAAAGCACTAAACCACAGAAAGGATCACATGAAAAACGCAGTAATATACGCAAGATACAGTTCAGATAAGCAGAATGAGATGTCCATCGAGGGACAGATTGAGGAATGCCAGCGCTATGCGGCTTCCAATGATCTTCTTATCGTGCAGGAATATATCGACCGGGCGCAGAGTGCGAAGACCGACAGGCGACCGGAATTTTTGCGTATGATCGCTGACAGCGAATTTGGCAACTTTGAAGTAATACTTGTATACCAGCTGGATCGTTTTGCTCGTAACAAGAATGATTCCGGTTACTACAAGAAGATACTTGCCGACAACGGAGTAAGAGTTGTGTCTGCCAAGGAGAACATTGCTACAGACAGCTCCGGCATCATCACAGAGGGTATGCTTGAGACTATCAGCCAGTGGTTCAGCGCTCAGCTTTCCGAAAAGGTAACCCGTGGGATGCTCCAGAGAGCGGCACAATGTAAATACAATGGCAGCACTGTTCCATTGGGATATGCCGTCGATGAAAATGATCACTTTATTCTGGATGAACAAAGGGCTCCAATAGTGCTTGAGATATATGAGCGCGTAGCCTCAGGTGAAACAATAAAATCTGTCATGGATGATCTCAATGACAGAGGCATCAAAACTCAGCTAGGGAATCAGTTTAAACGAGGCTCGCTATCTACTGTCCTTCATAACGAAATGTACAAAGGTATCTACATTTACAAAGATGTACGCATCCCTGACGGTGTCCCTCGTATAATCAGCGACGAACTCTTTGAAGAAGTTCAGGAGATCACACGAAAGCGCAAGCACGGTCATCGGCCGGCAATCGAGGATTATCTTCTTTCCGGGAAGTTGTTCTGTGGACATTGCAAAGATCCTATGGATGGAGTCTCGGGTACCTCAGGTACAGGAAAGACTTATAGATACTATAAGTGCCTGAACTCCCCTAAGAAATGCGACAAGAAGAATGTCAGAAAGGATGTCATAGAGCCGCTTGTTCTTGAAGCCTGTCGAGATCTTATATCTGAGGAAATGATAGATAACATCATAAAGGCTGTTGAAGAACAAAACCATATGGATCAGGAAAGCCCCACAACAATCAGCTTGCGCGAAAAGATCAAGTCTATTGAAAATAAAATAGAAGTCTTGCTAGATCAGCTCGAAGAGGGTGTGAATTCCACAAGAATAGTAAACAGACTGAAGCAACGAGAGGATGAGCTCGAAGAACTAAAAAAGCAGCTGAAGAAAGAACAAGCAAAGCAGAGGATTATAGAGCCCGACCTTGTTCGTATTTTCATGAGGTCAATAAAAATCGGGAGCCGTGACGATCTTGAGTATCAGAAACTACTGGTTAACACACTCATAGACCGTATATATCTATATGATGATCACTTCAGCATATTCCTGAATCACTCAGGCCGCAAAGGCAGAGTCTCGAATAGTGAGGCTGCCGATATAGAGTGCTATTTTGACAAAAGACCGAACGATAGTTCTATTACACTCGATTCGGGGACACCACAATAAAAATCGAGTAGGGGCTAACTTGTAGCCCCTCTCACACCACCGTACGTGCCGTTCGGCATACGGCGGTTCAACCCAATAAGTAGTAATCTACACAGCTGA
>CADAEH010000018.1 GCA_902786855.1 uncultured Eubacteriales bacterium | reverse complement strand
TGGAGCTTAAATGGAGCATCATACATAGCACACCTCCGTTTCTTGAGTGCATTGTAGCATACTATGCTACCTCACTCTACAAAACGGGGTACGGCTCATCGTCATATAAGATCTCCGTAAATGTATCGTTTTATATGACGTTTTTCTCTTTTTCCCTGATTCGTCATATAAAGCTTCTGATCTGCAATATCTGAAGACCATAAATAGGTACGATCGCAAAGAAATTACTTCGCTATCGTGGAGGCATTGGCTGAATACAGGAAAGGTTTTGTAAAAAAGTTAAAAAGGTTAAAAAATGAAAACGTTAAAAAGCTAGAACGTATAACGGTGTCATCGGTGAGGGCTACACCCGGGTGTTGGGTCCATGCGCATAGGTAAAAGAACGAAGGGTTAAAAGGTTAAAAGGAGTCCGTGTGTTGTGGGCTCCTTTGTTTCTGTGTTTTGCTTTGTGCAAGAGGTAAAAAGGAGTCCGCGTGTTGCGGACTCCTTTCTATTGTTGTGTTATTGCTGTATAGCTCTAGGCTTTGATTAGCTGTTGAGGAGCAGCAGGCTGAATACGAGTGTGAACAGCGCTACTGTTTCTGCGATACCGATTACGATGAAGTAGTTTGCGGTACCTTTTCCGGTTGCTCCGAGAGCATCAGCGGAAGCTGCAGCACACTTGCCCTGGAAGAGAGCCGAGAGGCCGATTGCTATTCCGCAGAAGATGCCGATACCAAGTGCCATGCCGGCATCACAGTTGGAACTTCTGATGAAGTTCATCAGCAGGAATCCGTAGATTGTCTGTGTGAGCGGTGCACCGGTGAAAGCGATCATGATGAATGGAGCAGGTTTTCCGCTCGCGTAGCACTTTTTCCAAGCGCCTACCGAAGACATGCCGGCAAAACCAGCACCGAATGCCGAACCGGCAGCAGATAAACCAAGGGCCGCAGCCATACCAAGAAATGCAAGATTCATATTAATTCTCCTTTTCTTATTTATTTAACTTCTTAAATGGTTCATACGGAATACCTGTCCACTCAAGACCAACCTGGCCTGAGAACTCGAGGACGTTCAGACGTACGCCGTGAACGACTACCGACAGGAAACACATTACTATGTTAAGCGCATGGCCGATAAGGACGACCAGAACGCCCAGAATGATCAGCGGGCCGTGCATGCCTGCTGCGATCCCGTTAAAGCTCTGGGAAATCGCAACTCCGGCCATGCCGACAGCGAACAGTCTGATGTAACTCATTACATTACCGAAGCAGCTGATGGTATCCAGGAAGTCTGTGAACGCGTTCGCCAGACCTGCTTTCAGACCCTGTCCGAAAGATAATTCTGGCGACATACCGCCGAACAGCAGGACAAGTACGAATGCAACGCCGATGCCTCCGAATACAGGCTTCAGGCTGATGTCCTCGTGGATAACCAGATTCAGTGCCAGCATGTACATCGCGATGATCGCGATCATCCATCCGAGATCTGCAACCCAGGAGAGATTCTTCTCAGAAATCTTCTTCTTGATTGCCAGAATGCATCCGAGTGCCATCTGGATCGCTCCTATCGAGAATGAGAACTTCATGATCGCGTTCTGTGAAACACTGTCAGTTGATCCGAAGAACTCAGGATAAGTTGCGAATGACGGAATTACCAATGCTTTCAGGAACGGTACGTTCATAGCACTCACCATACCGAACCAGGTTCCCGTCACGGCGCCCCAGACAATGGTTGCTATAGACAGTACGAATAGCAGGAAGGTAACTGTCGAGCCCTTCCCCTGCTTGACCCTGAGGAAGATGGTTCCGAGCAGGATCAGCACACCGTAGCCGCCGTCTCCGATGATCATTGCGAAGAACAGTGTGAAGAACAGGAAGAACCAGAGTGATATATCCTGCTCTCTGTATCCCGGAACGATTCCGAGGATGTCGAATACCGGCTGAATGAATCTAGAAACTTTGTTGTAGCGAACCTTGGTCGGGATCGCTTCGTCTTCTTCAGCTACGTCTTCAACCGCCCATGCACAGTTCTTCTCAGCAGCCATCTTGGTGAATGTATCCAGGTCGGCTTCAGGAACATATCCGGATAACCAGACGAAATCCTCATCGCCCTGGGTTGTAGCATTGGCTGCTGAATAGTTGATATCGTTCTGTGTCTTCAGCATCTGGTCTTTGAAGCTGGCATCATAGATGGAAGCTGCCTTGAGGGCCTCATCGCATGCTGCAATGCCTTCTCTGGCTGCCTCGATGCCTGCCTGCATCTCAGAAATGCTCTTCTCCGGGATCATGAACTCTGTAGCCGGGATCTCTGCAGGGAGTGGTCCGAGAGTCGCCACTGCCTTCATCTTATCGATGGTACCGAGGCGGAACATGCGGACGTCATCATGTGCTACTGCAGCAGAAAGATCCTTATCTGCTATAGTGTAGAAGTGGAGATCATATCCATCTTCCCTGAGTTTGTTCACTTCTGCCGGAGAGAAGTCTCCCCATGCTGAAACTCTGTCGATTTCCGTATTGGCGGCTGAGATCTCAGAACCGAGAACGCTCTTGCGCTCGATTGCATCAAGCACGCCGTCATACATTTTGTTAAATTCATCATCGCTTAAGATCTCTTTGCTTGCTTCCTGCTTAGGAGCTGCGTACTCTTTGAGAGTATTGGCTGTCCTTGACATGGTCTGGAAGCGCTCAGTGATCTCACGATCTGCACTTTGTTTCTCTGCGAGATGCATTACGCCTGCTTCTCTGAGGCCTTTGAGCATCTCTTCTTTTCTGGAGGCAGATGTAACGATGTGAACCATTTTCATTTTTTCTATCATCGCTATACCTCCACTAATTTCTTCTTCGATATCTTGCCGCGAACAACGGCCGCTGTCTGCTGGTCACCCAGGTATACCTGAATGACGCGGATGTTCTCCTTGGCTTCCGGAATCTTGACCTTTTCAAACAGGTTGACTCGCTGTGAAGTCGTCCGGAGTTCCGCCTCAAGAAGTTCTGTCTGCTTCTTGAGCGTTGAGACCAAAGCGTCGAGTCTGGCAATCTCACGAAGTTTAAAGACAGCAGTGTCGACCCACAGAGGGTAGTCGTCCACATCGTAATTGATGTCTTTGAACGTCAGCTCTTCGAAGGCCGGAATCTTAACACCTGCGATGTTTTCTTCCTTTACGATGACCTTGTCAGGCTGAACCAGATGGTCGAGTCTCTTGTCTTCGTCGAAGATCTCATTTTCTGCGAAAACAGCTACCCATTCGTCCAAATCACCAATCATCTGAATGCGTTCGGCTTCCTTACGTTCCAGTTCCTGACGGATACCCATGATCACCGACTGCAGCTGTTGCTTCTTGAGCTGCAGAGTCGGAAGGTAACGCTGGAACTGTTTCAGGTTGTCCTTCTGCTTCTTCAGTTCGTTCTTTGTTAGTTTGATAGCCATGGACCCGCTCCTTTATTAATTCAACGCATCTTTTTTAGGCCATCTCTCCTCGATCAGGCTTGTCTTCATACCTGTTTCTACAGGGTCGAAGCATTCTGCAAGGATATCCCAGCCAAGGTCAAGAGCATCTTCGAGCGGAATGTTTACGGAAAGATCCATCATCTTGGTCTCAAACATTTCGCCGTACTTCAGGAGCTTGTCGTCCCACTCAGTCATCATGAATCCCATGGACTTCTTCTCAAGGGACTCCTTGTACTGAGCGTAAAGCTTGATCATACCATCCATCAGGGCACGGTGGTCGTCTCTGGTCTTGCCGTTTACGTTCTGTTTCAGACGTGACAGCGAACCGAACGGCTCGATACGTCCACCCTTGAGGTAGTACTGACCTTCTGTGATATATCCTGTGTTGTCAGGAACCGGGTGAGTGACGTCGTCACCAGGCATGGTCGTTACACCAAGGATGGTGATTGAGCCGGCGCCCTCGATATCTACTGCCTTTTCGTATCTGGAAGCGAGGCAGCTGTATAAGTCTCCCGGATATCCACGGTTGGACGGTACCTGTTCCATAGTGATCGCCATTTCCTTCTGGGCATCGGCGAAGTTGGTCATGTCTGTGAGCAGTACGAGTACTCTCTTTCCTTCAAGAGCGAACTGTTCTGCAACAGCCAGCGACATATCAGGTACCAGTGTGCACTCTACGATAGGGTCAGCAGCTGTATGGATGAACATTACAGTGTGTGCCATAGCGCCGCCCTTTTCAAGGGTGTCACGGAACTCCATGTAGTCGTCGTACTTCAGTCCCATGCCGCCGAGGATGATGATGTCTACCTCAGCCTGCATCGCGATTCTCGAGAGGAGCTGGTTGTACGGCTCACCGGAGATGGAGAAGATAGGGAGCTTCTGGCTCTCTACCAGAGTATTGAATACGTCGATCATCGGAATACCGGTACGTACCATCTTATTAGGAAGAATACGCTTTGCCGGGTTGAATGAAGGACCGCCGATAGGGATCATGTTCTCTGTCAGAGCCGGACCGTTGTCTCTCGGAACTCCCGCACCGTCAAAGATACGGCCAAGCAGGTGCTCTGAGAACGAAACCATCATCGGTCTGCCCAGGAAACGGACCGGGTCAGTTGTGCTGACACCCTGTGCGCCCGCGAATACCTGGAGAGAAACTACGTCCTTATCCAGCTTGATTACGTTCGCGTAACTGTCGCCTACAAGTGCAAGGTCGCCGTTCTTGACTCCCGGTGCACGTACGGTGACTACGTTACCGACGATTGATTCTATTTTTGTATATACTTTTTGCATCTTACACCGACCTCCTACTCAGCGACCTTCGACATATATAAGTCTGTGATCTTCTTTTCCTGTGCGAAGTACTCAGGTGTCTCGAACAATGTTCCGTGCCAGTCAAGGAATTCCTGTCTGAGCTGGTTGAAGAATGCACGGATCTCTCTCTTATCCTCAAGATCATACTTCTTCATCATTGCATCGTAGAGTCTGTCGAATTCTCTGCGCTGTCTTGCAGGTACGCAGGCCTCATCGATAGGGTCGAAGGAGTTCTGCTGCAGATATACAGCGTCCAGAAGTTCGCCCTTCTGATATGTGATGTAGTCCTCGCTGGAAGTACCTTCCTCACCGACTACCTTCATCATCTGGTTGACTTCGGTACTCCTGATAAGGATTCCTCTTGCTGTGTTGACACGATCCATGTCTACAACGCCCTTATATTTTGACCAGGAATCTACCGGGTGGATAGCCGGGTACTTACGAGCATCGGAACGCTCTCTTGCAAGACCGTGGAATGCTCCTACTACCTTCAGAGTAGCCTGGGTTACAGGTTCTTCGAAGTTACCACCGGCCGGTGATACTGTTCCGCCGATTGTGATCGAAGCCTTGCTTCCGTCTTCAAGACGAACTACACCGGCTCTCTCATAGAAGTTAGCGATCGTTGATTCGAGGTAAGCCGGGAAAGCTTCCTCGCCCGGGATTTCCTCAAGACGTCCGGACATCTCACGCATCGCCTGAGCCCAACGGCTTGTGGAGTCAGCAAGAAGCAGTACGTCGAGACCCATCTGTCTGTAATACTCAGCCAGTGTTACAGCTGTGTAGCAGGAAGCTTCACGGGCAGCTACCGGCATGGATGATGTGTTACAGATGATGATTGTTCTTTCCATCAGTGAACGACCTGTCTTAGGGTCGGTCAGTTCAGGGAACTCTTTAAGTACTTCTACTACCTCGCCGGCACGCTCTCCGCAGGCAGCTACGATTACGATGTCAGCCTCGGAGTTCTTAGCCTGCATGTGCTGAAGTACTGTTTTGCCGGCACCGAAAGGTCCCGGTGTACAGAATGTACCGCCCTTTGCTACAGGCAGGAAGGAGTCGATACAACGGATCTTGGTTACGAGCGGTTCGCTCGGACGCAGTCTCTCTGCGTAGCAGGTAACTGCCTGCTTGACCGGCTGTGTGAAGATCATTGTGAGATCTCTTTCTTCACCCTTGCCGTTAACAATGGTTGCGATTGTGGAGTGGACGTTGTATGTTCCAGCGCCCTTTACAGACTTCACTGTCCAGTCATCGCCCTTCAGTGTGAACGGAACCATGATGCGGTGTGTGAACAGACCTTCCGGTACAGTACCGATGGTGCTTCCCGCTTTGACGCGGTCGCCTACCTTGGCTACCGGTGTGAAGTCCCAGTCTCTATCCGGAATAGCATCCAGATAGACTCCTCTTTCCAGGAAGAAACCGCACTGCTCAGCCAGTTTTGGCAGCGGGTTCTGCAGACCATCGAATACCTGTGTCAGCAGTCCCGGACCCAGATCTACGCTCATCAGCTCGCCTGTGAACTCTACAGGGTCACCGACCTTGATGCCGTTCGTCATCTCGTAGATCTGCATGCTTACTTCCCCGTTGTTGATACGGATGACCTCTCCCTTGAGGCGCTTATCATCAACGAGGATGTAACCAACTTCATTCTTACGAACGGAGCCATCGAAATCAACTTTTATAAGGTTTCCGTTGACTCCGGCTACATATCCTGTTTCTACTTTCATAAAACTCTCCTGTTACAAACTGTAGACGCGCTGCTGTATCCCGTCGAAAAGAGACTTGAATTCAGCCTTGCCCTTTGTCTGCTCGAAGCTGTTCAGACGCTCCAGCAGTTTCAATTTGATCGCATATCCGAACAGCACATAGTCGTCAAACATATGCAGTCCAACCAGTGAGTCAAGATTTTCAAACTCGTACTCCAGCAATACTTTTTCCGCTTCGAGTGGATTCTTAGCTGAAAGTGCAGTATTTACTACCTGTGCTATGAAGCCGTCTTTATCAAAAGTTGATGAATAGCTCTTGCCGAGGTTCATGCTTCTCTGATAGTTCAGCTCTTTCATAAGCATTCCGTAGAAGTTTGCCCACTTGTCTACAAGCGGACCCTCTTCAGAGTTGAGTGTGAGATCTTTAAGCAACTGATAGGTTGATTCACTCACATTTGACTGGCAGCAGGTAAGAAATTCGCTATATGAAATAGGCATCTCACCGTCTGCTCTAAGTTCAGGCAGGCTTGATATCAGATAATAATACGAAGCCATACTGTGCCTCCTTCTTTACTGGAAATCCAGATCTCTGAAGTATGGCATCAGCATCTCCATGATTCCGTCATCTGAACAGTCGAAATAGCCGGATCCATCCTTAGTTGCAAGACGGAATCCCTGCTGTACACCCTTAGTCGGTCTGATCTCCAGTCCTTTCTTGATCTCATCTGCAAGCTCAGCCTTAAGAGCATCGCTGACCTCGGATACTTCTGCAGCATAATCTGCAACATTCTCGCCGGCAACAGCTGCACGGATCAGTTTGCCAAGTGCTCCGCCATCCTTGAGCTCTTTTCCAATCTTGGCGGACAGAATCTTCTCGAACTCACCCTGGATCTCTGTCTTGAATGCAAGAACAGCATCTCTCTTGGCCTGCTCAGCACTGACAGCAGCGCTCTCTCTGAGAATACCGATTTCCTTCTCAGAAGAATCTTTGTACTGCTGTGCCTCAACCTTAGCTCCGTTCAAGATCGACTCGGCTTTTTTCTTTGCTTCTGCAATGATAGAATCCGCTTCAGCTTTTGCCGCCTCTATTCCTTCTTTGCGGATAGAGGAAACAAGGTCTTGAATCTGTAATTCCATAGGCACCTCCTATTTCCTGAAACAATAACCTACATCCTCGAAAGCCTTTCCTCAATTACATAAAAAACTGCTTCATCCGCTGAAATCTTCCCCGTGGAAGTTTCAACTGACTACGCAGCCCCTATAATGCGATATCAGCTTTCGACATACAATATACTTCCTTTCTTTTGTGCCTTGAGCGGGTATCATCATTGCTGAGAAGCCGTCCGGCCGAAATAGCCGAAACCGTCGGCAACCCGCGTAATTGCGCAAAATTCTAGATATACTAATTATAGTATCTGACAGGCTTTGCTTCAAACAAAACAATTGGATTTTATAAAAAAAATACATAAAATGTTGGAATTTCATAGGATTGTGCGTTTGTTAATTAATTAACCATGTCTAAAAATACAATTTTTCCCCGTTAAGGGCATTTTTCAGAGTTTCAAAGGTCTGACCAAAGGCGTATTTTTCAATGGTTTAAAGCGAAAACGGTTTTAGCTTTTCCCTTGTTGCTGTATTCATCGCAACAGCAAATGACCGCTCTTCATTTTCTGATTTTTGTTCTCCAGACCATTATCGTGTTAATGTTTTCACAGTTTCACCTGAATTTTTGCAAAAGATGATCCGCGAACATTCCGTAAAGATTTGCCCTCTTTCCATTTCCAAAAAAAGAAAAACGGCCTGATCACGGCCATTTACCTTACCAAGTCTGAAAAATCAGATAAGCAAACGGAGCGGGTCCTGCCTGACCGCCCGATCACTTTAATCCCAGAAAAATACGCCTGCTGCCAGGAAAGTCGTGACTATCATGGCAAGTGATACTACGATTGCCAGAATTTTAGCGGTGGTATTGAGTCTCTGTCTCTGCTCTTCGTATTTCTGCATGGACCTTTCTTCTGCTGCTTTGGTTGACTTGTTGCTCTTGCTGTATTTATTTGCCATTTCTATCCCCTTATTATTATTGTATACATCTATATTGTTATTTATGATATGCTTCGCCGGCGTTGATCTTGAACGCTCTGTATATCTGTTCGAGCAGCACCACCCTCGCGAGCTGATGCGGCAAGGTTATCCTGCCGAAGCTCATCCTGAGGTCTGCTCTCTTTTTTACTTCGTCTGAAAGCCCGAGGCTGCCTCCTATTATAAAACTGATGCGGGAATTATTAAAGGAGATTTCTGAAATCTTACGGGCTATCTCTTCTGATGCGAATTCTTTACCCTGAATATCCAGAGCTATGACATAATCTCCGTTTCCGATCCTGGAAAGGATATCCCTGCCCTCTGCAGTGATCACATTGCTCTCATCGGCAGCAGAAGCGTTAGCCGGCAGTTTTGCCTCCTTCACCTCGATCACTTCAGGATTGCAGTAGCCCTTAAGGCGTTTGAGATATTCAGCATATGCAGCATCCCAATATTTCTCTTTTGATTTTCCTACACAGATCACTTTTATATTAAGCACTTTGACCGCCTCGTTATAGTTTGTTTTTGCCTGTTGATAAGCTTTCCGTCTGTCCCGCGGAGATCTGCAAGTTTCTGATAATTGCGAACACCTTCAGGAATCTGTAAGTATTTTATGAAAATTATCAACATCTTCAAACAATTGCGATTTATTTCGCCAAATGTTGTCAAATGGACCTCTTTTGTATACAGATACGTACCTTTTTTGTCTCCTGGCTGATTATACATATTTAATGTGCATAATGATATAATAAACGCAAAATTTCTGCCGGCCTGACACCGGGTCAGGCTCCGGCAGTGTCATTATTCTGATTTATGATCCGATTTAAAGTAAGGTGTCCGGCATGAAACAGGCTCTTGTGGGAATGAGTGGTGGTGTTGATTCGAGTGTGGCAGCGTACCTGGTACGCGAGGCAGGCTACGAAACGACAGGCGCCACTATGAGGCTTTTTGATAATGAAACGATCGGTATCAGTGACAAAACCTGCTGCAGTCTCAGCAGCATCGAGGATGCGTGCGAGGTTGCAAACAAACTGGGCATAAACTATGTCGTGTACGACATGAGACCCGATTTCAGGCGTGAAGTCATCGACCGATTCGTCAGGGCATACGAGCAGGGCTCGACGCCTAACCCTTGTGTTGCCTGCAATAAGTATCTGAAATTCGACAGGCTCTATGAACTTGCTGCGCGCGATCTGCTGACAGACACAGCAGGCGAAGGATCCGGGCTTTATGTCGCTACCGGGCACTACGCTGTGATAGAGCGGTCTGCCGGCGGCAGATATATGCTGCGCAAAGGGCAGGACGCATCAAAAGATCAGAGTTACTTCCTGTATGACCTGACGCAGGAGCAGCTCTCACGCACACTCTTCCCTCTCGGTGCCTTGACAAAAACAGAAGTCCGGGAGATCGCTCTCGGCCAGGGACTGGTAACTGCGAAAAAACGCGAAAGCCAGGATATATGTTTTGTGCCAGGTGGCGATTATGCCTCGTTCATACGCGGATATACAGGGCATGAGTACCCGCAGGGCGACTTTGTCAGCACTGACGGTGAAGTGATGGGCACACATAAGGGCATCATCAATTACACCATAGGCCAGCGCAAAGGACTCGGGCTCGCTCTCAGGAAACCTGCCTATGTCCTCAGCATAGACACCGCCGGTAACAGGGTCATCCTCGGTGACAATGAAGAGCTTTTCACCCGCGAGCTTACAGCAGGTCAATTCAACTGGGTGTCGACTGCTGTGCCGCAGAGTGACATAAGGGCTCTGGCGCGCATCAGATACAGACATCACGAGGCCCCGGCAAGAATAGTGCCGCTTTCCGAAGATACTGTTAAGATAATTTTCGATGAACCGCAGCGCGCGATCACCAGCGGACAGTCGGTGGTCGTGTATGACGGAGACTATGTGCTCGGCGGAGGCATAATCGTGTAAATAAGAGAAAGCTCAAACAAATCTCAAATAAATCGAATCAATATATAAATAACAGGGAGGCTGATAGCTATGGCTGAACTCAGACCTTTGATAGATAAGCTTAAAGAAGATCGCATTTTATCGCATGACGAATTTGTGCGCATGTTTACCTGCCGCAATCCGGAGGACAGCGAATATCTTCGATCTCTTGCACAGGAAACCGCAGTGGCTAATTATGGCCACGATATCTTCCTGCGCGGACTTATAGAATTCACCAACTACTGCAGGAACGACTGCCTGTACTGCGGTATCAGACGCTCTAATTCCAAGGCAGAAAGGTACCGCCTGACAAGTGAGGAGATCCTCGATTGCTGTGAGATCGGTTACGGATTCGGGCTCAGGACTTTTGTGCTCCAGGGCGGTGAAGACATGACCTATTCAGATGAGTCGTTCTGCGAACTGATAAGGGAAATAAAGCGCAGATATCCTGATTGTGCCGTCACTCTTTCGGTCGGGGAACGCCCGCGCAAGACATATGAGGCATATTACGAAGCCGGAGCCGACAGGTATCTGTTGAGGCACGAGACTTCTTCGCCTGAGCATTATGCTATGCTGCACCCTGCAGAGCTCACCATCGAAAACCGCAAAAGATGCCTCAGTGATCTCAAGGACATCGGTTTCCAGATCGGCGCGGGCTTCATGGTCGGCTCACCTTATCAGACATATGACTACCTCGCAGAGGATTTCGCATACCTTAAAGAGCTCGAGCCGCACATGATAGGGATCGGTCCTTTTATCCATCATGCGGACACGCCTTTTGCCAAAATGCCTGACGGCAGCTATGAGGAAACGCTTTACTGTCTGGCAATGCTGAGACTGATGTTCCCGCGTGTCCTGCTCCCTGCAACCACTGCTCTCGGAACCATCGATCCGCTGGGCAGAGAGGAAGGCATACGGCACGGGGCAAATGTCATAATGCCGAGCCTTTCGCCAAAAGATGTACGGCAAAAGTACCTGCTCTACGACGGCAAGATCTGCACCGGCGAGGAGGCCGCTGAATGTCATGCCTGCCTCGAAGGGCGCATCGCCCGCATAGGATACAAAGCAGTTTCAGCCCGCGGCGACCACGCAGACTGGGTGAGAAAATAGCAACATCCATTTCAATCTCCGATATATAAAGATTGCCCGGCTGCGAAGCCGGGCATTACTTGTTGTCGTAAAACCTTGGATCTGATGCAGGATCTCATCTGTCTCAAGGATCATTTCATTATTGTGAGAGTCTCTTTTGCGGCGACGGTGAGCTTATAGTGGACTCCGCGCCGGAATCCGCTGTCTTTCAGCGCTGCTTCCACTGCCTGGCTGGCATAAAGAGGCAGGTTGTTATGTTCGCTGAGATGGGCAAGCATTATCGATATTGCTTTGTCGCCCGAGCCGGCCCTGTCTGATCCATCATCTGTATCAGAATCAAGATCAGCATCCAGGTCGATATACTCGTCATGAGCAGAGCCTGAGAAGATCCCTGTTTCGGGGTGCAGGTCCTCATACCTCTCGCTGAGGAGTCTGGATAAAACACTTCCTGCATAGTCATTGGACAGGTGGCCAAAATCACTCTTTATCCGCTGTTTGACGTAATACGGATACTCCCCGAACATCAGCAGGTGCTCATCGTGATTGGATTCAAAAACAAGCTTACCGGCATCCTTTATCGCTTCATAGATCTCATCAGTGATGATACCGGTGTCTGTGACGATGGCAAGCTTTTCGCCGCCAGTACTGATGGTGTAACCCAATGGCTCTCTCGCATCGTGGCTGAGCGGAAAGATCCCGATCGTTACTACATCAGCTGCATTACCGGAAGTCTCTCCTGCTTCGCTGCAACTGTCCACAGGGTCGCTCAGCATCACTTTATCACCCGCGGAAACGATCCGCAGTCTCTCTTCAGGCACGTAGGCAAAATTCTCAGTAGCATCGTATGTGCCGCGGCTTGTGAAGAAAACTGCGTTGCAGCATTTACGGCTGATCGCCCTGACGCTTTTGACATGGTCGACATGTTCATGTGTGACGAGGACTGCATCTACATCCTCAGGCGCAATGTCAAAATGTTCAAGCGCGCCGATGATCTTCTTCGCTGTCAGACCGACATCAAGAAGGATCGTCCTGCTGCCTGCCAATATTATATATGAGTTACCGGAGCTGCTGCTCCCTATTGAAACTACTTCTAAAGCCATTTTGTATTACTAATGTATATATGATTATCTTTGCTTTATGTTGCGCCGGGTTCTAACCTCCCTCAGATACTTTCGGATCTTTCGAGGTCTTTGCGTCTTTTGGTTTTTCTTCTTTTGGGATCTCCCGCGCGTAATTCTTCGTATATTCCCGATCGCGCTTGCAGATCGGTTTGTAGCTGCAGTTTGCACAGACGAGCTTTTTTCCGTCCTTGAATGGATGGATACCGATCTCACCTTTGAGTATGCCGGCTGCAGTCTCTCTGATCCGAGCTGTTACATCATTTTTCAGCTGTTCGTATTCCTCGCGGCTGAGCTGCCTGTCCTTTTCGCTTCTGCCGCCTGTGATCTGTTCGGCCGGCATGGCTTCGAGGACGCCCGGCTCGTTGATGTATCTGCCTCTTAATTTATATGGATCGCCCGGTTCACGGGTGAGTATCTCGTTTTCCTTGTTGGAGTTCTTGTCATTGAGCGCTTCCATCGGATCTTTGATGTTGAAGTAAAAGAGTCCTGCCGGCTCAAGGTCTCCGGAAGATGCAGAGATCATGTATATCATCAGCTGCATCTTATATCCGTTGCGCATCTTCCACACATTGAGGCTGTCACTGCCTGTTTTATAGTCAATGATCCGCACGCGCTTTTCTCCGCCTACATCAAGTATATCTGAGCGGTCGATCTTGCCTTCTACGTAAACTTTCTGTCCGTCGATCTCGAATGTGACAGGATCAAACTTTCCGGTGCGGCTGAATGATTCTTCGAAAGACGCATCGAGGACGCTTTCCTGTGACAGCTGATCAGCCATAGCACAGGCGGCACCGGTGCAGATCTCGCGAATACGGTCCATGCGGTAAAGCTCACTGCCTGTCGAGATGAAGAGTCCTCCCTCGTAGTCAGAAGCTATGCGCGAGAGCTCCTCGTCTACCATTTTTTCTATTATTCTATAGGCATCGCTGACGGCGCTTTCCGGCGCATCAGCACTCGCAGTATCCTTATCGGCGTCTTTTGGCGCATCAGCACTCGCAGCATCACCGGAAGATGCTTCTCCGGCCTTTGCAATTATATCAAGGAGTTTCCTGTCCCCGAGGAGCCGCCTTGCTACCGCCATCAGGCATTCATGATACGCATCACCTATGGAGCGCGGGTCACTTGAGAAGCTTCTTTCTTCCTGCAGTTTGAGGCCTCTTTCCACAAAGAATTTAAAAGGACAATCAAAATAGCCGCTGATAGAGCTGGCGCTCAGCACGAGCGAACCGTCAGGTCTGGTGAACAGGCTCTTTGCAGTCCGGTTTCCGAGAGGTTTGACCTCGTTTTCATCTGCTGCTGCAGCAAGCATTATATCAAGCTCTCCTTTTCTTCTGGCGTTATACCATGCGAGCATGGCACGAAGCAGAGGGTCAGGTTCCTCAGGAGCATTTCGGTCTTTGATACGTGTTATCATGTGCCGCATGGACTCACCCGGGGAGTTCATGATATCGCTGACATTTGATGTGCAAAGCGATGCATCGCCCCAGCCTGCGCTGACGACGTCACGAATTATACCACCCTCATCGAGTGACGGAAAAAGCATTCTGAGCGATTCGATCACGGATGACGGAGCCGCTTCATTCCCGTCAGAGTCGGTCAGTGCCCAGCTGATGTACAGCTTTTCTGATGGCTTAGACATCATCCTGTACATGGCAGCCTTTTCTTCACTCAGTTTGATCTCGTCAAGCGAGCCGAGGGCAAAACCATTTCGTGTAAAGAATGCTTTTTCGTCGATGGAGAAAAGCCCCTCCGGCGAAGGCTGCAGCGGCAGGGTGCCTTCGTTCGCGCCGAGTATGACTGCGGCGCGGACCGGCCTCGGGCGTGTCCTTATCATGGTGCCCACGGACAGCCCGTCGGCCGCCGGAGGGATCACCCCGACCTCTACGTTGGTAAGACCTGCTACATATATCTCTGTAAACTCAGTCAGATCGAATTCCGAATCACCCATGATCTCGTTGATCTGAGCGAGCATCTCTACCGCTTTTTTATAACTTTCAACGGTGCGCTGTGCTTCATCAATGAACCCCAGAGTCTCTTCTTCATCTGCCATCTTCTGCACCGCAGAAGACAGATCCCACACCTCATCCAGGTATTGTATGAAAAGGTCAGTGAAATCCGCTACAGACATCCGGCTGTCTGCAGCTGCCAGAGCATCGCTGAGCTTGTTCACCTTTCCGATGATCTCAGAGCGTACGGCATTGAGCTCGCTGAACTTCTCAGTACCCAGAGCATCCTCACCATATTTGAAATCACGGTCCCACATGCTGCCGCGTATGTGATAGGTCCTGGCGTAATTCTCAAGATCCTCGATGATATCCGCCGGGACCCCGGCAAGACCGGTCTTGAGCAGAGCAAACAGATACTGCGGGTTCTTGCTGTAGATCAGGAACCAGAGCAGATCGACGATGAATCCGACCGGCGCAGTGTCTGTGATATCCCTTGCTGAATCCATGAAGACCGGCAGGTCATATTCGGCAAAAACGCGCCTGATGATCGGATGCATATTGCCCTCATCATTGGCTATCACCTGGATGTCTCTCATCCTGTAGCCACAGTCTCTCACCAGATGCCAGATATATGCGGCAGCGCTCTCTGCCTCGTAGTAAGGGTTGGCAGCGCACACGACCGTCAGATCATCCGGTGCAAAACCCGCCGGCTCCTGCACTTTTGCGAAAAGACTCTTCTCTATCGCCTGCAGCGTCCGGCTCTTGGCAAGCTCGTATTCGCGGCCGATCTCCTCGCAGCTGAAACTGATGCCCCGCTCCCGGCATGCGGCTCTCAGCGTGCTCTCTATCGTCTCATCGAGGTTTTCCTCGCTCCTGTTCAGTATGAAATTTACTGAATCTGCAGCCGCGGCAAGTTCCAGCATTGCCCTTGAGAATTTAGGGGTGATGCTGTCATATCCGTATATCCAGATATTCCTGCCTCGCACGAGCTGTGAATCCCGGATTGCTTCGATATAGTCATCTATATATTCTTCGGAATCCTTGTATGTTCCCGAGATCGCCTCTTCATATGCGCTGAGCACAGATGCGACCTCGCGAAGCTTTGTCCTGAGGAGCGGATCGGCATTCTCGTCTTCAAGCATCGCAGCCATCTTTTCAGTGCTGCACTCGTTTTGCTTGAATTCCGATATAAAATCGCTCAGCATGTTGGTGAATGACTGCTTCCCGGCAGACCTGCGGAAGATCTCGAACTCTTCCCTGTGCTCTTTTATCAGCCTGGTGAGAAGCATGAATCTTCCGTACCTGTCCAGCATGTTTACCGATTCTCTGCCCTGCTCTCTCAGCAGTCTGAGACCCAGCCTGTTCATCGACAGGATCTCGATGTCAAAAAGGCAGTCTCTGCCTGTATATTTCAGAGCCTGCTCTTCAGCCACCAGTGTATACTGATTAGGCACTAAAACGAGCGTCTCACCTCCGCGATCACTGATAGAGTCGTAGATGAAACGTTCTTTGTCTATATTTTCTCTGCCTGCATAGATCCTGAGCATATCTGTCCTTTTCTGTCCTGCGCATTTCCGCTGCTTCTTTTATTGATCCGGGTGCTGCGTTCCTTTTCGTACCTGCAAAAGTGAAAGCGTTCCTGTTACGGTCAGCCCGCACCCGAAACGCTTTTTTTACTTCTAGTTATTTCTGTTCGCAGCGTCCTGTGAGAGTTTTGCCCGGATGAACACATCGATATCGCCGTCCATCACCGCATCGACATTACCGACTTCGGCACCGGTCCGGGTATCCTTGACCATGGTGTAAGGCTGGAACACATAGTTTCTGATCTGTGAGCCCCAGGTCGCCATCGACTGGTCGCCTTTGAGCTCGTTGATGTTTTCCCTGTGGGCTTCCTCCGCCAGCCTTGTCAGCTTGGAGACAAGGATCTTCATCGCTACTTCGCGGTTCATGATCTGAGATCTCTCGTTCTGGCAGGTGACCACGATCCCGGTCGGGATATGTGTGATCCTGACGGCTGAATCTGTCGTATTGACATGCTGGCCGCCGGCACCGCCTGATCTGTAGGTGTCTATCTTGAGATCAGCAGGGTCGATATTGACCTCGATGTCATCGCCGATATCCGGAACGACCTCGACAGCAGCAAAAGAAGTCTGCCTTTTGCCCATAGCGTTGAAAGGCGAAATGCGGACAAGCCTGTGGACACCCGTCTCAGACTTCAGCATACCGTAAGCATTGTCACCCTGTACCAGTATGGTTGAGCTCTTGATGCCGTAATCGACATCGTCCTGCCTGTCAAGCAGCCTGGTCTTAAAGCCCTTCTTCTCGCTGTATCTCAGGTACATCCTCTCGAGCATCTCTGCCCAGTCATTGGCATCTACACCGCCCGTTCCCGAATGTATGCTCAGTATAGCATCTTTGCTGTCGTATTTTCCGGACAGCAGCATCTGAGTCCTGAGATCTTCCAGATCGTCGGCGATCTTCTCAAAGCTTCTGATCACTGTCTTCGCTTCTTCCTCGTCTTCAAGTTCCTCAGCGATCTCGATCAGTTCCGGGATCTCATCAAGCTCCGAGCTCAGCCTGTTATAGGCGCCGAGTCTGTCCTCGAGAGACTTTTTCTCCTTCAGGACTTTCTGAGCATTGCGCTGGTCGTCCCAGAAGCCGGGTTTCAGGCTCTCGTCCTCAAGTTCCTGTATCCTCTTAGCAAGACCCGCCGGGTCAAAGATAACCTCCCACTTCCTCGATCTGCGTGCGCAGAGCAGGAAGCTGGCTTCTTATTTCATCAAGCTGTATCATTCTTCCTCCAGTTGTTATAATTGTTGATGTTTTTTCTGTCGTCTGCTGTCTTATCTTACGATATCGATCAGTTCACCCGGCCTTTCTATGACATAGGTCGGTCTCCAGTCCCAGGTCGCGATCTCTTCTTCTCCGATCGGGCGTCCCCATATGGTCAGAACGCTGTCGATCCCGGCATTAGATGCGCATCCGATGTCAAATCTCGAATCACCGAGCATGACTGCGTCTGCCAGCATATCTGCGGGTATCCCGGCACAAGTATCCAAGCCTGCATTCCCTGCGTTCTTAGAGCCGTCTTCAAGTCCTGCCATTTTAGCGAGGACAGCAAGGGCTGTCTCAGGGTGCGGTTTGTGTCTGGTAACGTCATCCATGGTCACGACCGCATCGATGTAATCTACGATGCCGAACTGCCTGAGGTAATTCCATAAGCTGCTCGCTGTTCTTGACGTTCCCACGCCAATAACGCAGCCACGCTCTCTGAGCTCAGAGAGCAACTCTTTTATCCCATCGTAGATGTAAACAAGTTCTTCCTTGTGAGCTTCCTGCCATGCCCGGTAGTAGCTCTTTACCTCTTCAACGGGAGCTCCCGGGATCCTGTTTCTGATGGTGTCTGCAAGGGTCTCGCCAAAAGTCTGCTCGATCTGGCTGCGGCTGACCTGCCTGCCGAGGTAGTGCTCGTAAGTCGCCTGCCATGACCCTATGATGACATCATTGGTATGAACCAGTGTCCCGTCAAAATCGAAAATTATATACTTCTTACCCATATACCTCTCTGTATGTTATGTGCACTTTGCTTCAGAGCATCCTGCGCGGTATTCTGACCGGTCTACCAGCCGCCGCCTCCGCCGCCGCCGGAACCGCCGCCGGAGAATCCGCCGCCACTGAAGCCGCCTCCGCCGCTCCAGCTGCTGCCGCCGCCGGAGAATCCGCCTCCGGAAGAGCCGCCGCTTGAAGGTATCACTATGTTATTTTTGACACTTGCGGAGCAATCACTCATCATACGTCCCATCATGTAGTAATCCCAGGAATCGAATCCGCGGGTCCCTACATACCAGCGCGGCTGCACGATCGGGATGTCTTCGAAGTTCTTGATCCACTTATTGCTCAGACCGAATACATATGCATACGGCATGATGTGATAGAAGTATTCCGGATCCTGCTCGACGAGTTCATTGAGCTTATCGAGTTCAGCAGTCCTGATGAAGTCCTTGAATCCGAGGATCCTGCCGAGAAGAGCGGTGTACTGGCTCGTCTTGGCAATCGAGATAACGGTAAAGAAAATTGCAATGATCGTTCCGAATACCAGGTAAGCGACTATGATCGCAGCTTTTACCTTGCTTGTATATGTCAGTGCATCTGACACGAGTGGGAGAAACCCTACGCCTATGGTAAAGAACCACAGAGCAGCGACACTCTTGAGCACTGTTTTGACCTTGGATGTTGACCGGATCCTGTCATAGACAGAGCACATCAGCCACAAGGTGATCAGAACATGGATGCCTGCCCACGCAGCGCCCATCATTCCCAGATCATCTCCATTAGCGGTAGCCCAGATGCTGAAAGCGACTGAAGGCATTACAGCAGTGATGCTTCCGAGGAATCTGGCAACGACTGATTCTGTTGTGTACAGGCTCTTGCTGCCCTGGAACATCCTTGCAAGCTGATCTTTTGCCATCTCATACTTGCGGCCAAAATTGACACCGAGCTTTTTGCTGCTTCTGGTTCTCGTTTTGCCCGGGAACAGACCCTTATATATGGTCTGAACGTATCTAGGCTCATCGGCACCCGGCTCCTGCACCGCATTGAAGATGAACTCGCGCCTGTCTTTCTGGTCTATCGTAATGTAACCCTTATCTGCAAGGTAGACGATTGTCGAGATGATGTCCTGCTTGTCGACAGTCCCGTCGATGATGTATCCGATCTCGCCCGGAGTCAGATCGTCCGGCGGGTAAAACTCGAGGGTCTTGACCATGTGATCGTCTCTTCCGTACATGTACCACAGAAGCGCTGCACCGATCGGTCCGAGTGCGAAGAGCAGGATATGGAAAAAGTTGAGTTTTCCGAATTCAAGCGCTCCGACCCAGTAGCCCTGAGGCAGCTCGAGTGTCATGGTGACACCGTGATGTGCCGGGATGTTTTTTGTCCTGATCGTGATGGTCTTGCCGTCATCGGATGTCTCGACAACCGCATTGTCCTCGTTGCCCTCAGTGCCATACGGACCGGAGAATACCTGGACCTTGCTCAGGTCTGCTTCCTTGGGCAGGTTGACAGTGCATGTCGAATCTTCGATGTCAGTCTCCCAGTCTGTCGGTATGAGGTTCAGGAGCAGCATGTCCTTTTCCGTATTCCCGTCCTCGTACATCGAGATCTTATACATGATGTCGTACGGGTTCTCACCTGTGAGAGTGTAGCTTCCGCTTCCTATCTTGACGACTTTGTATCCGTTCTGGACATAGGTCTCGAAATCATATTCCGGCACCTTGATCCCGCTGATCCTGTAACCCTGCATCGGGATATATCTATAGATGCCGTGATGAGGACTCACATAATACATATCGAGATACTCGTGATAATCATATGAGTTGTTCTCATGGACATCGACCGTGACATCATATGTCAGGGTCTCCATGGTGTTGTCAGCTGCATATACATCAGGCACGCCAAAAGGCACCATCATAAGTATGAGGGCGGCAATGCCGAAGACCGCAGCAATACGGCTGACACTTTTCATTTTTTTGCGAATATTGTTCATTTTAAACCCCTTAGTAAGTATGTATAACAGACGTCAAGGTCTTATAAATATGTATCAAAGACCTTCGTCGAAGTCCTCTGTGTGCATCTTAGGGAAGTTGAAGAGGTTGGCCACGATGCTTGTCGGGAAGCTCTCGACTTTATTGTTGTAATCTCTGAGCACTGCAGTCAGATACTTTTTCGCATTGTCGATGTCCTCTTCTGTGCCGGACTCCTCATATTTAAGAAGTTCCTGCTCCGCGAGCTCGATGCGGTTTTTTTCTTTTGTCAGCGAATTGTATGTCACCATGACAAACACAGCGAGCACCACTATGATAAGCAGCACGATACCGATACCCATAACTGAATCTCCTTTCTGTGTGCAGCAGGGGACGGCTCTCTGTTGGCCCGCCCCGTTGCGTCTGCGTTTTTATGCGTTTCTGCCGCAGCAGTTTTTATATTTTTTGCCTGAGCCGCATGGGCACGGATCATTTCTGCCTACCTTAGGCATGTCGCGCCTGATGGTCTCCTGCTTTCCTGTTTTCTCTGCTTTAGGAGCTGCACCCGGCATATTGCCGCGGCCTCCTCTTCCGGAGCCTGATCCTGCGGAATCGTCTTTGTAATCTTCCTTAGCTGCAGAAGTCCTGCCGCTGACGACGTTCCTTCTCTCTGTCCTTGTGGTGACTGTCACGTTGTAGCAGAATTTGACGGTCTCTTCTCTGATATCTGCGACCATCTCATCGAACATCGCAAAACCTTCCTGCGCGTAAGCGACTGCCGGGTCCTGCTGGCCGATCCCTCTGAGGCCGATCCCGTCTTTCAGCTGATCCATCGCGTCGATGTGATCCATCCAGCGGTTGTCTACGACTCTCAGGAGGATCATCCTCTCTACGTCACGCATCTGTTCTGAACCGATCTCGGCTTCCTTCTCAGCGTAGAGCTCATCGAAAACTGCCTTTACATCGTCCCTCAGCTTATGTTCATCGAGTCCGTTGATATAATCAGGGTCATCGAATTTCAGTCTGCCCTTGACGAGCGGTGTGATCTGCTCAAGTCCGTCCGATACTCTCTTGAGATCCCACTCTTCAGGATATCTGGACTCAAGAACAACAGGGTCGATGATACCGTCGATCAGCTCATATGTCATGTTCTGGATATAGCCGCTGACATCTTCTCCGTCGAGGACCATGCGCCTCTGACCGTAGATAATCTCACGCTGCTTGTTCATGACGTTGTCATACTGGAGTACGTATTTACGGATACCGAAGTTCTTGCCCTCGACTTTCTTCTGAGCGCCTTCGATGGACCTTGAAAGCATGCCTGCCTCGAGCGGTTCGTCATCATCAAGACCGACTCTGGCCATGACGTTCTGCATCCTCTCACCGCCGAAGAGTCTCATCAGATCATCTTCGAGCGAGATGAAGAACTGAGTGGTTCCCGGGTCTCCCTGACGTCCGGAACGTCCTCTGAGCTGGTTATCGATACGTCTCGATTCATGTCTCTCAGTACCTACGATGCACAGACCTCCGAGCTCTTTTACCTTTTCCTGCTCGGCAGCTCTCTCGGCTTTGATCTCTTCGTGCAGCTCGTTGTATCTCTGGCGTGCAACGATCATGTCAGGGTCATCTGACTTCTCAAAACCTGTAGCGAAAGCGATCTGCTCAGGAGTGAACTCTTCCTTTCTCATGATGCGCCTTGCTTCGAAGTCAGGGTTTCCGCCGAGTATGATATCGGTACCACGGCCGGCCATATTGGTCGCGATGGTCACAGCATTGAGGCGGCCTGCCTCAGCTACGATCTCAGCTTCCTGCTCATGGTGCTTCGCGTTCAGTACGTTGTGCTTTACGCCGCGCTTCTTCAGCATATTGCTGATGAGCTCGGATATCTCGATCGAGATGGTGCCGACCAGCACCGGCTGACCGGTCTCATGAGCCGCTACTACTCTGTCTACTATCGCTTTGTACTTGCCCTTCTGATGAGCGTATACGGAGTCTTCCCTGTCCTGTCTGATAACAGGCTTGTTGGTCGGGATGACGACTACGTCCATGTTGTAGATGTCACGGAACTCGTCTTCCTCTGTCTTGGCTGTACCTGTCATACCGGAAAGCTTCTGGTACATCCTGAAGTAGTTCTGCAGAGTGATGGTCGCCAGCGTTTTGGACTCTGATCTGACCTTGACGCCTTCCTTGGCTTCGATGGCCTGGTGCAGTCCGTTGGAGAAACGACGGCCGTACATCAGACGTCCTGTGAACTCGTCTACGATCAGGATCTCACCGTCCTTGACGATGTAGTCAACATCCCTCTTCATGAGGTAGTTGGCACGCAGAGCCTGCTGTACGTAGTGGTTGAGCTCCATGTTGTCCGGATCAGAGAAGTTGTCTATGCCGAAATACTGCTCGCAGATCTTGACACCCTGGTCGGTCAGAGCGATCTGATTGTCTTTTTCCTCGATCTTAAAGTCGCCCGGCTTGTCCTCTGTTTCCTGTACGAGTGTCTTGACGAACGAATTCGCATTCCTGTACATCGAACTCGAGTCGACGCCTCTTCCGGAAATGATGAGCGGTGTCCTGGCTTCATCGATGAGGATCGAGTCGACCTCGTCGACGATGGCAAAATTGAGTTCTCTCTGTGTCAGCTCTTCTGCATATGTGACCATGTTGTCACGCAGGTAGTCAAAACCGAACTCGTTGTTGGTCCCGTATGTGATGTCGGCCATGTACTGCTCGTGGCGGGCTCTGCCCTCAACAGCATGTATGACGCATCCGACCTTGAGTCCGAGGAAAGTATAGAGTTTTCCCATCCACTCAGCGTCACGCTTTGCCAGGTAGTCGTTGACTGTTACCACGTGTACGCCCTTGCCCTCAAGTGCGTTGAGGTAGGCTGCGAGAGTAGCAACGAGTGTCTTACCTTCACCTGTCTTCATCTCAGCAATACGGCCCTGATGGAGTACTACACCGCCGATGAGCTGAACTCTGAAATGCTTCATGCCCAGGCTTCTCCATGCGCCTTCACGGCATACGGCAAAAGCTTCCGGCAGGATGTCGTCAAGAGTCTCGCCCTCTGCGAGCCTGCTCCTGAACTCATCAGTCTTGGCTCTGAGTTCCTCGTCAGTCAGAGCCTGCATCGCCTCGTCATATTCTTCGATACGGTCGACGATCTTTTCTATCTTTTTTACTTCTTTGGCATTAAGATCTCCGAAGATCTTTTCTAACAAACCCATTAGCGTATATATCCTTTCTTGTTTATTCTGCACTGCAGATCAGTGCAGTAGTATTCAAATTTATAAATATGAGCATTTAATCGTCTTCTTCCGGCTTGTCTTCGACTGTGATACGTGTCATAAGAGCGCGCCTTGCGTCGGCCTTTATGACCTTGACGTGAAAGATCTTGTGGCGCGATTCATAGTCGAACTCATCGCCTACCTTAGACAGTCTGTCGAGTTCTATCATTACCCAGCCGTTGACAGTATTGCAGTCGGCCTCTATCTCTTCACCCACCATCTCGAAGAAGTCTTCGAGGTCAGCACCGCCGGCTACGAGGTATTCATTCTCGCCTGCCGGTCTGACATCCTTGGTGGCGACTGCATCGTGCTCATCGTAGATATCGCCTACGATCTCTTCTATGATGTCTTCGAGTGTGACCAGACCGGTCGTCCCGCCGTATTCATCAACGACGATGGCGATATGGGTCTTTTTTGCCTGCATCCTTTTGAGCAGGACTGCCGCTTTGAGCGTCTCAGCTACATAGGCTACCGGCTTTATGATCTTCTCGACATCCTTGATGGTCCTGACATTCTTGTTGTAGAAGTCCTTGTGGTTGATGACGCCGATGATATTGTCGAGATCATCAACATATACCGGCAGTCTCGAGTAACCCGTTTGCCTGAAGACCTGCTTGATCTCGGCTACCGGTGTCCCCTTTTCTATCGCAACGATATCCACCCTCGGTGTGAGGACATCTATCGCTTCTGTCTCATTGAATTCTATCGCATTGGAAATCAGCTCTCCCTGCTCTTCCCCAATGGCGCCGCCGGCTTCTGCCTCCTCAACGATGGTGAGAAGCTCGTCTTCCGAAAACTCAGGAGCCTCGTTTTTGCCTATCATCTTTTTGAGCAGGACCTTGAGTCCCATGAAGATGAAGGTCAGCGGTGTCAGGATTATGATGAGTCCTTTGACGAAAGGCGCAAGGAACAGAGCTGTTTCTTCAGCGTATTCTCTGGCGATGATCTTAGGCGATATCTCGCCCAGCACCAGAACCAGTATGGTCACCATGATCGTCGCTATAGTAGGACCGATCCTGGCACCCCATGTCATGATGCCGTAGACTGTTGCTACGGTCGTCATAACTATATTCGAGATGGTGTTTCCCACCAGAATGGTGGTGATGAGCCTGTCAAAATTCTCTGTCAGCTCAAGCACCAGCTTCGCTCGTTTATTGTCATCCGCTGCAAGATTCTTCATCTTGATCTTGCTTACGGAAGAGAACGCGGTCTCTGTGCCCGAGAAGAATGTCGAGCACAGGACCAGTCCGATAATTGCTATAAGATAGCCGTTCATTATACCTCTTTTTTCAAGTTATTGTATTTGTGTCGGGAGCGCTGAATGTGCCTGCTCGAAGCTCCCGTATCGTGCATCTCATCGGCGATCGCTCTGCGCTCACGGGGAAGCTGCAAGCTCCGCTCGCTTCGCTCGACTGCGTTTTTGCAGCTTCCAGCCGTTCTCGCTGCCGCTCTCTTGTGAGCTGCATCGATACGCTCGCGATTCTGCGCGGCTGCATGCAGCGCCCACCGACGAAGATAACACTATCCAGTATTATTATGGTTATTGATCTTAGCACTGCTCCCTTTTCAAAACGTCAGCTTGATCTTCTATCACAAGACAATATCGTTCAATCAATGAACGGCTTATCATACTTGAATAGATCAGACTGCCTGACTCGGGAGCATTCCCACGAATGAGTGCCTTTATTCTCTTTCGCCTGATACGATCGCCCAGTCGATGGTCGTGTCGATCTCAGGCGCGTTGTAGTTATCGCTGTCGTAGGTCAGGTATGCCTTGGCTGTGTATGTTCCGACTGCGATCGCCTTGTTGTCTCTGTATCTGACGTCGATGGACTTTGGCACGTTCCTCAGCACGATACTCTTTTCGTAAGCATCGTAGATGAATGGCTTGTCGTAGCTCCAGTAGACGTGCTCGGTGTCGTAGTTCGCCTTTTCGATCTTCCACTTGAGATCGGCGATCTCGTCTGCCTCGCAGTTTCTGGTATCGTATGTCAGTCTTGCTCTTGCAGTGTATGTGCCGGCATTGATCTTGACGTTGTCTACATATACTACTTCTGCATCCTTAGGCAGACCTATGAGTGAGACTTTCTTAGGTTTCTCGTCGAACACGAAGAGTGTGCTCTCGTCATAGTCCCATCTGACAGCGGAGGTGTTGATCTTTTTCTTCTGGATCCTCCACTTGAGGTTGGCTACTGTCGGCTCTTCGTAGTTGTCCTTGTTGCTGTAGTCGAGGATGGCTTCTGCCATGTATGTGCCTGCATCAATGGCAGCGTTGCCTCTGTATGCAGCCACTCTGACACCCTCAGGGAGCCCGACAAGAGCTACGCTCTTTTCTTCTCCGCTGTAGATGATGTCATCGCTGTAAGCCCACTCTGTCCCCGACATGTCGTACCTGGCTCTGTTGATCTTCCACCAGCATCCTCTGACAGGTTCAGGTGTCTCGAAGTTGACAGGATCTGCCGCAGCGATCTCTGCCATTGCCTCGTACTCGCCGGCGCCCGTTGCAGCATTTCCGGTATAAGTCACGACCACGTTGTCTGGAAGTCCTGCCAGGCTGACGGTCTTCTCGCTGCCGTCATAAGTGAATGCACCGCTGTAATCCCAGTGGACATCTGACATATCGATACCGGCTTTCTGGATCTCCCATCTGCACTCAGGTACTGTGACCTCTCTGTAGTTGGTGTCGCCAGGCCTTACGAGTTTTGCCTTGGCATAGTATACGCCTGCGTCTGTTGCAACGTTGTCTTCGTATACAACCTCAAAACCTTCAGGTATGCCTATGATCTCCATGACAGGTGCTTTGCCGCGCAGTTTGTCGAGGAATCCCTGCTCGAGTGCTCTCTCTGCAAGGGCAACGCTCTTAGGTGTGCCGTCGTAAACGAACGGACCTTCATAGTTCCACCTGATGCTGCTTGTGTCGACAGGAGCGTCTGCCATGCCGATGCGCCATCTTACAGGTCCGAACTCAGGCTTGAAGTAGTTCCTCTCATCGTAATTGAACTCTGCCGAAGCTTCATAGTCGCCTGCGTCTGTCCCGGTATTTCCGGAGTAGACAGCAGTGACACCTGCAGGCAGGCCCTTGAGAGCAACGCTTCTCTCACTTCCGCTGTAGGTGAAGTTATCTTCATAATCCCATGCGACCTCTGACATGTCGTAAACGGCTTTGTCTATCCTCCAGTCCATGCTGCCGACTGCAGGCTTGATGAAGTTGTGTTCATCGTATACAAGGTCAGCGCTTGCAGTATATGTACCTGCATCTGTAGCTGCATTGCCGCTGTATACAGGTGTCACTCCTTCAGGCAGACCTGTCAGAGCGATAGACTTCTCGGTGCCGTCGTAAACATATCTCATATCCCCGGTCCACCTTGCATCGGACATGTCGTACTCTGCTTTTACTATCTCCCAGTTGCAGTCTGCTATCGACGGATAGTTGTAGTTGTCCGGGTTGACAGGTCTGAGATCTGCATGTGCCGTGTATGTTCCGACGATGTCGCCTGTGTTGCCTGTGTATGATGCTTCTATCGTCTCAGGCATTCCTGCGAGCTCTACTGTCCTGACGCTGCCGTCATATACGAACGGCTGCGAGTAATCCCATCTGAGCCTGCGGATATCCGGATCAGCCTTGTTGATGGTCCATGTGCAGCTCATAGGTCCAGGTACACTGTAGTTGCCGGTGTTGGTCTTGAAGCTGGCTGTTGCCGTGTATGTGCCGGCATCAACAGCTGTGTTGTTTTCGTAGTCGACGCTAATGCCCTCAGGGAGACCTGTCAGCTCGACTCTCTTAGGAGTGCCGTCATATACAAACTCTCCGGAATAATCCCATCTAACCGAGGACATGTCGTACTCTGCTTTGCCTATGCTCCAAGGCAGAGTGATAGCCTCAGGTGAGTTGTAGTTCACATCTGATGTCCTGAATGAAGCTGTGGCAACATAGTCTCCTGCGAGGAAACCGGTGTTGTTCTCATAAGTTGCTGTCACGTTCTCAGGCAGGTTGAAGAGTTCGACTTTCTTCCTGTCGCCGTCGTATGTGAACGAGCCCGGCTGGTAATCCCACTCAGCGCCGGACATATCGTAGTCTGCTCTGATGATCTCCCAGTCGCAGTCCCGGAATGAAGGCGTATTGTAGTTGGCCTCATCCGAGACCTTGAGGATCGCTCTCGCTGTGTACTTGCCGGCTCCGACTGCTTCGTTGTTCCTGTAGTCTGCACTGACTCCGTTAGGAAGCTGCTCGAGCATTACGCTCTGGACTCTGCCGTTATAGACCTTGGCGTCGGTGTAATCCCATTTGACTGCGGACATCTCATAGTCGGCTTTGACAATCTGCCATCTGCAGCTGTCGACGTGAGGCTTGTTGTAGTTGCTCTGATCGAACGGGATCAGGTCAACTGCAGCCTCATAGACACCGGTATCCGCTGCGGCATTGCCTGAATAGATCGCTCTTACTCCCTCAGGAAGTCCTCTGAGCTCTACTTCATGCATCCTGCCTGTGTAGCTGAACTCGCCACTGTAATTCCACTGAACAGATGACATGTCGTAGTCAGCCTTGTTGATGGTCCATGTGCAGTTCTCAAATTCAGGAACGTTGTAATTCCTCTCGTCAGCTGCTCTGAACGATACGCTGGCCTCGTAAGTGCCTGCATCAGCAGCTGTATTGTTTCTGTATGCAGGAGTCACTCCTTCCGGAAGGCCCTTGAGGACCACTGTATGCTCAGTCCCGTCATATGTGAAAGGCCTGTCATAATCCCAGTAAGCGTGGCTCATATCATAATCACCCTTCTCTATTCTCCAGGTGATGTTATTGATCTTGGACGGTGTGTAGTTGTCTGCATCTTCCGGTCTTATCTCGGCTGTACCTACGTAAGTACCTGCATTGCTGGCTCTTGCGTTGCTGTAAACAGCGTAGCAGCCTTCAGGAATTCCAAGTGCATAGATGACCTTTTCTGAGCCGTCGTATGTGAATGGCTTCTCATATGACCAGACTACGCCGTCGACATCGACCTTTGCCTTGTCGATGATCCATGTGCACTCGCGGAATTCCGGTCTCACGAAATTCTTCTCATCGAATGCAAAAGCTGCCTCAGCCATGTATACGCCTGCTTTCGATGCTATATTGCCTGTGTAAACAGGATCGAGTCCATCAGGCAGACCGGTGATCGCTACTCTCTTTTCTTCTCCGTCGTATGTAAATCTTCTCTCTTCCTGCCACTTTGCGTTCCTGAGGTCGAACTCAGCCTTTTCAATGCTCCAGTCGAGTGTCATGTCAGGAATGCTGGTGTTGAAGTTGGCGGTATCCGAAACGCTGAATCTTGCGATCGCAGTATAGTCGCCCGCATCTACAGCGGAAGCGTTTGAATATGTCACGTGGACACCTTCAGGAACGCCGGTGAGTTTTACTCCCTTTCTGCTGCCGTCATAAGTGAAAGCGCTGGTATAGTCCCAGACTGCCCCGGCGATGTCAGGGTCGGCCTTGCCGATGCTCCACGAATATCCGAGCGGCTTCGGCGGCAGATAATTGTTGTCATCCACAGGAGTGAAGATAGCTTTTGCATAATATCTGCCTGCGTTGTGATATTTATTGAATGCGTATTCAACGGTGACATCGTCTCTGAGATCGCTGATGATCTCTACTGTTTTGTCTGTTCCGTCGTATACAAAGTCTGTGCAGTCTGTCCACTCGAGATCAGGCTTCTCGATCTGCGCTTTATTGATCGCCCATGTGCAGCCGTTGATCTCAGGAGCTTCATAGTTCATTGGATCACTCGGAATCAGGACTGCTGTAGCTACGTACTTTCCTGCCTCTACCTTGTGGTTGTCCTGATACTCTACATCGAGACCTTCCGGAACACCGGCAAGGTATACGCTGTGCTCTTTTCCGTCGTAAGTGAAAGCTTTTTCATAATCCCAGCTGACACCGGAAACATCGAATCTCTCTTTGTTGATCTTCCACTGGCAGTCTGCCGGCTGCATCGCGAACATGTTGTCTGAGTCATACTCGAGGATCGCGTGTGCATTGTATACGCCTGCATTGAATGCGCTGGCATTCTCGTAGTCGACATGAACACCTGCAGGAAGACCTGTAAGCTCTACTTTCTTGTTCTGCCCGTCATATGTGAAAGCTCCCGGGTAATCCCACTTCACAAGCGACATATCGAGGACCTTCTTCTTTATGGTCCATGTGAGTTCCATGTCGTCCGGTGTGAAGAAGTTATGTGTATCCGGGTTGATGAATGACGCCGTTGCCTGGTAATCTCCTGCAGAGATCCCCTTGTTGCCTCTGTATCTGACTTCCAGCTCTGCAGGAACTCCTGTCAGTTCTACGCTGTGTGTCTCCCTGTCAAAGTCAAACGGCTTATCGTATGCCCATCTGGCAACTCCCATATCATAGGAAGCTTTTGTGATCTCCCACTCGTACTCTACCTGACCTGATGCTTTGTAGTTTCCAACGAAGGCAGCCCTTGCAAGGTACTTGCCGGCAGGTGTCTCGCTTGCACCGTCGTATTCTACGACTGCATCGGAAGGAAGATTGAGTATGCGCACTGTCTTAGGCTGGCCATCGTAGACGAATTTATCGTATTCTGACCATTCAAGTCCTGCCGGATCGATGACAGCTTTTTCTATCTCCCATACGCAAGGCGTGATATCTGCGGGCTTCTCATAGTTGACAGTATCGTAGCTGAGCGATGCTGTAGCTGTGTAGATGCCTGCATTCACTGCCTTATTGTTCTCGTAAACAGCGGTGACTCCTGCAGGCAGTCCGGTAAGGACTACTTCCTTTTCCTTTCCGTCATACATAAAGTCGCCTGCATAGTCCCAGCGTACGTGTGACATATCATAGACAGCTTTCTTGACAGCCCACTCGTATTCATTCTGAAGTGTCGGCTCGCTGAAATTGTCCTCATCGTATTCGAGATCTACTCTGGCGACATAATTACCGGCTTCAACAGCTGAATTGCCCTGATACTCGGCATTGACACCGATCGGCAGTCCCTCGAGCCAGACGTGTTTCGGAGTGCCGTCATAAGTCATGTCGGCTTCTTCCGCCCAGCGTACTCCGGACATGTCTTTGGCAGCCTTTTTGATATGAAGTTCAACTGCGTTGGAGACTGTTTTGCCCACGCTGTTGGACGCTACCAGTCTGACCAGCCAGCCGTTGCATGTTACAGGCAGGATCGTGTTGTGGTCTATGGCCTGCCATGTGCCGTCTTCACCTGTAGGGCTTACTTCAAGATATCCGGTGACATTAGGATCGCCGGCAGAAACTATCTCAGGCAGTTCGAACGGTATCGGCTGTCCGAATGTGAACTCGTCGACCGGGCGTACCTCTCCGATCTCTGGCAAGCTCGCCCAGATCGCATAGAGATCCATGTCCTCATCTATGCTGTTCAGTTCCTGAGCAGGTCTGAACATGCGGCCTGAGCCGTCTGCCTCGGTATTCCATCCCATGAATACGAGACTCTCGCCCGGGATGTCGTACATGAGATTTTCTATTACGTATCTGAAATCAGGAACGCTCTTGCGTTCTACCGTAACATCTCTGCCTGCATTCTCATGGTATCTGATCACGCAGCCTTCAGCGGAAATGACTCTGGCACGTCTGTACTTTCCGGCTTCCTTCACCGCGAGTCTGTCGCAGCTCGTCGTGCCGTCTCCGTCAAGCTTGAAGTTATCTCCGAGGAGAATGTCAGTGAGCCTGCCGCATTTTGCGAACATCCTGCTCATGTCATGGCAGGAGCGGGTATCGAATGAAGAGATATCGAGTTCTTTAAGTCTGGTGCAGCCCTCGAACATCGAGTGCATGTCTGTGACACCTTCCGTATTGAGTCCGCTCAGGTCCGCTGCCTCAAGGCCCTTGCAGCCCTTGAACAGCTCAGCGAGAGATGCTCCCTCAGGCAGAGTGACTTCTCCGATCACTGCTGCCTCGGTAATGAGTCCGCGGTAGCTTTCCCATGGGATACTCCTTCCCTCGAGACTCTCAGCTTCGCCGCCGTTGATAAACAGTCTGCCGGTCTCGTCAATGCCCCAAAGGCACTCGCCCCATTTGTCTACTTTAATGAAATTCTTATCCATATCCAGTTTCCCTTATCTATTTTCCTTTGCGCTGACACGGATCTTTTCCGAAGCTGCAAACGCAGCTTCAACGCTAATTATCAACATAATCATACAGAGTAAATTATATAACAATACCAGCGTAAAATGAAGAGTCTTTTACCATAACAAAAGGGCAGACGAGTGTCTGCCCCTTAATCTCTTAAAGGTTTAAGAGTTCAGTTATAAGTCGGTGTATTACAGACCTACAACTCCTGCGAATGGTCCGTTCTGGATCATCCACTGCTGCTTCTCCGCGGATTTCTTATCGGAAGCTTTCTTTGCCTTGACCTTGTATACTACACGTCCGCTCAGGCCATAGCCGGCACTTCTGGCTCTCTCTCTCTGTGATGTTGTCATAGCAAGCTGTTTAGAGATGCGGTTTGAACCCTTCTTTACAGTGTTCTCGTAATTCGTGACCCTTGATGTCAGGTAAGAAATGAGCTGCTTGACAATCTTTCCTGATGCGTCATATGTAGGCTGACCTGTGGTCTCATTGTACACAGTTCTCCACTCTGTCTCGGAACCGGTTGCTGCGATCGTTTTCAGGTTACCTTTCTTGTCATACTTGAATGTCTGGATCAGGTTTGTCGGCTCCGGTCTGTTCTTGTAATTAGAGTCTATCTTGGTCTCACTCTTTCCGGTTTCATCGGTAGTTATGGTCTTTCTCTGGCCGTTCGCTGTTATTTCCACTTCTGAATAGTCAAGTTTGCCATTAACAGTCAGTATATACTTATCTGTGCTGTTCTCTACGCCAGGGTTATATGTTGTCATTTTTTTCATACGGTTCTTCTTGCCATATGCGTAAGCTTCTGTGTATACATTCGTATCGGATCTTTCACTTGTGTATGCATATGTCTTGCCTTCATCTGTATAGCTATGTGTTGAAGAGTACGAATCAACTTCGGAAACAGCCGCACTGCTTACGCGCTTTTTCTTATCGTATGAATAATTGATCGTTGTAACTTTTTTATCACTTCTTACATAAACAGAAGGTTTCTCGCCCTTTTCAATATATGTCTCTGTGTAAGTTCCGTTTCCGTTGTCTTTATAGGTCGTAGTCTCACTATCGTAGACCTCGCTCCCGGATTTCACAGTTGTCGATGTCCTGACGGACTGTGTTGCCAGACCTTTATTGTTGTATACAAAATTCTCAACAGTAGTGGTCGTTGTAACAACATTCTCCTCAGTACCGAGAATCCTCTTGCCGGTTGTCCGGTCCATCTTATATTCAATATTCTGGAAAGATGTCTTTGTTACTTTTGTTGTGATCCTGTTCTTCTTGTTATAGCTGAAAGTTGTTACTGATGTCTCATAGCTGTCACTGTCACTTCCCTTTTCACCCCAGGTCGATACGATCTTGCTTACCAGACCTTTCTTATTATATGAGTACTTGACTACTGATCCATCGTCACTCGTTACCTGGGTAACCATCTTGACCTTGCCTTTTGAAGCAGCATCGACATTCAGAGCAGTAAACGGCATGAATGTCACTACCATCGCAAAAGCCAGTAAGACGGCCAGTATTTTTGATTTCTTCACCATACAAATTCTCCTTTCTATCCGCAAAACGAATATTGCTCCCCCACCAATAGTAATAAAAGTGTAACAGCACCATCCATATTGGACAAGGGAGATAAACGGTCATTACCCTTTTGTATCGATTCTATACATTTTCCCGGACCATAACACGCGCCGGGCTTCCGTTCCCGGCTGGAAAAGAAAAGCTCCTTCCGCCGGTTGTTTCCGGCGAAAGGAGCTTGTTTCATTTATGGATCTGTTTATTATCCAGCTCGATCAGAATCTGTCTGAATCACAGTCTAGAACTTAGCCTGTACTGCGCCCTTGAACTGCTCAGCGATGAATTCCTTGACCTCGTCTGTCTGGATTGCTGCTACGAGAGCCTTGGTCTTCTCAGAATCTTCGTTGCCTGCGTTGACTACGATGACATTTACATAGGTCTCAGCTGCTTCTGAATCCTCAGACTCGTATGCTATTGCATCGTCTGTTGTGAGGCCTGCTCCGAGTGCGTAGTTAGCATTGATAACTCCAACTGCAACGTCCGGAAGTGATGCAGGGATAGTAGCTGCTTCGAGCTCTACGATCTCAATGTTCTTAGGGTTGTCTACGATATCTGTCTTGGTTGCTTCGAGACCGACTCCGTCCTTGAGTGTGAGAACTCCGTTCGCTGCGAGGAGCTGGAGTGCTCTGGCTTCGTTGGTCACGTCGTTAGGAACTGCGATTTTGTCGCCGTCTGCGAGCTCATCGAAGGAAGCTTTGGTTCCCTTGTAAGCGCCCATTGCTTCGTAGTGAACGTTTCCTACTGCTACGAGCTCTGTGCCGTTCTCGTCATTGTACTGTTCGAGATATGGAACGTGCTGGAAATAGTTGGCATCTACATCGCCTTCTGTTGTAGCTACGTTAGGCTGTACATAGTCATCGAATTCTACGACCTCGAGTGTCCATCCTTCCTCTTCAAGATTGTCAGCGATCGAATTCAGGATCTCTGCATGTGGTGTAGGGGATGCTGCTACTCTGATGATCTTGGCTTCACCTTCTTCGTCATTGGAGGTGGCTCCGCATGCTGTGAATGCGAAAATGAGTGCGAGTACGATCGCGAGTACGCTTAACTTTCTGATGTTCTTCATGGTGATTTCTCCTTTCATTTTCTTCATATAATACCCTGTTGTAATTATTCCCTCCCAGGGGTTTTAACATGTTTAGTTGAGACGGTTGTCCATCCTGGAGGCAACTCTGATGCCGACCTCCTGCAGTATCTGGACAAGTACGACCAGTACTACTATCGTGATCCACATGATCGCAGGCTGGAATCTGTAAAGTCCGTACCGGATGGCTATGTCTCCGAGCCCTCCGCCTCCGACTATGCCGGCCATCGCTGAATACCCTAGGATGTTGATCGTCGCTACCGCGGCTCCGTTCAGGAGTGATGGTCTTGCTTCGAGCAAAAGCACTTTCTTGATTATCTGGAAGTTGCTCGCTCCCATCGCCTGAGCTGCTTCAATGACACCTGCGTCTACTTCGAGGATCGACTGTTCTACCAGCCTGGCTACGAAAGGTGCTGCTGCCACGATGAGTGCGGCCGTCGTAGCGCTTGTTCCTATCCCGGTGCCGATGATCTTACGGATGTATGGCATCAGCGCGATCATCAGGATGAGGAAAGGTACCGAACGGATCACGTTTACGATGAATCCCATCACTTTGTTATAGATGCCAATCGGTCTGATCCCGTTAGGTCCTGTGACCACCAGCGATACTCCGATCGGAAGTCCTATCAGGTATGAGATCAGAGTTCCGATGAGTGTCATGTACAGTGTCTGGAGAAGTCCTTCCCAGAGCAGGCTTACCAATGTACCTGTATCCATTACTCTGTCACCTCCTCCTCAAAACCGTGAAGCGGATATTCATAGTATTCCGATTCCTCCGGTATCTCTGTAAAGTCGACACCCTCTTTTATGAGGTAAGCTTTCTGTTTCTCGGCTGTATCCTTGTCATCGGAGAGACATATGACCATCTGGCCCTTCTGCTCCTCGAGGAGTGCGTCCATGTTGGCGTAAAGGATATTGACCGGCGCTCCGGTCTCCAGGATCATCGAGGAGATGATCGGCTTGTATGCTGTCTGCTCGTTGAAAGCAAGCCTCAGGCGGTTCATCGTCGCCGTTCTGCCTTTGGTCTTTTCCTTTTCATCACCTTCAGGGAAGAAAAGCTTTCTTGCGGCTTTTGTCTTAGGTCTTGCGAAGATATCTTTGACCAGACCTCTCTCTACGATCTCGCCGTTCTCGATGACTGCCACCTTTTTGCAAAGCTGCTTTATGACCTCCATCTCGTGGGTGATCACTACCAGTGTGATGCCCCTCTCTTCGTTGATCTGCCTCAGCAGGCTCAGGATAGATCTCGTCGTCTTAGGGTCAAGAGCTGATGTAGCCTCATCACAGAGGATGACTTCCGGGTCTGACGCCAGAGCTCTTGCGATAGCGACTCTCTGCTTTTGTCCTCCGGAAAGCTGAGACGGATAGGAGTGCGCTCTTTCTTCAAGGTCGACTACCTTGAGGAGTTCCTCGGCTTTGGCTCTCGCCTCTGCTCTCGGCACACCGGCTATCTCAAGCGGGAAGCAGATATTTCCGACAGCATCCCTCTGCATCAGCAGATTGAACTGCTGGAAGATCATCGAGATCTTGCGCCTGGCGAGGTTAAGATCTTTGCTTCTGAGTCCTGTCAATGCCTCTCCATCGAAGAGGACCTTTCCCTCGGTCGGCTGCTCGAGCAGGTTGATCGTCCTTACCAGTGTCGACTTGCCCGCACCCGAGAGACCGATGATCCCGTAAGAATCTCCCTTTTCGATATCCAGATTGATGTCTTTGAGAGCCACGACTTTTCCGTTCTTGGTATCGAACTCCTTGGTGACCCCCTGCAGACTGATTATGTGTTCTGCCATACTGTTCCTTTCTGAAAAAAACATCGGGCCGGTCCTAACGACCTGCCCGATGGTATATTACATGAGAAAACTCATAGTATCGGCTGCGTTATGACCTTATCCTATGCTATATCGGCACCGCACATGCACATGCCCATCATTCTCATATCCATCATCATGCTTCTTGTGGTCATGTGAATGTACTCCTTTCATAGAATAAGATGCCCGGTTATTTCCCGGTTGATAGATAATATAAACCGTTTTATACAATAAGTCAACGAATTGCTGGGATTATTTGTTGTTTTTCACAAAATACAATTCTTCCGGTAGGGATATCCGGCGTCTGCTACTCGTTCAGACCAGCCTTCTCCCTGATCCACTTGCAGGTCTCTTTCATATCTTTCAGGTCTCTGAATGCATGAAGCGGCAGCGGCATGATCATCTCATCGCTCAGCCACACATAGATGGCATGGTCGGTGAGGTCTACCAGCTTGATGTCAGTGTATTTAAAGTGCTGCTCGTCCCCGGCTGCAAATGTCGAGAACCCTTCTTCCTCAAGTCTTACAGTGTTCGTAGCGGCATGGACTCTTTCCGCACTGCTTTCTGTCTTCGCGATCTCCTTGTCCTGCTGACGTATTACCAGGGTTTCAGCAAAGAAGATCCCGACAAAGGCGATCACCGCTGCGGTGATGTACATCATTATCGTGAACTTCTTATCGACATGGAACACCGTGAACAGTACTGCCAGAGCAGCCGCCGAGATCAGATATGTCAGCCTCTGCTGCAATACCATCCTGTGACCCTGCTTGGTATAGAGTATCCTGTAGCGTCCGAACAGTTTGATGTCGTCTTCGGTAAGCTTGAATTGAAGTTCGTTTTTCCTTTTGTTGTTTGCAGCCATAATTATTATCCTCTCTATTGTGTTTGTTTCTGTATCTTTTATCCGTCAGCGCGAATCGTTTTTTGCCCCGCTCCTACCGCCTTCAAGGTAAGATCTGAATTCAGCCGTTATGCTCTTTTCGAAGGCCTCTCCGGCCGTCGCGTCTGAGAGCAGAGCAGGCAAAACATCGTTCAGGCAGATCCGGAGCATCTCTTCATCGCCCTCGCGCCACATGTTTTCCGCAAAACCGCAGAACTTAGAAAACAATCTTGCTTTCTGCGGGTCTGACGCCATGGATGCAAAGTGCTTTGCCGCGTCTGAGAAGTACGCGCCTGCATCAAAGCTCTCGTCCCCTCCGTATGCCCGGTATTCATCATACGCTTTAGAGTATATAGTACTGAGAGACTTTACGAAACCCTTTGCCGCCTTATTTCCGATTCCTGTCCGGCGCGCAGGCGCAGCTCTCAGGCCATCAAACTCAAACGCCGTTATCCAAGGATGCTTTTCATAGCGGACCCTGACCGGCGGTGATATCTCGAGACCTTCGCGCGGTATCCATGCACGCCCGATCACAGTACAGTCGATATCGTATGTCCGGTCTGCAGTCTCACCGGCCTCTGCCTGCTCTGAACTGCCCGCACTGTGGGTGCCGTGCTGCAAGGCTTTCTCTATGTTTAAGTCACGGCTCCCGTCGGTAAAACTTACCGACACCTCCATCCTAGGAGGATCGCATCATGTCGTGAACTTTTCCACTCCGAGAACGACATCCCGAAAGCCGAGCATCTTCATATATTCAATAGCATTGTCATTAAGCTCGACCATATGCATCAACCTCGTCAGAGATCTTTGGTCGGCGTCTCGTTTTCTCCGATATCCCCGACAGGCGTCCAGCTTACCGGACTGCCGTCATCGATCTCTATCTTATATCCCGTTCCCGGTTTTGGGCACCAGATCCACTTGTTGTCATACCTTCCCGGAAAAGCTTTGTTCATTATATATGTTATGACCCCGCCATGGCTCACGATGATGATCTTTTCGTGGCCATCCGCCTTCGCCTTTTTCAGTATATCCCAGAGACCTCGGTTGATCCTGTCCTGAAATCCGCGATCGGTATCTCCGCCCGGGAAGTCCGGTTCATCGATCTCGCCGCCGATCCACTTCCTGCCAAACTCATCTTCAAGGATCTCATCGATCGTCGTCATCTCGTAAGCACCCAGATCGACTTCGCGAAGCATAGGTTCTGTATCGTGCGGAACAGAGCAAAGTTCTGCTATATTGTTTGCGATGCACTCGATATTGTCGCCCTTTTCCGGATAGATGTTTTCGGGACTGACATGGACATCAGCCGGGTCTGCACCATACATGACAGCGAGTGTCTGAAGCGCCCTGATCATACCTGATGTATATACCGCCGCGCCGTTCGGATCCGGATATATACCGGCATCTGAATAAACGGCGATCTCGTCAAGACCGTCTTTCGTCAACGGAAGCTCGGTCGCTCCGTACATAAGAGCGGACTCCGTTCCTGAAGTATGTCCATGTCTGATAAGGTAAAGCGTCTGTTTCATGACAAGAATTTTACCACATTAACTTGTTGATTAACATAAGTGCTTGATCAGATAGAGATTTATTTTGCCTGGCTTCACTGCTCTTGTCACCTCAGCCAAAACCTTGTATAATTCGTTAAGTGCAGTCAGGGTTGGAACGCACCTGATCGGCAGCCGCCGATCACCCAGACCGGCGCAATGCGAAAACATACAGGAGGGGAAAGTATGAGTACTGTAACATTTGTCGGCGCAGGCAGCTTCGGCACAGCGCTTTCTACCATAGTCGCAGCAAAAGGCTGCAGGGTCAACATCTTTGACATAGATGAGGCTCACCTGAAACGCATGGAGGACGCGATGGAAAACGTCGACTACCTTCCAGGCGTAAAGCTTTCAGGAGACTATCATTTTTATACTGACAACGAGGCAGCGCTGAAAGATGCTGATATCATAGTTTTCTCGATCCCGGCACAGCACTTCAGAAGCGCTCTTAAGTCTGCGCTTCCGTTCATCAAAAAGGATGCGCTCGCGATGAACATCGCCAAGGGAATCGAGCAGAAGACACTGATGCGTATGTCTGAAGTCGCTGAGGAAGTGGGCTTTGACATGAGCAGGTACGCCTGCATATCCGGTCCGTCCCACGCTGAAGAAGTGGGCATCGGTGTTCCGACTGCTGTATCCATCTCTTCAAGAGATCCACGTACAGCAAGGTCGCTTTCAGACCTCTTTGCTACCAACAGATTCAGGATATATACGAATGATGACATGCTCGGAATGGAGCTTGCAGGTTCTGTCAAGAATGTCATGGCTGTCGGCTCGGGCATTATCGATGGAATGGGATTCGGCGACAACACCAGAGCAGCTATGATGACCAGAGGCATTGCTGAGATGACCAGGCTGGGTATGGCAATGGGAGCAAAATTCGAGACCTTTGCCGGCCTCTCCGGAGTAGGCGACATGATAGTCACCTGCACCAGCATGCACTCAAGGAACTTCCGCTGCGGCCGCCTCATCGGCCAGGGCATGGATCCTGAAGAAGCAAGGAAATCCATTGGTATGATCGTCGAGGGAATGTTCACCGCCGAGGCGGCTTATGAGCTTTCCAAGAAGACCGGTGTGGAGATGCCTATCACCGAGGCCATCTACAACGTCATCCGCGGCGAGATGAAAGTTGAAGACGCCCTTGAGGCCCTCATGGGACGTCCTCGCAAACAGGAATACAAGAAATAAATCCTGCAGCAAGCAGCACACACGTATCATTCGTCTCTTAAGGCAATGTATATAGATAAAAGGACCGGCCGGGAGCATCACCACATGCTCTCAGCCGGTATGAATATGAACATGATCATTATGCGCTCGTAGCTCAGTGGATAGAGTGTCTCACTCCGAATGAGAAGGCCGCGAGTTCGATCCTCGCCGGGCGCACCAGCTTAGATGTGCAGTTTCAACAAATCTTCGCACATCTATTTTTTATCTGAAAGCATTGGAATTGCTTGCTTTGAAGGGACAAGGCCTCCTTGAAAGGCAGAAATGGCGCCAGATGGGAATTGTGAAAATCTCCATTTGACGGCATTTTCGCTGTTAAGGGGTATGCAAAGTCTGACGATTACTGATTATATAAAACGGCCTGCAGGATCTCTCCCACAGGCCGCAGCCAGCTTGATGCCTAAAATTGTTCCGAAAGCCCTTATCACGCAGCAGATGAACAGACCTTACTTCTTTTTTATATTTATATTTCCTGCGCTTGCATCTATATCCATCCTGCTTTTACCGTTTCCAAAGATGTAAGCATCACCTTTTTTAGTAAAAGGTATCTCTGAGTTGAAATCTTCGGCTGATATATCTGCCTTCAATGTCATATCTGTCTTCTCCGGCATATATATCTCGACATTTCCTGCGGCTGCATCGATTTCTGACTTTTCCGGCACTTTGTCAGCACTGAATTTCATATTGCCCGAGCTGATGTCAATGGCCAGTTTTCCAATGCTTTCCGCTGTCACATTAACATCACCTGCTGAAGCATCGATGCTCAGATCCGATAGTTTAACATCGGCAGGAACTGTGATCTCCAGAGTCTTTTTAAGATCCTTAATACTAAGCCCTTTACCCGCTGCACAATACTTCACATGCAGTGTGCTGCCATCGACCCAGGTATGGACTTTGAGCTTGTCATCGATTTCTGTTTTTGATGTCTCCTTAACAGTAACGGTAGCCATTTTATCT
>CADAEH010000017.1 GCA_902786855.1 uncultured Eubacteriales bacterium | reverse complement strand
CGTCAGTGTTTAACAGTACCGCCATTTGATCTATGAAGGCTCCCGTGCCTCCCGCACAAGTGCCGTTCATCCTCTGTTCTATAGTGGACCCGTAGAATGTGATCTTGGCATCCTCTCCACCGAGCTCAATTGCAACATCGGTCTGAGGTATTATTTCTTCGACAGCTCTGCTGCAGGCAATTACTTCCTGCTCAAACTTGATATCGAACAAATCAGCCAATGAAAGACCGCCGGAGCCTGTGATTACTGACTTAACTGGGATATTACCCATCTCATCCCTGAGTAATCTGAGCATCTCTCCGGCTTTTTCAAAGACGCTTGACATATGTCTTTCGTACTTTGAATAGACGATATTATTGTGTTCATCGAGGACGACCAGTTTTACAGTTGTCGATCCTACATCGATACCTAGTCTGTATTCCATTTCACCTCTGTATTAAAAGAATCGGGCAGACCATAAGCCGGGTTCTGTATTTGGCGATCATCCATCTAGCACTGAGATTGCTCTCAGCGTCATGCGACTTACCTTCGGGCGGGTACGGGCCGCACCACCAAATGCCCTTCTTAGTCTTGCTCCGGATGGGGTTTACACGGCCGTCATGTCTCCATGACGCCGGTGAGCTCTTACCTCACCATTTCAACCTTACCACGGCATTACCCGTTTCGGCGGAATGTTTCTGTTGCACTTTCCCTACAGTTACCTGCGGCGGACGTTATCCGTCATCCTTGCCCTGCGGAGCCCGGACTTTCCTCATGCCTTAAGACACGCGATCGTCTGGTCTACCCGTAATATTCTGATGCTTAAGTTATTATAATGTGTGCAAATAAATAATCAATACTGTATCAAAAAGATAACAATGAATTATGTTTTGTATATGTAAAAAAAGTGAATTATTACAAATCAGAAAACAGCACTTAACTTGATTTTCCGGTTCTTGATACTTTTTGAAGCTCTTTTGAAAAGTTGATGATTATAAGAATAATAAAAAGTATTCCAATATAACCCTGCGCCGGATACAGAAATTCAACCAGCTTCTTAAATCCGGTAAGCCCAAGCAGAAATCCTGCTGCGGCACCGGTTATGATCACTATCTTTTTGATCTTACCTTCAGGAAGTTTTGTGCTGAACCCGTAGTATGTGCTCGCGCCGGTAGAATAAACAGCTCCGTACAGAACAACTGCATATATCACATTCAGTACCGGAGATATCCTTCCGGAAAACCCAAGCATCGGAAGATCAAGGGCTGATGAAAATGCCATGTCAGTAAGCAACGCTTTCAGAAGAAGTATGGTCAGGGCGCTGAGACATATTGTTCCAGCTATCGCTCCTGCATATGCATTCTTGCTGTTCCTGGCATTGACTGCAGAGTTGCCGGCCATCGTTATCATTCCTGTCGTATTATAGGCCATGAATACTACAGCGGAAACCAGCCAGTTAGGTGACATGCGTCCCGGCTGATATCCTTCAGCAGCACCGCTTTGTCCGAAATCAGCATGGATCGTAAGCAATATTGTAATGATACCGACGATGAATAACACCGGAACTAAGAGACTGAATACTTTTGATACACGTTCAAAGTCACCCAGAACAGTCACAATGCAGAGTACAGCGATTATTATCCCTCCGAATACTTTACTGATGCCGAATTGCTGGTTCAACAATGATCCTCCTGCTGCCGTCATCGCTATGATCATAGAATAGTAAATAATAGCAAGGACCCAGCCTATAACACCTTCGATATATTTGCTGTCGAATGGGGAGATCAGCTTTCCGAGATCAGCTGTATTCTTATGCCTGGCAATGAATGTCAGCATACATGCTATAAGCACAAAACATATGGTACTTGCAATTGCTCCATAGTATCCTTTTTGCCCAAAAACACCGAAAAACTGCCAGCATTCCCGACCAGAAGCAAAACCTGCCCCCATGATCACACCTATATATAACGATGTTATTTCTATCCAGTTCAGTTTTTTCATTATTTATTACTTTATTATGCTTTGAAGATATGCTTTATCCTTTTGAAGCTTGCCAATAAGGATTTCCGTATCTGATGAGCTGTTTTTCAGGTTCTCTATCTGTTCATCAATGCTCCCGATTTTCCAGCTGATCCTTTTTTTCGCAAGCTCCGGATCAGCTTTGATCAGTTCAGGAGGATACTTCCATCGGATATCATCTTCCGGATACAGTGCTTCTCTGAATGTCTTTTCTGAGGGTACCGCCGTGATGATCTCACATACGAATTTGCCTTCAGGGGCAAGATCTTCATCAATGATGTCCCAGCCTTTTGTATACAGATAATACCTGAGATGTCCGGAGTGCTTTCTCGGCTGTAATACCAATTTTTGGAAACTGCGGCTCTTTTCAAGGTCGGATGACAATATATCAATTATCGTAAATCCTCCCAACCCTGCGATGATAACAGTATCGACTTCTCCCGGTTCAACAGTGTTAAGACCGTCCCCGATCCTGAAGCAGTCTTTATCTGCGTCCAATCCGCATATTCTAAAGGTTTCAACAGCTTTTGCAAGAGAACCTTCGCTGATATCCGACATGATCACATGCGGAGATATACCGTCCCTGATAAGAAGCATTGGGGCATACCCATGATCTGTACCAATATCAGCAACCGTTTCATCCTGTGATACTTTTTGAGTTATTTTATATAGCCTTTTACTGATCCTCATTTTTTGAACTTACTAGATGAAAACTCACGCAAAAGAGTTTTATATGCTCGTTAATGCGTGAGAATTCATTTGATTTTTATTGCATTTGTTTTTATAGTTCCGCGGATAACGCAGCCGGTGTAAAAAAGCTTACATATCACTTATTCGAGATAGTCTCTGAGTTTTTTACTGCGGCTAGGATGTCTCAGCTTACGGAGAGCCTTTGCTTCGATCTGACGGATACGTTCTCTTGTAACATTGAATTCTTTTCCTACCTCTTCCAGTGTGCGAGGACGTCCGTCATCAAGTCCGAATCTGAGGATAAGGACCTTTTTCTCCCTTTCAGAAAGGGTATCAAGAACCTCTCGTAACTGTTTCTGAAGCATTGAATAAGCAGCTGCGTCTACAGGTGACGGGATATCTTCATCAGGAATGAAATCTCCAAGATGGCTGTCTTCTTCCTCACCGATCGGTGTTTCGAGGGATACAGGGTCCTGACTGATTTTTTTGATTTCCCTTACCTTTTCAACTGTGATACCCATTTCCCTGGCGATCTCCTCGCTGGTCGGCTCACGACCGTATTCCTGGAGGAGCTGCCTGGAGATCCTTATGAGTTTGTTGATCGTTTCGACCATATGTACAGGAATTCTGATAGTTCTTGCCTGGTCAGCGATGGATCTTGTGATTGCCTGTCTTATCCACCATGTCGCATAGGTAGAAAACTTATATCCCTTGGTATAATCGAATTTCTCGACGGCTTTAATAAGACCGAGGTTTCCCTCCTGGATAAGATCAAGGAAGGACAGACCTCTGTTGAGGTATCTTCTTGCAATACTTACAACAAGTCGGAGATTGCTTTCACAGAGCTTCTTTTTAGCTTCTTCATCACCCTGCTCTATCCTGATCGCAAGTTCTCTTTCTTCTTCTGCGGACAGAAGCGGAACTTTTCCTATCTCTTTGAAATACATTCTGACCGGGTCATCGGTAGGAATGTTTCTGGCAGAATCGGTAACCTCTATTTCACCTGTCGACTTTATGACTACTCCGCTTTTCTTCTCATCTTCGAGCTCACTGGTAAGATCGTCATCATCAAGATCGAGGTCAAGATCAAGGAGATCATCGTCGTCAAGATCGAGGTCTCCCTCAAGTTCATTAGAAGATGGTTCTCTTGTATCCAGAATGCTGATGCCCTTGCTTTCCACAAGATCGTAGATGTCTTCAAGGAGATCTTTATCAGGATTGGCATCAGATAGCATAACATTGATCTCACCATATGTGATCTCATTGCCCGTGGTCTTTGCAGATTCTATGATAGAATGTGCGAGTTCCTCTGCTCTGGATGTTTCAACAGGAGCGTCATCATCTGTAAAGTTTGCAGGTTTTACTTCTTTTTCTTTGATTTTGCTCTTGGTTTCAGGCATTGCTTTCCTCCATAGTCTGATATGTCTGATTTATTTTATTATCCAAAAGGATCAGTCTGGCTGCCAGTTCATCAATTTCGTCCTGTCTGCCGGTCTTTTCGGCGATCGCAAGCTCATTAAGCAGTTCAGCCTTTTCCATTTTATAATTGTTTATTAGGCAGCTGGTTTTGGTCTCTCTGTAGAATACCTCATCATCAGGTCCGATCTGCACGGTCTGTGCATACCGGGTGAATCTGGATTCATCATCGGGATCGAGCAATCTTGCTACCATATCTGCTTCCAGTCTGTGGATCCCGTTCTCATTGGTGTCAGATAATGAAGTGATGGCATCAATAGTATGGGAAGCCAGTATTGAATGGAATTCTATTTCATCTTCTTTGAATCTTTTCAGATATCTTGTATTGTTCATTGCCAGAAGTGCAAATGACATCTCGATACGCTCATCGATGCCGGTCTGCTCCTGTCTGCGCCGTATTTCTCTATTCACAGGCTGATCAAAAGTTCTGCCCGCACGGGATCGGTTTCTGCTGTTTCCTGTCTGCACACTCATCAGTATAGCATGCTCGGATATGCCGAATTCTTCACTGAGTTTACGTATGTACAGGTCCTGTTCTACAGGACCGAGGTCTTTCAGAACAGGAACTGCACTTTCGAGATACTCAAGCACACCTGTATCAGTAGAAAGATCATGGCCTCTTCTGGCGAGCTTCAGTCTGAATTCAGCAGCGGGAACTGCATTATCCACCAGCCTGAGAAATGCTTCTTTTCCGTTCTTCTGAATGAATTCATCCGGGTCCTTGCCATCTGTGACAGTAAGTACACGCGGTTTGCCTCCGGCAGCAGTTATGACAGAAATTCCTCTCAGAGCTGCATTGATACCGGCATTGTCAGAATCATATGACAGAACGATATTCTTTGAATAACGGCAAAGCAGTCTAGCCTGATTATCAGTCAGAGCTGTACCGAGGGATGCAGCGACATTTCGCACTCCGCTCTGGTACAGGGAGATCACATCCATATAGCCCTCAACAATAATAGCTCTGCCTTCTGAAGATATTTCGTTCCTGGTAAAATTCAATCCGAAGAGGTTGTTTTTCTTAAGAAAAATCTCGCTCTCGGGTGAATTCAGGTATTTGGGGTTTACATCGCCGATAGCCCTGCCGCCGAAACCTATCACTTTATCCTGTGTATTGATGATCGGAAAGATGACTCGGTCTCTGAACTTATCATAAAGTCCGTTTTTGCCTCTGTTGGATAATCCCAGGCGTATCAGATCGTCATCTGACACACCTTCTGATCTGAGGTAATCTGTAAGTGCTGTTCCGGATGCAGGTGCATATCCTAATCCGAATTTTACGATGGTGTCCCGTGACAACCCTCTCTTCTTAAGATAGGCAAGACCTTTATTACCCTTTATTCCAAGCGAATTGTAGAAAAATCTTGCAGCTTTCGCATTGATCTCATAGTAGGGTGAATAATCTTTTTTTGGACCTGAGTGTCTTTTCTCAGGCATCTTTATCCCGTACTCATTGCACAGCTTTTCAACGGCCTCCATAAAAGGGATCTTATAATAGTTCTGGACGAACTTGATCACGTCACCCTTCTCGCCGCACCCAAAGCAGTTGAATATCTGCCGTTCTTCGTTAACCATAAACGATGGGGTCTTTTCAGAATGGAACGGGCACAGACCTTTATAATTGGCACCGGCTTTTTTGAGATTGACTTCACGCCCGACAACATCAACGATATTCACTTGCATCTTCAGTTCATCAATGAAGTTGTCCCATGCCATAAGAAGTATTACCTCCAGCTGTGAGGAACGAAAAGATTATCATATAAGCGGAGCGCGTATCTGTCTGTCATTCCGCATATGCAGTCCTTGACTGCTTCCTGTGTTCCGTCTTCTTTTTCGATCTCTTTGTATACTCCGGGCAGTTCTTCCGGATGCTCAAGAAAATAGTTGTAAAGTGATCTTATGACCAGGTCTGCTTTTTCTCTGTCAGCTACCTCAAGGACCTGAGGAGAGTTATATACATTTCTGAACATAAATGCTCTCAGATTCAGAAGAGCTTCGCTGAAGCGCGGAGACAGATCTATTACATCCTTCCCTTCGCTGTATGTACAGAGATCGACAATGAGATTATTGATGCGGTCTGAATGAGTAGAACCCAGAACACTGATTTCATTTTCCGGCAGATCATTCAGACGGATAATCCCGCTCCTGATAGCATCATCTATATCGTGGTTGACATATGCTATGCGGTCACAGATCTTGACTATCTGCCCTTCCAGTGTAACCGGAACTCCTGCACCTCTGTGATTGAGTATTCCGTCACGCACTTCAAATGTCAGATTAAGGCCTCTGCGCCTTGAAGTATCTTCGATCTTATCGACAGTTCGAAGACTCTGTACATTATGGACAAAACCTCCGGGATGAATGTTGTTCAGGATCGTCTCACCTACATGCCCGAATGGTGTATGTCCAAGATCGTGACCGAGAGCTATCGCTTCAGTAAGGTCCTCGTTGTATCTGAGTATCCTGGCAGCTGTTCTCGCTACCTGTGCTACTTCCAGAGTGTGAGTGAGTCTTGTTCTGTAGTGGTCATCCTCCGGAGCCAGAAATACCTGAGTTTTATGTATCAACCTGCGAAAAGCTTTGGAATGAACTATGCGGTCTCTGTCCCGCTGATAGTCAGTACGGTATTGACACTTATCTTCAGGGTGCTCGCGTCCTCTTGAATCCGCCGCTTTAGAAGCAAGTGGAGAAAGGATCTCATATTCTCTGTTCTCGATATCTATCCTGTTGATCATTATTCTATGTTCAGATCAGTTATCCTTACGTCATAGCCTTCGACAGTATAATCAAGGGCTAAGCGGAAATCGTAATCATATTTCTCTCCGAGAAATCCGGCAGCAAGAATATCATATCTGGCATCTCTTACACTTACCTCTTCGCCCTTTATTCTGTCATAAACGTTAAGGTCGTGGACGTACCATTTGCGGAATCTTCCTATCTCATCAGCAAGAGCAGTTATGTCTTCCGGAGCCATATTTTCAGATATCATTCCGGTCATAGCTCTGCCGATCGAATCCACTGTTATATACAGTTCTGTTTCGTCATCAGGTAAATTACTGAGAAACTGTTCAAAAAAAGAATCCATATGTTCAGCAAGAAACGATTTATCTACATCCTTGATAAGGTCCTTGATGAGATTGGTTTCGATATAATCGTCCTCCTCAAAAAGGGCTGCAAGATTTTCATAATACCTGAATTCATCGATCGTATCGATATCGAGTTTACTGTAAAGCTCTGTTTTATCCATGTTTCAAACACTGTACCATTATGTTATAATTGCTGACAGAATATTATAACACAAGAGGTTGGCAAAATGAACAGTGACAAACAGAAATTACGTTCTGAAATATCATCATCAGATAAGTGGAACATAGAAGCTATGTATGCCAGTGAAACCGGCTTTTCAGATGATATCTCCTCAGGACTGCAAAAGGCTGAATCTCTTGCAGCAATGCAGGGACATATCATGGATTCCCCTGCTTCACTTCTCAATGCGCTCATTACATATTCCGAAGCAGTAAGAAAAGTCGAGCGAGCCTATATTTACGCTCACATGAAACGTGATGAAGACAATTCTGACAGCAGATGCACTGAGATGTACGGAAAAGCTAGCGGAGCACTTACTACTCTGTCATCAGTTGTTTCGTTTCTTGATCCTGAAATTCTTGCTGCGGAGCCGTCACTTGTCGTTTCGTATCTTAGAGAAGAACCGGGGCTTGAAATGTTCAGGCACATGCTTATGACTCTTCTTCGGAGACGCGAGCATACACTCAGCGCTGCAGAGGAAAACATTATAGCCTCTTATGGCGAAGTGCTCCGTGCACCGGGCAATATTTTCACTGTTCTCAACAACGTCGATATGCATTTTGGCGCTCTTACTGATTCAGATGGAAAAGAAAAAGACCTCACCCATGGTACATATGTGCGTTTTCTTGAGTCCAGAGACAGAAGCGTAAGAAGATCTGCATATGAGCATCTTTATTCTGAATATCAGCAGCTCAATAATACTATTTCGTCCATATATTCAAATAATGTGAGACGGAATGTAGTAAGTGCCAGGCTCAGAAGATATGGATCAGCAATTGAGTCTGCTCTTTCACCTGATGATATACCTTTGAGTGTATATGATAATCTTATAGATGCTGTACATGCTCATATGCCTTCCATGCACAGGTATGCAGATATTCGCAAACGAGTACTTGGCCTTGATAAAATGTACATGTACGACGTCTATGTTCCTCTGGCAGAAGTATCTGATAAAAGATATATTTTTGAGGAAGCCCTTGATCTTGCATGTTGTGCGCTGGTCCCTATGGGCGAGGAATATGTCAGCACTTTCAGGAAAGGTATCCTGGAAGAACGATGGGTCGACCGATATGAGAATATTGGTAAAACATCCGGTGCATACAGCTTTGGCTCCTATGACAGCTACCCTTATATTCTTATGAATTTCGGCGGCACACTAAGAGATGTCTTCACACTCATACATGAAGGCGGTCATTCGATGCATGCATGGTACACAAGACAAACACAGCCGTATATTTACGGCGATCACTCGATTTTTACTGCCGAGGTAGCAAGTACCGTAAACGAGACACTTCTTATCAGTTATCTGATTGATAATACTGAAGATCCTGATATGCAGGCTTATCTTATCAACTTCTATATCGATCAGTTCAAGGGAACAGTTTTCCGGCAGACCATGTTTGCAGAGTTTGAAAAAGCAGCACATGAATATGCGGAATCCGGAGGAGCGCTGACAGCCGAATGGCTCAACACCGAATATGATCGCCTTAATTCTGTTTATTTTGGTGCTGCTGTTGAACATGATGATCTGATAAAATATGAGTGGTCAAGAATACCGCATTTCTATAACGCGTTCTATGTGTATCAGTATGCTACCGGATTTTCGGCAGCGAATGCTATCGCACAGAAGATACTCCACGAAGGTCCTGAAGCAAGAGAAAACTATATAAGTTTCCTCAGATCAGGTTCTTCTGACACCCCTATCGAGCTGCTGAAGATCGCAGGAGTCGATATGAGCACTTCTCAGCCGGTAGATTCTGCCCTCAAAGTATTTGATGATCTGGTCGACAGATTTGACAAACTTACGAAAGGACTTTAATAATGTCTAAAAAAGTTTTTATATTCAGCAATTACAAGGACAATTCACAGGCAGCTCTGACAGAGCTGAAAGAAATACTAACTTCCAGAGGTTATGAGATACTCAATGAATATTCCGATTCAGCTGAGCTGCTCATGTGCATAGGCGGTGACGGAACATTTTTAAGCTTTATTCATAAATGCAGATTTCCAAAAGCCCCTGTTCTCGGTGTAAACACAGGCCATCTTGGTTTCTTCCAGGAGTGCTCTCCTGACAAAATGTCTGAGGCCATAGATGATATAGAATCCGGAAGATATTCTGTGCAGACAATAAAGCCACTTCAGGCAAAAATAGTGACAGCACGCAATCAGTTTTATCGTATAGGACTCAATGAGATACTTGTTCGCGGTCAATACTCTCATGTCTCACAATTTTCTGTATCTATCGATGACACTAAAGTCCAGGACTTCTCAGGGGACGGTATTCTCGTTTCAACACCTGTCGGATCTACTGCGTATAACTATTCCCTTGACGGAGCACTGGTTTCCCCTGATCTTGATGTACTCCAGCTGACACCTGTAGCACCTATGAACACCAGTGCCTACAGATGTTTTCACTCAAGCATCCTGCTGCCGGCTGATGAACGGATCGTTATAGCCGGAATAGGCCGCAGCACAAAAGGTACGATAATCCTTTCGTTTGACGGACGCACTCATGAATTCAGTAATGTAGAATATGTAGAGATAACCCAGTCAGATAAGGAAGTACATCTTATAAGGAATCCTGACTACGATTACTGGAAAAAACTGAGCAGCAAACTCCTCTGATACCATATTGATAACGAACTATATCCTGCGTTACTGAGAACTAAAAATAATGGCAAAGTACGAACATATTGTTACTGATGAAGAAAGAGGTCTGACCATCAATCAGATCTTAAGACAGAATTATAAATTTTCATCGAGATTCCGCACCAAGATGAAATATCAGTCTCTTGTAGATCTCAACGGCTCTCCTGCTCCCGGCTATATCAGACCTGAAGCAGGAGATATTATTGGGGTGCGGCTTCCTGAAGAAACAAGCGATTTCCTCGCTGAGAACATACCGCTCGACATTATTTATGAAGATGACGACCTCATACTTATAAATAAACAGCCGGGTATTATAGTGCATCCGACCAAAGGCCATCCTGAGCATACCATAGCAAATGCAGTCATGTATTACATGCAGGAATCCGGACAGTCGTTCAAAGTGAGATTCGCCAACAGGATCGATATGGATACTACCGGTATCATAATCGTTGCAAAAAATGCGAACGCTCAAAACGATCTCGCCCATCAGATGCGCTGCGGTACTGTTATAAAAAGGTATTTATCACTCGTAGAAGGGATCATAGAAGATGATCATTTTACTATAGATCTGCCGATCGGCAGACCTGATACTGTTTCAATAAGAAGAGTCGTTATGCCTGAGGGCGGAAAAAACGCTATAACCGAGGTGCAGGTGCTCGACAGGTTCGAGTCAAAAGAATACGGTGCACATACTCTGATAGAAGTTGTACTTCATACAGGCCGCACCCACCAGATCAGAGTCCATCTCTCACACATTGGTCATGTAATTGCAGGTGATGAACTTTATGGGGGCAGCACAGAACTTATAGGCAGACAGGCACTTCATGCATATCATATAGAATTCGATCATCCTGCTACCGGTGAACGCATGACATTTGAGACCGGAATACCTGATGATATACAGACAGCAATCGATTCCATAAAAAAATGACGATGCACATCATCGTCATTTTTATTGCCGTTTATTGCTTTTTTCAAGTTCTCTGAAGGCATCCTGCCCTGCATATCTGAAGTCCGCAAAGCCTTTATTGATCATCAGCTCATAGAATACACATCTTCCCATACTTATAAGCCCCATAACTACAAAGAGCGGAAGATCCAGTATCAGGGACAATATAGTGAACATCGGCTCGCCGATACTGAGATCAGCAAATATACCTGAGAGAAGGATAGCAGGTAAATATGCCAGCAATATGTAAGGAATGTAATAGATGAGCAACCTGACATAATTAAGCTTATTGCCGTACATCATCATTTTGCTCTCTGACAGTACTTGTGTCACCCCTTTTTCAGGATCATCAGCAAGTATGAAAAAAGCTTGCGAGAAATTAAGTGAGGCAATTATTCCCGGAATAACAAACACTATTGTCCAGAATGCGACAATGAGCATCTGAAGCAAATATATTCCGAGAGTCTTCAGATAGTATGGAAGGCTCTCTGTAAGCGCTCTGTAATCGGCTTTTCTGTTCCTGATATATGTAAGTGTATAGAGACACTCACTGAGATTTAATACTCCTGTAAAAAAGAATGAATATATGAATACGACCAGCGAAGTAGCCGGAAGCTGCCTGACCAATGCAGGATCGGCATCTGAATATGACATCAGCAGATCGGCATTGGTTACAGGAATGAATATGCTCAGGATCTGGGGAACCCAGCTTACAAACGCATAAAGAATACAAAAGCCAACAAGGAAACTGGCTAGAGTTCCCTTGGAATGGCTTTTGCATTTCGTTATTATCCTTACAGGATGTTCTTTGACTATATAATAGTGTCTGAGTCCGTCTTCTGGCATTATCTTAATTCTGCTTTACACTTGTTGCTGAGCACCTTGATGATACCCGCCATTTTTTTCTCGATCTGTTTTGATGTCATTGTTGAATCATCATTTCCGATCTTGAGCGTCAGCATGACTGACTTCTTACCTGCCGGGATCTGCTTACCACGGTATTCTTCAACGAACTTGAGATCCTTGACCATATACTTGATCGCATCTCTTATCTGTTCCCATGTCATGCTCTCGTCAACGAGGAGTGACAGATCCTGCTGTACCAACGGATACTGAGGAAGTGGCTTGAACTCATTTGTCCTCGATGGATATGGTCTGAGGCCCTCAGTATCTATCTCAAATGCTGCTGCATTGGTAAGCTTGATGCCTGACTCGGAAAGTGCTGATACCGAGATCAGTCCAATCGAGCCTATTATCTTCTTACCTGTCCTTATGTTGAGCCATACTTTTTCATCTGCCCATGACGGCTTTTCTTTCTGAACAAAATCAAGCGGTTCACAATGGCAGTATCCAGCAAGTCCCTCAATAACGCCTTTTACGCTGTAGAACAGTACAGGAGCATCTTTTCCGACCATAGCGCCGGAAAGAAGATTTCTGTGCACAGGAAGAACCTCTTCTTCAGTAGAAGGTCTGTATTCCCCTTTTTCAAATACCTGTGCAGCCTCAAAAATGCTGAATGAATCAAAGTTCCTGTAATTCTTGTCGATGGTCTCGAGGATTCCCGGAATAAGTGACGATCTGAGTATGCCAAGTTCCGGTGCAGGAGGCGTAGCGAGTCTTATTGATTTATCCGTATCGATGCCGGCTGCATTTATGAATCTTTCGTCAATCCACGGATACGTGAATATTTCATTGAATCCGCATCTGAAAGCAAGATATTCTCTGAGCTTTCTTGCAAGATCTGCTTTGACCTGATTGACAGAATGTTCAAAATTAACCTTAAGAGGTTGTTTCTTGAAATATTCATATCCGATGAGTCTCGCGATATCACCGAGGATATCATCATGGATAGAGACATCGCCTGTGGATCTCCATGTAGGAGCCTTGCAGTGATATGTTCCGTTATCAAATTCGACTTCATAACCGAGCCTAATCAGGATATCTTCTATCTCAGACTGCGGAAGAACTTCGCCGAGTCTTCTGTCGAGGAATTCCTGTGTGATATCGATAACTGCTTTCTCGGTTTTTACCGGATAGCAATCTGTAAATGCAGTGATCCTGCATTCAGGATAGATTTCTTTGAACAGTCTAAGAGCAAGGCTTACACCGAGAGATGCTCTCTGAGTATCTATGCCCTTTTCATATCTCAGTGCTGCATCTGTTTTTTCATTGAAATATGCAGTTGTACGTCTTATTCCCGGCGCGGTGAATATTGCGCATTCGAGAATAACAGAATCCGTTGTATCAAGCACAGAATCATCTTTGCCGCCCTTGATTCCGGCGAGGTTAAGAGGCTTGACTGCATCGCAGATAACCAGATGATCATGTGTAAGCTCAAGGTCTTTTTCATCGAGAAGAAGAAGCTTTTCTCCATCATCAGCAAGTCTGACTATGATCTCATCACCCTCGACATGTGTGCTGTCATAAGCGTGCTGAGGTGATCCGACAGCAAGAAGCACATAGTTTGTGATGTCTACAAGTGCATTGATCGGTCTCATTCCGGCATTTGTAATGAGAGTTTTCATCCAGACAGGAGATTCCTTTACTGATACATTTTCGATCTTAGTTGCAGTAAACCTGTTACATCTTTCCGGTTCCCTGATGGTTACAGGATACTCAGGAAGACCTACCGGAAGTTCATCGCTAAGCTCATTGAAAGGAAGCTTATAAATAGCAGCGAGTTCGCGGGCAATGCCGTAATGGCCCCAGAGATCCGGTCTGTTACTCAGGGACTTGTTATCGACTTCGAGGATAACATCATCGAGACCTGCAACCTCAGCGACACACTGACCGACATTGCATTCCACACCAAGATCAGTAAAATCTACGATCTCCCTCTCATCGTGAGGCGGATAGATGTCAGCAAGGTATACTTCTGTGGCGCCGCATATCATTCCGTAAGACTTCTCACCTCTCAGCTTGGATTCTTTTATCAGGACCGGTTCACCTTCACCGTGCCATACAACTTCAGCTCCAGGTTTTGAAACACAGACTTTATGTCCTTCTGTAAGGTTTGAGCCTCCGCATACGATCTGCTTGAGCTCATCTTCACCGACGTCAACAATGCATATCTTTAATGCATCAGCATTAGGATGTGCTTTTACTTCTTTTATCTCGCCGACAACGATATCATGGAATTTGTCAGCAGTATTTATTATATCTTCGACCTCAACAGTTCTCATTGTGAGGTCATAAGCGATCTGCTCGTATGAAAGATCAGCAGGCAGATCTACGAATTTCTTTAATAATCTGAGTGAAATATTCATGTTTGACCTCCCTTCTCTACTTGAACTGCTTCAGGAACCTGAGATCAGCACTATGGAAGAGCCTGACATCATCGACGCCGTAGCGCATCATTACAAGTCTGTCCAGCCCGATATTGGTATAGAAGCCTGTCCATTCATCAGGATCAAGATTTGCTGCTCTTAATACATTAGGATGAATGACTCCGCCAGGCATTACTTCGATCCAGCCTGCATGGTTGCATGCCTTGCAGCCCTTGCCACCACAGAGAAGGCACTCCATGTCGATCTCATAACCAGGTTCTGTGAACGGGAAGAACCCTTCTCTCATTCTGACATTGACTTTTCTGCCGAATACCTTCTCAAGTATGGTTTCTATCATTACTCGTCCTGAGCTGAATGATACATCTTTGTCAACGATCAGTGCTTCATACTGGAAAAATGCTCTTTCATGGCGGGCATCAGTAGTTTCATTACGGTATACTCTGCCCGGATAAACAAATCTGGCAGGAGCTCCATGCTCAAGAAGATATCTGACTGATCCACCTGTCAGATGCGGTCTCAGGCACAGTCGTTCGTTACCTCTTTTATCCTCTGTACCTTCGAGCCAGTATGTGTCCATTGATGCGCGAGCCGGATGGTCGGCGGCAAAGTTAAGGTTGTCAAAAGCGAATTTTTCGCTGCTTATATCGTCTTCACTGTATATTTCAAAGCCAAGGGATCTAAATGCGTCGTTGAGGTCATAGCACATCTGTGTTATAGGATGAAGGGCTCCCTGCGGGACTTCAATTCCAGGGAGAGTCAGATCGAGTTCTCCTTCCAATACTGATGCATTAGCAATCAGTTCTTCTTCTTTTTCTTTGATCTTCTCTGCGAAGAAAGTCTTAACTTCATTGGCTTTCATTCCAACGGATTTTCTGAGTTCCGGATCAAGACCGCCCAGACTTTTAAGTACTTCCTGCAGTGAGCTCTTTTTGCCGGTCAGTTCCTTGCGTATCATCTCAAGCTTTTCCATGTCGGCAGCTGAGGATATGCTCTCGAAACCTTCCTGTCTTATCTGTTCGAGCTTTTTCAACATTTTAGCTTTCCTCCTTTAACTGATAGATTCCTTAGCTTTTATTTTTTGTACCGTACTATACTAACACTGCTTATTGTTGAAATTCAACAAAAAACACAGTGAATGTTGTTCTTTTTTATGAAATTATAAAATACTATGAATTAAATCCAATAACACTTTCCGGGATATCAAGACATCAGACCATACCTTTTCCGGTATATATTTTTGATGTTTCCTTTCCGCTGAGGACGCGCAGCGCACCTGCGCACATCGCTTCCTGTTCAACTTCATTTTCATAGATATATACCGGTGCGATCCATCCGACATAATCTTTTATATAATCCATAAGTTCAGTGAATCTTGTATATCTGCCTGTGATCAGGATACCTTCGAGATTTCCTTTCAAAACAGTAGCCATTGAACCGATGTATTTCACGATGTTGTAACCGAGAGCTTCCCATACAATAGCAGCCTCTTTATCACCTGATTTTGCTCTCGAAAATATTTCATCTGCATTGGATGTACCGAAGTGTGAGACGAATCCTCCGGTGCCGGTACACAGATGGCGCATCTCATTTACAGTGTGCGTTTTGAAATAATCAAGGACTTCCATCAATGGAAGCGATCCGGTCCTTGTTGCCGTAAAAGGGCCTTCTCCTCCTGCTCCCTGATTACAGTCTACCTGCCTTCCACAGTCAAATGCAGCGATAGTTATTCCACCATCGACATGAGCTACTACAAGATTTGTCTTTTTGAAATCGATCCCATGCTGCTTGCAATGTTTCATTGCAGTACCTCTCAGGTTAAGTGCATGAGATTCTGCCTTTCTTGTAAGACCTTTTACACCGGTTATCCTTGCAACATCAGTATATTCATCAACACAGATCGGATCGACCATAAAGAGCCTGCCACCGTATTTTCTCTGCATCTCATACGCAAGCTGTACTCCGAGGATGGAAGGATGTATCGTTCGACCTACATTGTTTCGGATATCATGTATAAGAAGAGCATTGACTTCATAAGTCCCGGAAGGAACCGGATAGCATCCGCCTCCCCTTCCTACGAAAGCATCTACATCCGTCAGATCAATCTTGTTTTCTCTTATAAACTCTGTGATAAAGCCCATTCTGTACTCAAGCTGATCATTGCAGGTAGGAAATGAATTCAGCACTGATGCATCATGAGTAACAGTAGTCTCAAACACTTTGTTGTGATCTTCAAAAAGAGCTAACTTAGTAGATGTTGAACCCGGATTGATAACAAAAATCTTGTAAGTATAGTCTTTCATGATTCTCCCCTTGTTAATGAAAAAAGCGGCACCCTTGAAAGGAGCCGCCTTGTAATCTGTTATATACCGATGCATGCTCCTTCAGGATTTTATTAAAATAAAAATCCTCCAACGCTGGTAAAGACAGGAAGGAATATGATCGAGAATACAGTGATCAGCCTTATAACAGAAGAAAGAGACTGGATAGCTGTATTCTCGAGATATCTGCCTGAGTTATTGGATGCATTTACGATAAAACATCCTGTCACTATAATAGCTGCAAGGAAGCCTGCCAGACTTGCCGGCCCAAAGAACAAACCGACTATCGTAGGAAGCAGGACAGCGATTATAGCAGGAAAAAGCGAACCCCTCAGTGAGCTTGTCGTTCCTGTTTCGTCATCGCTTCTGCCCATGTCTCTCAGGGCTACTCTGCTGGTAATATTCACTGAGCTTATCAACATGCCTGTAAGAACAAAAGCGCTGCATGTACCTACGATTATGCCGCAGAAGACTCTTACCGACAGGATATTGATAGATTCCATATCAGTGGAAACAGCATATACACAGAATAATGCCAACGCTGACATGAAAGCAGCTGCAGCTCTGTAAGTGTTGGACATATTGAGGTTCCTGACTGAAACACCAGCCAGAGCATCTGACATTTTTTCTTTATCTTCTTCGCCTTCTCCGTGTATCTTTGTTGAAATGATATCCGATGTCTGAGCAGTTAAAGTTGAAAGACCTGATATGGCAGATACTGTTGCTAAAATCGAGCAAAGACCGGCAGTACATAGAGCATATCCATAGAAACCGGACATACTGTTCGCTATGATGATAGAAACGAGGATGATCACAGCTGAAATAGCTGTCGTTATCATTCCGCTTCCGGCATTGAAAACGACTACAGAATGTTTGCCGAGATTCTTGCCGGTATTGATATAGATCCTGCTGTCATTGGCAAAGAACCTGTTAAGTTCTGTGAGAAGAATACCTGCAACGATACCTGTTCCGACAGCAAATGCATACAGAATGGATTCCATCATGCTGATGCTGAAATATGCAGTAACAGCAATTGTAATGATCCCCGCTGCAATGCATCCGATATCTGCTCCTTTTGTCAGATCACTTCCCAGACCTGCATGCTGCATAAACACCCCGACTGCGCATCCGATGATGCCTGCAGCATATACTGCTATTACAAATCTTGCTGCTGTACCTGCAGTGAAAGTAGAAGTGACTCCTGACGTGGCGACTCCGACATCAGCAAGCATGATAGTTGCAGCTGCAGCAAGCACATAAGATCCGATAAGATCAGACCCTGCACCTATGAAAAATCCTGTGCGGTCTGTAAAGTCTCTTGCAGAAACAGCCAATGAATATGAGGATGAATAAACATCTCCTCCGGTATGAAGTAAAACAGCTACCAAAGAAGTACCGAGAGCAAATGGTCCGGTCATTTCTATAGCAGTCTCGGCCGACATCAGCACAAAGGCTAAAAGTAAGCAAGCCGTTATAATTGCAGATAATATAAAGCCAAGAACTGCACCGGTACGGTAAGAAGCTTTTACAGAAGAGCGTGCATCTCCGTTTTCTGCTTCATTGAATGAAGCGGATGAACCGGGAACAAATGCCTGTGAACCTGTAAACAGCAACGCAAAAGAGACCACCGCACCCGTCAGGCAAGCGGCAGCCTGGCTCCATCCGATTCCTGCCCCTACTGCAGCGGATACAATAATCGTTGCAGCTATGACAGAGACATAATGAAAGGACCAAAAGTTGGTATTTCTGCTTTTTATTATTCCATATAATCTTGCAGCATCTTCCCCTGTTCCGCGTCTGCTCCTTATCCAGGATAAGAAGAACGCAGTGACCAGAGCAGCCACAAGAATACATATCAGTGTAAATATCTTATACATCGTTAAACAACCCCGGATAATAATGTCGGGCCGGTATCAGTTGAAAATAGCTACTATTGCAAGTGAAACAATAATATAGATAATAGCTGCTACAGTTGTTATCTTAGCAAGCAGCGAGTCGTAACCTCTGCTCTTTTTCTTGCCGAAAAGCTGTTCAGCTCCGCCGGCTATAGATCCTGAAAGTCCGTCACTGTTGCTTGACTGCAGCAGAATGCTGACGATAAGAATGATACTTGAAATAAGAAGAATTATCATTAAAGCTGTATGCATAGCTTCCTCCAAATTTATTAAATACAGAATTAAAGTGTTCGACTCTGTAATCCGCAAAATCGAACACTTTATAATAACACTCTGTTTTTAGTGTGTCAATGACACCTGTTTAATAAATCCCAACGATTATTTAAGCTGAGCTGCAGCATCTACGATAGCTGAAAAGTCATCGATCTTAAGGCTGGCACCACCGATAAGTCCACCGTTGATATCAGGCTTTGCAAGAAGATCTGCAGCGTTAGATGCTTTCATGCTGCCGCCGTAAAGGATAAGCATTTTGTCAGCAAGATCATTATCATACAGACCGCCGATAACTCCTCTTATGAAGGCACACATCTCTTCTGCCTGCTCAGGGGTAGCTGTTTTGCCTGTCCCGATAGCCCAGATAGGTTCATAAGCAATGACAACTTTGCCTGCACCTTCACGTGTCAGTCCATTGAAATCAGCTACAAGCTGACCGGCTACGAATGTCTGCTCGCCCTGTGCTTCTCTGACCGCAAGAGATTCACCAACACAGAGTATAGGTGTTATACCTGCTTCGATCAGAGCTTTGAGCTTGGCATTGACAGTTTCATCAGTCTCGCCGAAATATTCACGTCTCTCGGAGTGTCCGACTATACAATAGTTGACGCCTATCTCTTCGAGCATCGGTACAGATATCTCACCTGTGAACGCTCCGGATTTTTCAAAGTGAACATTCTGAGCTCCAAAGCCGATACCGCTTCCGGCAAGGCCCTCGCCAACAGCAGTAAGCTGTGTAAAAGGCACAAGTACAGCTACTTCATCTGCATTTGAGAAGTTCTTCGCTTTAAGCTCCTTAGCAAAAGCAGCTGCTTCAGCAGTAAGCTTATTCATTTTCCAGTTACCTGCGATAAGAAATTTTTTCATTTGTTCCCCCTTTTATTTATCTTCAATAATTGCAATACCAGGTAATTCTCTTCCTTCAAGGAATTCAAGGCTTGCTCCGCCTCCTGTACTGATATGTGTCATTTTGTCCTCAAGTCCGAACTGAGCTACTGCGGCGGCACTATCGCCTCCTCCGATGACTGTAGTAGCATCGCTTTCAGCAAGGCATTCAGCTATAGCCTTTGTACCTACAGCAAAATTCTCCATTTCGAACACACCCATAGGTCCGTTCCAGACGATGGTCTTTGCTTTTGACAAAGCTTCTTTATAGAGAGCGATCGTCTTAGGCCCGATATCAAGTCCCATTCTGTCGTCAGGAATTGAATCTATATCATATACATCATGAGGCGAGTCATTAGCAAACTCATCTGCGCATACGACATCAACAGGAAGCAGGAATTCTACGCCTTTTTCCTTTGCCAGCTTCAGGATATCTCCCGCGAGATCGAGCCCTTCTTCATCAAGCAGGGATTTTCCGATGGAATAACCCTGTGCTTTAAAGAATGTATATGCCATTCCTCCGCCGATGATGAGGATATCTACTTTGTCAAGCAGATTGGTAATTACAGGGATCTTGTCTTTTACTTTGGCACCGCCCATGATAGCAGCAAAAGGTCTGACAGGGTCATCCACAGCGCTACCGAGGAATTTAAGTTCCTTTTCGATAAGGAAACCGGAAACTGCAGGAATGAAGTCAGCTATTCCTGTGGTGGATGCATGAGCTCTGTGTGAAGTTCCGAAAGCTTCCTGTACGAAAATATCTCCGAGTTCAGAAAGTTCTCCTGCAAAATCATGATCGTTCTTTTCTTCTTCGGCACGGTATCTCACATTTTCTATGAGCATCACGTCGCCCGGCTTAAGTTCAGCGGCTGCCTTTTTAACGTTCTCATCTACAACAACAGGTGATGAAACGAATTTGACTTCTTTGCCAAGATACTCACTGAGTCTGGCAGCTACAGGAGCAAGACTCATTTCAGGATTTGGCTTGCCCTTAGGACGGCCGAGGTGTGACATGATCACGATTCTTGCACCGTTCTCGATGAGATAATTGATAGAAGGAAGAGCTGCCCTTATTCTGGTATCGTCTGTGATCTCTCCGTCTTTGAGAGGAACATTGAAGTCACATCTCATTACAGCTGTTTTGCCTTCCCAGTTTACGTCTTTTATCGTTTTTTTCATTTCAGTCCAATCTCCTTTTTCTTGTACTGATATTATTCGGGTGTGACGCTGAATAAATCAATGGCGTCACACCCTGTAGATCCTTATCACGGGTCAGAAGAAAGACGCTGTAGATTTTACTAGTCTTCGATCGGGAAGTTACTGTTATCTACTTCGTACATGTGTCTGACCATTCTGAGCATGTTGGAAGTATAACCATACTCATTGTCATAGTAGCCGACTACTTTGAAGAACTTATCGTTGACCTCGATTCCCATCTTTGCATCATAAACGGATGGTGCACTGCAACCGAGGAAGTCGAGAGAAGTAACTTCTTCATCTGTATAGAGAAGAACGTCCTTGAGATATGTCTCGGAAGCTTCTTTCATTGCAGCATTGATCTTCTCATAGGAAGTTGCATGTCTGAGAACAACGTCAAGGTCTACAGCAGATACGTCTACAGCCGGAATACGGAATGCCATACCTGTGATCGCACCTTCAAGTTCCGGAATAACCAGAGCAACAGCCTTTGCTGCACCTGTTGTTGTAGGGATGATGTTGTTGAATACAGAACGTCCCATTCTCCAGTTGTACTTGGTACGTCCGTCATTGGTTTTCTGTTTTCCTGTTGTAGCATGAATGGTAGTCAGAAGACCTTCATAGATACCCCAGTTATCATTGATGACCTTGCAGATCGGGGCAAGGCAGTTAGTAGTACATGAAGCGGTAGAAACAACGTCCATGTTTCTCTTATACCATTCGTGGTTTACTCCATAAACAAAGGTAGGGGTTACTTTGTCTTTTGCAGGAGCAGAGATGATTACCTTCTTGGCTCCTGATGCAAGATGCGGAGCTGACTTTTCTGTGGTTGTAAGTGTACCGGTACCGTCAATAACATACTCAGCACCGCACTCTGCCCATGGAATGTTAGCAGGATCAGATTCGAAGAAAACAGGGATTTTCTTTCCACCAACTACTATACCCTTGTCATATGTGCTGACTTCATCAGGAAATCTTCCGAATGCTGAGTCATACTTGAGCATATATGCTACATAGTCATAATCAGCGTTACGCCAGTTGATTCCGACAACTTCCATATCAGGAAACTGTTTTATAGCTCTCATAACGCATGTTGAAATTCTTCCCCAGCCGTTAATACCGACCTTAATCATATCATTTCCTCCTCAATCATTTAGAAAATAAATAAGCAAAAGAGTTTATATATCTAATTTTAACAATTACGGCAAGTCTTTACAATAAAGATAATGTGATAATTGCTATTGGAAAACAGTAATAACCACTAAAAATCATTTTATAACACCTGCCGGTTGTCTTCCGCCTCTCATGACAGCTGCATCCGGATGACTTAACAACACCATTAGCTGCCTGTGATATCAACTGTTCTGCTCATACAGACATATGCCGCTCAGGCCGCAGTTTTTACAATCAGGTTTTCTTGCATGACAGCATTTACGCCCGTGGAATATAAGCAGATGATGTGTTCTGATCCACAGATTTTCAGGTATACGGCGCATTAATTCTTCCTCTGTTGCAGTAACATCCTTTTCATCAGTAAGACCGATCCTGTTTGCAACACGGAAAACATGTGTATCAACAGCGATCCTGGGTACGCCGAAACCTTCTGCAAGAACAACATTGGCTGTTTTGCGGCCTACCCCGGGAAGACTGATAAGGCTGTCATAATCACATGGCACCTTGCCATCAAATTCTTCAGTAAGCTTTCTCGCAAGTTTGATTATATTGGAAGACTTATTGCGATAGAGCCCAATGGTCCTTATAAGCTCGATCACATCTTCCCTGTCTGCTGCTGCGAGAGCCTCCGCTGTAGGATACTTTGCGAACAGCGCAGGAGTCGCCTTATTGACGCTTACATCAGTTGTCTGTGCTGAAAGAGCGACCGCAACTACAAGTTCAAAAGGATCTCTGTGCTCAAGCGCGCAGGCTGCTTCGGGATGCATATATTCCAGAGTTTCTATAACCTTAGAGATATCCTCGTCCGGTATCAAATTTTTTGTGTTGTTTTTCATTGACAAATAATAATTATGTTCTATATTTAAGATAGTATACAATCATGAAAATTGTATTTAATAACATCGTGTTTTATATTGATCCGATAAAAAAGGAGTTGCCATGGATATGATTAATTCTGAGAAAAATTCAATGCCTCTCTCTTTCGGACTCTATCAGGAGATACAGAAAGATATTCTTTCCGGTGAGCTTGAATCAGGATCAAAGCTGACTGAAGCTGCTGTGTGCAAGCGATACGGAGTAAGCCGTACCCCTGTAAGAGAAGCGTTCCGGCAGCTTGAAGCTGATGGGCTTATCGAAAACATCCCTAACAGAGGGGCTTTTGTTTCCGGACTGACAAAAAGAGATATTTCGGATCTCTTCGATCTGAGGACTCTTTTTGAAGTACAAGCTGTCGAATGGGCTATTAAACGAATGGCTGCAGAAGATATCGACCGTCTGAGAGAGACAATGGAGTTTATGGAGTTTTACACTCTCAAGGAAGATATCGATAAAGTCCTTAGCTTTAATTCCCAGTTCCATAATATCATATATGCGGGAACCAGAGACCGTATGATCCAGAAAACTCTTTCCGCATATCAGACTTATCTCAAGCACTCTGCACCGGCCAAAACGTTTACCGTTGATTATCTGCACACTGTACTTGAAGAGCATAGAGCGATATTTGATGCTTTTGAAAACAAAAACGTTGCAGCCGGTCGGAAAGCCATGGAATACCATATGGAGCAGTCCAAGCTTCGGAGAATATCCAAGTTCTTCTGATTTTCCAACATTTTAACAGGACTGAGTCCGGAACATCATTCCGGGCTCAGTCTCTTTTTTTCTACAGTCCCAGAAGGTGCATAATTGCAGTAACAGCTGGTCCGAGTATAAGGTCTGTAACATTTGTAAAAATAAGTATCAGCAGTATCCATTGTCCGTACTGATATACTTTGTACCACCAGCTATACCTTTCCAGATTAAACAGCTGAGTCAGTATCCCCCATCCGTCAAGCGGCGGCACCGGTATAAGATTGAATATCATCAGTACTATATTTATCATCACCGCATAATAGAAAATATAAAATGTATTCTCTGCAAGCGAAGATCCTGATGAATAAAAAACTGACAAAAGAGCTTTAGTAGGAAATGAGAGCAGTACTGCAATGATCAGATTCATTGTGACCCCTGCGATAGATGTGAGGAATTCTCCCAGTCTCCTGTTCTTGTAGTAACCCGGATCTATCATTACCGGTTTGCCCCAGCCAAATCCGACAAAAAGCAGACAGATAAATCCCATCCAGTCGATATGAGCCAATGGGTTGAGTGTCAGTCTTCCCTGCCTTTTCGGAGTCGGATCTCCGAGTCTGTCAGACATCCAAGCGTGTGCGAATTCATGAAAGCTCAATCCCAGAATTATGCCCGGGAGAGTAAGAAGCTTTACTAAAATTGTATGTGCCATTCTATATCCCTTTCTGATATGAGATCCGTTGAGATTGTTTTAAGTGATCTCTCTGCCTTCAAGACTGAAAGTCTTGCTTTCCGTTATCAGTACACTTACTGTAGTACCTATGATCTCTTCCGGTTTCTTGTCTGAAGTGAAATTGACAAGCTTGAAGCCGTCAGTTCTTCCCGCATATGTATCATCAGCATTCTTGCTGACACCTTCTACGAGCACATCGTATGTTTTGCCTTTATACTCCATATTTTTCTCAAGGCTTATCCTGTTCATGACATCGACCAGTCTGTCAAATCTCTCATGAGCAATCTCATCAGGGATCTGATCCGGGAACTTAGCTGCCGGAGTGCCCTCTCTCGGAGAATATATGAATGTAAAAGCGGAATCATATCTGACACGTCTGGCGATATCAAGTGTGCCCTCAAAGTCATCTTCAGTTTCGCCCGGAAATGCAACTATGATATCAGTAGAGATTGTAATGTCCGGACATACGGCTCTCAGTTTATCCACTATTTCAAGATAACGAGTCGTATCGTAGTGCCGGTTCATTCGTTTGAGCAATCTGTCACTTCCGGACTGCACCGGCAGATGGATATTGTGGCACAGCTTTTCACATGTGCGGAAGCAGTCGATCATATCATCTGAAATATCTTTCGGATGTGATGTCATGAACCTAATGCGTTCAATACCGTCTATTTTGTTTACTGCTCTGATGAGATCGGCAAAAGTATGTCCGGCAGGATCTCTGTAGGAATCGACATTCTGACCGAGGAGCATGACTTCTTTTACACCGTCTGCTGAAAGACATTCGATCTCTCTTATGACTTCTGACATGACCCTGCTCTTTTCTCTGCCTCTTGTATAAGGCACTATGCAGTATGTACAGAAATTATTGCATCCAAAGGTTATATTGACGAGAGCTTTGTGCCTGTGCATTCTTTTTGGCTTCATCTCGGCTTCATCTATAACCGGATTATTGTCTATGATAGAGCGCTGCTTTCTGCCGGTTGATATCCTTTTTTCTAAAAGCTCAGGAAATTCAGCAATATTCTGTGTGCCGAACACTATATCTACCCATGAAAACTGCTTGTTTATCTTTTCGACAATATGAGGCTGCTGCGGCATACATCCGCACACACAAAGAACGAAGTCAGGATTGTGTGTCCTGACTTTCTTGAACTGACCGAGCACTCCGAAAAATCTCTTGTCAGCGTTCTCGCGGACGCTGCATGTATTGATAACAACAACGTCCGCTTTGAAAGCATCTTCCTCAAATTGGTAATCCATGGCCTCCAGAAGTCCGGCTATATTCTCTGAATCATGCTCGTTCATCTGGCAGCCGTATGTGATTATGTTGTAAGTCTTCATCCTATGAAAGTTCATCCTTTTTACTGCGTGACATCAGAAGTCCAAGTGCTTCTTCCGGTTTTATGTCACCCTTGAGTATGCTTTTTGTCACTCTGCATATAGGCATTTCCACTTCGTACTTTTCTGCCATGTCGCATACAGCTTCAGCAGTATAATATCCTTCGACAACTGAGCCTACTCTGCTGACCGCATCTTCAGGTTCGAGGCCCAGACCGATAAGCAGTCCGCATCGTCTGTTACGGGAAAGATTGGTAGAGCATGTAACGATAAGGTCACCTATACCAGAAAGTCCTGAAAATGTCTCAGGATCTGCACCAACTGCCTGCCCGAGTCTCTTGATCTCATGGATAGCTCTTGTCATAAGAGCAGCTCGTGCATTTGATCCGAGCTTCATTCCGTCAGATATACCGGTTGTGATAGCTATGACATTCTTTACAGCTCCTGCTATCTCTACTCCTATCATATCTTCCTGAGTGTAGACCCTGAACTTGTCAGACATGAATACATCCTGAATGTGCTCAGCTGCAGCCTTGTTCTTGCTGCAGACTACTACTCCTGCAGGGAAATTCCTGACGATCTCTTCAGCATGAGATGGTCCGGACAGGGCAACATAAGTTGCCGAAGGAATGGTTTCTGCAGCGATTTCGGAAAGCCTTTTCAGAGTTTTCTGTTCTATTCCCTTCGCAAGGTTGACGACTATTACGCCATCTTCAAAGAATGGTGCGCAAGCAGATGACACTTCTCTGAACTGCTGGGTCGGAACAGCAAAAACAACGATAGACTTGCCTTTAACGGCTTTTTTCATATCGGAAGTATATTTTATCCTGTCGCTGAGTATCACATATGGGAGATAATGATCATTCATACGATGGTCTTGCATGAGCTCAATCGCACGCTTGTTTCTTCCGTACAGTGTCACATCATGACCGTTATATACCAGCAAATTAGCGATAGCAGTTCCGAATGAACCGCTGCCGATAACTGCGATACTGCATTTATCATCACCCAGATCTGGGATCTCGGTACCGGAATAATAGTCAATTGGTTCAGGTTCCGGTCTGACTGCTTCCTGGGTCTGCGCGCCTACGAGGGCCGGTTCTTTTGTTGCATCAGCAGCTATCGGTGACTCACCGGATTCCAGATCTTCAACGACCTGAGAATCTTCACCGAGCTCAATGATCTCTTCCTCTGTGAGAGGTTTGTCAGCTACTGTGATCTCGGTCTCCTCCACTGCAGCAACAGGTGCTTCTTCCTCAGCAGCCGTTTCTTCAGGATATTCTGCAACCTGCTCTTCCGGATATTCTACAGGCTTGTTCCTGTCCCGTATGCTTCTTTGTCCAAATGTAAGAGCTTTTTCCTGACCTTTGGATATACGCTTGATGTTGGAAATATGCATCAGCACGAGGAACAATGCGGCACCAATTGCAAAATAAAGGCATTCCGGATAGTAATACCACACGAGTGCAGGATAAACAATCAAAGCACCGATCGAACCGATCGACATTCTGCGTGTTACGATAAGCAGTATAAGCGCAACCGTAAAAGCAGCAATAGCACTCGGCCAGTTCAGTGCCAGAGCGGCGCCGAAAGCAGCAGCCACTCCTTTTCCTCCTTTGAATTTCCACAAAGCAGGAAAACAATGCCCTATGACGACGCATGCAAAGGCCACCATGCTGCCCGGCACATCACCCATATTGTATCCGATCGTTACGGCAATAAATCCTTTAAGAACATCTACTGCTAAGCAGATAAGACCGGCGGTAAGACCAATGACCCGTATGGTGTTGGTTGTACCCGCATTTCCGCTGCCTTCTTTTCGGATATCTACGCCATAGATCCAGCCGATGATGATCGACGGGTTGATATTGCCTATCGCATAAGCGATAGCACCAATAATCAGAAGCTTAGTGATATCAGCTGTCATTTCTTTTCACCTCTTCTCTCGTTCCAGACGAATTTAACAGAAGTTCCTTCAAAGTCAAAATGCTCTCTTATCTTGTTCTCAAGGTATCTCGAATATGAGAAATGCATCAGATCCCTGTCGTTGATACTGAATGAGAACAAAGGCGGGCATGTACCTATCTGTGTGCAGTAATAGATCTTGAGCCGGCGTCCTTTGTCTGAAGGCGGCTGTCTCATCATCACGGCATCCTCTATGATGCTGTTCAGCTTACCGGTAGTTATCCTCATTGTTCTGGCATCCTGTATCCTGGCTGCTCTGTCAATTATATCGTATATACGCAGTTTGTTCAGTACGGATACAAACAATACCGGAGCATATGATGCGAACAGAAGCTCTGCTTTTATCTTACGTTCATAGTCTCTCATGGTATTGGTTTCTTTTTCGATCAGATCCCACTTATTGACCACGATCATCATGCCTTTGCCTGCTTCATGTGCATAGCCTGCGATCTTTTTGTCCTGTTCAGTAAGCCCTTCGGCAGCATCTATCATCAGAATGCAGATATCACAACGCTCTATAGCAGCAATGGCTCTGACAACACTGTACTTTTCGATCGTATCGTTTACCTTGCTTTTCTTTCTGAGTCCCGCTGTATCTATCAGTGTATACTCTCTGTCTTTATATGTGAATGGAGTATCTATAGTATCGCGGGTGGTTCCGGCTATAGGGCTTACAATGACTCTGTTCTGTCTGGTAAGCGCATTTACAAGAGAAGACTTTCCTACATTAGGCTTGCCTATGATTGCAATATTGATGCTGTCTTCTCTGCCTAAATAGTCTTCATCCGGGAATCCATCGACTATCCTGTCAAGGAGATCTCCCATATTGGTCATATTTGCAGCACTTATGGCAATCGGCTCATCAAAACCAAGCTCATAAAAGTCATATATCGCTTCATAAGCTTTCGATGGCTTGTCGACCTTATTTACTACAAGTATGGTCTCCTTGCCGGTACGGCGGAGCATGGTTGCTACCTCCCGGTCTGCAGTGGTCAGGCCTTCCTTGCCGTCTACCATGAACAGTATAACATCAGCCATATCCATAGCGACCATCGCCTGATCTCTCATCTGTGCAAGGATGGTGTCATCAGTTTTTACTTCTATGCCGCCTGTATCGATGACTCCGAACTCTTTACCGTTCCATTCTGCATCGGCGTATATCCTGTCACGCGTTACACCGGGGATATCTTCGACGATCGCCCTTCTCTCGCCTATTATTCTGTTGAAAAATGTCGACTTGCCAACGTTAGGCCTACCTACGATAGCAAGGATCGGTTTGCTCATTTATTACTACCTCCTGTGTCAGAAGATCATTCATCGAAAATGCTTTCAGCAAAATCGTGTGCATTGAAAGGTATCAGGTCATCTAACCCTTCACCCATGCCTATAAATTTAATAGGCATATCGAACTGGTCCGCAATAGTGATAGAAATACCGCCTCTTGCTGTTCCGTCCATCTTAGTCAATATAATGCCAGTAATATCAGCAATCGAGGAAAACTCCTCAGCCTGGCTTATAGCGTTTTTGCCGGTGGTGGCATCCAGTACAAGGAGATTTTCTCTTGTGGCTTCAGGATATTCTCTTGAAATGACCTTGCTCATCTTTTCAAGTTCTTTCATCAGGTTGACTTTATTCTGGAGCCTTCCGGCAGTATCACAGATCAGCACATCTATATTATTGGCTTTTGCTGACTGTATGGCGTCATATATAACAGCAGTAGGATCAGTTCCTTCTGCATGTCTGATGACTCTCACGCCGACTCTGTCCCCCCACTCCTGGAGCTGCTCTGCCGCAGCTGCACGGAATGTATCAGCAGCAGCAAGCATTACGGATTTGCCCTTTCTCTTATACATATGAGCAAGTTTTGCTATGGATGTGGTCTTTCCGCCTCCATTGATACCTATCATAAGAATGATAAGCGGATAATCCTGAGACATCCGGTTTCTCTCGCCCTTATCCATCAGACCCTCGATGATTCCGGAGAGCTCTTTCTTGATCTGCTTTTCCTTTATGATATATCTCTCATTGATCGCAGTATCGAGCTCTTTCATAATAGCGTCTGAAGTATCAATGCCAATATCTGACATGACAAGACCTTCCTCAAGTTCTTCCATGAACTCAGGGCCAAGGTCAGGATTATCGTATATCGCATTGGTAATACTGTCTATGAATTTTCTGAAAGTTGATTTCTTTTCAAAAAGACCCATTCAAATCCTCCTTCCTGGGATAAATGGTGACAGGGGGAAGGTTTTCCTGTCATCTTATTCTAATCCTTCTGCATCGAACTCATCGCCGAGTCGTATTGAGAGCATACGCGAGATGCCCTGCTCAGGCATCGTTACACCGTATAATACGTCTGCATGCTCCATAGTTGCCTTCTGGTGCGTGATGAGCGCGAACTGTATGTTATCGAAATTCCTGAGATACTTAGAGAAGTTCTCAATATTTACTTCATCAAGTGCAGCCTCAACCTCGTCAAGTATGACGAAAGGTGTAGGCTTAGCCTTGAGCACAGCGAACATCAGTGCTATAGCAGTCAGTGTCTTTTCTCCGCCTGACAGAAGATTTATATTTTTGAGTCTTTTGCCAGGAGGCTGAGCTGTGATTTCTATGCCTGATTCCAGCGGACGGGTTTCGTCTTCGAGCCTGAGCTCTGCATAACCTCCGCCAAAAAGTTCTTTGAACGCTTCTTCAAAATTTATAACGACCTGATCAAAATTTTCTTTGAATTTTGTCCTGATCGTCCTGTCCATGTTGGAGATGATCTCCTGAAGCTCATTCATCGCTCTTGTGAGATCTGCTTCCTGGGCAGTCATGAACTCGTATCGTTTGCTGACGTTCTTATACTCTTCAATGGAACTGATATTGACATCGCCGAGTTCTGCGAGTCTAAGTCTGACTTCACGGGATTCTCTGTTCCCGGCAGTAATGGCGAAATCAGGAGTTCTCATATCCAGAGCCTCAGCGTAGCTTACTTCGAACTCATCCCAAAGCTTGTCTTTCTGAGTATCGAACAGAGTCTCATTCCTTGCGGTTTTGACTTCAAGTCTGTATTTCTGCTCACGTGTGTCCTCCAGGCTCTGCCTCAGAGATTTCTGCTCATTTGCAAGTGATTCAGCTTGTTTTCTGTTGGATTCCTGCGCTGCTGACAGCTCGGCTATCTTTTCTTCAAGAGCAGATCTTGAATCCTTAAGCTCATTTTCTCTGTCGCTCTGAGCCTCACCGCTGCTTGTCAGGATCTCTTTTGAATTTTCCAGTTCTGCAGCAGATTCTCTGTAATCATTAAGTGCTTCTTCAAGTTCAGTAACGTCATCTCTGACTCTCTCGATCATTTCGTTTCTGGACAGCACTTTCGACTCAGACTCGCCGATCTTTACTTTGAGAGCAACGATCTTTTCATTATCGTCCTCTATAACAGGTTTGAGTCCTTCCAGCTCAGCCATCAGCTCTTCAGCTCTGGCATCGGCCCGGGCATATTCTTTTTCAGCTGTAGCGATCTTGTCTCTGTAATCTGAGATCATCTTATCTGCTCTGTTGATATCTTCAGTGATATTGCTGATCTCACTTCTGTATCTTTCAGCAGCACCTGCATCAGCTTCTACGATCTCTGCTGCATGATCTCTGTCTGTCTTAAGGACATTATAAGCTATCTCCAGCTCAGTAACCTTGTCCCTCTGAGCATCTCTTTCATCTGCCAGGCGGGATTCATGTTTCTTCTCAGACTCGATTTCGGAGTTGAGTTCAGATATTCTCCTGTTATATCCATTTATTGTTTCAGTAAGTGTACTGATCTCTTTTTTTCTATCGAGGAGATTGGCAGATCTGTTCGCGTATCTTCCTCCCGTGATAGCGCCGGCAGAGTTTATGACTTCCCCTTCAAGTGTTACTATCCTGAACCCGCCGGAAGCAGACTTGGACATCCGTACAGCATTATCCATATTGTCTGCTATTATAACTCTGCAGAGAAGATAATCTGTTATCTCTGAAAATTTTGGATCACAGGATACCATGTCAGACGCTATGCCCAGATAGCCAGTTGAGCCTTTTACTCTTGAACCGGGATCTATCCTGTCAGCGGTAACAGATTCTACCGGCAGAAAAGTAGCTCTGCCGGATCTGGTCGATTTCAGCCAGCTGACAGCCGATTTAGCATCTGAATCAGTTTCACATACAATGTGCTGAAGTGAACCGCCGAGAGCAGTTTCAACAGCGGTCTCATATCCATCCGGAACATTTATGATATCCGATACGGTACCAATGATACCTTTCATGTCCCGGTGCATGAGTGATCTGACTGTATTATTATATCCCTCATAGTTAGCTTCCATCTCTTCGATGGTGCTTCTCCTTGCGGCAGCCCTTGTGGACTTATCTGTCAGGTCATATATCTCATCCGAAAGTTCATTTATATGCTTATTTACCGATATAATATTATTGGCAATTTCAAAGATCTTTTCTTTTTCTGCCTCAAGCTCGATGCTTTTTCTCTGTATATCAGCATCAAGTCTGTCAAGATTGGATCTGTTTGCAGCTTCCGCCCTATCTCTGCCTTCGAATTCATCCTTTAGGGTCTCACTTCTTTCTTCAAGTGTCTGCTGATATCTTGAAAGAGTGCTGATTTCTGCCCTTCTGGCGACATTCTGATTGCTGAGATCGATCATCAGACCACGGAGTTCTTCAATATCTGCACTAAGACCGGTAGACCTCGCTGAATGCTCGTTATATTTCATAACTTCCTGTCTCAGCTCTTCACGTACAGAATCCATCTCATCATTGAGTTCCTGATCATGAGCTACCAGTTCTTCAAGTTCAAGCTTTCCTGTGGCTAATTTTTCCTCAGTCCCTGTGATCTCCGCCTGCAGCCTTGCAAGCTCTCTCTCTATGCCTGCAAGTTTTTCTTTATTGAGCTCGCCTCCGCTTGTTATTGTATTAAGCTCATCTATCACATGTAAAAGCTCAGCATTGGCGTCCGCATAGCTGTCAGATATGACAGTTCCTTCAGCCCGGTTCTTCTCAGCACTTTCATCGATCTCAGAAAGCCTTTTATCAGAATCGGCAAGCTTTTCAGTGATCTCTTCAAGTTCAGAGCGTCCTGCTTCGACGCTCGCAGACAAGTTGTCAAGATTATGAAGAATTATATTAATGCTTAATGTCTTATATCTCTCACGGAGTTCAAGATATTCAGCTGCTTTTTCGGAATCTTCTTTCAGACCGCCGATACGCCCTTCTATTTCAGAGATAATGTCTCTGACACGTTCAAGATTGGATTCAGCCGATTTAAGCTTGTTTTCAGCCTCTGTTTTGCGGCTTTTATATAAAACCACTCCGGCTGCTTCTTCGAAGATCTGACGCCTGTTTTCAGGCTTTGTACTGACTATATCAGCAATCTTTCCCTGACCGATGATAGAGTACCCCTCAACACCTATACCGGTGTCCATGAAAAGCTCCCTGATATCTCTCAGGCGACAAAGGCTTCCGTTGATCAGATATTCGCTGTCGCCGGATCTGAACATTCTTCTTGTGACTGCAACTTCATTGTACTCTAAAGGAAGGATGCCTGTGCTGTTATCTATCACCAAAGTGACTTCCGCCATTCCTTTAGGCTTCCTTGTTGCTGTTCCGGCAAAAATAACATCCTGCATCTTGCTTCCGCGGAGCTGTTTTGAACTCTGCTCACCAAGAACCCACCGTAAAGCGTCGCTTATGTTACTCTTGCCGCTTCCGTTAGGTCCTATGATGCAAGTGATGCCTTCATTAAGTTCTATGCTTACAGGGTCTGCAAAAGATTTGAACCCCTGCATTTCTATACGTTTAAAATACAATCCTTGATCTTCCTCCGATAGAATATACGCTGGATCGTCAGATGTTTCCGCGTGATAAGGCGTCTTTTGCAGCTTCCTGCTCCGCTTTTGATTTACTCTTGCCTGAGCCGCTGCCAAGCGTTATACCGCCGATATTCACTTCAACCGTAAATGTTTTGTTATGATCCGGTCCGCTCTCGGATACAGTGTTGTACTTGATTTTTACTTCATGATCTTTCTCCTGGAGTTTCTCCTGGAGCATGGTCTTATAATCCTGGCGGAGCTTGCCTTCTACAGCTAGCTTTATCTTGTTTTCAAGCAGGGAAAGAATCACGTTTTTTCCTGCCTCGTAACCACCGTCAATGATTATCGCACCGATAAGTGCCTCAAATGTGTCGGCGAGAATGGAGTCTTTACTGCGTCCCCCTGTTGCTTCTTCACCTTTGCCCATATAGATATATTCTCCGAGATCTATCCCTCTTGCTGCATCTGCAAGGGATTCCTCGCGCACTACGTCCGCCCTGTTTTTGGACAAAACACCCTCCGGAGCATTCTTCATGATCATGAAAAGCTCAGCTCCGACAGCGGCATCGACATATGCATCGCCGATGAATTCCAGCCGTTCATTATTCAAAGCATAATCCATCCTGTGTTCTGATGAATATGAGCTGTGAGTAAGAGCGTTCTTCAGGAGTGACTCATCTTTAAACTCATATCCTATTTTCTCAAGGAGTTCTTTTTCATCCTTCATATATAACCTCTGGTATCAGAAAAATATACAACCGCCCTGTTCAATAAATCACTCTGCTTCATCAGCTGTTCTGAACAGATCAGCGTTCTGAGTTACGGCATCCGCTATCATCTGCGTAACATCATTTCTGACATAAGGAATAGCTTTCATGACAGCATAATAGATCTCAACAGCTTTGGAATTACCATGAGCCTTAAGAACTGCGCCTTTCAATCCGAGGATCGGTGCTCCGCCGCTGTCTGAATAATCGAACATTTCTTTTAATTCACTGAGCTTGTTATATGCAAGCAAAGCCCCCATCTTGGCACGAAGTCCCTCGCGGAGCTTACTTTTGATCTGGCTCATGATAGCAAGAGCAACACCTTCGCTTCCTTTGAGGAAAATATTTCCGGAGAAACCGTCCGTGATCACAACCTCGCAGTCGGTCACAGCCACATCTCGTCCCTCAATATTTCCGCCAAAATTAATGTTGCTGCCTGCCAGCAGTCTGTGTGCTTCCTTGTGAAGCTCATCACCCTTGCTGCTCTCAGCGCCAATGTTAAGAAGCCTGACTTCAGGACGTTTTATGCCCTTTACTCCTTCAACGTACATAGCTCCCATTATTCCATTCTGGAAGATGAATTCCGGCTTGGCTTCTACATTGGCTCCGCAGTCGAGCAACAATGTAGTTCCGCCGTTATGCATCTTAGGGAACCAGGCCGCGATAGCAGGTCTTCTTATGCCCTTGATCCTTCCCAGAGTTACCAGTCCGCCGGCCAGAAGAGCTCCTGTACTTCCGGCAGAAATGAAAGCGTCCGCCTCTCCGCTTTTAAGGAGTGTCATTGCCTTGACAATGGTCGAATCTTTCTTCTTTCTGACTGCCATCGCCGGAGCTTCATCATTTGTGATGACTTCTGTAGCATCTATGACCTCGATGTTGCTGAATCTGCATCTGCCTTCGGATTTTTCTGCAGGAGAGCTGCAATCCCATCCGTTTTGCTTAAGGCAGCTGATAATACGCTGTTCAGGTCCGATTATGCTTACAATGATGTCATCGTCCAGCTGAATAAGTTCATGAGCAGCCATGATAGCGCCCTTTACTATTTCCTGAGGAGCGTTATCTCCTCCCATTCCATCTACAATTATCTTCATACCTTCATCCTCTTGTCGCCCTGAGCTGCCCGCAAGCTGCATCGATATCGCTTCCGAGTGTGCGGCGTACAGTTACTGCTACTCCGTTCTTTTCAAGCACTTTCTTAAATGCAGCTACACTGCTGCCCTCAGCAGTTTTGTAATCCCTTCCTTTTACTTCGTTGAGCGGGATAAGATTTACATGGGTCAGCCACCCTTTGAGCCGGCCAGCCAATTCCGAAGCATCTACCTCTGAATCGTTTACCCCTTTTATAAGCGCATACTCAAAAGTGATACGCCGGTGTGTTTTTTCTGTATATTCACGGCAAGCTTTCATAAGCTCGTCATATCCGTATTTACGCGCGACAGGCATCGTAAGCTGACGCTTTTCGCCGTTCGGTGCGTGCAGAGAAACAGCAAGATTGACCTGAGGAAAGTCATCTGTAAACCTTTTGATCCCAGGAATAATACCACATGTTGAAACCGTGATATTTCTAAGGCTGAGCCCAACCCCCGCAGAGTCATTTATGAGTCTGAGAAATCCTGAGATCTCATCGTAATTGTCAAAAGGCTCACCCATTCCCATGATCACTACATGATTGATATCCTCATCAGTCAAAGTGCGCATCTTCAGCACTTCACCCAGCATCTCGCCGCGTGTCAGATCGCGCGATTTGCCATCCATAGTACTGGCACAGAAAGTGCATCCCATCAGACATCCTACCTGCGAAGAGATGCAGATCGAGTTCCCGTAGCTGTATTTCATAAAAACAGCCTCTACACGGGCACCATCCCGGAACTCATATAGGCACTTGCGAGTGCCGTCAATCCCGGATAACTGCTCGGCTGCAACTTTGGGCAGACCTATGTAGTAACCGGAATCTTTCAGAGACTCTCTGAGCTTTACAGGTACATTAGTCATCCCGTCGATCGAATCAATACCCTTTGCCAGCCATCCGAAAATCTGTTTAGACCGGAATTTCCTGTCGCCAAGCACAGTTACAAGTGTTTCAAGTTCATCCAGAGAAAGGCTGAGCAGATTTTTATCATTATTCATATCAATGCCCCTCCTTTCCCGGATCAAAATATTAAACTCTTTCTACTGCAATGCCTGTCTTGTGTCCGTTGATGTCGAACACAGGAAGGTTTTCACCCTCTTTTATCTCGACTGCGATGGTCTCGTCCATAATGAAGTCCTTCGCATTCTCTACTGCAGCTTTTATCTCTTCATCTGCATCCAGGTATATCCTGATCTCGTCCATCATCTCGAAGTCAGCCTGTTTACGCAGCTGCTGGATCTTGGAAATGACTTCTCTTACATAACCCTGCTCGATGAGTTCAGGTGTCAGAGTAGTATCAAGGATAACGAATACGTTATTATCCATACCGACGACGAAACCTTCTTTTGAAGAGATCCTGACGTCAACGAGGTCTTCCGTGATCTCATACTCTTCTCCGCCGAGAGTCATCATGACAGGACCTTCATTAAGTGCTGCGATCAGTTCCTTGGCATTGACAGCTGCAAGGTTGGCTCCGAACTGCTTGACGTTCTTACCAAGCACCGGTCCTGCTGCTCTGAAGTTAGGCTTGACCTGGAAGTTCATATACTTGTCAAGGTCGTCCTCATAGAAGACTTCACCTACGTTAAGTTCTTCGGTGATCAGTGATGTTAGATCACCGATAACATCCTTATAACTGCCGTCAACGATGACTTTGCTCAGAGGCTGACGTACTTTAAGCTTTTCCTGCTCTCTGGTCGAGCGGCCGAGATTAACGAGAGTCTTGACAAGGTCCATTCTCTTCTCTGTTCTGTCATCGATCAGAGAATCATCAGCTTCCGGATAATATGCTGTATGTACTGTTACATCTCCGGTCAGCTTTGTGTAGATCTCATCAGAGATGAACGGAGCTACCGGCGCCATCATTTTGGCAACGCCGACAAGTACTTCATATGTAGTTGCATAAGCAGCCAACTTATCAGTGCTCATGCCTTCTGCAAAGAATCTTCTCCTTGCTCTTCTGATATACCAGTTGGACAGATCTCCGTCGATAAACTCACCAATGGCTCTTACGGTCTTCATATGATCGTAATTATCCATTGAATCTGTTGTGACCTTGATCAGCCTGTTGTATTTGCTGATGATCCATCTGTCAAGCAGAGGTCTCTCACTATAAGGAACATCGAGCTTATCTGCTTCAATACCATCGATATTGGCGTACAGGCAGAAGAAGTTGTAAGTGTTTCTAAGCGTGCTGAACACTTTGCTGATAACTTCTTTTACTCCATCCTCATCGAACTTGGTCGGTGTCCATGCAGGTGAACCATAAACGAGATACCACCTTACAGCATCAGCACCGTACTTGTCCATCATTTCGAATGGATTGACAGTATTGCCAATATGTTTTGACATCTTCTTGCCGTTCTTATCAAGGATAAGGTCGTTGACAAGAACATTCCTGTAAGGAGCACAGCCCTTTATGAGGGTGCTTATAGCCATGAGTGAATAGAACCAGCCTCTTGTCTGATCGATTCCTTCACAGATAAAGTCTGCCGGGAAAAGTTCAGTGTCAAATCTGTCAGCGTTCTCGAACGGGTAATGCCACTGTGCAAAAGGCATAGCGCCTGAGTCAAACCAGCAATCCATGACTTCAGGGATGCGGTGCATACTCTTGCCGCATTCAGGACACTTGATGGTGATCTCGTCGACATAAGGTCTGTGAAGTTCTATGCTCTCATCAATATCCTGCTCAGCATCGTTGACCAGCTGAGCTCTTGATCCGACACAGTGAAGATGTCCGCACTCACACTTCCAGATAGGGATCGGTGTACCCCAGTATCTTGATCTTGAAATAGCCCAGTCTTTGACATCTTCGAGCCAGTTTCCGAATCTCTTCTCACCTACATAAGGCGGATACCAGTTGACAGTATTGTTGTTCGCTACGAGCTCATCTCTGAGCTTAGTCATCTCGATATACCAGGACTTGTTAGCATAGTACACGAGAGGAGTACCGCATCTCCAGCAATGAGGATACGCGTGCTCCATACGCTGCTTTGCATAGATCTTGTCGTCCTGTGCGAGATACTTGATGATGTCTACATCAAGACCGTCTTCCATAACGAACCTGCCGGCCCATGGGGTCTCGGTATAGCATCCTCTTTCATCTACAGGCTGCAGTACTGAAAGATTGTACTTACGTCCGCAGTTATAGTCGTCTTCACCGAAAGCAGGAGCTGTATGAACGATACCGGTACCGTCAGAAGTGCTGACATAATCCATGCAGGTGACGATGAAAGCATTTTTGCCCTTTTCAGGTACACAGAATGGTTCAAGCTGTTCATATGTCCAGTACTCCATGTCAGAGCCCTTGACCTTCTCAACTACTTCGTATTCATCCTTTCCGAAAGTCTGTGCAGCCAGAGCCTCTGCTACCCACAGAAGATTGCCTTCGTTTTCTCCTGACTTCATAAGGCATTTTACGTAGTCAACGTCAGGACCAACGGTAAGAGCGATGTTGGAAGCAAGTGTCCAAGGTGTAGTTGTCCAGGCGAGGAAGTACTCATTATCATGATCAACACCTGTACGTCTGAACTTACATGTAAGGGTATTGACTTTGATATCCTTGTAGCCCTGAGCTACCTCATGTGAAGCAAGTCCTGTTCCGCATCTTGGGCAGTAAGGCAGGATCTTATAGCCTTCATATATCAGGCCTTTGTCAAAAGTGTTCTTAATGATCCACCAGCCGGTCTCGATATAATCGTTTTTATATGTTATATACGGATCCTCCATGTCTGCAAGATAAGCCATCTTATCTGACATATCAGTCCACATCTGAGTATAAGTGAAAACAGATTCACGGCACTTCTCGTTGAATTCTCTGATGCCGTATTTTTCAATATTCTGCTTGCCGCTGAAACCGAGCTGCTTCTCTACTTCGATCTCGACAGGAAGTCCGTGTGTATCCCAGCCGCCCTTACGTTTTACCTGGAATCCCTTCATTGTCTTATATCTGTTGACTGAGTCCTTGAGAGTCCTCGCCATCATGTGATGGATGCCCGGCTTGCCGTTTGCAGTCGGAGGGCCTTCATAGAAAACAAATGAAGGTGCTCCTTCTCTGGCCTTTACGCAGAGGTCGAGCATATCGATATCTTTCCAGTGCTGGACCTGCTCTCCCTGTACCTCAGCAACGGGTTTGTCATTTAAGTTTTCAAACATGCTTCTATTACTCCCTTTGATTAAAAGTGTCCGATTATGATTCTTAAAGTATATGGTTTGATCCGGGTTTTATGTTTGCACAATTCGTGTCTTATCAACCGATCTCATTGTGCCGATCGGCCGGTCATCATGATGAAAAAATCCATAATGATAAACTGCCGAAAGGCATACTGAGACATAATAAACCATCATTTCATAACTGCATTATATTACCACATTTCACATGTATAATGCACGACATTTCAGTATTTAGAACAAAAATAAGATGTATTGAGAATATAAAAATACTGAAAAAAGATTTACAGTTTTATTATGACATCTATTTAGTTTCGAACAGAATATGCTATACTCTATCAATAAGAAAGGATGATAAAGATATGCCGCTAATGATTCTCGGTTTATTACTGATCGGAGGTATCCTGATTTACGCAATCATAGGATACATCAACAGTGAGGATGAAGATCCCCGCTCTGTTCGGGAGCGCTATCCACATGCTTTTCCTCAGAAAAAACATGGAAGCGGTACTATCTTCGGCGGAACAGATGGGAACAGCCCATTCCGTGAGAGTGACCATCCCCTTTCCCGTATTTTCCGAAATGAAGGGCGCTCTGATGTCAGCAGGCCATATTATGAATCAGCTGAGGAAGAAAGACGCAAGAGAGAGAACGGTGAAAATGTGATCGAGTTTCCAACCGACAATGTCGAAGCTGAAAAGATCAAGCGCAATATCCATTCCGACCGCAAGTGAATTTATTTACGCATATAAGAAAACGACCTCCTTTGCCGGAACTGTTTCAGCATGAGGAGGTCATTTTATTTTGATATGATCAATTTATTATCGGATTTCATCAGTTGACAAAAATGAATGTCATGTCATCTGCTGCATGTTCCTGATCTTCCTGCCATGTCAGGCTGAGAGGATCTCCTTCAATGAACTTTATAAAGCCGTGCCCTCCTGTAAAAACTTCTTCTCTGTTGAGTTCGTCGCCGTTTTCAGCGTACTGATAAACGACTTTTTCGCAGTCGTGATACTCAATCGTCAATTCATCAGCATTGAATGGTCCTGACATAGTCCATTGAGTAGTAGAATCATAGCTGTTTCCCCAGTCCACAACAACACTTGCTTCAGAATCGCCCTTTGCCAGGATCGTTACAGTAGCTCTGTCACATACATAATTGCCGATGTAATTCACTACAGGATTCTGTCCATCATCAGAAACTGCCTGTTCTGCAGCCTGAGCAGCATCATCAGAGCCTCCGCTGCAGGCAGTCATGACAATTACGAATGCAAGAGCTGTCAATATGCTCAGAAGCTTTTTCATGATATCTGTCCCCCCTCTTTCTGACTGTTTTCTATATTCTACATTTCAAAATACAATACGGTCAATTAACATACGTTTAACTTTATGAGGAACAAGTAAAAACAAATGGCTCAAAAGAAAGAAAAACGAGAGAACCATCAAGTGGCTGATTCTCTCGCTTAATATCTATTCTTATTCAATTAACATCAATACTATTAAGATGTACTAAAGGATCTCGTCCTTGAGTGCTTTTACCTCTTTTGCATGATTGATCTCAGCTTCAAGCTTTTCCTTAGCGATCTGGGCCTCCATCTTCTTGGCTTCAATAGCAGGTTTGATCTTGTCAATAGCTTCTGAGAGTTCTTCCTTAACTTTCTGTGGCAGATCACCGCTGTCCATAAGCGCTTTGAGTTTATCGAAACCCTCTTTTGCCTCGCCGAAAACTCCGTCTTTTAATTCGTCAAAATCAACTGTACCGTCGTTGTTGGTATCGAGTTTACCCTTTACTTCGTCGATCTTTCCCATTGCTTCCTTAGCCTCAGCTTTGAGTCCATCTGCCATCTGCATAGCACCCTTTTTGATATCATCGTTCATTTATAAAATTCCTCCTGTTTTGTTTATATTGAGCACTTGGTTAGCCCATGTTGAGTGTATTATAACATGTTTTCTACTAAAAGTATTGACTAATATTATCAGGCTCTAAATATACTGCGCAACTTATTCTCAAGTTGAATTTGAGGGAATCAGATCAAGTCCGATTCCCTCATGATTCCTTTTATCGCTTAATTATAGTAACTTAATGATATTAGGTTCTGTCTGCCTTTCTGCGTATGATCATCAGAATGAGTCCAAGCATTGCTGTAAGCATTCCAGCCAGATAGATCAGCATATTACTGTCATCACCGGTCTTCACACCTTTCTTTTCTTTGTAGGTGTTGGTGATCTTCACAGTCTGTATCAAGGCTGTGCCGCCTTTGGCAACAAGCTTACCACTACCATCATCAACGACTTCGATGGTTACTTTATGTGCCTTAGTATCATAGGTAATATCGTCATCATCGCCTTCGATTTCTTTGACAGTATAGGTATACTTTCCAGCCTTAGTGAAAATTATTTCGCCAAAGCTTACGATATTATCTTTGTCGTCCTTGGTAATAAGTATGCTTGTGTCTTCTGGCATCGGAGCTCCTACTTCACCGGTTATGGTGAATTCGAACTCATCATTATTTGTCCACTTGCGGCCTTTGAGTACTTTTTGTACTTTAATCTCACCCTTAGTATAAGATGTTTTTAAGTTGTTCGTGAACTCAGCCGTCGGAACATTAGCAGTGTTATTGGCAGTGACTTCGACTGTTTTGCCATTCTCACCGACAAGTGCCATTCCGTCAGGATTCTTTGATGTGTCCTCGCTCACGGTGTATGTTCCAGGCACGAGATTATCGACCTGCGCTTCATTGCTCACACCGTTCGTGATCGTAATCTCAATGGTTTCCTTGACGTTGCCATTTGCATCCTTAACTTTGAATGTATATGTCCCATCGGCGGAAGTGCCAGTCGTTGCTTGACCATTCACAGTCACATTCTTTTTGATCTTCAGACTGCCGACTTCTGTCTTGTTGTTCGTGAACTCGGCTGTCGGGATCTCTTCTATGTTGTTGGCGGTCACTTCGACTTCTACATCATTATCTCCGACAAGTGCCATGCCGTCAGGATTTTGGGATGTATCCTCACTCACGGTGTATGTGCCTGGTACAAGGTTATCGACCTGCGCTTCATTGCTGACACCGTTCGTGATCGTAACTGTTGTCGTAGCCTTGACAGTTCCCGCTGAATCCTTCACTTCGAACGTATATGTGCCGTCTGCCAAGGTACCCGTTGTATCTGCTCCGTTGACCGTCACGTTCTTCTTGATCTTCAGGCTGCCGACTTCTGTCTTGTTGTTTGTGAATTCGGCTGTCGGGATCTCTTCTATGTTATTT
>CADAEH010000016.1 GCA_902786855.1 uncultured Eubacteriales bacterium | reverse complement strand
CGCCAGCCCAAGACTCGCTATTGGTGGTGCGGCTCACACCTTTCCAAGAGGGAGTTCCACCCCCTAAACACTACACCCTTCGCTGGGCGCTCACTTTACAGTGATCTTGATCTTCCTGAAGACACCGTCCTGTGCGTAGGCATATACATGGCATGTGCCTTTAGCCTTTGCCTTTACGACGCCCTTCTTTGATACAGTCGCGATGTTAGTATTGGTCGACTCGTACCTTACCGCAACATGCTTCTTCACTTTGCGCTTCTTGGACTGCGGTACAGCCTTTGCTTTCAGCTTAAGGCTCTTGCCCGCCTTCAGCTTCTTCGCCTTCTTGATAACTGATTTCTTAACAGTTACCTTCTTGTGGTTGCCGACCTTGCCGCCCTTGGTAGCTACATGGATCACCTTGGATGTCGAAATGACATTGTTGTCCTTATCAAGTGCGACCAGAATGAACTTATAATAAGTCCCTTTCTTAAGCTTTTGCTCGTTGATCGATTTGACGGTCAGCTTATTGTCACTGACCACAGCCAGCTTCACAGGTTTGTTGCCCTTTCCGCATTTATTGCCGTAGATGACATACGAACCTGCATTGACTACATTGTTCCATTTCAGATTGATGGATGACTTTGCCTGCTTCTGCGATCTGAACGCAAGCTTTTCGAACACCGAGCCCGGAAGGTCATCATCAGTTTCCATACTCGTGATCGCTTTTTCAATGGCTGCTGCGCTTGCACCGCGGCCGGCTGCTGTACCATCATCGCCCATCTGATTCGGATCGCCTCCCGCGCCATTGTCCTGTTCCGGTGTCGTTTTGTCACCATTGCCATCGCTCGGAACCGCATCATCGCCGGCGTTGTCAGCGGTATATACTGTCACATGGCACGTTGCATTATGACTTCCCTGCTGACTGAAGCGCGCGGTTATATCGCATTCTCCTTCCTTGAGGCCTGTTATGACACCATCCTGGGTCACACTCGCGATAGTATTGTCGGATGATTCCCATGTGATCTCGCCCTGAGCGGTTGAAGGTGTTACAGTCGCGTTGATCTGTACCTTCTTTCCTTTCTCAAGCATGATCTTGGTGCTGTTATCGAGTCTTACTACCGGATCGACCGCGGTAACAGTGACTTTGCAGGTTGCAGACTCGGCGCCCTCGATATCAGGCACTGCTGTTATGACCGCTTCTCCCGGTCCTAACGCAGTCACTTTTCCGTCTGCAGACACTGTCGCGACTTTCTCATCCGATGATGACCATATCACATTACCATCGGAACCTTCAGGAACGAGAGATGCCGTGATCGTAGTGCTCATGCCCGCTTCAAGCTCCAGCTCGCTCACCGACAGTCTGACACCTTCAGCGTTAGCAATGACCTTGATCAGGCATACGTCTGTTTCTTCTGTAATATTAGAAGTCACCTTAACTGCAGCTGTTCCCTTTCTCCTGAGTATCACACGTCCGCTCTGGTCGACCGTTAACACCGGATCAGCAGTGTCGTCAACTGTAGTCCATGTATACGAGTCTCCGTCTTCTGAGGACTCAGCACCAAGCTGGACAAGATGCCCCGCAAGGTCGAGCTCCAGCATTTCGCCCGATACAGATGCTCCGTTGAGCGTGATCCGTACATATCGCTCTGAAGATCCCACAGTCACAGCACAAGTCTTCTCGATGAGATTTCCGTCCTCACCTTCCGTTGCGGCAGTTACCGTCACGGTTCCCTGTGCAATACCTGCTATAAGAGCATACGCTTCTGATGATCCGGTCCCGTCTGCTGAGAGTCTTGTTGTGACGGTGTCAACGATCTCCATGTCACCCGTCTCTTCGTTCCTCACATAGAACGCAGCCTTTGAAGGATCATCGACCGTCCAGGTCACTTCTCCGTTCGCCCGTGCGTTCTCTGCTGCAGCCCAGATAACATCAAAATCACCTTCATGTATGTTCAGCTCTTGCGGCTTAACAGTGAGATCCTTTGCCTTTTCATATACGTAGACCCTGCGTGAGTCAGACAGCCCGTTCGGGGCGGTCACTGTGATCACAGCTTCGCCTCCGCCTGTTCCGGTCACCACGCCGTTTTCATCAACGACAGCAACGCTTTCATCCGATGTGCTCCAAGTTACAGAATCTGTAGTATTGGATGGCGTGATGTCGACCTTCATCTCATGACTTTCGCCCTTGCTTACATTGATGTCAGCTTCGCTTATCGTAATGTCAGTAATGTGGCTCATGCAGTTTATCCGGACTGTTCTTGGATTGATCGACTGGACCGGTCTTCCCTTTTCGTCCGTGACAGAGACTGTGACGGTTGTCATTCCCGGCTCGCCGGCAGTAACTGTACATGATTCACCTGTATCGCTCGGGCTTACCGCAGCGATGCTGCCATCTTCTGCGGCCCAGCTGAAGCGAGTCTTATACGGCAGCCTGGATTTCAGTGATGCCTTAAGTGAAAGGACATCTCCCGGCTCCATCTCAGCTTCTGTGATATCCTTACCGTCTCCGTCTGTCAGAGTCAGGAGTTCTGATGTGTTGATTATCACGACATCATATTCAGCAGTGAACTTATCATAAGACACTACTACTTTGCCTGTACCTTCAACATCCAGTACATCGCCGTTGCTGACAGATGACTCATCCTCTCCGAGTTTAAGTGTGAGTGTGTACTGGGTCACGGCTGCCTTTGTTCCGTCAGTAAGGTTCGCAGTGACCATCAATCCTGTGTCATCGAACTGATCCCCGACTTCAAAGACCATCTTATCAGGCTCTCTTGTGATCTCGATGCTGTCCACCTTTACCGCAGGAGGATTCGGCTGTACTTCTTCAGTCTTCTTATTTCCACAGACCTTGCAGGTGCTTGTCCTTGTCCACCTTCCTTGCTCGTCAGGTGTTTCTGCATATGTCCACTCTCCGAATATATGTGGCTTACAGCTGATGTGTTCTCTTCCTTCCACTTCGCCCTTATCATAGAAAGGACTTCCGTAGTTGTAGAATTCAGATAATTCTTCATCCGCTGTTTCGATCACCACTTTGCCTTCATTAAGCAGGCTGCCGTACTTGTGGACAGTTGCTCCAGGTTCAACCTTGATAGTTCCCTTATTGTTGATCTGCATGTTCTTGCTGATCGTAAGGGTCGCATCGTCTGTGACTGTCAGGGTCGTATTGGCACCGATGTTCAGAGCATCGCCCGAAGGAGCAGCATTTCCTATGATCTTAAGTTCCTGATCATCCGTTGTGTTCGCAGCAGCATCCCTCAAAGCATCGTCTATATTCTTGTAGTAGGCGGTGACAGTTCCGGACTCTGACTCAACTGACAGGCTGGCAACATATTCTGCAGTGTCTGCGATGCCGCTTATCAGAATATCGCTCCGGACCTCTATTGTGTCGCCTGGGAGATATGCTTTATCACCGACTTCCCATGCATCAGGTGCAGAGTCACCAAAGAGTTCTGCTCCCGGAAGTACGAGCTCGCCAGGTACAATGTATCGGGTTGCTCTCTTTGTACCAAATATATATTCTACCTTGACCGGAGCATAATATTTACCTTCTTCTCCATTCAGCCTTCTGGACAGCAGGTAGATTCCTTTGTCATTTTCAGTGTTACCTGTGACACCCCAGACCTTTTCGCCCAGTTCTTTGTTTATTTTGTAAGCGAGCTTCCTTGAGAATTCAGCTGTCTTTGCTTCAGCTTCAGCTGCTTCCTGATCATCCTTATTCTCTGTAAACTCAGTGATTACATTGATTCCATGGTGGTCTATCGCACCATACGCCTGTTTGTGATAGTTCGAGGTGAAGTTACCCTTATTAAGATCACCATCAAAATTCTCCATAGCTACTATATATGAATATGCATTGCCCATCTCGCCATGATCATATACGCGCACGTTCTCGAAATAGTTGCCCGTCATGTACGCTGTTGCTTCAGATCCTTCGAGCTGGTTGTATACCACCCCTCCTGCTCCTGAAGGGTCAAAATAGTGATCTGTCTCGAGCGTAAGCCCGCTTACCATGCAGTGCTCTATGACACCCAGATTCTCATAAGCGAGTCCGCCTATATAGTAATTTCTATTAGGGAATAGTATGTCTGCCTCTGAATCAAGTATCGTTACTCCGCTGATCGTGCCGTAGTTCTTGTATGCCAGAATACCGCATCCATCTCCATTTCCCGGTATGCTGCTGTTATCGGCATATACGTTGATTCCTTTGAAGACAACGTCCTTAATATATGCTTCCTCATGTATTGTTCCGAAGATCCCGAGGAAATTACTTGCTCTAGGCTCTACATCGCTGGCCCTCTTGACCGACAGATTTGATATCGTGTACCCATTTCCGTCAAAGCGCCCGTACATTTCAGCTATCGGCGCAGTAACTTTGATATTTCCTTCTGACATATCTATATCAGTCAGCAGGACACCGTCAGGCTGGTCATACGGTCTGTTTAACGAGATCGAAGCCGCCATTGCTGCAAGATACCTGGTCATCACGTTCTTGCTGTCTATATAATAAGTCTGATGGTCTGCTGCGCTAATGCTTATATCAGTGGTTATACTTTCCGTTCTGAAATAGTATTTTTTCCAGTCCTGATCAACTTCCTCTGTTTTATACGGCTCAAGATCTTCATCTGCACCGTTAACATTTACATAGCAGTATCTCTCTCTCGACAGCACCACACTGAACTCGATTTCTCTGTTCTTCGGTACTGTCAGTATCTCTTCATTAGCGATCTCATCATCGTTCTCATCGAGGAGCATTGCCCCTTCACTCCTGAAGTTTTTGGTGAATTTAGCGCCCTGGTAAGTATTCGGACCGAATCTGGCCAGTATTTCAGTATCTCCTTCTATTGAGTTTATCGTGAAGGTTCCTTCAGTAAGATCCTGTTTCACTCCATCCATGGAGATAGAAGTGAGGGTGTACTCAGTATTATTTTCTGATGCCCTGAAGATCACTGAATCTCCCTGATATACGGAAACAACAGGATCATCTTCATCCTCAGGAGTTTCTCCTACATCGCCTCTGCCAACTTCTACTCCTTCAGTATCGGTTATGACGTAATTCAGAGTACCTCCGCCTTCAGCTCTTATCTTGAGTAAATACTCATCAACAGGTTCCGTTGTAACCGCAACGCTCATGTTTTCAGTGATGTTGCATGAGTACAGTGTATCAGTTGAGCCTTTCTTTTCTCCGTTAATGATCCATCCAGAGAGACGCTGATCTCTGGTGGTCTTGGCCTTGATGTCTACCTGTGACCCGGCAGGAATACCTTCTACAGTGCTTCCGTCCATCTCCTGTCCGTCAACAGAGATCGTAAACTGAACGCCTTCCGTCTCAGCCTGTACCGTGAATTTACCAATTACAGTCGGTACGGATACAGAGCATGATACAGCGTCTTCCGGAAGGGTGAATGTGCAGGCCTCTCTTCCCTGCGACATGGTCTCAGTCACAGGAATACTGACGATGCCGTCATTGGTGACAGCCACGACATTCCAGGATGCTCCCGGAGCGAGTTCTATGCCTTGCTTGGTCCTGACAATAACAACTGACCCTCTAGGGACATTCCGCCCTTTCTCAGTCATGACAAGTTCACCTTCATCATGGTACGGATCGCCTCCATTATTCACATAGAGGACATCCAGACCAGCAGATGCGGTCACATCAGCACTGTACTTCGAGAAAAGTGCATATACTTCAGCGGAGCCGTCAGGCATAGTGATTTCCTTAGTGTTGCTGCCATCTTCATCAGGGGTTCCGCCGGATACAGCATTGTTTCCTCCGAGAGTGGTGAATCTCCATTCTTTGAAGCTCCATCCCGGTTGCGGAATAGCCTTGAAGCGCAGCTTTGTTCCGGCGAGAACATTATCGCCGCTACCTACCGACGGAGTTACAGTGATACCGCCGTCTCCTACCGCTTCATATTTGAGCCTGCTTTCCTTAGGCTTCATTTCCGCAGTGATCGTGATTTCACCGTTTTCTTCAGTATTCTGACTTCTCACGGTGTAATTCAGTATATCCGATCCGTATACGGTCCTCTTTGTCCCGCACTCGTTTATGATCCATTTGCTGATCTCATACCCTTGATGCGGCTCGGCTTTGAGGACGAGCTTGGTCCCTCCTACATATCCTTCATCGGTAAAGTCCGTCTTGTTATCCGGGGAGATCATTCTGACGCTTCCCGTGCTCTTATCCTTAGGTCCGGCAGATATATGATAGAAGTTGCCGACTACCATGAATCTTCCGCCCTTATAGGTAGGGTTGAAGAACCAGCTTGCCTCGCTTTCACTTTCTATTTCAACCCATTCACCCTGATCGTTTATCTCTTCTTCAACGTGAGGTCTGAATGCTACGGTCGCATAGTAGGATGCCGGTATGAACCGCTCCCTGTTTATTTCAGTCCAGTCTGAATTACAGATGAGGTCTCCGTTCTGCTGGTAATAATTGAACAGCAGGAATTCAGACAGGCTCTTCTTCGTACCGGAATCTGTCTCTATGATCTTCGCCTCCGGATCCATGCCGTTTGAAAGCTTCACATCCTTGTGAGACAGGAATTCCAGAAGTTCCCCTGTACCGGTTATCTTGTCATTGATATCAAGCTGGAGCTGGATCTTGCGTGTTCTTATCACCATTGATGCGGCCGGCTCTTCACTTCCTTCGATATAAGCCTCGACATATGCACGCCTTGTCAGCTTCTTGTTCAGAGGTACCGGTGCTTTTCCTGAAGTCTCGGAAAGCACGTATTCAGCTACGGCATCGCCGGTCTTGCCCAGGCCGTCCTCGGTTACCTGATAGAATTTGAATTTTGTGATCTTATCTGTCAGATCTGTCCTCGACACACCGCCTGCTGTGGCTTTGTAATCGAAAAGCCCGGCTGTTTCTGCAATATCTTCGCCGAAAATGTATGACGATTTCATTGACAGGAACTTGCTCTGATCGATATTCCTTAAGTAGTGATACTCCTCCGGAGACTTCGCCGGATAGAATATCCCGCTTCCTTCATATGAAGCAGTGATCACATATCCGCCGTCAACGAATGAAGTCTGTCCCAGATCTCCGATGCGGTCTTCAATGCTGTTTACTGTAGCTTCACTTGTTTCTTCATCTATCAGACTTGCTACCTTGATGGTTCCGTTAGGACCTGAGATATCAAACGTGACCATGCCGGTAGGTTTTTCCAGACTGGCCGGATTGGTATTGGTCAGTTTTACGCTGATCCCTGTATTGGTCCGCGAATTGCCGGTTCCTTCAAAGACCTGCATTTTGCCGAATTCAACTGATCTGAGTGAGTATGCTACAGTACAGCTGTCTGTAAACGCTGATATATACTGCGGTCCGCTCTCGACTTTTCTGACGAGATTCACACGGCATCTGTAAGTGCCTTCATCATCATCAGAACAGTTGAAGAAATAGAGTTTCTGCTTATTGCAGCCCTCGACATCTTCCCATATACGCTTTTTAGCGTCATATTTCTGCCACTGATAGCTTATGTTGCTCTGATAATTTTCAGGATCAGCCAGATTGACTTTGACGTTGTATGTGCTGTCAGGATAGATTGTCAGCTCATCTGCAGAAAGTGAGAGCTCCGGCTTGGTGCCGACATCTGTTCTCGCTTCGATAACAGGACTGAAGATGCTCTCTCCCGGAAGCTTCGCCGTCCTGACTTTCATCCTGTATTCGTACTTGGTATCAGCTGTAAGATCTGTATCGACAAATGAATACTCGCGGATGACGTGTCCGTCTTTATCCCTCATCGTATTCCCGTCTTCGTCTTTCATGATCTTATAGTTGCTGCCGCTGACTGTTCCGATCAGCTTATCGCCGCCGCCGATCGGGAAGTCTTCATATCTGTATATGTCAAAGGCCTGCGGATTGCCCTTATTGTACGTCCATGTCAGAGCGATCTGAGAGTCTGTAGTATTGTCGAAGTCCTGCTCGATCGTTTCCGGAAGCTCCGGAGGACTGGAAACATCATCAACGATATATGTAACTACAGGGAAGGTGCAGCCTTTATCCTTGATATTGTACTTGAACAGTTTCCACGAAAAATCATAACCGTAGCCCTTAGCGCTTCTCGGCATGTTCTTGAGTGTTCCCGAGCAGTCGGCACCGGCAAGGGTTGCTTTGGTATCACCCCAGACCTGGCTGAACTCAAATGCACCCCCGGCTTCAAAAGTATGGAAGAATAGAATGGCATCCGTAGAGTTACCGCCACCTATTTCGGTGCTGAAGTATGCTCCATCCATATAATTGTCATACCTGTCGCGGGTCTCCTTGGAATAAGATAATGTCTGCGTGATGCTGCCGCTGCCAAAAGCGACCCCCGCCCATTTTTCACCCATGTCGATCGGATGATATGTATTCTTGTCAATATGAGATTTCGCTTCTGCCGGGATATCATTTTCATTCCTCGGATAGGATGACGGATCTCCCGGAGTTGATTTGAGGTACTTTGTCACATCAGGGAGCTTATCAGAGTATCTGCTCTGTATCTCGTTATAGTCTTCAAGAGTAAGTGTCTGAGTGACCGGCTTGTGCGGTTTCGGCACTACCATAATATTGGTGAATTCCTGCAGATTGCCGTCGTCGTCTACGGAAACTCCCCGTACTTTATATGTGTAGTTTTCCGTTGGTATGGAGTACATGACCACGGCATCTTCTCCGGCCTCAGTCGCATACGACATCTCGAAAACTCTCTCCTTTTCCCAGCCCCAGGTCTCTTCTCTGGCCCATCCAACGCCAACATTGAATATAAAATACGCCTTGTCTGCACCGATAGATGTATTTACAAATCCGCCGAGGGTACTTGAGAATGAAGTTTCATGTCCATGTGCAACTCCGTTACTGCTCCCGTATTCAGTGGTGAGATAGACGAGCATATCATTTTCATCATACGCAGCGACATCCCTGAAATACGGAGGTGAAGCGAGTACAGCGAGTACAGCCGGATTCTGATACTGGATATTGTGCTCTCCGGTGTATTCAGCAACAAGACCATCCACATCAGTATCTGCAGCTACAGCAAGAACAGGAACGCCGGTGGAATGGTTCCTGGCTTTTATGCCATCATATTCTTTATTGCCGTGTACAGGATCTTTCCTGGTGAGATTTCCCTTACTGTCGACAAACAGTATCGACGATGTCGCTTCGATGTCCTGATCGCCGGAAAATACTGACGAAGACTTGGTGGTGCTGACTCTGTTTACCAGCACATAATCCGATGGCGCGGCAGTGAAATTCCCGCAGTCTGCTCCGAATTCGTAGTATGTTGACTGCTTATTCGAATTGCCCGCGCGCCCCTTCATTGCCTTGCTTCCGCCGAAAACACAGCTGCCTTTGTTTTTGCCTTTATCATTAACGGATGCATCTTCGAGTTCATCTGATATCTCATATTTTCCACCGTCATATGAATAGAGTACGCTGTCCAGATAGATTTTCGTATCACTGGCGTCTCCCATGATTTTTCCAACCGCAAGATTAGTTTTCATCAGAGGAACACTGTAATAATATCCATCCCAGCCGTTAGCCGAATGGAACTTTTTTGTATCACCGCTTTCATTCACCCATGTTCCGCTTACCACCTTCATGTTCTGCATGGATTCAAGCGTCATCGCAGCTTTTTCCTTGTCATATATGTATCTCCCGATCATTCTGGAGAAATTATCCGCCTGCTCATTCTGCGCCTGTCCCGCGATGAACATGTCCTCATTTCCGTCAGCATCAACATCGCCGAAAGCAAATGACACTCTGATGAGGTCTGTTCCGCCGTAAGAGATCACCTGTGAATCCCTGAGCATCTGACCCGTATCACTTCCATACAGTAAAACCGACTTGCTCGGGATCGAACGTGTTATGGAGGTATCCCCCTCCGTCACGCCCCTGCCATAGTCTGTATCGGAAGCACCGTAAGATATGACAAGGTCACAAATGCCGTCGTTATCCGCATCCCCGGAAGTAAGATCAAGATTGTTATACATATTGACTGCATACCTTCCTCCGGTGATACTTGTTGTTATTACCCTTTCACTGGATAGAGGAAGCATGTAGTTCCACGAATGCCTCCAGGAGGATTTATTGAATGGGTCTTTACAGTCCTTGCCATCAGTAAGGTCGAAAAACATGATCTTGTTTTCTTCACTCATGCCCTGTGCAGGTGAAAAAACAGCGATCTCGTCTACTGAATCCTTATCATAGTCCCCCGCTGTGATCTGAAGCTGTGACTGTACCAGATAGTTGAAGAGGAGAAGATCATTAGGGTCCTGATAGAAGCTTGATATTACAAAAGGCTCTGAATGTCTGCCGCTGGCAGGATCATACAGGCACATGTATATATTTCTGTCCGGAGTTGCGCTGAAGTCTGTGTAATGTGTATACACCACAGCAAGAGCTGAGTCCCTGCCGTCACCGGTTATATCGCACTTGACAGCATAAACAAAGTCATCTTTTCCAAGCCACGGCGACATTCCTTTCCTGATAGAACCGGATGTGAATTCGTCATAGCTTCCGTTTAATCTCTTGTTATGCCCGTACAGAATAGTGGATGGCGCTGAGCCGGATTTGCCCGTCATATCAAACCATACACCTTCTTTTACTTCGTTCAGCATGGATACATCTGATCCATAAGGGTTCGTTGTCGCGTCCGGATCATAGGTGTCCGGCATTTTTGACGTATCGAAGCCCATGCTTGCCAATACGCCTCCGTTCTTATCATATGTGATGTCTTCACCGTCAGCGATGGACCCCACTTCAGCATTGACACTGCTGTTCATGCAGATAAAAGGTATCGGTCCCAGGACGATAAACGCTGCTGTCATCATTACAGCGAGGAATCTTTTTACCCTACTTGACATATCGTTACTCCCGTTTCTATGTGTTCAGCCTGTCTGATAATTGGCGGAATAGTTGCTCAGTTTAAGTGTTAGTATTTTATTATATCAAACAGTATAAGTGCTGACTATATGCAAATCTGAAAGTCTGTCCGATACTGCCGATGTCAAAGAAAAAACATCAAAAAAGATGGCTGCGCAGCTCATGATCCAAGCTGTACAGCCATCCATATGTTCAACAGACTTTAATAGATCACAACCGGGTATCCTGCGCTTACAGTATCGGCTATCTTCCTGGCTGCTGCATCAGGACAGTTCACGCATCCGTGTGAGCCGGCTGTTTTATAGATCTCGCCGCCCCACTGGCTTCGCCACCCGTTAGAACCATGCAGGCCCTGGCCTCCGTAAAACGGCATGAAGCAATTGACCGGGCTGGCGTATTTTGTCCCGTCTCCATTGTATCCGCGCAAGGTCGTAGGTCCGGTTATGTAGTTGATAAAGAATACTCCCCTTGCTGTATCATGGCCCGGAGCACCTGTCACACAGGCACAGTCAACAACAAGTTCGCCGTTCTTATAGCACCACACATGCTGTCCCGGGATAGATATCTCGATATAGCTGTTCCCGATTCCTTTTCCATTGTTGTATTTGAGCTGGGACCACTTTATATCCAGGGACTTGGATTTCTGTTCCTTCAGCGCGTTCTTAAGCTCTTTGGTCATGGCATCCTGGTCGATTGCCCTGCCATACGTGACGCCCTTCACTGTTATCTGCGAACCGCCTGATGTAGTGAAATTATAAGACTCATTGTATTCATTGAGCTCTGAAGCCAGATTTTTTATGAATTTTTTGATCTGCTTTTTACTGAATTCCGGTTCCCCATCGGTGTATGTGACCATCTTGTCGATCTGCTCAGGTCTGATTACCTCAGTCCCGTCTCCTGTATCGTATTCAAGCTTGAAAGACAGATTGTCTTTACAGTACTGGAGTCTTTCTCTGAATTCATCCGAATCTGCGACAAGTTCAGGCTGCCTGATCATATCCTCATCGATAAGCTCTGCAGCGTAGTTACCGTTGGTGATATTTTCATAAGCGATGTCTCTTACCCGCTTCGGGTCGACTTCGGTCCCGATCTTCTCCTTTACCGTCCGGAATTCGAAATCCGACAGATCCACATATGCGTCCGTTGTCTTCTCCTTGCCTGTATTGTCGCAGAAAGGCAGCTTTTCTATTTCCCCGAGAAACTCTTCCGATTCAGCCGGCTTTATCGGTACTTCAAATCTGTTCTCCATGTGCAGGAAATATCTGAGTTTCTCATAATATGTAAGAGAAGTAAGTATCGAACCTGCATTTATGTCAAATTTAAGAGTCTTCATGGAGACAGGAAAAATCACTTTATTGTATATAAACTGAAAGTCTCTGTTCGTTCTGCTCTCTGTGATCTTCTTCTCAGCCTCATCGATCGTCAGGCCTGTCACATCTATGTTGTTGATCCTGGTCGTAGCAGGAAACCTGTCAGCAGGCGGCTGATACAGAAAGTATACTCCGCCGAAAAACAGCACCGCCGCTGCAAGCAATATGACAAAAAACTTCTTCATAACCTGAAAATATTTACTGCTGCTTTATTTTACTCAAGTGTTTTCATAAACTATTCCTGTTTATAATAACACACACTTATGGATTTCTGCTTAAAAGAAGTGTGTATGCACAGAAAAACAGCCCCCGGTAAAACGGAGGCTGCCGATATGTCTATGCTGCGGGGTCGCGGCCTGTGTTGCTACTTTACTTTTACTTTCTTGCCGCAATTGCTCTTCTTAAAGAATTTTTTATACTGTTTTACAAATGCCTTTCTTACCTTCTTTCCTCCAGGCACCTTGACCTTGATCGTTTTGACTCTGGAACCATTCAGGCTGTTGTAAACGCTCTCTCTGGTGAGTGCTGTTGTCTTTATATTTACAGTCTTAGCTTTGCTGCCGCTGAATGCATATGGTGATATACCGTTAACGGTGCGGACAGTGCCTGAATTGTCAGTGATCGATGCAGGGATAGTTATCGTCTTTTTGTCGGCTGCCTTGTGCAGATTGACCGTTACTGCTCCCGTCTGACCGCTGTGCCTGACCGAATATGTCGAACCGTCCCTGACGATGAAGTACACTTTATCGAAGTATCTTATCTCACCTGATCCTGTTGAAGGTCCTGTCTGCTGTGTCTGTGTTGTCTGCTGGGAATCCTTTGTCTGGCAGTCTACCTTTACAGCGAATCCGTTAGTGCCAGAATAGCTATCGTAATTGCTTACCTTGATATAGTATACCTGAGCTGCATTCAGCGAGCTGTAAGTTCTGCTGTCGGACTGACCGACACCATAGAGGTATATCCATCTGCCCAGACTATTGGAAGTTTTTCCGTCCGGTAGAACGAGATTCAGATTGCGGTCAAGCAGCTGAATATCAAGCGGGCTTGATCCGTTACTGTCGTATTTAGTATTGCTTGCCATCAAAGTATACTTTCTTACGAATGCGGATGAGGTGAACTTGTAGTAGGTATGTTTCACTCTTGTTCCCTTTTTGAATTCGCCATTGTACCACTTGCCGAAACTGATTGCAGTCCCGCCGGCTACATCAGGGACCTGTGAACCCGCTGACACGCCGAGTCTGTACATCAGGTTGCCTGAACAGCTGCCAATGCTTTTGTTGGTGACCCTGATGTAGTATACCGATCCGGTATTCAGTGAAGAGTATGCCATGCTTCCTGAATCACCAACGCCGTCATACAGGTATAACCATCTGCCCAGACTGTTGGAAGTTTTTCCGTCAGGCAGAACGAGATTCAGATTGCGGTCGAGCAGTTCAAAATCCAGTCCCGGAAAACCGTTTTCATTGTATGCTGTGGCCATAGCCATCAGCGTATATTTCGTCTTCTGGCTTTTTGTCGTAAACTTATAGTAATGTATCTTCTGATTCGATCCGTCAGTGAAACCTCCATAATATACTGAAGTGAACTGTATGGTCTGTGCACTTCCAGGACTGACTGCAGCAGCCATCGCCTCATTTGTTACTTCTTCTGCATCTCCCATAGTCAGCGCTTCAAGATCTTCTACCGATACTTCTTCAATGCCTTCCTCAGGTACCGATACATCTGTAATTTCGCTGTCATTTCCGCTCTCAACATCAGTCAAAACTGCATCTTCACTGTCGTCGGCAGTTTCAGTATCTGTTACTACTGTTATTTCACTGTCTTCTCTTGTCTCAGCATCTGTCACTGCTGCATTTTCTGTATCCTGCATTTCAACAGCATCTGCTGTATCAACACCCTGCAGACCCTCGCTGTCAGCGAATGCCGGAACTGCTGAGCCCATCATCATTATCGCGATCATAATTGCGAATATCCTGCTGCTCTTCTTCATTTTGTTCACCTGTTTTTCCTTTCCGGTTGTTTCCACTTTTGAATAGTCTTTCCGAACTTCTTTCTGTCTGCATAATACCATTCGCATGAAAGCAACCCGCGGATAACTGATGAAATGCACATTTATATGAATGAAATGCAGGTTTCCTGCAGCCGGCGGAGTAAGTATACAGGAGGGGACATCTTTGCATTACGCATTCCCGCAAAAAGAAAACAGAGCGTCTGCTCTGTTTCAATTTCCTATCAGTACTGACTGCCATGCAGCTACCAGATATATGGTATAAGCTTTTTTGTCCTCTTACAATATTCCCTGTATGCGTCGCCAAAGTCCTGCTCAAGACGAGTCTCTTCGCGGTTTACCTGCACCATCATGATCGCGAAGTAAACTGCAAACACCAGGGCTGACTGCCATGTTCCGAGGCAGATGATAATACCCACATAGTATATGAATACCCCAAGGAGCATAGGGTTCCGGCATATCCTGTACGGGCCTTCTGTCATCAGCTCAGTCGTGCGGGGAGCCACTTCGTGGTTGAACGCATCCATCGGATTTCCTCTGCCGACATTTTTCATATACACTATCGACCATATGCTGAGACCGATCCCTGAAGCTGCCAGAACAGCAAGGCAGATGATCCTGCCTGTCCCGGGGTGAACTTCTCCGGACACGCGCCACATTATCAGTGGTATAAGGACCACGAATAAGATCAGTCCTATCAGATAGCCTAACAGTTCTCTGCTTTTCATATACAAACATCCTTCATGTTAAGTCTTTGGCGATGATACTATCTGTTTGCACTTATTCAGATACTGTGTCGCTCTTTCTGCTGCTTTTTGAATTCATTTCCGCCGTATGTGATCAGTCCCTGGTCCAGCAGGTCTGTGATTATCTCCTGTGCCAGAGTCTCTATGTTATAAGAGTGTTTATAATGTTCAGTTCTTTTACCAAGAAATCTGCTGATCTCTTCTACATCTTCCATCCTGAATCTATACAGGTTATTTCCCTTGTAACCTACTGAACCCTCTCCGTTAGGCGGGTAATCATACTGCAATGTAAGGACCTGTCCGAGTGCCTTTCCTACTTCGTTGTTATTGAAATCCATTTTCCGCCTCCTGCCTACTTCTTTTCCCTGTAACGGATGACTTCCTCACCGTCCTTGATGACCATTTCCATATTCTCTACGCAGATATCATGGATATCTTTGAGCGGGTTCCCATCGATCACCAGCATGTCGGCATTCTTGCCTCTGGTGATAGATCCTGTTATATGATAGCAGCCGAGAGCTCTCGCGCCATTGGCCGTTCCTGCTATTATGGCGTCCATCTCGCTCATGCCGCAGCATTCCACGAATTTATGTATCTCGCCTATAGTGGTGATTCCGTATGGGGTCGAATCGAGGTTGAAGCTGTCAGATCCCGCAGTGACTATGACGCCCATCTTGTAAGCTTTGTTTACGTTGTCATAGAGCCTTGCAAGTTCTTTGTCAACAAGTGTTGCCCCCTCGTACTTGTCATGCACGCCCGGTATGTAAGCCGGCGGATACGTTGACAGCCATGCAGGGAGGAAGTTGATCGTCGGGCAGAAATAGATCCCTTTTTCGTACATCTTATCCATACTCTGCTCGTCTATCTCAAAACCGTGTATGATGAAATCCACGCCGGCTTCAACGGAAAGAGTCGTCTTTCCGTATGTGTGTGACCATACAGGAATACCTCTCATCGCAGACTCATCAACGACGGCTTTTATTTCTTCATATGTATAGTGGTGATCGCGGGATGTGTCCCATCTGTAGATGCCGCCTCCGGTCGCCCATATCTTGATGGCGTCAGGGCACTCTCTGAGTCTGCGCCTTACAGCTTTGCGAAGCTCCCACGGACCATCGACCGCCTCAGCCCAAGGGTGACCTTCATATACCTCCTGTATAGAGCAATTGTGCGAATCTCCATGGGAAGCTGTCGCGCAAAAGCCCCTGCCTGTAGCGATGACCCTTGGTCCCTGCATCTGACCTTCGTTGATCATATCCCTTATAGGGATACCAAATCTGGATATCTCACCTACCGTGGTCAGTCCGTTTTCCAGACAGTCATGTGCCTGCTGGACAGCCACGACAGCCTTCTGCAGCAGAGGTTCTCTCACCCAGTCAGAATCATTGTCGTTGAGATTGCCGCTGAAATGAAGGTGTGAGTCGATGATCCCCGGCATCAGGGTCTTGCCTGTGACATCAACGACATCATAGCCTTCAAGGCTTGGTGCCATGTCATAATTCCTCACGCCGGCATATACGAATCTGCCCTGGTCGATCATGACAAGCGAATCCTCTATAGCCGATTTATGCCTCCCGGTTATCAGCCGGCCTCCGACAAAAGCAGTTTTCAAAAAGTGTCTTTTTCTCATCTGCGTTCTCCTTAATCCAAGAGTATGCCTTCGTTTCTGTTGAGTATTCTACGTCAATCATATGCTGTTCGTCAGTGTTTCCTTGTTACCCAAAGTATCTCTGGCGGATCATTGTCCTGGTTGATCAGGCTGACAAAAGCAGCATGGTACTTTCTCTGATCAAGCTCTCTCGCCCACTCGAGCACGGCCTTCTTTTCCGCGGCGCCTTCCTCATGCCCATCATAGAGGACTACCGTGACTATGCCTCCCGCGCGTATCGTCCTGAGCGCACAGGCAAGTCCTTCGAGGGTCGTTTCTGCCGTTGTAGTTATGCTGTGGTCTCCTCCGGGGAGATATCCCAGATTGAACACAACAGCAGATGCGCTGTTTTCAGGGATATGCTCGCTCATTGAGGAAAACGACTTCATGATGAAATGCACATTGCTGAAACCGTGCTTTCTGAGTCTCTCCTCTGTGAGCAGCATAGCTTTCTTCTGAATATCAAAAGCATATACTGATCCTTCGCTGCCGACTGCACGTGCAAGCATTACCGTGTCCTGCCCGGTGCCGCATGTCGCATCGATCACGATATCGCCTTGCCTGATATATGTCAGCGTTACAGACATGGCAAGTTCTGTTGTTTTAGTAATAAGATTACTCATATTTCTGCTGTGATACGGGCAGTCTGCTCCGTCATGTTATCAATGCTCATTTCAACCCCGGGAAGTCAAGCTGTCTCAGCGCTTCAAACAGCACGATATTCGCAGCGTTGGACAGATTGAAGGACCTGAGGCGTGTGCTCTCGCTCATCGGGATGCGGATCGCCCGGTCTTTTCTGGCTGCAATGAAATCAGCAGGCAGCCCGGCCGTTTCTCTGCCGAAGAGTATCATGTCCTCGTCTCTGAAATCTGCCTCTGTATAGATCTTGTCCCCTTTTGTCGTTGCCAGCCACAATCTTCTGTCACCGTATTTATCCATGAAAGCTTCGAGGCTGTCATGGACCTCGAGCGTGACATAAGGCCAGTAATCCAGGCCGGCTCTTCTGAGACTTTTTTCATCAAGGCTGAAACCCAGAGGCTTGACAAGATGAAGGACACTGTCGGTCGCGGCAGCCGTCCTCGCTATGTTTCCCGTATTGGGTGGTATCTCCGGTTCTACCAGTACTATGTGAATAGCCATTACTATCGATTATGATCCTTTTCTGCTGATGCTCAGTTCTTACCCGAGGACGAATGCAAAATATACGTCCATTTCTGCTTTATCCCTGAACTTTGCCATATATACATACCGCCCCATCGACGGCCAGTCTATCGGCGGCATCTCTTCCTGCATCACGATATCGCTGCCGTAACGCTCCATGATCTCCTCATGGCTGTGAGTAAAAGCATGTCCGTCCTTGCGGGCTGCATATGCGCACAGATACCTTTCAGAAGATTCCGGCTGAAGACGCCTGTCTTCAGTGACCATTTCGGCATAGATGCTGAAAACATCTGTTGACTGAGCGAAGTTCATCATATCCGGGTCATGCCCTCCCGCCGGACGCATGTTGACCTCCATTATTGCGAAATCACCCGCTTTACCGATGCCCTCCTGGTCCTCGGAGAGCCTGATGAACTCGAAGTGCACAAAACGGCTGCTCGCTCTGAATGCTTTCACAGCCCTTCTGCCCAGTTCCCGCAGTTGCTGAGGTACATAGGCTGCCGTATAATAATGGATATTCTCATCATTCTGCACTGAATCGATCACCGGCGGATATGTGCACATAGATTCGAACAGCGGCTCGCAGTGCGAATCTATAACAGCATCATATGTGCAGATATCACCGCACATGAATTCTTCCATGACATAAGGCTCGGACGGAAGGTCATTGTAGAAATCGTTCAGTTCTTCTTCCGTGTCGATCTTCATAGCACCGTTCGCGCCAACTCCTATATCAGGCTTTACGATCACAGGATAGCCGGTCTTTGCCGCAAAAGCCTTTCCCGAATCGAAGTCTGTAACGATATGCTGGCGTGCTGTCGGTATCCCTGCTTCAAGGAAGATCCTCTTCATGCCGGACTTTTTAATAAGATCATCTATCTCGCCCGAACGAGTCCCGGTCGCAATATTGAAATCAGTCCGCAGCCTGGCATCCGCAGGGAGCCAGTATTCATTCAGTGAATCAAGCCAGTCTATCCTGCCGTACTTATGGATGTAAAAAGCGACAGCCCGGTATACCAGGTCGTAATCCTCAAGCGTATCTACATAGTAATACTCGGTCAGCGCGCTTTTCAGCTGATCGTTCAAAGTATCGTACGGGACATCCCCGATGCCGAGTACATTCACTCCGAACCTGCTGAGGCGGTCGCAGAAATAAGTGCATGTGACCGGATAAGCCGGTGAGATAAATATATAATTCATGGATCAGCCCCCTGTTTCCTTTTATTTAATCTTGTTTTGATATCACAGATACCTTTCCCCAGGTCCCTTTACAGTGCCAATGCCCCCATAGGGTCCCACGGTTCAAGAACGATCGGATCGCTTTCATATGCAGCGATCTGCTCTTCTGTGAGGAACTTTTTGTTGATTACGATCTGGTAGACGAATTCTCTGAACCACTTCTCACTTCCGATGAAATAGCCCTTGAGGCCGCTGTCCTCACCCCAGCTGTTCTGGATCTTCCACCTGTCAGGCCTTCCGTTTTCGTCCAGGTTGACTCCTGTGATCACCATCGCATGGTTCATCTTACTGTCGCAGAAGTCCAGACGATCTTCCTTAGGCATCGTCGTATCCATCCCGAGCATCTTCTCTGCCGTATATGAGTCAGGATCCCATATGCCGGTCCCGCCGTTGCCGTACTTGTGGCAGTCGCTGCCGAACCACACCGGCTCTCCGGCTCTGAGCTGTTCAACAACGATCATCTCCAGTTTTGACATCGGAAGGTTCAGATACCTGACGCCCTGTTCGACGGTGTTTCCGAGGTACTTGACAGTATATGACCTGTCAAAAGGTTTGTCAGCTGTCGGAGAGTTGATGACGCTCACGTAATCAGAGAGGTCGAGCCCGACGTATTTGTCAAAGAACTCGAGCGGAGTGATCCCTCTGTCGATATGATATTTTTTGTCTTTGTCTTCGTATATGAAGTCAAATTTTGCCGGCGGCTCTCCGTACAGGATGCAGAGCGCCCTGAAATATGTACCGAGCATCTCCTCTTTTCTTGCACGCGCAACATCTTCTCCGCTTTCGGCAGTGAGGCGTCTCAGCTCGACCATGTCCTTTCTGAGCTTGCTGTTGATCAGAGCCCAGTGGCTCCTGGTGTTAGTCGACTGAGCATTGTCTGGCATGACTTCGATCGGCACGACTCCGTACTTTTTTACGATAGATGTCATCATGTCCCACTGTCCACCGTCTGCTACACCATGGAGAAGCCACTCCAGTGTACGGTCTCCCGGTTTAAGGTCTGCTGTATCGATGGCTCCCTCGAGGAAGAAGTTGACTTTTTCGAACTTATCCCAGAATGCCAAGTAGGATCCGGACAGTTCAGCCCTTTCCATACCGCATTTCTCTGCGACCTTCTCACGGAACAGATTCATGGATGCAAAGAGCCAGCAGCGTCCTGACTTCTTCTGATTGGTGACTGCAGAAGTATGCAGATCGATCGTGAAGTGATTCTGCTGTGCCGCTGCTGCTGACGGGTCAAAAGTGACCTTGTCAAATTCTGTCCTGCTGAGAGCTGCTGAGTAGACCCCGGCTGCCTCGTCCCTGTGATAGCTTTCCCTGAAGGAAGCGATCATGCCGTCTGAAATCGGCTTCGCGTTTTTCATAATACTATGTGCTCCTTTAACTTATATTTTTTGCTACAGGTATCTGCCAAATAACACGCCGGCAACTATCATTCCTATTCCAAGCAGGATAAGGAATATGCTTGCTGCAGATCCGTCATTGATATAGTAGTCATTCGGGTTATAAGGATCGATCATGATCGGTACAGCATCACCCTTGCGATAGTTGCAGTTTGAACTGTATTCGTCATTGAATACATCGTATTCAGTACCGTCGATATTGACCAGCAGCCTGAGTCCGTACAGTGCAGTGCTGGGCTTATCCGGCTCAAAATCTTTATCATCATAGCTGTACTCGATTTCCTTGACGATTCCGAACGTAGACAGTGTACAGTTTTTCTTTTCATGTATCCGCCTCCTGATCCCGATCACCAGGACGGCAACACCTGCCAGCACAACGATCACTGAGAACACCATAAATACTATTTCAATAAATCTATCCATAATATGATAACCCTTCGCGTTTATATTTTCTTCCGGCATTCTTTACCGGTACTTTAGCGGTTTTTCTTAGTCTTTTATTTCCTGTTAGGGACCTCTATAACGGCGTCGGACAGTGCAAATGTGGCACATGGGTGTATGTAGCCGTACTCCTTATCGGCTCCGCGCCTTCCGTCAGTAAGTTCAGGAATAAAGACTTCTCCTGAGATCAGCCTACTCCTGCACCAGCCGCATACTCCTCCTCTGCATCTGTTCGGTCCTGCTATGCCTGCACGCTCAAGAGCGACGATCATATTCTCATTGGCATTGCATGGGATATTATATTCATCCCCGCACATGATGACCTTAAGATTGAAGACTTTGTCCTTCGCCTCTGCCGGATATCCCGGAAGCGTCCATGGTTCTTTGATGGATCCGAAGATCTCTTTTCTGTAGTGCTTGAGATCGAGTTCCAGCTTGTCAGCCTCAGCATCCAGAAAGTTGTACATTGCCTGCGGACCGGAAGCAAACAGTGAGAACTTGTCATCCCCTGCATATTTTTTAATCAGCTCAGCCGTTATGAAGCCGTGTTCACAGCCCTTTGCCTTGCTGTTTGAGAGCACGTTGACCAGTTCCACTTTATCAGTTGCCTTCATGACCTCGTTGAATTCCTTAGCAAAGAGGATGTCTGATTTTGTCCTTGATCCATACAGGATCGTCAGTCTGAAGTCTTCGTCTCCGCTGGCGATCGCCTTTGCCATCGACAGGATAGGTGTGATCCCGCTTCCTCCGGAACAAGCTATCACATGCTTTTCATCCCTGAGTCCTTCGTAGTAGAACAAACCCTGTGGTCCCGATGTCCTGACCTCGTCTCCCTCTTTCCAGTTCTCAATGATGTACTTCGAGAGGAAGCCGTTCTCGACCTCTTTGACTGTTACATCCATCCTGCCCTCAAGGGTCTCTGCCGGACCTGAACTGATCGATACAGGCCTTGCGATCAGCTTGCCTTCTATCTCCTGACGTATCACTACATACTGTCCGGCGCGGAAAAATGCTGGATTGGTCCCGTCCTTTTTAATGAGTTTATATGTCTTGACACCTTTGCCGTGGTCTTTGATGCTGTCGATCACAAAGACCTGTTCATCCGGATGGCGCTGGGCGGCTTTGATGTTGCACTTGAATGTGGCGCCGGATCTTGAAGGGACAGTTTCCTGGATCCTTTTTTCACGCTCTTTAGGCTTGTTGGTGAAATAAATGATATCTTTCAAACCGTATTTTTTGAGTTTTACTTTTGACATCTCCCTAGCCCTCCATTTCTTCCAGAATGATCTTCGCGATATCGTGGCCGTTCGTATAAGTCATGTTGTAGCCGTCGCCTCTCGCTCCTGCAGCGCCGCATGTCTTGAAGCCCCTGATCGGCTGGTCTTTTCTGATCGCCATCAGTCTCGACAGCATCGTATCCCAGTCATCGACCATGTATCCGTAGGTGGTCCCCTCCGGAGTATTCAGGAAGTGAGCAAAAGTCCACGGTGTGGCCAGCTCGATTTCCTCGATGCAGTCGTGGATTATTATGCCGGTATCTTTCTCGAAGTTGTCCATGACTTTCCTGAACAGCTCTTCTTTCCTGTGGACGTATTCTCTCTGGGTGAAATCGCCCCAGACATCCTCTGTGTAGCAGATGGTAAATGTCATGACAGTAGTGCCTTCAGGTGAAGCCTTAGGGTTGACGACATTGTATATGACCACAACGCTGTGCGTATTGTCTTCATACGACTTCGAATCTTTTATATTTTGTGCGTTGTCAAATGAGCCCGGCATGAAGATCGTATAATCCTTGATGCCCAGTTCTTCGATGCTCTTGTTGCAGGCAACATATGCGTTGAAGAAACGGATGCCGTGCTTCTCGGCAGTCACTCTCTTGAACTCGCGCTGCGGGACCTTGATGTTCTCGTCGAGCAGCCTGTTGTAAGCGATCTCCGGATTGACGTTAGCGATAACATAATTGGTATCGACCATTCCGACATCAGTAAGGACGCCGATCACATTGCCGTCTTTATCGCCGCAGACCTTGAGGGCTTTGGTATTCAGCCAGAGCTCTCCTCCGAGCTGTCTGAAGCGATCGATTACAGCCATCGTGAGACCGTGCGCATTATCCACCGTTATAGTTGGCTCGTATTTTGCGTACATATAGAACATCCAGGCCTGGTGTACAAAACTCATCTTGGAATAGTCCGCACCGATATAGGTCCAGTAGACGTCAAGGATGTCTATCGCGTCTTCCGGCATCCCGATGCTGCGCATAACATCATTGAACGGTCTCTCTGCGACCTTGAGAAAGTTCGAGAAATTCTTCATGAAATACAGGCTGTCAGTCTTGAGGAAACCGTCTTTCTTGACAGTCGACATGTGTTCGGAGAAGTAGTCATTGGCATCGACGCACTCCTTGGCAAGCGACATGAAGATCTTCATCGGCTCGCGGCTTCCCGGTACGATCTCTTCCATCTTTTCGATGACATTATCTACGCCTGTAGGAAGTTTGACGTCAAAATGTTTTCCGCTCCTTGTTGTTCCGATGCACCTGTACATCTCAGGTATCCACAGCCACTTGATATCAAGGCCATGCTCTTCCATCATGATCCTGCCCGGAAGAGCCCATTCTCCCGGTTTGCCCAGCCCGCAGAATTCATGCAGCGAGGCATCGAACTCGAAACGGCCTCTGACAAAAGAAGACGCGCATCCGCCCGGCAGATTGTGCTGGTCAAGCAGCAGGACCTTTTTGCCTGCCTGAGCGACCGTGACAGCCGCCGACATGCCGGCGAGACCTGCGCCGATCACTACGCAATCAAACTTTTTGTTGCCCATAAAAAGCTCCTTTCCCCCAGTTGATCTCAACTCTGGTCATTTTTTCCTATCCTTTATGCCCTTGATGACTTGTTATGCTTTCTGCTCTGCCCGGTCAGCAGTTGCCGGTATACACATATCTGAGCTTTTCGCGCGCGACGTCGGCGAGACGGTATACTTTGCTGACATCAGTCGCTTTCCTGTCTGTCATGTGGAATCTCGGGAAGAATCTGGAAATATGAAGCGGGATATCGGATCCGATGACATTCCCGTCCCGGTCTGTCAGACCTGCTATCCACTCCGTCATCGCTCTCATCTCGTTTTCTGTATCATTCTCTCCGGGTATGATCAGCGTCGTCAGCTCGATATGGCAGTCTTTTGCCGCTTCTGTTATGAAATCCATGACTATCGCTCTGTCACCGCCGAGGATGTCACGGTAATATCTGTCAGTAAACCCCTTCAGATCAATATTCATGGCATCGATAAAAGGTGCCAGTTCCCGCAGTACAGGCAGTGACGCGGTACCGTTGGTCACTATAACGTTTACCATTCCTTTTTCATGTACCAGCCTTGCCGTATCGCGGATGTATTCGTAGCCGATAAGCGGCTCATTATATGTGAAGGCCACACCTATATTGCCGCGGCTGCGGTATGATGCAGCTATATCTGCCAGTTCTTCAGGAGATATGTACTCCGCCTTTTCCGCGTATCTGAATGCCTCTTCTGACCATGATATCTGATAGTTCTGGCAAAACGGGCATCTAAGGTTGCAACCGTAGCTGCCTGCCGAGATTATCATGGATCCCGGATGGAATCTCGAAAGCGGTTTCTTCTCTATCGGATCGAGGGCAAGCGAAGTGACCCTGCCGTAGTTGGCAGCTGTGACCTTTCCGTCAAGGCAGGTCCTCGCGCCGCAGAACCCAAGTCCTCCTTCAGCGATATTACAGTGTCTGAAACATACTTCACATACAGCCATATCAGTTTATTCTGTCATATTTAATATATGTACATTGCTCATCCGGAGCATCCTGAAGCCGATCCCGTTTCTAATAATGGCGGATAACTTCGAATCTCTGCAGCTTATATTTTTCGAACTTATTGATGCCGCCCTTTCTCATAGCGATATCGACCTGCTGCTCTACAGTATCCACACCGTCAAGGTCAGGGAGGAGCAGCCCTCTCTTGCGCCCTGATGAGACTATGACTCCGTACTTCTTCACATCCAGCTCATCTTCAGACTCTATATCCTCAGGCTCCCCAAGGACATCGACATTGATCTCGAGCCATTCAAGTTCATCCGGCTGCACTGCCGGGAATCTCGGATCTCTTGTTGAAGCGCTTATCGCATTGCCTATTATCTCTTCGGCAACGCAGCTCCTCGTCGGAGCTATAGTCCCGATGCAGCCTCTCAGATCCCCGTGCTTATGTATGGACACGAAGGCTCCCGCCTGCTGAGTCAGCATCTCTTCCGGCAGTCCGTCGGGTACTTTTATCATCTCGCGCCTGAGAACATATGCCTCCACAGCATCACGTGCCAGCCTGACATAAGCATCGGAATTCTCTCTTTTGGCTTTAAGTTCTTTCTCTACAGCAGCGAGTCTCTTGTCAAGGAAATGCCTTTCTGCATCTTCGCCTTCCGGATAGAAGGTGCAGATACCGTAACCCACACCGGTGACATCCTGATGCACGAGTCTTTCAGCGCGAACGGCCATGCCGTCGAAAGCTCCCGCCATAATGACGAATGACCTGTGACCGCATTCAGCGGCTTTGTCGCAGAAAGAATTATCAAAATCGAAAAGTTCGCCAAAAGACGCTCTGCTCATGACATCCATGATGCGCTCGTCATACACAGGACCTTCCGGGGCAAAGCCGTACGGACCATAATCCTGCAGCTTATGTGACAGATCTCCGCTGGCCACGAAGACTACGCGCCTGCCTGTATTTCTTACAGCATCCCGGATGATCATGCCGAGCCTGTAATGATCGGTCAGAGGCAGACCTGAAAGCCCGATCCTTACGATGCTGCTCCCTTTGTATTTGTTCCTGATGAACCAGAGCGGTACCATCGTGCCGTGATCGAGTGCCGGCTCCCTTTCTCCCATTGTCCCTGCAGGGAAGTCCTCTGCATCAGCCAGCCTGGCGATCTCATCTGCGAGATCTTTATCATACTTCTCGTCGAATCTGACTGACGGTGCCCTGAAAGAAGCAAAGCTGCCGCTGGCCTTTCTGCCCGGCGAAATATGAAAGTAGTCCGCATACATGATGGAATGCGGACTTGTTATGATTATCGTTTCAGGCGCAAGAGAAGCTATCTCATCAGCTACCCTCTCATAGGCTCTGATCGTTTCTGTTATCTGTGCCTCGCTGCCCCTGCCTATTTCAGGAACTATCATCGGCGGATGCGGTACCATGAATCCTGCAAGTACTGACATTTTGCGCTCCCTCTCAATCTGTTTACTAAAATACAGCCCCTGTTGCCGCAGCTCTGAAGCAAAGCAGCCTGTTTGTTATTCTGTAAATCTCTTCTGGAAATATCCGGCGACCCTGGCATTGTCGTTGATGATCATGAAAGCATTAGGATCTATCCCGGCGATCACTTCGCGGAGATGCGGCTCCTCGTATTTTGAAATGACTGTAACTATCACCTGAGTATCTTCATTAGTATAAGCACCGATCCCGTCCCATACCGTAGCGCCGCGGTTGACATCCTTGAGTATAGCCTCGACCATACCTTTCTTTTTGGTAAAGATCATGCACTCGATCTTGATATTCTGAGTGTGCACTCTGTCGATCATAACTCCTGTAACAACTGCGAAAATGATCGAATAAAGTACTGTCTGGATGTCATACATGAACAGGCATATTGTGTAGATACATACGCTAATCACGATGCCGATCGCACCGACCTTGAAATCCGGATGGGTCTTGGCCAGGCACACTCCGATCAGGTCCTGACCGCCCTGCGAGCTGCCTGCTTTGAGCACCAGCCCTGCTCCATACCCGGATCCAAGCCCGCCGACCGCTGAAGCCAGTATCCTGTCATCAACGATAGGCGTCGCCGGTACAGGTATGATCGCAAGGAACGCTGAAGCCATCGCGATCGAAATCATGGTCGTAACGCAGAATTTACGCCCCATGACCCGGTATGCCATGATGAAGAACGGAACATTGATCATGAAATACAGCAGTCCCATATAGTCGATGCCACCGATCTGAGGAACATGCAGCACATCTATAAGCAGCGTCCTCAGGAGCTGTGCTATCCCGGTGAACCCACCGCTGTACAGATGGATCGGGTTGATCATCAGGTTGACGCCTGCTGCGTATGTAAAATTGCCGAGTATAGTGATACCTATGCGGTATAAAGTCTTTCTTTTGTTTATTTCCATTTTTTCAGTGATATATGGCGTGCGCCATATCCTTCTGCCAATTGTTTCCGGGCTTTTCCGATTTTATTCCCGAACCCTTTGATGTTATTTTATCAGCCGCTCCATGCATTTTCAATAAATCATCACGTCCGCCTTTCTTAGCTTGCGGACGCCGCCTGATATCTCATCAAAACCATTGATTTCATGGGTATAAAATGGTAAAAAAGGTGATATCGAAAAAAATCTAAAAATTACTGGTTAAACAATAATGTTAAGAGATAAAACAAAATTAGCTGCGCTTGCAGCTCTCGGAACATGTGTTATATACGGTTTCAGCTTTATGGCATCAAGGATCGCTCTCGGGCATACGAGCGCTGAAATGATGCTGGCAATACGCTTCACTGTCAATATGCTGGTGATGGCGTTTCTTGTTGTGACCGGGATCTTCCACATTGATCTCAGGGGAAAACCAGTTGGCAGTTTCCTGCTGATGGGTCTATGCCAGCCTGTGATCTATTTCATTGGTGAGACAAGCGGCATACAGTACACCAATTCATCCTTCGCAGGGATAATGATCGCAACCATCCCGGTATTTACGGTCATACTGTCTGCCATTTTCCTTCACGAAAAGATAACTCTCAGGACCTTTGCATGGATCATGTGCTCTGTTGCAGGCGCCTTCATCATCTCGATATCACAGACAAGCAGCGGTGCCGTGCAGTTCAAGGGGATCATGCTCCTGATGCTCGCTGTTCTTTCTGCATCAGTTTTCTATCTGCTGAGCCGCTCGCAGTCAGACGCTTTCACCCCATTCGAGCGCACTTTTATCATGCTTCTCATGGGTTTTGTCTACTTCACAGCCCAGGCAGCCGTACGTCACGGTTCGGATTTCGTGCCTCTTTTCATCGATGGCATCACCGACAGATACGTATTGATCCCTATACTTTACCTTTCAGTGCTTTCATCCGTCGTAGCTTTTCTGCTGCAGAATTATTCAGTAACCTATCTGTCTCTTGCCAAAGCTACCGTCTTTGAAAACATAATCCCTGTCATCTCGGTCGCTGCCGGCGTGATATTCCTCGGCGAGCCGTTTTCACTCATCCAGCTGGCAGGTATAGTACTCATACTACTCGGTGTATGGAAGGTCACCACAGAAAAAAGCCTGGACAGCCAGGCTTCATAGTCAAGATAGTATCGGTATCTGAAAACGATTGCAGATCAGTCCTTCATTACCTGTAATCGGCAAGGGAAACACCTTGTTCCCTGACGATCTCCCGAAGTCGGTCCATCTCCTCTGCATCAAGTGTGTAAAAGTCATCCTGGTCAAAAGGCTTTCCGATGGCCTCGTATTTTACAGCACCCAGACGGTGATACGGCAAAAGCTCCATGCGTGCGTGCGGCAGGTATTCATGTACGAAAGCAGCCGAAGCAGCAATGTTTTCTTCACTGTTATTGACCCCGCCTATCACCGGTATCCTGATCACAATTTCAGGTCCTTCTTTTCCTTCACTCTTAATCTCTAAACCGGAAGAACCTCTTTTGCTCTCTGAGCCGGATCCTGTCGTACCCAAGGTGGCAAGCTTCTGAATGTTATCAAGTATCTTCTCATTGCTGACACCGGTATATTTCTGATGTTCTGCAGGATCCATGTGCTTGAGGTCCATGAAGATAAGATCCATCCTCTCAAGCGACTCCCGCACCTGTTCAAAGTCAAAATACCCGCAGCTCTCTATAGCAAGGCTGTACCCCATGCCGTATAACTCGTGCGACAGATAGTCGAGAAACTCAGGCTGCATGGTTGCTTCGCCGCCGGTAAAGGTAACTCCGCCGCCGCTGTATGAGTAGAAAACGCGGTGTCTGTGGATCTCATGGATGATATCCTCTGCATCCATAATGGTAACCATGCGGGTACGTGCGTTTTCCGGACATACCTTCACGCAGGCACTGCAGGCAATGCACATCTCGTGTCCGGTCAGTCCTGAATGGCCGGCTATGCAGGCCGAATCCATATCTATGCCTATCCCCTGCGGGCATACTGAAGCACAGGCACCGCATCCGATACACCGGCGGCGGTACCACCCGATGACCTCTTTCTGCATGAAGCCTTCCGGGTTGGAGCACCACCTGCATCTGAGCGGGCAGCCTGCCATGAATATATTCGTCCTGATCCCTTCCCCGTCATTTACCGAGAAAGGCTGCAACTGCATTATGTATCCCTTTACGCCCATTATTGATTCTCTATCCACCTTATGATCTCTTCAGATGTCTGCATTTGCTGCTCTATCGCTGTTATGGATGCCTGCCCGTCTCCCTTCTGGGCACCGTAACTGCCGAACTGCGCATGATTGCCTCCCTGGATCACCTTCTCTGTAAAGTTCTCAGGCCAGTATCCTTTGGTCTCGGCTTTACTGTAATCACCTGCGGCTAAGACCTTGTCTTCAGTTCCGTATATCGAAAGTGCCGGTATCTCCACCTTGACTTGAGGATATGAAGCAAGGAATATAAGGCCATCCCAGTCATATGACTTATCAACAGCTGCCAGCATCGATGCTGCAACGCCGCCCAGCGAATGACCGCAAAGATACCACTTCTTATAGTCATTATCTGCACCTGCATACGGAGCATTTCCGTCTTCGATCTCCGCGCGGATCTCATCTGCCAGGCCCTTATCAAACAGGGCAAAGTTCAGAGGCATGCTGCACAGGCAGCAGTCAACACCGCCCTCAGCAAGCATCTGCATCAGAGGAGCATAAGACTCCGCCTCGACTTTGGCTCCCGGGTAAAAAATGATGACCTCATCCGTTCCAGAACCGTCAAAACAGTACATCCGATCAGCCTCAGTAACAGTTACTGTATCCGTACTCATAACAGCATCAAGTGCAGCCGCATCCGCATGATAGTAAATGCCAAAATAAACTATGATCACTCCGATCAGTATGGCCAGCTGCGCCAGGCAATTGGTTATCTCCTCTATCCAGTTGGATCGTGCGCTGTTATCCATGTGCCGGCCGAGCCAGCCCATCAGGCAGAGCCCGCATATCCCGGCCGCAAAGAAAAGTGCAGCAGGCATCATCGTGATCCCCTGCAGAAATCCATCAAGCGTCGGACTTCCTGATGCCCCATCGCCTGAGATCAGATCAGAAACAATGCCGGTCACCAGAGACAGCAGCATCATCGTGAAGCCTGCCGGCATCAGCACACGAAATGCTTTGGTCAGCCCCTGAACGTCTTTTCCCTTAGCGGCAACTATCAGTTTCCACAATACTTTGGATGCGCCGCCAATGGTCGCCGCAGCTACACCGCCAAGGAATAACCGGCTGCCCCACAGCATGTATATCACCACTCCGCTAAGCAGGAAAAACAGGACCGGCAGCGCGTCGAGCAATGCCAGGCCTACAGTAAAGCCTTTATATTTTTCAGTTTCGGTGTGATTCATTTAAGTTAAAAGCGGTCTTTTTCAGGATGAGCCATTTGCGGCCCAGCCTTGTATCTTTACATAGAATTTCTGCCGGATCATGTTGCAGCAATGATTCCGGCAGAGGTTTCGACTTTTCTCAATTATATATGATTTTTAGAATTCTGTGTGTGCGTTTCTCGCCATGATCGAATCCTGCATCTCGCGCGACAGATTGGTGAACTGTGCGCTGTAGCCCGCGACTCTCACCAGCAGACTGCGGTATTTCTCCGGATGGAGCTGCGCATCTGCAAGCACCTCATTGGATATGGTGTTGAACTGCACGTGGAATCCGCCGAGTGCAAAATAGCTCTGAAGCATCGCTCCGAGGTTGGCGCGGCCTCTTCTGGTAGCGACAAGATCGTGGTTGAGCCTGAGGTTGAGCAGTGTGCCGCCGCTGTGGATGTCATGATTCATCTTGGCCGCGCTGCGAAGTGCCGCAAGGCATGTCGAAGTATCACTGCCAGTGTATGGAGAGACACCCTCGTTGATCGGATCTTTCGCGTGACGTCCTTCAGGTGTAGCTCCGAGCACCTTGCCTGTAGGCAGATAATTGGAGATACCCATGAATGCTGTAACAAAGTGATTGCCATACAGGTCATCATACTGTGTGACCTCTTCATAGAAGAAGTCTGCGAGATCTCTGGCGATAGAGTCAACATAGTCATCGTCATTTCCGTACTTAGGGCAGGCAAGTGCCAGTTCTCTCAGCTGCTCATAACCTTCCCAGTTATTGTCGATGGCATCGATGATCTCTGCAAGTGTGGTCACTTTGTCCTCGAAGACCAGTTTCTTTATTACTGCGAGCGAGTTAGCCGTAACGGACAAGCCTACGCCTGTGAAAACCGGTCCGATATTATACTTGGCTCCGCCGTCCACAAGGTCCTTTCCGTTCTTCATGCAGTACTCATTGCAGGCAGACATGAACGGTCTGTGTCCGATCTCCTTGTGTATCTCCTGCGCGGTGACAAGGCTGATGACGCCGTGTCTGACAAGATATCTGAACTGCTTCTTCCATGCTTCGATGATCTCGTCCATTGAGGCAAAAGTCTTAGGATCTTTCTCCGGGAGAGATACCTGTTCGCCGGAGAGACGGCTCCTGCCCTGATTGAGCGCGAACTCAAGAGCGGCTGCAAAACTGATGCTTGCCGCGGATGTCCACTCGAACGTTTTGCGCGAATGAGGAACTACGCAGCCGCAGTTGTTCCAGTCTCTTGCATCTTCTGGCTTATATCCGAGGTTGGAGAGCATCTGATATCCCGTCCTGTCACCGTGGATAGCCGGGAATCCGCAGCCGGTGGAGACCAGCTCGGTCACCGCTTCCATGAATTCAGGCGGGCAGTCAGGGTGGATCCTGCAGCTCAGAGTAGGCTGATGTGTCATGCACTCTCTGGTTGCCTGGATCGCCATATAAGATACCGTGTTGGTAGCGTCAGATCCGTCGACCTTTCTGCCGCCGATCGTGAGGTTTTCAAAATTAGTGTATCCTGCGAAAAAGCTCGCGGTGTTCTTTGAAATGGTCCACGCCCATTCGCTGTACTTGAGCCACAGGCACTCAACGAGTTCGAGAGCAGTATCATAATCTATGATGCCCGCTTCCTCGTCAGCCTTGTAATAAGGATACATATATTGGTCGAATCTGCCCGGGTTCCATGCCAGCGGGTTCTCGGCAATAATGCCTCCGAGCTGGACGAACCATACGAACTGCACTGCTTCTCTGAAAGTCTCAGGAGGCTGCTCAGGTATCCGTGAACATACGTCAGCGATCTCTTCGAGTTCTTTCTTCCTCTGCGGGTCTGCCTCAGTCTCAGCCATCTCAGCTGCTTTGGCAGAATAGCGTCTGCCGAGAGTCGTCATTCCGTCAGCTATGAGGACCATCGACTTGTAGAATTCGATCTTAGCCTTTTCTTCAGGAATGGTCTCATCGAGGTCAGCCATATATGCCTCGGCCTCTCTGCGTATGCCGCCGTATCCTTTTGGCAGCAAAACGTCCACATAATCAGCCGAGATCTCACCGATACCGTTTCTCCACTTGGAGTCAGTGTCGAGGAAACCGGTATCAACGCCTATCTTCTTCGTAGCCTCGGAAGTCCTTGCAAGGAAAGCTTCTTCTACTGATCTGCCCTTCCAGTAAGGGAAGATGTTTTTTCTGATGAACTCGGTCTGCTCCGGAGTGACATCGTAAGGATCCTGTCCCCTTTCAGGGAAAGTGTCGATCTCGTCGTTGATCCAAAGCCAGCCGAACTCCGGAGTGAGGATCGCACACTTCCTGTACTCGCCGCTCGTTCCTACGATAAGTTCGCCTTCCCAGATGTTGACCGGAAGCTCGCAGCAGGTGTCATAAAAAGCCTGCGCCGTACGGATGAGGTGCGGCTGTCCTTCCGTCCTCTGGAAAGACTTGGTCCAGCTCCATGCACGCTCATATGAAATGTGCGGCTTGGTGTTGACGTAATTCTCTCTGATCTTTTCAACTCTCTCAGTTATAGCCATGAGTTTTTCCTTTCAGTGTATCAAGCGAGCCGTTTCTGATTTGCTTATTATACAATATGCCTGCCTTGGACGGGGTTAGATTTCTTGATTCCGCAGAAAGCGATGCAATGCACGAAGTGAGCGGCAGCACAGGCGGCTGCAATTTGCAAAAACGGCGCGAAGCAGAGCTTGCAAATTGCCCGCATGTGCAGAGCAAACGAGATGCAGTGCACGCTTGCGAGGACTAAAGAAATCCAACCCCGCATCAGGCAGGCACCTTTTTTATATTACAGTTCTACGACCCAGTTGCCCATGATATCAGGCGCTGTACCTGTCTGCATACCATAGAGCGTGTCATAAAGCTTCTGGCTGAGTGCTCCGACCTTCTCTCCGTTGATCGGGAAGTCTTTTCCTCTGTATCTCAGCAGACCGATAGGTGATACTACGCATGCTGTTCCTGTTGCCCATGCTTCTGTAAGCGAGCCATTCTCAGCTGCATCGAGCACCTCTGTGATCTCAAGGCGCTTTTCCTCGACCTTGCATCCCCATTTCTTCATCAGCTGGATAGCACTGTCACGTGTAACTCCAGGCAGGATGGATCCTGTCAGCGATGAAGTATAAACAGTGTCGCCGATCTTGAAGAATGCATTGGATGTACCGACTTCCTCAACATAGCGGTGCTCCTTGGCATCGAGCCAGAGAACTTCCTCGCAGCCCTGCTTTTTGGCCTCGGTAGCAGCGATCATTCCGCATGAATAGTTGCCGCCGCATTTTGCAAAACCTGTACCGCCTACTGCAGCACGGATGAATTCTTCTTCTACCCAGATGCGGCTGCCGTGAAGCTCTTTGTCATTTCCTTCATAGTATGCAGCTACAGGGCTCAGGATAATAATGAACCAGTACTTCGAAGCCGGATGAACTGCCATGCTCGGTTCAGGCGAGATGATGAACGGACGGATGTACAGTGATGTTCCCGGTACTGAAGGCACCCAGTCCCTGTCCTCGTTTACGATGGCTTTGACAGCTGCGATGTAGAGATCCTCATCTATGCGCGGGATGCACAGACGGTCGTTGGAATTCTGCAGACGCTTTGCATTCATGTCAGGACGGAAGAGATTGATGCCGCCCTGAGGATTTCTGTAAGCCTTCATGCCCTCAAAGGACATCTGAGCATAATGCAGAGTGCATGCAGCCGGGTCGATCGAAAGCGGTCCGTAAGGCACGATACGTCCGTCATGCCAGCCCTGTCCCTCATCATAATCCATGACAAACATGTGGTCTGTGTAGTACTTGCCAAACCCAAGAGCGTTCTGGTCAGGTTTTTCCTTAGGTGATGCAGTTCTTGTGACCTTGAAGTTATAGTCCATTTATTGTTCCTCCTTTAGATAGGCAGACGCTGCACGGTTCTGGTATAGCAGCGCCGCTCTGCGTATATTATATAAACTATATGAGTTTGAAGCCTCTGTCTGCGAGTGTCTGTCTGATCTCAGTGAGCTGAGAGAAGTCTCTCGTCTCGATCTCGAGAGTCAGAACGCAGCTCGTTACAGCGGTGTTAGGATCTGAGTGACCGTAGTGAACTCCGGTAACATTAGCTCCGCAGCTTGCTATGATCGTGGCTACATCCACAAGCTGGCCCGGCTTGTCCTCAAGAGCGATCTGAAGTGTTGCGTTTCTGCCGCTGGTCACGAGACCTCTCGTGATAACGCGGGACAGAATGTTCACGTCGATATTGCCCCCGGATACCAGGCAGACTACCTTTTTATCCTTGACCGGGATCTTGCCGAACATCATTGCCGCTACAGATACTGCTCCTGCACCTTCAGCGATGAGCTTCTGCTTTTCGATCAGCGCAAGGATGGCTGCAGCGATCTCGTCTTCTGTAACTGTGACTACCTCATCAACATACTTCTTGATGAGTGAGAAAGTCAGGTCGCCCGGATGCTTGACTGCGATGCCGTCTGCAAAAGTGCTGACCGTACTCAGCGTGACCTGCTCATCATACTTGAGGCTGTCAGCCATGCTGGCTGCTTCCTTAGCCTGCACGCCGTACACCTTGATGTTAGGTTTCAGCTTTTTGACTGCATAGGCAACACCTGAAACGAGGCCGCCGCCTCCCACAGGCACTACGATGGCATCAACATCAGGCAGCTGATCCAGGATCTCGAGTCCGATAGTTCCCTGTCCTGCAATGACATCAGGATCATCGAAAGGATGGATGAATGTCGCTCCGGTATCTTCCTTAAGCTTGCATGCATAAGTATAGGCATCGTCATATGTACCCTTGACAAGCTTGACCTCAGCGCCGAGTGCCTTGGTAGCCTCGACCTTGCTGATAGGCGCACCGTCAGGCATGCAGATGATGCTCTTGGCACCCATGCGGGTCGATGCCAGAGCCACGCCCTGTGCGTGGTTTCCTGCGCTGCATGCGATGATGCCTGCTGCTTTCTCCTCTTCGCTCAGTCTGCTGATCTTGAAATACGCACCTCTCAGCTTGAAACTTCCTGTTACCTGCAGGTTCTCGGTCTTGAGAAAAACCTCATTCCCATTGCTGAAATGCGGCGAGTAGATGAGATCAGTCTTCCTTGCCACGTCCTTGAGTGCGAACGAAGCCTGATATACTCTGTCAAGCGATAGTCTGTTGCTTGTTGCCATAGTCCTAATTTCCTCCTTCAAGCCATGTTATGAGCTGGCTGGCTGTCCTTCCTGACATACCGCCGTGACGCAGTTCCCATTTGCGGGCAGCATCTTCAAGCTCTTTTCCGGCTAAATGTATTCCTTTTCTCTCTGCCAGAGCCCTCACGATATCGTAGTACTGGCGTGGATCAGGCTTCGGATAATAGATGGTCACTCCGAACCTGCTCGCAAGAGATAATTTTTCTTCCATAGTATCTGACCGGTGGACATCCTCGTGATACTCCATGTCGCTTCTGTCACCCCAGGTCTCCCTGATCAGATGCCTTCTGTTCGAGGTCGCGTAGATCAGCACGCGGTCTTCACGCGATTCGAGAGCCCCTTCTAGCATCGCTTTGAGTTCCTTGTATTCACTCTCATTTTCCTCAAATGACAGATCGTCAAGGAAAATTATGAATCTGTAATTGCGCCGCTTGATCTCCGACAGTACCTGCGGCAGCAGGCTCCTGTGCTGCTTTCCGATCTCTACAAGTCTCAGGCCGCGGTCAAAATAATCGTGCATCAGCGAATGGACGCTGGTCGACTTGCCCGTACCGCTGTCCCCATAGAGCAAAACATTATTGCCATGCTGCCCGCTCACGAACGCTTCTGTGTTGGCGCGCAGCGTTTCTTTCTGGGTCTCATAACCGATGAGATCATCAAAAGTGACATCCGCTGTTTCTGTGACCGGGACGATCTGCCACGCATCCGGTGATCCGACCTCAGAAATACGGAAAGCTCTGTACAGTCCATAGATACCGGTCCCGTACTTCTCGTACTCATCTGCCACGATCCTGCAGAATTCCCCGTCATTTTCTGCCGACGCGAGTCTGCTGCTGAGGTCCATTATGCGCCTGCCTGCTGCAGTTCCCGCAGCATCATCATAAGGTGAACGATAGTCCTTCACGAGTGAAAGCAGGTCGGATCTCCCGCCCGTGCATGACACGCCCGGCTCTGCATTCATAAGTTCTCTGAACAGGGAAAGATCCGGAGCAGCGAGCTGCATCAGTGTCGAATCCTCTCTTATGAGCATCCTCTCGCAAGCGAGACTGAACGGATTCTCATCAGTCATCAGAATATAGGTCAGCCAGTGCTGCCATATATTCCCTTCGAGCCCGAATTCCGTCGCAAAAGAGACCAGAGTGCGGGTAAGCTCATTGCTGTCCGATATTATGTCTGTATCGATCGTATAAAATAGAAGTCTGTCTTTCATTCTGTAAGTATTGCTCAGGATCAGAAGCAGTCTGTGCTAAAAGCGATCTTAGCCCTTCAGCTTCCCGAGGATCTTGTCCTTCATCTCGCTGCCCCTGAGCCAGTCTTCCTGGCCGGGTGCCTTGATATCTGCTGTGCGCCATCCTTCTTCAAGGACATCAGCGACTGCTTTTTCAATGTAATCTGCTTCTTCTGCGAGGTCGAACGAGTATCTCAGCATCATAGCAGCAGAGAGTATCGTCGCGATCGGATTGGCGAGGTCTTTTCCTGCGATGTCAGGAGCAGAGCCGTGGATAGGCTCGTACATGCCGCGCGAGCTGTCCCCGAGCGAAGCAGAAGCGAGCAGCCCGATCGATCCGGTGACCTGCGAAGCTTCATCTGAAAGGATGTCTCCGAACATATTGGATGTAACGAGCACATCGAAGAATGACGGATCGCGCACGATCTGCATCGCAGCGTTATCAACGTACATATCGTCGAGTCTGACATCAGGATATTCAGTCTCACCGAGTCTGTGGACTGTCTCGCGCCAGAGTCTCGAGGTCTCAAGTACGTTGGCCTTGTCGACACTCGTGAGATGTCCTTTTCTCTTGCGGGCTGTTTCAAAAGCACGCCTCGCAACACGCTCTATCTCCATGACACTGTATGCTTCAGTATCATAAGCAGCATCGCCGGTCTCATTTCTGCCGCGTTCGCCGAAATATATGCCGCCGGTCAGTTCTCTTACTATCATCAGATCAAAACCCTTTGCGGCAATATCCGGCCTCAGCACGCATGCTCCTGCGAGTGCAGGCTGGATCGCTGCCGGTCTCAGATTGGTATACAGTCCGAGAGCCTTGCGCAGTCCGAGCAAAGCCTTTTCAGGACGCATGTTGTTAGGTACACTGTCCCATTTAGGTCCGCCTACTGCTCCGAGCAGAACGCTGTCAGATGCAAGGCATCCGTCGACAGTTTCCTGTGGCAGAGGAACGCCGTACTTATCGAGCGCAGCACCTCCGGCCAGATATGTCGTGCACTCAAACTCGTGTCCGAACTTCTCGCCCGTGATCTTAAGTGCTTCTACTGCAGCGCCTACTATTTCAGGTCCTATCCCGTCTCCCGGGACCAGCGCGATATTGTATTTCATGTCCTGATACTCCTATATGCTTTGAAAAGTATTACTTCTTTTCCTTGAGGTATGACAGCAGTCCGCCCGCGTCTATGATCTGCTCGATGAACGGCGGGAACGGCTTTGCCTGGAATGTCTGACCGGTAGTCTCGTCGGTGATCACTCCTGTCTTGGTATCGATATTTACGATGTCCCCTGCCTTGATCGCCTCGCTTGCTTCAGGGCACTCAAGGATCGGGAACCCGATGTTGATAGAATTCCTGTAAAATATACGGGCAAAACTAGCTGCGATGACGCATGAGATGCCGCTCGCCTGTATAGCGACAGGCGCGTGCTCTCTCGATGAGCCGCAGCCGAAATTCCAGCCGCCGACCATTATGTCTCCGGGCTGAACACTGCCTGCAAAGCCCTCATCGATGTCGACCATACAGTGGCTTGCAAGCGCCTTAGGGTCGGGATTGTTGAGATATCTTGCAGGGATGATCACGTCAGTATCGATATGATCTCCGTATTTCCATACTTTTCCTCTCATTGTCCCCTCCTTTTATACTCCAGGGGCAGCAATGCATCCGGCTACAGCCGATGCGGCTGCTACAGCAGGGCTTGCGAGTACGACCTCGCTGCCTGTGTGACCCATTCTTCCGATAAAATTCCTGTTCGTTGTCGCAACAGCACGTTCTCCGTCTGCCATGACACCCATGTGTCCGCCGAGGCAAGGTCCGCATGTAGGAGCGGAAACCGCACAGCCTGCCTCTACGAAGATCTTAAGAAGACCTTCTTCCATGCAGTCAAGATAGATCTGCTGTGTAGCAGGTATTACGATGCAGCGTACGCCGTCTGCAACTTTCCTGCCCTTGAGGATAGCGGCGGCGGTGCGCATATCGGACATGCGGCCGTTAGTGCATGAGCCGATGACGACCTGCTGGATAGGCATGCCTGCGACCTCGTCTACCGTCTTAGTATTGGATGGCAGATGCGGCAGAGATACTGTAGGCTTCAGCTCTGAAAGGTCGATCTTTACGACTCTCTCGTATTCAGCATCCTCGTCTGCCTCATAGAAAGCGGGTTCGCGTTTGAATCTGCCCCTGATATATTCCTTAGTTTTATCATCTACAGGGAATATGCCGTTCTTGCCGCCGGCCTCTATCGCCATGTTGGAGATAGTGAATCTGTCATCCATGCTGAGCTCGGCCACTCCTTCGCCTGTGAATTCAAGCGACTGATAGAGCGCGCCGTCAACTCCGATCATCCCGATCAGATGCAGTATGACGTCCTTACCTGATACATAAGGCTGCAGCTTTCCGGTCAGTTCGACTTTGATAGCCGAAGGCACTTTGAACCAGTTGAGTCCTGATGCCATGCCGGCCGCCATGTCAGTTGAACCTACGCCGGTGGAAAATGCTCCGAGCGCTCCGTATGTACAGGTGTGTGAATCAGCTCCGATGATGCAGTCTCCCGGTCCTACCAGCCCCTGCTCAGGCAGCAGAGCATGTTCTATACCTACTGTACCTACATCATAGAGATGAGTGATATCATGCTTCTTAGCGAATTCACGCGCTGTGACGCAGAGCTCCGCTGACTTGATGTCCTTGCATGGTGTGTAGTGATCTAGTGCGATAACGATCCTGTCCTTATCGAACACTTCTGTAAAACCGGCTTTCTCAAACACTCCTATTGCTACCGGCGTCGTAACGTCGTTGCCGAGGACTATGTCGAGTTTTGCCTCGATGAGATCACCTGCGTGCACTTCAGGAAGTCCTGCATGAGCGGCAAGGATCTTTTGTGTCATTGTCATTCCCATTGATCTTCCCCTTCTGTTACTAAGGTTACTGCTGGTTAAAAGCGGCCTCTTCAGCCTTGATGCGTCCTTTTTTCTTTATCTCATCAGGCACGCCTTCAAGCTTTTTCTCATAAGCGATCATGCGATTGAGTGCCTTGAGGTAAGCGTTGATACTTGCGTCCATGATGTCAGTCGAAAGACCTCGGCCAGTGAAGGTCCTGCCGTATGCGTTGACCTTGACCGTAACATCTCCGAGAGTATCCTTGCCCTCTGAGATAGAGTGGATATTGAAGATATCGAAAGTATGCTCTGATGGCTTGATGATATTGTCGATCGCATTGTATGCGGCATCGATAGGTCCGTCTCCGAGTGCAACATCCTGTGACTTCTCGCCGTCCTTTTCAAGGCTGACAGTGCATGTCGCAGTGGTGAAGTTGCTGGTGGAAAGCTGGAACCAGTCGAGCTTGTAGCCGTCCTCATCGTCAGCGTAGACCTGGTTGGTATTGTGTGTCACGATAGCTTCCAGATCGGCGTCGGTGATGTTCTTCTTCTTGTCGCAGACTACCTTGAACTCTGCAAAGCATCTGTCGAGTTCTTCCTTGGTGAGCACAAATCCGAGCTCTTCGAGTCTCGATCCGACCGCATGCCTTCCGGAATGCTTTCCGAGCACCAGATTGTTGACATGTATGCCGACCGACTCCGGAGTCATGATCTCATATGTCTTCTTGTTGGCGAGTACTCCGTGCTGATGGATCCCCGATTCATGTGCAAAAGCATTTTTGCCCACGATAGGCTTGTTCAGCGGAGCTGTCTGGCCGATGATGTTGTATACTGTCTGGCTTGCACGGTGGATCTGTGTTGCATCGATGCCGGTATCCAGGCCTGTCACATCCTGACGCGTGCGAAGTGCCATTACTATCTCTTCAAGTGAAGTGTTGCCTGCTCTCTCGCCGAGTCCGTTGATCGTGCACTCGACCTGCCTTGCCCCGCCGAGAACTCCGGCAAGAGCATTAGCAGTCGCCATTCCCAGATCGTTGTGGCAGTGTACTGAGAAAATGACCTTCTCGGCACCTCTGACATTGCCCCTGATGTCCTCGATCAGCTCTCTCATCTCAGCCGGAGTCGTATAGCCGACAGTGTCCGGGATGTTGATCGTAGTTGCACCGTTCAGGATCGCAGTCTCAACTACTTTCTTGAGGAACTCAGGATCACTCCTTGTTGCATCCTCTGCTGAGAACTCGATATTGGAGCAGTACTTCTTAGCATAAGCGACCATTTTGCCCGCCTGCTCCAGTACCTGCTCAGGCTTCATGCGAAGCTTGTACTCCATGTGCAGCGGCGAAGTCGCTATAAAGACATGTATGCGCGGATCTGCAGCTCCCTTGACTGCATCCCAGGCAACGTCGATATCCTTAGGAGTCGAGCGCGCAAGGCTTGCGATAGTGCATCCCCTGATCGTCTCAGAGATGGTCTTGACTGACTCGAAGTCTCCCGGTGAAGCTATGGCAAAGCCCGCTTCAATGATGTCTACATGCATCTTCTCAAGGCAGCGTGCGACCTCGATCTTTTCCTTGAGGTTCATGCTGCAGCCCGGAGACTGCTCGCCGTCACGCAGCGTAGTATCGAAAATTTTTACCTGATCCATTATTTACCCTCTGTTTAGTTCAGAAACGTGTGCCGATAACAGCATTTCACTTTTATCGGCCCGTTCTGCTTTTTCTATGCGAAAGCGGTCTCTTACTCAAGTATTGCGCCTTTGTCTGCTGAGCTTACGAGCTTAGCATAGCGTGCAAGGTAGCCGGTCTTGATCTTAGGCTCAGGACATACCCATTTTGTCCTTCTGGCTTCGAGCTCTTCGTCAGAGACCTTAAGCTCTATAGTGTGATTGGTTATATCGATGGCAATGATGTCGCCCTCTTCTACCAGGCCGATATTTCCGCCGGAAGCTGCTTCAGGGCTGACATGTCCTATGGATGCTCCGCGGGTAGCTCCCGAGAAACGTCCGTCTGTGATAAGAGCAACAGTCTCGTCAAGACCCATGCCTGCGATAGCGGAAGTCGGGTTGAGCATCTCTCTCATGCCCGGCCCGCCCTTAGGACCTTCGTAGCGGATGACCACAACATCTCCTGCCTTGATGCCGCCGTCATAGATAACACGGATAGCATCATCTTCTGAATCGAACACGCGGGCAGGACCCTCGTGCTGCATCATCGACGGAGCAACTGCTGACTGCTTTACTACGCAGCCGTCAGGTGCGAGGTTTCCTCTGAGAACTGCGATGCCGCCCGTCTTCATGTACGGATCCTCGAAAGGTCTGATTATTTCAGTATCGAGGTTGCGGGCATTTGCGATGTTCTCGCCCATCGTTTTGCCTGTGACTGTCATAACTGACTTATCGAGGAGATCGCCCTTGGTAAGCTCATTCATAACAGCATATACTCCGCCTGCTGCATCCAGATCTTCCATGAATGTATTTCCGGCCGGAGCGAGGTGGCAGAGGTTAGGTGTCTTGCCGCTGATCTCGTTAGCCATGTTGAAGTCCAGTGTCACTCCCGCTTCATGTGCGATAGCAGGGAGATGGAGCATCGTATTGGTCGAGCATCCGAGTGCCATATCGACTGTTTCTGCGTTGTGGAAAGCAGCCTCAGTCATGATATCTCTAGGACGGATATTCTTCTCGACAAGCTTCATGATCTGCATTCCTGTCGCCTTGGCCAGACGTATCCTTGCTGAATACGGAGCAGGGATAGTGCCGTTGCCAGGCAGAGCCATTCCGATGGCCTCAGTGAGGCAGTTCATGGAGTTGGCTGTGTACATTCCTGAGCATGAGCCGCATGACGGACATGCCTGCTCAACATAGGTCTGTACATCATTTTCATCCATTTTGCCTGCGTGATATGCGCCTACTGCCTCGAACATATGTGAGAGACAGGTACGTCTTCCGTCCGGAAGCTTTCCGGCAAGCATCGGGCCGCCTGCGCAGAAAATGGTCGGAACGTTGATACGAGCCGCCGCCATCAGAAGCCCAGGCACATTCTTATCGCAGTTAGGAACCATAACAAGGCCGTCAAACTGGTGAGCGATCGCCATGGCCTCAGTTGAGTCTGCGATAAGATCTCTTGTTACCAGTGAATACTTCATTCCCACATGACCCATTGCTATACCATCACATACAGCGATCGCAGGGAAGAGTATCGGTGTCCCGCCGGCCGCGCGCACGCCTGCCTTGACAGCCTCAGCTATCTTGTCGAGGTGCATGTGACCCGGAACTATTTCGTTATATGAGCTGACAACGCCGATGATAGGGCGCTTCATCTCTTCTTCCGTAAGACCCAGCGCATACAGGAGACTCCTGTTAGGCGCGCGGTCCACGCCGATTTTTATCTGATCAGAATTCATAATCTATTTCCTTTTCGTGATAAGACACAGTGTTGAAAATGCACTTCGTTTATTAATTCGATGCGTTGTCAAGATCTGTGTCGTTCTTCCACAGCATCTCGTCTCTGAGCTGCTTTCCGACTACTTCCATCTGATGCTTTGCAAGCTGTGCTCTCTTTGAGTTGAAGAATGTACGTCCATTCTTGTTCTCTGCGATCCATCTGCCTGCGAAAGTTCCGTCCTGGATGTCTGAAAGCACCTTGCGCATGTTAGCCTTGATATCTTCGTGAGGCAGTACGCGAGGTCCGCTTACGTATTCACCGAACTCAGCTGTATCAGAGATGGAGTAATTCATTGCAGCGATGCCGCCCTTGTTGATCAGGTCGATTATGAGCTTCATCTCGTGGATGCACTCGAAGTAAGCGTTCTCAGGCTTATAGCCGGCTTCTACGAGAACTTCGAATCCGCACTGCATCAGGTCTACGACTCCGCCGCAGAGTACTGTCTGCTCACCGAAGAGGTCAGTTTCAGTCTCTTCATCCATAGTTGTCTCGAGGATACCTGCACGAGCTCCGCCGATGCCTGCGATGTATGCAAGAGCGATGTCATATGCTTTGCCTGTAGCATCCTGCTCAACAGCGATCAGACAAGGAACGCCCTTGCCTGCAACATACTGGCTGCGTACTGTGTGGCCAGGGCCCTTAGGAGCTGCCATGAATACGTCAACGTCTGCAGGAGGAACGATCTGCTTATAACGGATATTGAATCCGTGAGCAAATGCGATAGCTTTGCCTGCTGTCAGGTAAGGTGCGATGTCCTTCTGATACATTGCAGCCTGAGCCTCGTCGTTGATGAGGATCATGATGATGTCGGCCTTCTGAACAGCTTCAGATACTGTGTAAACTTCGAAGCCATCCTTCTCTGCTACCGGCCATGACTTTCCGCCCTTACGGAGTCCGATGATGACCTTGCATCCGGAATCACGAAGGTTGAGAGCATGAGCGTGTCCCTGTGAACCATATCCTACGACAGCGATGACTTTTCCGTTGAGTGCATCAAGATTACAATCCTTCTCATAATACATTTTTACCATAGTTGAATTCCCCGCTTTCTTTTGATAAATCGTTAATAGTAGCTTTTCCTCTTTCGATCGCGACCACACCTGTCCTGGCTATTTCGAGTATCCCGAATTCCTTCATGATATTCACCAGTCCGGACATCTTCTCGGCGTCTCCCGTGATACCGAGCGTAAGTGTTTCAAGCGATACATCTATGATCTGTGCGCGAAAGATATTAGCGAGCTGGATGATATCATTCCTCTTTTCGCTGGATTCCGCGCTGACCTTAACTAACATAAGTTCTCTGTATATCGAGTTCTCTGTGTTGAGCCACTTTACAGAGTGGACCGGGTAGAGCTTGCGCAGCTGGTTACACAGGAGCTCGGTGTGCGGTTCGTCCGCCATGACGTCGATAGTGATACGCGTCACGCCCGGGTTTTCCGTTGGACCGGCTGCAAAAGCCTCGATATTATACCCTTTACGGGAGAACAGTCTGGCGATCTGTGACAGTACGCCCGGCTCGTTGTCTACGAGCATAGCGAGAGTCTGCCTTGTGGCACCATTCATTTTATCCATTTTGCTCTCCCTCCTATATCTTCATGAAGTCGGTTATGTGGCTGCCGCCCCCGACCATCGGTCTTACCATCTCGTCCATATCGAGGACACAGTCTATGATGTAGCCCTTACCGCTTGCTTTAGCTTCTTCGATGGCTTCGCCCAGATCTTTCTGGTTGTTCACACGGCGTCCCTGCAGTCCGTATGCTTCGGCAAGCTTTACGAAATCAGGTGCTCTGTCAAGAGTGGTCTCAGAAAAATTCTTCTTATATATAAGGTTCTGCCACTGACGGACCATTCCGAGGGTACCGTTGTTGAATATGAATATGATGATCGGTATACCATATGCCTGAACAGTCGCAAGCTCATTGCAGTTCATTCTGAAGCTGCCGTCGCCGGTTGTCAGGATGACTGTCTTATCCGGGTTCCCGACCTTGGCGCCTATGGCTGCTCCGAGTCCGAATCCCATGGTACCGAATCCGCCGGAAGTTATCAGCTGTCCCGGATAATCAAAGTGGAAATGCTGTATAGACCACATCTGGTGCTGACCGACATCCGTTGCGACTATCGTATCATGGTCGACGAGCTTTGCGATCGTGCTGCATACCTGTTTAGGATTGAGCGTGTCACCGCCGTCCTCGTATACAGTCTCGGTCGGATGGGAGAAAACGAATTTCTTCCATTCAGTGTGATCCTGCTGCTTCAGCCTGTCGTTGAGCTTCTGCAGGACTTCTTTTGCATCTCCGACTATGTGGTGATCAGTCTGTACATTCTTGTTGATCTCTGACCTGTCGATATCTATATGTACTATCTTGGCCTGCTGTGCAAATGTCTCAGGGTCAAGTGCGACTCTGTCTGAGAACCTGCAGCCGACTGCTATCAGAAGGTCGCATTCGTTGCAGGCTATGTTTGAAGCCTGTGAGCCGTGCATGCCTATCATTCCTGTGACATGAGGATTGGTTCCCGAGATGCCGCCGCCTCCCATTACTGTGATAGCTGTCGGCGCGTCTATGAGGTCAGCAAATCTGTTGAACTCCGCATCTGCTCGTGCCCTTACGACTCCGCCTCCGCATATGAGCATCGGCTTTTCTGACTCGCCTATCATCCTGACGAGAGTATCTATATCTTCTTCATCGACCTGTGGTATGTTGAAGTCCACCATGTTGCGGTCGAAGAGTGTTTTAAGAGCACCTGCTTCCTTATGCTTTTTGCGTGGGATGTATTCATATTCGGCAGTCTCTGCCGTGACATTCTTGAGGATGTCTATGAAAACCGGTCCCGGGCGTCCGCTTCTGGCGATCGCAAAAGCTCTCCTCACAGTGTCCGCAAGCTTATTGACATCAGTGACCTGGAAATTGCACTTTGTGATAGGAAGCATGACTCCTGTACTGTCAACCTCCTGGAAGGAATCCTTGCCGATCAGGTTCTCAGCTACATTGCATGAGATGAACACGACCGGAGAAGAATCCATGTAAGCCGTTGCAACACCTGTTGTAAGGTTGGTCGCTCCCGGACCCGATGTTGAAAAAGCTACACCGACCTTGCCGGTACTTCTGGCGTAGCCGTCTGCAGCATGAGCAGCTCCCTGTTCATGCGCTGTCAGATAGTGATGTATCCTGCCCTTGTACTTGACCAGAGCATCATAGACGTTGAGTATCGTTCCTCCCGGATAACCGAATACCACCGTCGCATCCTGCTCAAGCAGGCATTCCATCAGGATTTCTGCACCTGAGATCTTCACTTCTGTCTTTCTCCTTTCACCTGTCGATTGATATGGCCCTTTTATCATCGGAGGAGCCTGACTCCCAAGATCATGCTTCCTGTTCTGCACTTTTAGAAAACATGTCTGATCCGCAAAATAAAACCCTCATGCCAGCTGATGTTGGTCATGGAGGGCGTATCGTTTTTCATGCTTATAGGCTTGATCGTTCGTCCGCTTTTTATTCCCTGGCACAACATTCAGCACTATTCTCCCTGCCGATAAGTATCAGCAAGCCGAGAATAATGATGCCGCTGCTAAGGATGAGCTCTGCGAATGTCCTGAAAAGCATCCTTTTTACTCCTGAAAGTCTTCAAAAATCAATAGTTTTGCGCATTTATTGTACTCTATCACCCGTATCGCCTTATGTCAACGGATTTTGGCATTTAGTACAAAATTCTCATGCTTTTCTGTGGTTTTCTCTTAATCTAGCAATAATAACACGTTCAGCATCGGCGCACAGAGGTCTGCATCTGGTGATTTATTTCACTTGGAAAATCTTCGCAGCAAGAGTAAAATCTATTAGGCTGGTCGTTGCATCAGAAACGGACCGGCAGTCGTCTACAGGAGCAGATCAATGGAACAGAAATCATCGGTCAATACCGGCAATATGAGAAAAGTAATAATATGCATCGTGATCGCGGCGCTGACCTTCGCGACAATGGAGGTCGCTCTCAAGCTGGCAGGAAAGAACATGGACTCTTTCCAGCTGACTTTTCTCAGATTCCTGCTCGGCGGTATCATACTCGCTCCGCCGGCTTTTATAGAGTCAAAGCACAGCGGCTACAGGATCAACGGCAAGGATCTGGGCTGGCTGCTTCTTGTAGGTATCATGGGTGTTGCTATCAGCATGCTGGCTTATCAGCTGGGAGTCCTGCGCTGCAATGCATCAACAGCAGCTCCTCTGATGTGCACAAGCCCTCTGTTTTCAATGGTCATCGCCCACCTTTTCACTTCAGAGAAAATGGACCGTGACAAGTGGATCGCTTTCTGCATAGGCCTTGTAGCGATATTCTTCATGCTGAGACCTTGGGATGTGCAGGAAGGAAACACCGTTACAGGATTTATTCTGATGATAGTTGCGGCCTCAACTTTCGGCGCATATTCTGTCATGGGCAAAAGGTCCATCGGCCGCATCGGGACTTTTACGCAGACAAGCATCAGTTTCTTCCTGGGATCTTTCGCACTGCTCGCAGTCCTGCTGGCAACCGGGCATCCTGTCGTATCAGGTATCGCGGAGAACTGGCCTCTGGTAGTATATGTCGGTGTTGTAGTAACAGGTATAGGATACTTTTTCTATTTCATGGGAATAAAAGAATCGGACGCGACAACAGGCTCAATGGCTTTCTTCATCAAGCCTGCGATCGCTCCGGTATTCGCGATCATAATACTTCACGAGACCGTCTTATGGAATACAGTAGTCGGGATCATCCTGTTGATCTCTGCCTCAGCGATCACCATCCGGGACAAGTTCCGCAGGCATTGATCATACAGCCGATAATTGAGTGTACGTACAAAAAGAGTGCGCTGTCAGCGCACTCTTTTTTGTGTTATAAGATTCTTGCAGAGACAGAGAATCGTCCCCACCGTCGTCAAGCTAGCGTCAACTTAAGACAATAGCAATGCACATTGAAAATTGAATAATGATTTATACATGGTAAAAATGCACAAAATGCA
>CADAEH010000015.1 GCA_902786855.1 uncultured Eubacteriales bacterium | reverse complement strand
CGGATGTAATCGGAATACCCGATTAGATAACTGCGTGATACTCGTAAGGCAGTGTAACGATCTTGCCCGGAGTCTCGATTGTCTCGAGGAGCTCGAGGGAAGCCTTTACGATAGCTGTCTGCATCTCAACATCGTGAGGTGCACCAGCGTTAGCGCCCATAGGTACCATAGGAGCAGCAGCTCTCGGTGTACCAGCCTGTCTTACAACTGGTGGAAGTGCTGCGATAATAACTGTAGGGATACCTGCAGCCTCGATTGCTCTCTGCACGATTGTTGCAGAGCGGTGGCAAGTTCCTCATCCAGCGGTAAGGAGACAAGCGTCAACGCCCTCATCCTTAAGCATCTGAGCTACAGCCGGACCTGTCTCATTGGTGAACTTCTCAATGTTTCCGCCGCCGCCCATGAATCCAGCATGGTATGGTGCGCAAGCCTTGATGAATCCCTCTGCTGCGAGTTCCTTAAGTCTTGTGATAGGGAACATACAGTTGATGTCCTTGTTAACGTCGGAGTTGTCGTAACCACCGTGTGTTACCATCAGCTCATCCTCTGTGGACTCGTTAGGGATCTTTCTCCATGTGAAGTCTCCAGCCAGGTTGAATCTCTCCTGATCCTTTCTGTGAACGCCGGCAGCTGTTGCAAGAGCAACTGTCATCTCGCTCAGGGGCTTAGTTACAGGAGCCCAAACTGACTTAGGAGTGATAGGTACGAATATCTCAGACTGTAATCCTTTTACAACTGTCATACTCATTTCTAGTTAAACCTCCTGTTTGGTTCTGTTATGCATTTCGTCTTGGAGTTTGTTGGCATGTTCGATAGTTTCGAGATATCTGTGGTTGATCTCAGGACTCTCCTGTTCAATGAAACTCATGTTCCAGGCTACTTCCTGTCCGATCTCAAGATCATAATCCGAAATGATCATCCTCTTAGGTATCCTGAGATGTCCCAGTCTGCCCTTGAAGTCGATGGCAACACTGCCGTCGTGGACTTCAACGATAACGCCTTCCATTCTTATTATCTTATCACCGTATTTCATATCTCTTGACGATCTCCCGTTCCGTAACTGTCATGATTAGTCGTATTTAGCCTTTCTCTTCTCGCTCAGCGGCAGTGACTGCTCGTTCTCTACGAGTTCGATCTTCCTGCCGTAAGCCTTCTCGATCAGCTCTACGTTGCTCTCCTTGACTGCGTGTGTGTACTTTCTCTCAGGTGCCTTGATGCTCTCGCCGGCCATCTTAGCCTTCAGCATTGCCAGGCCTCTAATAGCGTCTTCGTGGCAAAGAGTGTTGCAGGCAAGTACTTCGTTCTCGATACCGGACATGGACTTGTTGTTGTCTACCATAGCATCGCAGTACTTGTTACCTGTTACAAGAGCTCCCTGTACAGCGCAGAATGAGAATCCGACAACCGGAACGCCTCTCTTACCGATCTGCTCGATGTGAGAAGTGAAGTCTACGTGGTTGTTACCAAATCCCTCTGTTGTTACGAATGCTCCGTCAACGTTCATGGATTCTACCATCTGACCAAGTCTTCTGGATACATAGAACTTGTCTGTGTTAGCCTGAGGTGATCCTACGAAGATTACGCCTACAACGTCTACGTCGTCGTCATGCAGTGCTTCGTATACCAGTGGCTCTCTCCAGTAATGTCTGGACATTTCCTTGGAAGCAGGTCCGATGCATGTAAGAGCGTGGATGCAGCCGTCCATTACTTCAAGTGGGTTAGCTGCTACAGGAACGTTACCAAGGTCTACGTTAGGCTTAGCTCCGAGTACTCCAACCGGCTCTGTTGGGAACAGGAAGTTATCATGCATAGCGCCCTGACCCATGATTTCCTTAACGATAACGATTTTCTTCTTTCCAGGTCTTCTTACCTGTCTCATTGTCTGGGTCTCAACTACCTGCTCATCAGTCAGCTGCTTCTTCATAGCCTGTCTGATTTCCTGAGTTACGTGGTCAACTGCAGTGTGGATAGCGATAGGACCCGGTCTCTCCATGTTCTTCTTGTTGTCGATCACGGCATGAGCTCTGATCATGATCTCGCCCTTGTCTACAGCGCCCGGACGACCCCACATCATGTTCTCATCGATGTAGCCCTCTGAAGAACCGAACTCACCAACCTGTACTCCCTCTTCGGTAATACCTGTAACTACCATTACTACTCCGTCGAGAACTCTTGTAACGCCTTCACCAAGCTCAGCATCGTCTTCTTTAGTAGCGATCGGCTGGATATCCATTACTGTCTCAGAATATACGTGATAGTTGTCTGGTGTGATCACATCGAGTTCAAGGCTGTGTACGAGCTTCTGAGCGTCAGCGCCCTCAGTAGCTGCTGCCTTACGAACGTAAAGTGTTGTTCCCTCGATCTTTGTTTCGTCGCCAAGGATAACCTTGTCGATCTTGTAGTGCTTACGAGTCATCTCTCTGACTACTACAGCTTCTCCTTCTTCCTCAGCTGCTGCTGCAGGAGCTGCTGCTGGAGCTGCTACTGCTGCTGCTGGAGCTGCTACTGGAGCTGCACCGCCGCCGATTCCGGCCGGGATCTGGATATCGATGTTCTTTCCTTCGCCGATGTGCAGTGTGATGTAACCACCAACTGCAGGTGCTGCTACTGCTGCAGGAGCTGCTTCGACTACAGGAGCTTCCTCAGCAGCTGCAGGAGCTTCTTCTTCGCCCTCTGCTGCATCGAACTTATCAACGATATCTGCTGTAATTGGAGTAAGAGAGTCAACTGTCTTGGTAAGCTTGGAGCCATTGAGCACCTGGCCAAGCTTCAGTGCTCCATCAAGGTTCAGCAGTCCGGAATCTACCAGATCCGGGAAAATTGCTGGGTCCTCGAAGTTTGCAGGTGTCAGTTCTGTGCCTGCCTCTGCTCTGCAGCAGAGTACTGCTGGATCGTTAGCATGTTGCTTAGCTGTTTCAGCTGTTATTGACATATCGATCTTCCTCCTTGAAATATGTGCCTGCCTGTGCCTTGTTGCTCAGGCATTGATTGTATATATACCTCTGCCGGAAGTTCTGTTGGGGTCTGACTGCAGGTCAGAGGTTTATACCGTATGAAATAGTTTATTATGCCGCAATGCGGCTTCTGGTTGATTATTCTACAGTCTCGTTGTCTTCTACGTTATCTACAACGTTGAGATCCTGGTCGACTTTCTTGGAGACCTTGAGTGTTCTGTAGAGCGGGTGACCTACTGCCATCATAGCGAGGTCTGTCATATGCATTACCTTGAGGCCCATCTTAGGACCGGAAGCCATAACTGTGTTGGAGCAGTCAGAGCAGTTTCCTATGGATGATGTACTCGCAGCCTGCCTTCTTGAACTCGAGGTTGTTCTTGACCTGTCCAGGGCAGTTGCCAGGACGCTCGCACTTACGTGTGCCGTTAGGCATTTCTGCTGCCTGCTTGCAGTAGCAGACGTGGCCTACTGTTCCGTTGTACTTGGCAACGAGGTCTTCCATTCTCTCGAGGTTGCCGCCGCATGCGCATACAAGGATACCGACCTTAGCGCCCTTGAGATCTCTGAACGGACGTGTTACGAGGATAGCGCCTGTGCACTTTGTGATAGGATCCTCGAGCTTGCATGCCTTACCTGTGAAGGAACCGCCCATGATGATCTCTCCGTAGCCTCTCTTGTCGAATCCGCCGGCTCTCTCAATGAGTGCCTTTACGCTTGTTCCTACAGGAACTTTCTCAAATACGTGAGCTTCATTGCCGCCCTCAATCATTCCTCTGACTGTGATGTTCTTATCGATAAGAGGCTTCTGATCTTCGATGGCAGCTACGCAGCTGTATACTGTTTCACTGTTGATAACTACAGCGTTTGCTGCCGAAGGGAGTTTGTCAGGCTCGAGTTCGATGCCGAGACACTCTCTTACTACTGCACGCTCTTCGCCCATAGGATAGATATCAGGGAGAAGATGTCTTTCGATTGCCGGATCGTCCTTAAGAAGTGCGTCCAGCTTTTCAATTGTTTCTCTGTGCTTTTTCTTGATTGCGATGATGCCCTTGTCAGCTCCGGCGATCTCCATCAGATAGTGGATACCTCTCAGCAGTGTTGCTGGGTCCTCATCGATCTGCTGGATGTTATGAGCGAGTCCAGGCTCGCACTCGGAAGCATTAACGAGGATGTAACCGTGATCAAGAACCGGCTTGTCTTCCTTGCCGTTATAGATCTTGATGAATGTAGGGAATCCGGCACCGCCCTGACCGATCACGCCTGCTTCTTTGATCATCTCAAGGTTGCTTCCCTTGGCGATCTTTTCATATTCATCAGGCTGCTCATCATCCGGCTTGATGATGATCCTGTCATCAGTGATCTCGACTACTTCACCGTATACACTGGAGTGAACGTTAACTCCAAGTCCGGTAGGAGTTGCGATCAGAGTACCTTTCTTGACCTTGTCGCCTACTTTGACTACAGGCGCACATGGCTTGCCTACGGCTCCCTGCTTCAGTAACATCTGGATGTTTTCCATAATACCAATCTCCTTTTGAAACTCGATAAAAAACGACTCAAAATGCCCTTTAAAGACACACAAAAATAGCCTTTTTGTACGCCAATATAATATCATGCAAAGCTATTAATTTCAACAATGGCAGCGCTTTTTTGTATAGAGAAAAGAAATAATCATAAGCGTAATTTCATAGCCTGAATTATTCATTCAGAGAGGTGTATATCAATAGTATTTTTGCCACATCTTGTATTCATTGAAATTTAAGGCTTTTGCGCATATATTAAGATTTTCTTAACATAGAACACACTTGTTCTTATTGTTTTTTCGGCTGATTTTGTGCGAAAAAAAGGACAATATAATTGACACCGTTTTGGCTGTTGCGATATCATATAAGCAGGATTGTTTTCACATTTCAGTGATCACAAGCTATGTGTTTAAGGAGGTAAAATACTAATGGCAAAATATCTTGAGCCCAAGGTAAACTATGATCTTTATGACAAGAATGTCATCAGAACGGTAGAGGCGCATACCGAAGGAGAGTACTGCAGAGTCGCGCTCGACTGCCCGGAGCTTCCGGGAAATACAATGATCGAAAAGAAGCATTATCTTGAAGAGCATTATGACTATCTCAGGACAATGCTGATGTTCGAGCCACGCGGACACCACGATATGTTCGGTGCTATTCTCTGTGAGCCGATCAATCCTGAAGCTGATTTCGGTATCTTCTTCATGGACGGTGGCGGATATCTCAACATGTGCGGCCATTGCTCGATCGGAGCTGCTACAGTTATCCTCGAAGCAGGTCTCATGGAAATGAAAGAGCCTGTCACTCAGCTCTGCATTGAAGCTCCTGCCGGCCTTATCCATCTTGACTGCAACTGCAAGAACGGCAAGGTTACAGGTGTTAAACTCACAAATGTTCCTGCATTCGTTTACAAAGAAAACTGCGTTCTCAATTATCAGGGCAAGGACGTCGTATTCGACATCTGCTTCGGCGGTTCATTCTTCGCACTTGTTGATGTAGAGAAGAACTTCGGATTCAAGGTCACTCCGGAGCACACCAAGTTCCTCACAGAGTGGTCAAGTTTCGCTCTTCAGGAGATCAATAAGAGCTTTGAGATCCAGCATCCTGAACTCGACATCACGAGCGTAGACCTCATCGAGAACTACTGCTCAGATGAGCTTACTGAAGATGACAAAGCATTCTGTCCTGAAGCTAAGTTCTCACTTAAGAACCAGCTGGTATTCGGTGAGCCTCATGATCCGCAGATCGACAGATCGCCATGCGGGACAGGTACATCTGCTAAGCTGTCCTGGCTCTATAAGAACGGTCACCTCGGCGTAGGCGAATGTTTCGTTTACAAATCATTTATAGACACCAGATTCATCGGAACTGTTGCCGCGATCGGACCTAAGGTTGGTGAATTTGACACGATCATTCCTCAGGTCACAGGTGCTGCTTATCTCTGCGGCGAGGCAAAATGGTTCATGGATCCTGATGACAAGATGACCAAGGGCTTTACAATCTAATTCCTCTGAATTCACATTCACTACAAAGGCCGGCTGCAAGCCGGCCTTTTAGCATGCTTTATTCGGAAACAGTCAGCTATGCTTCTTCATCAGTAAAGTACTTTCTTACGTCTGCCTCCACACCAAACTCTTCTTTGATCTCATCAAGCCTTGCATAATGAGGGAGCGTTCTGTGGAAGCTGTGAGCATCCTGGTCCTTCCAGAACTCCAGGAGGAAAATGTCTTCAGGATCTTCCATGGAAAAAAAGAAGTCATATCTGTAATTGCCTTCTTCATTGCGCGATGCAACATCTATGCCTTCTTCTCTGACTATTTTGAGAAAGTCCTCTCTCGAACCATTTTTGATTTTAAAGATTACATTGATTACCAGCATATTATCCCCTTTCATAATTTCCGCGGATTTTACCCTTATATGCTGAAATGATATCACATTTTACAGCCTTTTTTCAGCTTAATATTACAACCCGTTGACTTTTTTCCCGCACTGTTGTATCATTGTGAAGTCGCAAACAGAATATGCGCGCGTAGCTCAGTGGATAGAGTGGCTGACTACGAATCAGTAGGTCGCGGGTTCGAATCCCTCCGCGCGCACCATTTAACAAAATGGGTGAACACCTTGGTATTAACACGGTCCAAGGTGTTCTTTTTTGCTCGTACATCAATTGACGCGGTTACAGCCTCCTTTGTATTAATTAAGATCGTTCCGTGTAAAAACATTGAAGCATAGCCGAAGTCACTTTATAATAAAAAAGAAGCGCTGAAGACTCTCAGGGAGGAGGTGCTATATGAAGAAATATACAAAACGCATAACGGCGTTGGCGCTCACGTTTGCACTTGCGATTGCTGTTCCATTTGCAGCATTTACACATGAAGCGGATGCAGCATCCAGAAAGACAAAATATGTTGTGACTTCGTGTACCGTTACTGCGAAAAATGGGAATGGTAAATTGGTAAACGAGACAGAGACGTACACATATTATAAGAATGGTCTTCAGAAGAGCATTACTGATGCAGCGGGATCTAAGGAGGTTTATTCCTATAATAGAAAGGGATATGTCACTAAAATCAGATATTATGAATCGAAAGGAAAGAAACCGGCAGATATCAGAACATATAAGTATAAGTACAATAAAAAAGGTCTGGCGGTAAAAGCATCTGAATACGGCAAGAACAAAAAACTGCTGGGAAAGGCCAGGCTTACTTATTACAAGAACGGCAGGAAAAAGGCACAGCGCTACATAAGTGCCGACAAAACTTCTGTCTATGATATGACCTTTAATAAAAAAGGTGATCTGATATTCGATTCCGGTAAATTCATCGGTGAATCCTACACTAACTCTTATTCTTTCAAGTATGACGATAAAGGGAATCCGACACAGATGATAAGCACTTATTCCTGGCAAAACAGTGATGGATCCGGAACGGTGGTCACAACAGAATCATATGTATATACATATGATAAAAACAATAATGTTAAAAAAGCAATTGTAACTTACACAGATAAGTTAGCTGATGGCAGCACCAGCACATACACAAGTATGTATACCTATAAGTATAAGAAAGTAAAAGTTCCCAAGAAGTACCTGAGAATTTTTTCAGAAACAAATAACGTCCGGAAATAGATTTTCCAGTTCAGACCGGCACAGACAGGAAAAGGATGCCGTCACAATGCGGCACCCTTCTTTTCTTGCGTTTTTCTAAACGAGATCAAGAGCCTGGCTCAGATCATTTATAATATCGTCTGCATCCTCAAGTCCTATCGACAGTCTGATAAGTCCCGGAGATATGTTCGCTGCTTCAAGCTCTTCTTCTGTATACGGAGAATGCGTCATGGAAGCCGGATGCTCTATCAGGGTTTCAGGAGCTCCGAGTGACACGGTCAGCGTAGCAAGTCTCACACCGTCAGTCACTTTAGCAGCGTTTTCTCTGCCTCCCTTTACGATGAAGCTTATCATGCCTCCACCGAGCCCGTTCATCTGCTCCATCGCCAGCTCATGACCTTCATGCTCCGGCAGCCCCGGATAGAATACCTTTTCTATTTTGTCGCTTTTCGCCAGGAATTCTGCGACCTTCTGCGCGCTCTTGCAGTGTTTTTCCATGCGTATCCCAAGAGTCTTGAGTCCTCTTTCTACCAGATAAGCCTCATTGGCTGCCATTGAAGCGCCTGTCATGTCCTTGATTCCGACAAGCCTTATCTTATTGATCATCTCCTGATCGGCAACTATAAAGCCCGCAAGGATATCCCCATGTCCGTTGATGTACTTCGTAGCAGAATGCACCACTATGTCAGCACCGAGCCTGAGAGGATTCTGCAGATAAGGAGAAGCGAAAGTATTATCGCATATGACCTTTATTTCTGGATTGTAGTCATGTGCTATCTTAGACGTTTTACGTATATCTGTTATCTTGAGGTTAGGGTTGACCGGTGTCTCGATATATACGATCCGAGTCTTATCATTCAGTGCCGATTTCAGTTCATCCTCATCATTGATATCAATGAATCTGACTTTCACCCCGAACCTGCTCAGGTGGTGTTCGAAGAATTCAAAAGTGCACCCGTACAGTGTCTTGTCAGCTATGATCTCTTCACCGCCGTTGATGCATGTCCATATGGTCGCTGTTATAGCGCCCATGCCTGAAGAAGTCGCTATAGCAGCTTCTCCTCCTTCCAGTTTTGCTACTTTCTGTTCTACAGCGATGCAGCTCGGATTACCTATCCTTGTATAGATATACCCCGGCTCCTCAAGTGCAAATCTTGCCGCCCCCTGGGCTGTTGAATCAAAAATAAATGTAGATGTGTTGTAGATCGGAGTAACCAGTGAACCGAACTGATCCTTATCCTCATTACCATGAATGGCTGTCGTGTCAAAACTATACTCTCTCATTAACGTCCCTTTCAATATCACAAAAGATGTAGGTCTTTCGTCCTATGATAACTGTTTTATAGATAAATCTATCCGCTGATCAGTGGTGATTATAATGCATTATTTACCTTTGCACTTTCTTATTGACAGCGATATTTTACCGCGCTTTTCGTCTACTGACAGTACCATGACATTTACTATGTCTCCAACCTTGACCACGTCGAGCGGATGCTTGACATATCTGTCTGATAATTCAGAAATATGTACAAGTCCGTCCTGATGTACACCTATATCCACAAAAGCACCAAAATCAACGATATTGCGCACTGTGCCCTTCAGTTCCATGCCCGGTTCAAGGTCAGACAACTCAAGCACATCACTCCTGAGGATCGGTGTCTGGACCTCGTCCCTCGGATCTCTGCCGGGCTTCTCAAGCTCTGATGCAATATCTGCAAATGTATACTTGCCTATCCCGAGCCTGTCTGCAATATCCTTTTTCGAGGCAAGACCTGTTACTCTCCCTTCGAGTACGTCATTGATGCCAAAACCGCACTCTTTGAGTATGGCCCTTGCGGCATCGTAGCTCTCAGGATGTACCGCCGTAGCGTCAAGCGGCTCTTTTCCATCCATGATCCTCAGGAAACCTGCACATTGTTCAAAGGCTTTCGGACCTAATTTAGATACCTTGAGCAGTTCCTTTCTCTCATTGAATCTGCCATTCTCATCTCTGTATGCAACTATATTAGCAGCGATCTGCTTGCTGATACCGGAAACATATCCCAGCAATGAAGGTGATGCAGTATTCACGTCTACTCCTACACTGTTTACGCATTTTTCTACCACTGCAGCCAGTGCTTCACCAAGGCGTTTCTGATTCATGTCGTGCTGATACTGACCGACGCCTATAGCCTTTGGATCGATCTTAACGAGCTCTGCCAGCGGATCCTGCAGTCTTCGCGCTATCGACGCTGAGCTTCTCTCACCCACATTAAGGTCAGGGTATTCCTCGGTAGCAAGTTTGCTTGCTGAGTATACTGATGCACCTGCTTCGTTGACTATCGCATATTGCAGGTTTCTGCCGCGTCTCGTCTTTCCATACTCATGGATAAAGTCTGCTATGACTTTTTCGGACTCTCTGGATGCTGTTCCATTTCCGACAGATATGATGTCCACATCGTATCTGTCACAGAGTTCTTCAAGTGTCTTCACTGCTTCTGCGACTCTGTTCTGAGGAGCAGTCGGATAGATCACTGATGTCTTGAGTATTTTGCCTGTAGGATCGCATACAGCCAGTTTGCAACCGGTACGGAATGCCGGATCCCATCCAAGTACGGTCTTTCCTTTCACAGGGGGCTGCATCAGAAGCTGCTCAAGATTAGAGCCAAAAACTTTTATCGCTCCTTCTTCGGCGGTTTCGGTCAGACCATTGCGTATCTCAGTCTCTATCGACGGAGCGATCAGCCTTTTGTATCCATCGCGGATCGCTTCTTCCGTGTATGGTCTGCAGACGTCCCGGACCTTGCGCAGCATCCTGCGTTCAAGGTAGTCTATAATATCATCTACCGGTGCTTCGACTGAGACTGAAAGCACTTTTTCTTTTTCCCCGCGATTTACAGCCAGCACCCTGTGTCCGGGTATTTTAGACACCGCTTCACTGTATTCGTAATAATTCTCGTATACGGATCGTTCGCCCGCCTCTGCGATCTTCTTTCCTTCTGTTCCAAGGCTGCAGCTAATGAAACCCTTCGCAAAGGTCTTCTTCCTGATCCACTCCCTGATATCAGCATTATCCGACATATCGCCGGCTATTATATCCTGAGCCAGCCTGAGTGCGGTATCAGCATCAGGTACCTCATTCTCTTCGGAAATGTATTTTTCTGCCTCCCTGACAGGATCATCTTTTGCATCTCCGGAGAGCAGGTATTCCGCAAGACCCTGCAGGCCCTTTTCTCTGGCGATATCTGCACGTGTCTTTCTTTTTGGTTTATACGGTCTGTATAGGTCCTCCAGCATGACAGCGGTAGAGGCATCTTCTATCCTGACCCTCAGTTCATCAGTGAGTTTGCCCTGCTCCTCGATGGCAGACAGGACCGTTTTCTTTCTGTCTTCAAGATTGCGCAGATATCTGAGCCGTTCGTCAAAATTTCTAAGGGCTTCATCGTCCATTGCGCCGGTAGCTTCCTTACGGTAGCGCGCAATAAAAGGTATGGTGCAGCCGCTGTCGATCAATTCTGTGACGGCTTCAGCCTGCCAGAGCTTTATCCCTGATTCTTCCGTTATTATTTTCAGTATTTTGTTATCAGTTTCCATCTTTTTACCTTTTGTTATTTGAACTGATTCAGTTCGGCAGAATATTCATACCCAACTGCTTTCAGCTTCTCTTTTATTGCTTCCATATCTGTATCACTTGCCGAGCAGAACTCTTCAAGAGAGTCATATCGGTCCCTTAACATCATATTGATATAACTCAGAAGCATATATGGATCATTAGGAATTTTATACATAATTTTCACATCCCTACATTGAGTGTTTTTTCTCCATGACCTTGTCGACTGCATAGATCAGTGCGTTACGGAAGCCTTTTTCCTCCAGTGCACTGATGCCTTCTATTGTAGTTCCGCCCGGTGTGCATACTGCATCTTTCAGCTCACCCGGATGTTTGCCGCTCTTCAGCATATATGTTGCCGTTCCGATCAGCATCTGAGGGACTATGCTGTAAGCCTGTGCCCTTGTCATGCCGTGTTTGACCAGACCGTCTGAAAGAGCCTCTATGAACACATCAGCAAAAGCGGGAGCGCAGCCGGCACCGGTACCTCCGAGTGACAACAGTTCGGAACTGAAGTATTCGATCTTGGCGATCTTACTGAACACACCCTCAAACAGCTCAAGCTGATCAGGAGTAAGCGAGTTTTTTTGCTCGGCTACGATTATCCCCTCGCCTACAGCTATAGGCGTATTAGGGATCGTGCTGATATGATTGAATCCTTCTCCGAGGTAACTCACAAATCTGTCATAATCTATACCGGCCGCCACAGAGAAGATCGGTTTCCCTTTCAGTGCATATGTGTTGCTTTTCACCACTTCTTCGACCTGCTGAGGAAGGACTGCAAGCACCAGGATGTCAGCTGCTCCACATACTGCTCCAACTGATCCCATGGCATTGATGCCCCTGCTGCTGCATTTTGTCTTAAGCCTGCTCATATCTCTGGCACATGCATACATATTTTCAGGCTTCACTGCCGCTTTAACGAGAAGCCCGTCGCATATTGCGCTCGCCATATTTCCGAATCCGATAAATCCTACCTTTGCATTGCTCTGACCCATGATCCCGATCCTCCTTTTAATACCTGTGTTTCTTCAGAACTCATTTCCCTCATTCGATAGTGAATACCGCTATGCTATATCCCGGCATGCTGAGGATCCTGTCCCGATATCCTATCCCGTCCATGCCTGTGTCCAGTACCGCTGCCAGTGTCAAGTCTTCGCTGATCTCCGAAAGATCCTTCTCAGCTGGCTGCAGACTCAGATTCATAACTATCAGCAGGTCTGTGTCCGATTCACTTCTTCTGAAAAAAGCAGCTGTCGTGTCATCAGATATGGTACCTGCAGCTTCTGTCGCCCCTCTTGAGATCGCAGGAAAAGCGTTTCTCACCCGGATGACCTCTTTGAACCACCGATATATCGACAGCTCATCATTCATCTGATCATCAAGAGGCGGATAATTCATATACACCTGATCCATATATGGCGGACCAATGCACATATCCGGATCAGCAGCGTTATCACTCCAGTACATCGGAGCACGCCGGTTTTCATCTTTTCCGGCTCCGTTCATGCCGATCTCTTCGCCATAATAAACAAATGCATTTCCTGTCATAAGAAGGCTCATGGCATAAGCCATCTTAGCAGCTGATCCGCTATCACCCTCATAGTATTCTGCGCTCCTGTCCATATCATGATTTGTGTAGAACGGTGCACCTATGTAGCCGCGGCAGGCCCTGCCATACTTCTCTTCAGCCTGTACCATCTCTCTTACAAATTCATAGCCCGTGCGGCTGTCTCTGACAGTCTGCGCTATAATACCTTCCCTGCCGGAGAAAGGAAAATCAAAAAGCGAGTCGATCCCGCTGGTATACAGAGCCTCAATATTATCAGCGTCTGTCCATGCCTCTCCTGCAAAATAGCAATCCGGATCAATACTGCAGCCTGTCTCTTTCAGGAAACGCAGGAACTCGATCGTGGATTCTGTGTCGTCTGCAAAATATGCGCTGACCGCGTCAAGCCTGAACCCGTCAACGCCCTTACCCAGCCAGTACGCCAGGATATCGCGTATCTCTCCTCTTACAGCTTCGCTCCTGAGATTGAGTTCAGGCATCTCCGACCAGAAGCCCGATTCGTAGTACCATTCTGTGCCCTCAAGATTAGTGTAGCCTTCTCCGGGCTGCCTGGTGAAATTGTAATAGTCAAAATATCTGCAGTATGAGGTATCCGGTTCCCAGCCTGAAGGCAGCTCATGCAGGTAGTTTGAAGCTGCTTTGAACCAGCCATGATCTTCTGAAGTATGATTCAGTACCAGGTCGAGATATACACAGATGCCTCTCTCGTGGCACTCCCTAATCAAAGCTTCATAGTCCTCCATCGTGCCGAAAGCCGGGTCTATAGAGTAATAATCATCCACATCGTACTTATGATATGTGGATGAAGGATGCACCGGGGTCAGCCAGACCGCATCAAACCCGAGATCTGAAATGTAGTCCAGTTTGGACCGGATACCGTTCAGGTCCCCGATACCGTCTCCATTTGAGTCACAGAATGAATACACGAATATCTCATATGTTGTTCGATAGTTGTCGTCTGTCTCTGCCCGTTTCAGATCTTTATTCAGATCAGTCATATGAAAAGAACGGTCAGCATGCGTATCGCTGCCCGCATTCTTCTCTGCATTGCACCATATCAGGCAAACCAATGCGTATATTAATAAGCAAATAATTATCTTATAGCTTCTCTTCATCAGGTTCAGACAGCCATATCACTTTCTGAGACACAGGAACACTGCTGTAACAAGCCACACGGTACCGGCTGCACCAAAAACTGTATTGGCAAGCCTGTCAGCATAGAACCAGCCCAGTCGAAAACCTTTCTTCGCGGGATAAAACAGTCTCACACGCTTTTTGTTCATCACATCAAGCATCAGATGGGAAATAAAAGCTATCGCAAACGGTTTGACTGTCATAGGAAATATCATCCATAGAAACAGGGATTCAAGTCCCAGCGCCAGAAATGAGTGTGAAAAGCCTCTGTGCCTGGAAATACTGGCAAAAGTAAGTGTCAGTACCAGTCCGGCTATTCCGGCGAGCCACAGATAACTGCCGTTTTGCCCGACCGATCTCAGCATACCTCCATCCAAAAGGTGGTCTTCAAGCAATGCAGCGAGCGCAACAGCTGCCATCACGATCCTCCAGCGCGAAGAGTCAGTCTTCTCTTTTGGGTTTTCACAGTCAAGATCGCATATAAGACAGCCGAGTGAAGCACCTGTTATAACAGGCAATGCTTCCGGAACACTGCCCGGCATTACGGCTGTGAAGGCAGCTGCCATTCCTATCGTTATATGTGCTTTCGCCAGCATCGTTCACACCTCTGCAACATGATGCATCATTCCTGCCAGAGGAACGGCATGAAGATATCAAGCTGCTTCTCCCAGTCAGCCTCGCAATGTCTGCCGCCGACCTGGCAATAAAGCTTAGCGGCTCCTCCTGCAGCTATGATCTTGTTGGCAGTTCCTCTGCAGGTCTTATAGAGCCAGCTGGAAGTATCTTCCTTATCAGGGTCTTTTATCTTGCCATAGCCTTCCATAGTTCCCCATGAAAGGTACATCCTTGTATCAGCATTTATGAATGTGTTGTTCATATCGTGCCACAGCATGCCGCTTACACTTCCGATTGAAGGTGACACGCAGGCAGCTTTAGATATGTATTGATTGTATTTTACCAATGCGTATGCTGCCATCAGACCGCCCATGCTCGATCCGCCAATAGCTGTGCATTCGCGGAAAGGTATGGTCGGGAAATTACTGTCTATATACGGCTTCAGTTCATAGATGATGCCCTGCATGGTTGCTTCGCCGAGAGGCTCATATCTGCTGAGCCAGCCGGCTCTTGTGCCGTAAGGGAGATACTCTGACATGCGCCCGGTTCCTTCATGTGAGCATTCTACACCTACAATGATGAGCTGTTTGTCCCACCGGCTGCAGTAATCATCCAGTCCCCATGATTTTCCATATGTAGCATCTTCATCTCTGAAAAGATTGTGTCCGTCAAAGAAATACATTACAGGAAACGGCGGTTCTCCATGATCCGGAATGCGGATGTGAAGAGGCCTGTTTCCGCCAATTGAGTTAAAATAAAAATCCTGTTTTAATAGCATAGTCCCTTTCCTTAATACCTGTTGTGTACTTTTTCAGCAAAGCACATAACATCCTTTATCTTTATTTCAGTCCCGTCATCAAGAATGGCAGTCCCGCTCATCTTTCCGAATACCTGATGCTGATCGGAAACTATTATCTTGTAGTCGAGGCAGGCTGCCCTGTCCAGTACAGGCTCGAAAGTCATCTCAAATCGTCCGTCAGACGATGTGAAAGTCCATGTATCCATGTACCCGCTTTCAGGAATGTTGAAAACGACATCGTCAAGCTTGTGCGCTGTTCCGTTCCAGAAGAGTATATTCTCGGATGCTGCACTGGTATCACCAAACCCATAGCCTATATTCCAGCCAAAACTGTTGCCATCAACGTCAGCATTCCCTGAGCCCCAGAACCATGTGTTGTCGTAAGTCCACACGCCTCTGCCCCAGTCGAGCGTCCCGAAATCAGTCTGAGGATCGAATTCATATTTCACTCCGTCGAACCTTATATACCCCGATGCTCTCATGCAGTTGATCTTCTGATTGTAGTAGAAGGCATGCTTTTCAGGCCACGGTGTCGCTATGACCATGGAGTCCATAGGCGGCTGATCGAGGACGATGTCGGCATCGAGAGGCTTTCTGTCCATAAAGTTCTCAAAATGGCATTTTATGTGCCGCTTCATGTACTTCACTTCAAAACTCATCTGCAGCCTGTCATCTGAGTATTTAGTAGTGCCGTAAGAAGAGTCTTCAGGCAGTTTCAGCTTGCCCATCGGGAATGCATTCAGCACAGTCTCTGTGTGCTCATGCGGATCATCTCCGAAGACAAGCAGCGATACTGACTGCAGACCTATATATCCGTCATCAGATATCGTAAAAGCAGCTGCGAACTCATCATTTACGACAAGATAATAATCCCATTCCTTTATGCGGAACTTCGGTGCCTTGATCATTGATCTGCGGTACTTCTGTACCAGTTTCCTTGACCAGCCCGGCTCTCTCAGTTCACCTTTGCTGTCAAGCAGCAGCTGACTTACAGTCACTTCGTGATTTCTCATAGAAACTTCACCTCCACCCCTTTTTCAGGCATCAGAATCCAAGATTATCATTGACGAGTATCACTTCTATCCTTCCCGGATGTTTTGAGAACCTCGTGATCAGGAACTGGCAGCAGATGGTGTCAGGTGATTTGCAGTTCATACATGAGCCTGTCTTAGCACAAGGTGTATCCAGTCCGAATCTCTGAGCGTTAGTCGTAGCAGCTACATTTCGCGCCCTTTTCATAGCACCGTCAATATCACTGCAGATCTTGTTCATTCCGACTATGAACAGGACTTTTCTCGGACCCTGAGCTATTGCAGATACTCTGTTTGCGTTGCCGTCTATATTGACGATGATGCCGTCTTCTGTCATTGCATTAGCGCTCGAAAGAAAGATGTCCGCGTCATATGCAGCGAGCATGGCGGCTCTCTTATCCTCATACTCGTCTCTGTCGATGAAATCGTAGCTTCCCTCTTTGAGTGCGCTGACTAGTCCTATCTCGTGGGCACTCATCGCTCCGCCCATTGTCACAGTACTGCCTTCCTGTATCAGGCTCAGTGCGATTTTCAGAGCCTCTTCCTTATCATGAGCATAGTATCCTGTCATATTCCTTGATGCCAGCCCTTTTATCACCTTCTGAGCCAGCAATTCATTTCTCTTTATAATGTTTTCGTTCATGATTCTCCCCCTTTATCTTCTCCAATCTACTAACGCATGATGCGAGGCTTTTTTCTGATACGAAGCGCATCAGAACATGACCGATTTTGATTAACGCATTGATTATAACACATAAGATGTGATCAAAAGAACCGCTCTTGCTCCCCGGATGAAACAGAGAACCATCCCCTGTTTCACCATTTCCGAATCACACACCATGATCCTCCTAACTCACAAAACGGCACAGGATCTGATCCTGTGCCGTCTGTTCTTAAACCATTGTTGTTGAGAAAAGCCTCAAACTACTTTGCAGCAGCCTTTGCTTCTTTTGCTTCTCTTCTGTTCTCATAGTCAGTAATGATCATTGCAGCTGACATATCGCCTACTACGTTGACGCCTGTACGTCCCATATCGAAGATACGGTCAACACCGGCAACGAGAGCGATACCTTCAACAGGCAGGCCAACGGACTGGAGTACCATAGCGAGCATGATCATGCCGGCGCCAGGTGTTCCTGCGGTTCCGATGGATGCCAGTGTAGCTGTCAGTACTATGGTGAGCATCTGTCCGAATGTCAGATCGATACCGAAGCAGGATGCGATAAAGATCGAGCATACACCCTGATAGATAGCAGTACCGTCCATGTTGATGGTTGCACCAAGCGGAAGTGTGAAGCTTGCCACATCCTTACGGCCTCCCATTTTCTCAACGCACTCCATCGATACAGGAAGTGTTCCGATCGAAGATGTGCTGGAGAAAGCGAACAGGAATCCAGGAAGAGCTCCCTTGAGGAAAGTGATAGGATTCATGTGTCCAAGTGTCTTGACAGCAAGTGAATATGTGAAGAACATATGCACTGCATATGCAATATATGCTGTCAGGAGCACCATTGCAAGTGATCCGAGTACCTCAGGTCCGTTAACAGCAACTACCGGTGTGATCAGGCAGAAAACTGCGATCGGTGTCACCTTGATGATGCCGCGCATTATTACCATGAATACTTCATATACACTGTCGATCCAGTCACTGAACAGTTTGCCCTTATCACCTGCGATGATGATACCGAAACCTACGAAGATCGCGATAACGATGATCTGCAGCATCGATGATTCAACCATAGGCTGGAACAGGTTGCTAGGGAAGATATTGACGATAGTGTCCATAAAGCTTGTAGGCTCAGCTGCCTCATATGCGAGGTCAGAAGTCTGCAGAACTTTGTATGTTCCCTTGAACAGATTAGCAAAAATAAGTCCGATAGTGATAGCGAATGCAGTGGTGCAGAAGTAGTAAATAATGGTACGCAGACCGATTGTTCCTACTTTCTTGATATCCGACAGTGAGACTACACCCTGAACGATCGAAGTGATTACGATAGGCACTACGATGAACTTGAGCAGGTTCAGGAATATCGTACCGAATGGCTTGATAAAATCTGTCGTGAAATCAGCCAGCCCCAGAGCCAGAAAGATAAGTCCCGCTACGATACCAAGACCGAGAGCGATAAATATCTGCAGTGGCAGTGATTGTTTGATTTTTTCCATATTTCACCTCTTTTTCCAACAAACACCTATAACGTATATTCAAACAATAACGTATACTACATCGTAATCTCCAGTCTCAACTTTGCGCCGGCTTCCCTTATCGCGGCCGCTGCCAGAACTCTGGTAGGGTCCATACAGGTATCATCAATGATGCCTGTGAGATCGAATGCGAGCGGCAATTCTGTACAAGCCATAATAAGCGCTTCAGCACCACGGCTTTTGAGATCTTCTGCCATTATAAGCATTTCGTCATGAGGCAGCTTCGCAGGATCTGTAATACCTTTCTTGATATAGTCATATATTACAGACATCAGGAGTTTCTGCTGCTCATCGGTCGGGTAGATATCCTCGATTCCTTCGGCAGAAAGCGCCTTAGCATAAAGCCCGCTTTTTACAGTGCCGTCGGTCGCCAGAACAGCGGCGCATTTCACACCTTTTTCCCTGAGAGCCAGAGCTGTTTCTTTCAGCATACTTACCACAGGTATGCTGATCTCCTTTTCGACCTTAGGAACGAAATAATGTGCAGTATTACATCCTATGATGATAAAATCTGCACCCGCCGCCTCGAGACGCTTCGCACTTGCAGTCATTTCAGGAACAGGGTCCGCACCGCCGCTCAGAATAGCCGCTGTACGGTCAGGTATCCTGGTATTATTGTCTATTATCATCGGGATATGTTCCTGATCACTGTCTGCGGCTGTCATCTCAATGATCTTGATCATAAGATCAGCCGTAGCCGCCGGTCCCATCCCTCCCATGATACCAATTGTTTTAAGCATCTGTTCTGACCTCCCTATTTAAGGAGCTTAGCTATAGCCTCAGCGCACTTTACACATTTCTCTTTGCTGATGGAAGCGATGGATACTCTGATACCCTTTGCAAGTGCCAGGCAGAATATATCCTGTTCTTCAAGTTTCTGTCCTACTGCAGCAGGATCATCACACGCGATAGTTACAAAGAAACCTGCTGAGAAAGGCACGCACTTAACACCGTTCTCATTGAGAGTCTGTTCGAAGATCCTGCCTCTCTCGAGGAGCATATCTCTGTAAACTCTTCTCTCTTCATCGACCTTAGCCTGGAGTTCAGGATCACTGTAGATCTTACCCATTACAGTCATCGCTGAGCGGTTGCAGTTAGACCATGTTGAACGAGCAGCGTACTCAGAAGCTCTTCTGAACTCTTCAGCATCTTCTTCTGTCTTGGCCATGCATACGATAGCACCGCATCTCATTCCGTAAGCTGTGAGAGTCTTGGATGCGCTGTATCCGAAGATCGGCAATACATTGTCGCCAAGTCCTGCAAGCATAGGGATAAATGCACGCACTTCATCCTCCTCACCGGCATAGTCGATGTAAGCTATATCGAGGAACAGAACAACTTTGCATGGTGCATCATTGACGATAGCGATCAGCTTGCCCCAGTCATTGAGTGAGAGCGAATAGCCTGTAGGATTGTGCGCCGGTGTGTTTATCATCAGCACTACCTGATCCTGGACCTTGGCAAGAGCATTCAGTTCTTTTTCCAGATCAGCAGCATCGAATGCTCCATCTTCATCGAAGAACCTGAATGTTCTAAGCTTGCGTCCCTGCTGTGAGCAGATATTGCGGTAGTTAGCCCAGCACCAGTCATGCGTAAGAACTTCATCACCTACGTTAGAGTAATTAGCAACTACGCTTGTAATGCTTCCTGTTCCACCCGGAGTTACGCATACGCTGATATGTCCGGAAGGTTCATACTTGCCAAAGAGAGCTTTCTGTACAGCTTCCTTGAAAGCAGGTGTACCTGTGATAGGCGCATATGCTGCATAATCTGTAGGGGAAAGTGTCTTGATAGCATCTACTACGGATGACATTACAACGAGATCTCCGTTATCATCGAGGAGAGCTCCTACTGTTGCGTTGATTACGGCATCCTTGCCTTTCTTTGCTATCGCAGCCTGAGCTCTGCCGCTCAGAGCGAACACCTTGTCAGCTACAGGAATAGTTCTGCCGTTTTCTTTTACAAAATTCATTATGATTCCTCCAATCACCGATATACCAGACCGCCGGTCATTTCTGGCCGGCGGTGGTTCTTATTTGCTTACACTGGATATGCTTTGTTCTTGGCATCAAGAGCATCAGGATCTACCTTGTTCCTGAGTGCAGCTCTCCTCTTGAAGAAATCAAGAGCTACCTGACCGAAGAGAGCATATGTCAGGACATCTTCGTCCTGCTCTTTGTAATCACCTACTTCGGCAGTGAGCTTATCAAGTTCAGGTTCCAGCAGGTCAGCCGGACGGCATGTGATCCTCTCACTCTGATCGATCTTAGCGAGTACGTCAGGATTCATAGGCATCGGTGTAGAACCGTATTTGCCCTTGAGGATCTGCTGGGTCTCCTTGGAGAGGACTTTATATCTCTCGCCCATAAGAACGTTCAGTACAGCCTGAGTACCAACGATCTGTGATGACGGTGTTACCAGCGGCGGCATACCCAGATCATCTCTGACCTTAGGTACTTCCTGAAGTACGTCCATGTACTTGTCTTCAGCATTCTGATCCTTGAGCTGCGATACCAGGTTGGAAAGCATTCCTCCAGGTACCTGATAGATCAGTGTCTTGATATCTGTGCCGAGGACCTTGGTGTTCATGAGTCCACTCTTCAGATCCTTGTCTCTGATTTTAGCGAAGTGATTGGCTATCTGCTCAAGCAGGCCCATATCAAGTCCGGTATCATATGGTGTACCTTTGAATGTTTCTACCATTACCTCTGTTGATGGCTGGCTTGTTCCGCCTGAGAACGGCGAGATAGCTGTATCAATAATATCTACGCCTGCCAAGGTAGCACAGTAATATGTGATAGGAGCGACACCACTTGTGCAGTGTGTGTGCAGCTGGATAGGAATATCCACGTTAGCCTTGAGCATGGATATCATCTCTGTTGCTGCATTAGGTACCATCAGACCTGCCATGTCCTTGATGCAGATCGAGTCAGCGCCAAGCTCCTGGATACGGAGAGCTCTGTCCTTCCAGTACTCAGGTGTATAAGGCTCACCGATCGTATATGACATAGCTACCTGTGCATGAGCTCCATAAGCCTTGGTTGCCTTAACAGCTGTCTCAACGTTACGAAGGTCGTTGAGCGCGTCGAATATTCTGATATTATCGATACCATTGTCGATGGACTTCTTGACAAAGTAATCAACTACATCGTCAGAATAGTGTCTGTAACCGAGGAGGTTCTGTCCTCTCAGCAGCATCTGAAGCTTGGTGTTAGGCATTGCTGCGCGGAGTTTCCTGAGCCTGTCCCACGGATCCTCATCGAGGAATCTGATGCAGGAGTCAAATGTTGCTCCTCCCCAGCACTCGATAGCCTCATAGCCGACCTTGTCCATAAGAGCCAGTGCGGGCTCCATGTCCTCAAATGGCATTCTTGTTGCGATCAGTGACTGCTGTCCGTCTCTGATGCAGGTTTCCATGATTTTAAGTCTCTTCTTTTCCATGTTTTCTTATTCCTCCATTGTCGGAAACTATACGCCGAAGATAGCCATGAATACTCCGGCTGCTACGGCCGTTCCGATAACTCCGGCTACGTTAGGTCCCATAGCATGCATGAGCAGGAAGTTTGTAGGATCTGCTTCTGCTCCTACCTTCTGGGATACTCTTGCTGCCATCGGAACAGCGGATACGCCTGCTGATCCGATGAGCGGGTTGATCTTTCCTCCTGACAGCTTGCACATAAGCTTTCCAAACAGTACGCCTGCTGCGGTTCCGAATGCGAACGCGATAAGTCCGAGGATTACGATTTTGATCGTAGTTGCCTTGAGGAAAGCTTCAGCGCTGGTAGTAGCACCAACGGAAGTTCCGAGGAAGATTACTACGATGTACATCATTGCATTGGAAGCTGTTTCCTGCAGCTGACGTACGACCCCGCTCTCACGGAACAGGTTGCCGAGCATCAGCATTCCTACGAGAGGTGCTGTTGAAGGGAGCAGTGTGCATACTACGATCGTTACGATGATCGGGAAGAGGATCCTTTCTCTCTTCGAAACTGAGCGGAGCTGCTCCATCTTGATCTTTCTTTCTTTTTCTGTAGTGAGAGCTTTCATGATAGGCGGCTGAATGATCGGTACCAGCGCCATGTATGAGTACGCTGCTACAGCGATCGGGCCCATGAGCTCTCTCTGTCCGAGCTTCATAGCGAGGAAGATGGAAGTCGGTCCGTCTGCTCCTCCTATGATACTTACGGCTGCAGCCTGTGCTTCTGTGAAGCCCATGGCCATCGCCATAAAGAATGCTCCGAATACTCCGAACTGAGCAGCCGCACCGAGCACGAAGCTCTTAGGATTGGCGATCAGCGGTCCGAAGTCTGTAAGTGCTCCAACGCCCATGAATATCAGCGACGGCAGGATGGTCCACTCATCCAGCATGAAGAAGTAGTGCAGAAGTCCGCCTTCCTGCATGATTGGTGGATAGAGGTTGACCAGAAGCATACCGAAGGATATCGGGAGGAGCAGTAATGGCTCATACTCTTTGACTATAGCCAGATACAACAGGACAAGGGCGACCACAACCATGATCACGTTGCCGAATGTCAGGTTGAAAAAGGCTGTCTGGTGAGCCAGATTAACTAACGTTTCACCCATATTAGGCCTCCTATGCTATCCGATATATGCTACTGCCTGTCCAGCTGTTGTGCTGTCTCCTTCTTTTACAACGATAGAATTGATTGTGCCGTCCTTAGGAGCTACAACAGGGATCTCCATCTTCATTGCTTCAAGAATGATTACTGTGTCGCCGGACTTGACTGCGTCGCCTTCCTTGGCAACAACCTTGAATACCTTACCTGCTGTACCGCATACTACAGGCTCGCCGCTTCCGGATGCCTTTTTAGCTGCTGGCTTAGCTGCCGGCTTTGGTGCTGCTGCAGGAGTTGCAGAAAAGGTTGGTGCTGTGTCGCTGCCGACCTTTTCAACTTCTACTTCAAATTCTGTTCCGTTTACTCTTACTATATACGTTTCCATTGTGCCCTCCGTACGTTCCTAACTATGTATCCTTCAGCTGCGGCTTCTCCTTGTTCGTCTGCGATGTGCTGTATTATCGCTGCTGTGATTATTGCTACTGTTTCCGGTGTGAACCCGTCATAAGCAGTGCTTACAGGAGCTGCTTCTGCCTGCGGTGCTGCAGCAGGAGCTGCTTCTTTTGCCTGTTTTGGTGCACAGGCTTTACCCATAAGCCAGATGCAGAAAGCGATAAATACCAGTATGCAGAATACTGTTCCCATTCCGAGCACAGTATCGATCGCGCCTACTTTCAGTATTTCTCCTATACTCATATGATCACCTACCTGCTGTTAACGAAGGTCTGCAGTGCACCGATGAGATATTTTCTTGTATCCTCCGGAGCAATGACCTTGTCTGCAAATCCATGTCTTGCAAGTGCAACAGCGCTCGACTGGTCGTCACGGTACTGCTGCTCAAGCTCTTTAGACCATTTGCCGAAAATGATCTCTGTAGCCTGCCTTGGCTCGACTATACTGATATCTGCGCCTTCCCACATGAATACGTAATCAGCACCGAGTCCCTTGGAATTCAGAAGGCTGAAAGCGCTTCCTACTACGCGGCCTGTTACAACACTGATTTTAGGAACGCTTGCTGTGATGAGAGCCTTTAAGAGTCTTCCTGCAGCGTCCGGCAGATACTTTTCGTTCTCGGATGTTGTCTGGTATCCGTCAGTATCTATCAGTGTCAGGACAGGGATACCGAATCTGCTGCATACATCGACCATTGCAGCTGCTTTGTTGCATCCATCGGCAGAGAGGCGCTTCTCGCCATTGACCTTGTTACATGCAACGCATCCTACTGTCTGTCCGGCAAGTCTGATGAATCCTGTGATCATATCCTGACCGAAATCAGGCTGCACTTCCAGAACATCATTGCTGTCTGAGAGCTCTGCGAGGAGTGCTCTTCCGTCTCCTATCATCGAATCGATATCAGGACAGATGCGGTTGAGCTCTTCAATGCTTGTCTCGAGTACCTCAGGAGCAAATCCTACAGCCGGAGGAAGGAGTCCTATCAGCTTGCGGATCTTCTGTGCGATCTCAGGCCACTCATATGTGCCGTCATCAACGGCTTTTACATATGGATTGTCTCCGATCGAATTGCCGACCATGCTCTGAGGATTGACAAAAATACTGCCCTTATCCTTCTCAATAAATACGAAATCTGCCTGCTTGGCTGCTATTGACATTCCGCCGCCGCACTGTCCGATGACAGCTGCGATCTGAGGGATCCTGCCTGAAGCATCTGACTGTCTCTTGTACAGTTTTGCGAACTGGTACAGTCCGTCCAGACCTTCCTCGATACGGAATCCTGCACAGTCAAGAAGTCCGACGATAGGCGCATTCGCCTTGATAGCATGTTCGTACAGATCAACGATCTTACGTCCGTGCTGTTCGCCGAATGTTCCGCCCATTACCTCTCCGTCCTGTGCGTAAACAAAAACGAGGTTGCCGTCTACCGTGCCGTAACCGGTGATCACACCATCAGATTCCTGTACGGCATCCGGATGGTAGAACTCGGTGAATCTGGCTGATACGTGCTCCCCCAGTTCCATGAAACTGCCGGGATCAAGAATATCTACAATTTTGTTGAACACAGCAGTTTGCTCATTTTTAGGTTTTACCTGCATAATGACCTCCTTGTGAGTATCACTTGTAAATGTGTATATCACTTTTCATAAAATGAAATGATTACTTTCATTTTAATATAATGATAACTTTTAATCAAATACTTATAGCTTATTAACTATCTTGTACTTAAATAATGCATGCTATCTGAGAGTCACTTCACCGACGAGATCCGAGCCGAACAGCCACCTGACCTGATCGTATTTTTTGGTCTGCCCCAGGACCCACATCAGCTTGGTCACTACCGCTTCCTGTGTCATGTCATAGACCGGTATACCGCCGCAGTCGAGTATTCTCTGACCCGTCTCGTATACACTGAGGTCGCTTCCCTCGTATCTGCACTGACTGCCTACGAGGATCGGCAGGCCGTTGTCTGAAGCCTTCCGTATCTCTGCCGTTATATCGTTTCTGAGGAAAGGAAGCCCTCCGAGGCCGAATCCTTCGATATAAACCCCCTCGTATCCGTGATCCTGCAGGAAAGAGAATATATCAAGATCCATTCCCGGGAACACTTTGAGGACAGCTATCCTGTCTGAGTAATCTGTCTGCAGGTTTATCCTGGTCATCTTGGCTTTCCTGTCTGTATACAGCTGGAGCCCGTAGGCATTGACTTCGCCTATATAAGGACAGTTGATACTCTCAAAAGCATTGAAGCTCAATGTTCTTACCTTGCTGGTGCGGCAGCCCAGCATGATTTTCCTGTCAAAAGCAACGAAGACACCCGGCACCCCGCTGACTGCCATCCATACCGCGCACTGCAGATTCATCAGTGCGTCAGACATCGGAGAGTTGAGCGGCATCTGACTGCCCGTCACTACCACCGGCACCTGGATATTCTGCAGCATAAACGACAGCATAGAAGAAGTGTATGCCAGCGTATCCGTGCCGTGTATCACTATGAAACCGTTATATTCTGCTATGCCGCCCGCTATCTTGCGCGCGATGCTGACCCAGTCATCCGGCATGATATTGGCGCTGTCAAGTGAGCAGAAATCCTCTACCGATATGCTTATATCATCGTCGAGTATTCCCAGTTTTTTTATGATCTCATCACCTGTGATCGAAGGAGCAAGCCCATGTCCCGAAGCTTCCGATGAAAACGTTCCGCCTGTATTGAGAATGAGAATGTTTTTCATATAGTCATCTCCTCTTTTGTCTCTGTTTTATGATTTCGCCTTCCACTTTTGTATATATATTTTATCATAGCTTTGAAGAGTAAAAAAAGGACAGGCCTGTTTAAGGTCTGTCCTTAGTATCGCTGACTGTCGTCACAGCTCGTTTCTTATAAGGTCTTCAAATGACTCTCTTTTTACAACAAGCCTTGCTTTACCAGCGGATATCATGATCATTGCCGGTCTCGGCACTCTGTTGTAGTTGGAAGCCATTGAATAATTGTATGCGCCGGTAGTCAGGACGGCTATGATGTCGCCGCGCTCCGGTTTAGCAATGTTGATATATTCAGCTATGCGGTCTCCGCTCTCACAGCATCTGCCTGCTATAGTGCATTCATAATCAGCCGGCTGATCGGCTCTGCTTGCATTCAGGACTGTATAGTCCGCCTTATACAGAGCATATCTCGGGTTGTCCGTCATGCCTCCGTCAATTGTTACATAATTACGGTAGCCTTTTACTTCCTTGACTCCGCCGGTCTCGTACAGTGTGACACCTGCATCAGCAACTATACTGCGTCCCGGCTCCATATATACTGTTTCAGGCTTGAATGCATATTTTTCGCATGCTGCTCTCATATGCTGTGCTACCTCGGCTATCCTTGCAGGGATATCAGGGAGCGGATCGCTTTCAACATATCTGACACCAAATCCACCGCCTATGTTGATGATGCGTACAGTATATCCGAGATCGTCTCTGATGTGAGCTGCATATCTTATCAGTATCTCTGCCTGAAGATTGAATGAATCGCTTTCAAATATCTGAGAGCCGCAGTGGCTGTGCAGACCTGCAAGATCGAGATTACTGCACTCAAGAGCCGCACGCACAAAATCATCTGCCTGACCGGTGTCGATCGGTACTCCGAACTGAGAGTCGACTTTTCCCGTACTGATCGCCTCAAGCGTATGCGGATCAAGACCGCAGGTGAGCCTGAGCAGGATCTTCTGCCTGACACCATGCTCCCCGGCTTTCCTGTCAAGTACCGCAAGCTCATTCAGGTTATCTACGACAAAGTATCCAACGCCCTCTGACACCCCGTATTCGATGTCTGCGTCTGTCTTGTTTGTCCCGTGGAAAAACATCTTCTCAGCAGGGAAACCTGCAGACAGCGCGGTATATATCTCTCCGGGAGATACCACATCTGCACACAGTCCTTCGGACTCAACGACCGGATATATGCCCCTGAAACTCAGAGCCTTGCTGGCAAAAAGCGGTGTTGAATCGGCTCCGAACTCTTCATGCATCGAGTCTAAGTATGTTCTGCAGTTTGAGCGGATCACATCCTCATCAAGGACGTACAGAGGTGTGCCGTACTCTGCTGCAAGGTCGCAGGCATCGAGTCCGCCGATTGTCATATGGCCTTTACTATTGATTCCCAGATTTTTGTATAACATTTCTGACCCCGTTTTGACCGGTCGCAATGACCGGCATATGTTTAATAAATTCTTTACAGCATATGTGCGAGTAGGTCGGCTCCTGAATGAAGCGACAGGTATGAAGGCGGTACATCAAGCAATGTCCTTGCTCCGCTCTGTCCTTCCTGACTTAGCCTGAATGCAGCTCTGGCAGCTGCAGCGAGTATGCTGCCCGTGAAGTAAGGATTGGAATCAAGGTCCAGAGTGAATTCTATCGTGTTATTGAATTCTGCTTCCAGACCGGTAGAACCGCTCCTCAGCACGCTCCCGCCGTGCGGCAGACCGCTGTGCTTTTCATTCAGCTCTTCCTGTGTGATGAACTCGACCGTGGTATCATATGGTTCAAAATAGTTAGGCATCGTCTTGATGGCCTCTTCTATCGCTGCTTTATCGGCACCTTCCTTCGCTACGACGTAGCATTCACGAAGATGCATATCACGGGCTGTGAACACCGGATGCGATCCTGATCTGACTTTTTCCACTGCTGCCGGAACAGGTACTGTGTACTGCCTTGCATCAGCCACTCCGTCTATGCGTCTGATGGCATCCGAGTGCCCCTGACTGACGCCGCGGCCCCAGAATGTATAACTGTCGCCTTCAGGGAGCGCTGCATCCGCGTACACTCTGGCAAGTGAAAAGTAGCCCGGATCCCATCCGCATGAAATGATACCAATGGTGCCTGCTGCTTTCGCAGCAGCATCCACATTCGCAAAATGCTGAGGAATATTGGCGTGGTTGTCAAAGCTGTCGATGACGTTGAACTGTGCTGCAAGTTCAGGTGTCATCCATGGCAGATCGGTAGCACTCCCCCCGCAGATGATGACCACATCGATCTCATCTTTCATGCTTCCGATTTCGTCATAAGACATAACCGGTGCTCCGGTCACTGTCCTGACTGATGCCGGATCCCTTCTTGTGAAAACTGCAGCCAGCTCCATATCAGGAGCCTTAGTCACTGCAGCCTCAACTCCCCTGCCTATATTTCCATATCCTGCTATTCCTATTCTCATCTCTATTCCTCTCGATTTGAGTCTCTGTTAATATCAATCATTACACGTTCCAGCTGTCACTTCATCAGTCTGCAAGCAGATCGTCCATATTGTACAATCCTGCCGGCTGATCTATGAGAAATCTCGCTGCAGTGACAGCTCCATCAGCAAACAATGCCCTGTCATGAGCTTCATGCTTGATGGTTATTGTCTGAGTGTTTGTGCCGAACATGACCTCATGCATGCCGACGATGTTACCCATCCTGACAGCACTGATGCCGATCTCATCAGGCTCGCGTTTAGCCATGCCCGATCTGCCAATGTTGCAGTGAAGATCAGGTCTTGCCTCCATAACTGCATCTGCCAGCATGATAGCTGTGCCGCTTGGTGCATCTACCTTCCTGTTGTGATGCGCCTCTACTATCTCCACTTCATAATCACTGAACTTTGCAGCGATCTCTTTTACCACCTTTGCCATGATAGCAACACCGACGGACATGTTCGCTGACTTGAATACAGGAATGCTTTCCGCCGCCTTGGCTATATATGCCATCTCTTCTTCGGTCTGACCTGTAGTGCATACTACGACAGGGAGTCCTCTTGCTACACAATAGTCCATAAGCGGAACTGTCCCGGCGTGGTGTGAGAAATCTATGACCATGTCTGCCGGTCCCTGGTAATCAGACGGTGTCAGATATGCTCCGTCTGCTCCGGTCGGTGTGACACCGGCAATGACTTCCATGTCTTCAGTCTTCCCGATCACACGTGCAAGAATGGTGCCCATCGCTCCATCGATACCGTTTACTATTACTTGCATCTTTTTTCCCTTTCCTTTTTATGTACAGGAGTCTCTTACTGGATAAGTCCGAGCTCCTTCATTGCGTTCTGAAGTCTTTCAAGGTTAGCAGGCTCCATACGGTAGAGAGGTGATCTGATGATCGGATCACACCAGCCCATCATAGCCATTGCTTCCTTGACAGGGATCGGATTGACCTCACAGAACAGAGCTGCGATCAGCTCACTGTACTTGCACTGCATTGCAGCGGCGCCTGCAACATCGCCTTCCCAGAACTTAGTGCACATCTCGCGTGTCTCTGCCGGGACAACATTGGAGAGTACAGAAATGACGCCCTTGCTTCCCATTGACAGGAAAGGCACGATCTGATCGTCATTTCCTGAATATACATCCAGACTGTCACCGACCTTGGCGAATGTTTCCACGATCTTGGAAATGTTGCCGTTTGCCTCCTTGATGGCGCCCACCTTGTCGATCTTGGCCAGCTCGACATATGTTGACGGCTCTATGTTAAGTCCTGTCCTCGAAGGAACATTGTAAGCAATGATAGGAACATTACTGACACTTGCATACTCACTGAACAGTTTGACCAGTCCCTTCTGTGTTGCCTTGTTGTAGTATGATGTCACTATGAGACATGCATCTGCACCAGCATCACTTGCGAATTTTGTCAGCTGCTTGCCGTAAGCGGTGTCATTGCTGCCTGTTCCTGCGATGATCGGAACTCTGTGTGCAGCACGATCTACAGCAAATCTGATGCATTCCTTGTGCTCTGCGTCAGTGAGTGTTGAGCCCTCGCCTGTGGTGCCTGCGATGACCAGAGCATCGATGCCCTGCTCGATCTGCCAGTCGATCAGCTTTCCGAACTGTTCATAGTTGACCCCGTCTTCTGTCATAGGGGTAATAAGTGCTGTTGCTACGCCTTCGAAGATAGTGTTGGTTCTTGCCATTTGGTTTACCTCCTCATATTTAAACCATAAGTTTGAAATGTGAGATGAGGCTATCGATAAGAAACTCTGCTGATTAAAAAAGCAGCTGACACGCGTTCAGCTGCTCATGACAAATCAAAACAATGATACTTATCATGGATAGCTCTCCGCGTTTCTTCGCGACAGTCGCATGGATATTATCCATACTCCCAGCTCAGAGGGACTGCAGCCCGTCTTCACTTCGGCGCCGATCCCTTTCGTCTGTCCCGGATCTGCATATCCTGCAGGACATCTACTGATGATCAAGCGCATCCTCTATCTCAATTGTCGTGATTTTAATATTATTTATAAAATATGTCAACGCTTTTGCGGGAGTATTTTGGTATTTTTCACAAAACACTATCCGACTGATACAACCTCTCCTATGAACAGCGGGATCCCGGAGTCTGCATCTACAAGTGCATAAACAAACGGTCTGTCGAATTTCAGCTCTATGATGTCTGTACCAAACGCAGCACCGGCTTTTTCCATCACTACTGCAGTTGCAGCTGCAGCCTTTGTTCCTTTGGCATATACTTCGATATGTGTCTTATGAAGGACCTTGCTGATCTTGAGACCCGGTGTCTCAGGTGTCGGGATCGCCATATTCGAAAAGTCTGCATCGTCTGTAAACGCTTCCCTGATGCCCAGCTCATTAAGTGAGTCTGCCATCTCTGTGCTGTAATCATAGCTGAATTCAGGCAGAGACAGATTTATGACCGCACTTTTTCTGCTGTTCCATGCACTGATAAAAGAGCTTCCGTTCAAGCCTGCTATAAAGTGATCGATGCTCTCGCCCTTCGGTGGCAGAATGCCGACAAAAGCTATCTTTCCGGCTTTCTTTCCGATCCGGTAGCTCTTTACAAAAGCCTGACCGCTGTTCACAGTAAAGTACTGATAGTCACCGGTATCCTTCAGCATCATGGCACTCTGCTTTGCGCCGCTCCCTGAAGTGAAATCCTCACGCTTCATCCGGCTCTCTTCGAACTGTTTTGCCCATACGCCCTCGAATGCTACCGTATTTATAAGTACCATCCGTGAATCTTCTGAGAGTTTGCCTATGATATTGTCTATCATATTGCGGGACTTGTTGAACACCCATGAATTCATGTCCGCCGAGGTCTGATCATTAAAAGGTGCAACATAGTATTCCGCATCATGATAGTTCTTGTTGGCCTGAAGGAAGCTGGTCTTGGGACTGACCATGTTTTCCCTCGCCCAGATGGAATTAGCCACATTGTATATGAACGCATCTGATCCCATCAGCTTTCTGTTGAGTCCGGATAGATATGTATTGAATCTTGCGCACGGGATACCGGTGGCGGAAATGCCGCCTCCAAGTACATATTCCATCTCTGAAAGTGTATTGCCGGCTGCCCCGTTCTCAGTCATAGCAAGAGCTGTCATGACTGAGTCAGGCGAGATCAGGATGTTAGTAACAGCACTTGTCTTGCGTTCTGACTTTACTGTTTCCTTGAAAAGATTGAAGGAAAAGCTGCTGGTACCATTTATGAAAGCCGCATCCGGTGCTGAGTATGCCGGAGGATATGACTTCATACCGGCCGTCAGATCTTTCGAAGAATTACTGAGATTCCTCGTCCTGATGACCCGGTCCTCAAGCCCTGTACCTCCGTCATCCGGGGATACAGGTGTGACAGTCACATCTCCTTTGTTTTTAACAGTGACCTTACACTTAAGCGTCTTTTTGCCTATCTTCGCTTTAATATAGCAGGTGCCTTTCTTTTTGGCTTTTATAACAGCCTTCTGGCGCTTCTTGCCGGTCTTCTTTTTGACATAAGCAATCTTCTTGTTGGTGGAAGACCATTTCACGCGCTTCTTAGCATTGCGGACCTTGATGGTCACGGTCTTCCCCTTCGTTACGCTCACAGTCTTTTTTGACAGCGCCGGCTTTGAGGCAGCCTGTACTTTGCACGGAACTGCAAGGTATACAGATATGAATACTGCCAGCAGCAGCACTATGCTTAAACCTCTTTTGTGAAGTTTCATGCTTAACACCTCCCGGTGACCTCCGCAAGCTCTCTGAACCAGACTGCACGCTCTTCTGTGTCCTCGAATGAATCCTGCAGTGTTTTTTCCGGCATCTTCCATGTCCAGTTTCCTTCTGCGATACCCGGCACGTTGATCCTGGCTTCACTGCCGAGCAGGAACATATCCTGGACCTGGATCATTGCCAGAGCAGCCGGGCTTTCGTAAATCTTACGGATTATCCTCAGACATTCAGTTTCGATCTTCCCGGTCAGGTTTCCATGTACAGAAGCATCAGACGCTCCGTTCTGATCTTTCTGCAAAGCACTCTTCACAAAGCCTGCAAGAGTATCGTTATCATGTGTACCTGTGTAGAAAGCTCTGCATGCTGCCTTGTCAGGTTCCATCGCCATCATCTCGTCATTAGTGAACTGCCAGATATCCATTCCCGGGAGCCCGGTCAGTTTCAGCAGGTTCTTGACACCTGCATCCAGGAACCCAAGGTCTTCTGCAAGCAGCTTCATGTCGAGGTTTTCTTCTCTCAGCATACTGCTTACAGCTCTGAAAAATGCCAGCCCCGCACTATGCTGCCAGGAGCCCTTCTTCGGGCTCTCGCCTTCAGGGATCGCATAGTATTCAGAGAACCCTCTGAAATGATCTATTCTCAGTATATCGAATCTCTCCGCACACTGCCTTAGTCTCCTGAGCCACCAGTCATAACCGTTCTCTTTAAGGATATCCCAGTCGTACAACGGATTGCCCCAGTCCTGTCCATCCTCGCTGAAAGCATCAGGCGGAACACCTGCGTGGACCTTTTGAGCGCCGTTTTCATCAAGTCTGAAAATACCTTTTTCAGCCCAGACATCTGCACTGTCCTTTGCCATATACATCGGCAGATCACCCATAAGGCTGATGCCGATAGAATTGCAATAGTCTTTGAGTTCTTTCCACTGAACGTGGAAATAGTACTGATCTTTTGCCAGTTCCTCGATCCTCCCACCGTACTCCGGAGACAGAATTTCTATCAGCCTGAAAGGATCGCCGAACTTATATTCATCCGGCCATTCATACCACGGCCTTTCCTCGTGCATTTCCTTGAGGACGCTATATGCTATATAAGCGCACAGCCATCCTTTGTTTTCTCTGCAGAACTGCTCGTAACCGCTGTGATCAGGCAGTTCTTCGCGGTTTATCATAGCAGGATACCCGGCAAAAGCAGCGTAGCTTGAGTAAGGTGATCCACCTAGCCCTGTCGGGTTGAGTGGAAGCACCTGCCAGATCTTCATCCCTGCACTTGCAAGATAGTCAGCGAATTCTTTTGCAGGAGTTCCGAGCACAGGCGTCCCAAGCGAGCTGATATGACACAGCACTCCTGCCTTTCTGCCAAGGTCTTCCCTTTCCGGCTGCTTATCCATCAGGCATATGATTTTAACTGTAAGCGGATCGATTTTTACGGTTCCGAGGGTCCTGTCTCTATCAAGTTCGAGCTCCTCAGATGTGAGCAGCTCAAGCGCATATCCGCAATGTGTTTCCTCTATCTTGCCAAGATCAGCATATGACGGTCCATAGCTTCTGTTAGCCAGCACCAGGATCTTCTCGTCTGACTCTTTATCTGATCTTATGAATGCAAAAATATCATCGCTGATGCCTTCCCTGCCTGAGAGCATCGTAAGATCTCCACCCTTGAGTACAGGATGCTCGTCATATATCAATCCGAGCATGCGGTAGTGATACCCTAGATCGAGGTTCTCATATCCCCATGGATATCCGCTTCTGTTCTCAGGATCGGTACCGCCTGTCAGACCTACCTCGTCTCCATAATAAATGCATGGGACTCCCGGCAGCGTATATTGAAGTGCTGACAGGACTCTGACCTTGCTTACTGCGGACTTATAGTCTTCCTTGGCAGCCATGGCAGTGATGATCCTCTCTCTGTCGTGGCTTCCTATCAGATTGAGAGCTCCGTAGAAATTCTCTGCAGGATAATTCTCTTTAAGGCTCATAAGCCTCTCTCCTGCATATTCTGACCCTATTGTATAGTTGATGTAATCAAGGAGGATATCCCTCAACGGGTAGTTCATGGTGCCGTCCAGTTCATCACCCATGAAATATTTCCTGCGTTCACCATAGCTGATCTTGTTGGATGCATCCTCCCAGACCTCGCCGATAAGAAGACCATCAGGATCTGCTTCTTTTACAGCCTTCCTGGTCTCTTCAATAAATGAATCAGGCAGCTCATCAGCCACATCAAGTCTCCACCCTGAAGCACCGAGCCTCATCCAGTGATCGATGACTCCATCCTTGCCCAGTATGAATTTCCTGTAGCTTTCATTGTTCTCGTCCACCTCAGGCAGATCTTCCACGCCCCACCATGAACTGTAGCCGCAGGCCTCGTTCTCATCGAATTTGAACCATTGCCGGTATGATGAATCTTCGTTGTGATATGCTCCCTTTTCTCCGTTTCCTTCCGAGTTGTTATATGTTCCGAAACGGTCGAAGTAAATACTGTCAGCTCCTGTATGGCTGAATACTCCGTCAAGTATAAGGCGTATACCATGTGCCTTAGCCTCTGCAGCAAGGTGAGCAAAATCTTCATTCGTCCCGAGGGTCGGATCGATCTGCATATAGTCTGCAGTGTCATAGTGATGTGTGGAAGCAGACTTGAACACCGGATTGAGGTAGATCGCTGTAACGCCCAGCGATCTGAGATAGTCAAGTCTTTCTTCTATCCCTTTAAGACTGCCTCCGTAAACAGGCCATCCGGTGACACGTCCGGCATGATCTCTTATGTAATAAGCAGCTTTGTTCCAGTCTTCCTGGATAAAACGTCTGGTATCGCTTCTTCTGGAATTCAGTTCCTTTATCGCAGTCTCACACCTTTCCCGCCAGTGCTCATCTCTCGCAAATCTGCCGGGAAATATCTGATACACTATACCGTTTCGATACCATTCCGGTACTTTTGACTCCTTATATACGGTGATCTGATAAGCCGGCAGCTCTTCGGCTGTGATCTCACTGTCAAAATAGATGCGTCCTTCACCGCCAAGTCTCTCCGGATTATTTCCGTAGTAAAAAATGCTTCGTTCCTCGTATTCATCCGCAGCCTCTATCTCGAAAGCATACCACAGCAGGCAGCCCTTATCAGGAGCGTTGAATGATACGGTATATTTTATAATGTCGCCGGAGCGGCATTCCTCATGCATGGTCAGTGATTCCGGCTGTACATTTTCTCCCTTCCACAGGAGCATCCTGACGTTTTCCGGATACTGACCCTCAATTTCTATACTGATACGCAATTCAGCGCCGGTGTTAACGGCGCCGAATGGTATACGATATTTACTATCTCTTGAATTGTGTATTACTCTCATATAAATTCCAGTTTCCTATCAAAACAGACTGTCATATAGCTCTCTGTATTTTTCTGCTGATTCTTCCCAGCCGAAGTTTTTGTTGAGAGCGTTGTGCTGAAGTTTAGCCCAGACATCACGGTGTTCAAACCACAGATCAAGGGCCAGATCAACAGTCGTCCTGAGTCCGTTTACATCAAAATCTTTAAAGGAGAATCCGTCAGCATTCTCACCTGCATCCCAGTATCCTGATACAGTATCCTTGAGTCCGCCTGTCTCTCTGACCAGAGGAAGTGTCGCATACCTCATCGAGATCATCTGCGCAAGACCGCATGGCTCAAATTCTGAAGGCATCAGGAAAACATCTGCCCCGGCATAGAATCTTCTTGAAAGCTTTTCATTAAATGTGATCCTTGCCGCAAAATTCTCCGGATGATTGTAAGCGAAATCTCCGATGGCATTTTCAAACGTAAAGTCACCTGTTCCGAGTACTGCGACCTGCATATTTCTCTCTGCAAATTCCGGCAATAATTCAGCTATAAGGTTGGCACCCTTCTGCTGTGTGAGCCTGCTCACCATAGCGAAGAGAGGAACATCCGGGTCTTCTCTCAGACCAAGTTCTCTCTGGAGAGCCAGCTTTGCCTCAATCTTCTTTTCAAGATGAGCTTCATCGAAATGTACCGGTATTGCAGGGTCTGAGGCAGGATCGTAATTCTTTTTATCAATGCCGTTGATTATGCCAAAAAGCTTGTACTTTCTGGATGTGAAAAGCCCTTCGAGACCTTCACCGTATCTGACAGTACAGATTTCTTCAGCATATGTAGGGCTTACTGTAGTGACCGCATCTGAATAGATGACTGCCCCCTGCATGAAATTTACTGCATTATTATGGATCATCTGACCATCAGCAGGTGTACCGCCGAGTCCGAGTACATCTCCTGTCATCGCTCTGTCGTACTGACCCTGGAACTTGAGGTTGTGGATCGTAAACACCGTCTTGATGCGATCGTAGATCTCTTCTCCTCTGAACAGTTCTCTGAGATACACAGGGACAAGCGCTGTATGCCAGTCGTTGCAGTGAAGAATATCAGGAGCAAAGTTTCTGCTGATGTGACGGATGGTCTCAAGAACAGCTACTGAGAAAAATGCGACTCTCTCTCCGTCATCGAACTCTCCGTATACTCCTGCCCTTCTGAAATAATACTCATTATCAAGGAAATAATAAGTGACGCCTCTCTTTCTCAGAGAATAAAGACCGCAATACAGGCTCCTCCATCCGAGTCTTACCTCATAATTCTCGATGAACTTCATCTTCTCTCTGTACTCATGAGGAATAGAGCTTAAAAGCGGCAGGATGACCCTGGCATCATAGTCGTCATTTTTGATATATCCAGGGAGTGACCCTGCTACATCACCGAGACCGCCTGTTTTGATGAAGGGTACAGCCTCAAAGGCAGCAAATAAAACTTTTTTCTTTGCTTTCATATCCTATTCTCCATTTTTAATAAAAATGCCAGTTCCCTGCCAGAACAGGAAACTGGCAATACTGTTTTACAGGCTTAATGCTAAATGGTAGAACCCTTGCCTATAATGACCGGATCTTCTCCGCCTGATCCGTAGATCTTAGCTCCCGGATTGATGTTTACGTACTTGTCGCAAATAACATTATCAAGCACAGCGCCCTCGCCTATATTGCAGTGCATCATGATAACACTGTTTCTTATGGAAGCGCCCTTTCCTATGTTGACGCTTCTGAATATGGTGCTGTTCTCTACTTTTCCTTCTATCCTGCAGCCTGCAGAGATAGTAGAATTGCGGACATCTGAATCCGGTGTGTAATAAACCGGTGCTTCATCCTGTGTCTTGGTCAGTATCAGTCTGTCAGGATTACAGAATACCTCGTTACGGATATCGTAGTCAGTCATTCCCTGATTGACCTTGAGAAAATCCGCTGTGCTGCTTATCTTACCGAAGTAGCCGCGGAATTCAAATGCTCCTACATCAATGGTATCGAGATTGTCTCTTACAACATCGAACATGTCCATGTATTCAAGCGCACCGAACCAGTGAAGGAATGTGAGCATGAATTCTCTGTTGACTATGCAGCAGTCCATGAAATAATTGCACCAGCCGAAAGCCTCTGGTTTCAATGCAGTTACCTTGCCGGTCTCATCGATGTCGAGGCAATAGCCTTTGTTCTTCAGATCCTCGCCTCTAGGCATCTTTTTGTAGACCAGAGTCATCACTCTGCCAGATTTACTATGAGCTTCGATCAGTGTCTTATAATCCATATTATAAACATCAGAGCTGCTTGATATGATCACATAGTCTGCATCATCTCTCTCGAAGAACTTGATGTTCTTGAGCATGTCTCTGATAAGGAATCTGTTCCCGCCGGTCTGAACTCCATACAGTGAGCCAGGCATCAGGAATAATCCACCGTTCTTACGTCCAAGTGACCAAGGATTACCGATACCGATATGGTCGATCAGTGACCCTGAATCATAAGGTGCGATGATACCTACGGTCGTAATGCCGGAATTGGCAAGATTGGACAGAGCAAAATCTATGAGTCTGTATCTGCCGCCGTATGGGAGTGAAGCCAGAGTTCTGTTTTCAGTCAGGTCACCGAAACCCTCACCCCGGTAGTTAGCGGAAATAAGTCCAATTGTTTTCATTGTGTTTTCCTCCCTCTTTATACCGACAGTCTTGCTGTGCCGTATACTACTATCTTGCCGTCAGGATCATTGATGTCGGTCCTGTCATCAACAGTGACTCCTTCATTGATGATCGCTTTTTTGATATGGCAGTCCCTGCCGATAATAGCGTTAGGCAGGATGATCGAGTCTTCTATGACTGAGCCCGGACCGATAACTACTCCGGAACCGAGTATCGAATGATCAACTGCTCCGTATACCGTACAGCCGTTGGAAATCAGAGCTTTGTCTATATTTGCTTCCGGTCCGATATACTGCGGCGGATATATGTTGGAGTTCGAGAAAACTCTTGAATCCTTGGTGAATACATTGATGCTGTCCATGTCATCCATGAGGTCCATCTGACACTCATAATAACTATCGACAGTACCGACGTCTCTCCAATACCCCTCAAATCTGTATACTATCAGTTTCTTTCCTTCTGCGAGCATCTTAGGAATGATGTTCTTTCCGAAGTCATGCTCTGATTGCGGATCGTTGTGATCTTCAAGCAAGGCTTTCCTCAGGGAAGACCAGGTGAAGATGTATATACCCATTGATGCGAGATTGCTGTCAGGGTTCTTCGGTTTCTCGGTGAATTTGACTATATTGCCCTCTTCATCAGCAGTCATGATACCAAACCTGCTGGCTTCTTCAATAGGTACCTCTATTACAGATACTGTCAGATCAGCATTGTTTGCCTCATGCTCCTTGAGCATTTTGTTATAGTCAGTCTTATAAATATGGTCGCCTGAAAGGATCAGGACGTTATCAGGGTTGTACAGATCGATGAAATCTATATTGTGATAGATCGCATCAGCTGTACCCTCATACCACTCTCCGCCGGTCTCACCGGCAAACGGAGGCAAGATACTGACTCCGCCGTCAGCTACTGCGAGGTCCCAGGACTCTCCGGTCCCGACGTACTTGTTTAATATCAGTGGCTTATACTGTACCAATATCCCAACTGTATCTATCCCTGAATTGACACAGTTGGAAAGACTGAAATCGATGATACGATACTTGCCGCCGAAGGAAACCGCAGGTTTTGCTATGCTGGAAGTCAGGCTGCCAAGTCTGCTTCCCTGGCCCCCCGCCAGCAGCATGGCAATGCATTTTTTCTTCTTCATGATCACATGCCTCCTGTTTTTTAAATCTGAGTTATAACGCTTTCCATATATCTTCCGCATACTCTCTTATAGTTCTGTCACTGGAGAAGAATGCTGAATTGGCGATATTCGCAAGGGACATACGAGACCATCTCTCTCTGTCGCTGTAGATACGGTCCATGTTTTCCCATGCCTTAACATATGAGTCAAAATCTCCGAGCACGAAGTACTCATCATTGCTGTTGATCAGCGCATCGTGGATGCCCCAGAAACTGTAGTCGCATTTTGAGAAGAATCCGTCCACAAGCTGCTCAGTCATGCGTTTCAGTCTCGGATCTGCATTGATGCAGCCATTTGCTGAGTATCCGCCGTGCTTGTAGAAGTTTTCGACCTCATCGGATGAGAATCCGAAGATGCCCATGTTCTCATCTCCGACGAGCTGGTTGATCTCGACATTGGCTCCATCCATGGTTCCCAGCGTAACAGCGCCGTTCATCATGAATTTCATATTGCCTGTTCCGCTTGCTTCCTTACCTGCTGTGGATATCTGTTCACTGATATCTGCTGCAGGATAGATAAGCTGAGCGTTGCTGACGCAGAAGTTCTCGATGAATACTACCTTGATCTTCTGATTGACATCCGGATCAGAGTTGATGATATCAGCAAGGCTGTTGATGAACTTGATGACTTCCTTGGCAAATACATATCCCTGTGCTGCTTTCCCGGCAAAGATGAATGTGTAGTTGTTGATAGGAAGATCAGGATCAGCCTTGAGTCTGTTATAGAGATCAAGGATCTTGAATCCGTTGAGAAGCTGTCTCTTATACGCATGCAGCCTCTTGACCTGTACGTCGAATACCGAGTCAGGATCGAGCTCTATCTCCATATGGTCTCTTACATACTTGGCAAGTCTGAGTTTGTTCTCTCTTTTAGCCTTAGCAAGTTCCTCAAGAAAAGCGCTGTCATCTGCATATGCATTGAGTTTGCTGATCTGCTCAAGATCAGACTGCCACTTTGTCCCTATCGTCTTGTTGATCAGTGCAGTCAGTGATGGATTGGCCTGGATCAGGAATCTCCTGTGGCTGATACCGTTGGTCTTGTTGTTGAACTTTGCAGGGTCAAGATCATAGAACTCTTTGAAGATCGTCTTGGTCAGGATGTCGCTGTGAAGAGCTGAAACTCCGTTAACAGAGTGGCTGCCTATTACAGACAGGTTGGCCATCTTGACCTCGTTGTCCCACAGAGCGGATGTCTCTCTTGAGATGATATGCCAGTTGTCATCCTTTTCAGGAAGGCTCTGCTGCCATCTTCTGTTGATCTCATCAATGATCATATATACTCTCGGGAGCAGTTCCTGGAATTCAGCAATGCGCCACTTTTCAAGAGCTTCAGGCAGGACTGTATGGTTGGTGAAAGAAATAGTGTTCTTTGTGATCTCCCATGCATCGTCCCATTCAAGTCCCTCTTCATCCATGAGAACTCTCATGAGTTCAGGGATGCACATTGTCGGATGAGTGTCATTGATGTGGATCTGTACTCTTTCAGGCATTTTTGCCCATTCATCACTACCGTGTTTTGCCTTGTACTCTCTCATGATCATACCGATGCCGGCTGCTACGAGGAAGTACTCCTGTCTGAGTCTGAGCTTTTTGCCTATTCCCTGACGATCGTCCGGATAGAGTATGCTGGTAATAGCCTCTATCTCACTTCTCTCCTTCATTGCTTTGCTGTAATTGCCGGCATTGAATGCGTCCATATCGATCGTGTCATGTACAGGCTGGGCATCCCAGAGATGCAGAGTGTTGATAGTAGTACCGCCGAATCCGAGGATAGGAACATCATAAGGCACAGCCCTGACCGTAGAATAGTCAACATGCTCGTATCCCATAACACCGTTCTTATATGTTCTGTCGACCTTTCCGCCGAAACGTACTATGACAGAATCATAAGGCTTTGCATTTTCCCAGATATATCCTTCATCGAGCCATGCATCAGGCAGCTCGATCTGATAGCCGCTCTCGATCTTCTGTTTGAAAAGACCGAACTTATATCTGAGGCCCATTCCGTCGCCCCTGATACCCAATGCTGCCATTGAATCTATGAAGCAAGCAGCCAGTCTGCCAAGACCGCCGTTACCGAGACCCGGATCAGGCTCGATCGCCAGGAGTTTGTCAAGATCTGAGCCGAGTTCCTTCAGTCCCTCAGCTGCAAAGTCTCTGATACCCAGATTGATCAGATAGTTCTCCATCAGCTTTCCGATCAGGAACTCCATAGAGAAATAGTAAACTTTCTTTCCTGCAGGTGCTGAAGGGTCTGTGAATGCTTCCCTCCTGAGCATAGCTTCATGATTGATAACACGGGCCAGAACAGCAAACTGATCGCTGTCGCTGAGTTTTTCAGCCGGTGTACCGAATACATCTTCTGCAATACGTGTAAATTCTCTTTTGAAACCTTCTGTTGTTTTGATCATACAATAATTTCCTTTACCCTTTATTTTATTTTTCTTTTCATTTGTAATATACAGCCTCCGACCGCAGGCACCCTAATAGTGATTGAATAAGGCATACCGTGCATCGGCTGCTTCTTAGCTCTGACCTGACGTGTATTGCATACACCGCTTCCGGCATATTTCACGTCGTCAGAGTTAATTATCTCTTTATAGAAAGCTCTTTCAGGCACTCCTATCGTAAACTCATTAAATGCCTGAACATCAGTGTTCATCACGATCACGAGCAGTTCATCATCACACATGCGGGTGTAACTGTAGATGCCCTGATCTCTGTTGTCGGCATCGATCCATCTGAATCCGTCCCAGCTTGTATCCTCAGCCCACAGTGCAGGGTGCTCCAGATAGACCTTGTTGAGATCCTTTACGAACACTTTGTGTTTTTCATGGTTCTCATAGCCAAGGAGGAACCACTCAAGCTGCTCGTATTCTCTCCATTCAATAAACTGAGCTATCTCATGACCCATGAATCTGAGTTTTTTGCCCGGATGTGTCATCTGGTACAGCATCAGGAGTCTGCTGCCGGCAAACTGTCTCCATGTATCTCCCGGCATCCTGCCGATCAGAGAATACTTGCCGTGAACTACTTCATCATGTGACAGAGGGAGTATGAAATTCTCACTGTAAGCATATGTAAGTGAGAAGGTGAGCTTGTTATGATGATAGCTTCTGAATGGGAAGTCAGTCTTCATATACTCAAGAGTATCATTCATCCAGCCCATGTTCCACTTGTAGTGGAAACCGAGCCCGCCCTTGTCAGGCGGCCATGTTACCATTGGCCAGGCTGAGCTTTCTTCCGCAACAGTGAATACTCCAGGACAACGTGTGCCTATCATATAGTTGAATTCCCTGAGGAAGCTGATGGCATCGAGATCACCGTCTCCGCCTTCTCTGTTCGTTTTGAACTTTGAGCGGTCAGTCACTCCGAAATTCAGATAGAGCATACTGCTGACTCCGTCAACACGGAGGCCGTCTGCATGGAATTCATCAGCCCAGTACATCGCATTGGAAAGGAGAAAACTTCTTACCTGATCTCTGCTGAAATCAAACTTGTATGTTCCCCAGTCAGGATGTATCTCAGTCTCATAGAGCTTGTCCCCATTGAAGTTGGCAAGGCCGTGAGCGTCAGGACAGAAATGGCCCGGTACCCAGTCGAGTATGACACCAACATCTGCCTGATGGCACTTGTCCATGAAATATCTGAAATCATCCGGTGAGCCATATCTTGATGTAGGAGCAAAAAATCCGGTCACCTGATATCCCCATGAAGCATCAAGAGGGTGTTCCATTACAGGAAGCAGTTCAAGGTGCGTATAGCCCATCTCCTTGATATAAGGGATCAGGCTGTCTGCGATCTCCCTGTAAGAATAGAACTCTTCGCTCCCCGGCTCTTTCTGCCATGACCCCATGTGCATCTCATAGATGTTCATCGGAGAAGTGAATGTATTGGTCTTTCCTCTTTTGTCCATCCACTCAGCATCGCTCCATTTATAGTCACTGCCGCAAATGACAGATGCTGTGCCCGGTCTCAGTTCAGAGCTGAATGCAAAAGGATCGCTTTTAAGTATATGCTCCCCTGTATTGAGCTCGATATCGTATTTATACTTGTGACCTACGGATGCTCCCGGAACGAATCCGGTATATATATCCGTTTCTCCGATCATTTCAAGAGCATAGCTTTCATACGGATTCCATCCGTTGAAGTCTCCTGTTACCCTGACTCCTCTTACACCAGGGACCCATATAGTGAACTGCGTACCATCATCTACCGGATGTGCGCCAAAAGTACGATATGCATGGTAGCACTTCCCGGTATTGAACAGATACAGTAGTTCATCACTCAGGAGCTGTCTGATACTGTTGTCTTTCATAATTATACCTCTGTAGCTTGTTGTGTTGGTTCTTAGTTACAGCGTTCTCTAATCTGTAAGAGTAGTGTCATATTCTATAACACGGGCTTCAGGATAAAAACCTGCTTCTCTGTCTGCTCTGGACAGCTTTCTGATCGTGCTGATCGCTGCTATATACAGCAGCACTACGAATCCGAGAAGCATGTACGTAGCAGTTTCTGTACCGAGAAAAGCAAGCGTATCGTAGATACCGTGTATCATCATAGGTACGAGCAATGCGAAGATCTTGCAGAGAAGTGATGTGCCTCCCCGGCCGACGATGGATGCCTTCTTGGCATATGAATAGAACACTCCCATAAATACTCCGCAGAAAGCGTGGAGCGGAACAGCAAGAACAGCCCTTGTCAATGCTGTTGACATCCCGTACATCGCTACATAACCTATATTTTCAAGGACAGCGAAACCTACAGCAGCAGATGTGCCGTAAACGACACCGTCAAATCTGTAGTTGAAGCTCGGACTTCTCCACGAACCAATTTTCAATGCCAGATACTTGACGATCTCTTCGCAGAATGCTGCAAGAGCGAATGAGTTGATCAGAGCATATTCAAGCGACCCCTGAGGATATTGAGGCCAGAGCTGAGCAAGAGCTCCTTCCGCTGCTCCGGCGACAAAGCATGAAAGTGCACCGAATATAAGCAGCTTAATGATAAGCCCGATAGGTTCCTTTTCAACTTTATCCTTGGTATAAACATATACTATGATGAGAATTCCCGGTATTACGGCAACAGCTAAAAGTTGATTGTCAAGATACATCAGTACCCACCCTTTCGTATTTCCTGTTCCGGACATATTGTGCCCGTTTTCTATAATTTATTTCTGTTGTTCTTGTACAGGAGCAGTATGTACCATATGCAGAATGCAACCAGTACGCCCCCGAGTAACTTTGCAAGAGTCAGCATAACTTTGCCGCCTTTCTATCAGTCAAAGATCTCTCTGATACGGCCGCTTCTGAACGCTTCGTGAAGGGCCTCAAGATTGTGGATCTGCTCTCTGAGTTCTGCTCCGTTGTCTGTATCTCTTATCCGCAGCCTTTCAGGCATAGAATGGACGAGATGCATTTTAGGTCTGTGGAAGACCTGTGTTCCGTCAGCCTGCAGAGGCTCATATGGCTGGTGTTCAGCCAGATACAGATGTTTCGAAGTGAATATCGCAGTATAGCCGGCTATACCGGTCGTTTTGTGATATGCCTTAGAGATACCGCCGTCAATGATGAAGATCTTCCCACCGGCCTTTATCGGATTCTCTCCGTCTTTCAGCTTGACAGGCACATGTCCGTTCAGGATCTTGCCTGTTTCTGTATCGAGGCCGAATTCTTTCAGGATCTTATCAGCGATCTCTTCTTTGTCAAGAAGCTTGTAGTATGGCACTTTGTTCTCTTTATGCGTGGCTTTATCAGCAATGAAATACCTTTCAAAGGTAGTCATCTTGTCCTTGCCGAACAGAGGTGAATCCTCTGAGAGCCACAGATACCACATTATTGACGCTGCTTCAGCCTGTGTCCTGCCTTCAGGCTGCTTGCCGTGGGCAGCTCTGATCATCTCATCGAGTTTCCTGAGATATGCAGCTCCCTTATACTTCTTTCCTTCGAGTTCTACTGTCTTGAATCTTCCTCTTTCGTTAAAGATCATGCATCCGTGGTATAGCAGATTGCCGTTCATTACTTTGAAGAGTGATCCGTGAGAGAACATGTAGTTCATATGTCTCTGCAGTTTCTCTGAATTGACAATGGACGACTCGAGAGCAATCATGACCTCTTCTTCCTCTTCAGTAAGAGTATAAGGATCTGCAGGATCGACTGTAGGGAGATTCATATCTCTCATCGGATACTCTTTTCCCTCAACCATAACTGTTCCCTTATTAAAGTCAATAGCTTCAAGAAGATTTCTCTTTTCAAGCCGATACTCAGGATGCTTCTGTATCTCCTGCCCCTCGATCTTGAACTGGATGATCGAGATCATCTTGTGCATCTTTGCAGCCAGTTCAGGCGGGATAGGGTCATATTTATTTGTTTCAAGGACGTTAGGCTTGAAGAATTCACACGGATCGTCCTTGTAGATATGCGCTGCAAGTGAAGCCAGAGGTCTGAGGTTGAATCCGTAGCCTACCTCAAGCATGTCAAAATTGTTATATCTGACATTGATTCGTATCATCGTGGCAATACATGCTCTGTTGCCGCATGCCGCGCCCATCCACAGCACATCATGGTTGCCCCACTGTATATCTATGCCCTTATTAGCCATAAGGTAATCCAGTATGAAATGCGACTTAGGACCTCTGTCGAAGATATCCCCTATCAGATGGAGCCTGTCGACTGTCATATTGGCGATGGTCTCAGACATATCAATGATAAAGTCTCTGGCCGCATTATATTCTATGAGAGAATCTATGATCTCATCGTAGTAACGGTGTCTGTCAGGGACATCATCTGCAAAAAGAAGCTCATCCATGATATATGATGAGGCGACCGGAAGACGTTTCTTTACCTTGGACCTTGTATATTTATTGGATACGATACGGCATATAGCTATAAGTCTGCGTATCGAGACCTTGCACCACGCATCGAAATCATGCTCGCTCTTCTCTCTCCTGGCCATTTCTGCCTCAGGATTGTATATCAGTGAAGCGAGTGCATCACACTCCGACTCTGTGAGTATGTTCCCGAAAACCTCGTTGATCCTCATACGGATCATTCCCGAACCGCTGCGAACAAAGTACTGGAATGCATCGAATTCTCCATGTATATCGCTGAAGAAAAACTCAGTTGCCTTAGGCAGAGCCAGGATAGCTCTGAGGTTGATGATCTCTGTCCTTACGGCTTTTCTGTTAGGATACTTCTCAGCAAGAAGTCTGAGATATTGGATATCAGGCATTTTGCTCTCCCTTCTGTCAGTTAATAATCTATAAAAGTCTTGAAGTCTAGTCCCGTTCTATTTTCATTATATCTGCGCCGAGACCTTTGAATTTATTTACAAAATTCTCATAGCCCCTCTCGATATGATATATCTCGCTGATCTCTGTTGTACCCTTTGCTACCAGACCGGCAAGAACCATTGCCGCGCCCGCTCTCAGGTCTGTAGCTCTGACCCTGGCTCCCTTCAGCTGCTTGCTGCCTGGGACCACAGCTTCCCTGTTTTGAGTCGATATATCTGCTCCCATGCGGTTAAGCTCGACTACATGCATGAATCTGTTTTCGAATACAGTTTCTCTGACTATACTCTGACCCTTTACAGTGGTCAGAAATGCCATGAACGGAGACTGGATATCTGTAGGGAAGCCCGGATACGGAAGCGTTTTGATGTCAGTTGCTATAAGCTCCCTGTCGCGTGCATCTACATAGATCCCCTCAGGTAACAGATCCACCTTGACATTACACTCTTTGAGCTTTGCGATTATAGGCCTTACATGTCCGGGTAATGCATTTTTTATGAGGATATCACCTCTTGTAATAGCTGCTGCCAGCATGAATGTTCCCGTCTCGATCCTGTCCGGGATCACAGCATGGATACAGCCTGAAAGCTTTTTGACTCCCTCTATCCTGATCATGTCAGTGCCGGCATATTTGATCCTCGCTCCCATCTTGTTGAGCAGATTGGCCAGGTCTATGATCTCAGGCTCCTTAGCGGCATTTTCTATAATAGTAGTGCCGTTCGCAAGAGTTGCTGTCATCATTATGTTCTCAGTAGCCCCAACGCTTGGAAAGTCCAGATAGATAGCGTCACCTTTTATGGTACCCGGTTCAGCTGAAACAATGACCCTTTCATTTTCTACGTCTTCTATGACTTCTGCTCCGAGTGCTCTGAATCCCTTAAGATGCAGGTCAATCGGTCTTTTGCCGATAGTGCAGCCGCCCGGCAAAGGCATGATTACTTTGCCGTATCTTGCAAGCATCGGACCCATAGTAAACACAGAAGCCCTCATTTCCTGCACGAGATCCGCATCTCCCTCGCAGGAAGCGACTTCCTTCATCTGAGCTCTTATGACTCCCGGTTCACTGTCATCGATCTCCGAGCCATAATTGCGGAGCATTTTTTTCATTACGTTAACGTCAACGAGATCAGGCACGCCTTCGATTATGCATGTCTGATCTGTGAGAATAGTAGCGGCAAGCAACGGCAGAACAGAATTCTTCGCACCGCTGATCTCTACTTCTCCATGAAGAGGGCCGCTGCTGTTGACAAGAATTTTCGACATTAATTATCTCCCGATAGTTTGGATTTATAGTCTCTAAAGCGGACTATTTCGCTTTTCCTGCAGCTTTCTTTGCTGCTTTCGCTTCAGCTTTTCTTGCTTTTGCGGCGATATGTTTTGACTTCTTGAGGGCTTTCTTCTCCAGCTTAGCCTGCTTATTGACCTGCTTGATCATCTTTTTGGACCGCTTAAGCTCTTTGCGTGCACTTTTACGTGCTCTCCTGTCAGCCCTTGCAGCTAACAATCCACCGCTGGCAGTAAGTCCTCTGCCTACCATGCTTACAAGATTGACAGCAGTAAGCCCTCCGGCAGTTGCTCCAAGTAATCTGACTGCCGGGGTGGTGTCCTCGACTACTGAGACAGCTGCATTTATTATCTTATCCTCTGCATCATTGACCTTGACCTTGGTCTCGTTAAGCATATCCTGCCCGTCTCCGACAAGGACTTTGGTCTTTTTCATCAGCTCTATCGCATGCTTTGCCATAATAGCCACGACAACCACAAATGCTATAAGCACGAGGATGAGACAGATCACAAGAATTTGATTGACTGTTAACATGTTGTATCTCCTTATCCTCTGCTTTTTATTTCAGTATCCTGTTCACGATCTGCAGTCCCATGTCCATGCCTGTCCTGGCCATACCGGTGACCTTTGCTGCATTCTCCTTGACGCTCTCGTTGATGCTGTCGACTTTTTCCTTTGCACCCTGCGCAGCGGAAGTACCGCCGTCAATAATAGCATTGGCTTTCTTGATAGTGTCTGTGACATTTGAAACGAGCACGATCAGGAAAACGACCAGCACGATCAGCGCTATCAGAAGGACACCGATCAGTACACCCTTTACACTTACTGTAATCATATGATTTCTCTCCTTATATCGTAATATATCGTACATAGTAAGTATTATTTATTATTATAATATAACTTGCCGCCGATATGTTACATTATTTCAGTATCGCTCATATATTCTGAGTATTGATTCGGTATAGCTGCCATCAGCATTGTGTACTGTGATCTCCGGCAGCATCTTAAGCTGCGGTCCGGCGCCTTTTACCGCATGTATCAGCACCAGATTAGCCGGCTCACCGGGATGGGGCAAGACCATCTGCATCTCTTTGGGCTCAAGATCAGCCGCTCTGAGAGAGGTGAATATGTCCGCAAGCCTGTCCGGTCTATGGATAAGAAAGAAGCTGCCTCCTGTCTTCAGCATCGCTGAAGCCGCCCGGGAAAACCCCTCTATGCCCGCGGTGGTCTCGTGGCGTGCTGTAAAGCGGTCGGAAGAACTGCTTGGTATCGCTGATCCCTTCCTGAAGTACGGGGGATTGGACACTACTGCATCAAAAGATGACAGAATAGCAGTTTTGTCTCCATCTGCTATTTCATTAACATCTGCCGTAATGATGCTGATCCTGTCTTCAAATCCGTTCATCAGGACAGCTTCCCTCGCCCTGTCAGCTGCTTCGCTTCTCTTTTCTATTCCCAGCACATATGAGCCGGGAATTTTATGTGCAAGAATAAATGCGACTATTCCGCAGTCTGTACCAAGATCTGCGATCCTGACAGTTACGGGTGCTCTGCCGGAAACATTTTCATCGATCCCGGTCATTCCGATCCCTGCAGCACCGGTCTCTCCCGCAGTGAAAGCAGCAAGCAGCACAGCATCGACGCCATAGCCATAGCCTTTTTTCTGTATGACCTTTATTTCTCCGAATCCTGTCTCATCTGTTCTGTACATCAGAAATCGCGCATCAGTTCTTCGAGTTCACGGATATCTGCATCATCTGCAAACTCATCGACTCCTTTGATCTCATCAGTAATATCCTCATCCTGGTTATGATCGCCTTTTTTGCTCTTTTGCTTGCGACGTTTTATCTCATTCTTGGAGTAGGATTTTATTTCCTGTGAGAATATCTCCTCTCCGGTTTCAGGATCGATCTCTATGCCGCGTGTGTTGATCTTGCCATTGAAGTAATCGACATTGATGACCTTGGCCAGACCGTCAGGGGTCTCGACTCTTTCATTGTCTTTAGGCATTCCTTTACGGAGTTCTTTATATGTCTTATCCTCAAAATTGAGGCAGCACATAAGCCTTCCGCATGTGCCGGATATCTTAGTAGGATTGAGCGAGAGGTTCTGCTGCTTGGCCATCTTGATCGATACAGGCTGGAAATCATGCAGCCATTTGCTGCAGCACAGAGGTCTGCCGCATATACCGATACCGCCGAGCAATTTTGCCTCATCTCTGACGCCGATCTGCCGCAGCTCAATACGGTTATGGAAATGCCCGGCGAGATCCTTGGCAAGCTCTCTGAAATCCACCCTTCCGTCTGCAGAGAAATAGAAGACGATTTTGGACCCGTCTATCATGAACTCTACATCGATCAGCTTCATTTCAAGCCCGTGCTTTGCTATTTTCTCAGCACACACTTCCATGGCACCGTCTCTTTTGGCCAGGTTCTCTTTATACCTTTTCAGATCATCATCTGTTGCCTTACGCTCAACAGGCTTAAGCGGAGCAACGAGTTCATCATCATCGATCATTTTGTTGGCAATAAGAATGTGCCCCAATTCAAGGCCTCTGGCAGTCTCTACTATGACCATGTCACCGAGCTCAAGCTGTTCGCCTGCAGGATCGAAATAATATGTTTTGCCGGTCTTCATAAAACCTACGCCGACTATCTCTACCATGTAAATAAAACCTCCTGAGTTTTATGCTTTATCTGTTATCCATTTCAAGGAACAGTCTTCTGACCGCCCTGGAATGATTCATTTCTCTTCTTATATCCATCCGGCATATGTTCAGAAGCTCAATATCCCTTGCATAATCTGCAGGTGATCTCTCTCCGCCCCTGATCATCCTGTCTCTCAGGTTTTCTTCGAGGATCTCAAGAAAATCCAGTGCGTCCTCTTTTGTTTTTAATATCTTGTCAGCACCTGCTCTGAATTCAAAAAAAGCTGTATTGCTGCTGCGTATGGTGTCTGCAAGCTTATGCAAAGCAGATGCCCTTTCAGCAGCTGCCTTTTTCTCCTCCTGTGCTGTGTCATCATCGCTGTCCTCATCCCGGGCATAGTCTGCCAGACGTATGTCTGAGCATCTGGAACGCACCGTACTTAAAAGATTGTCTCTGTTTGCTGCACCAAGGAATATCAGTGTGTTGACCGCAGGCTCTTCGAGTGTTTTAAGGAGTTTGTTCTGTATGGTCTCACTCAGGCTGTCCGCATCATCAATGATACCTATAAGATACCTTCCGTAGGCACCCATGCTGAGCCTCTCGATAAATGCCGCCGCATCATCGACCCTATATGTCTCTCTGCCTGATTTCCCCTGGCCTGCGCTCTTGCTCATCCTGACGATATCCATGCTCGTCCCGGCTGCCACCTGCCTGCATGCAGGACATGAGCCGCATGGTCTCATATCAATGTCAGGGGCTGAACACTCAAGCCCTGCCGCAAGAGACGTGATAAAAGATGAACGGCCTCTGGCTGATCTGCCCTCGATTATGAAAGCATGCGCAGCCCTTGTACCTTCAGTAATATTACTAATCAGATCATTGATATTGCGCATAGTGATCAGATTCCTTTTGATCTGCACAGGGCATCCAGATATTCGTAGATATTGTCACGGATATTATCTACTGTATCTGATGCATCTATGCGTTTTACCCTATCAGGTTCCTTCTCTGCGATCAGTCTGTAACCTTCGTAAACTCTGTAATGAAAATCCAGTTTTTCCTGCTCAAGCCTGTCAAGGTCACCGGCCTTTGCAGCTCTTGCCCTGCCCGCAGCAGGGTCTATGTCGAGCCAGAAAGTGATATCAGGGGAAAGCCCTCCGGTGGCATAGCTGTTTACTATGCTCACCATGTCTCCCAGTTCCCTTCCGTATGCCTGGTATGCTACCGATGAGTCAACGAACCTGTCGCAAATGACGATGTCACCTCTTTCAAGTGCAGGCAGGATCAGTTCTCTGACATGCTGCGCCCTTGCTGCTGCGTAGATCATCATCTCTGTAACATCTGACATTTCTGTATTGCTGTTGTCAAGAAGAATTTCTCTCAGTTTTTCACTGATATGAGTTCCGCCCGGCTCTCTTGTATGTACAACAAGAAGGCCCTTTTCTTCAAAGAACCTTTCGATGTTTCTTATCTGTGTTGACTTGCCTGCACCGTCGCCGCCTTCAAGAGTGATGAACAGACCTTTCATTTTTTTCGCCTCCTCTTGCGCTTTGAAGGATCGTTCTGTGTTTCGATCTTGTTCCTGCGTCTTACGTACTCTTCTATCTGGTACCACAGAAAGAACGCGAATCCTATAACAGGTGCTGCTACAAGTATTATCAGCATTATTTTAAAAGCAATCATATCGTATTATTGTATCACATTTTCTGCATGCTGCCACCTTAAAGCTGCTTGATAAAGCATCTGCGTCTCTTATGCGGCTCAATGTCGAACATTCTCCACTGATGATGCACTTTCGTGTTGGTCTCAAGCTGAGGTCCGGTCTCTGCATGACGTATCCCGTTTTTCACACATCCCGAGTACAGATGCTCCATGACGACTCCGTTGAGGCCTGTCTTCTGGAGTTCAGGTCTGATCGCGATAAGGAAAAGATCGAGTGTATCATTTTTCATGAGAGACTTAAGCACTCCTGCCCATCCCAGAGGGAACAGCCTGCCCTTGCTTTTCTTCATAGCCTCAGCCATTGAAGGAGCTCCGACACCGAATCCCATCAGATCATCATTATCGTCCACGATAAGGCAACAGTAATCAGGATTGATCAGCGGCAGGAACTTGTTTACATACTTATCGATCTGTCTCTCATTCAGCTCAACGACTCCGTAAAGCGGGGCGTACGCAGTATTAATAAGTTCGAATGCCTTGCGAACATATGGCTTGGCATCGCCACGCCTTCTGACCTTGACTTTATGGTAGCCTGTACTCCTGAGGACTCTGTCGGAGATCCTCTTCATGCGCACATAGTTTCTGTCATTCTCGCTGCCGTCACCGATAGGGATCAGATGCTCTATCCAGTCGGTATCCTTGATATATCCAAGCTCAGTCAGATGATCGATATAATATGGATGGTTGTAATACGTTATGAACATACCCCGCTTGTCAAAGCCTTCCACAAGCATTCCCTCGCGGTCGAGATCACAGAATCCGAGCGGGCCGTGAACCTCTGTCATTCCCTTCTCCCGTGCCCAGTTCTCTACGGTCTCAAAAAGTGCTCGCGATACCTCCCGGTCATCTATAAAGTCTACCTGCGAGAACCTCATTCTCTTAGTTCCCCAGGTCTCATTGGCCTTATGACTGAGAATAGCACCGATACGCCCAACAACTTTCCCATCCTGATACGCAAGAAAAGCCCTCGCCTCGCAGTATTCGAAAGCAGGGTTCTTTTCTCTGTCCCAGTCTGCCATGTCATCGCCATAAAAGGCCGGGACGAAATTCTCCACATCATGATAAAGGCGGTTGGGGAAGTCCACGAAGGTCTTCCTCTCCGCCTTACTCATAACCTCTTTAATTAAGACGTTTTTTCCCAAAATGAACTATCCTTTTCTCTTTAGAGTGCTGCCGTAATGATCGACATCCTGTAAACTTCCTCTGCATCGCATCCACGGGAGAGGTCATTGATCGGAGCGTTGAGTCCGAGCAGGATCGGTCCGTAAGCTGCATAGCCACCGAGTCTCTGTGCGATCTTGTAGCCGATATTTCCTGCCTCGATCAGTGGGAACACGAAGGTGTTAGCATACCCTGCGACCTCGGAGCCAGGGAACTTGAGCTGTCCTACTGTCGGAGAAACAGCTGCGTCAAACTGCATCTCTCCGTCGATCTTCATCTCAGGATTGAGTTCTTTTGCGATCTTAGTAGCCTCTGCGGAGAGTGCGACTGTGCCGCCCTTGCCGGATCCCTTTGTTGAGAAGCTCAGCATAGCTACCTTAGGATCGATGCCGAAGATCTTGGCGCATTTTTCGATCTCTACTGCTACCTCAGCGAGTTTCTGAGCGCCTGTGAAGGTAACTTCACCTGTCTTCTTATCTACAGTGTCCTGATAGTCAAGATTGACAGCGCAGTCACCCATAGCGATGGTGCGGAGGTTTTCATCTCCGAAATCTCTGTTGAGGATGAAGCAGGAGCTTACGAGATGTGCGCCCGGCTTGGTCTTGACGAGCTGCAGTGCAGGACGGATGGTGTCAGCAGTAGAATAAGTAGCACCGCCGAGGAGGCAGTCTGCCATTCCCATCTTGACGAGCATGGTGCCGAAGTAGTTGCCCTTGAGCAGTGCTGCTTTGCATTCATCAGCAGTCATTTTGCCCTTGCGGAGCTCTACCATCTTCTCTACCATCTCATCCATTCCGTCGTATTTCTCCGGATCAACGATCTCAGCGCCGTCGATATTGAAGCCCTTAGCCTGTGCTGCGGCCTTGACCTCGTCTACATTTCCGACGAGAACGACTCCCATGAGTCCTTCTTCAAGCAGTCTTGCTGCAGCTTCCTGGATACGTGCGTCTGTTCCTTCAGTAAAAACGATCTTCTTAGGCTCAGCCTTTACCTTTTCAATCAGCTTGTCAAACATTTGTGATCTCCTGTTGTTTCTGTTATTTAAAAAAGTGCTGTATATATGAGAGGGAATATGCGTCCCTTGCTCAACATTTTAATTATAAAGCAATTGTCCACCTATTTCAACTTATCCCGACCTACTCTGAATATAATCACATCAAGTATCACCAGATAAATGATTGCCAATGCAAGTGTCACCAGACACATGGACGGACTTTTAGGCGCAAGTCCTACGAGTATAAGCACCGGAGCTCCGAGAAGTATGCCGAAGCTGCTGCCTGTGATCAGATTGTTGGCTGCCGGTGTATCCAGAGCAGGATCCACCTCACGAAGCAGCAAGACTCCCGAGCTTATCGTTCCTGTGAGCATTCCGAACATGGATATGAGTCCTTCATAGTAATAATCCGGGTATACTGCCTTGCAGACGAAAGACAGATGCAGCCATGTGACGATACCGCCAATCACAGTAAGAAGTATGAATGGCAGAACCAGGCCTCTTATATCCTCCACATTGATGCTGGCTATACCAGCCACTATCATTATATCGAAGAATGCGCCTGAAAGTCTGTTGAGAAGGTAATTGTTCTGATACTGGCGCTTTATCCTTCCTGCTCTGCGAAGTTTCTCGAGTATCACTCTGAGCAGTATCGCAAGGGCTGAACCGATGATGAAGTTGAATCCCCACAGCAGTGTGTTGACTGTATCTGCCAGCCCCTCGCTCAGAGCTGCGATACCCGATGTAATGCCATATGTCGCCAGATAGGTTGCAAAATAGACCAGGATTATCATCGCCAGCTGGACGCTCATCTTGTCCACGGATTCAGAAATAGGTATCTCATCTTTTCCGTTGAAAAATTCAGCGTCGTAATGATCAGATGATGCAGCAGTATCGACTGAAAGCTTGCCGTTCTTCCTCAGTACATTGAGTATGATGACTCCGACGATACATGCAACGAGATACCCCACTGCCGCTATTGCAAGTCCGAAGCTGTGACCGCCTTTGAATCCCAGAGACTGATAGGTCGCGCCTATATTGTTTGCCTGCCCCGGACCCTGTCCGTATCCCATAGGAAGCAGCAAACCTGCTGCCTGAAACATATCAGGCCTGAGAGTATATGCAAGGCTTATGGTTATGATAAGGCCTGTTACACCTTGTACCATGTACGTGCTGACGATAACTGCCCCCGATCTGAATCCGATCTTATGTTCGCTGCTTTCCTCACGAGGTTTCGGAACGCGAAGGCTCATAGCTATGAACCCGAGTGCGATTCCATGATAGGTCAGAGTCTCCATGAATTCCTGATCGAGATGTATTAAGCCCGTGTATTTCAGCGCCAGAAGCAGGAAACCTCCGAGCACTGCTACAGGAAGCATGCTGCTTCGGATAAGCTGAAACCTCTGCCTTAGATAATTGGTCAGAAGCACAACTCCGGCAATATATCCAAGCTGTATGATCACATTCCACAATTGATGATTAGCTGCTGAGTAATCCATTATCCCTTATATACTCCCACACATACAGATATTTTCTTAAATTGGCATCATTTGAGTAGATCTGGAAGTAATCCTTTCCCTCTGAAAACAGCAGTATATTGCTCAGCACCGGTGCCATTATCGATATGTCTTCCAGATCAAAGAAGTGCCCTGCAACCTTGAGGAGAAGTTTCCCGCCTGCCGTCTCAAGCGCAAGTCTGCCTGAACCAAGGTCCTCCCCGGTGTGTCCGTCCCCGATCTTAGTCAGTACTGCAGCCTCGTCTTCGAACAATACCTTGCTCATGTCTTCTGCTTTAGCTGCGTCAGTTATACGGCAGATCTCTTCTCTGTCAAAAGCTTCCCAGTCAGGTATACAGCGAAAAGGCGACGGCGGATCGAACGTCCCCGTTTCAGTATACGTGATACATGCACCGCAGCTGCATCTTATCTCGTTTCCTGCAGATGAGAGTGTTCCGATATTGCCGCACGCAGGACAGGTGAATACTGATTTTTCCAGCCTCTCTGCAAGACCGGGTCTCCCGCCTTTTATCCTAAACCCGGCAGGACCTCCCGGAAGTGAATCCTGCCACTCCCAGGTGTTGAAATAAATGTCTCGGTTTATAAGCTCGTTGATTTCCGCAGGTTTCATATCTCTTAGCGCTTCAGGGGGATAAATGCCGGCCAGACGCGCATGCACCCTGCCCTTTCTGATCTTCCCCGCCCACCTCGGAAGGCTGAGATATGCACCTTCGATGCGGTATGTGATCAGAGTTGCGCCGCTTTTACTGACCAGCTTTCCGGTGGCAGAAACGATCGGCTGGGTTATACCGTTCCATGTCTGTTCGCCCTCGGCAAACAGGCACACAGAATGCCCTGCTCTTAAATGCCTCAGGCACATCATGACTGTGCCCGTGCCTGATGATGCTTTCTTCCGCGGTATTGGCTCTACAAGGTAATTAAGCACCGGTCCGAGCACCTTCCACCTCAGGATATGCTCACTGGCGACAAAATACATGTGTCGTTTTTTCATGGCCGCAGCCATGAAAATCGGATCCCATGCACAGGAATGGTTTGCGATCACTATCACCGGACCGCTCAGCTTTCCCATGTCCGGTTTCTCACAGGTAAAATTGAATTTACTCTTCAGCAGGCCACCGAGCAACGGTGAAATAACTCTGTAAATCCTGACATGCCTTCCCCATGCATCTCTTTTGTTTTGTACCGGTGGTCTTTCCATTGCTACCTCTGTCCGGGCTGCCTGTCAGATGTATTGTGTCACTGTGTTAATCTGTGCCCGGCAGCCTTGTGATCCCCTTCATACAGGATACCAACCTGATTTTTATTGTTTATAATACCATAAAAAAAACCATCCCCGCGTAAAACGCGGGGTTGTTTAGTATACGGGCATAGCCCTTACTCCTCGCGGTACGCGTGGAAACGCGTAAGCCGGTCTGCCAGCTGCGTTTTCGCTACTTCTTCTTAGTATTTCCAAATTCATCGGCTTCCGGAAATCTTAATTGATCCCCCAGCCTATCTTCATCAAGTTGATGCTTTATATACTCCGCAATTCGGCTTGCATTTTTTCCTACTGTGTCAACGTAATATCCCCTGCACCAGAATGATCTGTTGCGATATCTATACTTCAACTCGCCGAATTGCTCATAGATCATTGTGCTGCTTTTGCCCTTCAGATATCCCATGAAGCTCGACACTGCCATTTTCGGTGGTATCTCGACAAATAGATGTATATGATCCGGACACGCTTCTGCTTCGATGATATTTACACCTTTCCACTCGCACAATTCTCTTAGTATTTTGCCTATCGCATTCCTCTTTTCACCGTAAAACACTTTCCGTCGATACTTCGGTGCAAACACGATATGATATTTGCAATTCCATTTGGAATGCGATAGACTGTGAACGTCATTTAGACCCATGATCCTCCTCCTTGTCTTGTTTTGCAGTTGGCAGACCGCATTGCAATTCTAAGGTTTGGAGGATTATTGGTCAAACGCATAGCGTTCACGGAACCCCGCGTCCAACGCGGGGTTTTCTGATAATCGAATAGGGGCTAACCTGTAGCCCCTTTCACCGTACGTGCCGTTCGGCATACGGCGGTTCAACCCAATAAGTAGTAATCTACACAGCTGAGAAGTCCTCGCCTTGCGAGGATTTCTTTGCTGATGAGGTGCAGTCCTGTGGTCTTGGCTACTGCTTGGTAGTGGTCGCCGAATCCTACGGACTGCTTTGCCATCCACTCGGGTGCTCCGAGTTTCCGCAATCCCCAATATCTCTTCTCACTCTTCTTCCACTGTTTCCATATGACTATCCTCATGCGTGTCCTCAGATGTTCATCGATTCTTGTGAGTGCGCCCTTCATGTTACCCATCCTGTAGTAGTTTATCCATCCACGAATGACTGCATTGAGTTTCTCTATCCTGTCATCCATGCTGATTGACCAGCTTCTGTCGGTTAGGTTCTTGAGTTTGCGTTTGAATCTTGCCACCGAGTCTTGGTGAGGTCTTGCCTTCCATTGCCCATCTTTGCTGTCTTTCCAGAATCCGAATCCGAGGTATTTGAGGTTGCTCGGTCTTGTGACTTTCGTCTTGGTCATGTTGACCTTCAGTCCGAGTTTCTTCTCTATCCATTTCGTTACCGTATGCATGACCCTGTTCGCTGCGGCGCTGCTGCCGACAGCGATGACACAGTCATCTGCATATCTCACGAAGTGGAGTCCTCTTGCTTCGAGTTCCTTGTCCAGTTCATTGAGCATGATGTTGGACAAGAGCGGTGAGAGGTTACCGCCTTGCGGCGTGCCTTTCTCCGTTGCCTCATACTTCCCTTGCACCATTACCCCTGCTTTGAGGTATTTATGGATAAGAGACTCTGTGTCTCCATCGTCGATTATCCCGTGTACAAGGTACATGAGTTTGTCCTGTGGGACATTGTCGAAGAACTTTTCGAGGTCGATGTCCACGATGTATGTGTATCCGTCATTGAGGTATTCAAGCAGTTTTATCACTGCCTGCTGTGCCTTGCGTTTTGGTCTGAAGCCATAGCTGTAGTCGCTGAATAACGGCTCCACTATTGGGGTCAGTCTCTGTGCGATTGCCTGCTCAATGATTCTGTCCACTACACTTGTGCGATTGCCTGCTCAATGATTCTGTCCACTACACTCGGTATCCCGAGGTTACGCACCCCTCCGTTCGGCTTAGGTATCTCTACCCTGCGCACCGGCTGGGGTTTGTATTTGCGGTTTCGGATCTGTTCGCGGATCTCCTCCCAATGTTCGATGAGATATTCCCTGACCTCTTCGGTCGTTATCCCGTCCACTCCGCTCGCGCCTTTGTTCGCGACTACTCGCTTGTACGCTCGCATCATATTTTCCCTTGAGAGTATCTCCTCCAAGAGTTGCGACATAGATTGCCTCCTTTCTTTCCTTCGCTCTCGCATCCTTTATCCTACCTCCTGTGGACTGTTC
>CADAEH010000014.1 GCA_902786855.1 uncultured Eubacteriales bacterium | reverse complement strand
GCTGCTTGAGCAGCTTCGCATTGCCGTTCAGCTGGAAATTGTATTTATCAACCACGGCCATGATCTGCGTTCTTGCTTTGTCAGATACATTCTTGTGTCCGTTCAGCACCCTCGATACTGTACCGACCGAATAACCGGATTCTCTCGCTATATCCTTGATAGTAATCATCTCTCTACCTGCCTACAGTCTTATCCCTTGACAGCTCCGGCCGCAACTCCCTTGATGATCTGCTTCTGCCCGAGCAAATATACTATGATAATAGGAATTATTGTCATCATGATGCTCGCCATCATTGGTCCCATCTCAACTTTACCATAGCTGCCTCTGAAATACTGTATCAGCATAGGAATTGTCTTATATTTCTTGATGTCAAGAACGAGTACAGGCAGGAGGTAGTCATTCCACACCCACATTGCTTCGAGAATACCTACCGATACCAGTGTCGGCTTGAGGATCGGGAATACAACGAGGAAGAACGTCTGTATAGGATTGCATCCGTCTATCATCGAGGCTTCTTCTATCTCCAGCGGGATAGACTTCATGAAGCCCGCGAACATGAATACCGCAAGTCCCGCACCGAAGCCGAGATAAATAATCCAGATGTTCCATGGTTTATTCAGGTCAAGGCTGTCAGCTGTCTGGGAAAGTGTGAACATTACCATCTGGAACGGTACTACCATCGAGAATACGAACAGATAGTAAAGTGCACTTGTGAACTTGTTCTTAACTCTTGTGATATACCACGCACACATCGAGCAGCAGACCAGGATAGCAATTACTGATGTTATCGTGATCAGTACGCTGTATCCGAGGCTTCTCGCAAAGCCCTGCGCACCGAGTGCATTGATGTAGTTAGTGAATCCTGCAAAAGTCTCTGATGTCGGAAGATTGAATATATCCGATGTTCCGATAGCGCGCTCTTTCTTGAGAGAGTTGATCAGTATCATGAATATCGGATACAGATATGCTACAGCCAGGATAGAGAGCAGGATGACCCATATATGGTCTGATAATCTGGTTTTCTTTTCCATCATGCCTGTACCTCCCTCGAACGTGTAGCTCTAAGCTGTATCATCGAAATTACTATTACCAGAATGCAGAACAGAACTGCCTTACTCTGTCCATATCCCTTCCACTGCATGCCTGCACGGGCGTAGAAGGTATTGTAGATATTGAGAGCCAGCATTTCTGTTGAATGCTTAGGAGCACCTGCTGTCAATGCTAAGTTCTGGTCGAACAGCTTGAAAGAATTAGTCAGTGTAAGGAATACACAGATAGTGATTGAAGGCATGATCATCGGCAGTTTGACCCTGAAGAAGGTTTTAGCCGGGGATGCGCCATCAATCGCTGCAGCTTCCAGTATATCGTCTGGAACGTTCTGAAGTCCCGCAATATATATGATCATCATGTAGCCTATCTGCTGCCAGCACATGAGGATGATCAGTCCCCAGTAGCCTGCTGTCGAGTTGAGAGCCAGCAGAGGCTTTCCTACATTTGACAGTATACAGTTGATGAGTATCTGCCAGATGTAGCCGAGTACGATACCGCCGATCAGATTCGGCATGAAGAATATCGTACGGAAAACATTCGTCCCCCTCAGTTTTCGTGTCAGCAGCAGGGCAAGCCCAAGACCGCCGACATTGATAAGAATGATTGAGACAACTGCAAAGCTTACAGTAAATACGAATGAGTGCCTGAAGGCTTCATCTGTAAGCGCATATTTGAAGTTGTCAAGGCCGGTCCATTTGGCATTGCTGACTGTTGTGAACCTGCAGAAAGACAGATACAGTCCTTCAATGAATGGGATCACAAAGCCTATGACAAATGCTGCGGTTGTCGGGATGACGAATATCGGAGCGTACTTTCTAAGTGCTTTGTCCATTGTTCACCTCATCCTGTAAGGAGAAGAGGCAGACAGATTAACTGTCTGCCTCTTCAGTTGCTTAGGTTTATTTAGGATAATTATATGTTGATGCTATTTAAAGGATACTATTAGCCCTCGTTAGCGAGTGCATACTCTGAAGCCCAACCATCTACGAATGCAGCCTTAACAGCATCCCAGTTAGCATCTGTCTGGTCTGCAGCATATGCTGTCAGAGCTTCGCCAAGTCCATTCTTCCACTCTTCTGAAGGCATTGTTGTGAAGTTCCAGGAAACTGGTGTCAGACCAGCCTCTGTGTTGGCAACGTCCTGCTTAACAAATCCATTGCTGGACTCAACAGCAGCCTTGAAAGGAATTGTGAATCCCATCTCGTTAGCCATTGCTTCTGTTCCTCTCTCGGAGGTTACGCACCAGTTCATGAAATCAAGAGTAGCCTGAATGTCAGCTTCGCTTGCGTTTGAGTTTACACACCAGAAGTTCTCTGTACCTGTGCAGAGGCCCTGATTTGCCTCATCTCCTGCTCCGATGTAGATAGGGATCATTGTAACGTCGTCCTCAGCAAGGAGTCCGTCGCCTACAACTCCGCCCCACTCCCAGGAACCATTCTGATAGAATACAGCTTCTCCGGAAGTGAATTCATTTCTGGCGTCATCGCCGGTCTTATTAGCAAGTTCCTTAGGATCGCATGTGCTGTTGTTAATGTAGAGATCCCAGATTGCCTTGTAATTATCAAGATAAGTTCCCTTGATAGCATCAGTGGACTCAATTCCGTCATCCTGATACTCGAAGTAGATCGGGAGGTTAGCAAGGTGGGTCTTGAATCTCCAGTCTGAAGATCCATCCATGCCTGCTGATGTGAATGCGGAGAATCCGAGTTCATCGCTTCTTGCTGTGATGTCCTCTGCAACTTTCTTGAGGTCGTCGAAAGACTTGATATCATCTACAGTGTAGCCTGCCTTCTCAAGAAGAGCCTTGTTTGTGATAATTCCGTATGACTCGATTACATATGCAATTCCGTCAACCTTGTCACCGTCCTTGAGCGCATATGCATCGCTTGTCAGCTGTCCGTATACATCCGTACCTGAGAGGTCGTAGCAGCTGTCTTTCCAATTTGCAAGACCAACAGGTCCGTTTACCTGGAACAGTGTAGGAGCATCGTCCTTGCCCATTTCAGACATGAGTGTTGTCTCATACTCACCGGATGCTGCTGTAACTACTGTTACAGGAACGCCAGTCTCTTCTGTATACTCTGCAGCAAGAGTCTGCCACTGCTCATCCTGCTCAGGCTTGAAGTTCAGGTAATAAACCTTGCCGGTCTCATCTGAAGCTTCCTCACCGCTGCCGCCTCCGCAGGATGCGAACATCATGCATGTCATTGCAGCAATAAGAGCCAAAACAAATAACTTTTTCTTCATGACTATTCCTCCTAGAATAAATCCAACAAGTAATTAATTTGCGGGATAATTGAATCGTTTCCAATTTAAGGTTATCCCTTCTGTATTTCAATATAATAAAAACAGTCCGGAAATGCAAGCGTTTTTTGCGATTTTTTCTGGATTTATTGTCCTAATCCAGGGATGATCGGTATTTTGAGAATGTAAGTCATTGCTGTTTTGGAAACGATTACACAGTGTTGTTTCATCTAATATCCGTCCGGCAGTCTGCCAATGATAATCCTGGACACTAAAAAAGAGAGCCGTTCATAGAACGACTCTCGAAACGGCTCGTATGCCGCATATATGGCGGAGAGAGGGGGATTTGAAGATTTAAGCACGTCTGGAACCATTGAAATTTCAAGAAAGGAGTGACGTCCCTCACACAGTGTATCCAGAAGTGTATCCAAAACTGTCAATTTTTCTGGTTTTCCAGATCCTTACATATCTCCTACATGATCAATCGTTTCCTGCCTCCAAGTTTTCTGTATTCTTCAGGATCATTTTGTTCATCCAGAATAACGATCAGTTTTTTCTCAAACCTCTCATTCCCTTTAATCATTAATATCTTCTAATTACCCCTCAAGTACGCTTCTATCATTTCCTCAAGCGTATCAAACTCATGCTCTTCACTATAGGAGAATTCAGATGCATGTACAATCTATACATGCAGTATTGTCAATAGTATCGGAAATGACAGAAAAGAAGTCAATAAAGTCATATTTCAATGAAATGACTATGTTTATATGCAAAATGACCTAATTGACAGTTTTTTCAGGAATCACTCTTCTCTTTCCACTCTTCTGAACATTCCTTGCTGCAGAACTTATCCCTGTATCGTCTTGCAATAAACGCTTTTCCGCAGTTTCTGCAAAACTTGATCGGCTTATACTCATCAGTCAGCATCATGCTGAACATCAGCTGTATCCCTTGGAGCAGTGAATTGAAATTCCACACAAGATACGGTCTGTCGTCCATAAGCTCAACATGGTATGTCGGAGTAAGTCCATCAAAGGCTGCCATGCTTTGCCTGTGAAACTCCTTCTGCCTTTCTGTAAATCCGCCCTTATCTTCATAATAAAAGAAAACAACCATGAGATTGAACGCCCAGTCTATGAACTGCTCTTCCATCCAGTCCAGTCTCTCTGCGTATTCACGCTGAAAAGACATATGGGTTTCAATGGGACGACCATCTGTCATGATCCCGAGCAGTACAGATCCTCTGTCACCTTCAAGTGTCCAGCTGTACTCGTCACCCTTCTTACGGATATCCAGCTTCCTGAATGGATAGAACCCATCCATATACTCCTTTACTGTCATGGACTCTTCCCGGATGAAGTGGTTCTTTGGGAAAAATACATTCTCATATGACAGAAATCGCGGGGTAGTCGGGATCGCTGTCATTATGCCCAGCAGTCCGTACTTGAGAGCAAAGCCACGTATCGCATCATGCTTTTCGCTTTCTGTCGCTTCCTGGCTCATGCAAAGACGGCCGATGTTTACAGCATCCAAAGTGATGTTCTCAAAGTTATCTATAGGATCGTACAGTTTCGGTTCAGCCTCAGGTGCAGCCTGAAGGTATTTCCTGCCGTCTGAGTTCTCCTTTATGACATAATCACTGTACTTTACCCAGAATGATTTGGAATGTTCAAAGAGTTTGTTCATAGTTCAGCCTTCATTCACAAACATTAAAAATTATAGTTTGTTATCGATAAAAACATTATAGCATAGGTCATTTTTCATCAGCCATTACCCGCAGCTTCAAGCCGGAATTCATATTTCTCGCGGCAGGTATCAAGGAACCGTTGCTCATCGCCGGTGAATGGATAGTCCTTGTCACTTCTGAAGATAAGCACACCCATTGTTCGCTGCCGCAGATGAAACAGAAGATTCTTCCACGCCTTCCGCACTGCCCTGTCCGTCTGGTTTCGCATCTTCGCAATCTCAGCAGAAGAAAGATCTTCGAGGGCCTTGAAGTAAAACAGCTCCCTCTCGTCCTTATCTATAGCTCTCATGAAATGTATCATGTAGTCAGTCGTTACCAGCTCATCGATGGTGTCTGGCTTGCAGTATATAGCATCCAGGAAGTCTCCCTTACGCAGCTGGCGTTCAATGACAGTACCAAGATAAGCCGGAAAGATACCGCCATGTTCATTTTCACCATATTCGATCGGAAAATCTTCTCCGTTTCTGAACAGCTCATGGTCACGGATCCTGTGCCGCTCGAGCTCTTCAAGATAATCATACCAGTTATTGAGGTTCCTGAAGTCTGTCACTGTCCTTGCTGCCTGCTCCAGTCTTCTGAGCATCTCCAGCCTCAGATCACGTTTCAGTACCTTTATATGCTTACTGTCTTCAGGGAGTTTGATGTCTCTGAGCCTGATGACCTCAGCAGGGACATTGCATTCTTCCTCATCATCGGGGTCTATAATGACCTTGTTTTTGGACTTCCACTCATCAGCCATCGCCTGCTCTTCTTCCAGAGCGATCTCCTCGATAGCCACCGGATCATCCATGAAGCCATAGTCCCCGTAATCCTCATATTCCTCATCCATCAGGCGCATGAAGTCTTCGTACCATTCTTCGCGCGATGATTCGTTTATTTGTGTGTCCTCAAAAGTTTTTTCCATAGCTTCAAAAATAAAAGTTCCGTTTTACCCCTTAGATTTCTCCATATAGTAGAAGGAAGAAAAGGATCTAGAGGAAATTTAAGAACATATGTTCTTTTATAAGCTTATTATACGGTCTCACTCTCCCCTTTTCAACAGCTATTTTGCTTGTTGATGATGCGAGGGAGATTTTCAGGACAGCTATTAATCAGCCGTTTTAACTAAAAGGCAAGCAGCAGGGTAAAAGGCTACTGTTTGACTGAATACCCGCTTCACAGCGAAGAAAAAAGTCCATTTTCGCCCCGAAAAGCTACACAGGCTTCGGGTCGGGTGGGCGCTTTTGTTTTTCAGGTTATTTCTATTGAAGACATCTCTATGAAGATCGGAGGTGAGAAAAATGCCAAGGATGTCAAATCGCGACAAGGAAGAACTGGCCTTCTTTCTTAACGATCGCGGGCGTATTACCTACGCACAGCTGTGCCGCAGGTGCGAGCGTGGATGTAAGCAAAGCTTCAGAGCAACTGTCATCACATGCCCTGCATACCTGTCCAAGCGACGAAAGAAAAATGATCAATAGCTTATTTAACGAAAGGAGATATTTATGACAGAAAAAATGATCAATAACACTAATCTTAAAAGCGCAGAAGAGCTTTACTACAACCCGCTTGTCCGCAGTGATACCGAGATGATAGTAGACGGCCTCATCCCTTCCGGCCTGACAGTGATCGCAGGTGCAAGTAAATCCTGCAAGAGCTGGCTCATGCTGGATCTGGCGATGTCTGTCAGTCTTGGCACCCCTTTTCTCGGGCATGATGTCAGGCAATGCCATGCAGCATATTTCGCTCTGGAAGATACAGACGTAAGGATCAAGCACAGACTGCTGGATATGGGAACAGCACCTGCATCGGATTTCTACTACGCTATCTCACTCAAGGCTCCGGGCAATGACTTCATCAAAGACCTTGAAGCATGTCTTGATGCTGACCCGGAGATAAGACTTGTCATAGTTGATACCCTGCAGAAGATCCGAACATCAGATCCTGCTTCCAATGCAAACCAGTATGGCATTGAGTACGAAGAACTGGCTAAGATCAAAGACATCGCAGACAAACATGGTGCAGCCATAGTACTTGTCCATCATACACGCAAGAAGCGCGACAAGACCGATGGCAATAATGATGTGCTCGGTTCATCCGCCGTAACAGGAGCGGCAGATATGATACTGATCCTTCGAAAGAACCGTGGAGGCACTGCCGGCACGCTGAGCGTGAGCGGACGTGATGCGCCGGATATCGAGCTCGTGATGCAGTGGCAGCACCCCCAGTGGCAGGTGCTGGAAGAGAGATCCGAAGAGGAGATCGCCAGAGAGAATGTCCCTGAGGTCGTGTACAAGGCAGTCGACTTTCTCTTAGCAGAGGGTGGATTCACAGGAACCATGTCAGAGCTTCTTGCAGAGATCGGTATCTCTGATGTCAAGCCCCATGCTCTCAGCAGAGCCCTGTCTAAGTTCCACGATGAAGTGCTGCTCCCTCTCGGCATCACATACAGCAGCAGGCGCGTATCAAGTGAAAGAAACTATGTGTTCACTGTTGAAGGTGCTGAAACGGGACAGCCTGAGCAGGATGACGCTCATGACGCTTATGACGCTTATGACGCTTCCCTGCTCTAGAGCGATATACCGTCATTAGCGTCATTGCCGTCATTCAGGCAGCTTTGAAGTATTGCCGCATTGTATTGCCTTCTTTCAAAGAAGAATAACAACTGTGCATTGCCACATGTATTGCCGCTATGGGCAGCCGGAGGTCTGTCCATAGGAGTAGCGAGCATAGGCTATGTATCGCCAGACGGAATACCGCCTGTGAACATAGCCGCGGCACTGCCAGGTGTGGCAATACCGGGAGGGGCATCGCCCCTGCAACCCCAATTGTTAAACAAACTAATTTAAGTGCGACATTTGTCATCAAAGAAAGGAAGTTTATATGGGAAAAAGGAAGAGGAATCTCGGGATCAACATCAGAGTGACCCCGCAGGAAAAGAAAAAGATAGTGCGAAATGCGAAAAGATGCAGGCTGAGCGTATCTGAATACTTAAGAAAACTCGCGATGAAGATCGAGCCTAAGGCTCTCCCGCCGAAAGAGATCGAGGACAGTCTGATGCGATTGTCTGAGGTCGCAGACGAGATCAGAGCAGCAGGATCACGCTCAAATGATTCAGGATTCAAAGATTTTTGTAACAGTTACTCTGAAAAAGTGTATCGGATACTGGTCGAGACTCTGCAGCTGATGATGCACTTCAGACCCGGATCGGAGGATGAAACTGATGGCAACGACTAAGATATGGCCTGTCAGAGACAGCCTGAAGCGTGTTATGGATTATGCATCTGACTCTGAAAAGACTGCTGATGACCTTACATCAGTCATAAAGTACGCCATGAACGGCAGCAAAACAGTAAGTGAGAATGAAAAAGCATGTTATGTAACGGGCGTTAACTGCTTTGCTGAGACTGCTTTAGAGGAGATGATGAACGTGCAGAATCATTTTGGGAAGACCGGAGGCAATGTCGCCTATCACTGCTATCAGTCATTCAAGCCCGGTGAAGTGACACCTGAGCAGTGTCATCAGCTCGGTGTCGAGCTGGCTCGCAGAATATGGGGAGACAGATATCAGGTGCTGGTCGCGACTCATCTTGACCGTGATCACCTGCACAATCACCTGGTAGTCTGCTCTGTTTCATTCATAGATGGAAAGAAGTTCAACGACAACAAAGGTGCATATAGCAGACTGCGCAGATTGTCTGATGAGATATGCCGTGAGAACGGGCTTTCAGTTATAGAAAAGCCACATGGGAAAACTCCGAGACAGATCCATTTTGCCGAGAAGAATGGTGAACCGACAAAATACAATCTGATGCGCGAAGCTATAGATACTGCTGTTTCTCTCAGCACCAACATGCCGACATTCATAAGTCTGATGAAACAGCAAGGATATATCGTCAGCTACAGCCATTCAAGAAAATATCCGACTATCAGGTCTGTAAATTCTCAGAAGGCTGTAAGGCTTTACAGGCTTGGTGAAGATTATGAGCTCGACAGGATCGCTCAGAGGGTCAATGCAAATGATTGCGAGATTGTAGCAGTCATCCGCGAAAAGCTTCGCATGACCATGAAACCGCCCAAGCATAAGCGCATCCATGTCAGCGGAACGAAGAAGACAGCTCGAAAGATTGGAGGTCTCTATGGACTTTATCTTCACTATCTGTATCTGCTCGGATACCGCCCGAAGAAAAAGCACAGGCCGCTGTCACCGGAGATGAGAGAAGCATGCAGGATGTGTGATAAGTATTCTGCATGTGCAAGACTTATGGCAAGAGAGCATCTGAGAACTGAGGATGATGTTAAGGATTTCATCTCTGTTTCAGAAAAGAGAATGGACGAACTTTTCGGAGTTAGGAACAAATTAAGAAACAAACTGAGACGCACTTCAGAACCTGATCAGATAGAAAAGCTGAAGGCTGAAAGAGACCAGCTTACAAAAGAGATCACCGGAATACGAAATGAACTAAAGACCGCTGAGTTCACACTGGAGCGAAGTGAAAAGGTCCGCAAGGATATAAACATAGAGCTCGAATATTGCCGAGGCGATCACACCAAGAGCCGTGGCAGGAACCGAAACGATCGCGATCAAGCACGCTGATCACAGAATGTGATTGGCTTTTTTATTGTTACAGCTATTTGTTGTATACGGAAAGGAGGTGCCGGAGTTTGGCAGAAAACCTTGCTATACAACTGAACGATGCCCCTCTGGCATCTTTCAGTCCTGAAGAGATGCTGGCTTTTCTCACAACTAATGGTAAAATTGACTTGAGGGACGTCGAAGACGATATGAGAAAAGCCAGAAAGGAGCAAATATTAAAACAACATCCATATAAAATCTATCAAGGTAGTGATGGCAGATGGCGAACACATATACCTGATGAGAGCAAAAAGGAAGGTCGACGACTTATAGTCAAATCCTCACTCAATGATCTGGAAACAGCTGTATGTGAACACTATGATTCACAGAAAAAGAGTGACACTAAAGAAACATGTACACTTGAACAGTTATATCCTAAATGGATAGAATACAAAGCTCTCCATGTTTTGGATACTACAATCATTCGTGTTAAAAAGGACTGGCGCCGTTATTATCAGGACTCCCATATCATCAAGAAACCAATCAGACAGCTCAAAAAGCTTGAACTGGACACATGGGTCCATGAGATGATCAGAAAGTTCCATATGGATGATCATCAATATGGAAATTTTTCACTGATAATTCGCCAGATGCTAACGTTTGCTGTAGACTGTGAAATAGTAGATTCAAATGAATTTCTGAAAGTCAATGTGGACAAAAAGAGAGTTCTTTCTCCATCCAGAAAGAAAGCTGACCACACTCAGGTATTCAATAAGACTGAAGAACAAAAGGTTATTGAACATGCATGGGAATCTTTCGAAAAAGATGAAAACTATGTCCAACATTTTGTTCCTCTCGGGATAGTGTTTATGTTTTACACAGGACTGAGAATAAGTGAACTGTCAGCCCTAAAGTTCTCTGACATAAATGAAAATGTCCTAACAGTTCAGCGAATGGTTCGCTATCCAACCGGTGAAGTTGTTGATGACACCAAGGGTACATTTGGAGAGAGACAAGTACCTCTAACTCCTGAAGCAAAGAAAATATTGCAGACAATACGGGAGAAGCGAACTGAGCTTGGTCTTGATACAGATGGATATATCTTCTGTCCGCACAATAAACCTATCAACACTTACACAGCAGTTCAGAAAGCAATTACTAAATACTGCAGAAAGCTAGGAATAGAAGAAAAGAGTATCCACAAAGCAAGAAAGACTATGATCTCAAAAATGCTCGATGGTGGTCTTAATCTTAACACTTCAAGGCAGATTGCCGGTCATATGGATGAAAAAACTACACTTAACAACTATTATTTTGACAGAAGTGATGAGGACGAAAAATACAATAACTTTATAAGCGCCTTATCCTAATCAAAAGTATTATCGCAGGTGTATCCAGAAATGCCTGAGTGTATCCAGATTCTGGATACATCTGCACAATCAAAATTCTTATTACATAAATCTTTCAAGCCCAGTCTTTTCAACCCTTACAAAGCAAAAGAGCCGCTCTTGCGAACGACTCTGTTATGGCGGAGAGAGGGGGATTTGAACCCCCGCGCCGGTGCTACCGACCTACTGGTATTCGAAGCCAGACCCTTCAGCCACTTGGGTACCTCTCCACAGCGATAGTCATTCTACCATATATGGAAAGGCCAATTCAAGAGAAATGAAGATTTCAGCTCAACGTGCAGCAACTGATATCAGTTCTTTGCTGCATGTTTCGGAGCGGTTTCTTCTGCTTCAGCTGCTTTTGCTGCTGTCTTCTCCTCTGCCTGTGCCCAGACATCGCTCTTTTCCGGTTTATTGCGGTTCATCAGAATGATGGCTGTCAGCAGGGCCAGAAGGACGAGTGAGGAACCGATACTGCCCTCGACACCGAACTTTACATCATAGAACAGTCCGCTCTGGGCAGTGACTGCTTCCAGCTTGAAGATCGAGTACTCCGAGACGATCCCGCTGTTAGGAAGTCCGAAAATGATATTCTGTGTAAAGTTCCAGGTTGTATGGAACCATATGGCGGCCCAGAGGCTGTCGTAATAGTATACAAGGAGTGAAAAGATGACTCCTATGAGAAATATCTGACTGCCTGCTTTTGCGGTAAATCCCGGATTAGGTATATGCAGAAGCATAAATACCAATGAATTGACAAGGATAGCCACCAGAGGACTTGCATATCTGCGCCTAAGCTTCTCGTACAGATAGTATCTGTCCATAAGTTCCTCGGCACCTGACTGTATAAATATAGCGGCGATGAACATAAGCAGAATGACAGGTTCAAATCCATAGTACGAAAATTTGATGTTTCCGCTCAGCCAGGACATCAGGACACAAAAGCTGTTGGTACCGAACCCCAGCAGTATGCCGGCGATGATCCCCTTGAGATTATTTCCGTTCCTGTTGTACCAGAAGCTTTTCAGCATAGGTCTGTTGGCCTTTGGAACAGCAGTAAAAAGCAGCACTGCTATCCAGATCCCGATGAACTCCAGATAGCTGCTCAGAAACATCTCCAGGTTACCGTTTTGCAGGTAATTCGAGAGGAGTGTTCTGAATCCGGTAAGATTCAGCATGATCCCTGACAGAATTGAACCCAAAACCATGATAACCAGCGACAATACTGTTGCAATAATGATATTATCTGTGATCTTGCGGCACGGTCTGGTTATTCTGTTTATAAACTCTCTCATAGTCTTTCAGACCCTCCATTTGCTGAGATCTGACTGCGATTCAGTGTTTCGCCCTGTATTTCTCGCGCAGGCGCTTTCGTGCCTCTCTTTTATCTTTTGCGCTCTGGCGTCCGGAATTCCCGGAAGATGATCTGCTGTCGTTTGACCCGTCTCCGGAAGGACGTGGTTCGGTGCCTTTGCCTGAGTATTTCTTCTTAAGAGCAACTCTCTTCCTGCGTCTGTTCCTGTTGATGATTCTCAGCAGGAGTATCAGCAGGATCATCGCAGCTAATACTCCGAGGATCATCTTGGTTACTTTATTGGAAATATAGAGATATGATGGCAGCCAGCCTGTCTCGATGTCTTCAGCCATGATAAGTTTATGCTCTCCGACCACTTTGTCGCCGACATACACGATAAAGTCACCTACCTCATCACCTTTCCTGAGGGGTGCTTCAAGCTTGTTATAGACTACCTCTGTAGTTATCTCTCCAGCAGTATTGTTATGAGGATACGCATATGTGACCTTATCGACAGTAAGCGCTGCTTTGGTCTTCTCACCGTGCCTGATCCATGCAGTCTCAACGGTGCTTCCCTCTGCCGGGACGGCAAACCCCGGAGTCACATCATGTGAAAACTCTATGAGGCTTCGCACATCCTTAGGCCTTCCCTTTTCGGTATCACCGAGAACTACGATCACTTCGCTCAGGCCTTTTCTTCTGAAGCCCGCAACGGCTCCGCAGTCATCGTCATCCCAGGTACCGGATTTTCCGCCAAAAAGGTTTTTCGTATTGCCCATCACTCCCCGGAAGTAATTCTTGAGTTCTCTCGCTTCAGTCATATTCGTCGCAGGGATCACATGGGTCTTTTCCATAGATATCTCCCCGAGCTGCTTGTTCTCAAGGCACTTCGCGGTGATGATCGCCATATCGCGGACAGTAGTGTAGTGCTCATCGTTTTTCCAGCCGTTGGCATTGACAAAATGCGTATCGTTGCAGCCCCAGCTTTTCACCGTCTCGTTCATCAGATCGGCAAAAGCGGATTCGCTGCCGGCAACAGCTTCACCGAGAGCATATGCCGCGTCATTTCCGGATGCAAGCATAGCTGCGTAGATAAGGTCGATGACAGCGATCTTTTCTCCCGGCTTAAGATATATCGTCATTCCGTTTTCATATTCTCTGGTTGCCGCTTCTGAGATAGTGACGGTCTCCTGTGGATCAAGATTCTCAAGAGCCAGCCAGCACGTCAGTATCTTGGTCGTGCTGTAAGGATCGATCTTTTTATCGGCATCCTTTTCGTATACAAAACGTTCCATGTCAAGAGAATACATCGCAGCGGACCTGGCAGCCAGCTCCGGTGCCTCGGCTTCAAGGTCTCCGATTGGGGTGACAAGGACACCGCTCCTGCATTTTACTGCATTCTCATCTGCAGCGAACACAAAAGCTGAGCTGACCAGTATCAGCATCAGTATTGCAGCAATGATCCTGATCCCTATTATGTTTTTCTTTTTTATTTCTGTTTTTTTCATTCTATATCTAAAAGTAGTTTTTCCGGCTCACGTTATGTTCTACAGAACCAGCACTTTAATTGCCCGTGGTACTATCTCGATCCTGAGTGAGCCGGTCTCGAATATCTCTCCGTCTCCGACGAACTTCATCGTCTGACCCATCATAGGTTCGATTATTATGTTTTCTGCCTGTGTATAGGATGTGATCTCTTCGATCCCTTTTATGGAAAATAGCTTGCCGGATCTATATTTCGGGAAAAGCGCCACGAATTGCCTTCTCGGAATGTCCCTGACAGCTAGCAGTTCGATCTTTCCATTGAAAAGATCTGCATTAGGGCAGCTCTGTATCCCGCCGCCGCAGAAACCGCCGTTGGCCGCCGTTGCAAGCAGCAGGCTGCCCGTATGGAAGTTCTTGCCGTCAGCTGTGATCCTCAGTTTCTGGCCTTTTTTCCCTGCAAGATTAACAGCAACTGCTATAAGATATGAACCTGATCCGGATATGAGAGGCAGTTTTTTCAGCTTATGGGCCAGTATTGCAGTATTGCCGTCAAATCCTATATTGATGCCGTTGGCTATAAGATGTGATCTCTCCTCACCCTTTTCTATCCAGGACATCCTGATGAGATCCATCCTGGTAACCATGCCATCAAAATGTTCCGGCAGCTTTCTGTACCTGACGCTGCTGTTTTTTCCATGGCCGAGCTGTCTGACAAGGTCATTGCCACTCCCGACAGGTACAACACCAAGGATAGCATTCTCATGTCCGTAGATCCCGTTGGCTACTTCCTGGACAGTTCCGTCACCGCCGCATGCGAAAATAACGATCTCATCTTTTTTCATAGCCGCTTCTTCTGCAAGCAGACCAGCAAGATAAGAAGCATCATTCCTGCCCCTTGTATGGTAAAGTTTGATATCCCTGTTGGGATTTCCCTTGATCAGTTCGTCTATTTCAGCCGCGATCCCTTCGTCATGTTTGCCCTGTCCCGAAGCCGGATTGACTATGAACGCGTATCTCATTGGCTGCTCCCCTCGTCATCATAAATGAGTTTTGGCTTTGCACCGAGGTAGTCGAGAGAGACGAGCTGGTACTGCACGCCTCTGACCTTTCCTCTGATACCCCTGCCGAATGCAACCTGTCCGTGGAGGTGACCGTATATGCACTTCCAGACTCCGTATTCCTCAAGTATTTCAGTGAATCCCGTCACCCTTCCGCTCGGATCACTCGGAGGATAGTGGAGCGCTACCAGTATCCTTGAATCAGGAGCTTTTGCTTTCGCAGCGTCCAGACCGAGTTTCAGCCTCTGTATCTCCCTTGCGTATATCTTCTCATCATGCTCCGTGTATTCATCAGAACCGGGATAAGGCCAGCCCCTTGAAGCTGTGATCACTATACCGCTGCATTCAGGTTCATAACAGTCATTCTGAAGGAAAACTATGTCATCGTAAAGTGAGTTCAGATACTTGATCCTTCCCCACCACAGATCGTGGTTGCCTTTTGACACGATCTTAGTCCCCGGAAGCGAATGGAGCCATTCAAAATCAGCCATGGCTTCTTCGATCTTGAGTCCCCAGGACGTGTCTCCCGGCAGCAAGACAAGGTCTTCCTCTGTGATCATTTCTCTCCAGGCATGTTCAAGCCTCTCGGCGTGCTGCTCCCAGCCCCCGCCGAATATGTCCATAGGCTTGTCTATATTCTCACCGAATGAAAGATGCAGGTCTCCAATCGCGTAGATCTTCATGCAAAATTATCCTTCCGCTATCTTCCTTATCACGTATCCGGCAAGTGTCAGCCCCGCCGATCCCGGTACGTAACTCAGCGTACCCAGATCACCGTCACGCGGAACAGGTTTTTCCTCAGAATACACTACCGGCAGGTTTTCGATACCTCTCTCTCTGAGACGTTTCCTCATGACCCTTGCAAGCGGACAAACAGAAGTCTTCGATATATCAGATACCTTGAAATCTGTCCCGAATTTCCCTGCGGCGCCCATAGCAGAAATGATATTGACACCCAGCTCAGTTGCACGGCATATAAGCTCTGTCTTGGCATCCACATCGTCGATGGCATCGATGACCCAGTCATATTGCGTCAGGTCAAGTTCGTCTCCTTTTCGGTAAAACCGTCCCAGAGCTGTTACATCTGTCTCAGGATCAATGTCCCTTGCTCTCTCAGCCATCACCTCTGCCTTGTTCCTGCCTATGGTCGAAGTCAGGGCGACAAGCTGCCTGTTCAGGTTGCTCTGAGCCACAGCATCTCCGTCCATAAACGTCAGATGACCTATGCCTGCCCTTGTGCATGCTTCTGCAGCATAAGAACCTACCCCACCGCAGCCTATTACGATCACACGGGCAGACCTGAGCTTCGCCAGGCCCTCCTGGCCGATGAGTTTTACAGTTCTTGAGAATCTTTCTTCACTCATATCTTCTCCTCAGTTCATCGAGGACCCTGAATATATCTGTCCTGCTGAACCCCTTTCCGTCCAGCTTTCTTGCTATTTTTGCTGAAAGCCTGTCGTCATACGGGGTATCGGCAGTTCTGAGAGAGATCTCATTGAGGGCGACGTTAAGAGCATCCTCATATTCATCTACTTTGTTTGAATACAGGAAATCTTCACGTGCATATCTGACAGTCTCAGGATCGACTCCTTTTTCTGACAGCTCTCTGGAAGCTCTCAGTGATCCGCGATGCTTCTCCCTGTTATATTCATAGTATCTCAGTGCGTACTGATAGTCATCCAGATACCTGAGTCCTATCAGATCATTGACAGTCTCATCGATCTCATCAGGCGTATAGCCCTTAGCAGAAAGATGATTCCTCACCTCTGAAGCAGTACGCATCCTGGTTGAAAGGTACTTAGCGGCGGCTTCCATGGCGGTCAGTTCAGTTTTTGTGTTGCTGTCTTTATGGCTCATAAAAATGATCCCTGTAGTAAAATTTATTTCTGTCTATTGCTGATTCTCACTGTCGTTCTGCAGCAGGCATATCGCTGCACTGAGTTCCGGAGCCCCGGGAATCAGAACATCTCTGATCAGATAGTTGCAGTCCCTGTAATACACACTTTCAGGCAATACGGAAGGAACATCTGACTCTGCCGCAGAAGTACCGGCTGCTTTCACCAGAGATTCTCTCCTTGCCCACAGTCTGAAGAATTCCTGCTCATGTTCTGCAATGTAAGCAGCATCCTCAGGAGCGAAAAACCGGGCTGATATACCTGCAGCATCTGCTCTGCGGGGATACTGTATGTCCAGTCCGCATTCCTCTCGGCTGAACAGTACCGCCCATGTGTTGCTGCTGTGCGATATGGAGAAGGGAACAAAACCTGTGATATAAGGTTTCCCTTGCTTTCCTACCTTCAGTCTGCATACATATTCTTTTGCCTTAAGCTCAGCACCGGGAGATTCGTCTGCTCCTGACAGATCGGAAAAAGTCAGTTCTTCACTGTCCCCGTTACATAAGTAGGCGGCTATCGCCTGTCTGAGAAGCCTGTGGCTCTCACCTTTTTCATTGTTATAGCCGTGCAGATAATATATACGCATTATTTATTAAGCTCCTCGAGAGCTTTATCGAGGATATCGGCATCAGTTGCCTCGATATCCGGCTCGATGCCATTTTCATTCACATGATTTCCCTTAGGTGTCAGATACTCGCTGACTGTAAGCTTGGCTGCAGAGCCATCGCTGAACATGCGGGATATCTGTGTAACGCCTTTGCCGTAAGTCCTCGAACCGATGATCGTTGCTGCGTTGTTTTCCTTAAGAGCGGCAGTCAGGATCTCCGATGCGCTCGCTGTGTTCTCATTTACAAGCACTACCAGCTTAAGATCAGCGGAGCTATCATCTGAATTGTACACAGTCTCTGACCCGCTTTTGGTCACGTCTGTCATGATCTTGCATGCAGGAAGCAGATAATCAGCGATCTCGACACTGACATCCGTAAGCCCTCCGCCATTGTCCCTCAGATCGAGTATGAACTTGTCACAGCCTTTCTTCTTAAGGTCTTTGACGGCATTTTTAAATTCTTTGTCAGTATTCTTACTGAACAAGGATATCATGATGTATCCGACTGAAGGATCATCCTCGCTGACAGCGTAACCGACTGAGTCAAGATCGATCTCGTCTCTCGTCATTGTTAAGTCCAGCTCTTTGCCGTCTCTGCGGACTGTAACTGTCACTTCGGTGTTCTTTTCACCGGTCATCCTGGATACAGCATCATCGAGATCTTTCGGGGCGACTCCGTCCACTCTCAGAATGACATCTCCCGGCTCCATGCCGGCCTCATCAGCAGGTCCGTCATCGTAAACAGTCATTACGATAACTTCGCCTTCACTGTATTCCACTCCGATACCAATGCCCACATATCCGCCGGAATAGGTCTTTGAGAACTGTTCATATTCCTTGGCGGTAAAGTACTGAGCATAAGGATCGCCCGTACTCGCTACGATCTCTTTGAGCACATCATCGCTGATCTCCTCAGGCACGGCCTGCGAAAGCGGGTCCTCTCCGATCATCCTCATGATCTCTGCATATTTACCGTAATTGTCATCGAGCTTACTGTAATAATCCCAGTCACCCTTGGACATTATGCGTCCGAGGTCAAATCCATAGGTAAGGATGCAGAGCAAAGCGATACACGCTGCAAAACCGGCGAGAAAAGCAGCCAGATACCGACCTTTTGAATGACCTTTTACAGGCTCATCCTGAGCACGAAGTCTGTTTCCCGACTCTGATGCATCATCAGCAATAGTTTTCACGGCAGTTTCTACAGGAGTATCTGTAGTAGTTTCTGCAGCAGTTTCTGTTGCATTATCCACTACAGGTTCTGCTGATATTACTTCCGGTATTTCAGCTGATGCTTCTGTCTCTATTTCTTCTGATCTAAAGTCTTCTTCTCTTATTTCTTCACTCATTTCAGTGTTCCTGCAGGCAATACATATTTAGCTATTATCTGCACTTTTTCTTCATCTCTCCAGTTGTTTATCTCAGCCGTCCCAAGTATATCCGCTCTGCCTTCAGATGAGATGCTGTCAAACACTTCTCCGGCATCATGAAACAATAGGCAATCCACACCGCCGCATCCTGCACTTGATATGGTAAACCTGGCCATCTTGTTCTCATTCCTCAGGAATCTCCAGCCTGATATCTCGACATTTCTTATGGCAAATACAGGCACCTCGTTGTCTTTTCCGCATGGTTCGAGCAGCCTGACAGCCTGAGCGAGTCCGAGAGTTACCTCGTCCGTATCGACAGCTGCATCATACCCGTAGTCCAGGTCAAAAATACTGCTGTCGTTTTCATACATCTTTTCTATATCTTCGTTGAGCTTCAGCCTGAGAGTTTCGGCTTTTTCTGCCGAGATGGTAAAGCCGCATGCAGCGCTGTGTCCGCCGAAGCTTATGAATTCATCACGATACTTATCGAGCATGCTGAAGAGATCGACCGTCGGGATAGATCTTCCTGTTCCCTTATATATGTCATTGTTTCGGGATATTATCACGACCGGGCGGTTCACCTTTTCACGGAGCTTGCCGGCAACTATGCCAAGGACTCCTTCGTGCGAATCATTTATTTCAACAGTGACAAAATCACCTTTTTCAAGCTCTTCGTCAAGCACTTCGAGTCCCTTGTCATAGGCATCATCCTGCAGCCTGCGTCTCTCCTGATTAGCGTCTATGAGGATGCGGCAATATTCATCCGCCTCTTCATCGGTATCGGCAAGAAACAGCCTGACTCCTATTGAAGCATCGCCGAGCCTTCCGGAAGCGTTGATCTTAGGTGCAACGCCAAAAGATATATCGCTTGATCTGATCGTCCTGTAATCCAGTCCTGAGAGATCGATAAGACGCCTGAGACCTATGTTCCTGCAGCCAAGGTGTATTGACCTGAGACCGCATTTCACTATCGTCCTGTTTTCCCCGAGCATCGGCATGATATCTGCTACCGTACCTATCGTTACAAGTTCGAGAACTTCGGCCATTATTGATTTTGGGACCGGTCTTACTCTGGCAACGGCAAGAGCCAGCTTGTACGCGACTCCTACGCCTGCGAGACCCTTGAAAGGATATCCGTCTTCAGACAGCTTCGGATTGATAATGATGCCTTCAGCTCTGACATCAGATACATTATGATGGTCGGTCACGAGAGTATCTATTCCCAGAGAATGAGCATATGCTGTCTCAGCACCTGAAACAGAGCCGCAATCAACTGTTATGATCAGTTCACCGCCGTCCTCTGCAATGCGGTCGATGGATTCTCTATGAAGGCCGTATCCCTCATCCAGCCTTGAAGGTATGTAGTATGTAACATTGTCTGTGAGTGAACCGATCACTTTCATAAGGAGGGATGTAGCGGTAATGCCGTCTACATCATAGTCTCCGTAGATAACTATTCTTTTGCCCTGGTCCACTGCAGACAAAAGCAGATCCACTCCTTCCTGCATATTTGCAAGGAGAAACGGGTCGTATGCAAGTCTCGGTCTCGGAGAAAAGAACTCTTCCTGCATCTCCTCACCGATACCTCTTGATTCCAGTATTTTAAGAATGATCTCCGGGATCTTCGGTTCCCCGGAAACAGTGCTTTGTTCCCGCATCTGCAGGTACCCTCCTGATTCAGTCTAATCTATAAAATAATACTACATAATCCCCGAAATATCGAAGATTATGCAGTATTTTTTCCAGAAATATATTCGGTTGTCAGTAGCTTATCAGTACAATCCAAGCGGGTTAGTCATCTGCCCGTCCTTGAATACTGTAAAGTGCAGATGCGGTCCTGTAGAGTTACCTGTACTGCCGATATATCCTATCACCTGTCCCTTTGCTACATAGTCACCTTTCTTCACGGCATAGCCCTTGAGATGTCCGTATAGTGAACTGTATCCGCCGCCCATAGCGAGTATTATACAGTTTCCGTAACCACCGTACCATGATGCTCTTGTGACCACTCCGTCAGCGATCGCATATACCGGTGATCCAAGAGTCCCGCTTGTCAGTACAAGATCTATCCCGTTATGGAACTCCTTGCCATGGAACGGGCATCTTCTCCATCCGTAGTTCGACGTTATCTTCCAGTTGCTCTGGGTCGGCCATGCATATTCACCAGGCGTGTATTCGACAGAGCCTCCCATCTCAACGATCATGGCTTCTGCTGCCTGCTGCTTGGCAAAAGCTTCTGCAGCGAGTTCACGGCCCTCCGCTTCGAGCTGATCTTCCATAGCTTTATATTTATCCGCTTCAGCCTGATATTTTTTCTTGAGTTCTTCAGTCTCAGCTTCTGCTGCCTCAAGCTCCAGCTGTCTCTGTTCGAGATACGCCTCCTGATCTTCCAGATCCTTCTTCATCTGGGCAAGCTCTTCATAGTCTTTCTGGAGCTTTTCAAGAAGGGCCTGATCGCTCTCCAGAATCTTGTGGACCATTCCTACATTGGTAAGCAAGTCTTCGACGCTTTCTGAATTCAAAACAACATCGACAAAACCTACAGTTCCGGTCTTGTACATAGAGGTCAGACGGTTGTTCAGAGCAGTATTCTGCTCCTCTATCTCCGCTTCTTTTTTCTCCATCTTGACCTTGGTCTCTTCTATTCTGGCAATAGTGGCCTGTATATCTGCTTTGGTCTGGTCGACCTGTCCCTCCAGCGCTTCGAGTTTCTTCTCGGCTTCTTCAAAGTTTTTAGTAGCCTGAGCTGCTTTTTTACCGGCTTCTTTGGCTTCTTTCTTTTTCGCATCCGCAGCCGCCCTGGCTTCATCAGCTTCTTTCTGTGCCTGATCTTTCTCTTCCTGTGATACGGCATATGAACAGAGCAGAGCGCTGTTATAAGCTCCGTACCATGTCCCTGCGCACAGTGCAAGTGCCAGCAGCAACACCAGTATTGTTCTTTTTCTGTTTATCTTGTTATTCATATAATTTGCTGATGCTATTCTGCTTATCCTAAAAGAAGTTACCTGTCGAGGAATCTTCTGATCGATATAATACTTCCGCACATTCCTACACTTATTCCAATGCATAGGAATATGATCATCAGATTATCGCTGAGATACCTTGCAGAGACCAGATCGACAGACAGGATCCTGCCGAGATCTCCACCGATGATCTCTACAGTCTTCTGGTATATGATGTATGTCAATCCTGTCGCTATCGCTGCAGAAATGACACCTACGAATATACCGCCCCAGATGAACGGGGCTCTTACGAACCAGTCTGTAGCACCGAGGTACTTCATTATGCTGATTTCTTTTTCTCGGTTAAACACCGTAAGTTTGATCGTATTGGCTACTATGATTATCGATACGATCACCAGGAATGCCATCGTGATCAGCGAGCCGATCTCTACGAATCTGGATACTTTGGCCAGTTTCTCTATTGTATCCTGATAGTAAACGATGTCGTCTACCCCTTCCAGCTTAGGTGCAGCCATAGCTACAGAATTTGCTGCGTTTTTGTCCTTTACATAGACGTTGTATGAATCCGGAAGCGGGTTTTCAGGCAGATTCTCGAGGAGATATCCGTTCTCTCCCCACCTGGTCTTGAGTGTGCCGAGCGCTTCATCCTTGCTGATATAGTTTACGTGATCCACACCATCCATGTTTTCGATGGTCGTGCCTATCGCCTGCGTCAGTTCAGGAGTGTTTTCCGCAGAAAGGTATATCTGAATGACGTTATAGTCCTTTTCAACTGTTGCCGCAAACAGATTGACATTGACGAATGCTACAAAGAACAGTCCGAGGATAAGCATCATAGCTGTAATTGCCATTGTCGAGGTAAAATACATACCCTTGTTGCGGTTCATCTGTGAGAAGGACTGTCTGATGTTGTATCCGAATCTACTCATATATATCCTCCCCTCCATCAAGATATGTGCTCACCATATCATCAGTCAGAGAGTGCGTCGATGGTTCTGCATAATCCTGTACCATGCTGCCCGCTGTGTCGGGGTCGAGATAGATCGTGCGCATCCGCTCATCTGCTTCGGCTGCCTTTTGCTCATTGGCAAGTGCTGCCAGCTCCGGAGCAAGGTCAGAAACTGTCGCAAGTCTCCTTTCCGGGAAAAGGATCCCCGGCTCGACGTCTTCTTTTTTATGGAAACCGTAGCTGCCCTCTTCATCACGTACGATGCGTCCGTGATCGATAGCAACAACTCTCTTGTTCATCTTGTTTACGATATCTCTGGCGTGTGTGACCATCAGTACTGTTGTTCCTCTGACATTGATCTGCTCAAGGAGCTCCATGATCTCCATGGCAGTAATAGGGTCGAGGTTTCCTGTCGGCTCATCGCATATGAGCACTCTCGGCTTGTTTACGAGAGCTCTCGCGATACCGACTCTCTGCTGCTCACCTGCTGAGAGTTCGTCAGGATAACGCTTTGCTTTATCCTTGATGCCTACGAGATCGAGCACATAAGGAACTCTCTCTCTTATCTCTCTCTTGCGTTTGTGAAGTACTTCCATGCCAAAAGCGACATTCTCATATACGGTCTTTTTTTCAAGAAGGCGGAAGTCCTGGAAAACCATGCCGACTTTCTGTCTGATCGCTGGTATTTCTCTCCTGCCCACATGGGTGATGTCCTTTCCCGCAAGTATGATCCTCCCCTTGTCTGGTTCGATCTCCTTCAGGATAAGCCGGATAAAAGTAGTTTTACCTGCTCCGGAAGGTCCTACGAGAAAAACAAAATCGCCCCTGTTGATATGAACAGTGGCATCTATCAGTCCCACGTTTTCACCATACTTCTTGGTAACGTTATTGAATACTATCATTTTTATGCTTTCTCTCTACTATAAGAGCACCTGGTTTTGTGCCAAAAATGCAAATGTAAAGCACTCTTGACATTGCACATTATACATACGTATTTTTGCCAATTCTATAAAGATTAACGTACATTAAGAAAACCCGGCCTTTCAGCCGGGTCTGCTCTGCATCTTGTAAATCAGTTCAACCAGGAGCAAAGCTCCAACAAGCTCGCTTGATTGGAGCGAGCGACGCCGTCAACAGACGCCGAGAGCTTCAGCTCCTGAGATCGTCGGTCGGAGATTGTTATCCGCTACCGACGGTCGAAGATGGAACCCGCCGCCTATAGAGGCGGGGGACATCGGCGTCTGTTATATCAGCACTTTTGACAGGAAGTCTTTGGTTCTTTCCATCTGCGGATGGTTCAGTACCTCATCAGGTGTGCCCTGTTCTACAATATATCCTCCATCCATGAAAATAACTCTATCCGCAACTTCTTTTGCGAATCCCATCTCATGCGTAACTACGATCATGGTCATGCCCACTTTTGCGAGGGCTTTCATTACATCAAGTACCTCTCCTACCATCTCAGGGTCAAGAGCACTCGTCGGCTCATCGAACAGCATCACTTCAGGATCCATCGCCAGCGCGCGCGCAATAGCGACTCTCTGCTGCTGTCCGCCCGAAAGGTTCCTCGGGAACTGATCAGCTTTCTCTGCAAGGCCTACTCTGGCAAGCAGCTCCATGGCTTTCTTTTCAGCCTCTTTTTTGTCTGCTTTTTTGACATTGACAGGTCCGCATGTAAGATTGTCAAGCACTGACATATGAGGGAAAAGATTGAACTGCTGGAACACCATACCCATCTTGGTACGGATCCTGTCAACGTTCTTATCAGTTATGAGTTCTCCGTCGATATAGATCTCTCCGCCGGTAGGTTCCTCAAGTCTGTTGATGCAGCGCAGCATCGTAGACTTGCCTGATCCTGACGGACCGACTATGCAAAGGACCTCTCCCTCTTCAACATTCTGATCGATGTTCTTAAGTACTTCAAGGTCGCCGAAGCTTTTCTTCAGTCCTTTTATCTCTATCATGCTCATGCTGCGGCCTCCTTTCTCGCCCTCTTGCGCTCATATCCGTTGATCGCCTTGGACAGCGGTATGGTCAGCAGCATATAAGCCAGAGCGACTCCTATGTATGCCGGGAATGTCTCAAATGAAGAAGAGTTCCACAGCTGGCCGCGGCGCAGTATTTCTACTACTCCTACATAACCGAGTACAGATGTCTCTTTGATGAGTGTAACGAACTCGTTGGCAAATGCCGGAAGTATGATACGGATAGCCTGTGGTATGATGATCAGCCGCATTGCCATCCCTCGGGTCATGCCCAGAGATCTGGCTGCTTCCATCTGGCCCTTATCGATCGCCTGGATGCCTGATCTGATTACCTCGGATAAATATGCTGCAGAGTTAAATCCGCAGACTATTACCGCAGGGACCGCCATGCCCCCGAAATCGTCCCATTTGAAACCGATACCCCATGACTGGAGCAGCCAGGGTATACCATACGCCATAATGAGGGCCTGGACCAGCATAGGCGTTCCCCTCACTACATCAACATATATTTTTGCCAGCACCCGCAAGGTCTTGCCTCTAGCCTGAGAACACAGCGCAAGGAGCAGTCCGAAGGCTGCTCCTATCACGATTGCTATCATGCTGACTGCCACTGTGGCAGGAATACCCTTGCAGGCGATGAGAAATCCTTTCAGATATACATTCATCGCGCGGGTCCCTCCTTATCTTCTAGCTGAACCACTTGTCAACGAGCTCATCGTATGTACCGTTTGCCTTGATATTGGCAAGACCTGTGTTGAGCTTATCGAGAAGTTCAGTATTGCCCTGCTGTACTGCGAACGCGAACTCTTCATGATCTCCGAAGGAATCGCCTACGAACTTAGCGATGTCACTGTGATTGTTGAGGTAAGCTTCACCAACCGGCTTATCTACGATAACGCCCTGTACTTCTCCGTTCTGGAGCTGCAGATAGCAGTCTGTCCACTGGTTGAGAACTACTCCATCAGCGATCTTTCCTTCGTCCTTCATGGCCTGAACCATATCGCCGCCTGTAGTGCCGATCTGGCTTGCAAGCTTCATATCTGAAGTAACTGCATCTATGCCTGCGAGGTCACTGTCTGCAGTGACGAGGAGCATCAGATCGCTCTCAAAGTAAGTATCACCGAAGTCGACCTTCTCTGCACGATCGCCTGCGAGCTTGTTCATGCCGGCACAGATGATATCACCCTGATCTGACTGGAGTGCAGGGATAAGTGAATCGAATTCCATGTTGACCCATTCGAGCTCGAGTCCCTGATCCTCAGCGATAGCAGCCATCATATCAGGATCGAAGCCGACGATCTCTTCTTCTCCATCCTCGGTGAATTCAAATGGTGCGAATGTTGCTTCTGTCACGACCTTGAGCTTTGCAGTCTCTTCACTGCCTTCCTCAGCACTTTCGCTTTCGCTTCCGCCTCCGCATGCACTGAGTGAAAATGCACATATCATTGCAAATGCAAGTATTAATGCCAATGCTTTCTTCTTCATTTTAATTTCTCCTGTTATTTCTGATATTGGATCCATCTTGATCCGCCATGCAAGATAATAACAGTTTGTGCATAATTATGCAACCAAAATTGCCGATTATTCATTCTGTTCTTGAATTTTTATTCAAACAATTCTGCAAAAAGGCTGTCATACCCTTTCAGATATAACAGCCTTTTATGTCAATTATTCAAACTCTGTCTTTCAGGATTCAGATGATACCTTTTGCCGCCTTAACAATGTCTGCAGCAGTCATACCGTATTTTTCCAAAAGTTCTGCCGGCTTTCCCGAACCTCCAAAGCAGTCCTGTTGTCCTACTCTGACCACTTTACATGGACACTTTGCAGATGTCACTTCTGCGACAGCGCCCCCAAGGCCGCCTATCACTGAATGTTCTTCAGCAGTCACTATACCCTTGCACTCTCTCGCGGCTTTGATGATGATATCCTCATCGATCGGTTTGATCGTGTGCATGTCGATAACGCGTGCGCTGATGCCTTCAGCTGCGAGCAGTTCTTCTGCTTTAAGCGCTGCATCGACCATTATGCCGGTCGCGATGATAGCAATGTCATTTCCGCTTTTGAGTTCTACCGCTTTACCTATCTGCAGGTCTGCGTCCTTGTCGTAAACATCAGGGACCCCGGCCCTTCCGAGTCTGATGTATGAATATCCATCACGCTCGAATTCCTTCCTCATCAGTATTTTGGCACTTACGGCATCTGCCGGATTGATGATCACCATTTCAGGGATCACTCTCATGAGTGCGATATCCTCAAAAGTCTGGTGTGAAGCACCGTCCTCGCCTACAGTGATACCGCCGTGGGTCGCACAGATCTTAACATTGGCATGTGTATAGGCAATGGAATTGCGGATGATCTCATATGCCCTGCCTGCTGCGAACATGGCAAAAGTGCTTGCAGCGACCACATGTCCGGAAAGGGCTATACCTGCTGCCTCTGCGTACAGATCCTGCTCGGAAATGCCAGTCTCTATGAATCTCTCAGGAAATTCTTTTTCGAACAGATCTGTCTTGTTTGAGCCTGAGAGGTCTGCGCTCATCACTATCAGATCCTTCCTCTCTGCTCCGTACTCTTTGAGGAACTCTCCGTATGCCTGTCTTGTAGCTGTCCTTTTGATATCTGCCATTATCTGTCACCTCCGAGTTCACTGAGAGCCTGTGCAAGCTGCTCATCATCAGGTGCTTTGCCGTGCCAGCCCGCCTGATCTTCCATGAATGATACACCATGACCTTTATGCGTCCTGGCCACTATGCATACAGGCTTTCCGCTGACCTTGAATGCTTTTTCATATGTATCAAGAAGCGCCTGCATATCATGACCGTCACATACGAAGGTCGCCCATCCGAATGATGAGAACTTCTCATCGATCGGAGCTACTTTCTTGACGATGTCGACAACACCGTCGATCTGCAGATTGTTCCAGTCCACTACAGCGATCAGATTGTCAAGTCCATGCTTTGCTGCAGAAAGAGCTGCTTCCCAGATGATACCTTCCTGGAGTTCTCCATCACCTGTTATTACAAATGTTTTGCGGTCTTTCCCGTCGATCTTATCAGCTATTGCCATTCCGACAGCTGCAGAAAAGCCCTGTCCAAGAGAACCGGTCGACATCTCTACTCCCGGGCACAGCTTCATGCTTGGATGTCCCTGAAGCCTTGATCCAAGTTTACGAAGAGTAAGCATTTCAGATGTGTCAAAATATCCTCTGTGAGCCAGAGTCGAATACAGTGCAGGAGCTGCATGACCTTTTGAAAGGACGAGCCTGTCTCTGCCTTCCATTTTCGGATTCTCAGGATCAACATTCATGACGTTAAAATAAAGTGAAACGAGTATGTCGGTCACCGAAAGCGATCCTCCCGGGTGGCCGGCGCCCGCAGCATGTATGCCTCTGAGAGCATCCATTCTGACATCGCGAGCTATTTCATTGAGTTCATGTACAGTTTTCAAATCAATCTTTCTCCTTTTCAATATATTAGAGTAATGCTGATATGTTTTATCTTGTCAGAAACTGCATGCCTTTGTCAACAAAAAGTCATACGTATTACGTATGACGTACTACCTAAACAACGGGACAATTAAAAACCGGGTACTTACATACCCGGTCCGCAGCACTTCGAAGTGCGATCTATATGTGCAGGAACAGCCCTGCCATAACGAAATAAGTACAAAGTGAGATCATATCGGTGATGGATGCCATCATAGGACCTGCCATCAGCGCAGGGTCGATCCCGATACGTTTTGCCAGCATTGGCAGCATGGATCCGATCAGCTTGGCGATGATGACTATGAGTATCATCGAGCAGCAGACAGTGAGTGCTACCAGAGGCGGATTGTGGTCGAGATACACTATCCTGAAGTAGTTGAGTATGCTCAGGCATATTCCAACCACGACACCTACACGGATCTCTTTCCACATTACTTTGATAAAGTCTTTCAGTTCGATCTCGCCTGTCGCCATACCACGGATGACCAGCGTCGATGACTGAGATCCTGAGTTACCGCCTGTTCCCATCAGCATAGGCATGTATATTACCAGGGCGATCACTGCTGACATCGCGTCCTCAAAGGTCGCAAGGATACCTCCGGTGATGAAGTAAGAGCACATCAGGAAGAAGAGCCACGGAAGTCTCGCCTTGACATGCTGGAATACCGACTTATCCAGGTATTCTCTGTCGGTCATGTCGATAACTCCGCCCATACGCTCGATATCCTCTGTGGCCTCCTCTTCGATAACGTCGAGTACGTCATCGACGGTGACGATACCGACGAGCCTGTATTCGTTGTCCACTACAGGAATTGCCAGATAACCGTAACGGATGAACAGTTCGGATACTTCTTCCTGGTCATCATCCACATGAGCCACAACCAGATCTTCATGCATTATCTCTGAGATGCTGAGGGTATCTGGTGAGATCACCAATGACTTAAGGGATACTACGCCTATCAGCTTACGCCCCATATCCAGTACATAACATGTATAGATCGTCTCTGAGTCGAGACCTACTTCCTTGATATGATCCAGCGCCTGCCTGACTGTCATGTTTTTCTTCAGGTCGATGTACTCCGGGGTCATCAATGAGCCCGCGCTGTCTTCCTTATATTTAAGGAAGGTATTGATCATGCGGCGCTCGTTCTTAGGAGTCTGTTCAAGTATCTTGTCGACTATATTGGACGGCAGTTCCTCAAGTACGTCGATCATATCATCGAAGTCGAGTTCATCGAGGATGTATTTCAACTCGGGATCGGTGATGATATTGATGATATCGAGCCTGTCATCATTACTGAGCTCTGCAAAAACATCTACACTTACATCTTTTGGTAACGATCGGAAGAGTACGACCATGCGCTGGAGATCGAATTCTCGCCTGATATCTACCAGCATTTCAGCTATCTCAACTTCGTCGTGTTTGAGGAGCTCATCTCTGCATCTGAAGTACTTCTTTTCTTCAAGAAGTTCAAATATCTTCTCCAGAGACTCGTCATAAGCCTGCTCCATATCGATAACATTGTTGTTATTATCCATGGGACTCTTCCTCCTTTCCGTTTTCAGCAATAGTGGCGAGGGACTGTCAGGTATCAGCGTATCTGTATACTGCGTCCCCGGTTGATCATTCCTGATGTCCAAGCATCGTGCGGACCTGATCTTCCGTTATTATCTCTATTCCGAGCTCACGGGCTGCCTTGTTCTTGGATGAACCTGAGCCGGGGTTGTTAGTTATGAGGTAGTCGGTCTTTGCAGAGACGGAGCCTGCGACCTTTCCGCCTTCTGCTTCTATCTCTGCTTTGAGATCTTTGCGGTTGGCATAGTAATTGAGACTGCCTGTAATGACAAATGTCTTGCCTTCAAGGCTTGTTCCTGCAGCTTCATAGCTTTCATCTATGTCCAGCACGCTGAGCAGGTCGGCTACAGCCGCTTTGTTCTCTTCATCTGCAAAATATCTGATGTAGTCACCGGCCATTACTGATCCGACACCGTCAATCGAAGTCAGACCTTCTTCGTCAAGGTTCTGGATGTCCTTCCATCTGTTGCGGCAGGCTATCGAGATATTGCGTGAATTTGCGACCCCGATGCCAGGTACACCAAGACCGTAAAGTAATCTTGCCGGTGTTGTATGTGAAGCTCTTTCGGCTGAAGCTGTAAGGTTCTCAAATGATTTCAGGCCAAAGCCTTCCATAGCAACTATGTCAGCCTTGTAGGCAGACAATCTGAACAGATCAGCATATGTTCTGAGTGCCCCTATTCCGATCAGCTTGAGCAGGCCTGACTCTGACAGCCCTTCTATATTGAGAGCATCTCTCGAGACAAAATGTGAAAACCTTTTGACGTGCTTGGCCAGACATCCCGGGTTGATACAGCTCAGCGTCTTAGTGCCTTCGTCATCAGATATCATTGCCTGTCCTCCGCAGACCGGGCACACAGAAGGGATCTCTATATTGCCGCTGCGTGTCAGGTTGTCTGATATCTGCGGGATTATCATGTTAGCCTTATATACTCTTATAGTATCACCAATGCCAAGCGCAAGGTCTTCCATTATATTAAGATTATGGACTGAAGCCCTTGAAACAGTAGTACCTTCAAGCTCGACCGGATCAAATATAGCGACCGGGTTCAGAAGTCCCGTCCTTGAAGGACTCCACTCGATCTCTCTGAGCACTGTATCAGCATACTGGTCACGCCACTTGAATGCAATCGCATCACGCGGGAACTTGGCTGTCTCACCCAGCGATCTTGAATACTCAAGATCATCGTACATGAGGACAAGTCCATCAGACGGAATGTCAAAATCAGGAATAGCTGCCTCAAACTGATCGACAGCGTCGAGAAGGCTGCTGCTATCAACCATAACATAATCGACAGTGTCGAAGCCCTGTGACTTCATCCATTCCATGCCGGCCTGCCTGCTGGTTATATCTGCTCCTTCGGCACGGTACAGCGAAAACGCATATACCTGCACCTTCCTCTCTGCTGTTACTGATGGATCAAGCTGTCTGATGCTCCCGCTGCAGAGATTTCTCGGATTCTTGTATTTCGCATCTGCAGACCCTATAGTTTCGTTGATCTTCTCAAAATCTGAATACCGTATGACAGCCTCGCCGCGTATGACGACTCTTCCCTTGTGTGGTATCACTTTGGGCACATTGGCGCATGCCATGATATTAGCGGTTATCAGTTCTCCTTCTGTACCGTTGCCACGAGTTACCCCCTGGGTAAGCCTTCCGTTTTCATAGGTCAGGGCGACGGTGAGTCCATCAAGCTTCCATGACAGGATCCCTTTCTGGTCACCAAGCCATGCTCTCAGCTCTTCTCTGTCCTTGGTCTTGTTAAGTGAGAGCATCCTGGTCTCATGCACGACCTTGGGCAGACCTGCAGCGGTCTCATATCCGACATTGATAGACGGGCTGTCATCTCTGATGTAGCCGGTCTCATCCTCGAGAGCCAGAAGCTCATCATACATCTCATCGTATTCAAAATTGGTGATGATCTCTATGCCATCAGTATAATAAGCCCTTGACGCTTCATTCAGCTTTTCGGCAAGAGCATCTATTCTGGCTTTCTTTTCTTCTGTTGTCAGCAGGTCACTCATGTTGTACTCCTGAAGGTAACGGCGGAGCCATCACTATATTATACCTTTTCCATTTTTACGAAGCCTTTTCCGAGCTTCTTCTGTCCGACGGAATCGAAGATCACCGTCATCGTTTTCTCATCCTGCTCGATAAGCATTCCTTCTCCGAATTTCGGATGCCTCACGATATCTCCGACCTCAAACTCATCTGTGATCTTTTCCTTATTATGTGTCGCTCTCCTTGCGGCGCTCAGCCCGTCGAGCGGCCTTGAATCAAATCCGCTGCTAAAAGGTTTTGGCCTTGGCTCACCGGCATAGCCGTCTGCCGTACCGAGACTGCGTCCGCTGAACATATAATCTCCCAGCAGACCGCCCTGTCCGCGAAGTCCGTCTTCACTTTTGAGTCTGTCCTTGACAGTCTTGTCGCCGTCCATGCAGCTCTTGTCCATCTCTTCAAGAAATACGGATTCTGTCTGCCAGTCTGTTCTGCCGTACATTGTCCTCATCTGAGCACCTGTCAGATAGAGCTTTTTCATCGCTCTGGTAATGCCGACATAGCACAGCCTGCGTTCTTCTTCCATTTTGGACGTCTCATCAAAAGCCGCCACTCCCGGAAACATCCCGTTTTCCATGCCGGGTATGAACACGACCGGGAATTCCAGGCCTTTAGCTGAGTGGAGAGTCATCATCACCACCGCATCTTCATCTTCATCATGATTGTCTATATCCGACATCAGGGTTATCTGTTCAAGGAAAGCTCCGAGCAAGGATGGTTCTTCAGCCGGAAGGCCTTCGCCCATAAGCGCCAGCCTTTCGGACTTTATCTCTTCCTGCATAGCTGCCATGCTGCCGTCTGAGACTCCTTTCTCAAACTCAGCAATAACAGACTTGAATTCCATTATATTCTCTATCCGGCCGTCAGCTTCAACCGTGTTGGCTTCCTCAAGTGCCCTGAGATATCCTGATCTGTTCAGCACGTTGTCATAGATATCCTGAAGAGTCATGTTATCCTGTTCTCTTTTCAGGTCCTGAAGCATCTGCACCAGATCAGTCACTGCAGCTCTGCTTTTATTACTCAGGGATGCTCTCAGCTGTTCATCGCACAGGGCATCATATATGCTCATGCCGTATGACTCAGCATAGCCTTCGATACCGGCCATGGTCTTGGCCCCGATACCGCGTTTCGGCTCATTGATGATCCTCTGCATACTGACATTATCTCCGGGATTCTCGATCAGACGCAGATAAGCCATGACATCTTTGATTTCCTTGCGGTCATAATATCGAAGACCGGCAAGCACTCTGTACGGTATACCTCGGAAGCTGAATTTTTCCTCAAAGCTTCTTGATTGTGCATTCTTACGGTACAGAACAGCTATATCGCGATAGTTGTAGCCCTGAGATCTGAGACTCTCTATCTCTGCTCCTATCCAGTAGGCTTCCTGCTTTTCGTCTTCGAGCCTCCGGTAGGTGATCTTATTCCCGTCTTTGCGGTCTGTCCACAAGGCCTTGCTCTTGCGGCCTTTGTTATTCCTGATCACGGAATTGGCGAGTTTGAGGATGTTGCCGTCCGAGCGGTAATTCTGTTCAAGCCTGACAGTGAATGCGCCCTTGAAATCATTCTCAAAATCAAGGATATTGCGGATATCGGCTCCTCTCCACTGATAGATGCACTGGTCGTCATCACCGACAACACAGAGATTGCCATGGCCTGAGGCAAGCATGCTGATCATCTTGTACTGCAGGTAATTGGTGTCCTGATACTCGTCCACCATGATATATCTGAATCTGTCGGAATAATATCTCAGCACTTCAGGTTCCTGCTCAAGCAGCCTGACGCCGTTCCACAGCAGATCATCGAAATCCATGGCATTAGCTGCCATCAGCTCTTGCTGATATCTGCTGTAAACTTCATATATCATCTTCTCCTGAGGCATGCCTCTGGATGTCTTCAGATAATCTTCGGGTGTCTCTTCCTGTTCCTTGCACTTGCTGATCACTCCGATCATGAGCGATACGGGAGTGATCTTCTCATCTACTCCAAGGTCCTTGCATATCCTCTTGATAAGCGCTTTTTTGTCTGTTTCATCGTAGACAGTAAATCCCGGTCTGTAGCCCAGTGCCTCTCCGGAATATCTCAGCATCCTGAGTGACATCGCGTGAAAGGTCATGATCCACATGCCGTAGATGTTGCCCACGAGTTCAGTGACACGGCTTCTCATCTCATTGGCAGCCTTGTTAGTAAATGTCACAGCCAGTATGCTGTGAGGATCAATCCCCTGGTTGATCATATATGCCATGCGATGCGTCATCGTGGCTGTTTTGCCTGACCCGGCACCTGCGAGAATAAGTACAGGTCCGTCAATATGCTGCACCGCCTTTTGCTGCTCACTATTAAGTTTAACGTTATTCTTTTCAATGCCCATAGATATTTAATTTTACCACAATCAAGTCGTCAATACTCATCTAATCTTGCATAAAAAAAAGATGCCGCGCCTTGCAAAATTGAGCTGCATCACAATATTTTTTGTCTTTCTTTGTTTACAAAAATCACAGCATGGATCAAAAAAAAATTGTACAAATTTAATACCAGATAATAATGAACAGGAGTCTGTTAATATGTTGACTTTTAAACTTCAAGTGTTAAAATTTACGTGTAGGCGCTTTGAGGCGCCGGAAATCCTATTTTTATAATTTACATAAGGAGAGTGGTACCAATGGCAAATTATGTAGAAAGAGTCATCGAGCAGTGCAAAAAGAACAATCCTGGCGAAGTTGAATTTCACCAGACTGTAGAAGAAGTACTTTCTTCTCTGAAACCAGTAGTTGAGAAGCATCCAGAGTACGAAGCAACTGCACTTCTTGAGAGACTCGTTGAGCCTGAAAGAGGAGTTACTTTCAGAGTAGTTTGGGTTGACGATGCTGGCAAGGTCCAGGTCAACAAGGGCTACAGATATCAGTTCAGCAGCGCAATCGGACCTTACAAGGGCGGCCTGAGATTTGCTCCTAACGTATATCCTGGAATCATCAAGTTCCTCGGATTCGAGCAGATCTTCAAGAACTCCCTGACAGGACTTCCGATCGGCGGCGGCAAGGGTGGCTCCGACTTCGATCCTAATGGCAAGAGCGATGCAGAAGTTATGAGATTCTGCCAGGCATTCATGACAGAGCTCTACAGACACATCGGACCTAACACAGACGTTCCTGCTGGTGACCTCGGTGTTGGTGCAAGAGAGATCGGATATCTCTTCGGACAGTACAAGAGAATCGTTGACAGATATGAAGGCGTTCTCACAGGTAAGGGAATCCCTTACGGCGGACTCCTCGGAAGAGCTGAGGCTACAGGATTCGGTATCGTATGGTACGCAGAGGAAATGCTCAAGGCTAACGGCGAAGACTTCAAGGGCAAGAAAGTTGCTATCTCCGGCTTCGGTAACGTTGCATGGGGTACAGCTTGGAAGCTCTGGGAGCTCGGCGCTAAGTGCGTAACAATCTCCGGACCAGACGGATACATCTATGATCCAGACGGAATCTGCACACAGGAAAAGGTAGACTACCTGCTCGAGCTCAGAGGCTCCGGCAAGAACATCTGCGCACCTTATGCAGAGAAGTTCCCTGGCGCTAAGTTCTTCGCTGGCAAGAAGCCATGGGGCGTATTCCAGGATACAGGCTGCAAGATCGATATGTTCATCCCATGCGCTATGCAGAACGACGTTCACATGGAGCATGCTAAGCAGATCGTTGAGGGCGGCTGCAAGTTCTACTGCGAAGGCGCTAACATGCCTACAACCAACGATGCTCTCGAGTATCTGATCGAGAACATGACAGCTGTTGGTCCTGCTAAGGCTGCTAATGCAGGCGGCGTTGCTTGCTCCTGCATCGAGATGGGCCAGAACGCAGGTCACACTGCATTCCAGCACCAGGCTGTTTATGATCAGCTCCACCAGATCATGAAGAACATCTACAATGCTTGCGCTAAGGCTGGCGAGACATACTATGGCGACAAGAACGCTCTGGTACCTGGCGCTAACATCGCTGGATTCGAGAGAGTTGCTAATGCTATGATGGCTCAGGGTCTTGTATAATCTTAGATAAGATTGAGACCTATAGCGTATCACGCTAGTAAAGTAAATTAACAAAAGAGACCGCCTCGGCGGTCTCTTTTGTTTCCCTTTTCTGTTATCTGTCAGATGCTGATCTATTTGCCGTCAGGAAAGCTCGTGAATGAATCGTCTTCTACAGCAGGCATACCGTATTTTTCTTTCGCATCGGCTATCGCCCTGATCATAAATACCATATTCCTTGCGAGGTTCCTGAGCGTCTGCAAACCTTCTTTGTCCTTGAGGACATCCTCAGCAGAGAAACCATGCACCTGATTCCAGTATGTGCTTGTAGCTATCGGCATCGCACTGATCGAAAAGTATTTGTTCAGAGCATCGAATGTTGCAGTATTACCGCCTCTCCTGGCACTGACTACTGCAGCGCCCACTTTCATGTGCTTGTCGAAATGTGTACTGTAAAACAATCTGTCCATGAAAGAGAGGATCGTTCCGTTAGGTGATGCGAAATATACCGGGCTTCCGACTACAAGTCCGTCCGCCTCCATGAATTTTGGCGCGACCTCGTTCACGAGGTCGTTGAAAACACATTTTCCGTGTTTCATGCAATATCCGCAGGCTGCGCACCCGCGAACAGCATTACTGCCGACCTGGATCACTTCTGTTTCTATCCCCTCTTCATTGAATACTTTTACCATTTCATCCAGAGCTGTTGCCGTGCATCCGCCTGCGCGCGGGCTGCCATTCAACAATAGTACTTTTGCCATTATTTGACCCTCCTGTATTGTGATGTTATGTATAAACGAGCTTGTAGGAGCTTTGCTCCTGGTTGAACGTCCTTCCCTTTGTCCTCTGTCTGATATCATCAAAGCATGCTGACTGCTTCTCCTGTAGTAAATAAATACAGATATGCTTCGCTTACATCCTTGCCCGTGCCTTTTAAAATGGCTTCTCTGTATAGGTCGATCTGCATACTGTATTCATGCCTGATCCGTTCGACCTCGGTATCATGGTCCTTGCCGGGATGTATGAAACTCGACTTGTAATCCAGCAGCACTACCCTGCCGTCCTCCTCAAAGCAACAGTCGATAACGCCCTGGACAAGGATAGAGTTCCCGTCTTTTTCTGTCCTGAGAGTAAACGGCTTTTCTTTCTTTAAAGCACCTTTTCCCACAGCATCTGCAGCACGTCTGCCGATATCGGTACTGAAGAATGCTGTTATCCTGCCAAGGTCGAGGTCTCTGTATACATGCGGTTCAACAGCACCCTGCTCAGCGAGCATTTCTGCCCTTTCATGGATATATGCTTCATCTGTCTGTCCATCCGGACTGACCGCACGGGCAAAATCCAGAAATTCCATTATCCTGTGATATGCGATACCTATGTCCGAAGCGCTCGCCCGTTTGTGCCTTTCACCTGCAGCCCAGAGGTTTACCACCTCGGTATCAGGCTGGGTAACCACTGCCTGATCCTCGCTCCCATAACCGGTGTCTGACTCCTCTGAATGATCGGAGCGGTCCTCTTCATCAAGGGCTTCACGTCTCAGGGCACTGACAGAATACTTAGCCTTGGCTGTGAGAAGATCTGCATCAGGGTATTGATATGTGAATCTCCTGTCCAGCTCATCGTAGAGGATCGTCTCGTCCGGAGTCAGCTCGATGGCATCAGGCTCAGGGATGCGGTGATCCGGTGCATCAGTACTTTGATCTGAATAGTCGAGCGGCCTGACATAACAGGTGTTGAAGCCTGTTCGTATGACATCTTTCATCACCTTGAGACAGCTGCTCGGTCTGGCCTTATATTTTTCCAGATCTTCTTCGCTCTTGCAGGTACCGACCAGTATAAGCTTGTTCCTGGCCCTTGTCATGGCCACATAGAGTATCCTCAGCTCTTCTTCATAGATATCACGACTTGACTTCGCATTGATCGATCTCTGCACTATCGTAGATCTCCAATATCTCCTCGCAGGATCAATATACGGCAGTCCAACACCGATATCCGAGTCAAAGCTGAAAGATTTTTCGTTTTTATCATACCTGAATCTGTGACCGATGTCTCCGACTATTACGAAAGGATACTCGAGGCCTTTGCTCTTATGTATGGTTGATATGCGTATAACATCGTCTCCCGGACCGGCAGCCGGTGTCTGACCGTTGCTGATCCCCTTTTCTCTCATTACATCGACAAATCTTATGAATGAGCTGAGCGAGGCTATGGTATCTTTGCTGTACCTCCCTGCTCTGTCGGCAAGGGCTCTGAGATTGGCCTGCCGCCGCGCACCGCCGTTCATGGCCCCGGCCATCCTGTAATAACCGGAATCCGTAAGGACTGTCCATACAAAATCATCAAGAGGCATCATACGCGACATTCTGCGCCATTCCAGTATCTTTTCTGCAGCATAGACCGCCTTTTCACGCAGAGCGCATTCCGGACCTTCCTCTCGGTACCACTTCATTGCTTCCCAGAATGCCGGCCTTCTGAGATGCGTATGTCTCTTTTCATCAGATGCCTTTTCTCTCTCTTCTTTGAGGTGCTCAGAGTAAGCAATGCGCACTTCCGAGAGTTCCTCAGGAGTCCAGCCAAAAGCCTCTGAATGCAATGATGCGATAAGAGGGATATCCCTCTTCATATTGTCAATACATGACAAAAGTGAAACTGCAATGCCCACTTCCACTGTATCAAAGTAATCGTCCGTATCTTCTACATAAGGTTCTATCCCGCATGAGCGAAGTGCCCTCGCCATTATTTCGCCTCGTACGCTGACCACACGAAGCAAAATGACGATGTCTCTTGCTTCTGCTTTACGGATCATACCCTCTTTGGTGTCGTAAAACTCCGTGCCGATGAGTTTCTGTGCCAGCCCGGCTATGTATTTCGCCTCAGCTTCTGCTTTTGACAGCTTCAGAGTCTCATCTTCTTCCTCCTCGTCCTCTGTGGTGCTGCCATCTGTCAGCACATGGACTTCCGGCAAAAAATCATACTGTGCAGGACACTCTGTGCCTGTATACAGCATGGCTCTCTCGTCATAGTCTTCCATGATCTCACTGAAGACCGTGTTGATGTATCTGACGGTCGCATCGTTGCTTCGGAAGTTCTTGCCAAGATCTATAGCCATTCCGGTATCTGATGCAGTATCTGAAAATCTTCTGTAGACCTCCCTGAAAATTGACGGCTCTGCCTGCCTGAACTTATAGATGCTCTGCTTGATATCTCCTACCCTGAAGACATTGTCCGGCCTTGCTATGCTGCTTATCAGGGCTTCCTGTATCCTGTTGGTATCCTGATACTCATCCACAAAGATGAACCTGAATCTCCTGCGCAATATATCAGCAGCCTCAGGATCTCTCAGGATCCGCACTGCTCCGTGCTCCATATCAGGAAAATCCATGACGCGCCGTTCACGCTTTTTTGCTGCATACCTTCTCTCAAATTCTTCAAGCAGCCTGATAAAGTATACCGTATATCGATATGTCTCATTCATCTCTGAGAGACGAGTATAAAAGTCCGGAACCGCATACCGGCCGTTCCAGCCTTTCAGTTCTTCCTTGATAGCTTCTCTGAGAGCCTTGACTTCATCTTTCACAGGTTCATAGGCTTCTTTTTCATTCTTCCTGGCCTTAAGCGTAACACTCTTCACAGATGCAGCAGCTTCTATGACCTCTTTGTCCAGAATACCGTCAGCAAGCTTTGCCGTAATATTCTCTATCACCGAGATCTCAGGCTCCAGCCTTTCAAGCATACTCTCCAGTCCGGTTTCCTGCATCAGGCTTATGAGTCTCCTTTCAGCATCAGCCGCACGGCCAAAAGTTTCTTTTGCGTCATCGAACATCATAGCCTTGAGCCGGGAACCTTCAAATGTCTCAGGCGTTACTCTGAGGAGCTCAGCTCTTTCGTATGCCCAGTCAAAATAGTCAGGTATGGATCTCAGTCCATTGTATGCGCTGAGCAGACGTTCCTTGAACGTGTCTTCCTGGCGTTCCTCACTGTAAAGGCGGAGAAACTCTCTGAATCCTACCCGGTCTGTCTCGCAGGCAGAAGCTTCCCCGTTGCTGCCGGAAGACCTGCTTAGGAACATATCGTCCTCAAAGCCTGCCTCAAAAAGTTCCTGCAATGCTTCTCTCTTCATCAGTTCGCTCTGCACTTCGTCGCATGCTCCGAAGTCAGGCTCTATATCTATCTCATAGAAAAACTCCCTGATAACTCTCATTGCAAAACTGTCTATCGTAGTTATATACGAACGGTAAAGCCTCGAGAGCTGATCACTGAGTCTCTCTGCTTCATCCGGGCACTCCCGTATCCTCTTTCGGATCCTGGAAGCCAGACGCAATTTCATCTCAGCCGCTGCAGCTCTTGTGAAAGTCACGATGAGCATCTCATCGACATTTGCTTTCCCATCAAGGATGATCTTGAGTATCCTTTCCACAAGAACAGCGGTCTTGCCTGAACCCGCCGCAGCAGAAACCAGTACAGACCGGTCAAGCGTTTCGATCGCGTTTAATTGTTCATCCGTAAATCTTACTGACATATTGGTTATCCTGCCATCTCCTTCTGCATGATTATATCACACCTGCGCAGATCATAATCATTTCTTCATTTTGTCACACTTATTTGTTACAATATCATAGGGTATAATGCGCCGGTCGTAGAGTATACCTTTCCGATCAGCGAATGCAATACAGTAAGGAGACATAATATGAAACACAGACCAACGATGCTTATGATCCTCGACGGTTTCGGGATCAGGAAGGAGACATACGGCAACGCTATTGCTGCTGCCAAAACACCTGTCCTCGATGACTTCTTTTCCAGATATCCGTTTATCACCATCGAAGCCAGCGGAGAACCTGTAGGACTTCCTGCCGGCCAGATGGGTAATTCTGAAGTAGGCCATCTCAATATAGGCGCAGGCAGTGTCGTCTATCAGAACCTTCTTAAGATCACTCGTTCTATCCGTTCAGGCGAGTTTTTCGAGAATCCTGCACTGCTTTCAGCAATGAAAAACGCTGCTGCCGGCCACACTCTCCACATTATGGGTCTTGTCTCGGACGGCGGAGTGCACAGTCACTTTGAGCACCTCAAAGCAGTCATAGACATGGCAAAGAGAAACGGCGTAGATGACGTAGTAGTCCACTGCTTCCTCGACGGAAGGGATGTACCTCCTAAGAGTGCTATGACATGGCTCGGACCTCTTGAAGACTACATGAAAGAAATGGGTGTCGGCCGTATCGGCATCATCTCAGGCAGATTCTATGCCATGGACAGAGACAAGAGATGGGAGCGCCTTGTCAGAGCATATGATGCGATGACACTCAGTGAGGGCCTCACAGCTTCATGCGCTCAGGAGTGTATGGACAATTCATATGCCAAGGATGAGACTGACGAGTTCGTTCAGCCGACAGTTATCAACGCTGCTCCGATCAAGTCAAATGACTCCGTCATTTTCATCAACTTCAGACCTGACAGAGCCCGCGAGATAACAAGAGCTCTGGTCGATCCTGATTTCGACGGTTTTGAGCGCAAGGCAAAACTGACCGGCCTCAATTATGTGTGCATGGCTGAGTATGATGCTACAATGCCTAACGTCACCGTAGCCTTCCCTCCGGAAGATGTCGATCCTACACTTGGCAAAACCATAGCTGACTATGGTCTCAGGCAGCTTCGTATAGCTGAAACTGAGAAATACGCTCACGTCACTTTCTTCTTCAACGGAGGCGTAGAAGAGCCTAATGTCAACGAAGACAGGATCCTCATCCCTTCACCTAAGGTCCCGACATATGATATGCAGCCTGAGATGAGTGCCCCTGAGGTAGCCTCGACAGTTATTTCCAAAATAAAAGAGGATGAATACGATCTGTACATCCTCAATTTTGCCAACCCTGATATGGTCGGTCATACCGGCGTATTCGAAGCAGCTGTCTCTGCCATCGAAACACTTGACGGCCTTGTAGGGAACATCGCCGCAGAGATACTGGCCCACGACGGTCAGATACTCCTTACGGCTGACCATGGCAACGCAGATTATATGATAGATGATGAGGGCAAGCCTGTTACTAAGCACTCAACTTCGAAAGTCCCACTCTGTCACATCTGCAATGAGCCGATGCCTTTCAGAAAGGATACCGGCAAGCTCGCAGATATCGCACCTACCCTGCTCACAATGATGGGACTCGAAGTCCCTTCAGGCATGGAAGGCGACGTTCTTGTATAGATTTTCAATCGGCTTGCAGCAACAGGTATTTATGAAACATCAGAGTGCCGGGAGATCTCCCGGCACTCTTTTTATCATTGATTGACGAAGTCGCTGAGGATATCAATGGCCTCAACATAACCATCGAAGCCTTTCCCGGCTACTGTTGCGATTGCAGCTTCTCCGGCATATGAATGATGACGGTACTCTTCTCTGAGCAGCGGCTCTAAAACGTGGACCTCAACACATGGCGTCCTGACAGCCTTCATTGCATCCATTATCGAAATACTGGTATGGGCAAGGCCGCCCGGGTTGATGACGATACCGTCATAGTTTTCGAAGAAAGCCTGATGGATCTCGTCGATGATGTCTCCTTCGTGATTGGTCTGGATGAACTTGAGCTCGTTATCGGCTCCTCTTTCCTCTCTTATGAAATCCACCAGTTCTTCGTAAGTTCTGGTCCCGAATATCTCAGGCTCCCTTACTCCCAGAAGATTCATATTAGGTCCATTTATTATCAGCAATTTCATTCAGATACCTCTCGATCTTTCTCGCGATATAGTACACGAATCCCTTCAGCTCATAATTATATGTATTGCCCTCGCCGGTCTTTGCCCTGCGGTCTCCGAAGATCCTGGAATTCAGGATCGACATATCGGATGCTCTGCGGTAAACCCTGTCTCTGACGTTGAACAGTTCTGTCAGTCCGGCGTTGATGCTTATATCACGTCCTCTCCTGTCAAGCATTTCAAGCGGCCGGCGTACATATACGACTATGCCGTTTGCTCTGAGGAGATCTCTGTTGAGCGGATTGAGTGCTGTGCTGCCTCCGGTAGCTATGACAGCTCCCCGATTCATGCACGCTTTACGGACTGCTTCATGCTCCATCGCTTTGAAGTAATCCTCCCCGAGGCCGTTATCCGACAGCACATCAGGGATCTTTCCGCCCATGAGCTTTTCTGTTTCTTCGTCTGTATCTATGAATTTCAGTCCCAGTTCATACGCATACCTGCGCATTATGGTCGTCTTTCCGCTTCCCGGCATCCCGATGGCAATGACATTCAGCTGATCTTTAAGGATCCGTCGCTTTATCGGAATGATAAACCGCCTGTCTTCATCCATATTATCAGGCTTACCTAACCAGATATTGCGCGATGCTATTGCCCGGTAGATGGCCATCTCGAGTCCTGATCTCGTATGACATCCGGTGAGCCTGCGCGCATCCTGAAGGAACTTGGTCCTGTACGGATCATAGATCATATCTATAGCCATCTCGAGCCTGCTGAAAAGTCTTATCGATATTCTCTGGTCCGAAAGTGCTGAATGTTCTATATCAGGCGCCCTTCCGGCAGGAGTACAGTTGATGATGACCTGCGCATCGTAGTGCAGATACAGTCTGTTGTATCCTGTTACATGATAAAGATCACCTAGATTGATTCCTCCCCCGTCAGGTGCAGGTACCGGCCGCTGCGAAGTCATCTCAGGGAATCTTGACACGAGCACGATCTCAGCAGCACCCATTTCACTGAGAGCCCTGGCTGCTGCTGTCGCTGCACCTCCGGTCCCCAGTATTACGCACTTTTTGCCCTCGACATATCCTTCAGCAAGATATCTGAAGCCATACATATCGGTATTATATCCTGCCAGTCTCCCGTCAGGCAGACGTCTTACGACATCCACAGCCCCGGCTTTTCTGGCATCGTCAGATAATTCATCGAGATATTGAAGGACCTCATATCTGTAAGGATTGGCGATATTGAATCCATCATATCTGGTATCTGCCAGAACAGCGCCAAGGCCTTCCGATCCAGATACTATGAGCTCATCGTATTCGTAATCAGCTACTTCATTATGGATCCTTCTGAGCTGGCTGTAGCCATGGTTGCCCCCAATCGATCCGTATCTTGACATTGTTTTTTCCTTCTCTTATCTATTGCATCTGATATTGAAAATGCATTCTATTTGCAAAAATGATATATCACAGTGCATAGATAATTCAAATTTCGTTAAAAAAATGTCACACACTGGCATAATATAATGCATTCAAGTGACCTGTAAAAGGTTGTTCAGCTGTAAACAAAATGGTCGATTGCAGAATATTTGTGCATAACAAAAGAGGCATGAACTGCAATCTCAGTTCATGCCCCACTCTTTCATGCCTTATCCGGAGATCCCGTCCTGATCATGGTCCTGTCCCACAATCCTTCTGATCTGGAAATGATCAGGTTGGCGGCTATATCGCCTTCGACATTTATAGTTGTGAATGCCATATCGAGCAGCCGGTAAAATGCCGCGATCGGTCCTATAAGATCTATCGGGAGTCCGAATAGAGTCAGATAGGATGTCATAAGTACTATACCGCCTCCCGGTATGCCGGGAGCTGCCATGTTTAAAAGCGTCGCTGCGACAGCCATTGCTGCAAGCCTTGTAAGCGGCAGATCAAGAGAATAGAAGTCTGCGACAAAAAGCGAAAGGCAACAGAATGAGCACGCTCCGCCGCACATGTTGATAGTACATCCGAGCGGAAGAGTAAAAGTGCTGATCGATTCAGGGGCACCGAGATCTTCCGTGCTGACACGGATAGTTGTAGGCAGGGTTGCCGCAGAACTGGTGGTCGAGAGAGTCATGAGGGCGACCTTGCCGCACGCAGACAGAAACGCCTTCATATCTGCTCCCGTGTACGCTTTGACCGGGATCATAAATACCATTATGAAAACAGCGATGCATGCGAGCCAGCAGCACAGGATATATTTCCCTATAGCCATGAACATTCCTGCTCCGTACTCTGCAACAGAAAATGCCATCAGGAACATGACTCCGACAGGCGAAGTCTCCATGACGATCGAGAGAACACTGAACATGACAGCAGTTAAGCTGTTGATAAAATCTTTCAGTACTCTTCCCTTTTCTCCTGCTGATACTATCCCGAGAGAGATCATAAGTGCAGCCAGAATAGTCGGCAGGATCGCGTTATTAAGCATTGGTCCGATTATATTATCCGGTACTACACTTGAAATTGCATCACCGAAACTGATCACGGAGCCAGGCTCGCCTTCAAAAGCAGGCTTGTTTTCAAATACCACATCCAGACCCGGCCTGACTGCCATAGCAACAGCAAAAGATACCGCAAATGAAGCCAGAAAACCCGCTATATAAAGGAGCACTGTTTTGACTGCAATGCGGCCGAGAGACACATTATCTGAAGCATTGATGATACCGCTGGCAACTGCACATACCAGGACAGGTATGATCATCAGCTTGATAAGGTTCAGGTATATGTCTCCGATGAACTTGGCGTCATGAGAAAAGCCGGGCGCAAAAAAACCGAGTGCGATTCCGGCCGCAAAACCGATCGCTATCCGTATGAACAGATTCTCCTTTTTAAATACCCATTTCAATTACTGTACCTCTCAAACCCGACACCCGTATGCTCCTGCCTTAACCGAGTCCCATACAATAACAATTTACTATGATAAACAAAAGCTCTGCGCAGCCGCAGAGCTTATTCAGATTGCCTTGATATTACTCGAGTCCTTCAGGTCTGCGGTATGTGATCAGATCATCTGCCACTTCTCTTGCAGCCTGGCTTACCGGCCTCTCGCTCTCTTCTTCTGTGAGGATCGGCTTGCCATCGATAATGTCTCTGGCTCTCTTGGCTGTGAGTATGCACAGTGAATATCTGCTGTCTGTCTTCTCCTGAAGCTTATTGACTGATGGATAAAGTAACATTTGATCTATTCTCCCTTCTGTTCCTTTTCATATTTTCTGATTATAGGAAGGACCTTTTCCGGTACCCTTGAGGCTTCTGATGCCATTATGCTCTTCACCAGATCTACCGCAGCACCCAGGTCGTCGTTAACTACATAGTAATCATACTCACCGATGAATCTGATCTCATTGACCGCCTTGGCGAGTCTCTTTTCTACTACATCAGATGTCTCTGTTCCGCGTCCCTCGAGTCTTCTCCTGAGCTCCGCGAGACTTGGCGGAAGTATGAAAATGAGCACAGCCTCAGGCATTGCTGACTTTACCTGAAGACCGCCCTGCACATCGATGTCAAGAATGACATTACGGCCCTTTTCAAGACGCTTTATGACCATGTCCTTAGGCGTCCCATAGTAATTATCAAAAACCGTAGCGTATTCGAGGAAATTCCCTTTCTCAATATTCAGGACGAACTCCTCGTGAGATACAAAATAGTATTCTCTGCCATGCACCTCGCCCTCACGCGGTGCTCTGGTCGTCATCGATACCGAGAATTCATTATTGATGTCCTTGAGTATCTCCGCACAGATCGTGCCCTTGCCCGTTCCTGACGGACCTGAGATCACGAACAGTCTGCCTTTGTTGTGGCTCATATGCACCTCCTGTTGCGATTATTTATTATACCACAGACGTCAAGTCCTTTGTCACAGTGGATCAGAACTCACCATTCCCGACTGGCATGAACGCCACATCATTCGATATTCTGGACCTGTTCTCTTATCTTTTCTATCTCGGCTTTGAGGTCGAGCATCATCGATGTGATCTCTTTGTCATTCGACTTAGAACCGATCGTGTTGGCTTCCCTGTTCATCTCCTGTATGAGGAAGTCGATCTTTTTGCCGATCGCTTCTCTGCCCTTGTTTTCAAGAAAAGCTCTGAGCTGGCTTATATGGCTGTCGAGTCTTACAAGCTCTTCTGTGATATTGGCCTTGTCTGCAAAAATTGCCGCTTCAAGGGCGACCCTCTCTTCAGGCACCTCATAAACTCCTTCAAGCAGTTCCTCCACTCTGGATCTGAACTTTGCAGCATATTCCTTCTCAAGCTGCGGAGCTCTCGTCTCTATCCTGCTGCGTATATCCGAGATGATATCTGCTCTTGCTGAAATATCCGCTGCCAGTTTGGCTCCCTCGGTCTCTCTCATCCTGCTGATATCCGCTATCGCTTTGCCCGCCGCATCAATGATACATTTAAGCATCACTTCCTCGTCCTCTTCAGCAGGCGCCGTTCTGATCACATCCGGCATCCTCGCAAGCAGACTGAGTGATGGTGCACCGAATTCTGCATCATTAAAGGTATCACCTAATTCAGTCAGAGCCTTGTAGTACTTTTGTGCAAGATCCTTGTCAAGCCTGACATCCGCGTCACTGATGCCATAATTGTCAACGATCACAGACACCTCGACCTTTCCGCGCGAAAGACCTTCCTTGACTGCTGCCTTGATTTTTTCCTCAGTATAGGAATATTTGCGCGGCATCTTTACGAAGATATCCAGATAGCGGTGGTTGACCGCCCTGATCTCTACCGTGACCTTCCTCACATCATCGATATACTCACCTCTTCCGAAGCCTGTCATACTTCTTATCATTTCCGAAAGCCTCCTGATTTATATTTATGATCTCTTCTGATCTTTCATGGCTGTTGTTTATAGCTGCGTATTCCTGCCCGGCTTTTTAGCGTTTGTGCTTTGCAGCCCTGCGTTTTTTCGCAGTTTTAGGTTTCATGACTGAATAGCCAAAAAAGCCTGTCTCTTCCCGTCTGAGCCTGTAGTACTTTCCGTGGCTGAAAGAAACCAGGTCCATACTGCCATAGTCGTAGGCTCCGTTCTCATCTACATATTTCTCATCCACATGCACAGCGACTATCTCTGCAATGAACATGTCATGAGACGGGAATTGTTTTATCTCCGTCACCTTACACTCGATATTGACCGGTGACTCAGCTATCATAGGAGCTCTCACGACATCTCCTGCCTCTCGCGTCAGTCCAAGGTGTTCAAACTTATCGAAATCTCTTCCTGATTTTACGCCGCAGAAATCCATCGCTTTAGCAAGCGCAGATGTCGTCAGATTGATCACGAACTCCTTGTTCTCAGTGATTATTCCATGTGACTGTCGCCGCGGCATGACAGAAATATATGTCATAGGCGGATGAGAATTAATGATGCCTGTCCATGCTATGGTGATTATATTACTGTTTTCCATATCCCCGCAGCTGACCATGACCGCAGGGAGCGGCGCCGTCAGCGGTCCGGGTTTCGAACTCTTTTTCATATCTTATTATTGTTTGCTGCGTAGTGCTGTGATCACTTTCATGAAAACCTCGGGCAGCTCCGAGTGAAACTCCATGTATTCTCCGCTCGCCGGATGGATAAAGCCAAGTGTACCTGCATGAAGAAGTTGTCCGCTGACCTTTACGCCGGCGATACTTCCTGTCTGTCTGCGCGGTCCGTACAGTTCATCACCTGCCAGCGGGTGATGTAAGTATGCCATATGCACCCTGATCTGGTGTGTCCTTCCTGTCTCAAGTTTTGCTCTGACAAGCGTATATCTTCCAAAGCGCTCAATGACGCTGATGTGCGTTACAGCTTCCCGTGCGGCACTTCCGTAGACCGCGCGACGCATACGGTTCCTGTCATCACGGCCGATCGGTACGTCGATCGTTATGATATCCTCAGAAGTATCCCCGTCATTATCTTTTTCCCTTGTGACCCCGCTGACGCCGAAGCCTCCGGTTTCTGCAATGTTATCGCAGCACAGTGCGGTGTATTCACGCGTAACAGAATGTACTTTCAGCTGCTCTGCGAGTGACTCATGTGCCTTGTCGTTCTTGGCTATCATCAGAAGCCCGCTGGTATCCTTGTCTATACGATGGACGATCCCCGGGCGAACTACTCCGTTGATCGTTGACAGCGACTCTCCGCAGTGATACATGATCGCATTGACGAGTGTGCCTGACCAGTTGCCCGGTCCCGGGTGCACCACCATGCCGCGCGGCTTATTTACCACCAGAACATCGCCATCCTCATAGACGATATCGATCGGGATGTCTTCAGGCGTAACATCAAGAGTCTCAGGCTCAGGCAGGTCGATCACGACCTCATCCCCCGCTGTCAGGACTTTTTTCTTTGATGTGACGACGACACCGTTGACCGTTACCCGTTCTTTCTCGATAAGCTTCACCGCATAGCTCCGTGAAAGCTCGTCAGTATTGCAGCCTATAAAAGCATCGAGACGGGATCCGTTGTCCTCTGCTTCGGCTGTAATTGTTATTAAAGATCCACCGATATTACTGCTCAATTTATTGCCCTCATTTCAGCAGCAGATGAATGCCGCGTCAGTCACTTATCACTGCCTTCACTTCGCATTTCAAGCAGCAGATATATCACGGTAAGAAAGCATCCGCATGTCACGCCTATATCCGCAACGTTAAATACCGCAAAGCTCCCGCAGGAGATCATATCCGTTACATATCCCAGCGTGAGCCTGTCAATAAGATTGGACACTCCGCCTGCAATAACGAAAGTAAGCAGGATGGAAGTCACTTTTGATCCGGCTGCAGCTTCCTTTATAACGAATATGGTGCATGCTATGATGAGGACCGATGTCAGGACCACGGTGATCCATTTATTGCCCTCGAACATGCTGAAAGCAGTACCGGTATTGCGTACGTAAAGAATGCGCAGCCAGTTTCCGATCACCGGTATACTATCACCGGGCTGCATATTTACACGTACCAGATATTTCGTTAACTGATCGAGAGCTATCAATGCTGCTGCGATCGCTGGGTATATTATCATTGATTTTGTCTTTAAGTGTCCGGTATTTTCCATTGTTTTTGTTTCTTCCGGACCGGAAGTTTCTATTTCGAAGATACTTGCGGCAGCTTAGGATCAACGAACACAGTCCGGTTGTGCGTAAATATTACCATCCCGGGCTTGGCACCGTTAGGCTTTTTGACATAACGAACCGGCACATAGTCAACCGGCACATTGGTGCTGCCCGCCGCCTTGCTGTGAAATGCTGCGACAGATGCTGCCTCATAGATTATATCCGCCGGCAGATCGCTGAGCGTCCTCCCGTCTTCGAGCTTCACTATCACATGTGAGCCCGGAATGTCCTTGGTATGCATCCAGACGTCGGTTTTGGATGCCATTTTCATCGTGAGATAGTCGTTCTCGATATTATTCCTGCCAACCAGCACCAGCGTCCCATCGCTCAGGTGATACCTGTAGGGCTCAGGTCTGGAAGCTTTCTTCTTCCTCTGAGATGCTTTGGCTCTTCTCCTGACATAGCCCGTGCTCTCAAGCTCATCGCGTATGGCCTCAAGCAGAGGCACACTGTCAGCAGCCTCTATCGCCTGTATGACTGACTCCAGGTATTCAATATCCCTGTCGTTATCCTCAAGCTGTGCGCGCTTTTCATGGATCGCTGTCCTCGCCTTAGAGTACTTCTTGAAATAGCGCTGTGCATTAGCGCTCGCACCGATCTTCTCATCGAGCGGGATATCTATAAGGCTTCCATCATAATAATTGGTCACAGTTACTCTGCGAGCTCCCGGTGCGACAGCATGGATGTTGGCAGTAAGCAGCTCTCCGTAGAGCCTGTATTTATCCGAATTTTCTGCACTCAGCAGATCTTCGGACAGTTTTTTCTTCTTGAGCAGAGCCTTGCTGAGCGCTGCCTGCACAGATTTCAGCAAAGGCTGCGACTTCTGTCTGACCAGATTGGTTGTCTCACGATTAGAGAAAAAGTATTCGACACATTCAGACAGACTGTCAAAATATAGGGTATCAAGGTCTTCGTATTCTGTAAGATCCGTGATATGGAATTCCCTTGGAGTACCTTTTCCACCCAGAGCCTGCGGCATCCCGCTTTGATCTGACCGATCGCAATAGACCCTTGCTGCATATGTTCCGTCTTCAACTGAGTCAACGATCCGGACAAGCCTCTCCGCCGGAAGAGATGACCTGGCAGAAGCATCATGACTTTTGCTAAGTCCTGACAGCATCTCCCTGCTGACAGCCGGAGAAATGCCTCCTATCCTGCTCATCAGAGCCCTGTCATCATGCGGAAGCTGCATATCCGCTTCGACTTCTTTGAAAGGGATCTTGTCCTGTTCAGGCGGATACTGATAGATAACACCCGGGAGCAGCTGCCTGTACCTGTTAACATCGATAGAGATCCTTTTGATAGAGTCGATGATCTTTCCTGACTCGAGATCAACAAGAACGATATTGCTGTGCTTTGCCATTATCTCGACGATAAGCCTGCGGTTCACAGAAAACCCCAGCTCATTCTGAGCCTCGATATCGATCTCTATGATCCTCTCGGAAGCGCGCTGTCTGATCTCTGTGATCCTGCCGCCCTGCAGATGCTTTCTCAGAAGCATACAAAAAGTCGGCGGCTGTTCCGGATTCACATATGTGCCGGTAGTGAGGCATACCCTCGCTGACTGGCTGTTACATGAAATAAAAAGCCGGACATTGCCGCTCCTTGTATGGATATGAATGAGCAGTTCCTCACTGCCGGGTTGATATACTTTTTCTATCTTTCCCAGTGTGATCTTTTGCGAAAGCTCTTTTGTTATTGCATAAGTAATTATTCCATCGTAAGCCATACGGAGTTATTTTACCATTATCGTCTTAAGCCTGCAATATAGAGCCCACAGTCATAAGCCGCACAAAAAGAGGTGCTTTTTTGTACTTGAAACAATGTGCGTACAAAAAGCACCTCTGAATTGTTGTTTTGTTGTTATTTTTAAAGATAAGAATAAGTCTGATTACTTAAGAATGATAGTATCGCCCATCGGTGCAGATTCTTCTGCCATCTTCTTGAGACCTTCTGAAAGATCAGAAATAGTAGCGCGTCCTGTAACGGTATCAGCAGCTGCGTCCTTACCAGGTACGATAAAACCATCAAGGGAAGGCTTATCGCTTACGACAATAGTGGCACCCTTTTCGATCGTCTCTTCAACAGGTGCAACTGCTGCTCCGGAACCAAGCTCCTTCTCAATAAGAGGAATATCACTTCTGTCGAGCTCATCAAGTACACCGAAAATGTCGTCATCAAGTCTTGCAAGCTCAGCCTCGAGCATCTTACGCATGTTGGCTCTGAGTCTCTTGACCTTGTTGCTGAGGATGACGTGCTCATCGTTCATCTGTCTGACGGCGACCTTGGCATCAAGCAGCATGTTTTCAGCCTCAAGCTCAGCATCACGCATCATGAGTTCAGCTCTTCTCTCAGCACTTGCGGATATATCTGCCATGAGTTTCTTTGCAGTCTCGAGCGTCTCGAGCATAGCGTTGTCATCTTTCTGAGTCTCAGCGAGCTGCTTTTCAAGAGCTTTGATCTTGTGAGCCATGGATCTGTTGTCGTTGAGGATCTTCTCGTAGTCAGCGACGATTATGTCCAGGAACTCGTCTACTTCTCTGGAATTGTATCCTCTTTTATCACGGCTGAATTCTTTCTTATCGATATCAATAGGCATTATCATAGTATCAGCACCTTACCTTTCCTGTAATTACTGTTTTAAACGAATCTGTTATTTCCAAGGGTTAGCATTGGCAGGCTTGCCAGCCTCTGTGGCTCTGTCTACCATAGCCTTGATGTTTACATTCTGAGGAGCAAAAATGTAGATGTTCTGGTTGATTCTCTGAACTGTTCCTGACAGAGCATACGTAGCTCCGCCCAGAAAGTCGAACATCTTGCGTGCAAGATCTGTCTCAACTCTCTCAAGATTGATGATGACTGGCTTGCGCGCTCTGAGATTATCTACCAACTTACGGCATTCGTCAAGACTTTTTGGCTCGATAACCACCATCTTAAATGGACCTGACTGATTCATCGAAGCCTGCATATCTGCAGGAGCCTTAGGCATTGCTGTCATCGGTGGCTCTACACCGCCAAAGCCGAGCGGTGGGATATTTCCTGATGGTTTGTCTTCACTCTGTGGAGCTGAACTGCTTGCTCCCATGCTCTTTTTGTAGTTGTCGATCTCTTCCTGGGTGATATCCATATCATCATCATCGTAGTCTATACCTACAAGATCCCTCATTTTGTCCATGAAACTCATTTCTGCTGCATCCTCCCTATCTGTAATTGCGCGGCCCGAATATAGAGCTGCCTACTCTGACTATTGTTGAACCCTCTTCAATTGCTACTTCGAAATCCCCCGACATACCCATCGAAAGTGTATCCGGGCAGAATCTTTCTTCTGGAAGATCCCAGGTCTTCATATTCTCGAATATCTCACGCGCTTCGTGGAAATACGGCCTTGCATCCTCAGGATCGACCGCTATCGGCGGAATGCACATGATACCCCTGATGCGGACATTATCGCACTCTGAAGTTATCTCTGTAACAAGTGACTTAAGATCATCTGCGGCGATACCCGACTTGGTCTCCTCCATTGCGGAATTGATCTCTATCAGTATATCCATGACTTTGCCTGCCGCACCGGCTCTCTTGTTTATCTCTTTTGCAAGTTTTATTGAATCCACCGAGTGGATCATCACGACCTTGTCAATTATGTTCTTGACTTTATTGGTCTGAAGGTGCCCGATAAGATGCCATCGAACCGGACTGACCCTGTCTATCTTTTCAAGGACTTCCTGGACCCGGTTTTCCCCGATGTCTGCTGCACCTGCTGCAATTGCCTGATTGATCTCATCAGGCGTATGGGTCTTGGTGACAGCCATAAGAGTGACGTCCTCCGGGTTCCTGCCGCTGCGGATCGCAGCAGCATCTTTCCTTGCAAGTATCTGTTTATATCTTTCAGCAATATCCGTACTCATTTTTCAGTTATTGTCCTGTCTCAGCTCCGTTAGCTATAGGTTCCGGTGCCGGATCTGATTGGATGCCTGCAGCTTTCTGCGCATCTATAACAGCCTGTTCCTCTGCAGAAACATCTCCGGTCTGTTCTGCGGGCTGCTGCCCTGTCTGGTCTGCAGGAGGCTGTGCCGTCTGATCCGCCGGTTGCTGCTGTGCCTGCTGAGCAGCCTGCTCTGCTGCAGCTTTTTCAGCTGCCGCTTTTTCCGCAGCTTCTTTTTCTGCTGCCTTACGCTCTTCCTCAGCCTTCTTTTTTGCAGCCTCAGCTGCTTCCTGAGCTTCACGCTTCGCCTGCACCTGCAGATCGGCTATTTCTTCCTCAGTCGGAGCAGCGACTATTTCATCATAAGTCTTGACCGTCTCAACAAAATTGCCGTCGGCATCTACATATATGTCTGAATATACAACGCACTGCTCGCCGTTATCCGCCTTGATGGAGATCGGTTTGAACTTATGCTCTCCAAGCTTGTTCTTGACCAGAACTCCTATCTGTTCCCCCTTTTTGACTATGCTCGAATCCTCAAGAACCAATCCCTCAGCGCTCGCTACAGTAATTGTTGTGTCCAGGCGTCTCTCATCGAGGAATCCGTCAAAGAACGTTTTGCATGCAAGTGTGATCTTCGAGGTCTTTTTGCCTTCCTCGTTGTATGCGACTTTGACAGGAACACTGCTGTCTTCCGTTTCAAGATAGACCGTACGTCCTTCGTAATACTTTTCTGCGTCTTTCTTGTCTATATAGAATACGAGGAACCATCTGCTGTTGTGTACTATCTTGAACAGCGGCTCACCCTTTGCACAAACATTTTCCTGAGTATCTACACGGCTGAAGCCAGTCAGCTCTTTCAGTTTCTTCTGATCGAGCGAAGTGACCTTGTCGGTCGTCAGTTTTGCCTCTGCGCCGTCAACATAATAACTGACGTATCCGGCATGATGAGTCTTGCCATTGTCTGTCTCTACTACATCGTCTCCAAGAGCTTCAAGCACGGAAGAGTACTTGTGAGAAACACCCTCTTCGCTGTCTGCAACAGGCTGAACTTCCATGATACGAGCGGTCGATTTGACAAGGCTGCCTTCCTTGGCGACTCTGCTTACCTCGCTGTCTTGTTCAGCAACGTAGACGGTCTCATCACGCACAATAAAGGCAGAGACTTCATCGGCAATGTCTATTTTACCGAATTCTGCCACGTAAGTTTTCTCGAGCATACCCTTGACTGAAGGAACAGCATATACTACTACGATGCATGATGTGAGCAGCACGAGATAGATTATGATCGCTGTTAACCACTTCTTTTTCATCATGGGCCCTCTTCGTTGAATTATACAATAGAAAAGCCCATGAGTACAATATGTATTTACCACGGGCTGTCAAAATAACTATATTTTGTGCTATGTAAAGTACACTTTACTATCGTTTCCGGTACTGTTCAAGCACTTCTTTTTCTCTTCTTGTGAGCTGGCGAGGCTGCTTCAGATACTCTTCCATCATGTCCGGTCTTCTCTCTGCCGTCAGCTCGAGAGACTGTTTCCAGCGCCATCTGGCGATCTCCTGATGATTGCCCGACAGGAGAACAGCCGGTACCTCCATACCCTCATACTCTCTTGGCTTTGAATACTGCGGATACTCAAGAAGTCCTGAATAGACCGATTCATCCATCACAGACTCATCGCTTGAGAGTACACCATCAATAAACCTTGCCACCGTATCGATCAGCACCATAGCAGGAAGTTCTCCGCCTGTCAGCACATAATCGCCTATGGATATCTCTCTGGCCTTAAGAGCATCAAGCGCTCTCTGATCAACACCCTCATAATGTCCGCAGAGTATAGTGATCTCAGGCATAGCAGCGATCTCCCGGGCGAGTTCTCCCGACAGCATCTCACCGCGCGGAGACATGTATATGACCTGTCCGCCGCAGCCGCTTCCTCTGAACGCATCCAAAACGGGCTGCACCTGCATCACCATGCCTGCGCCGCCTCCGTACGGAGTGTCATCGACGCGGTTGTGCTTGTCCAGAGTGTAGTCTCTGATATCAGTCACACTGATCTCGAGTATTCCGTTGTCTATCGCTCTTCCGAGCATGCTCTGCCGAAGAGGCGCGAACATCTCGGGAAAGATAGTCAGTATATTTACCTTCATATGAATCCCGGGATAAGTTCTACTTCTATTATCCTGTTTTCATCATCGAACCTGCGCAGAAATGCATCTACAGCCGGTATGAGCACCTGCTTTCCATCTGCTGTTCTGACATCAAGTATGCTCTGAGCTGTGTTCTGTATCACATCTCTGAGGACCCCGATTTCAGTATCGCTTGCGAGATCTACGACCTTGTAGCCGATTATGTCTCTGACATAGTGTTCTCCTTCAGGAAGCTCATCAAGCTGATCCTCATGGATATATACTTCCATGCCTCTCAGTTCATCTGCTGCATTCCTGTCGGTGATGCTCTCAAGCTTTATGACCGGTCTGTCCTTCTGCAGCCTGACACCGAGACACTTCAACTCCAGTTCGCGCGCTCCTGATCCGGCCGAGCCTACGACTGCCGGTTTTCCGGAATGCTTAAGAAGGAGGACTTTGCCCTCCTTCAGATTGGTTGAATCCTGTGCATACAGTGTGACTCTGACTTCGCCTCTGAGCCCGACACTGCTGCCGATCCTTCCTATATTTACTAATTCTTCAGTTTCTCTATTCTTCAACGATCTCCACCGTTACTCTGAGATTCTGCTTGATTGCTGCAGCCTTGACTACCGTCCTGATCGCCTTGGCAATGCGGCCTGACTTCCCGATGATCTTCCCGATATCTTCGTCAGCTACCTGCAGCTTGACAAGGATCTCCTTGCCGTCTGTTTCTTCAGTAACTTTAACTTCGTCAGGCTTGGACACAAGAGCTTTGGCAATTACTTCAACTAGGCTTCCCATGCTTTGTTTCCTTCCTATTTTTCCATCCACCATAATACAGTGTCGCTCTGTAAAGGGCGGCTGCATTATTATATGCGGATATGTGACAGTATTACTCTATTGCGCCTGACTTCTTGAGGAGAGCCCTTACAGTATCTGTAGGCTGTGCGCCGTTGTCGAGCCACTTCTTAGCTGCTTCGTTGTCGATGATGATCTCAGCAGGGTTCTTCAGAGGATCGTATGTACCGATCTCTTCGATGAACTTACCATTGCGAGGTGTTCTTGAATCTGCAACAACTACTCTGTAGAAAGGCTTCTTGTGAGCTCCCATTCTCTTAAGTCTGATCTTAACCATGATGAATTATTCCTCCTAAATTTTCTTATGTGAAATTGTTATTATTTTATAAATCCACTGTTCCCGCGCTGCCTGCAGACAAGCATGCTGCGCATTGAGTGATCAGGGAATTGATAACTGTTTAGAATCCGAGATTGCGCATCATACCGCGTGCCTTCTTGGAATTCGGATTAGCCATTATCTTGGTCATTTTCTTCATCTCTTCATACTTCTTGATGAGCTGATTGACTGACTGCACGGTCTGACCGGAACCGGCAGCTATCCTCTTGCGCCTTGATGCATTGAGGATATTAGGTCTGCGACGTTCCTCAGGTGTCATGGACAGTATGATAGCTTCCATCTTTTTGAGCTCTGATCTACCCTGTTCGAGGTCGATGTTCTTCTTGTCAGCTGCTGAGATACCGGGGATCATGTCTATGATCTTGGCAAGTCCGCCAAGCTTGTTGATCTGCCTCATCTGGTTGAGGAAGTCTTCAAGGTCGAACTTGTTCCTGCGGATCTTCTCTTCGAGCTTACGTGACTCTTCTTCGTCAAAAGCATTCTCAGCCTGCTCGATGAGGGACATTATGTCTCCCATTCCGAGTATCCTCGAAGCTATCCTGTCAGGGTGGAACGGCTCAAGTGCATTATATTTCTCGCCTGTACCCATGAACTTGATAGGCTTGCCTGTGACAGCCTTGACAGACAGTGCCGCACCGCCTCTGGAATCACCGTCCATCTTGGTCATGATGATCCCGTCAACGCCGAGAGCATCGTTGAAACCACTCGCGATATTGACCGCGTCCTGACCGGTAAGAGCATCGACTACGAGAAGTATCTCATGAGGTCTTATTTCTTTCTTAAGTCTCTTGAGCTCATCCATCAGCTGCTCATCGATCTGCAGACGTCCGGCTGTATCGACGATCAGAACATTGCAGCCCTTTCTCTGAGCATCCTTGATCGCATCCTGGGCGATTTTTACAACATCGCGGGATTCTCTGTCAACATAGACCGGTGTTTTGACCGCTTTACCCACGATCTCGAGCTGATCTATAGCAGCAGGTCTGTAGATGTCGCATGCTGCAAGCATCGGGTGCTTACCTGTCTGCTTGAGATATGAAGCGAGCTTACCTGCTGTGGTGGTTTTACCTGTACCCTGGAGACCGACCAGCATCAGGATCGTGAATCCACTCGGTGAGTAAGTCAGCTTGGAGCCTGTGCCTCCCATCATATCGACCATCTCATCCTTGACGATCTTGACGACCATCTGGTCCGGTGTGAGACTGCTCAGGACACCTGCACCCAGAGCTTTGTCCTTGATGGTGGCGACAAAGTCCTTGACGACCTTGAAGTTGACGTCAGCTTCGAGCAAAGCCATCTTGACCGCTCTCATCGCATTGTCAAAATCCTTTTCAGTGACTACACCCTGGCCCTTGAGATCTTTGAATGCGCTCTGTAATTTTTCCGAAAGTCCTTCGAATGCCATATCTTCTCCGTAAATTATTTCAGCTCATATGCCGGTAATCATTCGGCCTGAACGTCTGTTGACAATGTACCGTATGCTATTCCGACAGCTTATCTATTATTGAAAGCAACTCCGCAGCGGCAGATCCGTCCGTATGAGATGTGCCCTGTATGCCGCTCTCTATTATGTTCCTTGCTCTTGCAGCGAGCTCCTGCCCGCGATGGTATCCGGCAACGAGTCCAAGCTTTTCCTCGTATTCGCAGAGTGCACGCTCTGCCTTCTTGAGTGTGTAATGAACCGCCTGACGACTCATGCCGAGTTCTGAAGCGATCTCTGACAGACTCAGGTTGTCCTCGTGGTACAGGGCCATTACTTCGTTCTGGCTGTCCTTAAGCAGTGAGCCATAGAAGTCATACAGCAGACTCTGCCACTCGATGTTCTCTATGTCAGGAACTGTATTCCTGCTGTTCTTACTACCCTTTTTCGTGCTGCCAGCCATAATGCCATCACCCTTCATGTGCTGATCAGGTGTCTATATGCGCCATTTCAGTACAAAGCGCAGCAACCCCTATTACGCACTGCTATAAGATAACACAATCGAAAAAGCGTGTCAAACATTTTATTTGACACGCTTTGTTCTTTCTGTCAAACAATTCCTTTGACAGAAAGCCGGTTTAAAAATCCGGTTGCATTTGCATGGAAGCTGCAAATCTTTTAAGAACGGAAGTTATTCTAATGCGGCTCCGGCGGTTACACATGCAACTATTATCAGTGCACCTGCAATACCTGCAGGAGTCAGACGCTCTCCCAGCAGAAAAAATGCGAATATTGCTGTCATTACCGGACACAGGCTCTGCAGCAGAGCTACCGTGCGCTCGGATATCCTGGTCAGAGCAAGGTTTTGCATCAGGTAGCCGAGGAATGTGCATGTGATGGCGAGATACAGAATGATCAGCCATGCGGTACCCGTCGTATTCTCAAGGTGTATGCCGCCTTCTACGAAGAAGCAGCCTATAAGTGCAAGAGCTGCCGAGCAGCCGGCCTGAAGTACCGTCATACTGGCCGGGTCTACCATTTCAAGATAATTCTTGCTGAATACGAGAGAACCCGCTGCCATAGCTGCAGCTATAAGTGTTATCATTTCACCTATGCCAAATCCGGACAGTCCTCCCCTTACACACAGCAAATACATTCCGGGCAGCACAAGCACCTGTATAAGGATGATCTGCCATTTGTAATGGGTCCTGTATATAAGAAAAGCAAATGCAGGTGTAATAACTACGGACAGGGATCTGAGAAATGCCACAGATGTAGCATCAGTGATCGAGAGTGCAACATTGTTAAGAAGATAATAAAGCCCCATGCATAGTCCAGGTATCAGCCATGCTTTGGCCGGTACTGTCTTAACGGTCTTTACCACACGTTTGCGGAACAGCATAAAGCAGACAGCAAAGGCAATCAAATATCTCACCGTCATCATTGTGTAGACCGGCGTCACCTCGAATGCGATCTTGGATATCGGATCACCGAAGCCGTATATGACCGACTGCAGCACTATCAGAGCTTCCGGCCATCTTTTGAACTTTATCTTATCCCCGTCCATAAGCTGATACCTTCTTTTCAGCACAGAACAACGTATTCATATCCATCGCAGGACTGATGTGCAGAAAAGTCCTGCAAAACGTGTAAACTAATAGGGAAGGCGATTTTTATACATATTCCGCCTTCCCCTTTGATGTGTTGTTAACTTACGCAGTTATAAGTGCAGTTTTCACAGTTCCCCAGAAAGATCCGACTGTATTATGCATCTTTCTTTGCTGTGAAATGAACGATTGCATGTACGATCGCAACCGCTGCGAGCACACCAACCGCGATCTGTGCCATTCCAGCTCCATGCGATCCTGCAATATTCGAGAACTCCATACCTGCTTTCATGCCTACGCCGATCGCTACAGCACCAGCTACTGCAGAAGCAAGTGCAGATATTCCTGCAGCCTTATTCTTCTTGATGAATGAGAGGAATCCGGCAAGTAATGCAAGTGCGCCTGCACCCAGACCCAGACCTGTTCCAACTGCTCTGTTAGTAAGCTCCTTAGTGATAAGCTCACCTGAATCACTCTGGTATCCTCTGCCGACCTCTACAGCATCAAGTCCCTCAGCGAGTTCAAGGTGACCGTCTCCATTATCGAAGTCATCGTCTCCATTACGTCTTTCAAGAATGGATGCAAGTCCGCCGTCCGGAGCTGTTCCCATCAGTGTAGCGAGACCATCTCTTACCTGCTGTTCGCCGTCTTCGTACTCACCAAGCTTTGCTTTACCATCTGCAAGCTGTTTGCGTCCGTCAATGAGTGTCCTCTCGCCTTCAGCAAGCTGTGCTCTTCCAGCAGCCAGTTTGCCCGGAGCAGCCTTGTAATCCTTGAGGCCCTGATTGTATTTCTTCTGTCCGTCGGCCTTTACTTTGCGGAGTACCGGCATGATCTTCTTGAGCATGGATGTGATTTCATGCATATCATCATCAAAATCATCCATATCATCAGCTGCAAGTCTGTTACCTGTATACTTAGCAAGCTTAGCATAAGCGCCAGGAACGCTCTTCTTCAGAGCCTTCCTCAGTGTGCTGTTGGACCTCATCTGCTGGAACGCATATGGAAGTCCTTCATCCTGATCAGCAAGCTGTTCCTGACCAGCCTTGAGCTGCTTATATCCAGCATCCCATGCATCAAAGCTGTCCCTGCTGGACTGTGCTTCCTGAATCTTTTCATCAAGCACTTCTGCAATGCCTCTTAAGCACTGAGCAAGACCCGGTACCGGATTGCTTCCGGAAGGAGTATTGCTGAGAGCTGCTGCGAAAGCTGCATTTGATGCATCAGTTTTTGTAAGTGTATTTACATCTGCCATGATTGCTTTATAAGCATCTGCATTCAGTTTTTCTATCATTGGCAGATATGCGCCGGCCTGACCCATGAAAGAATTAAGCTGACTCAGGATCTCAGATCTTCCTGCAAGGAGCTTTTTCAGACCGATATATGATGTAATAGTGTCCTTGAGTGCCGGTACCTGAGCAACGAGTGCTTTGAGTTCATCTTCCGACATACCCTTTATGTCGATACCGCCCATAGCTGCAGTAGCCTGTTTAACTCCTGCCTCCATCTTAGACATTGCGCCTTTCATCTGAGCCGCATTCAGATTTTTAGCGGAATCCGGAGCTGCAGCGATCTGAGAAGCAGCGCCGCCAAGATCGCTGGCTTTACTTTTTGCAAGTGCAGAGAAAGCTTTAAGAGTAGCTATAGCTGATCCGAAAGTTTTGCTTGCATTCTGCATAGCCTTATCGAATTCTTTGTACTCCTGACCGCTCTTCGATGCTGCATTGATCTGCTTCAGTATAGTACCAGGCTCGACCTTAGCTACTGTCTCAATAAGTGCAACATCATTTGCCTTGTTCTTAACAGTTGATTCGATCACACCTTTAGCCTGCTTGAGACCTGCATCGGAAAAGTCTGCCTTGGAAGCTTTTGCTTCGAAGCCCTTTTTCCATGATGGACCTTTTTTGCCATCATCTCCGACAGAATAGTCATTGAACGACTTGTTAGCCTTGTTGAGACCATTGATCAGTCTGGTAATATCTGAAAGGTCTTTTTTACCTTTCTTGAGCTTACCAGGAGCTGCGGCATAATCTGCTTCACCCTTAGCAAGAGTCCTGCGGCCCTGTGCGAGTGCAACTTCACCATCTGCAAGTGCCTGTTCACCATCTGCAAGTGCATCGACACCATCGAGATATGCCTGCTCGTTTTCTTTTAACTGGTTGAGTCCGTCTTCCAGTTTGTTCATGTCAGCTGTAGACTCCTCACCTTTTATTTCCCAATAATCTTTGCAAGCAAGAACGTCGTTCAGATTGATGGCACCGCCATAAAATCCGAAGAGTGCTGCTGCGATGAGAAGAACACTTAATCCTTTTTTCATATCTTTTCCCTCTCTTAGTCAGATATATTTTATATCATCACAACACGGAGAACACACGCCTCCAATATTAGTCACATTTTATCACCACTGTGATGGTTTTGTGAATAATTGTTAAGGAAGAATATGTCAAATCATGTTCTAAATCCAGTGCAAGCTTACCAATTGTACAGAAAAAATACATAATGACCACATGAACAAAAAGTGTCAGGCAAGATCTCTCACCTGACACTTTTATTGACAAAAGAAAAAAGCAGCGACGTCCTAATTTCCCGGGAGGCTGCCCTCCAAGTATCATCGGCGCTAAGGAGCTTAACTACTGTGTTCGGGATGGGAACAGGTGTATCCTCCTCGCTATAGTCACTGCATTTTCTTCTGAAGGTTCGCACCCTCAAAATTGAATAACACTCAAGCTTCCAAAACCATCTGGTCAAGTTATCGACCTATTAGTATCAATCAGCTGAACACGTTACCGTGCTTACACCTTTGACCTATCAACGTGGTAGTCTCCCACGG
>CADAEH010000013.1 GCA_902786855.1 uncultured Eubacteriales bacterium | reverse complement strand
GGACAGGTGGCTCTGGGAGGGCCGGAATAATCACTTAGTTTCTCGAAGAATTGGCTGTTCTCATTATCCTCTATCAAACTGTGCGTAAAATTCCGATTTGTGCATGTCTTTTCCATGTATTTCGACTGCTTTTATATTATCACAAGCAGCCGTGTTTTCAGGCTACTCTCTTCCCATTTGTCTTGAGGGCTTCTGCCGGATCATGTGCTGAAGATAGTCGTTGCAATCTTTACCATATGCTGGAGGTTCATCTCTGATAACGTATTTCTCTTCCAGCTGTGTTGCTATAGCTGATGCTGCATTCCTGCCGGCGTAATCATTATCCAGATGCAGAGCAATCGTATTTATTTGCGATTGATTTTGCGTCATGTTTTCAAGCGCAATTGGAAGTTTCGATTGCTTACTATTAGGACTTGGAGCATATACACCACCAAGAGACACCATAGGTTCTGCTCTCCATTCACCTGTTCTCATCTTCATTATTGTCGCGTATGAGAGCAGATCTATGGCACTTTCAAAGACATGGAGCGTGCTGCCGGCACGATCGATTCTGAATGAATATCTTTTATCTGATCCTGCAGCTTCGCCCATAAGTCGTTCTCCGTTAGCCGAAGCTGTAAACCAGATGAACCGCACTACTAAAGTTCACCGTCTGCATTAATCTATTGAAGTTATCTTATTTCTTCTCAATAGGCGAACCCTCCCTTCTGATGGAATTGATTACACCGGTGTTCACCTATGCTTACTATAATTCGATCAATATTCACCCGCAACTGTGCGAGCTTTCAGCAGCTCCGAAAGTCTGCAAACAAGCTGAATTTCAAGGGTTGGCAGCAATTATGCATAAAAATGCATAAAATGAATAAAGAGTATACACAGAGCCGTGTATTTTTTCCATTGTATGAACTACCCCGCGTGAGAATACATGAATAATGAATGAATAAGGCTGTATAATGCAGTAATTGCAAGGGTTTTAGAAATCTGCCATTTTTTCGGAACTACGCCTGTTGATGTATTTCCTGCTAAAATCTGCAAAAACCGCCAAATCCTGAAAGCCTTGATTTTCAAGGGTTTTGAGCGTTACCTGCGTTGTATTTTCGCGACTACCTCGATGTGTGATGTCCATGGAAACTGGTCGACAGGCGTAGCTTCTATAAATTCATATCCATTCGCGGTAAGATATTTTATATCTCTTGCCAGTGTACCCGGATCGCATGATACATAAACAATGCGTTCCGTCATTGCCTTGATCACTGCATCAAGAAGGGCTTCTTCACAGCCGGCGCGCGGCGGATCAAGAATCACAACATCAGCATGGTCCAATGTGATCTCAGGCTTTCGTTCAACACGTTCATTGACCTCATTCCATTTGTACAGTTTTGCCAGACCCATCATTCCCGGCAGTTCTTCCTCTGCCTTGCCGCAGAAGTACCTCGTATTGACGACTTCATTTATGACAGAGTTTCTGTTGGCATCTATAACTGCAGGTTTTACGGATTCTATTCCGATCACTTTAGTATTGCTGAATGCCTCCTCGTCTCTGTTTCTGAGCTCGTCAAGAAGCCAGAGACCGATGGTGCCTGCTCCGCAGTATAGGTCGAGAATAGTTTCTCCGCCCTGCAAAGCGGCATATTCCGCTGCTTTGTCATATAGCCTGATCATCTGCTCAGGGTTCACCTGGAAAAATGACTGCGGGCTTATCTCAAATCGGACAGTGCGACCGTCGTCAGCTATTATCTCTTCTGTTATGGATGGCTTGCCGGCGGCTATGCGTGATTTGCCCTTGTGTATCACAGCTACTGATTCAAGGCTAAATGCCTGCTCATCATTCACAGGCTGCCCTTCCTCATCGCAGCTAAGGCTGTAGACGGCATCATCGAGCATACCGATCAGCTTTTCCAGTCCCGATATCTCTTTCTTCTCAGTTTCGAGCACAACCATAACCTCGCCTGTGCCAAATGCTGTTCTGACAGTCATCTGCGTGATACATTTCAGCCCTGAGGAGCGCAGAAAATGTCTGAGTGCATCTGCGCATACCATAGCCGCATCTGTCTGGAGCATGCAGTCTTCTATATCGATCACAAAGTGGCTCTTGCCCTTTTTGAATCCTACTTCACCATGCGGACCGACAGCGAATACAGCCTTATTGCGATAATATTTCAGAGTATCCGCCCCAATAATATCTCTGACCGTAGGATCTGTGAGTCCTCCCAGTCTTGACAGCTTGGATCTGACCTGATCGGTCTTGAGTTTTTTTTGAGCATCATAAGAGAGTTCCTGCAAAGTGCATCCCCCGCATTCCTCAAAAAACGGGCATTCTGCAGTGATCCTGTCAGGTGATGCATCAAGGACGGCTGTAAGTATGGCTTCTGCTGATGATTTCTTAGCTTTGGTCACCTTAGCATTGACCCTGTCGCCTGGTACTGCTCCTGCTGCCCTGTGGCCTTTACCTATACTGCAGCCACCTGATACAAAAACAGCACAGCCCTCGTTTCTTCCGAAAGCTCTGCCGTCATCAAGCATATCTTCTATCGTCAGTTCGATCGTCTGGTTCTTTTCCATTTTTCCTGTTTCCTGTTAGTTTTATTGTTCTGCGAGAGACTTCACTTTTGCAAAACGTTTACTGACTGCTGCCTTTCCGATCGGCGGTACAAGAGACTCGCCTATATCTGCGAGACTGGCATCCGGTTTATATAATCGCAGAAAAACGACTTCCTTGAGCTGCGGTGAGAGATGCCTGAGCCCATCAGTCCAGAATGAAGAACCAGTGTCAGCGATTTCCTCAGGAGTCCCGGCTCTGCCAAGTTCTTTCTCGGCTATCGCACGTATCCAGCCGCGCTGCTCTTCTGCTGCAGCGAGTGTCCTGTCAACATTGGCAGTGTCGCAGTTAAGCATTCTCTGGACATCTCCGTGAAGGCTCCTGCTGATCCGTATGTTCTCAAATTCAAGCACAGCATTGTCTGCTCCCATGATGCCAAGCAGGTCGCTGATGTACTGTGCCTTTTTTATATATACTATATGACTGTCGCCCCTCCTGCTGATATTGGCTGAAAGATCAACGAATGTGCCGATCAGCTTTTTCAGATCGTTTGCTGTCTGTTCTTTATCAAGCACGAACTCAAGGTGATAGCCTTTTCTCGGATCGGATATCGTACCGCAGCTCAGAAACATCCCGCGCAGATATGCTTTGCGGCAGCATTTCGACTTTACGATCGGCTGATATATTCCATCGCTGAAATAGTCGTCACCTGCACGGATCAGCATCATGCCGGTCTCTCTCAGTATCTGCATCGATTTCTGCTCCGGACTGATATCAAGATAATAGCGGTTGCGGCTCTTTCGGCGATTAGTACCCGGCATCTGAGAGTCTCCGACTTTGAGCCTGGCATTGCTTCCGAAATAGTCCTTTATCATTTTTTTGTAATGTCTGGCGATAGCTGCATTCTCAGTAGTTGCTACTATCCCCAGCTTCCCTCCTCCCGCCAGTCTGATGGAACTTGACACTCGAAGAAAGCCGGCGGTCTCCGCCAGCTTGCAGCATTGTTTCTTATTCTCGAGTCTGGCGAGTTCGCCCTTTACATCTGATGAAAAAGACATCGGTACCTATCGTTTCTTGTTCTGCAGGTCGAGATCACGGTGATTTACTCTGACACGCATCCCGTCCTCTTTGAACTTTTCCGCCATTGCATTGGCTATAGCGACTGATCTGTGATGGCCGCCGGTACATCCGAAAGCGATATTCAGATGATACTTTCCCTCATTTATGTAACCGGGTACCATGGTCATGATCAATGCATGAGTCGATTCAACAAACTGCCCAGCTATCTCGTTCCGGAAGATAAAATCGACAACTTTCTTATTATTTCCTGTCAGTTTCCTCAGACTTGGCACCCAATACGGATTGGGCACGAATCTTACATCGAACATGATATCAGCCTCACTTGGGATACCATATTTAAACCCGAATGAACTGATATTGACTGCAAAATTCGATGATCCGGAGCCGCCGAATATCATCTTATCAAGCTCGGAATTGAGTTCTGCGACCTTGAGATTGGTGGTATCGAGTATCAGGTCTGCCTTTCCGCGGATCTCTTTGAGTCTCCTTGTTTCTTCTTCTATGACTTCGAGGCTTGCCTCAGCACCGCTGAGAGGATGGTTCCTTCTGACCTCGTTGTATCTGCGGACTATCTCTTTAGGTGCAGCTTCCATGTAGAGCACCGTCAAATCAATGCCTTTTCTCTTTCTGAGATCATCTATGACCTTGGAGAGCTGATCAAAGAAGCTTCTGCCCCGGAGGTCTGTAACAAATGCTACTTTATCGATGCGATTGGTGTCTGCAGCAGTCATTTCAAGAAAACGGTCTATCAGAGCGGGAGGCATATTATCGACACAATAATACCCCTGGTCCTCAAGCCAGTCAGCTGCTCTGCTCCTGCCGGCGCCCGACATCCCTGTTATGATCACGACTTTCATTTTACTTACCCGTTTCTTCTATATTCACGATCCTGTCCGGAGTGATACCTGCTGAAAGTGCAAGCTGCATGCTCTTTGCATATCGACCGACCTTTTCAGGACTGTGTGCATCGCTGCTTATGACGAACTTTACATCGTATCCGGCGTATATCCTGAGTTCCTCACAATTAGGATGTCTGTGTCTTGCATTTACCTCTACGAGAGTATTGGTTTCCTCGCACGCCTTCGCTACTGCATGAGTATCTATATATGCTTTGTCCCCCGGATGCGTAAGTATCCGGATATCATTGCAAGTAAGCGCCTTGATGATACGCTCTGTATTCTGCTTTCTGAGCGATTCCTTTATCCCGGACGGGCAGGGGAACCTGAATGCCAGCCAGTTCTTGATCATATGGCAGTTAGGCACGTAGTGATATCCGGCATTGACAAAATCGAAAAGAGCAAAGTCCTCTTTTGATATGTCGAGTCCATTAGGTGTATCGACGATGTCAGCCTCAACTCCCAGATATACTTTAACACGCGGGAATGCTTTGATCGCTTCAGCTATGTCTGCACGCATTTCAGGTATTTTTTTAAGCGACAGTCCATAAAAGTCTGCCGGACCGTGGTCGGTAATCGCCACCTCCTTAAGCCCCTTAAATGCAGCTGCCGCCACATTCTCAATGATCTTGCCTTTGCCATGTATATACGGGCCTACTTTTGAGTGGACCGAATGTGTGTGAAAGTCACCTGTTATTTTGAATTTTTCTTTTATTTTTTCGATATCCATATTATTAATAATTACAATTTACAGTTGATAAGTCTGACTTCAGGCTCCAGTATTATGCCGCTGTTCTCGTATACTTTCTCCCTGACATGTCTCATTACACTCAGGACGTCCTCTGCTGTAGCACCACCTGCATTGATCACGAATCCGGCATGCTTTTCAGATACCATCGCGCCTCCGCATCTGTACCCCTTCAGGCCTGCCTCATCGATAAGCGCAGCAGCAAAACCGCCAACAGGCCTCTTGAAAGTGCTCCCTGCACTTGGATAATTCACAGGCTGCTTGGAGTTTCTTCTTTCCTGCAGTTCATGGACCCTCGCAACGATCTCGGCGGGGTCATCTCTGCTTAGTTTAAGCAATACCGATACGACAATCAGCCCGCTTTCCTCGACCATGCTGTGCCTGTATCCGAAGTCCATTTCATCGGCAGACATCTCAAGTATCTCAGAGCCATCAGGTCTCATGAGCCTCACTGAGCTGACTACGTCCTTCATCTCTCCGCCATATGCTCCTGCATTCATGAATACCGCGCCGCCGATACTGCCCGGGATCCCACTTGCAAACTCCATCCCGCTGAGACCATGCTCCGTCAGATATGCACTTACTCCCGAGAGGAATTTTGCTGCACCGGCTCTGACCATAACATCACCGTCATCGGCATCTCCTACGATAGAAATACTGTCAAAATCTCCACCGAGCTTTATCATGATCCCGGGGTATCCGTCATCAGATACAAGAAAATTGGAACCGTTGCCGATCAGCATATGCTCTGCATCCGGATGTGATGTGCATATACCCAGAACCGCCGCCAGCTCCTCTTCAGTACTGCATATAACCAGAGCATCAGCCGGTCCGCCGATCCTGAATGATGTATGAGCAGACATGAGCTCATCTTTCAGCACTCGGTCTGCCGGAATGACTCTTCTTATCTCTTCTATAACCTTAGCTGTTGTTTCTTTTATTGATAGTCCGTTGCCGGTCATTCTCTGTTTTTCTCCCGTTCTATAAGTCTGCGGATCTCCTCGGCATTGCCGTCTATGATGGAGTCCTTCTGATCATATATGTATTTATTGTCTTTCGTACCTTTCTTCGGTTTTAGCTTGTCAAAGAGAGATGATTTCTTGACGCTGTCGGTATCGAGAGCCACCTCATCATCCTCTATCCCGTAAGGTTCAAGGCTGAAGTAGTATGCTGTTGTCGTGTCTTTATCCTTCCGTCTCAGGCTGGCCATTGTCAGCTTGTCAGCATATCTGTAGAACACAGCAAATACCGGTACGCCGAGCGCCATACCCGGGAACCCGAACAGACCACCGCCGATGAGCACAGATATCAGTATCCAGAAACTGCTGATGCCGATCGCGTTCCCAACGATATTAGGTCCGATGATATTGCCGTCGATCTGCTGGATGATCACTATGATGATAATGAAATACAGGGCATCTATCGGCTCTTCAAGCATCAGTATGAAAACCGAAGGAATCGCTCCGATGAACGGTCCGAAGAAAGGAATAATATTCGTTATTCCGACTATCACGCTGATCATCAGTGCAAAAGGTATAGCGCATATCTTCAGTACAATGTAGCACAGTACTCCGATAATGAATGAGTCTATGATACGTCCTACGATAAAGCCGATAAACGTTTCGTTGAGTATACTCGCGAATTCATAAAGTGTGGCTTTTCTCTTGGTGCTGCATGTAGCGTTGACGATCTTGCGCATAATGGCGAAAAGTCTCTCCTTATAGTTGAGAAGATAGACCATGATCAGCAGACCGATAAATGCGTTGGCAACATACTTGACTGCAGTGATGACACCGGTAGATATCATTGTCGCTATGCTGACTGCATTGCCTGACAGGATATGTTCCTGTACCCAGTTGAGTATCTCTGTGTTGCCTGCATTTGCAACATTGTCTACCCATGTAGCTACCATAGGGAAATGTGCAAGATGTACTGAACACCACCCGGACAGGAAATCCAGTCTCTCAGGCATGGTATTTATAAGGTTGACACCGCTTGCCACCACCTGAGGAACAACAAAATATATGAACAGTCCGACGAGACCGACAACTATTATGACGCATACGAGTGAAGCAAAAGCTCTTGCCATCGTCAATATTCTGCGTTTTTCCTCTTTATCTACTACGATGCTTGTCCCATCGTCATGGATGATCATCGAACCGAACGAAAAGCCTTTTTTTGAAGCCCCCTCAAGCATCTTTCTGTAACCTGCTTTGACGCAGGCGTTGTAAACCGGGCAGAGGATGAATGCAAAAATACCTCCTATATAAACAGGAGCCAGTGTTTTGTTCAGAGTCTCAAAGCCGACCGAGATCTTGGTGTTGACCACCAGATTATAAAAGACTATAAGGATGCCGCCACTGATCAGCAATACCATTGCTGCCTTGAAATATGGGCTGTCCTTCATTTTTCTGAACATAGATGATCCTCCGGAATAACGATTCTTATATCTGTTTTAATGATAACACACTGTGCCACGCGTTTACAATTTATGAAGCACCAATATCTGTACAGAAAACATGCCAAAAGCCAACAAAAAACGCCGTCACCCATGTCAGTGGTCTGGCGGCGTATGCTTCAGTTTTTCATTAGGTATCAGCTGTTCTTTCTGGATTTTTCTTTGGCAAGAAGAGCAGCTCCGTATGCTCCGGCATATCTTCCGAGCGGCATTGCCAGAGCCGTCTTTCCAAGCTTTTTGCTCAGGAGTCCGGCGAAAAATTCATTGTTGCTGAATCCGCCGGTAATAATGATCGTATCCTGCAGTTCTTTGCGCTGAACAAGTGTCGCCACCTTGAGCGCTACAGAATCTATAACACCTGCGGACAAATCTTCGCGGCTTCTTCCCTCACCCATATAGTTGATGACTTCAGACTCAGCAAAGACCGTGCAGAGAGAACTTATCGAAATAGGATTTCCTATCTCGGCAAGCTCAAAGAGCTCTTCTATGGTCAGGCCGAGCCTGTTGGCCATGACCTCGATGAATTTGCCGGTACCGGCAGCACATTTATCGTTCATCAGGAAATCAACAGGTCTGCCGCCCACTACATTGATATACTTGGTGTCCTGGCCGCCGATATCAATAATGGTGCAGTCACGACCGATCATTTCGTAACCGCCTCTGCCGTGGCAGCTGATCTCGGTAATGACATGATCCGCGTAATCGACACTTATCCTGCCGTAGCCTGTAGCCACTACCTGAGAATCTTCTTCTATCGCGCCATATCTCTTCTCAAGATCTTCCTTGATGATCCCCGCAGTTATCTTGCTGTTCCATCCTGTAGGGAGGACTTCAAAGACCGGCTCCTGCCCATCTTCAAGAACGCATACCTTTGATGCAGTTGATCCTATGTCGATTCCTATGTATTTCTTAGCCATATTTGTGCCTCGTGTTGTCGAATGTGTTATTGAGTCCGTCTATTGAAAGGTAATTAAGCTTTTTATCAGCAGCTATTTCTTTGATATGCTCGACGTCTTCACCATGTATCAGAAGAGAAACGCCGCAGCAGACACTTAGTTCTCTGGGTGTCGGACTTATCTGAGCATAGATGCCGCTGCTCTTGAGAGTGCGGTACATCGCTGTCGCGTCTGTATGATTCTGAAATAAAATGTAGTAATGTAGATATTCTGCCATAAATACCTGTTTTCTGCGAAATTATGGGGCGGAATGACTCCCGCCCCATATTAGCATTATCAGCTTAAGTTGTAAATGGCTTGATTAGCCGAGGAGCTCGATGAATGCTCCGATCCTTGTCTTGAGCTGCTGAGCATCGTTGTCAGTGTAGTCTGTCTCGATGCCGAGGAATGGGATGCCTTCTGCCTTGCATCTCTCTTCGAGGCTTCTTCCCTCGATGTCATATGTCTGGCAGAACATGAGGTTGACGTCGATGACTCCGTCAGCCTTGCTTTCCTTAGCCAGTCTGATGACATCATCAGCTCTTGCTGTATTAGGAGTGAAGCATGCGCAGTTGATGCTCATGTATCTGTTTGCGATGTTCTGGATCATCTCGTCGAGTGTCGCACCGCTCTCGTCTACCTGGTTCTCAAAGTATCTTGTACCTGTGCAGGTCTCTTCACATACTACTATACCGCCGCTTGTCTCAACGAGGTTATGCAGCTTCCAGTTAGGAATAGCCATAGGTGTTCCTGTGATGAGGATCCTCTTCTTGCCTTCTGCAAGATTTACACCGTCAGCGATTCTCTTCTCGAGTTCATCGCACAGCTTGTTGACCATTGCAGTGAATCTTGCAGGGTCATCGTAGTATGCGATCTGGCTGATCAGCAGTGTATCTGTTCCGGAGATAGGAACGTTAGCATTGCGGCGAAGAGCATACAGTCTCTCAAGAGCGCCTCTCTTAGCATTGATCAGCTTGATAGCTGCAGCCAGCTTCTCCTCTGTAACAACTGTTCCGGTCTCCTTTTCGACGAGGTCCTTGAGATCCTTGATCTCATCAGCCCACTTCAGATAATCTTTTTCTCTCTTCATCTGAGGCAGATCCATGATGTGCATAGGTACATCAGTGCCGAGGATCTCATATGCTTTCTTCTTGCCGTCGCAAGTAGTCTCACCGATATATACGTCAGCCAGTCTGTAGAACGGGCAGGTCTTGTCGAATCTTGCGCCGAGCATAGCCTTGATCAGAGGGCAAGTGTTGGCTGGAAGATATCTCTCACCGCCAGGTACCCAGAACTGTGAACCTGCGCAGAGACCTGTAGCAATAGCTCCTGCTGCTACGATGACTTCGTCAGGTACATAAGCGCAGAATGTGCCGAATACCTTGCCGCCGTTCTTTCTGAACTCAACGAGCTCAGCCGGTCTTAGTCCGTGGACATCAGCGAGGACCATGTCAAAATAATCCATAGCTTCAGGTCTGTTCTCCTGTGACATGAATACGTCGCCGATAGCTCCCGGAAGTACTGCGCACAGCATATCGTGCATCTCGAGGTTCATTCCAAGATCAGCCCACATTTTTTGATTGTCTGCCATAATTCTTTCTCCCTTATTATTTCATTTAAGTGTGGTTTTTGGCACAAAAAAGCGTACCAAAACATCTCCCTACATTACAAATTGTACTATCAGCCGGGAATCCATCAAAATTGATAAACTTTATCTAGTTACATTCAAATATAGTTTATCTCAATGGTCGCCTCTCTTTTGATTCAAAGATGCTATACAACATGTGTTTTTACGGTCCGGCTTTCGGGAAAACACACCATGGATGTACCTCCTTTTGAATGGAATACTCATACTTATGACAATTCAAAAGAGGCTTCAGATTAGCTGAAACCCCTTTCTTTATAGTATAGTTGCTTTTCTTTTCTGACTGTTTTTCTGCTGATCAGTCGTCATAAACACTTTCAGAGTCAAAGCTCATGACATCTCCGGTTTCCGCGTTGATATCATAATCATACTCCATCTCGCCTGCGATGAATTCGATCTCATACTGCCAGACGCCGTCATCCATTTCTTTATTGACTTTGGTGAATTCTACATCACTCTCTTTAAATCCTGCATGTTTCAGTGCGATCTCTTTCGCTTCCTGTTCGCTTATGCCCTCTGAAGCTGCATCTGCCTGAGTTGCATCAGCAGCAGGTTCTGCCTGAGTCGTATCAGCTGCAGTATCTTCCTGTACCTCCTCAGTTGCTGTCGCCTGCTGATCATCCGTTGTCTGATCTTCAGCCGGAGTACTGCTGCATCCGGCCATGATCAGTAAAGTTGTGATTACCATGAAAACTAATAATTTCTTCTTCATTTTATCCCTTCCTAAACCTGTATTTTTATTTTTCTACATGTTTTAATTATTACCGACCTTTATCTTTTGAGTTGAAGTATTTTATATATCAATTTTCAGCAACGTAGAATATCTTCTCTCCGAGCTTCTTTCCTTCTGCCTCATCGCATCCGTACAGATTATTCTCCTCATCCAAAAGTCCGTAGTGTACGGTGACATCCACAGGCTCAGTATACTGAGGATTCTCGAGACCTTCGTTAAGCATATCAATCATCAGTGTGAACATACTGTTCATCATTTCATCTTCTGACATTGTCAGATACTGACCGGCATTCTCCATAAGTCTTTCCTGAAGGATCTCCATTTCAGGACCACCAAGAGGAGCGAAAAGGTCCAGCGGTTCGATAGTGACAGTAACATCATATCCACCGTCTTCTGTCTCGACCGCGTCCTTGACCTCGTATTTTGCTTTTGAAAACGCATTGGCCAGGCAATCACTGAGATTGGCTTTTACTTCTTCAGACAGCTGATCTTTGAATTCCAGTGAATCCAGTACCGCCTGAATCGCTTCGTCGAGTACTTCAGATTCTTTTCCTTCCTCGATATCTGCGAGCGTCACGGAGTGATCATAGTCTCCGGTGCACATTACATCGAGAACGGCCTTAACATAATCCTTCGCATCATCCGCAGTCGGCTTTTTAGGGCCGCATCCTGCTGAGACTATCATAGCTGCCATAACCAGCAGAATGATCACTAGACTTCTTACACTCTTTTTCACTCTTTTTCCTCCCGGTCAATAAAGCTCGCCAATAACGATCTGCAGGAAAACTATTTCACTGTTCTTCTCTTGATCTTCTGTGTAGTAGTCTTCTCAAACGGCTCGGTTCTGAGATATACCTGTTTAATACGCTTATACTTTGGCATGTCGTTGTTGATCTTCTCTATATCCTCATCGATAAGAGCCTGGACTTCCGTCTCGCTCTTGCCCTTGACCGCTTCGGCTTCAGGATCGTAGACGACATGAGCGACCAGCCTGTAATCATCGCCTTCTTCCTCACCCATAACGACGTTCTCAACTACATAAGGGACCTTGTCTATCAGGAACTCTATCTCTTCAGGATAGATGTTCTTGCCGTTTTTCAGTACGATGACATTCTTCTTGCGGCCTGTCAGGAAGATGTATCCCTCTTCATCTATACGCGCCAGATCGCCTGTATTGAACCAGCCGTCAACGAACACTTCTCTGTTTGCTTCCTCATCATCAAGATATCCTGTCATGATGTTAGGTCCTCTTGCGAAAAGTTCACCAATGCCGTTTTCGTCAGGATTATTGATCTTGACTTCAACTCCCGGCATAGCATGTCCGACTGATCCAGGCTTGCGGTAGAAATAGCTCTCAGAAGCGATAGTCGGCGCGGTCTCAGTAAGTCCGTACCCTTGTACTGTAAGGATACCGAAATCCGTCGCGTACTCAAGGATCTTCAGATCGAGACCTGCTGCACCGCTTATGAGGAATCTCAGCTTGCCGCCGAGGCCGTCGATAACATCCTTGAAGATCTTACGTCTGACATCTATGCCGACCTTCATCAATGCTTTGGAGATCTTACGACCTGTTTCGAGCTTGGCAAGTTTTCCCTCTTTCTCAGCTGTCTTGAGCACCTTGTTGATCATCGACTCAATGATCAGAGGTACGCAGAAGAATGCGGTGACTCCGTATTCCTTAAGCTCTTTCTGGACGTATTTAAGTCCGCTGCAGAAAACATTGGTGCAGCCGTTGCTGATGAACATCAAAACGCCCTGATTTCCGAATGCATGATGGAGCGGAAGCAATATCATTTCGACATCGTCTTCATAGATAGGCTCAACTTTACGCATCGCTGCGATAGTAGATGCGATATTGCGCTGTGTCAGTTGTGCAGCCTTGGCATCTGCGGATGTTCCTGATGTGAACAGGATGATATCAACAGCATGCTTGTCTATGACCTTGAACTCAGGCTTGTACTGCTTGATAAGAGCCGCAAGTGCAGGCATCTTTTCCTGAGTGAAATCGCTCATAGGAATGAGCATCTCTGCAGTAACGCCTTCCTTTTTGATGATGCTCTCGAAGTCCATCTTGAGGCTGTCATCATAGATGATAGCATCCGCTTTGCACTTGACAAGCGAATTGACTATTTCATCTTCAGGAAGCCCCTTATCGAGCGGAACCACTACTCCGACGTTGATAACTACAGCATAGTATGCCACCAGCCACTGATATGAATTAGGTCCGATGACTACGATCTTCTTGCCTTTGAGACCTTTGCTGATCAAGTATGCTCCCACAGCATCCAGATCTTCTCTGAATTTGCGGTAAGTGATCTCGGTCTTGGTTTTCCTGTCGGCACTTTTATATATGAAACCGACATTTTTGCCGTACTTATCCGCCACAAAGTCCATGATCTCCTTGAGGTCCTGGAACTCTATGTCATATTTGCACTTATACTTTCTCATACGATATCCCTCTCTCTTTTACAATATCCACAATTGTGATAGCTGCATAAGAAAACCAGCGTGCCAGTCAGTATTTCTGCCACTGCATCCGATGGGATGCGTATACCGGCTAACGTCGCTTCATATGTAATACCTCATCTTTTATACCTTGCAGCGGGTCTGCCGCAGCAAGGTACGTGAATATTGTCCTTATTTTACCAAATCCACCTGGTCAAGACTATACTATTCACAATAAAAACAACTGTGAGATCACAGTTGTCTTTCAAGTTCAGGAAATATACCGAGACTGCGTTTCAGTATCCCGTGTACGAACGCGATCATGGTGCCGTAGTTGGTGATCGGAACGCCCTGGTCCACCGTATTTTTTGCTCTATAGCTGACCTCTCTCTCGCTGAGCATGCATCCGCCGCAGTGGATAACAAGAGCATAAGGTGTGAGGTCATCAGGGAACTCTGTTCCGCTTACAGTCTTAAAGTTGATACTTTTGCCTGTGTATTTAGTCAGCCACTTCGGTATTTTGACCGTACCTATATCTCCGCACTGGCGATGATGTGTACAGCCCTCGGCTATCAGGACGGTGTCACCGTCCTTCAGACTGTCTATGGCAGCTACCCCTTTTATGGCATCATTGAGTAGCCCCTTGTATCGTGCCATCAGTATCGAGAATGATGTCAGCGGAATATCATCCGGGAGGATGCTGTCTACCTTCCCGAAGACCTGGCTGTCTGTGATGACCAGATCCGGCTTTCTCCCTATCTTGCTGAGTGTATCGGCAAGTTCAGACTCACGGCATACTACTGAGATCGCTCCGGTATCGAGTATATCCCGTATAGCCTGCTGCTGAGGCAGTATAAGCCTGCCCTTTGGCGCTGCCTTATCGATAGGGACCACGAGAATGATGAGGTCCCCCTCATTGATCTTGTCAGCTACGAGTCTTTTGTCACTTCCTGCAGGTCTGATGGCTGCGATCCTGTTTTTCAGTTCATCTATGCCATCGTCAGTCAGAGCACTCACATGGATGATCCCGGAGCTGCCTCCTGCTATATCCGTCTGCAGCCTGAGAGCTTCTTCGCTTGCATCCAGCTGCGCTTCCTCGGAATCTTCCAAGATATCACTTTTATTGAATGCGACGAGATAAGGAATCTTCTTTTCCTTAAAGAGCATTGCCAGCTCTCTGTCGCTCTCTGTCAGCCCTGCTGTAGCATCTATGACCAGAACAGCGATATCGGTTTTGTTCAGTATCTGTCTGGTTTTTCGTACGCGAAGCTCGCCGAGACCTCCCTCGTCATCGAATCCCGGAGTGTCGATGATCACTACAGGGCCAAGAGGCAGCAGCTCCATCGCTTTGCTCACAGGATCGGTCGTTGTGCCGCGAACATTGGACACTACTGCGAGATCCTGTCCGGTCACAGCATTTACGACACTTGACTTGCCCGCATTCCTGCGTCCGAAGAATCCAATATGCACTCTCTCACCCGTAGGTGTCTGATTCATTCCTGCCATTCTGTCTCCTTTTAGTAAAAAAGCCCGCGTGATGAACTTCTGTCATCTGATCCGCGGGCCTGAGTTTTTCAATAAGAATTTTCTATTTAAGCAGCCAGCGGAATCCGTATGGCTCCAGCCAGTACTCTGTCATGGTTCCTTCTCCCTGAGTGAACTCCCTGTCAGGCTCTGTCAGGTCATCCCAGGCAGCGTTCTCGATCACCGCCTTGCTGTAGTCCGGAGTGAAATTGAACAGCCCAAGCAGCGTTTTCCCGCCATATGAGCGTCCGATGCCAAGGATCTGATCGCTTCCGGCATTGACAGAAAACATATCTCCATCTGAACGGAACACATCATTGGACTTTCTGATCGCCTCAAGCTCAGACAGTCTGGTGAATACTATGTTTTGAACAGTTCCTTCTGTATTTCTCTCTTCCGACAGTTCCCAATCGAACTTGCCGCGGTGAATGAATCTGCTGTCATCAGCTTTTTTAGGATCCTCATGATAGCTGTAATCATTGAGCATGCCTATCTCATCTCCGCTGTAAAGAACAGGGATACCCTTAAGTGTGAACATAAGCGCATGAAGCATGATATCTGCAGCAACGCCAAGCACAAGAGCGTTTTCATTTCTCTCGTAGATCGCAGCCTCAATTCCACAGAGAGAAGCCGTAGTACCGCAGAGCCTGGCATCTCTGAGTACCTCAGAGTCATTATAAAGCTCACCGCGGGCAGGACTTCCAGGCCATCTGCCGGTAAAATAGTCGTTGAGATACTTCTTGTGAGGCGCTTCGGTAATGCCGAACCATCCCAGGTATCCGTAATCGAGTCCCCAGCCAATATCGTCGTGACATCTCAGATAGTTCTGGAACAGACAGTTGGCTGGCAGCAGTTCGATCTGCTCTATCTGATGGCGCAGCAGCTTGACATCCCTTGTTGCCAGAGTATGCCAGATCGTGCACATGGTAGTCACATTGTACAGCATGTCGCATTCAGGCTTTTCAGGAGTTCCGAAATACGGCACTACTTCCTTAGGCTCCATAACGACTTCACCGAGAAGTATGACTCCCGGGCAGACGATCCTGCACGCGAGGTTCATCATGCGCACAAGAACATGCACCTCAGGGAGGTTACGGCAGTTGGTACCAAGGGACTTCCAGATATACGGGACTGCATCTAGCCTTACGACGTCAACACCACGGTTGGCAAGATACATAAGATTGTCTGTCATGTCGTTGAAGACCATCGGATTAGCATAGTTCAGATCCCACTGGAACGGGTAGAACGATGTCATAACGATCTTGTTGCAGTCCTCAAGATATGTGTAGTTCCCCGGTGCAGTCTCAGGAAATACCTCAGGCAGTGTCTTCGAATACGCATTAGGAATATCCCAATCGTCGTAAAAGAAATATCTCTGCTGAGCACCGATATCTCCGGATCTTGCAGCCTTAGCCCACTCATGCTCTTCGCTTGTGTGGTTCATAACAAAATCCAGACACACCATCATGCCGCGCCTGTGGCATGCTCCGGTCAGTTCTTCCAGATCGTCCATCGTTCCCAGATCAGGACGCACCTTGCGGAAATCCGATACCGCATAGCCTCCGTCACTCTTTCCTTCCGGTGAGTCGAGCAACGGCATCAGATGCAGGTAGTTGACCCCGCACTCTTTCAGATATGGCAATTTTTCTCTGACCCCGTTGAGGTCGCCGCCGAAATTCTCGGTATAGAGCATCATGCCCAGCATCTTGTTGGAATTATAGAAGCCCGGATCAGCCTCGCGCTTTTCGTCGAGCTTGCGAAGTGACTGCTTCCTTGCTGTGTAGCTTTTTTTGAGCTGACCGAGGAAATACTCAAAGGCGTGCTCATCATCATAAAGCCCGAGGTAAAGCTCCCTCAGTTCCTCAATATGTTTGTCCAGTCTTTCCTGAAAAATGTTTCTTCTCTTAGCCATAAGCCACCCCGAATTCTTCTTAAATATCGATCATCTGCCGGTGTTATTATTGCGTTATATTGCGTTATATTTCCATCTCATATGCATAAGGCATAGCCGGGATCGCCCCGTGTCTCGAGCACGTAAGTGATGCTGCCTTATTCGCATATGTTACCATGTCGCGAAGTTCTTCTGCTCCGATATCCTTAAGCAGTCCATACCTCCATGATATCTGAGCCAGCATCGCTCCGAAGAACGTATCTCCTGCACCATTGGTATCTGCTACACGGACACTGAATCCCGGTACTGTTTCAGCGAAATCACCGTATCTTGCGAAAACGCCCTTGCTTCCGAGTGTCACCAGGACCAGGGTCGGTCCGTACTCAGAGAGGATCCTGCTGCCCTCAGCAAAATCTCCGGTGCCGGTCAGCATCAGCATCTCCTCATCAGAGACCTTGAGGATATCAGCAAACGGCAGCAATGATTTCATCATCTCTATCGCATGCTCTTCGCTGTCCCAGAGAGCGGCACGATAGTTAGGATCATAGCTGATCAGCACTCCGTTATCTCTGGCAAAACGTACAGCAGACTCACAAGCTTCCCTCGCAGGCATCGTCGTCATGGAAAGCGAACCAACATGCAGTATATGCGGCAGCTCATCTCCTGTTCCCTTAATAGAAGAAACAGCCTCATCTGCCGTCAGCTGCGTATCAGCACCCGGGTTTCTGTAGAATGAGAATTCTCTCTCCCCTTTATAATCTATCGAGACCAGAGCCATGGTCGTTGGCACATCATTGCATGTGAAGAGTCCGGATGTATCTACTTTTTCCTTTCTGAGCGTCTCTGAAAGGCTTCTCCCGAACGCGTCATTTCCGACCTTGCCTATAAACCCGGTCTTCGCTCCGAGCCTTGCAGCAGCTACTGCTACGTTGGCCGGTGCTCCGCCCGGATATGCGGTAAACTCAGCATTCCCGTCTACATCTGTGCCGGTCTGAGTCATATCTACGAGTAATTCTCCCAAAGTCAGGATATCTGTCATTTTTTCATCCTCCGCTCTGTTTAAGCATTGATCTGCTCCGTTTAAGCATTGAAAAGAACAGGGAGATCTGAAGATCCCCCTTCTTCCCTAGATTATTTTACACTAAGTCAGACCTAATATGAATATTTTTTATCTCATTCCGCATTGATTCCGCGTCGTTTATCATGTTATTTTTGCAGATCGTATTTTTCGATATCCATGTATGCTGGTCCGTTCGCTTTGAAATAAACATCCTGCGCTGAAGGATCTGTATAGTAGGTGACTGACATGGTCTGTTCACCGTCGTTTATGAATATCTCTGCGCTGTATCTGTCGATCAGAAGTCTGAGACTGAGTTTCCCGTTACGGTCTCTGACTTTAAGAGATCTTTTTTTAGTTATATTATCCGGCTGACCTGAATTGCTCCTGTCTATTGTCAATACAGATCTGGCCACATCAAACCTCAGCTCTACGTGGTGCTCTTTATCGGCAGCAAACCTGATTCCAAGCTCTTCACATGTGCTTTCCGCCTTTATATCCAGAGTCAGGTCAATGGCTCTGCCACATATCGACGGGATGCGTATCCAGTCATTTCCGAAAGCAACTCCGCTGTAAATGTCCTTATCCGTTCTGTATTCTTCGATCTCGCTCACCGGCCACTGATGAAGCCTGCCGTTTTTCATGCTCAGCTCGCGCGGAACAGTCATCTGACCGAATATCCTGAAATCTTTCACATCATGAAGGTTGCCCATCATCGGATCCTGCATCCAGCCGATCATCACGCGTCTTCCGTCAGGAGTCTTCATGACCTGAGGCGCATAGAAATCCAGACCGCCATCGACAGGCTCGTATATATAGTAACCGGTGTCGGCATCATCCGAATCCGGAGTAAAATCTTCGCTTTTCTTATCGTATTTTCCTGTAATATAGCAGACATTGTTGCCCTGCGGGAATCTGATCGAACCAACAGCTTCCTCTTCTTCAGCCTGCATATCCATGGGGCTTGCTATAAGTACATGCTTGTCTCCAAGCGGAAAAAAGTTAGGACACTCCCACATAACGCCTATCCTGCGTTCATCTTCAAAGAGCACCTTGCCGCTTCCCCAATTAAAGCCGTCATCGCTGCGGTACATAGTCAGCTGTGTGCCGGTCTCCTCATCAGTCCTGCCGTTTGCTACCAGTACTCTGAATGTACCGTCCTCAGCTCTCCACAGATAAGGATCTCTGAATTCATATGCATCTCCGCCTTCCGGCAAATCCTTTTCTTTGATGACCGGGTTTTTCCCGTATTTTATATACTCATCACTGCCGGGGCTTTTAATAGCGATATTCTGCGACTGGATCCATCTGCCTTTGCCTGTCGGATCAGCTGAACTGTCTCCGCATCCGGTATACATAAGCAAATGGCTGCCGTCATCCATCACGAGAGCTGAACCTGAAAAGCATCCGGATCCGTCATATTCTGTGTCAGGTGCGAGAGCGCACGGCAGATATTTCCACCGGATCATATCTTTGCTGACAGCATGCCCCCAGTGCATCGGTCCCCAATGAGAATCATACGGATGATACTGATAAAAAAGGTGATATTTCCCATCATAATAAGAGAGTCCGTTCGGATCATTCAGCCAGCCCGTGCGCGGTGTAAAGTGATAGACCGGACGGTCTTCTTCTTTTATAAGTGCTTCCTGTTCCTTTTCATATTCTCTTGCTTTTGCAAGCTCATTGCTTATTCTGTATTCCATCTGAAATGACCTCTGATATAACTTTTGTGTCATGTTTTTTATTTTACTCTGCATATATCCAGCTGCAGAGCAGGGTAGTCACCCAGCAGCTGCATGAATGTGTATCCGTTTTCCATAAGTGCGCTGCCAAGGCATTCAAACTCACCGCCGACTGAATACAAAGCTTCGGGGTCAAGTCCCTTAAGCTTGACATGGACCGTTGCTGCATTCGCAAGCGGATCAGTCACCACTATACTGACCATACAGCGGCTCTTATCCCGGCTCACATGCTCCCAGCATACAAACCGGCTGCTGTCTTCAAGATCACTCAGCCTGTAAAAATCGCCATCACGTATAACATCCTCGACCTCTTTATATCTCTTGATCTGAGCCTTTATCTCATCGCATTCTTCCTCAGAAAGCTTTGTCAGGTCGAGTTCATAACCGAACGCTCCGGTCATCGCAGTCACAGCCCTTGTAGACAGAGGAGTCCTCCGTCCGGTCTGATGGTTAGGAGATGCGCTAACATGTGCGGCTACCGTCGTCTGAGGATAGCCGAACGAGGTCCCGTACTGTATCCTGAGCCTGGATATAGGGTCTGTGTTGTCAGAGCACCATATCTGAGGTGAATAGTAAAGCACCCCTGCATCAAACCTGCCGCCGCCACCGGCACAGCCCTCAAACAGGACATGCGGGAATGCGTCAGTCAGCCGCTCATATAGTTCATAGAATCCGAGATAATACCTGTGCGGCACCTCTCCCTGTTTCTCCGCCGGAGTTGAATTGGAGTATACATCAGAAAGCGGTCTGTTGAAATCCCACTTTATATAATCTATGTTGTTGTTTTTAAGGATCTCGGAAATAGCATCGAAAAGATAGTCGCGTACATCCTTGCGTGACATATCAAGGACCAGCTGATTGCGTGCCATCATAGGCGCACGTCCCGGAGCAGTAAGCGCCCAGTCAGGATGCCTGCGATACAGATCGGAATTTTCGCTCACCATCTCCGGCTCGATCCACAGACCGAATTTAAGTCCCAGAGCGTTGATCTTCCTGATCAGGCGTCCCAGTCCATCCGGCAGTTTCTGTGTATCCGGTGTCCAGTCACCGAGGCCGGCCTTATCATCATTTCTGTTTCTGAACCAACCGTCATCAAGTACAAAAAGTTCCATACCGAGCTCTGCGGCCTTTGCAGCGATCTCGACCAGCTTTTCTTCATTAAAGTCAAAATATGTCGCTTCCCAGTTGTTGACCAGGATCGGACGGTGACTGAGTTTATATTCACCTCTGACAACGTTGTTATTTATAACACGGTGATAATTATGTGACATCCGGGTCAGCCCTTCAGCATATGTAAGAATCACCTCAGGCGTATGGAATGAAGTGCCCGGCATGAGTTCCCAGCGGAACCTCTCATCATTGAGACCCATTACAGCTCTGACTCCATCGAACTGGTCCAGCTCAACTTCTGTTTTATGATTGCCCGAATACATCATCATCATCCCATAGCAGGATCCGCTGTCTTCAGTGGCCTTTCTGTCGCACAGTACGATAAAAGGATTGTGCTGATGGCTCGACATGCCGCGCCCTGAAGAGATCGTGTGGATGCCGTGGAAGAGCGGAACACGTTCAGGCTGGCGCTCCATGCAGTGGCGCCCGTGGAAATGGATCATATCCCACTTTCCGAAAGGCAGCTCAAGGCATACAGAAGCGGCTTTGCGAAGCCATACTGTCTCATCGCCGCCATTGATGATCTCGGCAGTCCGTGTGATGATATCAAGATCTTCAAACACGCCATAATACAGCCTGACACTTATATTCGAAGCAGTGTCAGCCAGAGTAACAGTCAGAGTATGCACATTATCGCCGTTATCATATACAGATGGCAGTCCGGGGATACGATACTTACCTTCCGTGATCTCGTGACTGACATATCTGTATTCTGCGCAGCGGCTTCCGTCAGAATAAGACGCGGTGATGGTATTGATGCGAAAATCGCCTACACCGTAAGATGTGTACTCCTGAGGCATTGAGTCAAGTGAATATGCGCGGTTATCCTGCATATCATAAGGGTTGCCCGAGAACCCGCGGTCATATATTCGGAACGGATATGTCATGTCGGTCTGTCCGAGTTTTGGTCCGTAATACAGATGCTTGAGATATCTCGTTTCATCTATCCTCATCTGATAACAGGTATTTCTGGTCTCCAGTATCAGCTGCCTTGTCTTCTCATCATAATGTATGCTCATTGAGTAAACTCCTAAGTCAAAAATATTGGGCAGAGGTCATTCATGACCGCCTCACTCTAATCATACCAAAATAAATGCAGGGCTTCCACAATAAGTGGCAGCCCTGCAGAAAAATGGACTGATTATTCTGTCCAGAGCAAGCTGAGCTCTGTTTCTTTGTCGAAGAGCTGGAGCTTGTTGAGGTCGAGTGCCATCGTTCCTACCATGCCTACATAGAGGTCAACGTCTGATGCAACTCTTGCTGTGCACTGCTTTCCTGCGAGTGTGAAGTACAGATAAGCCTCTGCACCGAGGAGCTCACGAACTTCGATAGGAGCTGTGATCGTGCAGAACTGATCTTCCTTACCTCTTCCGTCGAGGAGATGCTCAGGTCTGATACCTGCAACAATAGTCTTGCCTACATAATCCTGAACTGCTGCAGCCTTGTCAGCCGGAAGCTTGATCTTGAAGCCTGCGATGTCGAGGAATGTATCAGCGCCCTTCTTCTCAACAAGAGCATCGAGGAAGTTCATCTGAGGTGAACCGATGAAGCCTGCTACGAAGAGGTTGCAAGGCTTGTTGTAGAGGTGCTCAGGTGAGTTGATCTGCTGAACGATACCATCCTTCATAACAACGATACGTGTACCGAGTGTCATAGCCTCAGTCTGGTCATGTGTTACGTAGATGATGGTTGTTCCCAGTCTCTCGTGGAGCTTAGCGATCTCAGTTCTCATCTGAACTCTCAGCTTAGCATCCAGGTTGGAAAGAGGCTCGTCCATGAGGAATACCTTAGGCTGTCTTACGATAGCACGACCCATAGCTACACGCTGTCTCTGTCCGCCGGAGAGAGCCTTAGGCTTTCTGTCGAGGAGCTTCTCGAGGTCGAGGATCTTAGCTACTTCGTCAACCTTAGCATCGATCTCATCCTTAGGAACGTTTCTGAGCTTGAGCGCGAATCCCATGTTGTCTCTTACTGTCATGTGAGGATAGAGAGCGTAGCTCTGGAATACCATCGCGATGTCTCTGTCCTTAGGTTCTACGTCGTTCATCAGAACGCCGTCGATCTTGAATTCTCCGCTTGAGATGTCCTCAAGACCGGCGATCATACGCAGAGTTGTGGACTTTCCGCAGCCGGAAGGTCCGACGAAGATAATGAATTCTTTATCTTCTACTTCGAGGTTAAAATCGTGAACAGCATGGAAGCCATTCTCGTAAACCTTCTCAATATGTTTCAATGATAAACTTGCCATGTTTTATTCTCCTTTATTCCAATATACACGCTTGATCGGTCAGGTTTTGTACCGACAGCTATTCTTCTGATTCAAGGTCCTCGAAAACCCTGTTGTAAAGCATCGTGCACAGATATCCCGGGAGCGAAAGCCCAAACATCAGGAAAAACAGCGATGCCGCTTTGTAGAGATATACCAGCATCAGTATCCACACCAGCCAGATAGCAGCCATTCCCGCCGATCTCGGCAGATATGTCACCGCCAGCCGGGCTGCGTTGATGATCGTCTGGATCACTGTATTCTCATATCTTGACTGCAGGGCGAACATGTAGACGCTTGTCACGAAGATCATCACAGCTATCACGGTGATGACTATCATCATCAGCGTCGCCGTTCTGGACTCTGAACCGTGCAGTGCCAGCATGTCTACCGCCGTTATCGCGGCGGCTGCCAGTACCAGCAGTCCCTCAGGGATGCCCTGTCTGAAATTCTCCCTGAATGACTTTCTGAACATTCTGATAATATATGTTTCATCCCCTCTGTGCAGATGCAGTAGCACATAATTCATTGCTGTAAGTGCTCCTCCTGCGGTTATAAGAGGCAGTGAATATACTATGGTCACTACATTGAGTATGACCAGATCCACCAGCCTTGAGAGGAATCTCATTACCGGATTGTTAGAATCAAAGAATTTATCCATTAGCTATCAATATACTCTGACCGAATACAAATTAACCCTTAACAGCTCCTGAAGTAACTCCCGCAACGATGTATTTCTGCAGGAAGAGATACAGGATGAGAATCGGCAGCATAGCAAGCACGAGAGCAGCCATAACGAGGCCGATATCTGTGGAATATGTACCATAGAACTGCTGTGTGGCAATTGGAATAGTGTAGATTGCCTTATCTGTCAGCACTAAGCTTGGCAGGAGGTAGTCGTTCCAGAATGCCATAGCGTCAATGATAGCTACAGTTGCGATTGTCGGCTTGAGCAGCGGGAAGACGATCTTCCAGAATGTCTGCCATCTTGTGCAGCCATCTATGAGAGCAGCTTCTTCGAGCTCAAGAGGTATATTGGTATGAATAGCTCCGTGGAACATGAATGTAGCCATGGAGACCGAGAAACCCACATGCATGAATATCAGCGTGATACGACTGTTGAGGATCCCGAAGATACCGCCGTAAACAGATACCAGTGGAACCATCAGTACCTGGAACGGGATGACCATCGATGCGACCATCAGTGCGAATACTGCTGTGCACATTTTCCACTTACCGTTACGAACGATAACGAAGGATGTCATTGCCGAAACCAGGATCGTAAGAATCGTCGAACAAATTGTGATAATGAGTGAGTTCTTGAACACGTTGAAGAAGTCCATCTTAGCCATAGCTTCAGGGAAGTTCTTCAGTGTGAATCCGTGTGCTCCGATGAGAGCGAGCGGACTTGTTACGATGTCTGCTTTATCCTTGAATACATTGATCAGTACCAGAATGAACGGCATGATGAAGAAGAGGAAGAGCAGGATCAGCACAGTGATCATGATCGCATGATTTCTTTTCTTAGCTGCTGCAGCTTTTTCATTCTGAGTCATTATGCTTCTACCTCTCCTTTCTTACCTACCATAACCTGAGTGATACCGATCACAGCGCATACTATGAAGAGTATAAGCGCTTCAGCCTGACCCATACCATAGTTCTTGTATGTGAAGGCTGTGTTGTATACGTGCATAGCTGCCATGATCGACTGTCCGTACGGATCGCCTTTTGTCAATGACAGGTTGACATCGTATACTACGAAGCATCTTGTGATGCTCAGGAAGATGCACTGTACAAATGATGAGCGCATCAATGGGATCGTTACGTTGCGCATGGCCTGTGAAGGTGTGCATCCATCGATCATAGCTGCTTCCTTGAGTGAATCAGATACACTCATGAAGCCTGCTACATAGATCAGCATCATATAACCTGCATATTGCCATACTGAGGCCAGTATCAGACAGAACATAGCTCCGTTCGGTGACGCGAGCAGTGACGGAACATCATGTCCGGCAATTGCTGTACCGATCGCTACAAATGCTCTGTTGAAAACGAACTTCCATACATAACCAAGTACGATACCGCCGATCAGGTTAGGAATGAAGAAACCTGCGCGGAAGAAGTTCTGTCCTTTAACACCGCTTGTTACAAGATATGCCAGAGCAAAGGCAAGAACGTTGATAAGTACTACTGAAAATACAGAGTAAATAACCGTTCTGCCCATTGCCAGCCAGTAGTCGTGGTCAGCAAAAGCTGCTACGTAGTTAGCAATTCCTACAAACGGCTTATTAGGAGATACACCGTCCCAGCTGGTGAATGTCAGGTAGATACCATAGATGAACGGAACGATCACGACGGCACAGAACAGAGCCGTTCCGACACCGCCAAACATCAGATACTGTTTGACCTTATAGCTTAATGTGTTCCTTTTCATTATTGTCCCCTTGTTAGTCACAATCCATAACAGCCGGCTTTCAGATACCACGTAAGAGGCAGCCTGTTAAGAGAGCTGCCTCTTACCGTGATCAACAACCAACTGTTACTTTATTAAAGCAAGAAATTAGTGTTCTACAGGTGTTGTGCTTGCCCAGTAGTCCTGAATAGCCTTTGCGAGCTCTTCGCGAGTGCAAGCGTTATCAAGATACTTCTTCATCTCGATACCGAGCTTTGAATAGTGGTCATCAGGGTCATAATCGTAGTTAGGAACGAGCAGTCCTGCATCTACGTATTCCTTAACAACTTTGCCGATATCGTTTGTGCAAGGAACAGTATTGCTCTTGAATGGGGAAACCATTCCGCATGTGTCGGAAACGAATGTCTTTCCTTCATCAGATGATGCGAGCCACTCGAGGAATGCCTTACCAGCTTCCTGGTCAGCCTCTGATGTGTACTCACTTCCATCAACGTAGAAGTACTTGGCACCGCCGCCTACGAGCTTACCTGTGTAGTCATCCTCGAGGTTCTGTGGAACAGGCATGATGCCTACAGGTCCGTTGTAGTCATAAGTCAGCAGGTCATTCCACTCCCAGCATCCGCCGAACTGGAATGCATCCTTACCTTCGGACATAGCCTGGTGTACGAGTTCATCTTCAGCATTGCTGCCCTGAGTCTTGAACTGGTTGTACTCCTTGAGGACATCGAATGTGTCCATAAGAGCGTTGAACTTAGCATCGCTCATGAGATCAGCCTCACCTTTATACAGGGACTGAACGAATGCTTCAGGATCTTCTCTCTCCTCGTATACCTGCTGCAGATAGTGAGCAGCGAGTGACCAGTCTGGTCCGAGGATAGCTGTAGGAGCATCCATTCCAGCTGCTACCAGCTTGTCGCACATTGCCTTGAAATCGTCAAGAGTCTTGATGCTTGCAGGATCAAAGTCTTCGCCGAGAGCGCCCTTGATTGCAGCTTCGTTGTAGAGGATTCCTCTGCACTCGATGCAGGTTGGGAAACCGAGAACCTTATCGTCTACACTGATAGCGTAATCTGTGTCGCCGACCCATGCCATGTCGCTCATGTCAGCGCCATACTGCTTACCAAGTGAGTAAATATCCTTAGCATCTACCATGTTGATGGTATAAGGTGCCTTGGAAGCATACTTGGTTGCAAGGTGAGCCGATACTGTGTCCTGTGAATAGTAAACTTCTACATGGACACCTGTCTGCTCTTCGTAAACCTTTGCCAGGTTCTCGAAGTCTTCCTGGATCTCACTCTTGGAGTTGAACAGTGTGATGGATTTGCCGTCTCCGGAACCGCCGGATCCGCCTTCATCACCGCCGCCACCGCCGCCGCATGCTGTGAAAGCAAGTACCATTGCAAATGACAGCACGAGAACCAGCATCTTCTTAAAATTGCTTTTCTTCATATTTTTCCTCCTAAAACTTTTAAAAATAACTTTTAGTCCCGACTCCATAGGTTCGATGGCTTAGCGGTCATCGGACCTTCCGTAATGAACAGAAGTGCCGACTCATGCGGTGCCAGTGTGTCGGAGAAGCAGCTGCATTTCTCCGATACGATCAGGTCATCATCATCCCAGTCGAATCGGTATTGAAATGTCTCAGTTCCGAACATCTCTGCCAGATCATAGTGGATCCTGAGCAAATGATCTGTAGGGTTCAGAACATAAAACAGATTCCAATCAGGTAAATAATGAGTAATAACTATCTCCTCCCTGTCCTCTGTAAGAAGCGGGAAGTTCGCTGATGCTTTAGCATGCGGTTTTATGAAATCCAGAAGCTGTCTTCTCTCTTGAGAAATATCCAGCACCGGGTCTGAAGTTGTTATTATTCCGCCGGAAAGAGCCTGCAGCAAAGCCAGACTCCTTGTCTCTACTTCTGTCAGATGAGTCCCGAATTCTCTGAGGATGACTGCATCGGGATCGTTCTGCCAGAATATATTGTTGAAGTAATTGTCGTATGGGAGCTCCTGAAGCAGATTTGACGGCCCGAAAGCTCCTGCAGTCCACTGTGCTCCCATATCGGAAGCTATCCTCATACCGTCAGTATAACCAATGCAAGGCATGAACGGAGCTATGCTGCCGAGGAGAAAGCTTTCCTCCCCTATGGTATCTCTTATCATGGCCATCATAGCGCGCAATATCTCAATAGAAGTCTTCGAATTGTCATATCTTACGACCTCGGAGCTGTCCTGCATCCCCCAGAGCAGAAAGTCTGTTTTAAACAGAGTGAATCCCCAGCTCCTGTATGATTCAAAAACATTCTTAAGATATGCGTACGCGTCCGGATGAGTCATATCCAGCACATAGTAGTCGTTATCTGTGTTTCCCCATATCTTAGGTTCCGTATAACTCCGGAACCTCACATATGGTCTGCCGTCCTTCTCATGGATCACCCAGTCCGGATGCTTGTGATACAGCTCTGACTGATCGCCTACCATGAACGGCGCGATCCAGATGCCCGGCTCATAGCCTGCTGATCTGATCGTTTCAGCGGCTTTCTTTAATCCGCCGGGATATCTGCGGTTGATATTATTCCAGTCACCGATATGATCGACATAGCCTGCATCAAGCTGTATATATCTGAAGTCTATAGGGTCCTTCTCAAGACCGGCCAGAAACTCATCGAGAGTCTTCTGGTTCATATTTTCATAATGATAGTACCAGCTGCACCAGTGAAAGCCAGGCTCTGCAGATGTCCTGGCATGCATTTCATCAGCTATTATCTCAGCCGCTCTGTGCATGCACTCTTCAATATCACTTCCGCCGAGAAAATGGATCTCGGGAAGCTCGATCTTGCCGGAAGCAGTTCCTTCCAGATCGATCCCGGCGGCGAAGATAACTCTGTCGCCGAACAGCTTTTCTTCCCTTCTTACGGAGAACTGTGCACTGTACCGTCTATGGTCGGTTGTGAATATTGCAAGAGCTGAATCCTCGTTTGCAAGACCTATGATCCCATGGGATCTTCTCAACTGACTGCCTATCGGAAGATAGCCCGACGGGCCTTCCATACCAAAGCCCTGAAAGTACGCTTTTACGGCACCACTCAGGACAGCCGCTCCTGTCGGCTCTATGTCATGTACATGCCCGAAGCCTTCAGCTTCCGTATGTAAAATGACCTCGTCACCCTCTTTTCTGTAAGAAAGTCTGATGCTGCCCTGTCCGGTTTTGTACAGGACCGAGTCTTCGCTCTCTGAAAAAGAAAAAGGCAGAACCTGCGTTTCGTTTATTAATGGCGATATGCACTCTAGTCTTATATTCCCCGAAGTGATTTCAGTGGTTCCATCCCTGCGAATCAAAAAATGTGCTTCGCTCATATTCTGCGTCTGTCCTGTCTTTGTTCTGATAAACTTGTATTGAATTGTAACAAACGAATTTTAACAGATAGAAGCTATATATGTCAAAGAGTATGATGTATTGGCAAAAATTATACACACGTCTAATTTCGCAAAAAAACCACAAAAAAGAGAGCCTCAACCTGCAGGCTCTCTGAAATTTCAACACCTTTTTCATTTGTTTACTCTGAACGGATTTTAAATCATGTTCAAAAAATAATTCACAGATATCTCGCCATGAACTCTCTTACTGCATCCAGCACCTTATCTAAATGATAGTTGTAGCAGTGGTCATCCCCGGAAATGATCACCAGTCTGGCATCGCTGTATTTTTCCGCAGCCTTCTGGGAATAATGAACAGGGATCGCTTCATCCTCATCACCATGGAGTATCAGGACCGGCCCTGTGTAATGCTGTATCGCCCAGTCCATGTCAAGCATCTGAGCAGCCCTGATGTAATTTCCGCTGACCTTCTGCTCTGTGTTCACAGGTACTTCATCAGGGACATGGTCAGGATCAAAATCATATCCAAACTCGCGGCCTGTTCTGGCACCTTCAGGGATCATGGTCGCAGGTGAGAGCGGCAAGATAGCCTTGAAGTCTTCCGGCTTCATTCCCGCAAGAAATATCGTTGCTGCTCCGCCCTGTGAGTGGCCGCAAACATACAGATCTGTAACAAAAGGCAGTGCCTTTGCATAATCAGTGACCGTCATAGCATTGTTTAGCCATTTGAAGAGATTATGGTTTCCGAACGCACCGTCGCTTTTACCGTGCCCGTACATCTCGACGCGAAGCGATGCAGCCCCCATCTCATTGAACAGCCTTGCCAAAGCTGTGATATGGGGTTCTTCCATGTGACCTGTCAGACCATGGATCACGATGACCAGCGGGCATTTCTGCCCTTCCGTATAGTCTTCCGGCATATCCAGTTTTGCATGAAGTTTTATCCCGTCATCTGTGATATAGTACTCTTTCATCTTTAAATATTCTCCCCGTTCGCTTTAATCACTTCAGCATACCAAAGCGCAGAGTCCTTAGGTATCCTCTTCTGCGTATTATAATCTACATATACCAGTCCGAAGCGTTTGTCGTATCCAAGTGCCCACTCGAAATTATCCATAATGGACCAGGCCATATAACCCAGCACCGGATAGCCTTCTTCAGCTGCCTTTTTAAGCCCTCTGAGATACCACTTCATGTACTGTATACGCTGCGGGTCATGAACGCAGCCATCATCCATCAGAAAATCCACGTTTGCCATGCCGTTCTCACTGATGATCACCGGCACATCGTAGCGCTCATTGATGAATCTGACGCCCCAGTAGAGAGCATCCGCAGTGACAGGCCATTCCATATTAGTTCTCGGCATTCCCTGCCATTTTCTGAGCATCCTGCCGTCAGCTCCATCATTGTAATCATTTGTCAGGTAACAATTCCATCCGATATAATCGAATGGCTGATTGATCACATCCATGTCGCCCTCTTTCAGTACAGTCTCAAGCAGAGGATGAACAGTCCCCTTCATTACCGGGTCCAGCCACCAGTGGATCTTTCTGACACCGGCTTCCTCAGAGAATGTCTTCTTTCTGGCCGCACATATCTCCTCGCAGCTGTCACTCTCAGGAGTAAAGAGATCGCCATCCGTGGCGATGCCTATCTCTGGCTTGAGCACTGCTCTGTTGCGTATAACAGAACTCGCCTTGCCGTTTGCGAGCAGCACATTGCGCGAGAGTTCCGCGAGCCTGCTGTCCCATTCCTCCGAATCAGGCTCAGCAGATTCAAACGGTGCATGGAATCCAAGCAGATATCCTGCCCCGACGAACGAAGTCGCTTCATTGAATGGCATCCAATATCGCACCCTGTCAGAAAGAGCATCAACTACCGCAGAAGTATATTCCGCAAAGTCATCGCTTATACCATCAAAGTGCCATCCGCCTTTCTCATGCTCCCACATTGGCAGATCCCAGTGGTACAGAGTGCAGAGCGGCTCTATCCCGGCGCTCAGCAGTTCATCAACCAGGTTGCTGTAGAACTCCAGACCCTTCTCGTTGATCTCTCCCTCACGAGGCATCACCCTCGGCCAGCTCACAGAGAAGCGGTATGCCTTAAGACCCAGCTTCTTCATGAGAGCCACGTCCTCTTTGAATCTGTGATAATGGTCGCATGCCGTGTGACAGTCCTCATCATGTGCCACATGGCCCTCGGAAAGCGCATCCCATATGCTCAGGCCCTTTCCGTCTTCGTTATATGCACCTTCGACCTGTGTCGCTGCACTTGCGGCACCCCACATAAATTCCTTGCTGAATCCCATAATTTCCTCCACTTTGTAAAGCTTCAACACTCAGCGACTGTCAATCTGCTTACAACGCACTCATACGGCGTGTTCCTGCCGGTCCCGCGCGAGGTGTCTGATCACCTTTGCGGCGCAGCACTCATACGGTGAATACGTGCCTTCAGCGGATTTCCTGCCCAGATTAGCAAGAGCAGGCGTCTCGCATTCAAACGGCAGCTTTATCTCCTGCTTTTGTCCGAAATTGCAGACGATGACCCACTTCTCATCACCGATCGAGCGTGTATAGATGAAATGATCATCTTCCGGTTTCGACACTTCGTCAAAATCACCGTCAAGGAATACATCATTTTCAGCGCGAAGTTTCAGGAGTTCCTGATAGAATCTGTAGACTGACTTGTCAGCTGCGATATCTGACGCAGCGTTTACTTCAGAACTCCTTGAATGAGTTATGATCCAAGGTTCGCCGTCAGTAAATCCGCATTTTTCACTTCCGTCCCAAGCCATCGGGTGACGGGCGTTATCGCGGCTTCCGAAGTTGATCTTGGCAAGAGCGGTCTCAGGCGTATCCTTTTCAAGGAGCTCACGGTAAGCGCCGAGGCTCTCTACATCGTCAAAAGCATCTACGCTGTCATAGTGTGCTGCAGGCATCCCGATCTCCTGCCCCTGATATATGAAAGGCACACCCTTTAACAGATATACCATTGCAGCTACGTCTGTTGCAGATTCATAACGCAGGTCCCGGTCATCGGCTATGCGGGAGATCATCTGCGGCTGATCATGATTGTCGGTGAACAGGCTGTACAGAAGATCATGCTTTGCAGTCTCATGTTCCCAGTGTATCAGCAGATCTCTCATCGTTTTCATGCCGTCACGATGTGCCTTTTCATCAGGCAGAGCGTATTTTGCAGTCCTGCCGCTGTCTATATGATCAAAAATGAAGAGAGAACTGAGTTCTCCGCGTTCCTGAGCACAGTGGAGCTTCATCTCTTCGATCTTCTTCACTCTGCTCTCTCCGACAGTAAAGAGGTGCGAAGTCTTCTCACGCCCGAACATGGCATGTATGTATTCATGCAGACGAGGACCCAATCCGTTCATGCCGTTAGGGATGTCTTTGGCGATGCCGTCTACGACATCTATACGGAAACCGTCGATCCCCTTGTCTACCCAGAAGTCGATCACATCCTGCATGGCTTTTACTACTGCAGGGTTATTCCAGTTCAGATCAGCCTGGCTTACTGCAAATGAATGCAGATAGTACTGCCTGCGCATCTCATCGTATTCCCAGGCACTTCCCTTGAATGCAGCCTGCCAGTCATTAGGCTTCTCATCATACCAGTAATAGAAATCACTGTAAGGATTGTCTTTTCCCTTGCGCGATTCCTGAAACCACATATGCTCAGTCGAGGTATGATTAGGAACCAGATCGAGGAGCACTTTAATTCCTCTGCTGTGAGCTTCACTTATCAGCCGGTCCATATCAGCCATCGTTCCGAATTCATCCATGATGTCAGTATAATCCGATACATCATACCCGTTGTCATCGTTAGGGCTCTTAAAGCATGGGCAGAGCCAGATCGCATTTGCTCCCAGGTCTTTGATATAGTCGAGCTTGCTGATGATCCCCTGAAGATCACCGATGCCGTCACCATTGGTGTCCATGAAGCTGCGCGGATAGATCTGATATATCACCAGTCTCGTAAAATCACGATATTTATCGCTTAACATAATTTAAACTCCTTTGTTCAAAATAGCAGCAAGCCCTTCCTCAGTAATGAGATCCGGGATGTCTGTACGGAATATCCTGCCCGAAAATGCTTCTGACGGCAAAGCGATGAACTTCGCTTCCGGAGGACATATCGGCTGATAAAGCGGATCGGCGATTATTACTGCCGCGTCAGCGAGCTCAGGGATTATATCATCTTCATCAGGTGTCACGTGATCCTCAGGTCTGAGCGTTATGCCCATGGTCTCTGTTGCACAGAGCACCTTGGTGTTCCTTCCCGTTCCGGATTCTATCGCGGCTGCCAGAGCGAGTGAAGTTACCGGCTCTCCTATTATAGCGACAGTTCCCTTCGCGATCGCTTCTTCATTCTGTGGATACATGCGGCTCACATCTGTCATGACATTCATGCACTTATTTGACAGATCTGATCCTTCACCCCGCTCCTTCCTTCTCTTATTACCGGCATATTTTTTCAGCACGCTGGCCAGAAATGCTTTAGGGCTCTGCCCGGCAGGCTGATCGCCAATAGGTACTCCGACTATATACGGGATGCCGAACCTTTCATACAACACTTCGGCCGCTCCGATGCCCGATGCTGATACTACCAGATCCACATCTGCTTCTGCAGCACTCCTGATCTCATCAAGGCTGCTGCCCATCGCCCATTTTGAAACTACTTCAAATCCGTTATCCTCGAGCCAGTGCTCGATAGATCTGTCCATGCCGACTATTGAAAAATCAAGAGGAGTCAGCCCTAGTATGTTTACTTTGTACGGTGCCGAAGCGCCCCTGTCACCGGAGTCACTTTCCTGCTCTCTATCATTCACTTGCTTCTTACGCTCCGGCTCCTCAACAAAGCGCTTTGCTATGCCTGCCAGTGCCATTGAAGCACCATGGATATATGTGTTCATTCCCGTCGTCGGGAATCCGAATGCCGGGATGCCTGTTCTCAGCTCGATGACCTCGGCAACAGCTTCGTAGTCAAAACCTGTCATTGCTGAGATCGGTGAACCTGCTATGGCAATGAATTCCGGATGCAGTTCGGAAGCAGCATCGCATATATCGCCTATCAGCTTTTCATCATCGCCCATGATAGCTTCTATTTCACTGAGCCCGGAAATAAACACCATACTGTCCATGTCGTACCAGCGTGGTTCATCGTGTGTAGTGTATGTAGAGTTGCATCCCGAAGCGTCATGCATGACCGTCATACCGCCCAGTTCGAAAAGAGCCGAGCATACGCCCATTACATCAGCAGAGTATGTGGATATTATTCTTGCAGTCTGTTTCATAGCATCACCTCACACACACTTCGCATCCAAGGCCTTTTACCTGGACCAGGTCACGCATCGGCTTTTCTTCGAGATAAGCTTCTTTCATGAGTCCAAGGGTGCGGACGATGGCTTCGTATCCGTTCATACCGCCGCCCTCGACCACATTCACAAAATGCTTCGTATTCTCAAAGTATGCTGCCTTCTGTCCGATAGCCAGCACCTGCGCTCTGCCGGAGCTTTGCGCTTCATTTCTTTCTGCATGTGCAGTATTCTCAGCAGCTGCGAATCTCATCGAAGCATGTACTGTCGGATGCAGCATCAGGTCAGGATAATGTTCCTGCAGATAATCAAAGCTCGGTTTATCCGCGGCAGGGATACCGTCTACATAGACTTTTTTCACATTGAACCCGTTATCCAGCAGGAACCTCGCGAGTCCAAGCGGTCTCGGGCAAAATGTATAATCGATAGTTACAGGAGTATCGCCGATAAGCGCATATGTTTCCTTTACAGCCTGCTCCGCAGCAGACCTTCCTTCCTCTCTGATCTCAGATAATGCATTCCTGACGCGTACAGCAAAGTCCTCACCGGCCGGGCCGCTTGCTATGAGAGTTTCTGCCAGTTTATCGAATTCTTCATCGATCTCTCCCTGATCGAAGCTGAATTTCAGATAATGGTGCCTGCCCCCGAGCCTGTCTGAGAGCATATTGCCGCCCGGAACAGCATCCGGATTATATGAAATGTATACTGAGCTTTCAGCCATTTCCTGATACTCTTCATATGTCTTGCAGGATGTGATCTCATGGATGCGCAGGCCTGACGCTTTCAGCAGTCTGACAAGGTCGCTGTCACTCTGTGCCGCAAGGTCATTTCCTATTATAGCTACCGAAGAGGAATTGATCGGACGCTCATGAAGCGGCATATACAGTCTTGACCGCATAAGCTGATCAGGTGTGAGTCCGCTCTTTCTCATGATAGGATTCATGTAACAATCAGCAAAATCAATATCCGGGAATCTCTCCCTGAGCCTTGCATAGATCATATCAAGATCCACACCTGTGAAGTGATGGATACAACTTGTGAACACAAGAACTGCCGGAGGTCTCTTCGGCAGCTTTCCGATTATATCAGATACTCCCTCGATAACGAGATCTTCCATGTCGCCGTCGAGAAGATTGTTTTCCCTGATAGCAACTGTAGAGAATCTGTCCATCGTACCCATCTCTGCTGCTGTCAGAACGACACCACGCAGGCAGCCCGCTCCGCACACATAGATCTGGTGCGCTTCCGGGATCAGCATCCCCGTATGGACTATATTCCATGTACCGCGGGCAGGTGAAGAATACTCCAGTCCTGATCTGAACGGCGCAGGAAATGCTGCGTCAGCTATCCTGACGCCCGGGATGACCGTTGATTCGGTTTTTTCATTGATTCTTTTAAGCATATCTTCGTTATTCTTTTGTTACTCCGCAGATCTCTATCAGTTTCTTTGCAAGTGTACGGTATTCTTCAGCCATAGCACTTTGCGGGAAAGCCTCAATGACGGTCTTGCCCAGATCCTCTGCATCAGTGACCGTTTCGCTTCTGGTCAGTTCCCCGATTATTTCTGAGTGTATATCCTGTGCCAGCTCTTCGACTTTCTCATCTTCGGACCTGACATCTCTGTGGTTGAGGATGATCCCGCCGAGAGTCGCATAGCCTCTGTCCTTGAACCCGTCAAGTGCTACAGCAATATTGGCTGCCGCATGGATGGCCATGTTCTCTCCCGAAGTGATGATAAATACCTTATCGGCATACCCGCCGCGCATCGGCATTGAGAATCCTCCGCATACTACATCGCCGAGAACATCATAGATAACTACATCCGGCCTGTAGACATCATATGCACCTTTTTCCTTGAGTTTCTCAAGGGCTGCTATGATACCGCGCCCTGCACAGCCGAGTCCCGGAGTCGGTCCGCCCGCCTCGACACATATGACGCCGCCATACCCTTCACGCACCATGTCTTCAAGGGCAAAATCATTTTTGCGCTGCCTGACGAGGTCGAGCACAGTAGTGATCTCTCCGAGACCATGCAGGCTGGCCGTCGAATCCGCCTTAGGATCGCAGCCTATCTGCATCACCCTGTATCCCATATCTGCAAGCGCAGCGGAAATATTGGATACCGTCGTTGACTTGCCGATACCGCCCTTTCCGTATACTGCTATTTTAACCATAATTTTATGTCCTTTCACTTTTGCGTCCGGTTGCCCCCTGTGATCAGGCCGGCCGCATACTTTAATGATCTGCGCCATGCTTTTTCGAATGCGCAGTAGATGCCCTGTCTCCGGTCCCATATACTCACCAAAAAAGCCCTGCTCCCCTGTCGGGAGCAAGGCAAATATACCTTGTCACATCGAGCTTAGGCTTCATAGCCAGGCATTCCTCCTTACATATGAGTATGCCCGGTAATTCTGCCGCAGGGGATGCGGATCATACTGATCCGGTGGGTGGTGAGGATATCAGGCCTTAGCGTAGGTCACCTTGGCATTAATGCCTTCGAGGCGTCCGAGCGCACCTGTCAGAGAATTGATCTTATCCATTGGTGCGTCGATGGCGATGCTGATTATGTTCAGCCCTTTCTCTCTATAAGGAACCCCCATCCTGCCGAGGATGTATTCTGAGTACTCATGGAGAAGGTCATTCAGCACTTCCACCTGATCAGCCTTCGAAACAATAATGCTTATAACAGCAACTCTTGTTTCCATCGATATCACTCCTTTATTCAATTAGTATTGGTATTCTATCATAGAGCGGATTTACAGACAACAGTAGCTAAAGCGGCGACCGGAACTCACATGGTACTCCGACCTGGCACTTTCCGCAGCCGTATCGCGGAGAACATACTATGTCACTGCATTCCGGAAGTCAATCACATTGTTGCAGTGAATAATAACAAATTATATCAATATTCTTGTGGTTTTTTACAAAGAATAGGTGTATCATGAAAAACATATTACATGCTGTAGTAAGAATCAAAGAGGGAATCAATAATGAATTTTGTTTTTATATCACCTAATTTCCCGCAGAACTTCTGGCAGTTCTGTGACAGATTGAAAAATAACGGAGTAAATGTACTTGGCGTTGGCGATGCACCATATGACTTTCTTTCAGACGAACTGAAGGCATCGCTTACAGAATATTATAAAGTGGACACTCTTGAGGACTACGATGCAGTATTCAGGGCAATAGGTTTTTTCTCCTTCAAATACGGAAAGATAGACTGGCTTGAATCAAACAATGAGCACTGGCTCAGACTGGATGCTCATCTCAGACGTGATTTCAACATAACAACAGGCGTACAGCCTGACGACCTTGCGCTCTGGCAGAGCAAGTCGGCAATGAAACCTGTATATAAGGCTGCCGGAATACCATCAGCAAGAAATCACAAGGTCACAGACCTGGCAGCAGCAAAGGAATTCCTTGAAGAAGTCGGCGGCTACCCGCTCTTCGCAAAGCCTGACACAGGAGTGGGAGCGGATGACACATGGAAAATAGAGAATGATGCACAGCTCGAGGCATTCTTTATTGAAAAGTCTGATTACCCATATGTGATAGAAGAATTTGTCACCGGCGACATCTATTCATATGATGCGATCTGCGACTCAAACGGAGACCCGCTTTTCGAATCCTCTTTCATATGCCCTAATGTAGCAGAGTCCGTGAACAATGGTACAGAGGTGCTCTACTATGTTACAGCCGATGTGCCTGAGCAGCTTAGAGCGCTCGGCCGCAAGGCGCTCAAAGCTTTTAAGGTCAAAAACAGGTTCACTCATTTTGAGTTCTTCCGTCTTACCGAAGCAAGAAAAGGACTCGGTAAAGCAGGAGATTTTGTCGGTCTGGAGGTCAATATGAGGCCTGCCGGAGGCTACACGCCGGATATGATGAACTTTGCTCACTCAACAGACGTATACACCCTGTGGGCTGATATGGTATGCACTAACAGCCGCCGGCTGCCTGACAACGGTGTTCACCGCTATTGCGTCTTTGCAAGCCGCAAGGATGCTTTCACGCACACCCACACTCACAATGAGATACTCGACCGTTTTGGCGGCAGGATCGTACTCTGCGAGCGCATGCCTGACATCTTCTCTGCGGCAATGGGCAACCAGATGTATACAGCATTATGTGATACGATCGAAGATGTCAGAGAATTCTCGACATTCGTGCTTGATGAGCAGGCTAAGATCGTTACACCTGCACTCTTCAGATAACGCCTTCTCTCCTGCTCCTTTCTGCAGGGGAGTGCTGAGCAAAGACTGAAATTATTAAACGGGGTCCGGAAAATGCATAAGTTCCGGATCCCGTTTTTCAGTAGATCTTTTCTATCTCATTTGCGTTAAGTCCATTGGCATCGCAATAATCATCAAGCTCTCTCGGATTTCTGATCAGCGTCAGCTCAAGGAGTTTTCCGGTCTTTCTCTCTCTGGCGCAAAGCACCTGCTCTCCGGTACAGATGCTGCACCTCAGCACAGGCTCGAAGTCGCCCTCCGGGAATCTTGCATAATCTTTCTTTTTCTTTCCGAACAGCCCCATCTCTGATACTCCCTTTTTCTGACTATTTTGTTACCGCGACCCAGCATACAGGATCCGACAGTTTCTCCAGTTCTTTTACTGTCAGTTCCACCACTGAGTCTTCTCCGCCTATGCCGGGAAACACGGTCTCATTCATGTGCTTTCTGATCGAGATATCCAGATACAGTCTTGCTGTGTCTTTCAGGCAAAACGGGTTGATCGTTCCCGGAACATGGCCAATGAGTTCTTCGGTCAGCTCAGCCGGCAGCATGCTCGGCCGGAAACCAAATACGTCCCTGAACCTGGCGTTGTCCACGCGTGAGTTCCCGGAAGCGATAATTACGATAGCCATACCGTTTTTGCCTTTGAAGGCAAGACCCTTGCAGATCCTGTCTATGTCCACGTCAAGCGCCAGCGCAGTGCTTTCTGCGGTGATATCTGTATTTTTGAAATCGATGATGCGCTCAGACATTCCTTTTGCCTGCAGGAATTCCCGGCACCTCTTTTCTGCTTCATACATGTCAGTCCATCTCCCTGATAATATTAACATAATATTACCATTCTATGCTCCTGATGTATATGGATGCACGTTCATGCTGAGCGGAAGTTCCATGCGGTTGGCTTCAAGAAGCTCTCTGTCACTTAGTATTTCTGCAGCCGGTCCGTCCGCCGCGATACGCCCTCCTGAGATCAGTATCACCCTGTCACAGGTATCAAGTATCATATCGAGGTCATGCGAAGCGATCAACTTGGTCTGCTCAAGCTCGCGAATCGTGTTTATCACGATTCGGCGGTTGTATGGATCGAGAGCCGATGTCGGCTCGTCCATGAGGATTGCCGCAGGCTCCATGGCGAGTATCGTGGCAATCGCTCCCATTCGCTTCTCTCCGCCTGAGATCTTATGGTTGTAACGGTGCTTGAGGTCTTCAAGGTGGAGCCTGCTGAGCACTTCGTCAACGCGCTTGTCGACCACTTCACGGCTGAGACCGTAATTGAGCGGTCCGAATATCATATCCTCGTACACCGTAGGCATGAACATCTGATTGTCCGAGTTCTGAAGAACAAAGCCGAGCTTTGCCCGGATCTCTCCAAGCGTTTCCTTCTTCACCTCAGTGCCGTCAATCAGCACTTTGCCCTCACCCTCAAGGAGTCCGAGCAGGAGCTTCATGATCGTGGACTTTCCTGCGCCGTTGGCACCGATCAGTCCTACTGATTCCCCCTTACCGATCCGGAAAGACATGTCGTGCAGGACGTCTTTGTTTTTTTCATATGCAAAACTCACGTGCTGGAATTCGATCATTTATATCACCTCACAAACAGCCCGCCGACGAGCTGTGCTATATCTGCGTAGCGGAGCACCAGGAAAAACAGGATGCAGCCTGCCATGTATAATGCATCTTTTATACTGAACCTGTCTATATCTGCATAATGAAAATGGTCATGATAACCACGGAGCAGCATGCTGGAATACAGTTCCTGAGCCCGGTCCATGCTGCGCAGCAGAAGCTGTCCAAGGAACGAACCCCATGCTGAAATGTGTATACCCTTCTGTCCCGGCGCCCTCAGATGATAGGCTTCGGTCATGACCGCAAGTTCCTCGGTCATCACGCCGACATAGCGGTATGTAAGCTGCAGCAGAGAAACCAGGATCGCCGGAACGTGAAGCTTCCGGAGCGCTGCACACAGGCTGTCTATCTTAGTTGTTGCCATCAGCAGGAACGATGCCATCAGGCAGAACACGCCCTTGAGCATCAGCGTTATCATTGAAACGACACCGCCGGAAACTCCAAGGCTGCCGATGTGAAACAGTATGTCTCTGTCGAAGAACGGATTGAACAGACCCACTGCCATAACAAGCGGAAGCACGATGCGCAGCTTATAGAAGCATGTCCTCACCTCAACACCGCTGATCTGAAACATCAGAACAGGCCACAGCACCATCGGTACAATACCGCTGAGGTCGTACTTATCAAAAGACAATGTGATAAGTATATATGCAATTGTGGTGAGGAGCTTTGCAGCCGGATGCAGTCTGTGGATCGGTGAGCGGCGTGCCGCCAGCTCGTCCATTTCAGACAGCTCAGCCAAAGCTTTCTGCATTTTGTTCATAGATTTTTTAAGCGTTCAATCATTAATAAGGGGCACCGCATGATGCCCCTTATAATATATACCATATTCTTTGAGAGAGAGAAATAGAAGTATGGTCTATTCAGTTTTGAGCTTCCTCCTGCGGAAGAATCCTCCGATCAGACATATTATGATAGCAACGCCTGCTACAATGGCTGATCCGACTATACCTGATACAGTAGTGCCTGCTGAAGAATCGCTGCCCGGGAATGCATAGTCAGGAAGGAATGATGTTTTTTCCTGGATGGACTCTGCCTTTTCAGCAGCGGTGCTGTCTACTCCGAAATTTTCTTCATCGAGACCCATATTGGTTGAATATCCTTTGTCTGCATTTCCGAAGAGTGCCCACTCAAGGCCGTCAGGATTCGAGCTGGCCAGCAGGCTCAGTCCTCCGCCCACTACGATAGCAACAGCGGCAAGTATCGCAACGACTGATTTGAGGGAGCGCTTCGCTTCCCCGCCTTCGCTGAGTTCGACCCCTTGCAGGAGTTCCGGACGGGAATCATGTACGAACACGAGGACCGCAGATGTGATCAGACCTTCAACGAGACCTATTGCCAGATGGATAGGCTGCATCAGAGCGACAAATGCACCGAACGGCAGCTCCGTTATTCCTGACAGGCTCGTCTCCAGTACTACAGAAAAAGCTCCGAGCTGCAAGGTGACTATGCAGCCGATTATCGAAGATGCAATAATGCGAGCCCTTTCTGCTGACTTGCCTTCTCCGAACCATTTGCTGTTCATTATCGGACGCCAGATGAGGAAGTAGCCGACGAAGCACCCGTAAAACGCCATGTTCCAGCAGTTGGCCCCCAGGGCCATCAATCCCCCGTCGGCAAAGAAAAGACATTGTATCGTAAGTATCACTATCATGGACAGGAATCCTGCATACGGCCCAAGCAGGGCTGACAGCATCATTCCTCCGCACATATGACCGGAAGAACCTGTCCCCGGAATGGTATAGTTGATCATCTGCCCTGCAAACACAAGCGCAGAAGTTACCGCCATAACAGGTAACTTGGACGGCTCATCATCTTTTTTCAGTTGATGTATCGAAACGCCGGCTGCCGATGCGGATGCGACATACATTGTCGCGGCCACTGCAGGAGCCAGTAAAGCATCTGCCATATGCATAAAAAAGCCCTCCTTGATTGTTCTTACTGAAATTATAAAGTCAGGATTTTTCGCTCACAAGCCCCCGTAGGGGATGAAATTTTACCAAAAGGTCAATCTTACGCTATTTTTTCAGAAAAAAACCCGCGTTGCCGCGGGCTGATGACCGTTTCTATTATTACAGACTTTTGCTCCTGCAGATATATGTGTGTAAAAGATTCTCGTAAGTTATTGAGGTATCGCTTTGATCTCAGATACAGCTACCAGAACCGCTTTGCCGCTGATCGCGATCCGCCCATTGCCAAGCAGCTCACAATACAGATGTCCGCCGCGCTTCGAAGCCTGATAGGCATGTATCCCGGCTTTGCCAAGTTCCTTAGACCAGTAATCAGCGATCTGGCAATGCGCTGAACCGCATACGGGATCCTCCGGGATATTGACCTTAGGTGCAAAGCTGCGGGATACACAGTCTGCGTCCTTTCCGGTTGCTGTGGCATTCTGCAGACGGCCTTCTATCTTCATAAGCATTCCCTGATCAGGATCCATGGTCCTGACCTGTTCTTCTGATTCAAAGATGCAGATCAGATCCATCCCCAGCACCGCCTTGACCGGGCGGACGCCGAATGCTTTTTCCATGTCATCCGTAACAGGTATCTCTTTTAACTCATATGTCGGAAAGTCCATCTCGTAGAGATTCTCTTTTCTCCTTACTGTAAGCAAGCCACTTAAAGTATTGAACTGAACCTCATCGCTCTCAGTTTCATAATAATTGAGTATCACGAATGCTGATGCCAGTGTGGCATGACCGCACAACTCTATTTCTGTTCCCGGAGTGAACCACCGCAGATGGTAGCCCTGTTCTTCTTTTACGATATATGCTGTTTCAGAAAGATTGTTTTCCATCGCCAGCTTCATCATGTATTCTTCCGTCGGCCAGCTTTCCATAACACATACCGCTGCCGGGTTGCCGGAAAAAGGAGTATCTGTAAATGCGTCAACTATATACTGTTTCATTTTTTACCTCTGATCTGAGCCCTCAAGCTAATAGTTATCGACCATAAAGATTGCGCTGCACTTACTATATTAGAGTAATTGTATCAATATTCACAGACTTCTGTTTTGCCGTTTTCGTCAATGAGGAAAATGCTCATTTCACCGCTCCTGACCATATCTATGTAGTCCTGAACACTTAGCAGTTCTGTACTGCTGCACATTCCCGCTATCTCAGGTCTGAACCCTCTTTCTCTGAGCTTTGAAAACACATTGCCGCCCCAGTGGTTATCTGATCCTGCAGTTTTCAGCAGACCGTATCTGTCAGCATAGACCGCTGCCATCTCATTCGACTCCCATGCCTGATTGGAGTTGATTATCTCCGCTCCATGGACTGACCTCGGAAACAGGCGTATATGGTCGATATAATGAGCTTCCCTGTATGGGTGCGCCTGTATGACAAAAGCTCCCTCTTCCATCATAAATGCAAGTTCTTCAGTCTTGCTCATGCCCAGTATCTCAGGATGTGCTTTATACCATTCCTTATCAAGTCCGTAGATCAGGAAGTCCGTTCCCTTATATGAAAGTTCTACACCCGGCAGCACTTTTATCCCGATATCCCGGCCAAGCCCGGCAGCTTTTTCATAATCAGAGAAATAATAATCTATCTGATCACAGTAAGGCAGCTCCCGTGCTTCCGAAGCAATATTACCGTCCAGAAAATGATTTGTTATAAAGACCCCGTCATAACCGAGCTGCTTATAAAAGTCTACAGTCTCGGCGACCGAAGCTTTCCCGCATCTGCTGACCGGTGATGTATGGCAGTGAGTTTCGTATTTGAACATTATCTGATTTCCTCTTCCCTTTTGAAATGTCTTCCTGCAGATGGCATCCGCCGCCTAATAGACCGGGGGTATTGTTGACTGCTATACGTATCGACTGATAACAGACTTAACTGAGTACAGATACCCTCCGCCGAACAGATTCAGGTGGTTGAGCAAATGATACAGATTATACAGATCCTTTCTGTCTCTGTAATCCGGATCTATGCCTGCAGTACTTCTGTATGCATCATAGAACGTCCTGTCAAAGCCTCCGAAAAGCTCTGTCATTGCTAGGTCGGCCTCTGCATGTCCAACATATACTGCGGGGTCGATCAGCCACGGATGTCCCTGCACGTCGATCATATAGTTACCGCCCCACAGATCTCCGTGGAGAAGTGACGGCCGCTCAGGCTCGGCCAGATATCTGTCGACCCTGTTCAGGAAGGCGTCAATGGCTTTGCGCTCACCCCCGCCAAAATATGCAGCCGCCCGTTCGAACTGAGGTATCAGCCTGCATTCAGTAAAGAATTCTGTCCAGGTATCCTTTGGCGTATTTACCTGATATCCCGCTCCGATATAATTATCATCCGTAAAGCCGTAAAGTCCTCCTCTGACCAGGCTTCCTGTCTCTGCCAGATGCATCCGGCCGAGATCTGTTCCGAGTTCCTCAGAGGATCTCCGGCTGCGAGCACCTGAGGCTATATATTCAAGCAGCAGGAATGCTTCATTTCCGTCCTCACCTCTTGCTATAACTTCCGGCACTCTCGCGGTGCCCGTCTGCCTTATCACCGTCAGTCCTTCTGCTTCTGCCCGGAAGAAGTCCGCATTGCTTTTGCGGTTCGACTTCATGAATACTTTAGTACCATCTGAAAGATCCAGCATATATGCACGGTTGATATCTCCGCCCGATACAGGTGTACGCTTTATGACTCTGACATCATTGCCATAAGTTTTTGTGATCACATCTTCCAAACGTTCCATATTTACTGTCTCATTCTGTAAAACACTTTGATGCGGAAATTATCTTTTTTCCGGGATAATCTCAAGCCAGTATCCGTCCGGATCTGTTATAAAATATATGCCCATATCGTGATTCTCGAAAGCGATGCAGCCCATGCTCTCATGCAGCTCATGTGCAGCTTCGAAATCATCTGTATGGAAAGCAAGGTGGAACTCTTCCTCGCCGAGGTCATACTTCTGAGGATGCTCTGCGAGCCATGTCAGTTCCAATTCAAATGAAGAGCATTCATTGCTCAGATATACAATGATGAAAGACCCGTCCTCGGCAGTCTTTCTTCTGCATTCTGTCAGACCGAGAGCCTTTTCATAGAATGCCAGTGATGCATCCAGGTCACTGACATTAAAGTTTTCATGTACCATTTTGAATTTCATAATTATTCCTTCCTTACATTCAGGTTTTATCGGTTCCTTACCATAGTCAGTTTTCTCATAAGCAGTCCGATCAGCCATGTGACCAGGCATATGACAGCAAATATCATTATGCCTGCCGGATATCCCCATATCAGGAACGAGTACCAGTCATTCCGGTCCGGCCATTCACCAATTCCGTTGATCAAGATATTACCGAGATACGCAGCGCCATATACGAGCGGTGGTATCACAGTCAGGTTGTTCTCCCATTTCGTATAAGTGCGGTCTGAGAGGAAAATTATCTCTGCTATCGAGACGACCGGTGTGATCAGGTGGAAAAACAGATTGGCTCCCTTGAGCATTGCGATATATCCATACAATGGACCGAGAAATACCATGACCGTAGTCAGTGTCAGGCCAACCGAGGCGGCAGCTATGTACTTAAGTGTTTCGGCATATTCGCTCGCCTTACCATTTTTGCGGATCTCTGAAAGCCATACAGCCGACGCGATCGCTTCCAGGAGGTTCGACAGGACTGTGAAGTACTTCATATTACCGAAGCCGTTCTGTGACAGTGTGCCCTTTCCGAACAGAGTCATCGTAATCCAGGAACCCGCTACCATTATTATAATGCAGATATTAACAGTTTTCCTCGTCCTGTTTTTGTCTATCATCTGTCTGCCATCCAATCAGGAGCAAAGCTCCGGCAAGCTGTTTCAATCTGTCTTGATCACCAACTTTATTATACAGCTCAGCCTATCAGACGCCATAGGTATACACAAAAAAGGCATGCTCTGCCTTTTGCAGATCATGCCTTTTCATTTGAATTCTGTCAATGTACCTTGCGTACATTCAAAGCATATTACAGACCGTTTACAACGTTTATAGGTGCGCCCTTTACAAATGCTTCAACATTGTCTACCGTCGTATCCATTATGCGCTGGCGGCTGCCCTTTGCAGCCCATGAAATATGCGGTGTGATGATGCAGTTCTTAGCCTTGAGGAGCGGGTTATCTCCGCGGATCGGCTCTGTTGATACTACATCCAGCGCAGCGCAGGCTACCTTGCCGCTGTTCAGAGCGTCAGCCAGATCCTGTTCTACTACCATCTGTCCACGGCTGTTGTTGATGATGATGACGCCATCTTTCATCTTAGCGATGTTTTCCTTGTTGATGATCCCGGTATTGAACGGGAAGAGAGGCATCTGGAGTCCGAGGACGTCTGAGCGGGCAAACAGTTCGTCGAGATCAACATATTCGACGCCCAGAGCCAGTGCTGCCTCAGTCTGTCTGCCGTCATATGTGATGACATTCATACCGAGGGCCTTAGCAATCTCTGCAGTATGGATACCGATGTTGCCGCAGCCGAGAAGACCGTATGTCATGCCTGCAAGCTCTACCAGAGGATAATCCCAGTAGCACCAGTCTACGTTGTTTTCCCACTCACCACGGTAAACGCTGTCACTGTGATGTCCGATGTGATGGCATGCCTCAAGCAGCAGGGCTATGGCGAACTGGCTTACAGAACGGGTGCCGTATACCGGTACGTTCGACACAGGGATGCCCTTTTCCTTAGCATAGGCTATATCAACTACATTGTATCCTGTTGCAAGAACTGCGATGAATTTCAGATTAGGGCACTTATCCATTGTCTCTTTTGAGATAGGTGTCTTGTTTGTAATTGCTACATCTGCATCACCGATCGTTTCTGCGATCACCGGTGATTCTTCATAGGATACTCTGTCATAGACTTTAACTTCTCCGAATGCTTTCAGTCCGTCCCAGCTGAGATCACCCGGGTTCTCTGTATATCCGTCGAGTACAACTATCTTCATTAACTATCCCTCCCTTTCTGCGGTTTATATGAATCTGATCTTACTTAACTAAATTCATATGTCTGACATAATGCATACTGTGCGTTCATTATATAATATCGGGGTCGATCATTCCACTTTATGAGTGTATCTTTTGCCCGGCTTTTGTACTATCTGTTTCTATTTAATTGCAAGTCTGTACGCATCAGACAATATATCGTAGTGATCGAATGCAAGCTCATCATTGATACAATCTCCGTTGATGCATACAGCAAGCTGTCCGTCCGATATCTGTACAGACGCCCAGCAGACCTCTCTGGCATCATCGCCTGCTACCGGTCTTATTTCGCCATCTTTTACGACTGCAGTATAAGCAGCAGATACAGTCCATCCTCTTGGATCTCTGCCAGGTTTGCTGTATATGCCGACCAGCTTCATCTCAAGCCCGGTCACGCCAGTCTCTTCTTCAAGTTCTCTTGCCGCGGTGGTTTCTATGGTCTCTCCCTTCTCGGCAAATCCTCCCGGCAAAGCGAGACATCCGATGTACGGATGGCCTTTTCTGCGTATGAGGAGGGCGTCAGGAAGTCTGTCATCGTCATGCAGCCTGAATATAACGATATCCGCAGTCAGAGAAGGCTTCGGATATTTATCAGCATTGTATTGTGCCAGAAACTCCTCTTCATTGAGTCCTTTCGCATCCCTTATATCCTTATTCTTCATATGAAATCTCTCCTTTTCCGTCCTTTTTGCATCGTCCGCAGCCGCTGCAGCCGTTGCATATAAGTTTCATCGCACACTCCCTGCAGTTGCTGCAATAGTGCTTCACATACAGCCTGTCTTCAGGAACAGGCAGTCCCCAGGTGTCAACAAGGTCGAAGTGCATAGGCTTGCCCTGATAATTCATGCCGGATTTCAGTGCCTGGCTGGTCTGCAGGCGCTTGCCGTTAAGCGTATACTGTTTACCATCCTTGATAAATGTCGTCCCCGTCTCCATGAAACAGAACGTTATGTCTCTCGACTCGCATTCTGCTCTCAGTGATTTGACCCAGTCAAAATCGCAGGGTCTTCTGCCGCCGTAATTCTCTCCTCCGCACACGACCTGTTCTATCTGTCCGCTGTCAAGGTACTTACCCAGTTTTACCGGTCCGAGGATCGGTGCTACATATATCCCTTTGTGCCTGAATGGTAATTCCAGCAATATAGGCAGCCGTTCGTCGGCTCTTTTCTGATTTTCTGTCGTCACATTCAGAAATATATTTTCCCATCCATCGCCCCAGTCCGCAGGAAGGCATTCGGCTATCCGCTGCGGTCTCTTCGTCACCAGGATGAATATAACATCGCTCCTCATCCGCATGATGTCCCATGCCGCGCTGCGCCACTGATCAGCTTCTGCGAGAAAAAAATCCGAAGTCATGCAGACGCTGATCTTTTCTCCGCTCTGTATCTTGTAGCTTCCGTTCCTATTTTTGGACAGGGGATATCTGGCGTTTGAGGTAAGGTATATCTCAGCGCCGTTCTTATCCCTCATATCATCGAGGAAGTACATGTAACAGTTTTCACAGCCTTCACTGCATTTGACACAGCCGTGCCACGGATTCCATATATCGTGCATCGTATTATATCAAAACAGCTTCGCGCCCAGTTCGAATGCCTTCCTGCACTCTTCAGGGAATACGCTCTCATGCCTTGTTTTTCTTGCTTCAGCATCAAACAGCGTCCACGGCCAATCCGTAGTGCTGTAATCTTTGAGCTGCAGTGTCTCGCCGCTTATCAGGACTTCTGTCGGACCCACAAAAGTGCTCAGGACCTGCTTGTAACCGTTCACCAGTTCTTCGTACATCGTATCCGGAGCATTGCTCGTCATGATCAGGAGAACAGGTATCGGATGTTCATTGCAGCATGGGTTCTCCACAGCATAAGTCAGATTCTGGAATATGAGCCTTTCGTACAATGCTCTGAAAGATGCTGTCAGATTTGAAAGGTAATTAGGAGATCCGATGATAAGACCGTCTGCTTCCCTGATCGCATCGAGCACCGGCGTCAGACCGTCCCTGCATATGCAGTGTCCTTTGAATTTCTCCTTTTTGCATCCAAAACAAGAAATGCATCCTGTGTATCTTTCAAGCCTGAACAGATCGAACCGTTCTATCACAGCTCCGGCAGATTCTGCTCCGCGCGAAGCTTCTGTTATCAGAGTATCTGTGTTCCAGCCCTTCCTTGGTCCGGCATTTACAGCAACTATTTTCTTCTGCATTTGTATTCCCCCTGTAATCAATCTCTGTCCATCAGGATCTCGACCGCCTCGCGAAGTGTGGTCTCATCACCGGTATTTCCGGGGAATATCACGTAAGGGGTCTGTGGAAAACGGCTCTCATCACCTGTCTGCCAGACAGGAATGCCTGGTTTTATCTGTCCCATAACATTAGCTCTTTTTACCGCAAGAGCTTTCGTTCCTACGTCGCTCGATGTGATCCCGCCTTTTGCAATAACAAAAGCCGGTGTCAGGTGCAGTCTGCCTACAAGGCTCTGGACTCCATCACTGATCTTTACGCTGCGCTGAAGTGCGCTTTCTTTTGTGTCGTTCTCAAGGGTCAGCAGGGTTCTGCATGTATAGCACACTGCTGTTTTTCCCGTCCTTATGATCTTTTCCTCCTCTGCTACGCAGCGGTCGACCTCGGCATAGAAGGCTTCATCACCCTCGAGCACTTTGTTTGAATCAAACTCCACAGGCACTACATAGTCCAACGTGAGCAGTTCTCTGAGCTGAGCTGTAGTTTTGTTGGTATGGCTTCCTACTACTACGACTCCGCCGAGATCAGTCTCCTTTACGACCATATCTTTGCGTGTGAGGAGTGGCTGATCAGAGATGCCGCCAAGTACTTTTACCTCTCCTGCTGCCGTGCGGAACATGAAGGTTTTGCCCTTCGAAACAGCTCTGTAAAATGCTATGCTGAAGACCTTGAGGTCACAATAATCCACAGCGTTGAGGCACACTTTGCCAAAATCTTCTACAGCCACCAGCTGCTCTTCGATCTTATCGATCTCCATATTTCTGAGCGAGTCCAGGCTGATGCAGGTCACGCTGTCTGCTTTATATTTTCCTCCGGTCTTCTCCTCAATATATTCAGGGATGAGCGACTTAGTGTAGCCAAAAGTTTTATCCTTAGCAAACTCGGTGTCCGCCGCAGGCACAAGGTCTTCACCCTGGCGTACGTAATGAACGTTCCCGATCGTGAATCTGCCGCCTTCTTTGAAGAACGGGCACATGATCTCTCCGTCAACATGACCGCCGGATGCTTCTATCCCCTCTTTGAGAATTTCTGTCTCCAGAGGATAGTGACCTCTCAGTGTAGAGTCACTTCTTGACATATAGATATATGGGATACCTGTTTCTGCAGATACAGCAGCTGTGCGCTCTGCGATCTCGCGGTGTGCTCTTGCAGTCTCCGGCACAGTCATTCCGCGCGAGTTCGTAAGTATATAGAACACTTTATTATCTTCTGCAAAACCGGTTCTGATACTTTCTACAGACCAGTCCGTATAGACCGACACGTCATGAACAGTCTGCACTCCGGTCGGATCATCATCGAGGACGACGATCTTCATCGGATTTTCAGAAATCTCCTTTGTGAGCAATTCATCGAGTACTTGCTCATCTACAGCCGGAAAGCTGTTCAAAACGGATACATTCAACTTTTCCATTTTACCCCCCCCAGATACCTTGCAAATATAAGTACCGTTTCAATATATTAGTTCCGTTATATGTTGTCAAGCCAGCAGAATCATTGCATACGCAAGGATCAGGGAAAGCAAAACAGAGATGTTTTCAGCAAGGAAAACATCTCTGTTTTTTACTTCATCTCCCTCTACGATCTATTCGACCTCATTATTAACACACCAGTTCCAGTATGACTGGTCATAGTTATATGTTTCCCCATATCCGCACATCTCGAGAACCATCTGAACATAAGCAGAGCGAATACCGCCTGTACAGTATGCGACGACTTTGTCAGTTTTCTCAACACCCGCGTCTTCGAACATAGCTATGATCTCTTCGTTGGACTTGAGAGTCCCGTCTTTCTGAAATAAGTCAAGGTATGGTACAAATACAGAGCCCTTAATGTGTCCGCCCTTAGCCTCTCCGTATTTAGTCGCTCCATTGTACTCAGCATCTGTTCTTACGTCTACTATCTTATACTGATCAAAGTTGTTGACCAGGTCTGCAGTCTCTATGACATGTGTCTTATCGATCTCATCTATAGCGACCTCACAAGGTACCGGTTCACTCCCTCCGGACTGTTTTTCAGCACCTGCAGCAAGAACTGCATCGATACCGCCGTCTACGATCCTGACATTCTCGTAACCTGCTGCTCTGAGTTCCCAGGCAACCCTTGCATCCTCGCCCCATCCATCTACAGTGTGGCCAAGTGTAATGATCTCCTTGTTCTTGTCTAGTCCAAGAGCTCCAAGTCTTTCTGCCAGGTCGGCAGGTTCAGGGATCTTACCCCAGGTATCATCACCTGCAGCACCGTATTCATCTGAACATGTACACAGTTCCTGCCATGAAGTCGCAACAGCACCCTTGACCGTTCCTTTCGATGCTTCTCCGGTACAGTCAACGAATATGACATCCTCATTACCGATCAGTGCGACTGCTTCATCAGCAGAAATGATCAGATCCCCGGTGAATACAGCCGGTTGCTCTTCAACGTTCTGCACATCCCCTGCTGTCTGATCCTCAGCAGGCTCGCTGTTTCCTGAGCATGCAGCTATAATGAATATCATCAAAAGGCACATCAGCAATGCGGTTATTGTCTTTTTCTTCATTTCGACCTCCTCGTATTACGCCCCCGAATCATTCCCATGCCGGCTTTTCAAGAGCCTGCTAATTAAGTATTGTACAGTTTGATTATCAGAAGCTCCAATAGATTGTTTATATACTATCTAATGGAGTAATTTGCTCTACGATGCCCGGTTCACAGGAACGATTATAAAACGACTATTATGATAAAAATAAAATGCCGATTAATCTCGCGCAGAAATAATGTCTCATGTTAAAATCATTTTGGGAAAAAAGGTCAGGCTGCAGGAGGTATATCTGATTTGAGGCTATCGGTGCCGGACATTGATTATACATTGACGGGCAAAATGTTCCGCTACATTGTTCTGTCTTTCTTCGTCTCCAACATCATGACAGTGCTTGGAACGATGATAGACAGTTTTATTGCGAGCAATGCTATGGACGAGGCTACAGCCGCAGCGATCGGCTTTGTTTCCCCCGCTGTGATCCTGTTCTCCTTGATCGGAACTACCGCCGCAGTGGGTTTTCAGGTCACGTGTATCAGAAGTCTCAGCAGGGGCGATAGAGAGGGTGCTGGTAAAGCATTGGGAGAGGCACTGATCCTGGGACTCGGTCTTTCAGTCATTGTCATGATCCTGACACTTGTATTTACCCCGCAGATCGTAGCCTTACTGCACGTTTCACCGGACAGTGCTGAATTCGGTCCTTGCGTAGACTATCTCAGAGGTACAGTTATAGGCCTTCCGGCTATCACGGCGATGTCGATCTTTACAAAAGGCGCGCATATAGAAGGCAACCGCAATATAGTGCTCCTTTCCGTTGCGGTTATGCTCGTGGTCAACATAATGTCGGACCTGATAGGTTTGTATCTGCTTCATTTTGATGTTTTCGGCATAACGCTCGACACATCCTTCAGCTATTATGCAGGAGCCGCCGTTCTTGTGCACTACTATTTCCGCAGGGACACGCTCGTAAAGCCTGTATTCAAAGGGGCTACTTTCAAGGAAATGATCTCGGTCAACAAGACCGGTTTTGCCGCCGGGGTCATAGGTGTCTGGTACAGTCTCACGCTCATGATGAAAGCTGAGCTGATCAATGCCGCGATCTCAACTTTCAACACAGGATCTGTTGGTCTGCAGGCTTATAACGCAACTGTCCAGCTCAACTATTTTGTAAATGCACTGATGAGCAGTGCGGTCTCTGCAATGTTCCTGCTGGCAGGAATGTTCTCGGCCGAACAGGATAAGAAGAATTTCAAGAAAATCATAAAAAACGTTGTCACATACGAGTTCATCACCACTGCAGCGTGCAGCATATTGCTGTGGCTGCTTTCAGATGTGATAGCCGGTCTGTATCTGGGTAACGTAAGTCGGGCCGTCATAGAAGGAACTTCGCAGTCACTGAGAGCGTATACGGTGGGGTTGCTTTTCCAGATGATAATTCTGGTATTTGCTAATTACATAACGTGCTTCAGCCACAATATCATATCTGCCACAGTGTATTTCATCTCCAATGTAGTGCTTGTATTGTTCGGGGCAGGATATGGCGGGACTATAGCAATGTTCAGAAGCACCAATATTACCGCAGGGATATTTGCGGGTGTTTCGGCAGGAAGTATTATAGCGGTGCTGATCCTGCCGGTATTTGTTCTTATAATAAACCTGATGAACGGCTGCAAAGACCATCTGTGGATGTTCCCTAAGGATTTCGGAGTGTCCGCAAGCGATGAGATATCTGCAGATATCAGGACGCGGGAAGAAGTTATGGATTTCTCTGAGCAGGCATGGCAGTTTTGTGCTGACAGAGGAGAGTCTGAAAGGATCTCCTATCTCACTTCACTGGCTGTTGAGGAGATGGCCATGAATGTAATTGAGCATGGATTCACCCAGGATAAAAAGAAACACATGCTGAATGCCAGGATCGTACACAAAGAGGACGAGCTCATCATACGAATGCGTGACAACTGCAGGAGTTTTGATCCGCGAAAGAAGTACGAACAGATCTATGAGAATGGCAATGCCGAAAGCAATTACGGCATCAGGATGGTTATGGCAGAAGCCAGCGAGGTAAACTACACCACGATGTTCAACCTCAACAACCTTCTGATCCGCATAGAAAAAGAAAAGCATGAACCGCAGGCCTGATAGCTTGCGGTTCTTACTGATTTGCAAACAAGCGTGATCCAAAAGATCTTCCTTTAAAGGCTCATCACCCTTTTCTGAAACCGTGACGCTTCCTCTGATATAGTTTTTTCTCTTGCCGGCAATCTATTTACTCCCTGGTTTTCTTGCGGTACAAACATAGGTAAATGGCGTGACCAGTCTCGAGTGGATGTGTTCAAATCCTGCTTTCCGAAGCATCTTTTCCATCTCTGCTCCGGAATAGACCGCATGATCTCCTGTAGGCCACTTTGTAAACCACCAGTTCATAAATCTCCTCAGCAAAGCCGGTCCTGTCAGCTCATTTATAACAATGCATCCTTCCTTTTCCAGAATACGGTACATCTCTGAAATGAATCTCTCCGGATGCGGATGATGATGGATACTCATATGACAGCTGACCGCATCAAAGGATTCAGTCTCAAACGGCATGTTTTCAGCATCACCTTCCACGATATCTGCTTCAGGAAGCCGCAGTCTGCTCTGCACCACCATTTCATGCGAAAGATCGATCCCGGACAGCAGCACATCCGGCGCTGCATTGTGAAACATCTCAAGAAATGCACCATTCCCGCAGCCAATGTCGATCAGTTTTTTCACATTTTGTCTCAGAAGAAACTTCGATGTGATCCTGTAGTCAAAACTCCAATAACCATTTCTGTTTATAATTGTGCTGGAATGACTGTTGAAATAATCTTTTGATTTCTGCTTATCATCCGTTACATAACCCGCCGGAAAAAAGTCCTCCGGCTTTTCGCCCCGCGCCAGTGCGGAAAGCCATTTGCAGTACTCCTCCGGATGTTCTCCGGGGTATCCCACATGACCATATCCGCTGACCAGTTTATAATGCGCATGAGGATTAGTTTTCTGCAGTTTCCTGTGGCAGAAGCGCCATGCGGATTCTTCTCTGGAATAAAAGAAATACAGGTTCTTATGAATGCGACAACCATCCATACCAGCATTATGTTGTCGCCACTTATAAGAGAGTTCATATCTTTACCTCCTTCCAATACAACTACGCCTCTCATCGGTCCAAAAAGAACCGACTATCTATGAATTAAAAGAGCAGATGCCCTATATAACATAAATTGTATTTTCCGGAAGAAAAGATTAGAAATTCTGATTCTGCATCGGAGTTATTCTATATTCACATAACTAAAAAAAAAGCAATGAATAGCTATTTTGATATATAAAATATATATTTTTAATGACCATTGGTTTTATGTCTGTTTGTCATCTCGATTTCTGACTTCGACAGAAGCAAGTCCTTTTTCCTTGCCGTTTCTTGCAGCAAGCCTGACAGTAGTCGGGCAATGTGTATGTTCATTGCCTTCTTCTTCAAGATATGCTTTCCTTAATTCACTGGCAAACATCGCTCCGGTACCGATATCTTCCAATCCATAGTTTGCTGCTTTGAAATGCATAGGCATGACATACTCAGGCAGAAGCTCCAGCGTCAGCTTTGCAGCTTCCTTTTCATCGATGGTATATTTCCCCCCGACCGGTATCATGAGTACATCGGCACCTCTGAAAATATCCTTTTGCTCATCTGTCAGATCGCAGCTGAGAGCTCCCAGATGAACAACTCTGTGATCTCCATTATCCAGCATATACATCTTTCCCTTGCCGTTTGCAGGAATATACTCTGTTATCTCAAAAGGAAGCGTTTTCCTTGAATTTTTAAGCCTGATCGATTCCGCAGCCGATCCATCTTCATCAGTAAGAAGGACTTTATTTGCCTTTCCCTTTACCGGTTTCAGCCCCGGCACAGATCCGGCTTTATATGGATCTATGATCACTGTCTGCTCATCACAGTCCAGACCAAAGCACATGTGTCCATAGTAAGAGATCCTGATATTCGTGGCAGGCGTTTTCCAGAAGTTCGTCTTAGCAGTAGCATAAGAGATTATAGTGATCGGTATTGCAGCAAATCCAAATATTTTAATCACCGGATTATCAACGAAAAACATCAGCACGATCGGGATCGAATAAATAATTGCCATAATAAGGGCAAAGACGCCGAGAGGTCTGACTTCTCTTTTTTTCATGTCATTATTATGCATATCTTTTTTCTCCGCACTATTTCTCTTTAAATATATGATCACTGAAATCATTAACAATATTAACTAATACTATCACCGGTCCACTTTTGATCGTTATACGCATAGTGCATAATTGTTATATGCAAAAAATATATATTCTTTTTTTCAATTCATGCCTGAAATAGAAAAAACTCCTCGTCACCATTAATGGCAACGGGAGTTTTTCTACTGATATAGTCCGTTTGATATATTCGTTTTATGCGTACAGCCTAGTACAGCTTAGCCCCTGCCGGGATCCTGTCGTCTACGAGCAGGAGGTTGAGCATCTCTTCTCCATCGTACTCGTTGACCGCGCTGATCAGCATTCCGTTGGAGTACTCGCCCATCATCTTTCTCGGTGGGAGATTGACGATCGCTATCGCAGTCTTTCCAACGAGTTCAGAAGGATCGTAGTATTTCTTGATACCGCTGAGGATCACTCTGTCCTCGCCGGATCCATCGTTCAGAACGAACTTCAGCAGCTTGTCGCTCTTCTTGACCTCTTCGCAGCTCTTGATCTTCACTGCTCTGAAATCCGACTTACTGAAGGTATCGAAGTCGACCACTTCTTCGAACAGCGGCTCTACCTTGACCTTGCTGAAGTCGATCTCGACTCTTTCTTTTTTGGCTCCGCCCTTGCCTTCCGGCTTCATTGTCGGGAAGAGCTGTACGTCTCTGATGGTCGCACTGTCGGTAAGGAGCATGACGAGTCTGTCAACTCCGATACCGATACCACCTGTAGGCGGCATTCCGACTTCAAGAGCATTGACGAAATCAGTGTCCATAGGATGAGCTTCGTCATCGATGCCGAGGTCGAGCTGTCTCTGCTGCTCAGCGAATCTCTCATACTGATCGATTGGATCGTTCAGCTCTGAGAAAGCGTTGGAGAGTTCCCAACCGTTGATATATGATTCAAATCTCCTGGTGATGCGAGGGTCCTTAGGATCCTTCTTAGCAAGCGGTGATACTTCGAGCGGGTGTCCGCATACAAAACATGGTCCGTCGAGGAATCCAGGGATGTCTTCGCAGTAGTCTTCGAACATCTCAGCGATGAGCTTGCCCCTTGACCAGTCTGCTTCGTTTTCGAAGGTCATGCCGTACTTCTTGGCAGCCTCGATCGCCTCTTCATCACTGTCTATCTTGTCGAAAGGAATTCCTGTTGCATCGATAACAGCCTGAGTCATGTCTATCTTGCGCCAAGGAGGAGTCACGTCGAATTCCTTGTCGCCGTACTTGATGATAGGCGTACCGTTTACGGCCATAGCGCACTTATATGTGACCTGCTCCATGAGATCCATCATCGTCTCGAGGTTAACATAAGCCTTATAAGCCTCCATCGATGTGAATTCAGGGCTGTGGTTCTTATCCATGCCCTCATTTCTGAAGACCTTGCCGATTTCATACACTCCGTCAAGTCCGCCTACGATGAGTCTCTTGAGATGGAGCTCGAGTGAGATCCTGAGAGTCATGTCTATGTCGAGAGTGTTGTGGTGTGTCAGGAATGGCCTTGCAGCAGCTCCGCCCGCGATATTTCCGAGCACAGGGGTCTCGACCTCGATCAGGTCGTAATCATCCTCAAGTACGCGGCGCATGGTGCTGATGATCTTAGCTCTCTTGAGGAATACGTCTCTTACATCTTCATTCATGATGAGGTCGACGTATCTCTGGCGGTATCTCAGGTCAGTGTCCTTAAGACCGTGCCACTTGTTAGGAAGCACCTGAAGCGACTTGCAGAGGAGTTTTACCTCCATAGCTCTTACACTGATCTCACCGGTCTTGGTCTTGAAAACGATACCTTTTACACCGATGATATCCCCCACATCATAGGTCTTGAAGACGTTGTACTCTTCCTGTCCTATATTGTCCCTTGCAACGAAGATCTGGATCCTGCCCTGCTTGTCCTGCATGTCGACAAAAGCGACCTTGCCCATGCGGCGGAAAGCCATGATACGTCCTGCGACTCTGACTTCCTGGTCTTCCATTGCTTCGAAATTGTCCTTGATATCTCCGGAATGAGCTGACACATCAAAGGTCTCCTCGAGATACGGGTCTCTGCCCATAGCGCGGAGTTCTTCGAGCTTCTTTCTTTTGATCTGCCTCTGTTCGCCTATTTCCTTTTCAGTCAGTTCTCTTTCTTCTGCCTGAGCAGGTGCCTGGTTCACATTTTTTTCTGACATTATCTTCTGACCTCCAGTACTTCATACTTAGCGATCCCGTCCGGAACTGCAAATTCAGTCTTATCACCAGCCTTGAGTCCGATAAGGTGCTCTCCTACGAGAGATGCGTTGGACAGCTTGCCGTTAAGAGGATCTGCCTCAGTGGTTCCTACGATCTTGTAAGTCGCAGTAATGCCGAGCACCAGATCTCTGACAGTTACTGTACGTCCTGTCTGTACAGAGTCGTCGCCTTCTTCTGTCTCGTCAACGATGACTGCAGTACGGAGGATCTCTTCTATCTCGGATATCCTTTCTTCTGTCTCAGCCTGTGCGTTCTTGGCTGCATCGTATTCAGCATTCTCGCTGATGTCTCCGAGAGCGATCGCTTCTTTGAGTCTCTCAGCATTTTCTTTACGAGTGACAGTGATAAGCTGTTCGAGTTCAGCGTTCAGATTGTCATAACCTTCTCTGGTCATTTCATGGGAATTGTTGACTGCCATTTCTTTTCCTTTCGATTAGATCTTCTTTTTATATTGTCTTTAATATGTGTTATTGATGTGTATATCCGTTTTAATAAATGTCATATATAGTCCTATAAAAGAACTCCTATCTCACCAAGCTCGTATTTTGCTACATTCTCGCTCGATACGAGGTGCAGGATCGCTGTGTAATACAGTTTGAAGCGTACTACATCGCCGACTTTGAGCTTCTCTTTGCAGTCTTCGATGTCAAGTATCGTGTGATCTCCCGAGCATCCGAGGATAAAAGAGCCTTCCAGCTGAGGGAGCAGATCGTTATAATCGCCAAAATCCGCTCCGCCGATAGCGAGCAGAGCACGTCTGCGATCGCCTCTGTCCTTATATACAGCCTTCTTGCCGAAAGCATTGACCCCAAGCTTTCCGATCGGATGTGTAGGCTTGGTCCTGACTTCGATGACTTCAGCCTCGAGTGTTATAGCATCGTCATGGAGAATATCCATCTCCTTTCTGCCGTATATCCTGCAGGTCTCTTCATTGGATCCGAGGAAAGATGCTGCACCTATCCTGAGCATATTGACTCTCTCAGGCATGACTCCGTCAAACATCGGCATCATACTCGAAGACGCTCCGCCGGATATTATCTCGAGCGGCCTGCCTATAACCTTTTCTACAGCCTCAGCACATCTGACAAGATGTCTCATCTTTTCTTCTGTAGGCATGACCGAACCGTAGCAGCCCAGATTGGTGCCGACTCCGGCAAGATGAAGTCCTGTAAGTACTTCTTCTGTATACTTGGCAACATCTATAAGTTCCTGTGGATCGAAGAAGCCTTCTCTCAGGTCTCCCAGATCTGCCATCAGTATAACGTTGTGTATCTTCCCTGCTCTGATAGCAGCTTCGTCCAGAGCCCTGAGCGTAGTGTATTCGCTCTGAAGGCTATACTCACAGACCTTGACCATCTCGTCAAGCTCTGAGAGCATAGGAACTCTGATCATCATCATTGGGATCTTGACCCCGGCTTCCTTGGCTCTTGCAAGCTGCTCAAGCCTGGAACTGGCTATCCACTTTGCTCCGCATGCCTCATAGTCAAGAGCTGCACTGGCCAGACCTCCTGTAACCTTGATTACTCCCGCAACATCGATGCCAGCTTCGCTGCACCAGCCTACGACAGTCCTCATGTTGTCACGGATCTTTTCGTGATCAAATATGAGAGCCGGTCTTTTTTTCATAAACTGTCCTCCTCTTCATCAGGGGGAGATAATTGTTTTATCAGTCGGCAAGCTTGTTTTCTTCGACGAACCTTCTGATCTTCATACCGGTCGTCTTGTTGAACTCGCCTCTTTTGAGAACGATATGCTTTACCCTCTTCCAGTCAGGCCAGACTGCATTGAGCCTGTCTATCTCGCTGCTGATAAGTGCCAGTACAGCGCTCTCGTCCTCGGCCTTGTCACCGAGCGTCTCTCTGACGTTTTCCATATCAGGTCTGAGAGTGACATATATGCCTCTGAGCATCCTGTCTTCATTATTCTCATCAGCCCATACCATACATTCCTCAACGTAAGGGCTGCGGCAGATCTTTTCTTCGAGCTCTTCAGGGAAAACGTTTTTGCCATTGGCTGCGATGATGACGTTCTTTCTGCGGCCTGTAATATATATATAGTTGTCCTTATCCAGATATCCGATATCTCCTGTATGGAACCATCCGTTTTCCATGCAGGCTGCGGTGGCTTCAGGATTCTTGTAGTAGCCCAGCATGACCATCGGTCCTCTGAAACAGATCTCGCCGTTGCCGTCCTCGTCCTTGTCCACGATCTTGCACTCTGTGAACTGGAAGAGCTTACCGGCGCTTTCATTTCTCATGTATTTCCACTGGTCAGGATTGAGAGCTACCATAGGTGAGGTCTCGGTGAGACCGTAGCCCTGAAGACACGGTATACCCATGCTGCGGAAGAAAGCCAGCACCTTAGGATCGACTCTCGCACCGCCGGCAATGAACATGTCTATGCGTCCGCCGAACTGCGCCATGATCTTCTTCGCTATCGGCTTCGCAACGTTAATGCCTACTTTGCTTGTAACATTATTGATTGCAAAAAGCGTATTGACCAGCTTGTCCTGCCCCTGCTTCTTAAGTGTCTTCTGTATGGTGTTATAGAACTTCTCGTAGATCAGCGGAACAGCCAGCAGGAATGTCGGTCTGACAGCCTGCATGTCCTTGGTGATGTATTTAAGTCCTCTGCAGAATGCCATAGAGGCACCCATAAAGCAGCCCTCAAGCATTGTGCAGGTACATTCATATGTGTGATGAATAGGAAGCACACTGAAGAATATGTCCTCAGGACATACCTCCAGATATGTCTGCGCTATGAGAATATCTGTGCACAGGTTCCTGTGGGAAAGCATTACCCCCTTGCTGACTCCGGTGGTACCCGATGTGAAAAGGATGGATACCATATCTGAGGCTCTTACTCTTGCGTCCAGGAAAGACCTGTCGCCATTTTCCACTTTTGCCGTACCCTCAGATCTGAGAAGGTTCCAGGAGTACAGTCCATCCGCTTCACTTTCGTGGGATTCCTTGTTTACTCCTATTACATATCTGAGTCCTGTTCTGCCTGATGCCTTGATATCCTTGAATATCTCGTAGTACTTGTTCTGGCAGCAGATGACTGCGTCGAGATCTCCCATGTCACAGAGAGTTTCGAGTTCTTCTTTTGAAAGCTCTTTATCCAGAGGTACCACGACACCGACTCCGCCGGTGACCGCCCAGTAGGACTCTGCCCACTCGTAGCAGTTAGCACCTATTATACCTATATGAGCTCCCTTAAGGCCAAGTCCCAGAAGAGCTGTTCCCAGTCCTCTTACATCTCTCAGCACTTCACTGTAAGTGAACTCAGTGTAGTCTTTATCGCCCGGCATTATCTGATGATAGAGCACCTTGTCTCCCCAGATACCTGCACTTGATTCAAGCAAGTACTTCAGTTCAGGCACAGCTCTGCCTATCCTGTACATTACCTCAGGCACTTTACTGGTAGTAATAGCATCCACATAGCTCTGCATGTCCGCCATTTCAGCTGCCTTGAGTTCCTGGTATTCTTCTTCAGTCAGGGCATCAAGTTCAGCTGCAGCATACTTTTGCAAAATTTCCTTATAATCATTTTTCATCGATATTGGTCTGTTCCTTTTTTATGTTTTGCGGGTTACTTCTTCGTACATCCCGAACTGATAAATTGTAACATTATCAACTGCCACTGTCAATTTTGCGTGCGGCAGCCAATGGTTCTATTTTGGCACATTTATCCGTTTCTATGGTTTTGTTCCTGTATTTAAAAAAAGCAGGGCTTCTGCCCTGCCGGATCAGTTTATCTCTCGAATACACGAAGGAACTGTTTTGTTCTCTCCTCTTTAGGATTATCGAAGACGTCCCGTGGATCGCCTTGCTCAACAATGACTCCCCCATCCATGAAGAGCACTCTGTTACTGACCGCTTTTGCAAATGGCATCTCATGTGTAACGACTACCATTGTCATCTTTTCTTCTGCAAGCTGACGGATTACTTTGAGTACCTCTCCTGTCAGCTCAGGATCGAGAGCAGATGTCGGCTCGTCGAAGAAAAGTATCTCCGGCTTCATCGCCAATGCTCTTGCGATCGCAACACGCTGCTGCTGACCTCCCGAAAGCTGGTAAGGATATGCATTCGCTTTATCTGCGATGCCCATTTTGCCGAGGAGCTCCATCGCAGTCGCCTCTGCCTCGTCCTTGCTTATCTGCTGCACATGCATTGGCGCATCGATGATGTTCTTGAGGATGCTGTAGTGCGGGAAGAGGTTGAACTGCTGGAACACAAGCCCGCAGTATTTGCGGAATTTGCGCATCTCCTGATGAGAAACATACACAGCGTTCCCATTCGCATCTGTATGTGCTGCCTTTTCACCCATGTAAATGATCTCGCCGCCATCAATGGTCTCAAGGAAAGTTGCACACCTGAGCAGGGTAGACTTACCCGAGCCGGAAGGGCCGATGATGCTGACGACCTCGCCGCTGTCTACGCCAAAGCTTATATCTTTGAGCACTTCAAGTTCGCCGAAGTGCTTTTCTATATTGTTCATCTCTAAGATCATGGCGCCCTCCTACTTGTAGTAATCCATCGACTTCTCTATCCTGTTCATGGCAATCTCAACGATATAGTTCGCCACGAAGTAAAAAACTCCGGCGATCACGAAAGGCATGAACGATGTCTGAGAAGCGGCTATCTGTTTTGCAAGCGAGAACACTTCCTGATAAGCAAGTGTGAACGCAAGCGAGGTATCCTTGACCAGAGTGATGACCTCATTGGTCACTGACGGCATGATGATCTTGATGACCTGCGGCAGTATTATGCGCATGAATGTCTGCGTTTTGGTATATCCAAGCACCTCTGCTGCCTCATACTGTCCAACAGGGATGGATTCTATACCTCCGCGGTATATCTCTGCAAAATATGCTGCGTAGTTGACCACAAATCCTACAATGATCGCAGGAAAACGCCAACCCCCGATATTGATCCCAAAGAGATAATACGGGCCGAAATACCATACGAGCAGCTGTAGCATCAGCGGAGTACCGCGGATTATTGAAATGTAGCCGCGTATAAAACCTCGCACCACAGCAAATCTTGATTTTCTGAGCAGTGCCACTATCATGCCCAGCGGCAGGGACCCGACGAGAGTGAGTGTGAAGATCAGAAATGTCTTCAGCATGCCTTCCGCCATGGTTGAAAGCATTGTTGCAAATGTCATTGTATAACCTCATGAAAATGCCGGCGCGCCGGATAAGTGTTTCCGGCGCGCACAGCCTTAAGTAGCGTTTTTAGCTGTTCTGTTTTCCTGTTTCCGGATCAGTGCCAGTCTGAACAGATCACTCTGCCTTGAGGGTCAGATAATCCTTGATCTCAGGATAGTTCTCAGCGATCTTATCAACTGTGCCGTCTGCAGCAAGAGTCTTCAGAGCTTCATTGATCTTATCGCAGAGTTCTGTATCATCCTTGCGGAATCCTATGCCGTACTGCTCGCTTCCGAGGTTTTCGTCGAGGCAGACCAGAGTATCGTCAGCTGCCATAGCTTCCTGAGCTCTTGTAACGTCGATCGCGAGAGCGTCAACAGCACCGGCCTTCAGATCAGTGATCGCAATAGTATATGTTTCATATACATCGAGTGATGCGAATGTGTCAGCAAGCTCTTTCTGACCTTCTTCATCATTCAGGAGGTCATAAGCGGATGTCGCGGTCTGTACGCCGACCTTCTTGCCTGCAAGATCAGCAAGGCTGGCGATTCCGGAATCCTTCAGGACCATGATCTTCTGAGTGTTGTCAGAATATGGCATACTCCAGAGATAGTCATCTTCTCTGCCGTTGATGGTGAATCCGGACCAGATGCAGTCGCAGCTGCCTGCGTTGAGCTCAGCATCCTTAGCATCCCAGTTGAAAGGAACTGCTTCGTATTCCCATCCATAGAGTTCGCATACAGCCTGAGCCATCTCAACGTCGAATCCGCCGATCTCACCGTTGTCATCCCTGTAAGAATACGGACGGTAGTCGAGGTCAAATCCGTGCTTGAAGACATAGCCCTCACCATACTGTTCTGTTTCTGTAGCTGCAGCTTCTTCGTCAGCATCTGAGCCGCCGCCGCATGCAGCGAAAGCCAGCATTGTGAAGATCATTGTGAATGCCAGTAAAAGCACTGTCAGTTTCTTTTTCATAATATACAGTTCCTTCCTATTTCATGTAGTGTTTTTTGTTTGCTATCACTTTAACGTGCTAAAGCGATAAATCGACAAAGTCATAGTACCAAATATATACCATGCGGTCAACCTCTATCTTGAATTTTTCTGTAAACATGTATTGTCCATCTGAAATTTCTGATTTTGCCTGTCAGGATCAGGTTTTACGACATTTGATATCATTCCGTGTTCACTAAAACCTGCTAACAAATATCAAGTACTCATTTGAATTCGCTAGCAGGTTTCTCTTTTGCAATTGTTGTACTACAAAAAGGCTGGCGGATTTGCCA
>CADAEH010000012.1 GCA_902786855.1 uncultured Eubacteriales bacterium | reverse complement strand
TGTACCGATGTATTAGCTTTGTAAGGAGCCGTATGCGGGAAAGCCGCACGTACGGATCTGAGAGGGGTTCGGGGAGTAATCCCCGTTCCTACTAAACAAGACCGGCATATTGAAGCACCTGCGCGGCAGGGAACCCCTGAGGTTTTGCCGGCAGGTGCTTTTTAGTGCACACAGGTGAACAATGTGATATGTTATAATAAATTTTATGATACGGGTAAAAAGCTCCGGGATAAGGCTCTGATGAGGGTCCCGTCCGGATGACAATGAAGATATGTAACTGGAAGAATCGGAGACTGATATGGAAGATTCATTATTCAGAGAAAAAGCCATAGAGAAGATCTCATCGCCGGAAGATCTCGGCAATTACCTGCATGTGACCAGACCTTCAGTCTGGCTGATGCTTGTGGCGGTCATCCTGATGCTTAGCGGTTTGCTGGTATGGGGCTCTATTGCCAGCATCGACAGCTTTGCGACCGGTACAGCTGAAGTGAAAGACGAGGTCATGTATATTCATTTTGACAATGAACAGATCGCCGACAATGTAGAGAGCGGCATGCGTGTCGTCGCAGGTGAGTCAGAGAGCAGGATCAGTATCGTAGGTACCGATGACAAAGGGGAGCTGTTCGCTATAGCTCCGACAGACCTGTCGGACGGAAACTATAGCGTGCGTGTCATTTTTAAGCAGACGAAGGTACTCAGCCTGCTGTTCAACTGAGGTTTTATTTCATGGCAGAAAATCAGTCAAATATCTCAAAAAAAGGACACCGTGCGCGCGTTCCGGTCATCATGCAGCTGGAAGCTCTCGAATGCGGAGCAGCAGCTCTCGCTATGGTGATGGCCTATTATGATAAATGGGTACCGCTCGAACAGGTGCGCCGCGACTGCGGAGTCTCACGAAATGGGTCCAATGCCAGAAACATGCTGAAAGCGGCGAGGAATTATGGCTTTGATGCCCAGGGTTTCAGCTGCGAGCCTGATGCTTTGCGCAGCGATGTTGTGCTGCCTTGCATACTGCACTGGAATTTCAATCACTTCGTAGTTCTGACGGGATTCAGAGGCAAGTATGCATATATCAATGATCCGGCAAGGGGAGATCTCCGCATCACACTGGATGAACTCGACCAGGCCTTTACAGGCATATGCATCCAGATCACCCCGGGTCCGGATTTTGAAGCCTCAGGAAAGCAGAAAAGTGTGCTCGAGTTTGTAGGCAAACACATGAAAGGGACCGGCTATGCACTGCTCTTTGTGATGCTTACGACTTTTGCAAGCAGTCTGTTTGGAATAATAAACCCTGCTTTTTCACGCTTCTTTATGGACCATCTGCTGACAGGGGAAAATACTGAACTCCTGTATCCGTTTCTTGGTCTGATGGTTTTGGTCGGTACCGTGCAGATCGCTGCAGGCTGGCTGCTGGCCATATACTCACTCAGGATCAACGGCAAGATGGCTGTCGTGGGCAGCAGTGAATATATGTGGAAGATACTGCGTCTCCCGATGGATTTCTTCTCCCAGCGTCTGTCGGGCGATATCCTTCAGCGGCAGGAGACCAATGCTTCTATCGCTTCAACACTTGTAAATACTATCGCTCCGCTGGTCATGAACACGATCATGATGATCGTATATCTTGTTCTGATGCTGCGCATGAGCGTTGTGCTGACAATGATCGGTATAGCAACGATCGTCATCAACCTTCTGGTATCTCAGATAATATCTGCAAAACGGATCAATATCACGCGTGTCCAGATGCGTGATACCGGTAAGCTTGCTGCAGCTACCATCTCCTGCATACAGATGATAGAGACGATCAAGGCCAGCGGTTCGGAAAACGGTTACTTCCAGAAATGGTCCGGATATCAGGCATCTGTTAATGCTCAGAATGTACGATATGCCCGTCTGAACCGCTATCTCGGGGCTGTTCCTGCAGCGCTTTCTACAGTGGCCGACGCACTGGTGATGATCCTCGGAGTACTCCTTGCCATGCAGGGAAGATTCTCACTTGGTTCGATACTGATGTTCCAGGGATTTCTGGGTTCCTTCATGGTACCGGCGACGCGATTGATCGAGGCCGGACAGAGCATCCAGGAAATGCGTACCGACATGGAGCGTGTAGAAGATGTGATGCTTTATCCTGATGATCCTGCAATTTCTGATACCCCTTTTGACGAAAGTCTGGACTATCAGAAACTTTCCGGTGAGGTAGAACTGAAAAACGTGACCTTCGGATATTCGCGCCTGGAAGAACCTCTGATACGCGACTTTTCCATGCATATAAAACCTGGGGACAAGATCGCTCTGGTGGGGGCTTCCGGATGCGGCAAATCCACGATCGCTAAACTGATCTCAGGGATCAACCAGCCATGGAGCGGAGAGATCCTGTTTGACGGAAAACCGGCGAATGAGATCGACCGGAGCATACTGACCGGCTCAGTGGCTGTAGTCAGCCAGGAAATAATCCTTTTTGATGACAGCATCGCAGCCAACATCAAGATGTGGGACACATCCATCGAAGATTTTGAAATGATCCTGGCTTCAAGGGATGCACAGATCTATGACGATATCATGGCAAGAAGCAGCGGTTTCCGCTACAAACTGGCAGAGAACGGCAAGGACTTTTCCGGCGGACAGCGGCAGAGGCTTGAGATAGCCCGTGTGCTCGCCCAGGATCCGACTATCCTTATCATGGATGAAGCGACTTCAGCACTCGATGCCAGGACAGAATATGAATTGGTAAAAGCGGTCAGCGACCGCAACATCACATGTATAGTTGTCGCGCACCGTCTGTCTACGATAAGGGATTGTGATGAGATCATAGTCCTGGATCACGGACAGGTAGCAGAGCGAGGTACTCATGAAGAGCTCATGGCGAACAACGGTACCTACGCGCGGCTGATAGCGAGCGATTGAAAGGAGGGGGCTTATGGGATGGTTTGAAGAACAGATCGCCCAGCGCAAGCTGGCAGATCAGAAAGCCATGGACGACTCTCTGCTTAACATCGCCTTTACGGTAATGGGATCGCGGCAGGCAGACCGTCTGAAAGATAATCATATATACGCTAAGGAAGCTATAGACGAGATCCTTAAATACTATCACTGTGAACCGGCAAATGTCCCTGAAGAGGTCACTGATCCGGACGAGCAGCTGGAGTATTGCCTGCGCCCGCATGGAATAATGCGCCGCGCCGTCAGGCTGGAACAGGGGTGGTACAAGGATGCTATGGGACCGATGCTGGCGTTTCTCCGCGACAGCGGGGCACCCGTCGCTCTGCTGCCCGGCAGTTTTTATGGGTACAGCTACCGCGACCCGAAAAGCGGAGAGAGAATCAGGATCAACCGAAAGACTGCAGAGCAGCTGACTGAGGACGCTCTATGCTTTTACCGTCCGCTGCCTCTCCGGAAGATAGATATTCCAGACCTGATGATATATCTCAAGAACTGTCTGGAACCGGGAGATTATATTCTGATGTTTATCCTGTCACTGGCGGTGACACTGATAGGAATGCTGGTGACCGATATCACACGTGCAATTACGGGATTTGTGCTCGAAAGCTCAAATGTGACCCTGCTTGCCGGAACTGCGGTCTTTATGATATCAGCTATCCTGACTTCGCGGCTTATCCTTATCGGGCGCCAGCTGATGATGGACCGGATCAGTATCAAGACCACATTTTCACTGGACGCGGCGATGATGATGCGCATCATGAATCTGCCGGCCGGATTCTTCAGGAATTTTACATCAGGTGAGCTTGCGAGCCGGTATAACTCTGTAGGTCAGATATGCGGAACACTGCTCGGGGGTGTTTTCTCTATGGGGCTTTCCGCGTTTCTGTCACTGCTGTACATTACACAGATCATACATTTTGCCCCTGCGCTGGTGCTGCCGGCATTGCTGATCATTCTGACCGGCTCACTGGTAGGCGTTATTACCGGTCTGGCACAGATGCGGCACAGCAGGAAAATCCTGAAAAAGAGCGCAGACGAGGACAGCGTAAGTCTGTCGCTGATAAACGGTGTGCAGAAGATCCGCCTCTCCGGAGCAGAAAAGCGCGCTTTTGCCAAATGGGCAAATGTATATGCAGATGAAGCGCAGCTCAAGTATAACCCGCCGGCTGTTATTCGTACAGGTAAGGCTATAACCACCGCGGTCTCTCTGATCGGAACGGTGATGCTGTTCTACTTTGCTACCAGGAGCGGAGTCTCGCCTTCAGAATATATAGCATTCAATACAGCCTTCGGCTCAGTGACTTCAGCCTTTACATCTCTGGCGGGAGTAGGTCTGTCTGTCGCAAGTATAAGGCCTGTACTTGATATGGCAAAGCCGATCCTCGAAGCTCAGCCGGAGTCTTCCGAGAACAAGAGCATGGTACTTGATCTGAAAGGGGATATAGAGCTTTCCAATGTATCATTCCGTTACAGTCCTGATATGCCATACGTTATCAAGGACATGGATCTGAAGATAAACGCCGGAGATTATATCGGTATAGTCGGTACCACCGGCTGTGGGAAAAGCACACTGATACGTCTGCTGCTTGGTTTTGAGACTCCGGAAATAGGTGCGATCTATTATGACGGCAGAGATCTGACAGGTCTGGATCTTCGCTCGCTCAGACGGCGGATCGGTACCGTGACCCAGAGCGGCAGCCTTTTCCAGGGGGATATTTACTCCAATATCGCCATTTCCGATCCAATGATGAGCCTCGAGGATGCATGGGAAGCTGCTGAAATCGCCGGAATCGCGGATGACATCCGCGATATGCCGATGGGCATGCAGACACAGATATCCGAAGGAGACGGCGGCATATCCGGAGGACAGAAGCAGAGACTGATGATCGCCCGGGCTGTGGCGATCAAACCGCATATTCTTATTTTTGATGAGGCTACTTCTGCTCTGGACAATCTCACCCAGAAGCAGATCGCTGAAGCTCTGGGCGAGCTGAAATGCACCCGCATCGTTATCGCACACCGGCTGTCGACCATACGAGGCTGCAACCGCATCCTGGTGATGGATCAGGGAACGATAATCGAAGAAGGCACTTATGATGAACTGATCGAAAAGAACGGATTCTTTGCGGACCTGATCGCCCGGCAGAGACTGGACATGTGACAGTCTTCAGAAAGGCCCCCATCTCTAACTTTCAGACCGGAGAAGCGACAATTCATGTAAAAAAGCAAAATTATAATAGCCAAATTGAGAATTTAATTGCTCAATTGAAACGCTTTTGGTACAATATGATTCGGATTTATATTCGAACTAATTCACATATGTATATATAACGAATACACCAGGGAGGACAAATCAATGGCAGATATGAAGAAAATCAGCGATGAGATGATGGAAAATGTTGTAGGCGGCACCCTCACACAGGATGAAGCACTTGCAAAGGCACTGCAGCATGTTAACCTCAAGAAGGATCAGGTAGATCTTGTAAAGAAGGTCGAGCTGGATTACGAGAACGGCCGCAAGGTATATGAGGTAGAATTCTATAAGGGCGGCGTTGAGTACGAGTTCGATATAGATGCTGAGACAGGCGCTATCCTCGATTTTGAAAAGGACAGAGACTAATAAAACATACTGAATTCAGCATAATTGCAGCTGTAGGGTATTCAACTGAGGTTGAGTACCCTATTTTTAACTGGAGACAGGATGAAACAGTGAAACAGGGGACGGTTCTCCGTCTCCTGTCTGTGAACAAGTGAAAACACGACGATGACAGCATAGGAAATGCTGATTGAAGCTTATTTCAAAGCGGTGCTATATGGTAAACTGTACTGGATACTATATAGTGCCGCTTTTTTGCAGCCGGAATGGAGAATCGATGAGACCTGAAGAAATCAGAAGAATAAGAAAAAGAATAGATACGACCCTGAGTAATTTCAGGAGTATATACGGATGCTATGTCAATGCCGCCGGTGAGATCGTCACAACGATGGAAATACCGGTGCTCGATATGAAGTCGGAAGAACGCGAAATGTATGCTTCCATCCTTAAAAAGGTACTGTCCGGCAAAGCCGGCAGGAATCAGATATCCCTGGAATTCCCGATAGACAAAGTGGGGAACAGCGATGAACACAGACTCCTCATGGCACTCAAAAGCACTCAGCTGAGAGATGAAAACATGCGCGATCTGCTGTATCAGAGGATCATAGGATCCCTTGATATGGATGGCGAAAGCTACGTGATGATCCTTGCGGCGGATACATACGATCTCAGAACAAAAGAAGTCAGAAATGAAGAGTGGTCTGAAGAATCAAACGCTCAGTTCGAATACTTCATCTGTGCGATATGCCCGGTAAAGACGTCTAAAGCTGCCCTTCAATATCAGCCCGGACAGCAGGAGTTCAGAGGCATTTCAACGGGGACGATCCTCGGGGCTCCTTCGGTCGGATTTGTATTCCCTGTGTTGGATGAAGGCAGCGCTGATATCTATCAGGTCCAGTATTATACAAAGAGCACGTCCGGGAATCATGGTGAACTGATCACATCTTTGTTTATGATAGAAAATCCTCCTATGGCTGCAGATGTCCAGAAAGAAACCTTCAACCTTACTCTTGCAGAAGCCCTCGGAAAGGATTGCAGTCTGGATATCGTGACATCTCTTCAGGCAAAGCTGTCAGCAAAGGCAGAAGAGATCCACGAAGAAAGTCCTTCAGAGATAGCTGAAGTATACATCGGGGACATCGAGGACATCCTGTCGGACAAGGGGATATCCGATGACAAAATCAGAAATTTCGGTGAAACGGTAGAGAAACGTTTTGACGGAGCAGGAACATTTAATATTGGAAATCTTATACAGAAGAGATCATTTGAGGTAAGGACTCCTGAAACAAGGATCATAACAGATCCTGAAACTGCACTGAGGATAAAGACAAAACAGATAGACGGGGTGACATACATCCTGGTACCTGCAGGCGAGAGTGTAAGTGTAAACGGAGTAGAAATAAATACAAGATCTGATGAGTAATAAGAGGATCCGAACGGATCCTCTTTTACGTTTATTCCTATTGCAACAGTATAACAGTATAATTGAAAATACTTCAAAATCTTAATATAATCAAAATATGAAAGGCAGCTTGCTTCAGGATCGGGCAAAATTAATATGGAAGCAAGGCTGATGTAGTTCAGAGTAAAAAAGGAGGCACTTTATGAAGAGACATGTAAAACGATATCTGTCGCTGGCACTCACATTCGCCCTTGTTTTTGCGATCCCGTTCGCATTCACACAGGAGGCAAGCGCAGCATCCAAGACAACAAAGTATGTCACTACATCAAATACTATTACTTATAAGAACAGTGACGGAAGCATAGGCTCTACCTCAACTACCAATATCACATATTTTAAAAATGGTCTGGCAAAAACTATAACTTATTCTGATGGCAGTAAAACGGTTTATACCCGCAATAAAAAGGGATATATTACATCAGGTACAAGTTATGATAAAAACGGAAAACTTGATTATGCCTATTCATACAAGTATGAATACAACAAAAAAGGTCTGCCGGTAAAACAGTACGAATACGATCAGTACAATAAACTGGCAGGTACTTATACTGTTTCGTTCTATAAGAACGGAAAGGAAAAAGAAAGTGTATTTACATTCGCTGACGGCAATGGGGTAAACAGTTATAAGTATAACAAGAAGGGTGATATCACTTTCGTAAAATACACTGATAAAACCTACTCAAGCTGGTCAAATTATTCTTACAAATATGATAAAAAAGGCAATCCGACTAAAATAGTCAGAACAGAAGAGTGGGTCGATGGCAGCGATTCCGGAAAAGCGACATCAGTAACTACATATAAGTATAAATACGATAAGAAGAAAAACGTCAAGCAATCCGATTCGACTGAAGTATATACATCCAGTGACGGCAAGACCAGAACCAGTTCAAGAACTGTCACCTATAAATACAAAAAGGTAAAGGTCGCTAAGAAATTCCTTAAGTTCTTCAGATAGTGCGACGAGGGGACGGTTCTCTGTCTCCTGACCGCATCATTGCAAAAACAAAAGAAACCACAGAACGTCCCGGCATAGTCCGGGGCGTTTTTTTGCCTGAAATTAATTCAAAAAATTTAACTAAATATATTGAAATAAATATCCGAGAGGATTATACTCTCTCCCTGTAAACTCTGAAAAGAAACGAAAGGAACACAACAATGAGTGAAAATATACAGGTAAAACAGCTGAAACCGGTGTATCCGGCGGAGGAGCATGAAAACGTACGTGCTCTGCTCGATTATGCAGCTGAGTCTTACGGAGATGATGCAGCATTCATACTGAAGGAAAAGTCAGCCGGACGCAAAGCCGAGCCGGTTTACAGAAACATATCATATAAAGAGCTGAAAGAAGATGTCCGCAGGCTGGGCACAGGCATGATGACAATAGGCATCAGCCATGCCAGGATCGCAATCATCGGGGAGAACTCTTATCACTGGCAGCTTGCGTATCTGGCAGCGATGAGCGGACTCGGTATATGCGTCCCTCTTGATAAAGGCCTGCCATACACTGAACTCAAGACTTCCATACAGAAGAGCGGATGCAATGTCCTTATATTCGACAGGAAACACGCATCTCTTGCAGAACAGCTTCAGAAAGAGGCCGCAGATCCTATGTCAACGCCGACAGCGGTATCTATATATATTTGCATGGACGACGGCGATGATTATCTCAGCTTCCGTGAACTTCTTGAGAAGGGCAGAGAACAGATCGCGTCCGGCAATACCGCTTTTGATATGCTCAGGGTCAACCGCGAGGCGCTCTCCAACCTGATCTTCACATCAGGTACGACAAGCGCGGCGAAGGCTGTCATGCTGAATCAGAGAAACATCATGTTCAACGTTTACAGCCTCAAACAGGTCGAAGACATAAGACATGGAGATGTGAACATAGCGCTTCTCCCGTTCCACCACACATTCGGAGCAACAGGGCAGCTTCTTATGTATGCATGCGGAGCGACGACTGTTTTCTGTGACGGACTCAAATACCTGCAGAAGAATTTCGTCGAATATCACGTTTCGGTATTCATCGGGGTGCCGCTTCTGATGGAGGCTATGTATAAGAAGATCATGGCGGGCATTCGCAAGAAAGGCAAGGAGAAGACATTCGAAAGGGGTGTCAGGATATCCCGCATGCTCAGAAAAGTAAAGATCGATGTCAGAAGAAAACTGTTCAAAGATGTGCTGGATGAGCTTGGAGGCAGCCTGCGCATGGTCGTAAGCGGAGCTTCTGCACTTGACAGCGCAGTCATCCGCGGATATGAGGATCTGGGCATCGAGGTCGTCCAGGGATACGGAATGACAGAATCTGCTCCGGTCATAGCAGCTGAGAATCTGTTCAACCGTGCTCCTGGCTCAATCGGACTCGGGACCCCGGGCATGGATGTGCAGATCGCCGACCCGAATGAAGAGGGGGTCGGAGAGATCATCGTGCGTTCCCCGAGCGTTATGATGGGGTATTATCAGGATAGAGCAGAGACCGCCAAAGTGCTGAAGGACGGCTGGTTGCATACCGGCGACCTGGCATACCTTGACAAACACGGATATATCCATATTACAGGAAGGTCCAAGAACGTCATCGTACTCAAGAACGGCAAGAATGTCTACCCTGAAGAGATCGAAACGATCATAGCGGAACTTCCATACGTAAAAGAGAACATCGTATTCGGAGAGGTCAGGCGTGAAGGCGCGGACGACAGGGACGAGGTGCTTGTCGCCAAGATCGTCTATGATGAAGACATTATGAGAGATAAATATGGCGCTGTCACCGGCGAACAGATCCGTGAAACTGTAGAGCGGGATATTGACCGGATAAACAGTAATATGCCAAAATACAAACACGTGCACAGGCTTCTCCTGCAGACTGAAGAAATGTCAAAAACCACAACAGGAAAGGTCAAGAGGTACGAAGAAAAGGAAAACAATTTATAGAAAAAGTAAGGAACTCAGAACAGGAGCGAACTATGAGTGATCTGGAACGGCATTTCAATACAATGTATGACAAATTCAAACTGATGCTGTATGACCGGGCTCTGAAAGAACGCGGACGGAGTATGCCCGGTGACCTGAGCCTGCAGGAAGTGATATATATGGAGATCATCATCGCTCTCGGCGCTCCGACTGTAGCTGAGTTTTCAAGATATGCAAAACTGTCTGCTCCTAATACAGCGTATCGTCTCAACAAGCTCGAGGAAAGAGGATATATAAGGCGTAAAAGGAACGATCTTGACAAGAGAGAATTCCGCATAGAAGCAACGAACCGTTACAGGGAAGAATACGGTGTCATTTTCGATTATATCCACCTCGTATGCGAAAGGATAGAGGATCGGTTTGCGCCCGAAGACGTGGATAAATTCAGGGAGATGCTTGGGATCATCAGCGATGAACTGATGCCGGAAGCCGGCAGTCAGCTAAGTGAACGATAGTGGCATTCATTGCAGCAAGATCAGGTAAAACAGGAGGTAGGACAATTGAGCAATAATAACTGCGTCAGGAAAAAATACCTGTGTGTTGTGCTGCTGGGATTGATCGCATTATCCCTCGCTGCATGTTCTTCCAGGGCGAATGATGACAAGATCCATGTCAAGGTACTGATCCTGCCGAAATTCGAGGTCGGTGAGATGTCAGGCGACTTCCCAGGAGAGGCGCAGTACTACTACGAAGAATACGTCGAAGGCGGCGATGTGTACGACCTTGAGAACGGAACCGAAGGCACTAAGATATATGTAAAAGATGATATTGCTCTGTGCCTGGTGGGAGAGGGTAAAGTCAATTCGACACTGAATACAACCGCTTTGCTGTCGGATGAACGTTTTGATTTCTCTGATGCATACATACTTTCCACAGGATGTGCCGGATCAGCTTATGAATACGGTGTGATGGGCGATGTGTATGTCATTTCCTCTGCTGTTGACTTTGATCTGGGGCATCATGCAGATCCGCGAGAGCTTGATGAGGCCTCAGACATAACCTGGTTCCACGACAGCGAGTTTGATGATTCTGCTTTTGTCATGCTTGACCCGGAGCTGACGGACCGTGTCTATGACTTGGTCAAGGACGTGAAGCCGGAAACTACTGAAAATACAAAACAGCATATGAAAAACGCTTTTCCCGGAGAGGAATGGGCAGAACGCGAGCCAATGGTGTTAAGAGGTACTTCCGTAACCGGTGACAATTACTGGAAAGGCATGTACGATCACAAAAATGCAGTCCTTTTAGCAGAAACATACGGCTGTCCTGATCCATATGCAGTTACAGAAATGGAAGATGTCGCTGTCAGTAACGTGGTGGAGGCATTCGATATGCTCGACCGGTACATGATCATCCGTGACAGTGTAAATATGGACGTATTCATGCTGGATGCAACGCCTGAAAGCCTCTGGGGAAAAGAAGTGGAAGACGATATTTCCTCGGATGACAGCGCTGAATCTCTGGATATCTTTCCTACAGCTATGAAAAACAACTTCGAAGTAGGAAAGATCGTCATTGAAGCTATTATGAATGATGATCTGTGAGGAGAGAGGGGGGTCTCTGTCTCTCTATGGTATAATGGACCGGATACAGGAGGTGACCATTATGTGCAGCAAAGACACATTCTTTATGCAGAAAGCGATAGAACTGTCCAAGGCAGCGGTCAGGAACGGTAACGAGCCTTTCGGAGCGGTACTGGTGAAGGATGGCGAAGTAGTATACACCAATGAGAACCAGATCTATACGATGCATGACCCGACATTCCATGCGGAAGCCGGCCTTATCAGGCGTTTCTGCGCGGAGACAGGGATCACAGATCTGAGAGAATACACACTGTACTCCAGTTGCGAGCCATGCTTTATGTGCAGCGGCGCGATGGTATGGGTAAAACTGGGCAGACTGGTATACGGAGCGAGCAATACGGAACTCGAAGAGATACTGGGCAACGACGGGTGCAATTGCAGTAAGATGGTCTTTGACAATTCGTTCTGGCAGCCGGAAGTGACCGCAGGAGTTCTCAGGGAACAGGCAATTGAAGTACTGAAAGACTATTTTGGTGATCATGAAAAAGGCTAATATATTTCAGCAGGAAACAGGTTGCAGAAGGTGAATAAGCATATGAAGATCGGGATCATTTCAGATACACACGGTCTGTTGAGACCGGAGGTAACAGATGCACTTGATGGCTGTGAGGCGATCCTGCACGCCGGAGATATAAGCGGGCAGGAGATACTGGACAGGCTGGCGCGGATCGCGCCGGTCTATGCCGTGCGAGGAAACAATGACATGGGCTGGGCACCGCACATTCCGATGTTCCTCGACTTTGAACTGGAGGGACTGCGCATCTATATCACTCACAAGAAAAAGGACCTGCCGGGAGACCTGTCCGGGTATGATCTTGCAGTGTTCGGACACTCCCACAGGTATGAGATGGCCAGGCAGGGCAAAACGCTTCTGCTCAATCCCGGCAGCTGCGGACCGAGGCGTTTTCATCAGGCGATCACCATGGCAACTGCAGATATCAATGACGGCAATATTGAGGTAGCACGGATCGACATCCCGCAGAAACCCGTGGGGAGATTTACGAAAACAGCCGAGGCCGATTTGAAGATGCAGATAGAGACAGTGATCCGGGAAACGCAGAAGAACAGGAATCCTGATGATATAGCTGCAAAATACGGGTACGACAGGGCTCTTACCAATCAGATAGCCAGGCTGTATCTGACTCATCCGGGTGTTGATGCAGATGGTATAATGGCAAAAATGGGATACTGAATCAGTCGCAGGAGATCAGCCCGAAAGGACATAAAATATGAGACTGGATATATCGAGAAAGATCCGCCGTGTATGTATGGTATTGATGATGCTTTTTATCATGCCGGTGATTTCTCTTGCCGCTGAAAATCCTTCTGAGTCCCTCAAAGCAGTGAACGGGATCCCGCTGGTGATCGTCTATGTCAATGAGAACGCAGATGATATCGCTGCGGCAAATGCAACGGATCCGGACAACACTTACGGGACCATTCAGGACATGAACACCAGCAAGGACCATTCAGTCAGGAGTATCGGCAGCGTTAAGATCGTTTTGCCTGAAACAGGAAAATACTCTCATGCTTCTGTGCCTGCGGATCTGATCACGATGAAGTTTATCCGCGGCAGAGGAAACTCTACCTGGAGTGAAGGAGATGCACTTAAAAAACCGTACAAGATCAAATTCACCGATGCCGTGGATCTTTTCGGCATGGGAGCGGATACAGAGTGGGCTATGATGGCCAATGAGAATGACAGTACTCTTCTCCGCAACCGCATCACATCCTGGCTCGGAGATGAGATCGGTCTGTCATTTACGCCGCAAAGCGTCCCGGCGGACTTTGTCATGATCGGAGTTGACGGAGATGATGAAACATACAGGGAATACCTCGGCAGCTATGATCTGTCCGAGCTGGTAGATATCGGAGAATACCGGGTCAATATCCCAAAGCTTAAGAAAAGCGATAAAGACACCGATGTGATCACCGGCGGATACCTGCTCGATATCTACAATGTGTTTCAGGACGAGGATCTCCCGGACAGCACTCATTTCAGAACGGATTCCGGGATCAGACTGACTAACAAAAATCCGGAATTTGAGAGTGAAGACCTGAAAGAAGGTCAGCGCAGACAGCGGGAGTATATAAGAGATTACATACGGGACCTTGATGATCTGATCATGAAATCCGAGGAGATCACACCGGAGATCCATGAACAGATAGCCTCGCTCATTGACCTTAGGTCTCTCGCGGACTATTGGTGGGTGCAGGAGTTCGCCTACAATACAGATGCATATGGTACCGGGAGCACTTACATGTACAAGGACAGGGGGGGAAAACTGTGCATGGGTCCCCTCTGGGATTTTGATCTGGCCTGGTCGATCGCTTCTGATGAGGAAGAGGGGTATACCCCGGGCTTCAATACCACTGAATTCCAGTGGACTGACACGCTCAGGGAAAAAGATCCGCTTTTTGCAGAACTTCTTAAAGAACGATGGAAAGATGCGGATTCCGGAATGTACAAAAAGCTCTGCGAGATCACAGACCAGAGTGGCCTAATGGATCAGTACATAAATGAGATCCGTGAATCATGGACGGCAGACAACGAGCTTATGAAGAGCTTATCTGATGAAGTGGATGCCGATCTTGACAGAGACACAGAGAAACTCCGGACATGGATAATCAAGCGGCGTGAATGGGTGAACAATAATATCGATTCCGTCGGGAAGGTCCATTTCACTATTTTGTATGAAGATGAAAACGGCGATGTCTTTCATACAGAAAAGATAAGAGGGTCATCGCCTCTCCACTTTGAACCGGAAGCTCCTGAAAAAGAAGGATATGTATTCACGGGCTGGAAAGAAAAGGAGACCGGGGCTGATCATACGGGATATGTACCTTATGATGACACCGCGTTTTGCCCTGTCTATGCACGTGAGGATGAAGTAACTGCACCTGAGGAAATATTCTTTGCGAAGAACGAGGTGTGGTCATCTGTTAAAGATGGCTTCTATGGTAATCCTATGAAGATCCTCCCTGAAGATGCTGTAGTGGGCAAGATCACCAGGACCTCATCTGATGAGTCAGTTGCTAAGATCAACAACTATGATGATATCGAGCTGCTCGGAACCGGGGATGCTGTTATCACAGCCACTCTGAGAAACGGAGTAAGCAAATCATTTACGCTCCATGTATATGACCCTGATCTGACACCTGCAGCATATCCTGAAAGTGTCAGTTTGCCGGATGTGACACTTGATGTGGGGGAGATACGGCAGCTTATTCCTGAGTTTTTGCGTCCGGAGAACAGACCTATGCCGGACTGCATTTACTCTTTTGAATTCTCTGATTCAGAACCGGTGCAGGTCATCGATGATGAGAAGGGGATAGTAAAAGGCCTTGTCCCGGGCAAGACGGAAGTAACATTCACTGCCACTTTATTTGGAACAGACAACGTGACCCTTACCGCCACATGTAATATAACCGTGACCGGAGACGAGACCGGGCCGGCACCGGCACCAGCGCAGGAGACAGCAAAAGAGCTCGATGCACCTTCCATAGATACTAAGGCATCCTTCAGGAAAAAACAGATGACGATCATCCTGGGTGCTGTAGACGGAGCTGCCGGTTATCAGGTGGCATACAGAAAGGCCGGCACCGGTCCGTGGAAGACCATCCCTGCTGCCGGAAATACGGCCGTGATCGGGAAAATGAAAAAAGGCGGACTTTACCAGATCCGCGCTGCCACTGTTGACAGCAATAAAAAGCCGGGCAAGTATTCCGGGATCAGATACTGTTTCTTCCGTGACCTGAAGAAGCTACGCTTCAAAGCCCGCAAAGCATCGATCAGGGCTGCCTGGAAGAAGTCAAAGGGTGCAAGCGGATATCAGATACTCATTTCCGGGAATAAGGACCTGAAAGACGCCAGGATCATAACGGTCAAAGGCAGGAATAAGAAAGGTTATACGATAAAGGGTCTCGAAAAAGGAAAGCGCTACTATATAGCCGTCAGACCATACAAGACAAAGGGCGGCAAGCGCTATATCGGGATCCGGAGCAGAACAAAATCACTGAAAGTCAGATAAAAGAGCACGGCCGGTATCCGGAGGCAGTCAAATCACAGAACACGGCCGGCATCGAGAGGTAGAAAATGTTTGCACTGCAGGATGAAGAAAAGAAAGTCGAATATCTCGAACTGATATACGATCTGGTATTCGTATACATGGTGGGCCGCAACAATGCCATTCTCAGTCATTTTGAGAATGGCTTTGTCTCTGCGGATGCATTTGTGGCATATATTCTGTGCACGCTTTCGATAATACAGATCTGGAACTTCACGACATTCTATATCAACATGTTCGGGCGTAACGGGGTGCGCGATCATGTTTTTCTGCTGGTCAACATGTACCTGATGTACTTTATCGGCGAAAGCACCAGGCTCGACTGGGCGGCCTATCAGATGCAGTACCATGTTGCCTGGGCACTGATACTCGTTAACATCGGGCTCCAGTATGTGATAGAGCTCCGGAATCACCAGGCTGATGTCTGGAACAGGGTCCTTATAAAACGCATGGCAGCGATCCTCTTCATAGAAGCAGCGATAGCTTTATCAGCGTCATTCCTCCCGCAGGCAGCCGTTGCACCTGTATCCTTTGCAGCTGTTTTTGCCGGTATTATTCTGACGGTCGCAGGCAGGAGCAAGAGCCCTGCCAATATCATCGACTTCATGCATCTGACAGAGCGGGCGATGCTTTACGTTGTGTTCACGTTCGGCGAGATGATAATCGTTATCTCCGCATATTTTGTCGGTGATGGAAGCTTTGACTGGAATGTCATATATTTTTCGCTGATGGGCTTTCTGATCGTCGCAGGACTCTTCGTTTCGTACGAGATAATATATGATCACTTGCTCGACCGTGAGAAAGAAGACAGCGGCATGCTGTACATGATCATCCACATATTCATTATTTTTGCGCTCGGCTGCATCACGGTCGCTCTTGAGTTCATGCGCGAGCCTGAAGTGGCACTGATGCCTAAGATCATATTCATCACGGTTTCGATAATCGCTTATTTTGCATTTCTGTTCTGCACCGGCGGATACGCGAAGAACACATGCGCACCTGATGCAGCATTCATTCTGAAGATGCTTGCCTCCGCCGCAGTATTTGCCGCTCTGATGATGGCGTTCAGGCAAAACATGATGGTCAATATATTCGTTACAGCAGTATATGTATGGAGCATAGTACTGGTACTGTACAGAGCACAGAAGAAATACAAAGCATCAGAGCATATCTGCTGAACAGCCATGCAGCAGGTCAAGATGACATCTCAAACAGGTCAAGATGACATCTCAAACAGGTCAAGATGACATCTCAAATATGAAACACATAGATTGCCGTTCAATATGATTTACAATTCATATGACTCACCGTACCAGATGACTTACCCTTCCAGATGACTTGTCGTTCCATATGCCCTACCATTTCATATGACTTTAAGCGAGAAGTCTTCGATACGTCATATAAGAACCCGATAAAGATCTTGTTTCATATGACTTTAAGCGAGAAGTCTTCGATACGTCATATAAGAACCCGAGAAAGAGTTCAATTTATATGACTTTATTGGGAAAAGCTTCGATACGTCATATAAAAACACGAGAAAGAGTTCAATTTATATGACTTTATTGGGAAAAGCTTCAAAAAGTCATATAAAAACTTGGAAAAAGGTCCGCATTATATGACTTTATTGGGAAAAGCTTCGATACGTCATATAAAGACCTGAAAAAAGGCCCGCGTTATATGACTTTATTGGGAAAAAGCCTCAAAAAGTCATATAAAAACATGGAAAAAGGTCCGCGTTATATGACTTTATTGGGAAAAGCTTCAAAAAGTCATATAAAAACATGGAAAAAGGTCCGCATTATATGACTTTATTGGAAAAAGCCTCAAAACGTCATATAAAACGGGAGCATTTCTGAGATCCTATATGACGAATCAGGGAAAAAGCCCAAAACGTCATATGAAACGGGAGCATTTCTGAGATCCTATATGACGAATCAGGAAAAAAGCCTCAAAACGTCATATAAAACGGGAGCATTTCTGAGATCCTATATGACGAATCAGGGAAAAAGCCCAAAACGTCATATAAAACAGAAAAACCCTGATCTGCAATTCATAAAGTATCAATTAGCAGGGCTATACATTATTATGGTTGTCACATTTGATCCTTAACTGTGATAGCCTTTTTTTATTGTGTGATCTGGGCAAAAACGCGGAAATCCTTTGCGAATTGCACGGGAAAGTTGCGGAGATCTTTTGCGAAATGCACGGGAAAAGCTGTGATGACCTTTGCAAATCGAAATGCAGATAAGCTGCGATGTTCTTTTGTAAATTGTGCTGTAAAAATGCAGAGCAGTTTATCATTAAGGAATAAAAATATGATATATTAAACGTAATATGACCATTTTTCTGACAAATATTATAACGAGCTTTTTGGAGACGTTTTTATGAGATATAAGATGACATCAAAGGTATTTACAATGGTATTGTCGGTGATGCTGACGATCACCATGATGCCGCTCAATGTATTTGCGACAGCCGGGATCGATACAGCACCGGATACGCAGATGCAGACGCAGGCTTCCGATATTGCAGATGCAAAAGAGACTGCAGATGCCGGGCAGGCAGAAGGGCCTGACGATAATGGCGCGAGTGAGGTAACCGATGCAGATCTGGAAGAGTCTGATGCTGATGACTCAGACATATCCGATCCGGAGGCCGCTGAAGCTGCGGAGACAACAGCTCCTGGAACATCCGGTAATGCCGGCGGTTTTGTGATGTCAGAAAAGGTGGATGACGTTGTCGTTACTGTCAGGGCAGATGAAGGTGTTTTCCCTGAAGATGCTGTCCTCAGCGTGAAAAAGCTCAGCAGAAAAGAACAGAAAAAAGTCGATGCGGTTATGGAAGATGAACAGTCTGAGGATAAGAATATCGCGCTTTCATATACTTTCGATATCAAGATCCTCGATGCAGAAGGACGTGAGATCCAGCCGGCTGAAGGCCGGAAGGTTGAGGTGTCTTTTGAGACCGTCCATGCGTCCAATCCTAACCTCGAGGCGGAGATCTATCACATCGCCGAGAGCAGTAAGGGGAACGAGCTGACGGCCGAGAGACTCGATGCCGAGACAGACAAGAAAGGCGATACAGTAGTGGCTGAGACAGCCGGATTCTCCTACTATACAGTAGTGTTTGAATATGAAAGGGTCAGTTATCAGTTCACGCCAGACAACATAAATGAAGGCGAATGCTATCTCAGGTATATCCTGGAAGGCGCTCAGCTGGAAGTGGAAGTGAAAGATGTCACTGAGGTCAGTTCCAGCGATCCGGATCTGATCGTGCCGTATGTTAACGATATCACCGGGGCCAGGATGGTCCGGGTGACTGATTTCTTCGACAGCAAAGAGACGCTCTATGTCACAGCCGATGGTGTCACATATGAGATAGAGGTCTCATGCGATCAGTACGGCGATGTAATTGAATACGTTGATGAAAACGGGCGAACAAGAGAGTGCCATAATTTTAGACGTATCACAAACTCCAATTATGTCTATTTGTCAGGAGGCTGGTACGTAATAGATCAAGATGTATATTGCCGGGACCGTGGTGTAGTTAGTGCAGGAAATACGCACATTATCATCTGTGACGGCGTTAAAGCAGAGTATCTGCAGGGAATCAGTGTTCGCGAAGGCGCATCTCTGACGATCTATGGGCAGAAGAACCAGACCGGAGAACTCATATGTCAGCCTGAGCCTCAGTTTAAGTTAGACGGAGAAGAAATTGAGATGCAGCATGCCGGTATAGGCGGCGACAATGATTTCGGTGAGAACAAGTGCGGAGACATCACGATCAACGGCGGCATAATCATTGCCGGCGGTGGTATGCACCATGATGCAGCGATCGGCGGTGCTAACGGACAGGCCAACGGCAATATTACGATCAACAACGGCACCGTTTATGCAAAGGTGGAATATGCAGGACACAAAGGCCAGGGGTTTCCTGAGGAAGTTTATGCAGCTGCTATAGGTACCGGAGGAGGGTGGTCCCATACACTGAGGGCAACTCCGGGTGATATCACGATCAATCGCGGATATGTGACCGCTGTTGCAGGAGGGGATGCATGGGGCGCTGCGATAGGCGGCGGATACAGGATCAAGGGCCCTAAAATCACAATAAATGGCGGCATAGTCAAGGCGATCGGTGCTTCAGGATCCGGTATAGGCGGCGGAAAATATGCATCGAATGAAGACGTCACTATCAACAACGGCATTGTCTATGCATTGTCATATGGCAAAGGAGCCGGGATCGGCGGGGGAGAAGAAGGCAGAGGCGGCAAAGTAACGATCAATGACGGACTTGTACTGGCTATGGGCGGCGGCCTCAAAAAGTCTTACCTCGAAAGCCTTGATTTTTACAGTATAAAACAGAATTTACCTAATCCCGGTCTTCCTGTATACAGCCCGGGTGAGGCCGGCAAGTACGGGGCTATCTTAGCTGCTCTCATAGCACCACTGTTTGAGAAAGGCCAGTGGGGCGGCGCCGGTATAGGCGGCGGCGACAGCGCGGCAGGTGGAACTGTGATCATAAACGGAGGCGTTGTCACTGCAACAGCAGGAATGAACTCCGCCCAGGCTATCGGGCACGGAGATGACGCCGGCGGAAAGGCCAGTATAACCCTGTATGACACTGCTAAGGTGACCTACGGAAAACTGTCCAACGAAGGAGTCCAGGAGCTTGGTGTCGAGCAGCACGGTGATCCCGATAAACGTGCTGACAGATGCAGGGAAAATGCATATGCAAAAATAGAGCCGGGCAACTGCACGGTCCATTTTGATGTTCAGGGACACGGCGTGGCGCCGGCTGACATACAGACCACGGGCGGGCAGCCTATCGAAGAGCCAGCTGAACCGGTGGCAGAAGGATACCTGTTCGATGGATGGTACATGGAGAAAGAATGTATCAATTTATTCAATTTCAACCTTCCGGTCAATAAGAGCAGCATGACTCTGTATGCAAGATGGCTCAAAACATGTGATCTGAAGATCAGGAAAGTATGGCCGGATGGAGCAGATGCTCCGGAGTCCCTTAAGCTCGACTACAATCTGCAGATGACCAGAGATCCGGAAGGCAAATGCATCAGCGACAGCTTTACCGTTTCCCCTCAGAACAGCTGGTCAGATACGTTAACGATCACTGAAGAATCTGTGCTTGAGATCCGGGAGGATCATAAGGACGGATACATGAATGGCGGCTGGGTGCTCTCAGGCCGTGATGCAAGCGGAAAAGAAGTAAGTATCAGCCTGCCTGTCGGAGAATTCTCAAGGGCGAAGCTTGACCTGCTCAGTAAAGAGGATTCCGGTCTCAGCGATGAGGATTATGAAAATGCGCTTGCAGCGGTCAGAAATGGAAGCGCTGAACTGACTCTTACCAATATCAAATCAAAGGTCTTTACAGTTCAGAAAATCTGGGATGACGGCGGAGATGATTTTTACAGACCGGATATCGTGAAGGCCGTCCTGCAGAAGAAACAAGGCGATGGCTCCTGGAAGACAATAGAGACTGTCGAACTCAGTGAAAATAACGCCTGGAAAGAGAACTTCAAGCCGGTGATAGATCTCGGTGCGGCCAATGCCACTGATTACCGTATCCGTGAGCTGGACAAAGATGACAATTTAGTACTTGATAAAACCGATAAAGACAGTGATGGCAAAGATCCAACGGCTACGCTGCAGGTGATAATAGATTTTAAACCGTTGGATATCGAATACATTGTCACCTATGGCGCGATGTCCGATGACGGTCTGGTCAAAATCACCAACAAAGCCGGCACGGTATTCTCTGCTGAGATCAAGTGGGAAGATTATAAAGGTAATGCAGACACAGCCACTCCGGAATCTGTGAAGGTTGGGCTGTATGGGGACGATGGAACCGGTTCCCTGAGTCATCATCAAACCATAGAGCTGAACGCATCCAATAACTGGAAGGCAGACTTCGCCCCTGTTATAGAAGCAGGCAGGAATTTTGTGATCCGTGAGGAAAGCAGTAACGGACATACTGTATTTGATCAGGGTGAGCAGATACCTGTCCACTATTACGGAGATAAGCACAACAAAGCAAGGTATACAGTAACTGAAAACGAGAAAACCAACGCGTACTCATACGATGTCAGCTATGCTGCAGATGAAAAGACTCATCATACGGTCATAACCAATAAGAGAACGGGACTCTTCTTCAAGGTCAGGAAAAACTGGGAATTCCCTGAGGACAGCCAGTGGCCGGACCGCGTGGATTTTGTGTACGCAGTGCTCCAGCATAAGGTGGAAGACAAATCGGGTAATGTCACATGGGAGAGGGTCGGAAACAGACTGAGGCTGACACATCTTGACTCATGGGAAAACAGTTTTCCTGAGATCCCGTTAACCGATGAGCTCAAAGCGGAAGACTATAGAGTCAGAGAATATGTGACCCACTTCACAGAACACGGTGCATTATATCGTTACATTACATACTTTGATACAGCGCCGCCTGATAGTTATAAGATCATGCTCGCACCGGATGATGAGGATAATACAGGTCATGAGAAGCCGGTATTCAGAGCATCATTCAAGATCGACGACAATACTTTTGAAAAGACCTCGTTCGAAGTGTCATATGAAAGAGACGAGAACGGCGACTTCATAATCAACAACAAGCAGAGAGGATATCTCTCCGTTGAGAAGAAATGGCAGGACAAGGACGGCAAGGAGCTTGATAAACTCAAGCCGGAAAGTGTCAAAGTCGTACTGCAGCACAAGAGCGGGGACAGCTGGGAGAATGTCGGTGAGCCGGAGACTCTCAGCAAGGAAAACAACTGGAAAACCGTGTTCGGCACCTTTATAGGTGAAGATGCTGACATGAGCACTTACCGTGTCCGCGAGCTGGATAAAGACGGCAAGGTCATTTATGATGCCGGCGACAGCGATGCTGCTGACGGTGCGGACAAGAACTCTGCTGTTTTCTCAGTCAAAGATGACAGCGGAGAAGACACGGATGCCTCGTTTGACGTTACATACGAGGGCATGGGTGACGAAGGCAGTTTCGTGATCACCAATAAGCTCAATGCATTTACTCTCGAGATAGAGAAGGAATGGGAAATCGATCTCGAGAAAAAGGATAAGCCTGAAAGCATAGGAGTCATCATCCAGAAGAAGACAAAAGGCGATGACAACAAGGACAAGTGGGAGAAAGTCAAGATAGTCAGTCTTACTAATGATGACAGTTACAAGGCAAGCGTCATTTTGCCTGAAAAGGCTAAAAAGAAGAACGGCGAAGAGGAAACCATAACATACCGCGTCCGTGAGCTGAAAGAAGAGAGCGCTATCGCTGAATTCATGAATGGTCTGAAGGACAAGATCGATGCAGGCCAGAACGAGTATACACAGTGGATCGATCAGTTCAAGGAGAGCGAGTATTTCGAATGCCTGCCTGATGACATCAAGGATGCGGCCAATACGAATTACGAAGCACTGCTCAAGAAACTCAATGCCACCAAGGATGATCTCTACGACAAGCTGATGGAGCAGCTCAATATTGCTTATGAGCCTGAACAGCGCATCGTATATGACAAAAATGATCAGGAATATAAGGACTTAAGCGACGAGGACAAAAAAGAAAAGATCAATGAGGCCAACCGCGTTTCATATCATGTAAAGGCGTACGATTCGACTCTGACAGGCGAGAGTGAAGGAGCCCACGTCACACGTTACATGGTCGAATACGAAGAGTCCGACGGCGGCAAAAAGGTCAGGATCACCAACAAGGCGATCCTCGAGATCGACCTGATCAAGCGCTGGCTCAAGCTCGGGGCTGATGATAAGGACCTTCTGGAAAATGTATGGGTGGTTCTGATGTTCAAGCCTAACCCTAAAGCGATGGAGAAGGCTCAGGACATGGGTGTCGATGTCGGCGAGCTGAAGGACTATGAGTTCCCTGTATTCTCAGTGCCGCACGTGATCGATATCCTTCTTGACGGAGGAAAGAATCCTGTAGACATCATCAGTCAGCTGACTCTCGGGATCGATCTCAGCATACTCGATTCTGTAAGCCCTCTCATGATGGCCATAGAGAAGGTAAGCAAAGACGAAGAGAACAAGGACAAGAACTGGAGAACTGACTATGTAGTCAGCAAGTATGCTTTTGGCATCCCTCTTGAATTCAAGGGCGCAGAGCTCGGCAGCGAGATCATCCGTCAGATCATCAAGTATCTGACAGGATTTGATATTCCTGTTTCATATAATCCGCTGCAGAACTTCATCAGTATCCCGACCAAAGCGATACCTACTATCGGCGGCATCACTGATCCGGAAGACCTGATCGACTTCGATACACTCAAGGGTGTTGCCAAGGAAAAAGCCCAGACGATAACCATGGACGACATCAATGATTTTGGCTGGGGCAGCATCCTTGACATGTGGAGACTGATGGCCAATGTCATCAACATCAAGATCAAGATCGACAGCGATGATGACAACACCATAAGAGGAAGCAAGATCTGGGAAGGCGATACTGAAGAAAAACGTCCGGACAGCATCACGATCCATGTCAAGGATTCTGAAGGAAAGGATATCGAAGGCTCACCTGTAGAACTGAAGAAATCAGACTTCGGAGGCTCGGACGAATGGACGTGGGAGATCAGCCTTGATGAAAACGCTGACGAAGATGCGGAATACACAGTATCAGAAGAATATCCTGAAGACTTTGAGAATAAGGATAAATACACCTCAGATATAAACGGCTACGATATTACCAATGTCTGGCATGAAGACAAGGAAGGTACGACAACAGTCTCAGGCAGGAAGACATGGGATGACGATAATGACCGGGACGGCATACGCCCTGAGAAGATAACGGTCAGACTCATGGCTGACGGAGAGCCGGCTATGAATGGTGATAAAGAGCGCGTTGCGGAAACATCTGCGGCAGCGGGCTGGAAATGGACGTTCAGCAATCTTCCTGAGAAGGATGAGAACGGAAAAGAGATTAAATACAGCGTCAGTGAAGTCGATGTACCGGAAGGGTATACAGATTCATCTCAGGAGGGCAGCTACGATCTGACCAATACGCACGAGCCTGAAAAGATCAATATCAGGGTCAGCAAAGAATGGCAAGGCGACAATGAAGATGCCCGCCCTGATTCAGTGACCGTTCATCTGAAGGCTAACGGCAAAGAGGTCGATCAGAAAGAGATCTCCGCTGGCAGCTGGGAATGCACTTTTGAAGATCAGCCAAAATTTGAGAAGGGCAAAGAGATCACCTATACCGTTACTGAAGACAAGGTAGCAGACTACAAGACTGAGATCACAGGCGATGCTGCAGGAGGCTTCACGGTAGTCAATACATATGCTCCGGGCAGGATCCGCATAAATGTCAACAAGATCTGGGTCGATGAAAATGACAAGGCAGGCGTACGTCCTAACTCCGTAAATGTGATCCTCGTTGCCGACGGTGAGGATACAGATAAGAAGCTGACCCTGTCGGGAAGCAACAACTGGAGCGGATCTTTTGCCGACCTTGACCCGGTAAAGGGAACAGACACCATCGATTACTCTGTAAGAGAAGAAGAGACGGATATCATTTCCGGGGACGGTGGAGACGGTAAGTACAAGAGCAAGGTGTCCGGCAGCGCATCTGAAGGATTTACGGTATCCAACACTTATGAATCTGCTCCGGAAGATAAGATAAAGGTCGATGTCACCAAGACCTGGAGCGATGAAAATAATACAGACGCACGTCCTGACAAGATCACTATCAGGCTGTTTGCCGACGGCGAGGCAGCTAAGGATGAGCAGGGCAATGAGATAACGGCCGAGATCTCCAGGGATACCGGCACTGATACGCAGCGCTGCACATTTGAAGATCTGCCTAAGTCCATAGACGGAAAGGAGATCAGCTACACCGTCAGCGAAGATGCGGTAGATAATTATGAGACCACTGTCGGTGAGGTATCACATAAGGATGACGGGTCAATAAGCTGCGAGATCAGCAATAGATACACACCTGGCAAGACACAGGTCAATGTGCGCAAGGTGTGGGCTGATGAGGACGATCAGGACGGAATACGCCCTGGCTCAGTAACAGTCAATCTGCTTGCCGATGATGCTGAGACCGGCAAGACCTTAGTTTTGTCTGAAAAGAACAACTGGGAAGGCTCATTCACAGACCTTGACATGACCAAAGGCGGAGAGAAAATTTCCTACACGGTTGAAGAAGCGCATGATTCTGTGATAACCGGGCATGACGGACCGGGCTCATATGAGGACAAAGTGGAAGGCAATGCATCCGCGGGATTCGTGATCAGAAACACTCATACACCTGAGAAGATCAAGATCGTCGTAAACAAGGAGTGGAAACATAAGAGCAATCCTGAATCGGATCGCCCGACCAGTGTTACTGTGCACCTGAAGGCAGACGGCAAAGAGGTGCAGACAGCAACTGCTGATGAAGGATCGCAATGGGTGTGCAGATTCACAGGTCTTCCGAAGTATGAAAACGGCAGGGAGATCACATACACGATCACCGAAGACGAGGTAGAGAATTATATTACCGAGATCACCGGAGATGCAGCGGGAGGCTTCACCATCGTCAACACATATAAGCCTGGCAAGACGCAGGTCACGGTCCACAAGGTATGGGATGATGAGGATAACAGGGATGGCATCAGGCCGGCTTCGGTCACAGTCAAGCTGCTCGCAGACGGCAGTGAGATCGGCGAACCGGTAACACTGAGCGCCTCTAACGACTGGATGTATACATTCAGTAAACTCGATAAGTTCAATAAGTATGATAAAGAGATCACCTATACTGTCGAGGAAGAACTGACTGATGTCATCACAGGCACCAGCGGCCGTACTACTTACGCATACGATATCAGCAGAGACGGCGAAGGCTCGAACAACTTTACGATCACTAACACTCATACCCATACCAACGAATACATCAAGATCAAAGTCGAAAAGATCTGGACAGACCAGAATGGCCGGATGGATGACAGGGATCAGAGAATTCCTAACGAAATAAACATCACTCTTCTTGCTGACGGGAATGAAGCCGGCAGCAAAACAGTTACATATGATGATGGCTGGAAGTGGGAATTCACTCATCTGCCAAAATATGATGAGGAAACCGGCAGCGAGATAGTCTATAACATCGCTGAAGATCCTGTGGAAGATTTCACGACCAGGATCGAAGGAAATGCAGAAGCAGGCTTTGTAGTGACTAATAAGTATGATCCGGGTAAAACTCAGGTATATGTATACAAGAAGTGGGGCGACGATTTTGACGCTGACGGCATGCGACCTGAATCTGTAACAGTTGAGCTGTGCACACAGGGAGATGAACCTGGAGATATCACCGGAACCGGAAACACTCTGGTGCTGAATAAGGAAAATGACTGGGGCGGCATATTTGAAGACCTTGATGCAATGACTGCTGACCAGGGTTCGGATGGAAAGAAACTGATCAAATATACTGTCAGAGAAGTCGACCCGATCGAAGGATACGAGTCGCATGTAATACGCAACAGTTTTGAAGATGCAGCCGGAGGCATATTCTTCATATTCAATCTTCACGACAGAAAGACTACCGATATAAGAGTCAACAAGATCTGGGATGATGCCGATGATCAGGACGGCAAGCGCCCTGGCAGCGTACATGTCCATCTGTTCGGAAACGGCGAAGAATACGGTGATCAGACCATTACAGCTGCAGACGAATGGGAGTGCACGTTCAAAGACGTCCCTGTGAACGAGGGCGGAGAGCCTATCCAGTACACAGTAGTTGAGGACACCGCCACTGACTACACGTATAAAGTCACCGGTGATGCTGAGAAGGGCTTTACTGTTACCAACTCATATACACCGGGCAAGACCCAGGTAACTGTCGGCAATCTCTGGATCGACAAGCTTGATAATGACAGGATACGCCCTAAGTCGATCGAAGTAAGACTGCTTGAAGACGGAGAGTATCGCGGCAGGAAGATCACACTTACAGCAGATGATGACTGGATCGGCACCTTCAGCGATCTGCCGGCAATGAAGAGGGGCACGAAGATCAAGTATACAGTCACTGATGATCCGGTGCCTGGCTATGAATCACTGGATACCATCGGCATTCAGGACACAACGTACATCCTGACGAAAGTACATCAGCCTGAGATGATCCCTATCGCAGGCGAGAAGTTCTGGGAGGATGCGGATGACAATGACAGGATCAGACCGGAAAGCATCACAGTTCATCTCTATAGAAAAGATGAAGATGATAAAGCTGAAGAAGAGGTCCAGTCAAAGACTGTCACAGCGGATGATGAATGGAAATGGGATTTCGGCAAATGGCAGAAGTACAAAAATGGAAAAGAGATCGAGTACTCTGTCAGGGAAGATGTACCGGAAGGCTACGAAGCAAGTGTTGACGGCTTCAATATAACCAACAGGCACGAACCTGAGACCGTCGATATCAGCGGTGCCAAGACATGGGATGACAACAACGATGCTGCAGGCAAGAGACCGCGGAGCATCACGGTCCACCTTATGGACGGCAGCAATGAAGTCGAATCCAGGACTGTGACAGAGGCGGCTGACTGGAGATGGTTATTTACTGGCGTACAGAAGTATCGCGACGGTGAAGAGATCCAGTATACTTTGCTCGAGGATCATGTCGAGGGCTACACCACTGCGATAGACGGTATGAATGTTACCAACAAGTACATACCGACCATATATGACAAAACGTTCACTATCACCTACAACCTGAACGGCGGTGAGTACAACGGAAGCGGTAGTAACATTGTTGAGATGTATCCATACGGAACAGTCATCGACATCCACGCAGCTCCGACCAGAAAAGGTTATGAATTCAGCTACTGGAAGGGTTCAGAATACCAGCCGGGCGACAAGTACACAGTGACAGAGGATCACACATTTACCGCACAGTGGAAAGAAGAAACTGGCCCTGGTGATCCGAAAGATCCGGGTGATCCGAAGAAATCGGACGATCCGGACAAACCGTCCAGAGGAACTAGGACAGGTGACAGCAATTACATCGGACTGTGGATCGCACTCCTGATGCTGTCATCAGGAGCCCTTGCAAGCGCATTCATCTACCGCAGAAAGCGCAATGAAACAGGCGATCACGAGTAAACATTCAAACCCGCAGCCGGAGAATGCGCATGATCATTCATACTTTGCGAATAACACAATCGTGAACTGAACACTGGTATAACGACAACAGCCATGAAGAATCGAGATGGTCTTCATGCTGTTGCTTTAGGATTTATATGGAGTTGTTATGAAGTGTTAAATAGAGTTATTCTATTTAGTTTTATGAAGAAAAACTTAGTCTTTGTTGACAATCAAAAGATAACGCCGGGACCTTAACTGAAACTTAAACAATGCAAAATCCCATTGAATCTGTCATATGAAAGTTCTCTGCAGCGCCCTCGGGTGAAAAAAACTTCGCTCTATGGTAAACTACGATATGAGGCATAAGAATGCCCTGCACACAGAAGACAAAAGAAAAGAATAATACTGTGATGCGATTATTGTGTAAACAGGAACCAGATGAGAAGAATCTTAAGAGCCCTGACGATCATAATAGCGGCAGCAATATTGCTGGTTTTCGGTATGAGCGGATTTGTGACCATGACAACTTCAAAGTATATAGTCGGTATGGACAGGGGCGATGGTGTCGATCCGGCAGCCATAGAAGCTTGCAGGGAAATCGATCCGCAATGCATACTGGTGCTTGGGTGTGCGGTCTGGGAAAACAATGAGCCGTCGCCCATGCTCAGGGAAAGGCTCGATACGGCGATTGCTTTGTATCGGCAAGGGGTTGCCCCAAAGCTGCTTCTCAGCGGGGACAACAGCGAGAAGTATTACAGTGAGCCCGACTGCATGCTGGCATATACCCTGAAGCAGGGTGTTCCGCCGGAAGATATCTTTCTGGACTTTGCCGGCTTTTCAACATATGACTCAATATACCGGGCAAAAGCTGTTTTCAGGGCTGACCGAATGATCGTAGTTACGCAAAAGTATCATCTTTTCAGAGCACTGAAGATCTCCGGCGATCTGGGGATCACAGCCAGAGGCGTTGCGTCGAACCAGGAGAAACACGAGGGAAGATACTTCCGGGAAGCAAGGGAAGTGCTTGCAAGGTGCAAGGATCTGGTCAAGGGAAAGATGAAGCCGGAGCCGACATTTCTCGGCGATGAGATCCCTGTAGACGGTGACGGAACAGTAACGCATGTGAATTAGCAGGAGAATGGATATGGAAACGAAATATTATATCGTTGACCGCATCGACGGTGACTATGCATGGCTGAAGAGGACGGATACAGACAGGGAGGAAGAGCCTGTTTTCATTGCGCGCGCGCTTCTGCCGGAAGGGACCGGCGAAGGTACGAGACTCAAAAGCGAGTTTCTGCAGTACGAGATCGTGTGATCGCGTGACCGGACGGACAACCCCCGTGAAGAAGCTGTGCAGCACAAGACATATCATGACATGTAATGAAATAGATCTTAACCGAGTGAGGAGGTATCTGAATGAAAGTATACGAATACACCGCGCCTGATTTTGAGCAAAAGCAGTTCAGAGAAGCACCGGATGCGAAGTTCGAGGGAGCTCCTTTTGACGGAGTAGCTCCTGTCAATTTCCATGCGATGAGCATATTCCCCGAATACTTCAAGGTCAACGGGGAGTGGCTGCTTGCAGAGGAGAGCAGGATGGACTGCGTGCCCGTGCTCAAAGACGGAAAGGTCGAGGTACTGGAATTCCGCAACCTGAAGAAGGGCGATCCGGTCGCTGTCGGCAGGACTGAAAACTGCGAAGACGGGATATTTGTGTATCCTCACGGTTTTACCGGTGGAGAAGCAGAGCAGAGAGATACTTTTGCATTCAGGACTTCGAGAACAAGGGAGACAGCATTCTCGGTAGACTATGATGAGCTCTACGAGATCCTCAGATATGAAAAGGACCACGGCAAGATCGTATGGGTCATGGGACCGGCGTTCTCGTTCGACCATGACGCGCGTAAAGCTTTTGCCGGGATAATCAACAAGGGATACGTCCATGCGCTGCTTGCCGGAAATGCGCTCGCAACTCATGATCTGGAGGGCGCCTATCTCAAGACCGCTCTCGGGCAAAACATCTATACTCAGGAGAGCGTGCATAACGGACACTACAACCACCTCGAGACCATCAACCGCGTCAGATATCACGGGAGCATCAGGGATTTTCTCGAAAAGGAGAATCTCACAGACGGCATCATGTATGCATGTGAGAAGAACAATGTGCCGTATGTCCTCGGCGGATCGATCCGTGATGACGGACCTCTGCCGGAAGTTTACGGAGACGTCTACGAGGCCCAGGACAGGATGAGAGATGAGGTAAGGTCAGCTACGACAGTGATCTGCATGGCTACCATGCTGCATTCCATCGCTGTCGGGAACATGACTCCTTCGTACCGTGTCCTTGAAGACGGCACGATCAGACCGGTGCATTTCTACTGTGTCGATATATCTGAGTTCACCATCAACAAGCTCGCTGACAGAGGAAGTCTGAGCGCAAAAGGCATTGTCACCAATGTGCAGGACTTCATAGTGCACCTGAGCAAAGCTCTCGGTGCATGGGATGCCGATGAAGAGACAGAAAGCGAAAAGCTCAGATAACTCAGTTAACTCACCGCCCGGATGATTATGACAGATCCCGATCATACACAGGCACAGCCCAAAGCGGCTGTGCCTTTTGTTTGAAATTATTTGACCACAATTCATAAAATGTTCATATTTTTCGCCAACAAACGTGTATAATGTACAAATAATTGTACAGATAACAGTCAATAAGGAGTATAATCATGAACATAACAGTAGTAGGCGGTGGAAACATAGGGACACAGTTTGCCGTCCACTGCGCGGAAAAAGGGCATTCTGTCAGGCTTTTCACTTCGAATCCGGACCATTTTGCAAAGCATCTGACCATAGTGGATAAGTCAGGCGCTGTCATCCATGAAGGGGATATCGAGTTTGCGACGAGCAACCCTAATAAAGCCTTTCATGATGCAGATATGATCATGATAACCATGCCCCCTACCATGATGATACCGCTCGCCCAGGTCATATATGAAAATACAGACCGGGACACTGTCATAGGTTTTGTTCCCGGCAACGGGGGCTTTGAACTCGCATTCAGGGACTGCATAGAGAGAGGCAATGTTTTCTTCGGGATAGACCGGGTGCCGGCTATAGCGAGGCTGATCGAGAGAGGCAAAACAGTATGCTGTTCAGGATATAAAAGCGAGCTGTATGTGGCTGCTCTTCCATCGAGTCATACAGAAGCATGCGCCGCATTGATAGAGAGCATATATGATATCCCCTGTGTCAGACTGCCGGGATTCATGGCACTGACTCTGACACCATCTAACCCTATCCTGCATACGACAAGGCTCATGACTATATTCAGAGATTATGAGCCCGGAGTGACATACGATTCACTGCCTCTGTTTTATGAAGACTGGGATGATGCTTCTTCTGAGCTGCTTCTGGCGTGCGATGATGAGATACAGGAGATATGCCGGGCGCTGCCGGGTTTTGGACTTGAATATGTAGTTTCCGAGCGGGAATTCTATAATGCAGATACTGCAGAAGAGTTGACTCATGCCATACGTACGGAAGAATCCCTTCACGGACTGGCCACGCCGTCTGTTCGCTCTGATGCTTTCAGATCAAAAGGCCGTGGCCTGCCCGGGTTCAGAAAAGACAGGATGCAGAGATGGCTGCACATAGAGCAGCATGCCCGGAGAAGGTCAGAATGGCGGACGACTCTTGAAAAAATCAGGGGAAGATGCGATGAGTGCGATAGCCGTGCGGACTCTCCCGGATTCATACCTGATCTGCACTCGCGTTACTTCACGGCAGATTTCCCCTATGGTCTGTTTGTGATCAAGCAGATAGGGGACATCGCCGGAGTGGCTATGCCTGACATAGAAATGCTCATTGACTGGTATGACAATATAGCACTTGTCAATGACAAACTGTATCTGTCCGATTATGGGATCTCGAACATGGATGATCTGAAAGAGTTCTATCTTATATAGGTTGCCCGTTGCAAAAGGTCCGTCGATGCTCTATCTCCTTTTACTCTAAAAAATCTAAAGTGCCGAAAATTGATATTTTCCGAGTTTGACAAAAGAACAGGAAGACGGACCTTTTGCAAGATGACTGGAACAGAACTATACACCGATTGATACAGTAGGTAAATGGTGATAATCTGAAATTGACATCAGGTCAGAGAACTATCAGTAGATCCATACCGAATCAGGTACGCAAAAGAGTGCCCCCTCACACGACCATGGCCTGATGCGGTTGCTGCCATGTTTTTACTTCCGGTACTGCCGGTAATCCGCGGTGCGTAATGCTTGCGCACCGCAACATTGGCAGCAGGGAGAAACGCTGTGACTTCAAATATATTCAGACCTTTTGTAACAAGCAGTTCTTAAGATCAGTTACGGAAGGAGTCTATGCAAGGCTGTTGTGAAATAGCTGATAAACGGTTGAAAAGGGTATTTCAATATAACAAAAGGGGTATGACAAGAGATGGGCAGGCAGCCGTATTCGGATTTATTTCGGAAAGGGCTGCCTGTTCAACTGCTTTCGGGATCAGCAATGAAGACACGGATCCGCAGTTCTCATGCAAGAATGTTGAAAGGAACTGTGTTATACTTTTTACAACGACCGGGGCTGACAGGAGGAAGAGACATGACACAGGTAAGGCTTGCAGGACTTGAAGACATGGAAGGCGTAAAGGCCCTTCTCAGAAAATACCATCGCGATACTATCTCGGACGAAGACCGTCCTGACGGATTCGTGACGACAGCTATAACAGATGAGCAGCTGGCAGAACTGATCACGAAGGAGAATGGGGTGACTATCATCGCTGAGCCGGTGGATGACGGTCCGGACCGGGTCCTGGGATTCTGCTTCGCTGCACCATGGGAATTCTGGTCGGCATGGCCGCTTTTCAGGCACATGATCGATATCATCCCGGATTACGAGTTCGGGGGTAAGAAAATCGCATTAAGTGATACCTATCAGTATGGCCCGATGTGCGTGGACAGGTCGATCCGCGGAACAGGAGCTTTTGAGGATCTGTTTTTCGCAAGCCTGGAGCAGTTCAGGGACAGATTCCCGCTCATGCTGACATTCGTCAATCAGATCAACAAGAGGTCCGAGAATGCTCACAACAACAAGGCGCATATGGAGACCATAGGGACTTTCGATTTTGGCGATAACCACTATTTCCTGATGGGCATCCGGACAGACGCAGCAGATATATACAGGAGGCATAATGGCTGACGGAAAATGGGTAATGAACGAAGATGACGCCAGAAGGGTCGATCTCACTTTCAGCGGCAAGGGCAGACTGGATCTGAGAAAACTACCGAACTACGGCCGCAGTATGTCTGTTGACGACCGTGACGGGAAAGCTGACAGGAAGTGTGCTTTCTGCGGTTCTGACGATCTCCAGTCAGGTTTCGGCGGATGCGGGGAAGATTTTGCGTACAGATCCTTTAAGTGCAGATCGTGCGGCGGCACAACGAATTTTGTGTATAAAGACGAAAGGTAAGAACTATAGAAATAACTGACTGAAATTCATACTCGATAGCAAATATCAATAGCAAAGATAAATGGTTGACACTGTTAACCATTTTTTTGTACTCTAATAAAGTCTGATTATGTAAGACAGAGGGGATTCTTTTATAAGAAGAAAAGAGGTAAATATGAAGAAGAAATTGTTTGCTCTTATGATGTGCCTGGCACTGGCTTTGGCGTTCTGCGTAAGCTGCGGCTCATCTTCTCAGGAAGCTGAACCTGAAGCTGAACCTGAAACTGAAGCAACAGAAGCTGCACCGGTTGAGCAGAGAACTGTTTATGTAACTCCTGACTGGGTCAAGAGCGTAATAGACGGATCACAGGAAGGCTATGAGAACTACGTCTTAGCAGAAGTCGCTTATCCTACAGATCCAAGCGATGGTTACAATGAAGGACACCTTCCGGGTGCTACCTATGTATCCATCCAGGAAGTAGAGGATGCTACAGGCAGTGAAGAGGGTGCTTACAACCTCCTCGCCGCAGATGCTGTCAGGGACTATCTGCTCGGACACGGCATCACCAAGGACACCAAGGTAATCCTGTACGGCGATGATATCAGCGGAACAGCACGTCAGGCTTATGGATACATCTGGTGTGGTGTTGAAGATGTCAAGATCCTCAATGGCGGCAAAGAAGCATGGACAGCAGCAGGATATGAACTCGACAAAGAGGAAGTTGCAGCTCCTGAAGCAGCTGCAGACTTCGGAACTGATGTACCTGCACACCCTGAATACTGGGTATCCATCGAAGACGCTAAGGACAGAGTCGCTAATGACGAGAACTTCAAGCTCGTCAGCATCCGTTCTGAGGATGAGTGGCTCGGCAAGACCAGCGGATATGGCTACATGGACAAAGCCGGTGAGCCTGAAGGCGCTGTATGGGGCAAGGGTGCTCAGTCTGCTGCTGACGTAGCTGACTTCACCAACCCGGATGGAACTGTCAAGGATCTCGAAGGACTCAAGGAAGTCTGGGCTGATTGTGACTTCACACTCGACAACTTCCTCGCATTCTACTGCGGAACAGGCTGGAGAGCATGCCCTCCATTCCTCGTACTGTATGAGAATGGCTATGACAACATTGCTGTATTTGACGGCGGTTGGTATGAGTGGCTGATGCACGATGATTATCCGGTACAGGTCGGTGACCCTGCAAGCGATGATTGCGTTCATACTACAGTCGGCCAGCTCGAAACCGGAAAGGCAGTTACAGAGTAATTCTGTCGGCTCGAGACAGGAAAGGCACTCGCAGAGTATTTCTGTCAACGGTAATAAATGCACCTAGAACATGCGCTGTTGTATAATTACGGCAGCGCATTTTCATTGAAAAAAGGAAACAGTCCCCGGTGCAGCAGGAGCAGGAAAAAGGTCAACCGCTCTGCCCAGGGGTCAGAACCAGAGACCACACAAGAATCAATAACAGAAAGATGAAAAAGAAATATATAATATTGGATGTTTTAGCTCTGGCTTCTCTGCTCGGAGCATATGTGACAAAGAACTATGCCGACAAAAGGCTTGGTTTTGTCAGGTGGCTCAACTTCAACGGGAACAAGCTCAGGGAGAATTATCCTGCTGAGACCATCAAATACATAGCTGCGGCTGCGGCACTGGTGCTTTGCGTGTGGGCACTGTATCGGCTGATCAGAAAGAAACAGCAGATGACAGTCCCGGACAAGATCATGGCTGTGATCATGGCCATCGTCACCGTATATTACATGTATGCGACCTGTGCGATCGTATACACAGTCACACCAAGCTCATTTTTGCTTGTGCCGCTTATCGGGATCTCGGCATATCTTCTGATCATCCGCAGCCTGATCAGGGCAGGAGACCTTTCAGCCTGATCCTGCCTGCAGATACAGAGCCCGGACTTTTGCCCGCAGCCGGAGGGAGATATCCCGGACGGGATTCTGAGATACCGGGTTTCTATGATATAATATGGACGGATTCACGGCAAACCACGTGTGCGGTCCGAGTCATAAATCAAAAACAGCTGACTGGGGCGGATCTGCCCCAAAACCGCGTCGTGAGTAGATGCGTATTAAATTAACTGGATCGAGTACAGGTAGCGGAACGGTGAGATTAGTATGAAAAAATTGAGAAAGCTGCGTTCCAATATGAGGGTAAATGTGATCAGCGGCCTGATCGCTATGATGCTGCTGGCCGCTGTTATTGTAAGCATTATCGGTTACAACAGCATTACCAGCGCTTTCAAGTATGAGTACACGACCATTACCCACCATATGGCCGATGAGGCTGCGATGTTCGTCAACGGCGATCATATCGACCAGTATCTTGCCGGTGAAGAGATGGATGAATACGCTGATACCAAAAGGATGCTCGATATTTCCTGCGAGAAGCTGAACGTTTCCCTGATCTATGTCATCAAGGTCGACAGGACCGATTATGCAAGGTTCACGTCAGTCTTCAATTCCATCAACAACAAAGTAGACAATTCAAACTATAAGGAATGGGAGATCGGATATCAGCGTAATACAACTAACGAAGAGTATCGGGCAAAATACAGATCGCTCTATGAGCAGCAGACTGAATTCGAGACTGTTTTCCGCCTGAAACCGGGAGATGGCTCGCACCCTCATATCACGACCATTGTTCCTGTAAAGGATGCCGGAGGAGAGGTAACCGCCCTTTTATGCGTGCAGAGACCTATCAGAGAGATGTCTGATGCTTTCAGACCGTACCTGTGGTCGATCATCATGGAAGTTGTTTTCATGACAATAATAATCACTTTCCTGGCATCCAGATTCCTGAGAAAATCGATCATCGATCCTGTTGAAAAGGTCTCAAAAGAAGCGACCCGTTTTGCGAAGGAATACACGAAGGGCGAGCCGCTTGGAGACATCAGCAGCTATGACGAGCTCCTCGATCTTGCCCGCTCCATAGATTCCATGGAAGCGGATATGCTGAACTACATAGACAATCTGACTGCCATAACAGCAGAGAAGGAGAGAGTCTCTGCAGAACTCGCGATCGCTTCAAATATACAGAAAGATGCTTTGCCGGATACCTTCCCGGCATTCCCTGATCGCAATGAATTCGATATCTACGCATCCATGGACCCTGCCAGGGGTGTCGGCGGAGACTTTTATAATTTCTTCTTCATTGACGATGACCATCTGGCGCTGGTCATGGCAGACGTATCAGGCAAGGGCATACCGGGCGCTCTGTTCATGATGGTCTCCAATCTGGTGCTCACCAGCAGGACAAAGGGCGGCGGCACGCCTGCAGAGATCCTGAGCTATGTGAATGACTATCTCAGCGAAAACAACCGGGCAGAGATGTTCGTAACAGTATGGCTCGGCATCCTTGAGCTTTCCACCGGTCACCTTGTGTTCGCCAACGCGGGTCACGAGTATCCGGCAGTATACCGCGATGGTACAGCTTTCGTGATCCTGAAGGACAAGCACGGATTCGTTCTCGGCGGCATGGATGGAATGATATACGAAGACCAGGAACTGCAGCTTTACAAAGGCGACAAACTGTTCCTTTATACAGACGGGGTGCCTGAAGCAACGGATAAGGATAACAATATGTTCGGAATGGACAGGATGATCGATGCACTCAACATCGAGCCTGATGCATGTCCGGAACAGATACTTAGAAACATCCGCACCAGCGTCGATGGATTTGTTCGGGAAGCTGAGCGTTTTGACGACCTGACCATGCTGTGCATACAGTACAACGGCAATGAAGAAGCCTGACCATATCGTACACATAGTACAACGGCAATGAAGAATACGGACAATGCAGCTCAATAGCAGCCGGGACTTGAGGCATGATCGGAAACTTAAGGAGTAAAACTGATGTTTTTTAGCAAAGCAGTCACTTTGAAAAATGGAAAAGTAGCCTTGCTCCGCAACGGTGACGCAGCTGACGGGTCAGCCGTTTTCGAGAACTTCAACCAGACCCACGCCGAAACAGACTATCTCCTGTCATATCCCGATGAAAACAGTTTTGACCCTGAGCAGGAAGCAGAGTTCCTGAAGGAGAAGACCGACAGCCCCAACGAAATAGAGATAGTAGCCTTTATTGATGGAAAGGTAGCGGGCACGGCTGGGATCGAGGCCGTCGGGACAAAGCACAAAGTAAAACATCGCGCGGAATTCGGCATAAGCATTCTGAAGGAATACTGGGGCATCGGGCTGGGCAAAGCTCTTACCGAAGCCTGCATCCAATGCGCAAAGGAAGCAGGGTACTTGCAGCTGGAACTCAATGTCACAGCCTCTAACGAAAGAGCCATTGCCATGTACAAAAGTGCAGGATTTGAAGAATTCGGCCGCAATCCCCTTGGCTTCAGATCACGAATAAACGGATTCCAGGAACTCGTATACATGCGATTGGAACTGTAGAAAGGCGCTGGCATTACAGTCAGCGTTCTTTAATTGCTTTAATAGTCGTTTGAAACCTTGTATCATCTTGTGCTTTCTGATTGAAGTTACTCTGTGTGGCTGGTTTGTATTGACAAACGTACAAGAAATTTCTATCATGAAATCAGAAAGTAGAGAGTAGCACTATCTATTTTCTGCAGATCTGATTATCAACAGGATAGGGTAAGATAGCGTAACAATAACCATTTTAAAGAGCAGTTTTACGGAGGTGACTGACAGCGAAAAAGAGCATCATTTTCACTAAGGTGACTAGTAGCAAAAAAGTGCAGGGTTTTCACTGAGGGACGGGAGAAAAATAGATATTATTCATTGATCAATTTTTCAGAAAAGGAGGAGAGACAATGGCACTCACGGCAGAAGAAAAGCGGAAATATAAACAAATTGCAAAAGAGCTCCGCATGTCCATCGTTGATGTGATGCTTTGGTCGGGCGGCGCTCATATCGGAGGCTCACTTAGCATTGTTGAGATCCTGACAATGCTGTATTTCAAACATCTGAACATTGATCCGAAGGATCCGGATATGGAAGACAGAGATCGTTTCATCCTGTCAAAGGGACATGCCGCTGCGGGTTATATCCCAACACTGGCCAAAAGAGGTTACTTCCCTGAGGAGGAACTGAAGTCATTCAACCACTTCAGGAGCCCGTTTGCGATGCATCCGGACAGCAAGAAGATAATAGGCTGCGATGCTTCTGCAGGGAGCCTCGGACACGGCCTTTCGATGGCGGTCGGCCTCGGTCTGGCTGCAAGACAACTGAAAAAAGACTGGAAAACAGTATGCCTGATGGGCGACGGTGAATGCTGCGAAGGAAGCGTATGGGAAGCAGCAATGTCCGCCGCTCATTTTAAACTCGGAAATGTTATCGGGATCGTGGACCGCAATAAATTCATGATCGACGGTACGACCGAGCAGGTAATGGCACTCGAGCCTTTCGCTGACAAGTGGAGATCTTTTGGCTGGAATGTCCTGGATATCGACGGCCATGATCTCGATGCGGTCGATGATGCTTTGACGACCGCCTGGGCAGCGACCGATGTGCCTGTACTGATCCTTGCCAACACGGTCAAGGGCAAAGGCGTCGGTTTCATGGAAAATAACGTTGTTTACCACTATGCTTCCGCTGACTCTGCAGTTTGCGAGAAAGCAAAGGAAGAGATCATGAAGGGAGGCGAGTAGAATGGCAGTTATTACCGGAACCAACTGGAACGCCTATGACGGCGCTACCATGACAGCAAGAGAGATCTACGGACGTACTCTTGCATATCTGGCTGAAACCAACGACAAGATCGTCGGAATGACGGCCGACCTCGAGAAAACTACCGCGATCAAATTCTTCGCAGACAAGTACCCTGACCGTTTCTACAATGTCGGTATTGCCGAGCAAAACATGATGGGCATCGCTGCGGGACTTGCCAAGGGCGGCCTGATCCCGTTCGTTTCCACCATGGCGATCTTCGCGACGATGCGTGCCGGCGAGCAGGTCAGGACTGATATAGCTTATCAGAACCTGCCGGTCAAGATCATCGCCACCCACGCAGGCATCTCCTTCGGGCACGCGGGGACAACACACCACTGCACCGAGGACTTTGCCATCATGCGCGCTATACCTAATATGACAGTGATCTGCCCGGCTGACGGTATCGAGACCAGCAAAGCCGTCCAGGCCTGCATCGACATCCCGGGACCGGTCTATGTACGTATCGGAAGAGGATTCGAGCCGCCATGCTATGAGAGCGATGACTATGAATACGAAGTCGGCAAGGCCATCACCATGAGAGAGGGCACTGACTTTACCATCATCTGCTGCGGCATCGCAGTGCTGCAGGCCATGAATGCCGCCAAGACACTTGCGGAAAATGACGGCCTCAGTGTCCGTGTCATCAACATGCATACCATCAAGCCGATCGACCGCGAAGCGATCGTACAGGCAGTCATGGATACAAGAAGGATACTCACGGTCGAAGAGCACAACATCTACGGCGGGCTCGGAGACGCAGTCGGCTCAGTAATAGCTGAATCAGGAAAAGGCTGCATATTCAGAAAGCACGGTATGATGGACGTCTTCTCTGAGATCGGATATGCAGAGGACCTGTATGCTTACTACGGTTTTGACTCCAACGGTATCGTAGACAAAGTCCGTGAGATGATGGGCCTTGAATTCGAAGAAGACGAGAGCTGGGAAGATGAATAGGGGGGTGATCATATGGCTGCAACCTCACAGGAAATAATGGCTGCGAGACTGTTCTTTAACGCGGCGTTTCCGACAATGCAGGTCCTGATCGACGATGATTACAACCTGAAAAAGAAATTCCACAACTTCTCAGGTGTGATCCAGTTTGGAGCAAAGAATGACGGAGAACTGCTGTGTTGTCATATGATTTTTGACAACGGTAAGCTGAAGGTCGTCGAAGGTCCGGCGGAAAAACCGGATCTGGCCCTGACATTCTCATCCGTCAGCAAGATGCTGGCTTTGCTCAAGGGCGGACTTGCTATGCCGAGAATAAAAGGAAACCTTAAGATCCTTCCGAAATTCCTGCAGCTCCTGCTCGGGCTGATGATCATGACAAAGCCTAACGACAAGCTCAAGGATGAAGGGGAAAAGGCCCTCAAGGTAAAATGCTCGCTCTACATGATCACCAGGGCTCTGAGCCAGTACAACAAGCTCGGAGACCCGGATATGCGTGAATTCTGCGAAAGACAGCCGGACCGCATATATCAGTTCATAGTAGAGCATAACGATATCCCGGATTACATAGCTTGCTATCTCAGGATCAAGGCAGGAAAATCCAAATCCGGCCACGGCGTATACAAGCGTCGCACGCCTTTCGTGCTTTTCCACTTCTTTTCGCTTGAAGGCGCACTTAAAGTGCTCGGCAAGGAAGTCGAATTCGTGGAGGCAACGGAAAAGCACTATGTTGAAACAGTGGGAAGTCCGGAATACGCGTTATATCTGAATGACTATATGGCTGTCCTGCAGGATATGCTGACCTGATACGGAGGGAGATATGAAAACAGTATTTTTTGATAGGGACATACCGCGGATCCTTGCTACCAAGGCGGCCGCAGGCCGTGCCAAAAAGCTGCTGTCCACCGGGATCAATGCGGTAAAATATGAGACCGGGCTGCCTGAACCTGCTCTCCCTGCAGACGACTGGGTAAGGGTCAGGAATATCGCCTGCGGCCTCTGCGGCACGGATATAAGTTTTTATAAAGCGACGACTGGCCTGACCTCAGCGCTCGAGCCGATCCCGGGCACCCAAAGGACTTTCCTCGGCCACGAAAATGTCGGCGTAGTAACTGAGGTCGGGAGCGGAGTGACTGACTTCAAGGTCGGCGACCGTGTTACGATCCGCGCCTACATGGCAGGCTGTGACACCAAGGGCATCCGCAGGCGCTGCGCGTACTGCGAGAGCGGTGACTATAATTTCTGTACCAACTTCGGGACTCCAGCACCATACGGAGAACTGATGACCGGCGCGGGATGGAGCGACACTTTCATCTATCCTGCAAAAGGTCTTGCACATGTTTATGATGAGATAACCGATGAGCAGGCTGTCATGATAGAGCCTTCCTGCGTATCTGTTCACGCAGTCCTCTGCGCGCCTCCGAAAAAAGGCGAAAAGATCCTAGTCATGGGATGCGGGACCATCGGCCTCGGCATCGTGCAGGCGATCAAGGTCGTTGAACCGGACTGCGAGGTCTGGGTGCTTGAACGGGTCCAGTCAAAACAGGAATTCGCTCTCAAGCTCGGTGCTGATCATGTGCTGAAAGGCGAGATCTATGAAGCGGCATCTGAGGCGACCGGCGGAAGCGAAGTGTATACCGGAATGAGAGGTAATAAATACTTCTTCGGCGGTTTTGACAGGATCTATGACTGCATCGGCGGAGACTGGTCGAACACTACGGGCGTCAGACTGCTGAAAGCCAGAGGCACTCTGGTCAAGATCGGCCACCACATGCGTCCGATCAACTTCGATGAGACCCCTGTATGGTGGCAGGAACTCACTCTGGTCGGAGTCGATGCTCACGGCATGGAAGAATGGGAAGGCCGCAAGCTTTACACATTCGACCTTGTTCAGGAGTGGATAAGAGACGGCAAATACAGTGTCGACGGTTTCGTCACACACCACTTCAAGCTGGATGATTACAAGGAAGCTCTGGAGCTCGCCTTGAAAAATCCGCCTGATGTCATCAAAATTGTGATAGACTGTGAATAGACAGCTTAACGGGGAGCGGTCCAGCTTAAAAAGGGCCGCTCTCCTTGCGCTGAGGAGATTGTACAATGAATGAAAACAGCCGTGAGCCTCGTGCTTCTACAGAAGGGCTCATCAAGATCGGCGAACTGGCAAAACAAACTGATACTAATATCACGACTCTCAAGTATTATATACGCGAGGGTCTGATCAGGCCTGTCGTAAAAACCGGCAGGAACATGTCCTGGTATGATCCTGCCTGTATCGAGACGGTAAGAATGATCCACATGCTCCAGAAGGAGCGGTATTATCCTATTAGCGTGATCCGCGATCTGCTCGATACCGATACGCTCCGCCGCCCGCCTGAGATGGCTTTGCTGGATGCGATCCACAAAGTGGATGACAGCACGGACCCAAGAGTGCTGACCACAGACGATGCCGTGCGCTTGTCAGGACTTGACAGGCATCAGATAGCCACGCTCTCAGAGGCGGGACTCATCTCTGCGGCAAGGAAAAGGCAACGTGAAGCCTTTACTGAAGAGGACCTGTCGGTCATGAAGCTGGTCAAGAGAAGAATGGACGCAGGCATCCCGCTCGACCAGAGCATAGCTGCCCTGCGGATCTACGATCGTGCTGTAAGAAATGCGGCACAGGATGATATCGACTCTTTTGTCGAGCTCATAATGCAGCCTGATTTTACAGCAGAGGCCGGCGCGCACATGATCCGCGTGTCAGACCAGACTCTGGATGAATTTGTCGCTCTAAAGCGAAAAGAATATAACCGTAATTACGGCAAGTCTTATGTCGGCAAGCTGTACCGTTTCCTGGACCAGTGTGCCGGCGTTCCGGCAAAACTGGAAAAGGTCTACCGAAAGTGCGCTCTAAAAAGAGCTGCTTCGATATGCGCGGATGCCGCGAAGGGGATCTTGCCGGAGGATGAAGACATCGCGATATATCTGCGCATGTTCCTCGGAAGCGAAGCCGGTCAGAAGTCCGATCTTATAGCAAAGATCAACGCCTGCCAGAAGAGCAGGGAGTTCTTCAGTAATGACGGCAAATGTCAGGATAGCAGGGAACTCTCCGGAACCGGAGCGGCTGATCCTACAGGCAGTGACAATGCAGACCCTGAGATGCGTGTTCTCAAAGACTCGCTCAGGTGTCTGTGGCTCACTATGGCGCCGGAAGCCTTGCAGTGCGGAGAGCGGGCAGAGGAAGCAGCAGAAGCGCTCCTTGCGACCCTGCAGGAGTTCAATACGGAGAAGGGCGAAGCGATCTACAGACATATCATGTCGGTAAGATCTTAGTAGCCGAACAGTTATGCATTAAGAGTTTTGAGAATAGTTATGCATTAAGGGTCCTGAAACCGGAATAGTTATACATTAAAGTCCTCAGAACCCGGAGCGTAATGGGGGCACAGACAGATCAAAGATATAAAAGGTATTGGTTATGAACGATTTCTTTAAGGTAAAAGGCCGCGGTATGCTGATATGTCTGCTGATCGCGATACCGGCATGGCTGGTTGGAAAGATGTTTCCTGTCATAGGGGGACCTATAATTGCAATACTGGCAGGCATGGTGATAGCCATGTTCTGGACTGATCACGGAAAAGCTTCGCCGGGGATAAAATTCACATCGAAGTACGTCCTGCAGGCGGCGGTAGTCCTGCTTGGTTTTGGTATGGATCTGAACGTGATCCTCAGGACAGGCAGGCAGTCGCTTCCAATAATCGTAAGTACTATATGCACTTCTCTGCTCATAGCGTGGGTGCTTCACAAGGCCATGAACATTCCGGGCAACATATCTACCCTGATAGGCGTCGGCTCTTCGATCTGCGGAGGTTCTGCTATTGCGGCAACAGCGCCGGTCATAGATGCTGACGACAGCGAGGTAGCACAGGCGATATCCGTCATATTCTTCTTCAATGTGCTGGCGGCGATCATCTTCCCGGCAATGGGCAGCGCGATCGGATTTGATACCACAGGCGGAGAGTCATTCGGTATATTTGCGGGAACGGCGATCAATGATACTTCATCAGTGACGGCGGCAGCCTCTACCTGGGACAGCATGTGGTCACTCGGCACACAGACACTCGATACTGCAGTGACAGTCAAGCTGACAAGGACACTCGCGATCATACCGATCACTCTTGTGCTGGCGCTGATCCGCAGCAGGAAGGCTGATCAGGGGAACACCTCAGGATTCAGCCTGAAGAGGTCGTTTCCGATGTTCATCCTGTATTTCGTCCTCGCATCGATCGTGACAACGATCGCAGTGCGCATGGGTGTGCCTTCAGGCGTATTCGCGCCGGTAAAAGAACTCAGCAAGTTCTGCATCGTCATGGCTATGGCGGCCATCGGTCTCAACAGTAATATGGTCAAGCTCATAAAGTCAGGCGGAAAGCCTATCGTGCTGGGCGCGTGCTGCTGGGCAGGCATAATCGTTGTCAGCCTTATCATGCAGCGCATTATGGGCATCTGGTAAGTTCAAAACTCACTGACAATGAGGAAGGGCATGATTTGAACTGTATGGACCGTGAGGTAAAACGCATTTCGGGATAAAAGGTAATGAAGGGACTTCTGGTGGAAAATTGATTGAAAATCTGAGGATATGTCTCAATGCTGTCCTCCCGCTGTTTATCTACATCGTGATCGGTGTGATGATCAGGAGGACCGGCATGATGAACAGCCAAGAAAATAAGCGAATGAACAGGATCCTTTTTACTTTCTTCTATCCTGTTCTTTTGTTCGGAAATATTTACAACGCGGACCTGTCGGTCGTGTTCAACGCTAAGCTGGTAGTATTCGCGATCTCTTTCATTGTTATATCTGTGCTGGTGATCTCTTTTGTGATCGTCCGCATAGAGGATAATGACGCTTCACGCGGGGCCATGATCCATGCCATCTACAGGAGCAATTTTGTCCTGATGGGGATCATGATCGTTCAGAATATTTTCGGGAAGCCGGGTCTCCCGACTGCAGCGATGATGGTCACATTCGTTGTCCCGTGTTTCAACTTTATCGCCGTCATACTTCTGGAACACTTCAGGGGCGGCAAAGCAGATATCGGGACTGTGGCGCTCAAAGTGCTCAGGAACCCTCTGATCATAGGCGCTGCGGCCGGCCTTGTAGTCTGTCTGACCGGGATAAAGATCCCGGGGATCGCGGCAGGCGTGATCGAAGGCATGTCTGAAGCCACGATGCCGATGGCACTTATTATGCTTGGCGTATCTTTTGATCCTTCTGTGATAACATCCAGAGGTAGGAGTATAATGATATGTGTACTGGGAAGGCTGGTCATCGTCCCGATGATCGGACTTCCGATCGCAGCCCTGATGGGATTCAGGGGCGCCGAGTTCGTGACCCTGCTGATAATGATGGCATCTCCGACAGCCGTGTCGTCATTTCCTATGGCCGTTGCGATGGACAGCGACGGGGAGATCGCAGGGAGCGCTGTTATGATCTCGACCCCGCTGTCATGCATCACGCTTTTCCTGTGGCTGTTCATATTCAAGACCCTGGGTATATACTGAATGGAATTCATTTTTGACCTGCATGAGACACAAATGAATATATTGGATAAGTGCCCTGAATGGCGCGACCTGATGAACGTCGTGGAGTTCAAAAATGTGCCCGGCGTGGATCCTACCGGCTACAACGGCAAAGTCGTCTATTACAACAGCCGCAAGATGGATCTGCTCCCTGCTGACGTCCAGGCTTATCTGATCGCGCAGCAGCTCATGCATATCCAGCTGGCTCACCAGCAGAGGAGAAGAGAGCGGGACAGACGGATCTGGGATCTTGCCTGCGCGGCTGTGATCAATGAGCTGCTTATAGCTGACGGATTCGAGCCGCCGGTCAACGTTTTCAGGTGCAGGGATGCAGAGGGCAAAAGCGCTGAGGAAGTATATGATATACTCTACGAGAAGGCTGAAAGAGATGATCCTGATCTGAAAGAGTCAGAGGAGCAGTCAGGCGAGCCGACCGAAGAAGTCGATGTCCTGCTGCTGTATCAGAGAGAGGATCTGAACAAGCAGGCAGGAGGACTCCCTGGCGCGCAGGACCGCGATATCGAAGACCCCGGTCTTGCCAAAGCAGTAGCCGGCCTGGCGGATCTGCTCGAGCCGAGCCTGCAGCTTGACTATGACTGGTTCCCGGGAGACAAGATCAAGGATGGCATACTCAAAGAGCAGTTCAAGCCTTATCCCGTGCCGCACGCCGAGATACTCCTTGATACAAGCGCATCGATCGACGAGGACCTGCTGAGGGCTTTTGTCAGAGGAGTCAAGGAACTGCTGAGAGAGGATGCTGTGGTCAAAGTCGGATGCTTTGACACCGAGTTCTACGGATTTCAGGAGATCAATTCTGAAAAAGACATCGCGTCACTGGAGCTGAAAGGCGCGGGTGGTACGAATTTCGAGACCGCTGTGAGAGCCTTTACCGGCGATGCAGAGACCAAGATAATATTCACGGACGGATACGCAGAGATGCCGGAAACACGGTGCGATGCGATCTGGCTCGTGTACAGCGATACACCGGTCAACCCGCCCGGCGGGAGAGTCTTATACGTTAAAAAACCTGAGGAGATAAAAGGACATGAAATCGATTTTCTTATCACATAAGCAGCTGTTTGAGAACCCGCTTCCGGTCTTCCGTACAGTCGGAACAGCGGTGCAGGCGAGCGACCTGGTCCTGGCTACGATACCTGATGACGGATTCACGCTCAGCGATAAAAGTGTCAATTACTTTCTTGCGGGTGAAGACTGTGTCGACAGATTCGGCCGTGATCACAAGAGCGTGAACTGTGCAGTGAGACCGGCTATCCTGATGGAGCCCGGCGATGAAAAACAGCTCAGCCACCCGCGTGAGATGGGAGATATCTTAACGGTTGAACTGGGGACTTTTCCATCTGTGATCCTTGACCCGTCGATGCGGGAAATGGCTGAAAAGCAGTATCAGGAAGGCACTCTCAGGAAGACCGGGACGAGCTACACGGTATGCGGGGCAAAACGGGATGTCTACAGGCTCGGTGCCAAGCAGATCGTCAGAGTCCCTGTTACCGAGGAAACGGTCAACGGATATGTGCAGCTTTCCGACGGCAGCGCGGTCACAGCAAGTGAGGAGATCTTCATCGAGGTGAAGCCTGTCCGCTGGTACTATGATGAGATCAACAAGCTGCTCATCAGCGGCAAAGCTCTTTTTGCAGGGATGGACCGCGCGGATGCCAGTGCATATCTCACAGAGGTTTTCATTGATGAGCTGCTCGCAGAGGATGATGAAGAGATCGCTTCCGGCAGTTTCGGCACTTCTTATCATATAGAGGAGCACGACGAGCTCGACATGATCAGAGCTTTTGTCAAAGCGAATATCCCTGTATTCATCCACGGCCTGACCGGTGACGGAAAGAGCGACCGTGTCAAGGAGATCGACCCGAAAGTGCTCGATATCGAGCTCGTCAATGAGACTCCTGAAACGATCAACGGCCGCGCGGTCTACAATGAGGCCACCGATGAGATCATAGACATCAAGCCTGTATGGCTCGTAAAGCTAGAGCGCCTGTGCGAAGACGGCGAGCTGCATATACTGTTTTTCGACGAACTGACCAATGCTACCAAGCAGACCCAGGCCGTCATTTTCAAGATCGTATTGGAGCGCTTTGTCAACAACCGCTGGCCGCTCCCGGAAAACGCCCGTATCGTCGCGGCCGGAAATGACCGCGCCGAGTCAAGTGTTGCCCACGATCTTGCGGAACCGCTCTTCGGCAGATTCGCCCATATCTATATCAGGACAACTGTCGAAAACTGGATGCCGTGGGCGGTCAGGAAGAGGATCAATCCATATGTCATGGAATTCCTCGCCAACAACGACCTCTATCTCAGGACTGCCTACACAGGCACGGAAGGGTATGCCGACCCGCGCCGCTGGGAGATGGCATCACGTATCCTCGACAGCTCGGGCAACGATTTTGCACTGATCGAGCCGATCGTCGGGCGCGATACAGCAGATGCATTTATCAGATTCTTCCGCGCGCAGGAAGAAATGGCAGACCTCGCCAAGTATACAGACGAGGAGATCTCGCGCCTGTCAGTAGCCCGAAGGTACCAGATCGCGCAGCAGTGCCTGTACGCTGCAGCCGCTAAGCCAAAAGAAGCAGAAGAACTCGTTGAGAGACTCGGAGCCGAGTTCGCCGCATGGTACAGATACGTCCTCGAACGGAAAAGAGAAGGCAGATAAGAATCAGGCGAGCACAACCAGGTTCAACTACACCAGTGAGCGTAGTGATGGGAAGCGTAGTGATGGGAGCAGGTGGGCAAAGCACAGACACGATCAGGCCCGATCTGCATATGAAAAAGATAAGTTTTACTTTGATTGGGAAAAGAGATAATAGAGATTCAAGATGAACAGTGAACAAAATAAAGGGTACTTAATGGTTCTGGCCGCGGGGTCACTGTGGGGCACGATCGGGTTCTTCGCGACGATGCTCTCGAATTGCGGACTTGCAGCCGCTCCGGTTGCATTTTTCAGGCTGCTTTCAGCGACCATGATGCTGGCTCTGATACTCCTGGCCAAGGGCAAAGGGACGAGCCTCTTCCGCGTTAGCAGGAAAGGTCTCATCTCATGCATGCTGGTGGGATTCATATCTCAGGCTTTCTACAATATCTGCTATATGAATGCGATAGAGCAGGGCGGCATGGCGACGGCAGCCGTATTCCTGTACACTTCCCCGGTCTACGTGGCCCTGATCTCCAAGATCTTTTTCCATGAACCGCTGACGCGCAACAAGATCATTGCCATCATCATCAACATCGCCGGCTGCATACTCACCGTCACCGGCGGAGACTTTTCAGACATGAGGATTTCCGGTTTTGGCATCATCACCGGCATCCTCGCGGGATTCACCTATGCTTTGCTGCCGATCCTCTCGAGGACCGGTGCCGATGAAGAAAATCCGTTCACCGCGGCGTTTTACGGGCAGGCATTCGGTGCGCTGCTGCTCTTCTTCCTTATCAGGCCGTGGAACGGGATAGGGACAGCTTTTTCGCTTAAGATCCTGCTCCTGTTCATCGGATTCGGGATCGTCCCGTCAGCAATGGGTTACATCGTGTACTACGCCGGCATCAGCAAGATCACCGAGACCTCAAGGATCCCAGTCCTCGCATCCGTCGAAACCGTAGTAGCCGCGATCATAGGACTTGTCGTATTCAGCCAGAGCCTTGGGGTGGCCAAGATCGCCGGCATCGCCCTGGTACTCATCTCCATAGCCGTGATGAACATGAAGAAAAGCAACCCAGCTGCCTCATGATGATAACTGCAATATGCATGATAACAAGAAATCCTGTCACCATGTGACAAACTAAATATCTTATTGATGACAAGAAATCCTGTCACCATGTGATAAAACTAAATGTCTTATGAACACGAATTAAAAGCGGACGGAGAGAAAACGCTACTTTCATTGCCAACTATTAGGCAGAAGGACTTTTTTGAATTAGTGTCACTAATTAGGCAGAAATGCTCAATTATGTTATCCAAATTCTCTTCTGCTTGCCGTTTTCATGATTGAAACATGATATATTCCAAATCGCTGAAAGCATATGTGAAGAGGCAAAATCATTGAAATCCTTAAAAATCAAGGAATTCAGGTCTTGCAGGTCTCTTTTAACAAACAAGCGTACAATAGTGAATTGAGCAATAAATACCCTAGCAATTGGGAAAAATAGAAAAGTGCTCAAATTAGGGTAACGAAAACGGGGCTTTTACATAAAAAAATGACACTTTTCACAAAAACTCCCTTTTACAACACCTAAAGATCTATTTGAAATAGCTGATCCGCAAATGCATCCGCCGCCGCGCAATAAAACTAAGATTCTGAAAACTGTATTCCGGAAGTTAAATTAAAATAGCACTCTACTCTGCGTAGGTGGACGGGCAAAATGCAGCATGGTATCCTCGGGCAGAAGGAGGAAATAACCATGAATCAGTATATAAAAGGCGAAACCATCAAGGCTTTTCGCGAGAAAAACAAAATGACTCAGGCCGAGCTTGCTGAAAAGATCGGCGTCACTGACAAAGCAGTCTCCAAGTGGGAAACCGGACGCGGGCTTCCGGATATAAGCCTCATAGAGCCGATCGCAAATGCCTTCAGGCTTTCCGTTGGAGAACTTTTTGCGGGCGAGCAGATAATCAACAAGAATGCTGCTTCTAATATGAGAAGATCAAGGCTGTATGTCTGCCCTGTATGCGGGAATGTGATACAGTCTGCAGGAGATGCGGCGATAAGCTGCTGCGGCATCTCACTTCCGGCACTCGAAGCCGAGGAACCGGACGACGAGCATGATATCAAGCTGGAATCCATCGAAGGTGAACTATACGTTTCCGTTGATCACCCGATGACAAAAGAGCATCATATTAGCTTTATTGTTTACCGGACCGGTGACCGCATCGAGACAGTCAAGCTTTATCCGGAGGGGGATGCGGAATGCAGATTCTTCCGCCACGGGCACGGGGAGATACTCGCATACTGTAACCGCCACGGGTTGTTTAAAGTAACGCTGTAGCGGATCCTGCAGAGACTTGTGGTATTATTAGTAAGAGAATGAATGGGGCATTTTCTCACTCAGAAAACATGCGGCTTTTTACACATACCCGGCCAGACTGGGAGAAAGGAAAGATCCGGCGCGCAGAGTGTTCAGACTCAAGGCATTCAATCTGCGGTGTAGAGTACTCAGACTCAAGGCTTTGATCTGCGGCGATCGGATCGCACATAATGAAATGACTATGACAAAAAAGATGATAGCACTGCTGATGAGCATCATGCTCGTTCTGGCTTTTACAGCATGCGGGTCGGGATCTGAGCCTGAACCTGAAGCAGAGCCGGAGGTCCAGACTGAAGAGCAGACAGAGCAGACGGAACAGACTGAAGAGCAGGCGCCTGAAACAACAGGATCTGAAGAATACAATATTGCTTCCAACCTGATGCTCGCGGGCGGCGGAGCTGAGAAGGCGATCGACACCGATTATTTTACGATCACCCTGACTCACGGCAGCAGCTGGGATTACGAGGTCGACAGCAACACATCGATCACCATCTACAACGTTGCTTCCCGTGATGCAGACTACGGCGGCAGACTCGTTTCCATCCTCGCATTCGATGCAGGTGATACGAGTTACGAAGTGCTGCCGAGCTACAATGTCATCGGCGAGAAGAACGGCAAGGTGTATATAGCTGAGTATCCTTCTGATGTCCAGGTCGACCCATCGAATGATCAGGCAGTCGAGGACTACGAGGCAGTTTTCCAGGAAGTAAAAAAGATCCAGGAGGGGGCAGCTGACAGTCCGCTCGTGCTTAAATAAAACAGAGAGGCTGATGACGGCCCGCTTGTGTTTAAATAAAACAGAGAGGCTGACAACAGCCTGCTCGTGCTCAAGTAAGGCGCAGTGCAATAGAAAGCGCCTGCATTGAATCAAAGTGAAAAGGGACATTTATGGCTGAGCGTAAGGGTGACAATCAGAAACTCAAGATGCTTTATCTGGTGAAGATCTTCTCGGAAGAGACAGATGATAACCACTATCTTACTATGCCCGAGATCATCCGGAAACTTGCGGAGCACGGCGTCAACGCAGACCGCAAGACTCTGTATCAGGATATTGCCGAGCTGAAGAAATACGGTCTGGATATCCTGACATCGCAGGACGGCCGCAACTATTATTACTTTCTCGGCAGCAGGGACTTTGAGCTGGCCGAGCTGAAGCTGCTCGTCGATTCCGTCCAGTCGTCAAAATTCATCAGTGAACACAAGTCACGCGAGCTGATCAGGAAGATAGAATCCCTTGCCAGCAATCATGACGCTTCGCAGCTGCACAGGCAGGTGCTGATCGCGGGCCGCGTCAAAACGATGAACGAGAGCATCTATTACAATGTCGACAAGCTGCACGCGGCCATCAACTCCGACCGGCAGATCAAGTTCAGATACTATGACTGGAATCTCGAGAAGAAACTCAAGCCAAGATATGACGGCATGTGGTATCAGCGGAGCCCATGGGCACTGATGTGGGATGACGAGATGTATTATCTGGTCGTCTATGACTCAAAGCATGACAATGTCACGCACTACCGCGTGGACAAAATGAAAGAGATCAGCATACTCGACGAGCCGAGAGAAGGCAAGGAGGCATTTAAACGGTTCAACCTTGCTGATTACACCAAGTCACTCTTCGGCATGTATGCCGGTGAAGAGACCAGGGTCACACTCGAGTGCGAGAATTACATGGTCGGAGTGATGATCGACCGCTTTGGCAAGGACATCATAATAGCACCTTCAGGCGAGAACCATTTCCAGACCGTTGTCACGGTGGCAGTGAGCAGCCATTTCCTCGGCTGGATCGTCTCGCTCGGCGGCAGCGTCAGGATAGTCGGCCCGGACAAAGTGGTCGGGCAGATGAAGAACATGGTAAAGCAGCTCTCAGAGCAGTATGGCATGGAGTGAACCAGACCAAAACAGCAGATCTCACTGAAAAAGATAGAACCAGCGGCATCAGGTATAAGCGGTGCCGCTATTTTTGTGCCTGCTGTTTCGTTGGGTATTTTTGGCTCTCACGCATGGAAATTCGTAAATTCAGCCTGAAAAAGGGGTTCTTTAATCGTCAATTTTCGAATCGAAAATTTGTTCGCGAAGGAGTTTTTCTGGACATGCGAGTTGTTACAATCTATACATCAGATAGAACATGAATGACGGAGGCGCTGATAATAGCATGCAGAGAACGTGAAGTGTAAAAGCATGCGGATCTGAAAGGTGGTACAGGAAATGGATAAAGTAAATATTGATTATCTTATGGACATATTCAGAGCATTATCAACCGAACTGCCGGAACAGATGCTTTACCGGGAAAACGGAGACAGCATTGAACTCAGGACTCCTGACAGTATCGGAAACAGTATCGAAAACTGCGGATCTGCTGAGATGCAGAATGGCGGCTGGAGCCTGATCGGCAGCCAGATGATCGAAGCCGCGTAAGTAAAGGAGGGGTCAGAATGGTTAAGACAAAATTCATGATGAAGCATATCGCAATAGTACTGGCCGTGTTTGCAGCAGTATTCTTCTACGGCGGACTCTAAAATAGGCATCCCTTGAAACGCGGGAGCCCGGGAATATAAATAGATACATCTCCTCCCCGGGTTCCCGCGGTTTTTTGCATGTAAATGTAATGAGTGGTATAGTTTTGAAAGAAAAAATATAATTGTCTTGAGCGAGAAGCCTCACTTCTATAAGTGGTGGGAGTATGTCACAAAAGGAGCTGATCAGGAGAATGAATAAGAGAAACCACCGTATACTTGATCACACGATAATAAGCTATTTTTTGCTGATTTTTTACGTTTCTATATTCGAGGAGACTCTGGGCGCCGGCCTGGATAAGATGATCAGCAGATTCATCCCGGGCTATGCAGTCGAAACGATAGTCATGGGAAAAGCAGCCGAGATCTGCAGCGGAGTCGGAGTGGCAGTTTCAGTACTCATCGCTGCCTGGCTGTTCAAGCTGTGGTTCAGACCTGATTTCAACGGGTGCCTTCAGAAAGACAGACTCAAGGAAGGTCTGCTGATGCTTTTGCCGTTCCTCGTGATCCACTATGTCGGCAGCATAGTCAGCTGGATAACACTCGGCACAGGCGGCGTGTTCATCGCTTTACTGAGAGCAGCAGCTCCGGGATTCGGCGAAGAGGTGATGATGCGCGGACTGGGCATTGCCAACTATATGAGGAAGATCAAGTCAAAAGACAAGATCAAAGTCATATTCTGGCTTTCCTCGATTGTGTTCGGCCTCATACACCTTACGAACATATTGGTAGGCGGAGACCCGATGTCAGTCGTCATCCAGTCGATCTATGCCATCGGAGTAGGAATGCTGTTCGGCGCGGTCTACCTGCGCACAGGAAACCTGTGGCCGACGATTCTGGGTCACTGGAGTGTGGACTTTTTCGAAATGATACGTGTCGATCTGTATGACAACGGCGGCCTCATGACAGGTATGGGCATCGGAGACTGGATCACCATCGTGGCCGGAGCTTTCGGCGCGATCTGGGCACTTCGCCTGATGAAACCTGAGCACTATGACGAGATCATGGAGGTCTGGGATAAGAAGTGGAACAAGGACAAGGATGCAGGACCAGGCGCAGAATTGGCTGAAGCATCAGATATGGAACCGAACGTAGAATTGACTGAAGCATCGGATACGGAACTGAGCGCAGAATAGATAGAATAGAGGAATTGATATGACATTATGCGATACTTTGGATCTGGATCAGTATGTGGCATTGAGAAAACTGATGTCAGATATTTCGTGGTACAGGAAGACCGAAAGAATCGATGAGCTTTCTGTGCAGGTAGAGAAGCACAGTAATATGCAGGTGTTTCTTCATTGCAACGATAAGAGACTTCTGGAGCGACTGGTCAGGAGTACTCATAAGGTGAGTTACAAAGAGTTCATGCTCGCTGTTCGAGATAATAAAGCTGTATCAGATGAGACTCTTGATACTATAAAAATCTGGATGGATACGAGCTTTTATACGAATAATCCGAAGGTATTCGAACTGCTGCTTAGTTCGACATTTAATGATGAAATAGTGATCAATTGCGGTCCGCTGAAATTCAGCAGCGCTGATATAACCGAAGAAGAAGCAGAGAAGGGCGATACCATAAGACGCATGCTCTATGGCTTTAGACTGCAATACGGTGAGAAACTTGAAAAGATCAGGTTTGTACCATACTTCGGAGAATGCACCACGGCGTTTAATGCGGCATATGAATCAGGGGGATCGATAGCTCTCGACAATGCGTTCAGGATATATGATACGCTTGTGATTATTAATTCAGACGAGGCATTCATAAGCGGCAAGGGCGATCCGTATAAATGGGAAAATGACAGGTATAGTGAATATATTGGCATGGAGTTCGATGAAGAACAGATGGTGCTTGATGCTGACGGGTCGTTCAACCTTGCGGGCAGGCCTTCGGATAACTGCCTGGCTGCACATATGTCAAAACTGTCGTATAGCGATGCCACACTACCTTGGGAGACAAAGTTCAGGAACGAGTTCATGCGCAAAGTATTCGATGCAGTGCTGGAGAACGGATCTCTGCCTGAGGAAGTTTCTGTGGAAAATAGCTTGCTCAGAGTTCCGGTGAGAGAATTTGTTAGTAAATACGGCCATTCAGATGTGATCCCGGTCCTGGATGCAGCATTTTTCCTGCATTCAAATAAGACGGAACGGAATACATTCCTTATCCAGCAAAAGTATTGTGACAGATACGCATCAACGCATTAGAGGAGAACACCATGTGTGAAAAACAGTGGGATTGCGCAGGCAAAAAATGTGACTGCATGTATGAAAACCAGGAGAATATCAGCATAGAAGAGTTCTACAAAAGGACCCAGCTATGTGAGTGTTACCATAAAGAAGGGGTGTGTGAGAGTACTAAGTCGGATTGGATATCTTTTGTTGACTTTGCAGAGCTGCTGTGGCATCCAAAGTTATACGTTTATAAAGCCGCGCTTGAACTCTTGCACCAGAAAAAACTGGCTGAGAAAGCAACTGTAGCAATTCCTGAAGAAATCTATGGGATCGTTGACTGGGAGACTGTAAATAAGTGTAACGAATATATTCGTAAGGAACTCAGGAAACGTAATACAGGAAAAAGTAAGAAATATTATGGAGCAATAATAAAAAGGCTCAAATATCTATGGAAAAAGGCCGACTCTTTTCAGTGGAGAGATGAAGACGAATGGAGGCAGTTCACCGACATTCTCAATGATAAAGAATATTGTGAAGCTATTGGATTCGAATCATTCAGGAGAGACTATTTAAAATATTCTGAGTACTTATCCAAAAAAGAGAAAGGGAAACGAAAATACGAAGAGAGCTATTCTGAAGAGAACAGAGGCGATGTTATTCCGTTGACAATAATGGTCTCAACTGAAGATAAGACTATGACCGGGAGGAAACCGGTAGACGTACTTTTGCATGATGAAAAATCGGGAAAGAGTATAGCAGTAGAGCTGAAGAGGTGGACCGAATCACATCTGAAGCCTATAAGAAACAGTGATATAGACCCGGATATCGAAGAGGATAAGCGGGACAAGATCATAGGGTATAAGCTCATTGGCATGAATGAAGAGGAATGGGACAAACTGCATCCTGTCATACAGGCATCATATAATGCAATGATGATCAATAAGAATCTGAAAAATGAACCGATAGCAGATGTCCCGCGCCCTGATCCAACCAATGCAGAAGAGCTTAAGAGACATATCGAGGATGACATCATCAGCAATATGCAGGGAGAATTACGCTGCATCCCTCTGGTCTATCTCCATAACCAATACTATGATAACGGCCTGCTCTATCAATTGACCAAGGACGAGGAACAGCCCCTCAACTCTTTATATATGGGTTTTCTGGCTAATAAGCATGGCCTTTTTTCGATGTATACCCATAATAAATGCGAATTAATGATCAACGTTATCAAAAGATTTTTCAGCGAAAAGGACTAAGCACTGGATAAGACACTCTACTGAGCGCCCTCGGAAGAGGGCGTTTTTCGTGCGGTTCCTATGCGGCGAAAGTCGTTTTTTCGGGACATATGGTCCGATAGACTATAGACAACAGAACGTTGAATACAAAAGACAAAGAGTATATTTATCTCAGGCAGAAAACTCTGCTGAATGGCGAGGTATTGATATGAAGTACATTCTGGGATCAATAGCAATAATACTGGCAATAGGCTTTGTAGGTTTCCTGCTGCCTGCCATTGCAGGGATCGTGATCGGCATCGGTATGATCAAGTCAGGCAGTATAGTGGGAGGCCTGATTGCCATTATCGTGGGTATAGGAATCAATATAGCCATGCTCTACGGAAGCGCCGCAGAATCCGGCATGTCCACAGGTTCAGGTCACCATATGAGCTATACTGATGAAGAATGCCCATACTGCGCCAGCGGAGATACCGACGGGAATCATTGCTATAACTGTGATGATGATTTTTAATAGGGGAAATTAGACGATAAAAACAATGAGCAATAGTGTAGAATATTAAACTACAAAGAATAGTCTTGTGTGTTAAGAAAAGACGGGTGTTAATAATGAGAAACCATAATATTGACATACTACAGGATACCTTGGATGTTTGCGAACGTGGATACTATGAGCATGAATCAGGAAGAGTCAATCTCAAACTGGATCTGGAACAAATGCTCATTGCGGAGGTGTACGAACCAAGAGTCCTGGAAGGCTTTCGTAACTCCAAAGAATTTGACCATCCGCACCTTGAAGGTAGATGCAGCTATTCAGTTGTCAATACAGATTCATTTACCCTGGCAAGGGAAATAGCCGAAAAAAAACCAGATGATGAAGTTCTGGTGCTTAACCTGGCTAATCCCGTGCATATTGGAGGCGGCGTAAGGCGCGGAGCCAAAGCTCAGGAAGAAGATCTGTGCAGACAGAGCACTCTGCTTATAGCATTAGAGAGTGAGGATTCCTCCTGGTATTATGAATACAACAGAAGCCTTCATACAAGGAAAGGGTCTGATGCAGTAATCATCATTCCAAAAGTAGAGATTTTTAAGGATGCTGACTACAACTATCTGGATCACACCACGGTTGTATCTGTAATTACCTGTGCTGCACCTATACTTGATCTTGGTGTCAGCTACGATAAGGTGAAATACAGAAAGATGATGTATCACCGTATTGAAGGGATCCTGGTAGCAGCTGCTGTTAATGGATACAAGCGCCTGGTCCTGGGAGCTTTCGGATGTGGTGCTTTTAATAATGATGCTGCGATAGTGTCTGATATCTTCTATGATGTTATAAAGAACTTCAGACTTGATGGAGAAAATGTGGATGCTCTATTTAAGAGCATCGATTTTGCAATACTTACAAAGCCGGGAAAGACTTACAACTATGATGAATTTGCCAGAAACTTTGGCGACTTCTATGCAAAAGAGGGAGAATTGGAAAAGAGGAAAGCGAAGCATCCTGAATTCATTGGATTTTGGCATGAGTACGATGAATATGGTTGCCTGAGTAATTGGTATAGAGCTGATTTCGAGTATGCAGGGCAGCATTTCGTTTCTGTCGAGCAATTTATGATGTATCACAAACTCATGATATTCAGACAATATGATCTTGCGGATCAGGTAATGAAAACAGAGGATCCTGCTGAAGCAAAGAAAATTGGACGAACACATTTTGATAACTTCGATGACAAGCTATGGACCAGAATAAGCTCTACTATAGTTAGGCGTGGTGTCAAAGCAAAATTCGTGCAGAATCCTAATCTTATGAAAGAACTGCTGTCTACAGGCAATGCTGTCTTGGCTGAATGTTCTCCATATGACAAAGTGTGGGGAATAGGTCTTGCTCCAGATGACGAAAGAGTTTATGACACTAGAAAGTGGGATGGTAAGAACAAGCTTGGAAGGATTCTTATGATCCTTAGAGAGGAATTCAGAAACTGGAATTCAGATGCAAAAAAAGGTAAACTTGAATACATTGATGCATTAAATCTTCCGGTAATTCCAGAGTGGAAAATGAATACCGGAATGCTTAAAATGATACCTCAATATCATGATGCCATCGATGCATACAGCGCGACACTAAAAGGCCCTGAGATCTCAGCTTTTTATCAGACCAACTTCGTAGATCTTGAGTTTGCTATGAGGACTAACATGGGTGGTGGAATGCCGGTGATTGGGTTCTATGAGATGAAGCAGGATATCTATGATATAGCGAGAAGATTGAAATGAGTTAATGGATTACATTCGTCGATATGGAAGGAAGTACATCATATGGAATTTGAAGTAATTAGAAATGATATCTGCAATATGGAAGTGGATGCTATCGTTCTTCCTGCCAACCCACTGCTTGAGGAAGGACATGGTACATCAAAAGCAATCTTTGAAAGAGCTGGACGAAGAAAACTGACCAAAGCCTGCAAGGAAAGTTTGAAACGCTACCATTATGTGAGAGTAGGTACTGCAGTTCCTACCCTGGGCTTCAATTTGGACGCAAAATATATAATACATGCAGTCACCCCTAAGTGGAAAGGCGGCAAAAGCGGCGAATATGGCAAACTTAGCTCAGCTTATCTTTCTTCGTTAAAACTAGCGGATATAATGGGGTGTGAATCTATTGCTATTCCGCTTTTGGCTGCAGGAAATAACCACTTCAACCTTGATTCTGCTCTGAAAATTGCATTTGAAAGCATTAAGAATTATGTTGCTACAAATACTCTTACTAAAGTTTTTTTGGTCGTGTATGGTATGCGAGCTACAGACAGAATCAGGCAGATGGGTATAGAAATGACTGAAATGATAGATCAGGCATATGTGCTAGGAAAAAATGAGAGAGTAAAGCCTTTAGGGGAAAAAATACTGGAGCAAGGAGCCGATATCGCTCAGAAATGGGGGGACTATGCTATGGAGAAAGCCATGGTATTCCTTAACAATCCGCAAAATCTGGATGGAATCTTGGAAGTAGGAAAGAAGATTGCTCAAAATAACGGTCTTGATGAAATCCTAGGAAATGCTTTGAAAAAAGCTGTTGTGGAACTAGTTAAAGAAGATGACAAAGGAAAAGATAAATGACAGTACGTCGCGGATTTCGCTAGACACCCAAACTGGTGCAGATGCTCTGTAAGGTATCTACATCAGTTTTTTATTGAATCGTCCCGATAAACAACCGTTAAAAAACTTGGGCTAAATCATCACTTGATGCCAAGAAAAAGAGAATAAAAAGCCTTTTTCCATAGCGAATATGCGTTATAGGGATCCTATAAGACGTGTCTACCGCTGGTTCAAGTATAGCCTTCACTACCATAGAAACAGTGGGTAATGACATAAGACGTCATGCCTACTGTTTTCCTTTTGCAATGAAAGAATTCGCAGAAATTACAGCGCCTGTTATAGGAACACGTTCTTATGACGAGGAGCTGTGAAGAAGGGAGGGGTAATTACAAACAATTAGAGTGTTTCAAATATGGCATTGACCTCGTCGTAACAACGAGATGTATAGTTGGAAAGAGAGGTATGCAATGTCACTGAATACGATCCGGGAAGTCACTGAAATCACAGGAATTACAGTGAATGCATTAAGATATTACGACAGAAAAGGACTGTTGCATCCGACAGTACGCAATTCTGGGGGCAGAAAAGAGTGGCTGTATGATGACGAGGCTGTCAGAAGGGCCAAGAGAATACTTTTGCTAAGGAGGATCGGAATACCTGTTGAAAGCATAGTGTTTGTGCTAGAGAAGGTGGATAGAATGAACGAGACTTTACTTAGAGCACGACTAGAAGAATTGCAGGAAGAACGAGCCTTAATTGACGAGCAAATCTCGGTAGCCAGTATGTTGCTGTTTATTGACGAGATATCTGCTGATGCGGAAGTTAAGAATGATCTGCTTGATAAAATGTTCGAGAAAATATGTCTTGATGAATGAAATGGCTCTCGAAATAATCTGTAAAACTGGAGGTACATATAATGAAGAAAGTCATAGCGGTTACGATAGCGTTTATACTTATGTTGGCTTTGGTTAGCTGCGCAAAATCAGAAGAAGAAGTGGCTGCTGAGGAAGCATTCAATGCTGAGATAGTCAGGATCCAGGCAGAACTTGAGGAACGTGATGCTGATGTTGAGGCGGCACAGGCGGTTGTAGATGATGAGAGGCCTGCTCTTGACGATACACTAAAACCTGCACTGCAGACCGCTATCTCTGATGCGAATGCAATCGAATTTGATGCTCCGAAGGAGCCAAAGAGCGTAGATGAAATCAATGCAGCAACAGAGGAACTGAAGAAAACTACATATGTAGATCAGTTGCAGTCATTGAAGGATGCAACAAAAGCTTTATCTGACAGCATAAAGCAGTATGAGCTAGTAAATGCACCGGAGGAAGCATACGTAATCAAGTGTTTGAAGACGGTGAAAGATGTTGATGGAATTGCCGCTGCGACAGAGGATCACGATCCAAATGGAAACCTGCACAAGGATGGAGGCTACACAGCTCAGGTATACTTCTCAAGTCCGCTTGTTGATCATTCGTATATGGACAACGATATCATCGAGGCCGGGACCGATGGCGGTGGTAGTATAGAAGTCTATAAGACCGCGGAAGAGGCGATAAAAAGAGAAGAATATCTTGCGGGTTTTGACGGAACAATTACAGCATCAGGTTCACATGAAGTAATCGGTACATGCATTGTAAGAACATCAGACAGCCTTACAGCTACACAGCAGAAAGAGTTGGAAGCAGCGATAATCGAAGCATTAACAAAAATCGACTAAAAGAAGTTTTAACTAGCATAAATCAAGAATATGTGGGAGACGGCAACCGATATCAATTGAGGTCGCAATTTGATTGGCAGCCGCCTCCCGTGTTTTATAATATGACTTTCGGTTATTTGATATGACATAATTGCTACGCCCGACGTTTGAACAATGTTATAATAATTGTGTATGACATTGAAAATAGGATGGTATGGGTCAAGATATGATATTTGAAGAATACTGCAGCTACATCCTTTCCCGTGAAAAAGAAATAGAAGAATTCACTATCCCGGGGAGCAACATAACAATTGATAAAAATGATCTTATAACCACAATGTGCAACGCTACACATGGAAGTGGTTACAGGAGTTATGACAGTTTACTTTTGTCTACCTTGAGGTGCTATATAAGTAAGGATCATCTTGCGAAGAATAATAAGTTTGATAAAGCCATGGACTCCATCATGAGCAATATCAAGAGCAGGGTAGAGGATGTTTTTTCTCTCAATAGTGGTTCGAAGAGAGAGATCCCTTTTTCGTATGAAAAAGTTTTTGAAATACTAGTATACTATTTACGCATCATCACTAATATTTTGAATAGCGGCAAAGAGAAAAATGTGCGTTATGTAACTGCAGAGATTTCACCTGAAGCGATTGCATTTATCTTGAATCGCAAGATTACTTTAAAGCGCCTGAGTGAAGAATGGGAGAAGAATGGATGGAGTACATTTTACAAAGACCATAAGCCTTTTTCTACTGAAGTGATTGATTATTATTTTAAGTATATATTGCTTTCTACTTATATTCGTTATTGTGAGATCAAGGAAATAAATTAGGAGAACTAAAAAATGGCTGATATAGTACTTGCATTTAAACTATCAAAGAAGGCTATGAGGCTTGTTAAAGCCGGTGAAGCAGTAATCAGCAGCGGTGGAGTGCGATATCCAGATGGAAGACTAGTTGAACTTGTTAAGCCCGTCGCTCAGGCAACTAGTCAAGGCAGTCCTTTGGGCCCGCTGACTTTAATATCTTCTCTTGGAAATAATGTCCAGTCTGTTTTTATTCAGAAAGGTGTGAATAAAGCAAATAGAAGCCTCAAAGTTCTAAAGAAGCAAGGCGTGGAGATAATTAAGGATCTCGATCTTATCCACGCGGATACACTTGAGATTAAGCAGGGAATGTCATCGATGATGACTGAACTCTATGACGTGAATCAAAGTGTTAGTATACTAAATGATAAAGCTGATATAAGTCTTCAGCAGATAAATCAGTTAAATAATATGGTAAATGGTCTGCAAGCTATTACCTGGCTTAACTGCGCTTTCGGGATATTGAATATTGGAATATCAATTGCTGGATTTACGAAAGTGTTGAGCACATTATCGGATATTTCAAAGCAAATATCTGCATTGGATCAGAAGATCGGATGGAACCTGATGAACGATTACCGTCAGCAGTTCGATGGTTATTATAATCAGATCAGAACAGATATGCAGACTTTACAAAATCTTGAGCAGAGACCATCGACAATGCATCAAATACCAGAGCATTTGAATAAAATGCAGCCGTTTCTGGAGCGCGTAAGGATTGATTTTCAGGCCGGCAATGTTGACGATGAACTTGCATGTAATATCATTTTCGGACTGACAAATCCATTTGCACAAGAAGTGCAGTTTTATTCGGTAAGATATCTATATGAAAAGGGTGAATTACCAGCAGCATATAATTCCTGGATCAAGGTGATAGCAGATATAGGTGAAGAAAGCTTCCAATCAAGGCTTGAAACAGCCCTGACATTAGAATACATGGATCTAACTCTTAAACAGCAAAAAGATATTCTTGATTCAACAGTTTTATCCTCGAGACTGCAATTGGATAATATGATGTTCAGCAATCTGCTTACAGACAAAATACCTGAAATGGAGTATTTGAATTTTGATCAGTATTTGGGCAAACTGACATCTTCTGAGGAAAACTTTGTCGAAACAGAGGACGGAGCACTCCTGGTGATTGCATAAAACGCAGAGGATAATATGGAACAGATCAAACAAGAAAAACTGCTTGAAATCAGAGACGTGATAAAGACAGAGGAATCACGAATAAACTATTTAAGAGGGTTGATCCGTATCGCAGAAAGTGATAAAAACAAAACTTCAGCCGAAGAAGGATATATCTATAGGATGGCGGAAATTGTTGGTGCTTCATACACCGAAATATGGCAAGCAGAAAACGAGTACCCGCTATCAATCCAGTTTGTTACTAAGCAAGAAAAGATGCTGTTTCTTATGCAAGCATTGTATATGTGCTGGCTCGATGATGATTACAGTAATGCCGAACGGGAAGAAATCATTGCCATAGGAGACGAACTTGGAGTTGATCCATCCGAAATAGATGAGATTGAATCATGGATCAAGAGAGGAATAGACTGGCTGAAAACCGGAGCATCTTTACTGGAATTGGAGTGATTTAATGGATAACAAAAATCTACTTGATATAGGATCAATTATATCGGATATAAATTTAGGGACTGCATCTAAGCTCGGTAAGGCATTCCAAGAAAAGATAGCCAATCAGGAAGAGGAAGAAGAACAAAGCAGTCAGCAGGTTGTCTATGAGGATAAAGGACCGATTGGAGATTATGAAATCACATATCTGGAACTATGTCGGCTTTTGGATAATATAAAGCAAAAGTGGGAGACAGACAACTTAAAAGTCGATTTGTTTAATACATATTATCAGAGAGACTTATTATATCTATATGATCGCATTACACTGGATATGGATTATCTAAACGGATATCCGGAAAGAAATAATGATTGGCTTGAAAAACTACTGGAATTGAAATATGAAATAAGGAATTTACTATAATAAGTTGTAGCGCTAGTATAAGTATCAGTGTTTTATTTATACTAGCTCTTTTGATTGTCCCGATGGATTATGCCTATGAACAGGTTCTCCTGCTTGGCGTTTGGAAAAAAATCGATGTACATCTTCCCGCAGTGATGACAGATCATTGTGAGACAGGCTAACATGACGACATGAATAATTCGCAAAAATTACAGCTCCTATAATAGTAGGGGCACACATAGCAAACTGAGAGCGTCCTCGACGGACAATGTCATTAAGTTAAGGTGACAGAAAGAGAAGACGAAACATCAGGATAAGCATGATAGTGCAAATCCTGGTGTTTTGTATTGCAAGGGAATAA
>CADAEH010000011.1 GCA_902786855.1 uncultured Eubacteriales bacterium | reverse complement strand
CGCCAGCCCAAGACTCGCTATTGGTGGTGCGGCTCACACCTTTCCAAGAGGGAGTTCCACCCCCTAAACACTACACCCTTCGCTGGGCGCTCATTTTACGGTCACCTTGATCTTCTTGTAGACTCCGTTCTGAGCATATGCATAGATGTAGCAGGTGCCTTTGTTCTTTGCCTTGACTACGCCCTTCTTCGATACCGTAGCGATATTGATGTCGCTCGATTCATACAGAACAGGTCTGTGCTTCCTGACTTTCAGCTTCTTGGACTGAGGCACTGCCTTGGCTTTCAGCTTCAGGCTCTTGCCCTTTTTGAGCTTCCTGGCCTTCTTGCTTGCCGCCCTTGGTCGCTACATGGATCACCTTCGAAGTCGATACGACTGTATTGTTCCTGTCGAGAGCGACCACTACGAACTTGTAGTATGTACCTTTAGCAACTTTCTGATTGACGACTGTGCTGACGGTCTGTCTTGTACCATTGACAACGCCAAGTTTCACAGGCTTGATGCCTTTGCCGCACTTGTTGCCGTAGATGACATAGGATACAGCATTTGGAACTGCATTCCACTTAAGGTCAATGGATGTCTTAGTCTGCTTAGGTGACTTGAGTGCGACTTTTCCGAATACGGTCCCCTGAGGATCATCATCGGTGACCATATTGGTGATGGCTTTTTCAGCTGCTGCAGCACTTGCGCCAGGGCCGACAGGAGTACCGTCTGAGCCCTTCTGATTAGGATCACTTCCTGGATCAACAGAAGGGTTTCCGCCGCTTGACGGTGTATCGCCGCCTGACGGTGTATCGCTTCCGGACGGAGTATCACTGCCGGATGGTGTGTCGCCGCCGGACGGATCGAGCTTCGGGATAGGCTCTGTCTTAGTTTCGCCGCAGCCCTCTGCTTTGCAGGTATAGGTCTTGATGCCTTCTTCGTCAGTCGTGGCTTCTTTGGTCACCGTACCGGCATCCCAGTCGTGTTCAGCCGTGACCTTCAGCGTGAAACTCATGCCAAATCGATTACTGTTGACCTCTATAAGCTCACTCTGAACGAGTTCACAGCCGTCTGCTGCTTTAAGGTCCATACCATCCGGAGAGTATCCGAGTTCCGTAGGGAAAGATGAAACAGCGTAGTATGTGTCTCCGCCCTTGATCGTACCCTCAAAAGCAACACCATCCGGAGCAACTCTCCAATAGGTATATTGGAATTTATCATTGACATGCTTCATGCCTTCTCCGGTGCCCTTGATGCCCGGGACACTGGAGTACTGGCTTGCGTGCCGGCCGCAGATCGGCTTATCGACAGAGAGTTCTATTTCATCGATGATCTTATACCCGTAAAAGTAGACCATCGTGAACTCAGACAGCGGCTGATCCATATCCGGCATATTATGCGGTAAGCCGCGGCTGAAGAAAAACACCCCGCGCGTTTTGAAACTTGTCATCGGAAGATACCCCAGAGCGCGCTCCTTATTAAAAGTATATCCTTCCTTCGCAAAGTATTCGCTCAGTTCATTGTAATGAGCCTCGAGGAAGTCGCCGACTGTTTCATTCGAGGAAACTTCGAAGACTTTCGGATCCTTCAGATTTTCTCCGTCTATTGAGGACCATCTGACTTTGATCTGCTCCGGAAGTTTACCGTTCACAGCATCCGGGTGAGCAGCAACTGCATTCCGGAGAGCATCATGGTACTTGGCTGGAACAAGATCTTTCATCCTCTCAGGCAACCTGTTATAGACAGACTGTGCCGCCTCAACATCCTCCGCAGACGATCCAGGAGAAAGTGCGTTGATCTGCGCAAGTGCATTCTGGAGCGCTCTTACGTCTTCCCTATCAGCATCCTTTTTGAAATAAACGTCAAGTCCTGCAGGCAGTTTGCTGAGATCCGCCTTTATATCGACGTATCTTTTTATGAGTTGACTCGTGCCGTAAACAATATTAGCTTCATTCCAGACAGTCAACTTGCATGGGTATTTAGGATATACGCTATCGCTTAGATGAGTGTTATTCCAGTCGGGACCGATGATGAGGAAATCCGGTGAGCAACCAGTCAGCATCCCTGTCATGTCCTTGACATGATCTGTATTGACAAATGTAAGATCAATTACTTTAAGTGAACTGCAGGAAGAGAAAAGCGCCTTCATGCTGGTCACTTTGGACAGATCCAGATCATTAAGGGATACAGCCTCAAGTTTCGAGCAGCGATAGAACATATTATCTGCCGATGTGCACTCGGATGTATCAAGACCGTCAAGATCGACCTTAGTCATATACGAGTATTCATAGAATAATCCATCGAGATTACTGTATTTTACTTTTGCTCCGTTAGTGCCTTTCCTGAATGATACAGAAAGGATCTTGGATTTTGCAGCCGTGCTTTCCCATGCCCTTGGATTAGCCAGAGTATTGAATTGTGTGCTGCTGTCATTCACAGGTTCTGATGAAATCACCAGGTCGTAGTTATCTCCATTTGCTGTAAGCGTCCAATACGCGTTAAAACGATCCGGTGCGACATTAGTCAGGACATAAGATCCGCTGCCGGCAGGGATCGTTGCTCCGCCGGTATAAAACGACCCGGATTCCTCCTCTTTCCAGAAGTATCCTGTCTTAGTCGGGAGCACAATGCCTGCGTTCTTATAACTGTCACCTACAACGATCTTAGTCAAAGAGCCGCATCCCTGCAACATGTTGCTGAAATCAGTGCAATTGGATATATCTGCGGTGGACAGATCCAATTTGGTGAGTTTTGAGCAGTTACTGAACATTTTGCTCATATTCGTACATTTGGAAAGATCGACATTAGTCATGTCCACGCTGGCGAGGTTAGAGCAATACGAAAACATTTCGCTTGTATTCGTGCAGTTGGACATATCGAACTTGCTCAGATCCATGCTAGGTATATGCTGACACCAGCGGAACATTGCTTTCATGCTTGTGCAGCTGCCGGTATTAAGTTTGTCAAAATTCTCAGTCTGAGCCATCTCCGGATGGAATCTTTCGCAGTCTGCAAACAGGTAGTCCATATTCTTACACTTTGACGTGTCAAGATCCTCACCGAATTTGACGCAGAATGTGGACGCACCTTTCGAGCATCCTGCAAACATGCCCTTCATGCTTACGCAGTTCGAAAAGTCAACGTTGCTTAAGTCAACATAAGACAGATTCTCGAAATCCGCAAACCAATAGTCGGCATAGATCGGGTGGAGTTTGCCCTGAATCTCTACCTTTCGGATATAATAGTAATACTTTTCCCAAGGTCTTGGATTATAGTTGCTTTGTTCATAATATCCTACAGTAAAACGTGTGTCTGCCGAAAAACTACCTGAAGATATCGGCTGGTCTGACAGGGTCAGGGTATTGTTAGAATAACTCCAGTAAATGGTTTGAGCATCATCCGCATGTGCAGTCTGCGGGATAAAAATGACTCCCATCATGAGCATGAAGACACATAAAAGCAGGAGTCTCTTCAAACTGACAGCTTTCTTTTCCATAAACAGCACCTCGCTTTTCATCGTGTATATATGCAAGTTTCACATTACATAAGTCTGTGTTAGTAACAGTATATCACAATTTCAACGTTCATCAGATGATGTTTCGGTATTGCATGTGTTCCTCCTCACTCTTTCAAAGACAGGATCTCGTATGGATATACTATGATATCTCTTCTACCGGAATTCGCGTATCAGGACCGGGTTGCCGTTGTGTATATATTTTACAATGACTCTGCATCCGCCGAGAACGCAGGCCCTGTTAAAAATTTTTGCGATCCTGGAGAATGTTCCGGCATCCTTGGTCAGCTCATTGTTCAGCTCTTTGATGCGCTCCGGAGTCAGCGATGCCGCATCAATGTCTTTTGACAGATCATAGGTGTAGATCAGGTCATTGTCTCTGAATTTCAGTGTTGTACCGTTTGCTGCAGCTTCCTTCTCGAGCGACTTTCGGACCGAGCCGTGCTTCTTCATGTATTTCTGAAGAGTCATTTTAGCCTTCACCTTGAAAGATTTTGGCTCTGAGAATGGACCCGCCAGAGTCCGGTCGCCGTTTTTACTGATGGCACGGACTTGTATGAAGTTCTTTCCCACACAGGCTTTGATCCTGGCTGATGATTTCTTACCGCCGACAGTTTTGACATAAGCCCAGTCGCCATCGATCCTTTTCACGTAGATCTGATAACCGCTGGCACCTTTCTGTTTTTTCCATTTCACGGTAACACTGGCCTTGCCCGAGTCACTGGAAGCTGTTTTTGCTTTGACTGATTTGACGGTCACCTGACCCGGCGCCGCAGTATCCGCAAAAGTCATGCTGAACGATGCAAGTGTAAGCAGCAAGGCAGCGATGATAACAAATGCTATGCTTTTTCTCTTCATAAACCTGTCCCTTCTCGTTCAAGATCAGTCATACTGTGAGTATTATACAATACTGGATTACCAGCTAGCATCAATTTATGTGAATGAGCCAAAAAAGTACGGGTACCGAATGGGGATCGGCACCCGCGCTTTCTGAGGTTTCATTTCACTGTTACTTTGACTTTTTTGGATATGCCGTTCTGGGCGTATGCATAGATGAAGCAGGTGCCGCGGTTGACTCCTCTGACCTTGCCTTTGCCGGTTACTGTGGCTATCGCAGGGTTGGATGACTCATAGGCGATGCCTCTGTGCTTTTTCACTTTGCCGGACTTCACCTGTTTTGCGCTGAGCTTGAGAGTCTTGCCTACTTTGAGGCTTTTGGCTTTCTTGGTGACGGCTTTGCTGACTGTCACCTTCTTGTAGTTGCCGACTTTGCCGCCCTTGGTCGCCACATGGATCGTCCTGGAAATGGCTACTGCCTTATCGCCGCGTACTGCTACTACGACATACTTGTAGTAGGTGCCCTTGGCGAGGCTGACGTGGGTGAATGACGTTCCTGCCAGTTCGCCCAGCTTCACGCATCTGTTGTTCACGCCGCATCTGTTTCCGTAGATGATGTATTTTGCAGCTCCCGGAACCAGTTTCCAGGTCACTTTTATGCTTGATTTTGACTTAGGAGTGCCCTTGGCCTGAAGCAGTCCGAAGGCGCTGCCCCTCTGGTCACTGTCGCTCCTGATCTGTGTTATCCTGCTTGCTACCAGAGCTGCGTCTGCCGGATGAGCAGGCGAGACCTCATAGCTTATATCAGCCGGCTCGTAATAATCATCTTCGTAATATGAGTCGTCATCTGCCCACTCATAATCGTCATAGTCCTGATCCCCCGATGATGGAGGTGCTAACTTATCTATGACGGCCTGTTCGGTATAGCTGCATTTACTGCAGGTCCTTTCTTTCAGTCCGGTCTGCTCTGTAGTCGCTTCGCGGATCACAGTCCAGTCGCCAAAACTATGCGGCAGCTTGGCAATGGCCTTCACGGATCCCGGTTTGACCGCGCCGCAGACCTTGCAGTGGATCGACTTCTGACCTTCAGAAGAGCAGGTCGGAGCTATGTCCTGAGTATACTTAGTTTTCCAGGTATGATTTGTAACAGGCAGTACCTCAGTCTCCTTTTGGCCGCAGACGGTGCAGACTCTCCATCTGCTTCCCTCCTCGATGCAGGTATTCTGTTTATCTACTGTCCATTCACCGTAACTGTGATCATCGGTTTTAGGTATGGTGACTTCGGAGCCGGGCTCGATAGCATTGCATCCGCTTCTGGTGCAGTGGTGAGATTTGACGCCTTCCTCTGCGCAGGTTGCCGCCTTGTCTATTGTATAGTAGGTGCTGTAGCTATGTCCCAGAGCCGGTATAATAACTGGCTCCGTGATGAGATTGCTTCCATAGTTAGAGAACATGTCTCCACAGGTCTTGCAGGTCCAGTAAGCGTTGACGCCTGGATTTTCGCAGGTTGCCGGCACCGCAGGTGTCTGCTCCAGCTGGTGGCTGTGCTTGATCACCTTACATGTCGCAGTAGTGCCGCTTCCGTCGATCGCGGTTGCAGTTATGGTTGCCATGCCTGCTGAATATCCGATCGTCACAAGTCCATCGCTGCTTACTTTTGCTACATTTTTGTTGGATGTACTCCAGGTGACGCCCTTGAGTGTCGCATTAGCCGGCTCGCAGGTTGCCACAAGCTGGAATGTTTCATCCTTTTTCAGCTCTATAGTATCTCTGTTCAAAGTGATCTTATTGACTAATACAGCCGGGACAACTTTGATCCTGGTCGTCTTGGTTATGTTGTGATTCGATCCGGCATACCATGTGAGATCCGTAGTGCCTTCTTTGAGACCGGTCAGGGTCTTTTTGGTCGAGACCAGATCGCCATCCACTTTGACGATAGTCTTGTCAAATGTATATCTGAAACCGACATCATCTTCGGACTCTTCAGGCAAAGCTTTCGGAGCCACAGTTATGCTCTGCCCTAAGCCGACCGTGACCTCATCAGGCGCGTCGATCGACTGCGCTTTTGGCCTCACAACGACAGTTACATTCACTGTATAACCGCCATCGTCAGTAGTTCCGGTGAAAGTAGTTGTCCCCGGTTTCAGGCCTTTTGCTGTGCATGAGTTGGTGCCCTCCCATTCAGGAACAGCTATTGAAGGGTCAGCAGAGACCCAGTCAACGATCTGGTTGGAAGCATTCTCCGGCATTACGTGTGCAGTCATTGTAGCAGAGCTCCAGCTTCCGGTCCCTGTGCCTTCCGGATCAGCATATGTGAAAACATGCGAAACATTACACGAAACAGATTCAACAGGAACCTTGTCACCTATATAGAACATGTTGACTTCATATGATATCGGAGTCGGGATGCCTGTAATATCGACCCGGTACTTGTCGCCTTCTCTGTAGCTTATAGGTGAAGGGGCAAAAACAAGGCACGCACCGCCAAAGGTCCCCTCATATATTTTAAGATTCCCCTGTGAAGTTGAAAAATCCCAGGTTTTGCCTGTTTTGGTATCAGTTATTTTTACCTTAACACTGCTCTGGGTGATATTCTGCGGAACGATGACCGTCCATGCATAACCCGGACCGAAGAACTCGATCGGCTGATTCACTCCGGGATAAGACATGACTTTGTCTTCTCTTCTGGTGGTGCCGACATAGGCAGACATGTAACAATCGCCCTTAGTCGATTCTGCCACGCCAAACCCTACCTCGCTGAGGTCATATTTCAAAAGATGGCGCCTGTGTCCAAAAGCAGGATCTCCGTATGTCTCCAGCATATATCTGGTGATCGTATCGGTCAGAGACCTTCCGCCTCCCGCAAGGTTTGAATACTGCATGCCATGCTGTGCCCATCCCGCCATCTCCGGATCCATATCAGACGGTGTCGACTGGTAATGGTCGAGGTTATTTCTGATCGCACAGTTCAGCGCGCCCGCCTGAGCGTAGCGCTGGGCATTCTGGGTGATCTGTACAGGCTCTGTTCCCGCAATCATTCTGTATATGTTCAGAAGATTGAGTGCATCCTGCAGACAGTCATTGGACACGGCTCCCAGAGCATACGGAGCAGACACACTCGGCTGCTGTGAAAAAGAATAGTCAGGTCTCTGGACCGGGTGGCTCTTATAGTAATTGCGGAGCTCACTCTGTGTATACGTTCTGGTTTCCAGCCCCTGTGTGCTCGCTGCCGATACATTCACAGTCATAGCAGGCAAAGTCCCTACTATCACAGCGGCAGTCAGAACCGTCAGAAGCAATCTTCTTATAATCTTATTCATTCTCATGTACTTTTTCATCGACGGATCTCCTATCTCCCGGCTTCCACATCACGGTGAAGCCGTAAGTCATCCGGTAACGGATTTGATGAAATAAGTATACAATACTTCGGCTTCTTAACATGGGAAATAAATTGGACACCTGGTCAAAATTGTCTGAAACAGAAAAGAACCTGTCTGATACAGGTCCTTTTCAACAGTCGATATTTGCTTTTTATTGTTTTGTCTTTCAGGTGGAGAACTGTTTGCCGTTTATGCGTCTGTTATTTTACTTTTACGGTCTTGTTCTTCCAGGCGGAGACGTGTTTGCCGTCTGGCGCATTCTTATAAGCCCGGATACGAATCCAGCATTTCTTTTTGGACTTCAGACCTTTGATCCTGAGTGATGTCTTGGTCTTCTTGCCGTACTTGGTGCCGGCTATGGTGTTGAAGCCGTCATAGCTGTACTGGATCTCGATGCCCTGGATCTTCTTTTTGTTCTTCTTGCTGACTTTCTTCCACTTGACGGTGACAGACTTCTTGCCGGCTTTCGGCTTGGAGATCCTGACCGTCGGAAGATCGAGTATTTCAGCAGGCTCGGTTGCAGCAACTGCTGCAGAAGGATCGCCTGTGCTGATCGCCTGGCCGCCGGCTCCCTGTCCTGATCCATCCTGGTCACCGGAGCCGCCCTGATTTGCGGCAGCTTCTTTGGCTGCTTTCACAGCATTTGAAGCATCTGTCACACGCTTGTCAGCCGCTGTTTTTTCTGAAGCGGCATCAGCTGCGAGCTGCTCCGCTGCCTGATATTCCGGGCTGTCCTCAGCGTATCCGGCCTCTCTGACCGACTCGAGTACTGCATTTGCGGCATCGCAGGCAGCCTGTGCTTTGACCTGAGCTGACTTGGCAGCGGCCTCAGCATTCTCGGCTGCTTCAACAGCTGCAGCGCCCGGAGTCTCGGCCGCCTTTTGCGCGGCATTGTAAGCTGCTCCTGCAGCTGCATACTGTACCGTCGCGGATGCTCGCAGAGCCTGCGCATGGATCGTTTTGGCCTGAGTCACTTTTTCCCGTGCATAAGCGGCAGCCGGTGAATCCGCACCGTATGTTTCAACAGCTGAATCCAGAACAGTTTCCGCCTCCTCGAGAACTGCCGCTGTATCTGTGACTGCGCTTTCAGTCTGGCTGGCGGCTTCGTCGAACTCGGCCTGAGTGGACGACTCCGTGACATCTCCGGCAACGATCATCGCGTCTTCGACCGCTGCCTGGGTCTCTTCTATTTCTGCAAAAGTCTCTGCCTGCGACTCTTCCAGAGCCGGGATCGTTTCGCTTTTCTCAGCTCCGCAGACACTGCAAGCATAAGTGATGGTGCCTTCTTTTCCGACTTCCGGCGGAATCGTTACCGTTCCGGCACCGAACGTGTGCGGTGACTTAGCAACTATCGTGTCTGCTTCTTCTATCTCATCAGCAGCATTTTCATTGCTGAAATATTTATGGCATTTACTGCATGTCCAGTATTCGATATTGCCTGTCGCTTCGCAGGTCGGGGCTGCTGCTTCGACATGGACGATAGTATGGACATGGGTGAGTTTCGGTATTACTTCTTCTTCGACATGTGATGGATCCCTGCTGCAGGTCCTGGTCTTTAAGCCCGCTTCATCTTCGGTTGCTTCTTTTACAGTTATCCACTCACCCCAATCATGTGTCAGAGCCGGGATCTCTTCCTGGGCTACGAGGGTCGCACCGCAGACTGAGCACTTCTTGCCTTCAGTCAATCCGTTCTCTGTACAGGTCGCTGCCTTGCCAGCAACAGTCTCTTCTGTATGAGGCAGTTTCTCAAGAGTACGCTTTTCAATATGCGAAGAATCACGCTTGCAGACGCGCTGCTCTTCTCCCGCCTGTGTACAGGATGCCGGAGTTGTTTCTGTCCAGTCAGTCCAGTCGTGTTTAAGGGCAGGGACCACTTCTTGTGCTACAAGAGTCACGCCGCATACTGAGCATTTCTTGCCTTCAGTCAAGCCTGTCTCAGTACAGGTCGCGGCTACTGCAGGGATCACTTCTTCGGTATGGCCGGTTGCCTTATCCACTGTTTCCGCAGCCGTGATCTCATGTTCACCAGCCGCATCACGGAACACCTTATGGCATCTGCTGCATGTCCAGTAATCTATATTGCCATCCTCTGTACAGGTCGGTGCAACTGCCGCAGTCTTGCTCAGATCATGTCCAAGAGCCGGTGTCTCCTCCTGAGCTACAAGGGTAACGCCGCAGACTGAGCATTTCTTGCCCTCTGTCAGTCCTGTCTCTGTACAGGTCGCGGCTACTGCAGGTATCACCTCTTCAGTATGGCCGGTTGCATCTACAGGCTCAGTTCTGGTCGCATCACATCTGCTGCATGTGAATGTCCTGACGCCCGCTTCCGTACAGGTAGGTTGTGTTGTTATGCTTCCGCTGCCCCAGTCATGGTCAAGAGCCGGTGTCTCTTCCTGTTCCACCAGGATCTGACCGCATCTTGAACACCTTTTGCCTTCTGTCAGTCCGGTCTCTGTGCAGGTCGCTGCCACTGCAGGGATCACCACTTCCACATGCGCGCACTCTCCGACCGTTATGTTCTCTGCAGGCAGGTAGCCGCAGTTCACAAACGAGTCATCCTCATATGTGCAGCCATAAGTCATATTGACATTATGAAGGTTATCAAAACCGCATATAGCATCGCTGCCGAGTGCGATCAGTTCGCTCTGGACGTTCAGGTTTTCTGCGAATTTCTTATACTGATCCCAAGGTGCCGGATCAGATGCGTAGCCGCCTACGGTCACCCTTTCGGTGACACCGTCCGCCAGACTGAGGTTCATATTGCCGTCAGCTCCGATCGACCACTGTACACCGTTATCAAGCTCACCGCTCGCGATCACATCATCGATATACCAGTAGTTGACGCCATATGTGTACTTTTGCTTGATGACATTTTCGACCGCAGAATCTTTGACAACAAACAGCGGGATATCTGCGTAGTATGGGAAGCAGCCTATGTCGTTATACTGCACGACCGTATCCGGATTGGAGAGGCGCAGTGCAGTGACTTGTGGATTGAGAACTGCGAAAGCTTCCGATCTTATATTCTTAAGAGCCGGAAAATTTAAGATTCCGGTCATCCGATTGTCTTTCAACAGGCCTCTTTGTACCTCTGTTACTTTATCTGTATCCGTGAGTCTGGTTATGCCCGTACCAGTAAAGGCATATTCACCGATTCTGGTACATTCCGGAATGCTGAGTTCTCCGGTGATCTTTGCGCAGTTTTCAAAAGCATACCCGGAGATCCTCGTTGCCTTCAGCACTGATGGGATCGTTATATTTGAGCAGCCTCTGAATGCATTTCCCTGAATATCCACATTATCCCGGAACTGCAGACAGCCTGTGAGGCTGGTGCATTCCCTGAATGCTGAGTCGCCGATCCTGTCTGCTGTTTCAAGGTTCTCTACTTCCCTGATCCCGGTACACCCAGAGAAAAGACCCTGAGGTATAGTTTCGTTCGGACGCAGGGTAACCTTGCCGTCGAGTCCGGTGCATCCTTTAAAGGCAAAATCATTGGCATTACATGCTTTAGACAAATCCAGATCGCCGCTTATACCTGTGCAGTTCCGGAACGCGTACTGCCCGATATTGTACAGGAAATAGCCGAATTCCAGCTCACCGGCCAGCTGATCAGGACCGACATCTTCGAAAGCGTGATAATCAATACCGGTCAATCTGATCCCGGAAACAGTATCAGGGAATGTATATCCATCTGTATGATGGAAAACGTCAGTGATCCCTATTACCATGCATTTCGCCCTCATGAGTGAAGAACTCCATGACGGATCAAAACCGTAAAGAATATCTACGGGATCCTCAGATGGTCCGCTGACCTCAGCTTTTACCTGATCTTCTGCAGGGAATGCTACCACTTTGTCATAGGTGCAGGCTGTGAACTCACCGGTAGTATTATCTGCATATGCGACGCGTGCTGTCAGCATCCCGTTATCAGCGACGATCCCGGTGATCGCGCTTGCTTCCTTGTCAAAAGCCTGCGCTCCCGGGTCAGAACCGGCATCGCCTGTGTAGTTGTAAGCACCATCCTGCAGGACCCCCACCTGGGTCTCCTCATGCGTGTTCCAGTCTATGATGTATATCGCATTATCTCTGAGTCCGTAAAGCGTATCATGCACCGAGACGATTGCCTCATATTTACTTTCAGGATATGTTGTGACCTCGGCATCACTCCTGAGAGAGTCTCTTACAGTCAGAACTCGATTGCTGCTGAATACATTCGGTTTTGTAAGATAATAAAGTGAACCGTGAGTATCCCCTTCATTCACGTGATATGCCAGATTGCTTTCACAATCTCCGAAATTCCAAAACTGTGCCGGATCTTCAGGATCCACAGAGTCAATTAAGTATTGTGGGATTGTATAGTAAACGTCCATACATTCAAATCTGCTGATAAAATCATCTTCATAATGATTATTACAGCCACGCAGGAAGTAAGTGTGTTTCGCAGGTGTATATCTTACATTTTCAGGAGAGGAAGGTGAGTCAAAGGTCGCATCAGATACATACCATTTCCCGTCAACATAGATATCGGTCCATGCGTGCATATGACCTTCCGCATCGCCGAATGGTACATTTGCAGAATACAACATCTTATCATAAGCAGCGCTTATATCGCCGCAGATACCCTTATGATCCATAAAGACAGCAGCACTGCCCCAGACGCTATGATTATTGACTTCATACAGAGTGCGCTGGCTTACGAAATCATGCATAAACAAAGCTTTTTCAAGATCTGTCATCGTAGGATCGATGAACGATCTGCCAAAAGCAGTATAGTCCGCAAGTTCACGGATCATGCCGTGTAACTGTTCATCGCTTTCAACGAGATAGCTACCGCTGTATGTCATGTTCACCTTGTCTACATATCCATCATCAGTGTACGAAACACCTGAAAAATATACCATGTCCAGCGTACTGAAATCCTGTGAGATCCTCTTCGCGACATTCATCAGCTGCTCGCTGTTGATATAGTCATCGTGGACAGATATCTCAGTCTGCATATCAAATATGCCGGAAACAATATCGATGTATGCGTTGTTCTGGTTCGCATCCCATGTATCCTGCCAGTAGTATTTCTCGACTGTGACATCATCGTTGACACGGATCGAATCAGAAGCCGCATCTGCTGTCGGCACAGGCTGGATCCCGAGTACGAGCAAAGCGCATGTGATCAGAATAAAAGCAAGTCTTTTCTTGAACATAACAGTCACCATAGATCAGAGTGTTAATTGTGTTACCCTTTGCAAATATTATACTATACAGAACACCCTTTTCGCAGACGTTTATCGGGAAATGTGAGTGAAAGATATATGAACTGGAACAAGCCGATATGAACTGGCAATCAGTTTTGCATTCCTGTACAATCGTAATTAGGCAGAGTCCTTAACTGCCAGTTTCGGAGACAGGCGGGCGGTTCTTCCGTCTCTCCGGATACATGATACGAGGAGACGGTTCTCTGTCTCCTTTAGAAAAGCTATGAGAGCGAAAGTGAACATCGGGGCGTGAGATCATGAAGTTTTACCGGAAAGCAAGCCGCTTTATTTCAATAGTCATTGTTTTGTGCATGGCTGCCATCTGTTTTGACGCAGGCGCAGTCAGTTCATATGCTGCGGCTTCTGCCGCAAGTGCAAAGCGGCCTCAATACATCGCCCACCGCGGACTCAGCGCAAAAGCTCCCGAGAATACCCTTGCAGCATTCAAGCTCGCTGCCGATGACAGCAATTTCTACGGCGTCGAGTTCGACATCTGGGAGTCTTCAGCAGAGCCGGCAGTCAGGACCGAGACCGAAACATTCATCGATGGAGAAGGGAATGAACAGGTCCGGACGCGCGAAGTTCCTAACGATCCGCTGATCCTGGTAATGCACAACTCAAGTATCAAAAGAATGTGCGGTGTAAAGAAAAAGATCCGCACTATTTCGAGATCTGATCTGGACAGCTACACCATCATTTCGGGCAAAAGAGTCAGTCTGTACAGCGGGCAGAAGATTCCGACGGTTGAGCAGGCTCTTGATACGATCTGGTCCGGTTCCGGGAACGCGGTTCCTGTTATAGAGCTGAAGCATCGTTTTTCCGAGCGCGGACTTAAATATCTGATGACGCTCCTCGGGGACCGCAAAGCCGTGATCATAAGTTTTAACTTCAACGCGGTCGCAGATGCAGCTAGAATGGCCCGGAGCATGGGCATCAGAAACAACATCCAGACGATGTATCTGATGGATAAGCTTCCTAAGAAGAAATATTCATCGACAATACGCAAAATGAAAAAGGCAGATATCGACTGCCTTTCTCTTGACTATACTAAATTGAAGAAAACCACTGTCAAAAGGTTCCACAAAGCAGGGCTGAAGGTCTGCGTGTGGACATTGCCTTCGCGCAAAAAAGCCCGCAAGTGCGCCCTCATGGGTGTCGACTATATCACCGCAAACGGCGCGATCTACTAGAAACTTTCGTCGTCACTGGAGTCGAAGTAGCCTTTCTTGCTCTTGCCGGACCCGGATTTCGACTTGGATTTCTTGCTTGAACCTGATGACTTCGGCACATAAACGACAGGGTCGGTGACTGTGACCGTTGCTTCGATCGAGGTACCGCCTGCAGAGACGGTCAGAGTTGTATTTCCTGCTGCGACTGCGGTCAGCGTGGCTGAACCTTTTTCTCCCGGCTCAGCAGTGCAGACAGCCTTGTCCGCAACAGTGTATTCGACCGGTTCGGATGAAAACTCCTCAGGTGAAAGCACCGGCTCGAGTGCCAATGTGTTGCCTGTGGTCAGGCTGATCTCCTTGTCGATCCCCTCGATCGAGGTAACTTTCGGAACGACGTGGATGACGGACTGCTCAGAGTACTCACGGGCAGATATGGTCAGCGTGGCTTCGCCGACAGATTCCGCATGCAGAGTCGTCCCGTCAACACGGACGACGGAGTCGTTATCAGTGGTGACAGTGACCGGCTCGTCTTTGAACCAGTCAGGGAGCACCTCGAATTCAGGGGTAAGTTCTTCTCCTATATATATCTCAGCATCGCCTTCGATCTTGCCGGCATCGATATCGGTCACCGCTTTGGGGATGAGTGCATATGCGATACCTGCGGCTGCAAGCAGGAATATAACAACGGCGACCGCGATAGCGCGCTTCGAAGAAGTGCGTTTTTTTGCGTTTGTACCGGCAAGTTGCTGTGCTTCTTCGCCTGATGAGGCTGCTGCTGAATTCGCGCCTGCGTACAATGCGGCGAACTTTCCGGCTGCTCCGCGGCCCATGCCCGCAGCAGCACTTTCTGATTCGCCGCGCGCGAGTGTTTCAAGATCGCGCAGCATTTCCGATGCATCGGTGTAGCGATCCGCAGGTTCATAGGCACAGGCTTTAAGTATGATCGCCTTGAGCTCATCGGAACCGTTTCTGGGTGCCGGAAGATCTGCGCCGCCTACCCTTTTTACGAAAGCTTCTTCGCCGTCCCTGTAGGCTACCGGTTTTGGGTACACCGGCATCAATGGCATCCGCCCGTCATTCATGTATTTGTACATGACGATCCCGAGCGAATAGATATCTGCGGAATGGTTATAGTCTCTGCCCCAGTAGACCTCCGGAGCCATATAGCTGTAAGTCCCCTTGCGAGAAAGTGATGTTGTCGTATCTTCAATGATTCTGGCGATGCCGAAATCACCCAGTTTATAGTTTCCTGACGGGGAGACAAAAATGTTTTCCGGCTTGATGTCCCTGTGAATGATCCCGTACTTACGGCACAGAGTCAGTGCTTTGGCAATGTCCGCGCCCATCCTGATGATCTCAGCCTCATCCATCCTGTTATAGATCGAATGTCTGACCAGCGGAGTAAGTTCCTCAAGCCTGATAAGCACGTCCCAGCCGATCCCGTCATCACGCCTGAAAGCTTCATGATCCTCATAGCTGACGATATTGCTGTTGCCCTTGAGCTTTTCGAGCAGCTTGAATTCCTGTCCTGTCTCACTGAGCACACTGTCAAAATACTTTGTCGCCTCTTCGCGGGTCATCCCGCCTGCGATCATCGAGTTCAGTTCATCAGCACCGCCCGCTGGAATGCTTACCGCTTTCAGCGCAGAATAAAACACATGGCCGAGAGCATCTTCGCGGCTTATACGGTAGAGATGCCCCTCCGCGCCGCTTCCAAGCTCCTCGACTATGCGCCAGGATCCGAATATTGGTTCATACTTTCTGAAATACAACTCGCTCATAGATGACAACGAGGACGTCGCCCTATTTGACTTTGACCTTTAAAACCTTCGAAAAAACTCCGTATTTTTTAACTCCATCTACTATGGAAAAAGCTCTTATCTTATATCTGTAAGTCCTGCCCTTGCTGAGGCCCTTATGCGTGACCGACTTGACCGATGCAGACTTGGTCAGCGCCTTTACGTATTTCTTCGATCCCGGATATCTTATGAAAAGTTCGTATCCATTCGCTCCGGCAACTTTATTCCAGACAATCTTGTTTTTACGCCTCATGCGCTTTGAGCATTTGAGTTTAGGTTTTGACTTAGCCGCAAAACTCACGACGATATTGGCGTTTGCAGTGCGATTTTTGGCGACTTTTGGCGTAGCCTGTCCTGCAGTGTTACCTGAACCGGAAGCCTGACCTGCAGATTGTCCTGCAGGGTTGCCCGAATCAAATGATGCTCCTGAATTACCTGAGCCGGATGTGCCATTATCCCCGCTGCCGGTCTGGTCACCGGATCCGTTCCCGTTGCCATTCTGATCGCCGCTGCCACCGGACTCGCCGTTCTGACCGCCGGACTCGCCATTCTGACCGCCGGTTTCTCCGCTTCCGCCCTGGCTGCCCGAATTACTATTATCATAAACGACAAGCTTAAACGTGTAGGTGCATGTTCTGTACTCTCCATCGCCCGGAAGCGTTATATTGAAAGTTGCTGTTCCGGCCTGCTTCAGGCTGAGGTAATAAGTCGGAAAATCATCAGGTTTCTGAACTGTACTTATTATCTCTGCGACCTCTGTGTCAGGAAGCTCGACGGTTTGCTGGCCATAGTATCCTAGCCATATGAAAGGAACTCTGTCCGTCAGATCGACACTGAGAGTTCCCGTCCCGCCGTCCCGGATGATACCTGTGTTATAGTAATGGTCATACCCGTAATCATCCTGGCCGCTCATATAATAAACGGTCAGCGGTCTGCCTTTGCCCTGTGTTGCATCATCCGCCGCAGACACGAAAAGACCGGACTGCGGCAATATGATCATTACTGCAGCCAGTGCGATTATTAGCGCTTTTTTCAGGATGACCCTGAAAGTCATAAGCTTATTCCTCGTTTTTTCTGATCACGAACTATTCTACTTCATTCACCAGATCACGCATCTCAGACCTGAGGTGCAGCATCTCTTCAACAGCCTGCTGTTCTTCCTTTTCTGTCAGCCTGATCAGATCATCTCCGCCGAAATACTTGTCTTTGAACTTTCTCTGTATCGGATGGGCCTTTTCCCACTTCCTGAGACCGGTCACAAGCGCACTGTCTCTGTCGCTTTCCTCGTCAAGAGCTACATACCCCATCTTTGTCAGAAGCTCGTTCAGGTCGCTTTCGGTCATGCCGAGTGACAATCCCATATCGATATATTTCGAGCGATTTTTTGGCACATGTTTGATGTTGACAGTCCTTTTGCCCGTCGAAAGGTCGATTACATTGATCGCATTGCTGCTCCCACAGAGGAAATTGATCATGCTGTCGTCAAGATATCCTCGCATAGCGTTGATGCTGCGGATGTGCCTGAAACCCGGATGATTTCTGCAGGCCAGAATGATCCTTTCGACATACATGTCAAGGTAGGACCTCGGTTTACTGTAAGCAGTCTTAAAAGCATCCATATGTGCTGCCACATATTCCTTAAGCCCGTCAAATTCAGGTCCGAACTCTGCCTGCCCCAGGCTCACCTCTATGTCTGAAGTGTCCTCATAGCGCAGGATTATCTCGTCCCACCTTTCACGGAATACAGCATAGGCAGCCGCCTGGAATTCTTCATAGTGCTTGTAATAATTATAGCTGTTTTTCGCATCATGTTCACCATTCTGCCACTCGCTATAATTCGCATTTATAAGATAGATCCAGACAAGATCCCCGCTTATATCCTTCGCATAGAGCTTCCTCTTGCCGGCAAAGCCCGTGATCCAGTCATTGATCACCTCTACCGGCTGCCCGAAAGCCATGCCGACACCGATGTATACCGACCGTTTCCTCGGAAGCTTTACATAAAAACTAGGCCCTTTTTTATTATAAGCAGAGCCTATATAATTGCACACATCCTCAAGGCTGACCCCCGTCTCAGCCACGAGTTCATCCAGAGTCTTTCTCCAGTCCTTCAATCTATATCCAGTCAAGCTCATACGCCTAAAACTCCTGATTTCTACCCCTCTTTCATAATTATTATACAGCATACAGCCCTTGTTCGCAGAGAGGATTCGCCAATTAGTGACTTTTTATTTTTACAATAAAAGTGTCAAAAAAAACAGAAAGCTATTCTTTTTTATAAGTCTACCACGCCGGCTCAAATAAAGTTTCAAAAAAACCATTCCTAAGATCACATTGCCATTTTTGATTACCCTGCATCGCACAGACAGGCTTTGATAAATTGAATGGCCGGCCCATCCTTTGATGAACCGGCTCTCTGCCTTAGTTTCTGGTCAGATAACTGTCAGACCTAATCCCAAAGTAAAAACCCTAAATCCTTCATGGTTATATTATAATTGGTAAATAATGCAAGATCCCAGGATGACATTGCCAGCTTAAATGCTGAATTTGCTAAATTCTGTGCGACGTCAAGCGATGCGCTGCTACTATCAGAAGTAAAGCTTAGTTTTGTATATTTTGTATATTTTTCAGGAATAAATGTTGTACGCATCTCTAAGCTTCCTATAGTGACAATTGGACTAACAACCGCATTATAGCTAGTATCCAGCAGCATCGTGGTTAGCATACTCATATCATTGGTTTTAACGTAACTTATTAATTCAATCGAATATGCGTGACTAACTATGTATACATCATTCGATGAACCATTTGAAAAATGCACAGTTTTATCACCATTGCCATTGGTGTATCCATTTTTGTTTACGTAATCCTGAATGAATTGTTTGTTGTATGATACAACATCAGTTGCCTCAGAAGGTGACGATGCATTGTTTTGATTTGCCGGTTTTGCTGCATTTGCCGGATATGTTGTTACGCTAATCTTGTTTGATTTTTTCTTGTAGGTATATTTTCTTACTTTCTTTCCTTTCTTTTTTACTTTTTTAACTTTGAATGTTTTGATCTGGTAAGTGTAAGATGTTCCCGGGGCAAGGTTTGTGTCTGTAAATTTAGTCGCCTTTTTCCCCAGATGTGCAATAGCTTTTCCGTTTCTGAATACCGCATAGCCTTTATCAGGCTTCTTGATCTTATTCCAATTAATAGTTACAGAATCACTTGTATAAGATGCAACTTTAACCTTTACCTTATTAGAGGCTTTTTTCTTAGCAGCAGCATACGTTGTGTCAACATTTATTATTCCTACCATACTGACAAACAGAGCGAGTATCAGGAATAATGACAATACCTTATTACGCTTCATTTCAACATCTTCTCCTTTCCCTTAAATTAAATATCCGGTATGTTTTAACGATACTGATATTTATATAAAAAATGGTTCCCTCCAACAGCAGATTCCTATGTTTCCGGGAACACATTATCTTAATTTTTATAGTATCAGAAGTGATGTTTTTTCCTTTCAACAAGACCGTTCTCTATATTGTTTTGTTATGTTCTTTTTTCAAAGTCTGTTATAAAAACTAATGTAGCAGAACTTTTTTATCCCATACAAACGGGGTAGGCCGTTTCAGCCGCCTACCCCATATGCCAAGCTTCTCGCTGATTGTTACTTACTGCAATTAATGATCTGATATTAGAGTGTAAATCTTTTTTCCGTTATTTTATTCGCGTCCATGTTCGCAGTGGAATTGTTGCAATCGATACAATAAGTTCTATTTTTTATTATTTTTTGTCATTTTTTCATTTCGATACTTGGCTACCCATCTGCCGATAGAGCTCTGGGAAACACCATAATCGATGGAAAGGACTCGCTGAGATTTCCCTTCCTCAACATGAAGTTTAGCTATCCTGATTCTTTCTTTTTCAGTAAAACGATTATCACTCATAGCAAACTCCCCTGTTACCGAAAATGCACAATCCTGAATTTATAGTATCAGCAAGACAGTGTTTTACTTTCAACAAAACCGTTCCCGCGCTTGTTTTAATATGTATTTTTTCATATCCTTTCCTGAAGTGCTTATTTCTCTGCAAGCGACACAAGATTCTATACAGTTAAAGCCTTCGGAACTGTTTTTCGCATACTAAATGGGATGCCCGGATATGTCGGACATCCCGTGTTTTCAGCACATCGTGTTGCTATTTTTTTAGTTTCCTGACTTTGGATGCTGGTGAAATGCACACTGCGTTGCTACCGTTCACACTTTTGTAGCTGACGATCAAGTATTGGTATTTTTTACCTTTTTTTACGGTTTTGTCGGTATAGCTCTTTTTACCGGATGGCAGTCTCGCGATCTGCACAAATCTGCCCTTGCCTGTCTTACGGAAGATGAGGTATCCGTTGACTCCTTTTACCTTTTTCCACTTAAGAGCGGCTTTGCCCTTCTTGGACTTAACTTTGAACTTCTTAGGAGTCTTAGCCTTAGGAAGTGGATTGCGAAGCAGAATATTTATGCTGGATGTCAGCTTTTTCCCGCTCCAGACAAAGTCCATTCCCTCTGTTTTGCCTGGCGATGGTTTGACCGTATTACCCCCGGTGTTGGTTTTCGGGCTTACTGAGCTGCCGTATACTGCGAAGTCGATGGATGCACCAGTCTGGCATTTGCCTGCAAGGGAGCTCTTAGCCTTGGTGGTCTTGATCAAAACGTCTTTAAGAGCCTCCGCGCTCAGGTCAGGTCTCGCAGAAGCGATAAGTCCGGCTGCTCCTGTAACGACCGGAGTCGCCATCGAGGTCCCGGAAGCGACTCCATAAGCTCCGAAGGTGCTCTCATCTGCATATGCTGACGATATGGCTATCGAACTGATATCCACATAGAAATCTCCTTCATCCCATGCTTCATAGACGAGGCCGAGCCCGTATGAGCCATATGAGAGGCCGCTTACAGCTGACATGTCATAGAGAGCCTCGTTTTCACCCGATGCATGCCACAGGCTGTTATACGTCCTGTCCGTGTCAAGTACCCATCTGGTCTCTTCTGCGGAAGTTTGATAGTTTACTCCGCCCTGACCGTCTTCATATATCACTACATCACCGAGCTTCAGATCACCGCCGCCGTTTACCGGAAAATCCGAGTGCGTCTTTAATACCATACTGACATACGGGTTGTCGCTGACCTTGGTATATGGGAAAAAGAGTATGAACTTGTCACCGTAGCCGGCATCTTTAATGGTCCATCTGAGACTTTTCTGATTATTGCCTATTTGAAATGCTCCCTTTTCAGTTCCGCCTGTGATGCTTAGGTCCGCGTGGCCGTGGCTGTCGTTGAGCAGGATCGAATACATTTTAGAAGCTCCGAACGTTCCCACGCCTGTGATCGCTTTCCCGTCATGACCTGTACCGGATACAGGGGTCACTGAAGGGATCCCTGTGCCGCCTTCGTATGAAACATTAGCTCCGCCGAACTCTCCGTAGACCTGTGTGGTCGCTCTTACGCGGGCCGCCTCATACAGGAACGGCGCATAATTGTTGTGCAAAACAGTGGACAGGATGTTGCTGCCCGGCGCTGCCACGTCTACATTGTTTTTCCCAAAATTGGAATACGAAGCGAGGCTGCCGTCATCATCGATTGCCGCCACTGATACAACATAGCGGGAGTTGGAGTTGCTCGGTATGTAGTTGTTTGCATCGTTATTCTGAGACTCATTACCGGCTGCTGCTATGGTCAGGATACCGTTCTCTCCGGCACGATCGATCACAGTGTCCAGTATGGATGATTTCCCTTCGGCACCAAAAGAGCAGTTGACAGCTTTGATATTGACGCCATGCTTCTTTGCTTCTATCAGATATTCAAAGGCTTTGATCACTACCGAGAAGTCACCGCCTCCGTCTTCATCCAGTACTCTGACAGCCATGAGCTCAACGTTGTTTCTTCCCGAGATTCCGGCAATGCCTTCAGCGTTATTTGCCGCAGCCGCGATTATGCCCGCGCAGTGAGTACCGTGATTATCCTCGTCGTACGGATCATTATCATTGCTGATAAAATCCCTTCCATGTTCACCGCCGATATCCAGGCCTGCAGGAGCAGACCACATACGCGACACAAGATCCGGATGATCGTAAGCGATCCCGGAATCCATCACGGCGATCACGATAGGGTTTCCGCCGCTTTTGGCTGCAGGTGCTTTGTCTGCATTGATGCCCTTTTCTCCCAGCTGCCAGGAATCTTTAATGAAAGTGTCACTCCAGTCAGGCAATTTGTTCGCATAGAATCTGAAATTAGGCTCTGCGTACCTGATGCCTTCGGTGCTCTGAAGAGTATCCACAAGCTCCTCAGTGCTGAATTCATCTGAGGAGATCACGCCCATAACCATTTTTTCTTCTGTCTCGTCAGCTGCGTCGAGCACGATAGTGTCATCTATCGTATAACTGTCATCAAGCGCTTCATCAAGTATCTTCTCCTGAGCAGACTCGACAGTATCCTGTTTTCCGGGCCCTTTACTGTCTGCATGCATGTCATTGATCTGACCATCCTCATAAAGCACGACGACCTGCCCGGCCGGAGCCGTCTCGGCCTTCGCGCTCAGGTCTGCAGAGGCTGCAGGGTAACCCCACAACAGGACAGCAACCAGCAAGGTCACTGTAATGAGCCTCTTTCCTATTCTGTTTCTTCTGCTGATCATCTGCATATGAACATTCCTGCTTTGATTCAAATGAATCGCCCTGAATAATGTCCCCCGCCGGCTTCATTTCATCCGCGGGCGAGGGACGTCAATGCGTTCTGTCTGATATTTGCTAATTCCCGATCTGTTCTATTTGATCTTTACCTTTTTAGGTGTTGACCAATAGGAGACATACTTGACTCCGTTTCTTATTACATATGAATGTGCTCTTACGTAATAAGTCTTCTTGGAAGCGAGCTTCTTGATCTTGACATTGGCCTTCTTCTTACCTGTTGACTTGAATACCGGATTCTTGAAATCAGGTGTGAGACTGTATTCTACTTCAATGCCTTTGATTTTTTTCAGATCTTTTTTGCCCATCTTCTTCCACTTGGCAGTAAAGTTCTTTTTAGCAGCTTTTGGCTTCTGGAACTTGACCTTAGGCAGTGAAGGATCGATATAGCCATAACCGTTTGCAGCGAATTCTGCAGCAATTCTTGCCTTTTCTGCTGCAGCTCTCCTTGCTGCGGCTGCTTTTTCAGCAGCAGCCTTTCTGGCAGCGTCGTCTTTGGCCTTTTTCTGTGCAGCTGTCTCTACTACGACATTGATTTTGGCAGTAACTCCATGCCAGGATATTGAGACTGTATTATTGCCGAGTGTAAGTACATCGTCGTCTACATATGCTCTGATATAATTGTCGCCTTTCTTAAACCAGTCATTATAGTAAGTATAATAAGCTTCATCTTCTTCATCATAGTCAACGAAACTCATATCCGCATCTACAAACGTCTGTGTGATCCCGTTAACATATTGTACAGTCAGTTTATCGCCTACAGCATATGGTGATTTCCAGGTTTCTCCTCCGGCCTTGTGTGTGCTTCTCTCTAAGAAGGAATAATACGGTATGCCTTCGTCATAGCATATGATGTCTTCTGCAACAAGATATATTGTTGACGGCTGGAAAGAAATACTCTTAACAGTATTGCTTACACTGAATTTGTCTACAAAAATGACTGCACTCCAGTCAGTAAGATATTCTTCTTCTACGTCATCCCAGACCTTTCTATAAACGAGCATTCCGGCCTCTGTTTGATCATCATTTACATAGACCTCATCGATCATGAGCCAGTCATCCGGATTTCCCGGAATCTCAAAATACCAGTCACCATCATCATCCTGTGTCCATACGTAAGTGAATGTTTCGTCTTCTACCTCAACAGTAACGCGGTCTCCCGAATTCGGCTCAATGTCATAGTAATACATGAGTTCCCCGTCATCGTCTGTATAGTCTGCTGTATAGAATTCCGGCTTGCCGCTGTATGTGCCGTTGTAATACTCTTCGTCATCATAATCGGCTGCTTTTACAGACATCTCCTTCTTTGATTCAAGGAGTTTACCGCCTTTTGCCTTTTCCGGATTACCGGTTTCAACAGTCTTCGCTGCGGCAGCCTTCTTGGCCTCCGCTTTTGATACAGCTCCGCCTTCCGCAAATGCCAGTGCGGGCATGTACGTCAGCACCAGTGTCAGTGCCATTAAAATTGCAAAAATCTTCCTTTTCATATACACCTCTCTGATTATCCCTATCAACGCCCGTAACTAATTGATATATCCCTTGTCCTACCGAAATATATTATGAGATTATCCCAGTCTGCAGATGCAACGCCTGTCTTGAAAGCAGCAATCAGCTGCAAGAATTCAATCGATCGACAAACAAGAGATTGCGTTACATTACTTTTATATAATAGCATGCGCATGTAACAAAAATCGTCAAAAAAACATTCTCTGCTTGTATTTCTCTGTATTTTCTTGCGCGGCTTCCTAAAGTCTCAGAGATGTTTTGCCGGATACTAAATGGGATGCCCAAAGTATGTTGAACATCCCATGTGTATTTTTCCTTTTTCAATTTTCAATGCTGAACCTATGGTTCATTAATTCCTATGGATATAAGTGTATATGGATATTTCTTGTTTTCTGTTGGCCGTAATGTGGCTTTGCAGTTATCCCGAACCCTTGTTGAATTCATATCGTAGTCAAAGGCATCGATGTGATACTGAACTATTACATCTCCGTTTTTCTTCTCTGCCTGATCGATCACTATTCCATAATAATGCCCTCTTCCGTTCGGCGGCATCTGGAGATAATCCTGCCTGTGAATGTCCGTTCCGTCAACCGATATAACGTCGCTTCCCCCGGTCACTTCGTCACCTCGCATAAATCCCCCGGAGTCATCAAGGTGATCCAGCGCTTCTGCCCCGTCAATATCGCGCCCATAAACATACTTGGCGGCTTCAAGAAAACTCTCCCCGTTTACATGATTCCAGGGCTCACCTTCTAAATAAACCAGATTGAACGGAACAATATTGCTTGCTCCATCAATGCCATAGCCGACCTCTATCAGGTATGAAACACAATCCGCTATCTCCTCATCTGTCAAGGTCTCTATTATGAGCCCTTTCTCTGAATCGATGAAAGGAGCGACGGTCGCAGCTATATAATGCTTTTCTTCTTCACTAAGTTCTAAGGCAGTATCGCTTTTCTCTGGTGATTTGTCTGCATTATTATTCAAGGAATCCGTTATTTCCGCAGGCGCTTCAGTGCTGTTATAAAGCATAGTCCAAAGCATTTTGCCATCGATCGACTTCATCTTCATTACTGCATAATAAGTACCGAACTCTCCACCATCTCCCATTGCGGAAACAGCAGTATATTTCACATAGCAGCGATCGCCATTGATATATGCCGTCTCTATTCTGGCATCCATACCCCCGAATCCCATTGCTGCAAGGAATTCATAGTAGTAGCCACCGTCAAGATACATCAGACCGCGACTTTCAGCCTCTGCAAGAACGCTTTCGAGCTTCGATTCATCAACATTGAACAAAACAGTATATATCCGGTCAACAACATCCTTCGATATTCTCTGGAAATATAACACATCCGGATCCAACCATCCTTTTGGATCAACTTCATCTGAGCGATATTCAAGTGCATCAACATACTCCGGGAAATAATCCTCATTGGTCATGAAGGGTGTCAGTGGAAAAGCATAGCTGCTTTCCGGTGATTCTGCGTTGAATTTATACCAGTTTGAAGGATCTTTTTCTCGTCCGAAAAACCAGCTATAGCTGCAATACTGTCCAAGGAAGTATGTCAGATCGTCATCTTTTGGTATCTGCTCAAGGTCGATCCCGATCCATATGCCTTCCCCGGAAAACAACTCATTGTCCATCGGAATCATTCCTTCACTTACGGATGCTGCAGCACTTAAGTATTTCTCTTCCTTTGTATCTTGATACAGATCGTTGTATACCTGTGCAGATTCGTTAAAACGAGATTCAAGAGCATATGTGTATGCAAGTCCTTCACGGGCTTTGGGCTTCCTCTTTCTCATCCCGATCGCAGAAAGGTAAGAAGTTTCGGCCTGCTCGTAGTTGCCTTCCGCCAAAGCCTTTTCCGCAATTTCGATCTGATCGTTATACTTCTTCTCACCGATCAACCAGAAACCAGCAGCAGCGATGATGGTTACTGCAAAAACAGCAAAAGCAACATGTGAGAGAGCCTGATCACCCATCAACTGCAGGGAGTCCTGATGTTTTCTGTCCACCATTAATTGTCTTCTATGTTATTTCACTATAAAAGCCGGTTTATCATATGATCGACCGGCTTTTGTATGCTCTATTTTGTTATCTGATTCGGAAAGTGAAGAACTGTCCTTTGTCGCTGAAATGCGCAATGCGGCAGGAGACAGAGAACCGCCCATGCCCTGTTCTTCTTAATCTCTGCCGAACAGGTCTCTTGTGTATACTTTGTCTGCTACGTCGCCGAGGACACTTTCATCAAAACGGTTGGCGATGATGACGTCGCTCTGTGCTTTGAAAGCATCGAGGTCGTTGACGACTTTGCTGCGGAAGAATTCGCTGCCGTCTTCGAGGGTTGGTTCGTAAACTATGACTGGAATCCCTTTGGCTTTGATGCGCTTCATGACGCCCTGAATGGCGGAAGCGCGGAAGTTATCTGAGTTGGACTTCATGGTCAAGCGGTAGACGCCGACTGTATCAGGATTCTTAGCGATGATCTGCCCAGCGATGAAGTCCTTCCTAACTGTATTGGACTTAACTACAGCTTCGATCATGGTCTGCGGCACATTCCTGTAGTTGGCAAGCAGCTGCTTGGTGTCCTTAGGCAGGCAGTAACCGCCGTATCCAAAACTCGGATTGTTGTAGTGTCCGCCGATACGGGGATCCAGGCTGACGCCCTCGATGATCTGCTGGGTGTCAAGGCCCTTCTTCTGCGCATATGTGTCCAGCTCATTGAAATAGGCTACTCTTACTGCCAGATATGTATTGGCAAAAAGCTTGATCGCTTCGGCTTCGGTCGGGTGTGCGATCAGTGTCCTGATATCCTGAGGAACCGCTCCGGCGCGACGCTCCTCTGTGCGCATACCTTCGAGCAGCAGATCAGCGAAAAGCTGCGCAGCTTCCCTCTGGTGGTCGTATGCTCCGACTACGATCCTGCTTGGATGCAGGTTGTCATAGAGAGCTTTGGACTCACGGAGAAATTCCGGACTGAACATGATGTTGTCGATACCATACTTCTCACGAACACTGTCTGTATAGCCAACCGGAACGGTGGACTTGATGACCATCATGACATCCGGGTTCACAGCCAGGGTCTGCTCGATCGCATCCTCCACCGCACTGGTGTCAAAGAACTGGTCGACTTCGTCATAGTTGGTCGGAGTAGCTATGATGACAAGATCCGCACTTCTGTAAGCAGCAGCTTTGTCAGTAGTAGTGCGGAGGCTCAGCTCGCGCTCGCCGCTTCTGACCTCACCGAAGAATCTCTCGATCTCTTCGTCCCTGATCGGACTGATGAATCGGTTGAGATTGTCTGCTTTGGACTGGGTCGTTGTGATCGCAGTCACATCGTGGTTCTGTGCGAGCAGGACTGCAAGTGAAAGGCCTACGTAGCCGACGCCGGCAACTGTGATCTTCATGCGCGGGATGTCCTGGTAATCCTTGCCGGAAGCCCCCGCATCTGTCGCATCGTCAGTTAAAACGGATGCGAGATCAAAGCCAAGCACCTCGCTGAGAGAGATCAGCTGGTCGACTGAAGGCGTATAGTCCTGCGACTCGAGTCTGGAGAGGATGGATCTGTTGATGCCGGTAGCAACAGACAGATCAGCCTGCGTCATGTTCTGTGATTTCCTGTTTGTAGTGACTGCCTGGGAAAGCAGTTCGAGCGAAAGCTTTTTCATACAGATTTCTCTTTCTCTTTCTTCAATTCGTATCAATCTCCATCGATCTGCGCAAATGTTGTTATCAGCAACATTTTGGCAGCATTGATATGGTATCAGTACGGCTCTGTGAAGTCAACCATTGTCCGCTATTTTGCATAATAAAACTGACCTTCCGGTCAGGTATACTGTTCCAGTTTCCGGAGGTCAGTCTATGATCTGATTCCTTGATATGCTTCGCGGGCCTGCTGATAGCTTGCCACGTCTCCTATGTCGAGGCGCTTTCCGGGCATGCGGTAGGCATGCATGGTCGTCTGTCTGCTGAGCCAGGCTGCAAAAGAACCCGGCGTATCATATCCGCAGCCGGCGTCCAGCGCTTCCGGTATCCGGTGCAGGTCAGCTGCCAGGTAGCAGTAAAACGGCGGTACGGCAAGATCACTTTCAGGATCGACTGGTTTTTCTTCATAACTTGTGATGGCGCTGTTCTCATCCAGAGTTATGACCGCTGTCTTCTGAAGTGCCTCCAGCCGGTTCTCCTCATAGCACATGACACAGGATGTTCCCTTCTCCCGGGCAAAAGCAATGAAATGCTTCAGGCTGAAGTCCAGCACGTTGTCTCCTGCCATGACCACACAGTCATCATCAATATCCAGGCTGCTGACAGCGAACTGGATGTCTTTCACAGCCCCGAGGCGAGTCTCGTTGCTTTCCGTCCCGTCATCGAGAACTTCGATTTTTGGCGTTTTCCCGGCTGCCCAGGTTCGAAAATGTTCGTAAAATTTATGATTCGTTACCACAACAAATCCATCGATCACCGGGCTGATATCGTCCACAAGCCAGTCGATGATGGCCTTCTCACCGACCTTGAGCAGAGGTTTGGGGAAATCCTGCGTCAGCGGGTACATCCTCGTTGCATATCCGGCAGCAAGAATGATGCATTTCATACGCACAGGCCTCCGTTCAGATCTGCTCCGTCCGCTGAATCGCACAAAGCGCTCAGGTACTTGCCGCGAAGTTCCGGATAGACTGACAGATAGCGCTCTTCTACATGGGCCAGTACTTCTTCAGATCTGCGCGAATCGATCAGGGCCATACAGCTTCCCTTGAATCCCGCGCCGCTGAAGCGCCCGCCGTAAATGCCATCTGTTTCTGTCATAATGTCGTAAAGTGTGATCAGTTCGGGGCTGCCGCACTCGTAGTTTTCGATCGAGCTGAGCCCGCTCTCGAAGATCAGGCGACCATAGGTGCTGAGATCGCCGTTTTTCCATGCCGCTGCACCAGCCTCGGCGCGGTTGTATTCTTCGAAAAAGTGCGTTGCGCGTTTGCGGAGAGTCTGCGGGAGTTTGTCCTTATATTCTTCAAAAACCGTTTCCGGCACATTCCTGAGTATTGCTCCGTTAAGATCCCGCGGGTCTATCCCGGCATAAGTCAGAAGTGCAGAAGCTGCAGCTTTGCATTCATCCTGGCGCAGATTATACGCGCTCCTCGCGAGGCTCCGCTGAAAGCCGCTGAAGAATATCGCGATCTTAAAATCCGGGCCATTCCATGGTATGAGCTGATAACTGTCGTCCGAGCAGTCCAGATACAGCAGGTGGTCCTTTCGGCAGAGCACCTCGCAGCTCTGGTCAAGTACGCCGCATTTTACTCCCACATATTTATTCTCTGCTGCCTGCGCCATCAAAATGGTTTCCTTCGGCTCAAGACGGATGTGGTTGACACTCGCCAAAGCAGACAAAAAAGCGATGATGACAGCAGCACTGCTGCTCAGGCCTCCGATCGGCAGATCGCCTTCGATCATGGCGCTTAAGCCATACCTGAGTTGATATTTTTTTCCCAGTTCCAGCGCCGCGCCTCTGATATGGTCAGCCCAGTCACCGGTTTTCTCTGCGGGTATCTCGTTCACATAAAACCTGGCGGCGCCCAGGAAGCTGAGGCTCCTGACCGCGACCGCTCCGTCTTCCTCACGGCTGTAAGCTATGCGTACACCCTTATCAAGGGCGATCCCGTTGATTTTCCCATGCTGATGGTCTATATGTGCACCGAGCGGGCAGATACGGTTAGGGCAGAAAGCTACGCCCTCCGGATCCATTTTGTATGTCTCTATAAAAGCTTCTTCACATCTCATGGAATTTCTCACTTCTTATCAATAATATTCTTTATACCACTCTGCGAATTTCCTGAGGCCTTCTCTGATGCCTGTCTGAGGCTTGAAGCCGTAGTCGCGCTCGAGCGCTTCGGAGTCCGCAAATGTGACCGGGACATCTCCCGGCTGCATGCCGACCAGCTCGCGATGAGCCTCGAAATCATAGCCCTCCGGCAGGACCCCGGCATGCACGAGCTCTTCCTGCAGAGTTGAGATGAAATCGAGCAGGTTTTCAGGCTGTCCGCCGCCGATGTTATATACAGCATAAGGCGGGACCGGCAGGCCGTCCTCCCCGGTCGATCTCTCAGGCGCGCCCTTCATAACACGGATCACACCCTCGATGATATCGTCTATATAGGTAAAGTCACGCTTCATATCCCCGTAATTGAAGATCTTAATGCTCTCACCCCGGACCAGTTTCTGCGTCGCACTGTAGTAAAACATATCCGGACGCCCAGCCGGTCCGTACACCGTGAAGAACCTCAGCCCGGTCGAAGGGATATTGTACAGTTTACTGTATGCGTGTGCCATGAGCTCATTGCTCTTCTTGGTAGCTGCATACAGTGAGACCGGGTCGTCTACTTTGTCATCGGTGCTGAAAGGCACCTTTTTATTGCTGCCGTATACCGATGAAGAGGAAGCGTATATCAGATGCTCGATACCGCTGTATGAGGCTTGGCCCGATCCATCTTTCATATCATCGTCCTGAGCCACTTTCGCGGCAGCATCATTTGCATGGCGGCATGCCTCAAGGATATTGTAAAAACCGATGATATTCGACTCTATATACCTGTCAGGATGATCGATGCTGTATCGCACGCCTGCCTGTGCGGCGAGATTCACAACGATATCCGGCCTGTACTCCTCAAACACCTTATCAACCAGGACCCTGTCAGCGATCGTACCCCTGATAAAAGTATGCTTCACGGCACTGTCTGCCGGGTCCGCTGCCTGTGCGGCGGTCTCGATCAGGCCGAGCCGGTATTCCTTGAGCGAAGGATCGTAATAGTCATTCATGTTGTCAAAACTGATGACATGGCCGCCTTTCATTTCACGCAAAAGGCGCAGAACCAGATACGCCCCGATGAAACCGGGAGAACCGGTTACCAGTATCGTTTTGCCATTAAGATCGATTGGAGTTTTCATATATTTCGACCACAAACCTGTCCCTGATGTGTCTGATCTCCTTGCTTTGATAATACCAAGTGCTTTACTATAATTACAACAACTATACGGACAGAATTACTGCGTTAAATCATGCGTTCAACCAGATCAACAATCAGCAGACCGTATTTTACAGACAGCTTCTCATTTACTGTCGCCCTGAAGTGTCCACCGCCCTGGTCAAAAGTAAAGCATCTTGATCCTCCGGCGAACTGCATATCGCTGATATTGTCTATCCTCCAGGAGTCTCCGTAAACAGGTTCGAACTTATTACCGCCGGTGTGTCTGAAAATCACCTCAAGAAGAGTATTCCCGTCGACTTCGTAATGCGTCTCTTCCGGGAACAAGCCGGTTGTATTACCACCGAGCACATAATCCCATGCAAAAGTGCCCGGCCCTTCATCGTTAAAATCTCTGAAACTCATCGGTTCTCCCCCCTTTTTCCATTATATTATCATAGTATTGGAAAAAGGCTATAATGATAGCGGTATGATGACTTTTTCTGATATAATTCTGCTATGAATGAAAGAAGTGAGCAAAATCTGAATAGTATTCGCCGCAGGAAATGTGTTTGTTTCCTTATTGTTTTTGCGGCTGTGTTGATGCTTGTATTCGGCATGCCCGGATTCGCCGGGAATGACTGTTTTGCATACAATGGTTCCGGCGGCAATGCGGCCGGGATCACCGATACCAGGGCTGACAGAGTGCTGTCTGTACGATCTTTGATCACGCCTTGCTGGAGCAATAAGGAGCGGGGTTCATCTAATACTTCAGGATATCTGTACGATGGAGACAGCTATATATTAGGGTTGCCGCTCTGTGACCAGCACAGACTGGTAGTGACTAAGTATGAAGTGATCGATGGATCTTTTTTCAGTTTAGGTATTCTCACAGGTGATGAGATGGTCATCACTTCTTCTGATGAGAGTGTTCTGGAGATCGGAAGCGACGGGAAGTTTGTTTTGCACAAAACGGGCAATCCTGTTTTGACGGTATTCGTTCCCGGAGATGAGCAATTCAAGGACTGCACGATCACCCTGCCGGTCGCAATATACAGAGAATCCGGTTTTAACGAGGAGCAGCTTGTCTGGTGCGGCTGGGATTATGAACACGGGAACAGCATCTCTGTCACACCGGCAGACGGTCCGCAGCAGATCCAGGTAAGCCTGAAGCCCGGCGCGCATGTCTCGTTCAGATCCGAGGATCCTCAGATCGCTGAGGTAGATGAAAACGGGTTTGTGACACCTGTGTCGGACGGTTACACGGTGATCTATACTGATTGCGATGAAGGCGACCACGGACAGTTTTTAGCCAGAACTGTTGAAAACTACATCACTGTTACCGGCTCCGATGACAGGACTGAGCAGACTATAGAGGGCAGTCTGGTTCCGGTCACCATCGAAAGCGGCAAAACATACAAGCTCGACTTGACGGCCAAAACGCAGCTTTCTTATACAACAAGCAATGCGGTCATCGCGACGGTGAGTGAAGACGGTACCATCACCGGGCAAAACACCGGAAGTGCTGTGATCACGATCAATGCCAAAGGCGATACAACGTACAGACCGACGAAAGCTGAAGTGACTGTTACAGTTGTCGCGAATACATCAGGCGGCTCGGGTTCGGGAAACGGATCAGGCGACTCCGGCTCAGGGAGCGGTTCCGGCAGCGGATCAGGAAACGGTTCCGGTCTGGAGCAGGTCTCAGGCATGACCAATGCTGTGTCCGCTGCAAAAGCACAGCAGGCGGCGCATCTTGCTGCTCAGAAAAAGCAGCAGGCTCTTGCTTTAGCCCGCTCACTCAAGGCTCCTAAGCTCAAATGTACCAGGAAAAAGGCGAAGAACAAACTGTCCTGGAACAAGGTAGCAGGCGCGACCGGGTACGAGATCTACATCAAGTATCCGAAGTCAAAGAAATATGTGAATGCTCTCACCAAGGGTGCGAATATCAAGTCAGTCACCCACAAAGGCCTCTCAAGGAAGAAAAAATATTCCTACAAAGTCAGAGCTTTCGCCGTGATAGATGGGACATATTACTACGGACCGTTCTCGAAAGCGAAAAAAGTCAAAGTTAAATAATCACTGCGGTGCTTCTGGCGCTGAAATGATATAGGTAATAGCTGCGGTGCTTTGGGCGCCGCAGTTTTTTTATAACATTACAGCCGGCTCGCGCGCCGGCTTTTTCATTTTGAATATATTCTTAATTCTGCTGCCTGACATTGACAAACAGGAGCTAACGGTTCTCAATGTTGGTTTTCCAACGTTTAGAACCGTCCCCTTCCCCATATTGACCAGTTTTCTTCCTTTGCCGATTTTGAGCTGCTTTATATAATTATAGGCAAGAGGCCCGGTGCGGGCTGTGCAGTTATCTGCACGTAGTATGTTCTTAAGTGAACAGACAATTTGAGTGAAAGTGAGGGGGCAAAACAAATGAAGAAAAAACTAAAAAGGCGCTTGACGCAGATCCTGATGACGCTGCTTGCAGCAGCTGTTATTGTCGGATTTGTGCCGCAAATTGGAGTGCCGGTTTATGCGGCTAGTGGTGATCCTGCCATGGCGGTGGGATCTGAAAGCGTGCTGAAAGCGAAAGCCAATACAGACAAGGCACAGACAGTCTGGTATGCCAAGAGCCCATGGTATGTTATCAGCTATGATGAGGCAGGAAATTACAATACCTTGCAGGATGGAAAGATGACATTGTTCTCAGTGGGGTTTTTAGCCAGTGATCAAGAGTTCAATCCTATTGGATATTCAGGAAACAGGAGCATTTACGCTAATTCTGACCTGCAAAAAACTGTAAACAACTACTATAATACCTGGTTCGATGAAAAGGAAAAGAAAGCAGTTGAAAACCGCATCCTCGAAGTGGGCGAGTATTCTTCAGTTTATCCATACTCCTATGGAGTGACTACAACAGAAACTTCAGGCTATCTCTGGCCGCTCTCAACTGCAGAAGCATACGCTCTGCCTTCCGAAAAACTTACAGTCTCTTCAGGTGACAGATGGTGGCTTCGCTCACCAGGCTATGATCGCGGATATGTAGCGGAAATTCAAAAAGGATACGTCAACGAAAGGGGCAATAGCGCGGTGTCTGAAGCAGGTGTACGTCCTGCATTTTACCTTGATCTGTCATCTGTTCTCCTCACATCTGCAGCTACAGGCGGCAAAACTTCCGGTGATACAGGTGCGGATGCTCTGAACCCAGTCGGGACCAATACAAACGGCGAGTGGAAACTGACACTGCTTGACGACGGCACGGTCACAGGTCTTGACGGGCATTCGAATTTTGGCGTTTCTGAATTCACCGAAACGGAAACCGGCGTATCAGTTACATACACAGGTGCGACGACAGGAACAGATGAATTCGTTTCTGCCATCATTACTGACAAGCCGGTCACTGACCCATCAGCAAAAGCAACTTACTACGGCAGAGTAAAGAAATGTTCTACGGCTGAAGACGCATCGGGTACAGTAGAAATAAACTTAGCCGACAAGCGTAATCGCGGCAACGTGCTCTATGTTTTCAATGAGCATTTTAACGACAACGTGCTTACGGATTATGCGAGCAAACTGATCGAGATCAATATAACTGATCAATACACTGTCACATTTATGGACGGACAGGGCAACACGCTGAAAGAGGAAACCGTCAATGCAGGAGCATCTGCAACAGCGCCGGAAGTCCCGACGAGAGACGGATACATCTTCACCTGCTGGGATAGAGATTTCAGAAATGTCAATACTGATCTGACCGTGACGGCAATGTGGAAGCTGGACTCTGATCCGACACCTGGTCCAATGCCGCTAGTGAATTCCCCTGCTATGGTGGCAGCACTGGAATCAGCGTTTAGAAGCACGGTCAACTCGTACCTTGCTCAGACAATCTGGTATGCCGGGAAACCTTGGCGCATGATCAGCATTAATAATTCGGGAAACAGTCGCCTCAGGCAGGACGGCGTGATGACACTGTTCTCATCGAGATTTTTGGCCACCACCATACCTTTCAAAGCGGATCGAAGTCTGCCAGACAGAAACAATTACGAAGGTTCTGATCTGAAAAAGGTTGTAAACACTCTGTACAATAATCTGTTCAGTGAAAAAGAAAAGAAAGCAGTTGAAAACCGCATCCTCAAAGTGGGCGAATTTTCTACGAATTATCCATACAGCTATGGTGTGTCGGGAACTGCGACCTCTGGCTATCTATGGCCGCTCTCAACTGCAGAAGCAATTGCTCTGCCTTCCGATACATTCAGAAGTTTAGACGGTGATCAATGGTGGCTTCGCTCACCAGGCTCTGGCGACGCATATGTGGCAAGAGTCCAATCTGACGGATCCGTCGATGGGTATGGCAACAATACCAGCCTCGGATACGGTGTGCGTCCTGCCTTTTATCTGAATCTGTCATCGGTCCTCTTCACTTCCGACATCACAAACGGCAAAATTTCCGGAGATATTGGTGCGGATGCTTTGGCTCCGATCGAAAAACAGTTATCCAATGAATGGAAACTGACATTGCGGGACGACGGCACGATCACGGGACTTAACGGACATTCGAATTTTGGCGTTTCCGGATCCTTTGAAACGGAAACCGGCGTATCAGTCACATACACAGGCGCGACGACCGGGACAAATGAATACGTTTCTGCCGTCATCACTGACAAGCCGATTACTGACCCATCGGCAAAGGTCATTTACTACGGCAAACTAAAGAACTGTGCTGCAGGTGGGGATGCATCGGGCACAGTAGAAATAAACGTAGAAGGCAAGCGCGCGCGCGGCGAAGTACTCTATGTATTCAACGAGCAGTGCAACAGCAGTAAAAAGACGGATTATGCGAGCAAACTGGTCGAGATCGATATCCCTGAGAAATATAATGTTACATTCGTTGACGGACAGGGCAATACTTTGAAGGAAGAAGTTGTCAAAGAGGGAATGTCCGCAACCGCGCCGGAAGATCCGACAAGAGACGGCTATACTTTCGAAGGCTGGGATACAGATTTCAGCAGCGTCAATGATGACCTGACAGTGACGGCACAGTGGAAGGAAATCCCAGCACCTACGCCTACACCTGGAAACGATCCGACACCGACACCGGGAAGTGATCCTAACCAGAAAGGTGCTGACGGAACTCCTGTCGGCCCGGGTGCCAGCGCAGCAGCTGCCGACAAGGCTATCACGAACATGGTGACCGATGATGATCCTGCAGGAACTGTATTCGGCAAGCTCACCCTCAAGTCGCCAAAACAAGCCAAAACATCTATCGATCTGAACTGGACTCAGGTGCCTGGTGCAACATCATACATCATCTACGGCAACAAGTGCGGCAAGGGCAACAAGCCTCTGAAGCTCGGCACTGTCAATGGCAACAGGCAGACTGTAAACATGGTCAACGGCCAGAAAGTCGCTAAAGGCACCTACTACAAGTTCATCGTCGTTGCTCTCGATAAAAACAACAATGTCGTCTCGACATCCAAGGTAATCCATGTAGCGACCAAAGGCGGCAAAGTCGGCAACCACAAGAAAGTTACAGTAAAGAAGGCTGTACTGAAAAAGGCTAAGAAACTGAAAGCCGGCAAGAGTCTGAAGCTTAAGGCAAAGGCAGTACCTCAGGCTAAGAAGCTGAAAGTCAAGAAGCATGTAGGCATAAGATACGAGTCGACCAATAACAGCGTCGCAACAGTATCAAAGAAAGGCGTAGTAAAGGCTAAGAGTAAAGGCACCTGCTACATCTACGCTTACGCACAGAATGGCGTATTCAAGAGAATTACAGTTACAGTTAAGTAGCCTGTAAAACTACTGATCATAGTTCCTGGTGCTCAGAGGTGAGCTCTAAACCAGCATTTACATTCAGCAATGAGCTCTGATCAGATCTAGCTGATGCAAGAATAGAAAGTTATAGCAAAAGCGGTCACGATAAAACGTGGCCGCTTATTTCTTTCTAAACACCTCATAGCTGCATGTGCTCTTTTGCAAATTTTACATCATCATAGATAACTGAAAGGTGCCATGGTCTGCATTGTTTCTGTGGGTCGCAGTCAGGACTACCTTTTCTCCGAAAGCAATCTACTCAGTGTCTGTGCAGTTGAAGTGATTATCGAGGTATTCTTTTAATGTTTCCGGGTACTATTTATTCTCCGTCTTTTCTTTACAATGCATAGTATTTCAAATGAAATTGCAAAATTGCATTTTAAAAAAACAATTGTATTTGGAATGATTTTTTTGAAAAGTCTTTTTGCAATAAGCTATATCCTTTGATTTAGATATAGTTTAAATAGTGGAGGCAACTGCAAAGGAGGTTATCTATGAAAAAGTGTCCTAGTTGTGGAAAAATAACAAATAGTAAGTTCTGTCCAGAGTGCGGAACAAATCTGTCTGATGTTGATGAGATACGTGTTTGCCCAAAGTGCGGAATTGAATCAAATAGTAAATTCTGTCCAGAGTGTGGGACACCAATTGAACCACTAATCAATGTCGGCGATATCGCACCAGATACTAAGTATGCAGAAGAGATTAAGGTAGACACTGATATCGATGATGCAAAAGAAACCAGTGGAGATGATAAGATCAAGAATGTTGCACCTGCATCAATTCAGACCAGTATCAGTGGGACAGAGAAAAAGATTGCCGAGGCAAAAAAGAATAAGATGAGTATAAAAAAGATTGCAATAATAGCTGCAGCTGTTCTTGTACTTATTTGCCTCGTCGGCGCTTTTGGAAGTAGTAAAGATGATTCTTCAACCACTAGTGATACATCTACGACAAGTGAGGAACCTGTTGAAGAAACAACCTCGGAACCAGAGCCAGAACCTGAACCAGAACCGGAACCGGAGATCACTTTTGAAGAGTTCACAGCAGAAGAAGACTATTCTGACATGAGCTTTGAAGATCTTGCCAGAGATCCTGATAAGCACAAAGGTGAGAAAATAAAGGGACATGGAAAGGTTGTTCAGGTTTTGGAGAGCGACACTGAGGTTGATATGAGAGTCAATACATCTTCTGATGGCTGGGATGACACAGTATATATATACTATGATCCTAGCCTCACAGAGTCGAGAATACTTGAGGATGATAATGTAACATTTTACGGAGTTTCTGATGGATTGTACTCATATACATCTACTTTGGGAGCGACAATTACACTTCCTTTAATTCATGTTCAAAAGATAGACAGAGATTAATCATTGTAATAGGCTCTATTCACTGTAGCAGGCAACATCAGTTGTCTGCTACTTTTTATGACTCAAAACTCGAGAAGGTAAAGTATACCTAAAGCTCTTTTATTCTTACCTCAATTATATAGGAGACAGGGGACGGCTCTCTGTTTCGCAACAGAGAGCCGTCCCCTTATTGCTCTTTTGTGCTTCTCGCTCGTTCCTACTGGAAGATTCTCGTCAGTATCGGGTTGCCGTTATGTGTGTACTTGATCACTACTCTGACACCGCCGATCTTACATTCTTTTTTGAACAGTTTTATGACATTCATGAATGTCGGCTGCTCCTGTATCAGTCCGGCATCCAGCTTGTTTATTACTTCCTGATTTAATGAATTTGCATCTATCAGGCTTGCTAAGTCATAGATGTAGATCAGATCATTATCTCTGAACTGGACAGTGACTCCCTCTTCATCCGCTATCTTCTCAGCTTTTTTACGCTGAGCAGGATGTTTTTTGACATACTTCTGCAGGGTCATTTTGCTCTTGACCTTGACGTTCTTAGCCTTTGAAAATGGGCCTGCAAGAGTCTGGCCATCGGCATTTTTCAGGGCGCGTACTGCGACAGCGTGCTTCCCGACAAAAGTCTTGAACTTCGCGGAAGTCTTCTTTCCTCCGACTGTTTTCACACAATCCCAGTCCCCATCAGGACTCTTGACAAAAATCTGATATCCGGTTGCGCCTTTCAGCTTCTTCCACTTTACGGTGACAGTTGCCTTTCCGACCTTAGGCGGAGCGGACTTTGCCTTGACGGAGCTGATCTTCACCTGCCCCGGAGCAGCAGTATCAGCGAATGAAACGCTGAATGAACAGAGTGTCAGTAACATTATGACACTGACAATGATCGCAATGCTTTTTCTTCTCATGGCTTCTCCTTTTCTATATTGATTGACTTGATTATTGTGCATCACAGTTTTCCGATGGTTTTGTTCCGAGCATAGTATGTAACTATGATTGGATCCATTACCGGTTACTGGAATTATACTACTCAGAGGGCCCCTGTGACAGCATCGGCAGAGCCTTTATCTGCAGTGATTCAGGAACTCCAGTATCATGCCGCGGTAGTCATTGATATCTTCGTCAAAACTGTATGTATTCCTTTTCGCTTCCCTGGCATCTTCATGGGTAAGTGATACGGAACCGTGGGCTGCTTCATTCCTCTTATTGGCAGCTGTCGACAGCTTTTCACCAAAAGAGACCCGCTCCTCGTCCGTAAAGGTGAAATTATGATCGAAATACGTCTTCAGGGCTGCCGGTGGATCGCTCTTGAGGATGTTGGCCAGTTTGCCCAGCTCACAGCTCTCCTGCAGTCTCCGGCTATGCACTATGAATTTGCAGGTCCTTTCAGGGAAAAAGTCATTAAAGTCCTGTTGGCGCCTCTCAAGATCTATGAGGGGAACCCCATCTGCACATGTGCCTGTGATATATGGTCTGTAGAAGCGTGAGTTGATAAGCGACTCGAGGGACTTGTAATAGAGGATCGCCACAAAGCTGTAATCAAATGTCTCCACTTCTTCCTGCGATACTATGTATTTTTCATACAGGTATTCCGCAGACCCGAGCATGCTGCGGAAAACAGAGAGATCATACACTTCAGGGTCGACATTGCTGTCTGCGATCAGGTCATTGATCACATCGATATACTTCGAATCATAATGGTTTTCTGCTATCTGGAGCCGGATGTTCTCGACCGCGGTTTCTACGATCTCGGCGACTCTCTCTTCTATCTGATGGACTTTGACCCCCTCGCTTCTGAGCTGCTCGACGACTTCCTTTTTCTTCTCAAACAGGAGGTCGAGATTCTTAAGGGATACAAGCTGGACGATCTGCCCGAGCCCGTTACAGATACTGACCTGTCTGGCGATGCTGTCCTCGAAGAGACTGGTACGTTCAATGCTCAGTTCTTTTGAGGCTGAATCGAAAGTATAAGTGCTCTCATATACGTCGCACAAAATGCTTTGCTCTATAGAATTAAGCTGGGTATAAAGCGACTCGATCTCACTCCGGTCTGCCGGGAACCTGTCAGGATCACGGCTCAGCACCCAGGATATCATGTCTTTGAAAGTGTAGAGGGCAGGGATCGTATTGGCTAATACAAAAGTGTAGTTATTGAGCTTCCCCGCTCTGGTCTTAAGGGACTCCCTCGTTCCTATGCCCATCTCCCACATCAGATCCACTTCCGGATATTCAGTGATCACATATTCCTTATACTTGCGGGTGGTCCTCTCCCCTTTCAGCTTATGAAAATGCTGTATCGCTTCATTCAGGCCCTTGACAGTATCCCTCAGCACCTCATCGATCGGCCTTGGATCATCACCGTTGATCGTTGGCTCCTTAAAAAACTCATTGATCTTAGAAATAATTCCCATCACAAAGAGCCGATAGATATAGTTGTATGTAAAGATAAAGGCCCATTCCAGCTGGTTGTCTTCGCCAAAAAGTCTGTACAGGTCGAAAGACAGTCTGGCGGCTCTCATGTCATATGGATATGCGATCCCAAGCAGTCTGTCCGCCTCAACTACAAAATTGCAGTCTTTTCCTTTTTTATCAGTATATTTAAGATCCCCGAATACAGAAATGTCTATATAGGCCTTTCCCACGTTGATATAGTAGCTAAGTGCATCACAGCGCAGCATATCGTATTTGAACCACTCGTAGTCGACAGATTCTTTCTTCTCACTTCTGCTCAGCGACGTATCCAGGAGGACACTGTATATCTTGTCCATCTGTATCTTGAGATAATGCGAATAAAACCTGCATGTTTCCAGATCGACCGGAAAGCACTCCGCGCAAAATGACCGGACTGCTCTGTATTCTTCCGCTGAGGTGAAATAATCTCTGAAACCCAGGGATAATATCATTGCGTCAGTTACCTGACCGACATCGATCGAGTTCAGATGTGTATGCATCCATTTTTTATATGCCTTGATATATTCCTCGATCGAAGCCTTGTATTTATTACGCCTCTTAAAGAAAAGCTCTGCCTTTTCCTTATCCACTCCGGCTTTCAGATCAGCTTCTGTAGCGTCTCTGAGTCTGATCATATTGCTTCTGATCTCTTCGATCCTTCTTTCCAAGTACTCTTTGTTCTTATTCATCAATTGCTCCTGAATCCGATCCTGCTAGCTCCGGATGCTTTATTATACAACAGCCGGCTCGATATGAGTCGGCTGTCATGTGATGATTTCTAGCTAAGATGTGATCCGAGTTTGAAGGTACCGGCCGGAGTCCTGAGGTATGTGGTTTCTAAATACTCATCATAGTCAGGGTGAGGGATCTCCTGTTCGGCTATTATCAGGGAATAACCGGGATCATTTGAATTTACATGGATCATTTTAGGCTTGGTTGAAGTCTTTTTCTTGGACTTCCCATTGAGTTTCATTACTTTACCTTTTTTGCTGCTCTTGGCTTTGAAGTAAATTTTCTTTCCCTTTATAGCGTATTCTACAGATCCTTTGTCATTTACACTGGCAAGGGTCTTGTACTTTCCTGTTGCAACATGAACTCTGCAGAGGCCGAACGGTGTTCCCTCTGTCATATACTGGGCATATAAGTATTTGCCCTTGAGCTTCATGCCGTAGAAATAGCTATAATTACCCATTGTCTCACTTCTGTGAAGCATTCTTACGTTGGTCACTCTTCCTGCATTGTCGACTCCGACCTGATAGATCCCCTCGGAGCCTGCGCAGTATACAATATTACCTGATTTCAGCACCTGATCGCATCCGGTCATTTTGACTTTGCCCGAAGCAGCTGACGCCTCAGCAGGCAGAAAAGCAACTGCGATCATAAGTACCAGTAAGAAAGACATTATTCGTTTATGCATATTTTTACCCTCCTTAGTATTATGCTCATGTTTTGCGCTTATGTTTCGCTTATGTTGTACGTTCTTGTTTTATGCTAAAGAACTTAGTTATAGTAACCATCATATAGGAAGCTTTCTGCAACGATAGTGGTTCCCTTGTATATCCTGACCCATTCGCACTTGTTGAACAGGGCCCTCTTCAATTCGCTCCAGATGCTGGTGCCGCCGTTTTCGTAGGTGCCGGTTCCGCGCACCTGCACGCTGCCATTATATGGAGATGAGTTGGATGTGACCTGATCAAATGGGTATTCGTTTCCGTTGATTGACTTATTCGCCTGTCCAAGCTTAGGCTCTGCCCCGTCTGTTGTCCAGACTACTGATGTAGCAGGATCCAGAACAGTGTACTTCTTGCCGCAAAATCCCGGTCCGTATCCCAGCCCTTCACAGGTGTAAGTTTTGTCATCACCATAGTTGGTGCCGCCGCCAATCGTATAATATATGGAATCGCAGACACCGCCTTCGATATTTATCCTGCAGTACGCTTCACGGCCATCCGGTGCTTTTCCTTCTATATTGATCGTTTCGCTATTGCCGGTTTCATCACGTACAAGAACGTCTTCGATCTTGGAAGGAATGATCGTTAAAGGTTTTGCTTCCCAGGAGCCCTTCTTAGGCTGCGGCATTGGAACAGTACTGTTCTTTCCTACCGTAAGCGTGACCTTCTTTCCATCCATGGTCGTTGAAATACTTTGCCCCGGGGATGTCAGAGTTTTCTCTTCGTTTGCGCCGGCACCGGTCGTCACAGCAACCGTTTTCCATTTGCTGTATTTCTTTCCTTTCATACTTCTTACGGCAAAAAGGTATGTGGAGTTGGCACCAATATCGCCCCAGTTGTACGCCTCAGTGAATCTATACTGGCAAGACTTGGTAGCATCCAGTTTTGTATACTTATATCCGTACCTGTAAACTTTGTATTTCTTTCCCTTGGCAACTACCCTGAACTTGTTCTTCCTGGTGTATTTCTTCTTGTTTTTGGCAGTCTTTTTAACTGTCTTTACCTTGTACCATACCTTTTGCGGTGACCGGGCTCCCACCTGATACTTTTTAACGCCCTTTACCCTGGTCCACTTGACAAGGACCACCTTGGTCTCATCAGTCGGGACAGACACTTCTTTTGCATATGTGATCTTAGGCGCCGCCGGTTTCTTCCTGGATGCAGCCTTGGATGCAGCGTAAACCTGTCCATCGATCACAGGCATAAATGAAAATACAACTGCCAGCATTACGAATGCAGTTATTACTCTTTTCAACCTCTTCATACTCTACCACTCCTTACTTTCTGCAAAATACAAAGAACTGCCCGCGACCCGTTTTCTGTTACATGACTAATTATACAATATATAAAAAAGTCTTTGCGTGGAGAAAACTGGGCGATTGGTCATTCTTTGCGTACGATACTTGTGCAATTAGTTACTATCATGAGCCGGCTCGATGTGAGTCGGCTGACTTGGTCAAACGGGTATTTGATTCCTTTTATGTGCTTTGTCGATCTTAGTAGATATGTGATCCGAGTTTGAAGGTGCCGGCCGGGGTCTTAAGGTATGTGGTTACCAAATATTGTTCATCAGTTTCTTCATCCAGGCAAGGGATTTCATGTTCGGCCATAATTACGGTATAACCATCCGCATTTGATTTTTTATGAGTCATTTTGGGTTTGACCGAAGTCCGCTTCTTTGACTTTCCATTCAGATTCATTACTCTGCCTTTTTTGCTGCCAAGGGCTTTATAGTAAATTTTATTTCCTTTTATTGCATATTCTACGGATCCTTCACAATCTACACTGGCAAGTTCCTTGCACTTTCCTGTTACAACATGAACTCTGCAAAGGCCATAAGGTGTTCCCTCTGTTTCATACTGGGCATATAAGTACTTGCCCTTAAGCTTCATACCGTAGAAATAGCTGTATTCACCAGATGACTCATCCCAATAAAGCAGCTTTATGCCTGTCACCTTTCCTGCAGTGTCAACTCCGACCCGGTAAATCCCCTCGGCGCCTGCACAATATACAACATTTCCTGATTTCAGCACTTTATTATATCCGGTCATTTTGACTTTGCCCGAAGCAGCCGACGCCTGCGCAGGCAAAAAAGCAACTGCGATCAGCAGTACAAGGAAGAACGACATTATTCTTTTATGCATTTTATTCCCCTCCGTCATTTCATGTTCCGAGAACAAGCTTTTATATCCTTCAGCTCTATCTATGATCGATCAGCTTTTGTGTAATTAGATACTAGCATGGTAAACTGCGATTCAATGATCATTACCCCGGAATGCATATTAAGCGGCCTGAGATGCATGAAAGCTTGAAATATCGGCAAAAGGAAAAACCAGCCGGCTCGCAAGAGACGGCTGGTGATGGTTGCTTGTTGTAAGGTATTTTCAATATCTGGCTAGTTCATTATCGTATCTGCTGACCAAGCGTGTTATGTAGTAATAATCAATGATTTCCTTTTCCTGCACATCATCCCAGTGCGATTCACAGTTAGTATTTTGATCATAAGGATATTTCAGCATGATTCGATACACTTTGTCTCCATCGCTATCAGTCCGCTCCAGCTTTACCCCTATCACATTGTCAGGTCTGACGAAAATCATGGTCCCTTTGGCTTTCTTATACTTTACTTTTGTCAACTTGGCATATTTATAACTTGATTCTGAGCCACCCCCACCGATAAATTGGTTAAATGTCACTGTACTGTTTTTAAACTTATAACTGCTTTTCTTCCACTTCTTTTTGTATTTATATTTGGACTTTTCAGTACCACTGATCTTCACTGCAACACCATCTGAGCTATACAGGTAGTATCCTTTTTTACGCATTTTACTGTATAGTCCGAAAAAGTATCCGCTATAATCTCCAAACTCATCATATCGCTTTATTTTCTTCACTTCAAGATAATTTTTCACATTCTTCTTTGTGATTTTGACTTCCATATATCCCGGTGCAGCTGCACTTACAGAAAGCGGGATGGCAGTCAAAAGCATGATCATCAGTATAAATACAGAAACGATCCTTTTCATAGTTACTCCCTCCTAATCAAAAAGATAATGTAGATTATCTATTATCAGAAAAACAAATCTTGATTCTATAGTATCAGCAACATGGGTTTTAACTATCAACAAAACCATTCCGCGGCTTGTTTTGTTGTGCATTTTTCCATACTAAAAAGGCGGACATGCGTCCGCCTCTCTTACCCTTGTCAGTTGATAGTGATATATCCTTTTTTATTTGCTAGAAACTAAAAGCCGGTCATTGACCGGCCTGTTTACCTCTAACGGTCCAATCGGGCTATATATCGCATATTCTAAATGGGGACAACGCCAGTTGTCCCCTCACCTCTACTTCACCTTTATGGTCTTTTTCTTCCATGCTGAAACATGTTTTCCATTAGTATCAATTCTGTAAGCACGAATACGTATCCAATATTTAGTTTTTGATTTGAGGCCTTTGATCTTTTTAGAGGTTTTCTTCTTTCCTACTGAAGTTGATTTTACTATATTATTGAATCCTGAATCCGTACTGACCTGAATCTCTATACCTTGTATTTTCTTCTGATGCTTTTTAGAAACTTTCTTCCACTTAACAGTTACAGCTTTCTTGGCAGCTTTCGGCTTAGAAATCTTAACTGCAGGAAGATCCTGTATTGTTTCCGAATCAGAGTTAAGGAGTTTGTTGATCCTTTTGACATCTGAGTATTGTCCGAATCCTTTCAGCAAAAGTCTCTGAGCTTCCAAAGCCTCATTGTACCTTTCATATGCCCGTAAACGTCCCGAATCTTTTTCAATCATACGGTTAAAATATTTGCTTATATCACTTATAACTGTTCTTTCTGTAAAATCATACATTTTAAATTGAGAGTAGATGTTTATTATTGAATAATAATTAAGTGTAATGACAATATCATGTCCTGCAACATCAGTATATGCATAAGCTCCTACAATTCTTGCACGAGCAGATGGATAATCATAATGTATTACCACGAAATCATTTTCAGCCAGATATAAGTAATCCTTGACAGTAACAGTACATGACGCTTTATCACCGGTTGGTGATGTTGCAGTAATTACTGCAGTTCCTAAAGTGTGAGAAGTGAATACCCCATCATTATCTACTGATACAATTGAAGGATTGCTACTGCTCCACTTCAAGTCACTTGAACTTAATCCAGAAGTATTTGATGTTAAATTGAGCTGCATACTAGAACCGACAGTCATTATCGTTTTAGTCTTGTTAAAATTAATAGTGATATTTCCATCTTCCCCGTAAGCAAGACAAGCTGAAGATAAAACCAGGATAAAGATTGTTGCAAATAATATGATGAATCTTAATCGTCTCCTCATTTAAGTCACTTTCCCCTTTCTCTTCTTTTGTATTTACTATTCAACAAATAAATCAATTATTTCTGAATAGTCAGTTTTCCATTCAGATATTCAATTTGTTTCCTCGCACAAGCAAACGCTTTTATATAACAAAACGTATAACCTTGTTTTTATTGTATCGCCGGCACTGCTTTTTTCTTTCAACAAAGGTATTCCCTGAAATGTTTTTCTTTGCATTTTCTTCTAGAGTTCTCCACGGTTTCAGTGCTGTTTTACAGCATACAAAAAGAACGGTCTTATTCCGGGACCGTTCTCATCGCTTATTAATAACGTTGATCACTTGTGATTTCGATGCTTGAAACTGATATCATCGAGCTGTCTATCTTATCCTGTGGATCCTGGTGTACTCGAGGTCATCCAGTTCCTGTTTTGGTCTGTCCTGAGCCGGAATGCCGAGGGAGAGGATGCCGACTATTCTATACTTGTCGGGGAGTGAAAGGATTTTGCGCACATTATCTTCAGCGTCATTTCCGTCTGCAGACTGTCTCAGGTGCATCTGTATCCAGCACGAACCCAGTCCCTGGTCCACAGCCATGAGGTGCATATATGTCAAAGCGATCGAAGAATCCTCGATCCAGGTGTCGGCAAGCTCTGAATCAGCAGTGACGACGATGGCGGCTGCGGCATTAGCAAGCATAGCCGCGCCGGCCCTTTTGGCGGCAGAAAGCGCTCTAAGCGTTTCCCGATCTGTCACTGCATAAAATTCGCAAGGTCTTCTGTTCATGCTTGTTGGTGCAAGCAAAGCAGCCTGAAGGACTTTGTCAAGCTTGTCTTCCGGGATGTTTTCACCGGTATATTTACGGATGCTGCGTCTTTTCTGCATCACTTCCATCAGATCCATATCATGTCTCCTCTCTCTGCAACTGTTTGCGCGGTATGGCGAGCTCTCCGCATCCCTCGAGTGCGATTGCCCTGCAATACCAGTAACAATTCCCCGTTACCGATCATTGAATATATCTGCTTCTAATCTCCGAGATGCGTTTTCAGAATACCATCTGCACCAAGATCATGTATAGCGCGGTTCCACTTTACTCATGTCTGACTATATGTTGAAAGGATACTCCATTCGTTTCTGCTGATTCAATCCTTTTTTGAACAGCGGATTATAAGCTAAAAAACAATCAGCAACATATTTCAGTTGCTGATCGTTCAAATCTTTTGTTTTTTCGCTATCCTATTGGTGGGTAGCAGTTCAGTGAGCCGGGTGGTACTGCGATGCTATTTCGCTTTAAATGATTTGGTCTTCCATGCGGAGACGTGCTTGCCATCCGGGGCATTTTTGTATGCGCGGATGCGGACCCAGTATTTTGTCTTGGATTTCAGGCCTTTGATCTTCTTAGAGGTCTTCTTCTTTCCGGCTGTAGTCGATTTGACTATATTGGTGAATGCCTTGTCTGTGCTGACCTGGATCTCGATGCCCTTGATCTTCTTCTGATCCTTCTTGCTGACCTTTTTCCATTTGACTGTTGCGGCTTTCTTTGCTGCTTTTGGCTTGGAGATCTTGACGGCTTTGAGGTCGGTGATCACCTTCTCTGCTGCCTGTCCATTCGAGCCTGTTGCAGATGGGTTTGGGGTCGTCTTAGGGATCTGGGCTCTCTTTTGATACTGACAGGTCTTGCAGGTATAGACGATTACGCCTTCGCTCTGAGGTGTAGGCTTTGTCTCTATTACGCCCGCATCAAACTGATGTCCGGATGTAAGGTCATACTTGTGCTTATTGTTCACCGCATACTGATAAGCATAACTATCTGTATTGCAGATGATAACAGTATCGTCAGGAAATGCCGGTGAATAGATCTCTGTTACACTGTCCGGTATGAATATATTTTTCAGGCTGCTGCAGTTATAGAATGCATGGATCCCGATCGAGGTCACTGCAGCCGGTATATCTATGCTTGCCAGACTGCTGCAGTCCTCGAATGCAAATTCTCCGATCGAGGTCACGCTGTCCGGTATTTCTATGCTTGTCAAACTGCTGCAGCCAATGAATGCAGAATCTCCGATCGAGTCCACTCCGGCCGGTAATTTTATGCTTGTCAGACTGCTGCAGTACCTGAATACAGCGCCTCCCATCGAGGTCACTCCGGCTGGTATATCTATGCCTGTCAGACTTTTGCAGCCAGAGAACGCACCATAGGCGATCGATGTTACACCATCCGGTATTTCTATACTTGTCAGACTGCTGCAGTCCTTGAATGTTTCTCTGCCTATCGAGGTCACGCGGTCTGGTAATTTTATGCTCGTCAGGCTCCTACAGACCTCGAATGCATGTGCTCCTATCGAGGTCACATTGTCCGGTATTTCTATGCTTGTCAGACTGCTGCAGCGCGAGAAAACAGAGTCCGGAATCGATGTCACACTGCCAGGTATTTCTATGCTTGTCAGTTTGCTGCAGCCAGCGAATGCATATTCGTCTATCGAGGTCACGCTGCCCGGTATATCTATTCCTGTAAGACTGCTGCAATCAAAGAATGCAGAGTTTCCGATCGATGTCACATTGCTTGGAATTTCTATGCCCGCCAGACTGCTGCAGCCCTCGAATGTATGTCCTGCTATCGAAGTCACACGGTCTGGTATATTTATGCTTGTCACACTACTGCAGCCATAAAATGCAAGTTCTCCTATCGAGGTCACGCTGCCGGGGATGACTATCTCTCCCAAACTTCTGCAATTGCCAAAACTTCTATATCCTATTCCGGTCAGTGTCGAAGGCAGAGAGACTGTTTGGGCGTTTTCAAGAGAATAAAAAGCATTACGTCCTATATATGTGACACCCTCTTTCACAATAATGGTTTTTATATCACTTTTCCTGCCCCATGGGATCTCAGTTTCCGGAAAGTCGTTCATACGACCAGTACCGCTTATCGTAAGCGTCAAATCAGTTGTTGTACCGGTGAGTTTCCATGAGACATTCTTTCCGCAAGACCCGTTGTCTATGACATCTTCAGCAAATACAGTATTGCTCATGCAAAATGCAAGACCTAACAACAATACTGTGATCGCTGATATCAGGGATATTCGTTTTTTAAGACACATAAGTTACACCCCCTACTGAGATTATATTCAGCAAAATCCCGTATCAGTGCTCCGTTACGATAGGGGACAGAGAATCGTCCCCTGTCCCCGCGAATCATGACTGATCGTTATGTTAATTATACATGTTCGGGTCAGATTATGTCAGCAGATTTATGAATCGCGCAACTGTATATATACTATCTCGCACGGATTGCCCCATCTCGGCACGAACCAATATGGGTTGTTGAGACCTCTGGAGACGATCATGCTGCCATACTGTCCCTGATAAACGCCGCCGGTGTATTTTGGCAGCAATCCCTGCCCCGGCGCTAAGATCCCCTGCCCCTTGATCCGCCATTGTCCGCCGTGTGCATGTCCCGACAAAACGAGATCGATCTTCTTGTCTATGAGCATCGGTTCTCTGAGGCACCAGTATTCCGGATGGTGGCTCAGCAATATCCTGTATCCATCTGCCTGCTCAAAATCATCAAGCCAGGCACTGCTGGTCGGAAACGCTTCAAGATCCTTAGGTTTGCGGCGATACGGGTATCTCGCATAGCCGTCTGCGCCGTTTGCCCGGTTGTACTCATCACGGAAATGGTTATAGCTGAGTGTATGGGCTGATGTCAGTCCTCCTGCGAAAACTTTCCCGGGAGACGGGTCATCCCGGAATCTCAGCTCTGTGTATTCATTGTCCAAAACTGTCACTCCGATCGCTCGCAGTCTGTCGTATTCATCGCTGCAGAGCAGGGCCTCGTGATTGCCGACTGACATATATGTCGGGGCGATCTCACAGCAGCCCTGAAGAAATGCTATGGCATTGCGGCATCTGTCGAGAAGATACTTTTCACCCTGCGGGAAGAATCCCCAGACAATATCTCCGGGAATCATGACTGCATCCGGGATATCGTCCCTCAGCACATCAAGGACAGGCCCGGGATCCCTGTCATGGAAATCCGCAAGCACAGCCAGCCGTTTACCGTCAAGCCTGCGGGGGCCGGAAGTTGGTCTGTCAATATTGGAGAAGGAATCGCCAATATTGGAGATCGACCTGCTACTATTAATAAAATACTGAGTTTTCGTCAGGTCCATTCTGCAAATATCGTCCGGATAGGCTCGCCTGATGTCATTTACCTTAGATACAGGTATTCCGTGAGCCCGAGTTCCGCATTATACATTTCTATAGTAATTTCGCCATCTTTAGGGCTCGAAAAGCGCTTGTTGTTCTTCAGATATTTTTCATTTACGCCCCAGCCCGCACCGTATTCGAGCAGTATAGACTTAACTTCCCATCCTTTTATCGGTTTTATGGAAAGCTTTTGTTTTTTGATTTTCCTATGCTTCTTGGCTTTGTAAGTATTACTGGACTTGAATTTGCTTTTATAGGATTTCTTGCCGATTTTCAATTTTTTGACAGGACATCTATACTGAACTGAGTTGACAGTAAATGAGCGTTTCTCCTTGATATCGACCCGTACGCCTTCATTGTCAAACACTGATCTTGATATTTCAACTGTCATGGTAGTCATTCCCGGCTTACGGAGTTTCATATATATGATATGAGTCCATTCATCATAAGTGAAGCTTGCTACACTCGGATCTGTATTGCCGATCAGCCTGACGCCCTCTATCTCATCCTCTTCAGAATTGCTTACCTCTATTTCATAAGTGTTCATGCTTTTGTTTTTCGGATAATAAGCAAAGTTGTAGTTTCCCTTTATAGATATATCCGCAGCACACACTGGCTTCGCAGCCGGGATCACAACAGTAAGCGAAGCAAACAGAGCTGCGATCAACCAGCACGCTATCCATCTCAGTGTTCTTTTCTCTTTTCTCATATGATCCCCCTTTCAGATCAAATGCTCAGCCACCGGCATTACGGCTTATGACTGCTCTTTTTCAACATCCTCAATATAGTCTACGATCGAGTTTAGCAGACCTATAGCAAGCCGGGCTTCTCTCTTTTCAAGCAGCTTTCCGTAAAGCTGCCCGTCAGGAAGTGCTGCCGTATTATTTCTCAATCCATCTATCGTATCTATGAGTCCTTCTGTGCTCAGAAGGATGGTTCTGATCCTGTCTCCAGCGTCTGGCTGCTGGGCGTGTGAGCAATAATGCTCATGAAGTTTCGTGAGCAATGCGGACATGATGTCATCTGTTTCGAAGTGCACGCCGTGCTCTGTGAGAAGATGCCTGATATAGTCAGAAAAAGCAGTGTAAACACGATCAAAAGCACAGTCATAGTTTCCCTCGCTCATGAAAAGCTCTGCATCTTCTGATGCTTTCTGAAACGGGAGAACATCTTTCCATTCTGCGGGCTCTTCAGCCAGCTGACGGATCGATACCGTCGAAAGGAGATCTCTGGACTCCTTTTGAAAGGTTACCAGCGCGGACATGATGTCTCTTTCGATCTGCTCTTTCTTTTCTCCCAGAGCCATATAGTCTCTGTACTTGAGATAGAGGATCAATGCCCAGTAGTCTGTTCCCCAGCGCCAGCTGTCATGATAGCTATGCTCAACGTCAAAAGATGCTTTCTTCAATACGGCGGCTGCAGCGTCATTATTCTGTTCCTGCAGGAACCGAAGTCCTTCAGAGATCAGCTGATCCCAGTATTTATCATTATCTACCATGGTGAACCTTCTTCTCTGTACTTTCCGTCTATATCCCAGGGCTGCATCGCACCGCCTTCTTCGGCAGGTCTGCACATCCTTGCATATATGTTCAGGCAGCCTTTGCCCTCCTTGAGAGGCGGCTGTACCCAGTTTTTGCGTCTTTCTTCGATCACTTCATCAGGGACAAGCAGGTCAACTGTTCCGGCATTGATATCTATCTCGATCTCATCACCGTTTTCGATCAGCGCAATGACCCCTCCGTCGTATGCCTCAGGCGATACATGCCCGATCACACATCCGTAGTTGAATCCTGAGAATCTCGCGTCGGATATCATGCCCACGCTTTTGTGCAGACCTTTGCCGATGAGAGCATCGATCGAGAGCATGAGCTCCTTCATGCCCGGCGCACCCTTGCAGCCTTCATATCTGACTACCATGATGTCACCCGGAACGATATTTCCTGCCATGATCGCGTCAAAAGCGTACTTGTCGTTGTCGAAGACTTTGGCAGGTCCCTTGATGTGCTTCACTTCTTCATAAACTGCCGTCGGCCTTACGATAGCGCCTTTTGGCGAGATGTTTCCGTGCAGCACCTTGAGTCCCGGCTCATTGAAGAGCGGTTTCTCAAGCGAATGTATGACTTCGTTGGTCTGCGGTGTCACCTTATCAAGCACTTCTCTCCACGGGCATCCGAATATACTCGGGGCATCAAGATAAAGCTTGCTCTCGAGCTGCTTCATCACATTGAGCACCCCGCCCGCATGGTAGAAATCGACCACGCTGTACGGGCCGTTAGGTATGACGGCATTGATGCAAGGGATCTCCTGCGCGTATTTATCAAAATCATCAAGGCTCATCTCGATCCCGAGTTCGTATGCATAAGCGAGTATGTGCAGCACCAGATTGGTCGATCCGCCTACTGCCATATCGTAGATGATGCCGTTTTCCAGAACTTCGCGAGTGATCAGTTCCGAAGGCTTCCTGTCAGCCTTGACCTGCTCTACGATGAACTTGCCTGCCCTCCTTGCTGCTCTGATGCGGCCGGCATCTGTTGCAGGGATCGTTGCCGTTCCCGGCATCACCAGATTGATGACCTCTCCGAGCATCTGCATTGAATTGGCAGTACCCATCGAAGGACACGCTCCGACTCCCGGGCAGACATTGTCTTCCATCTCCATAAGCTCTTCTTCCGAGGCACCCGAGAATCTCGCTGAATCAAGGTCTGCTTCCACTACGGTCTTGCCGCAGTGATGGCCCGCCTGCATCGGTCCGCCGGTGACTACGACTGAAGGGATATCCAGTCTCATGGCCGCCATATAGCAGCCGGCAATGATGTTGTCACATGTAGCGACCATAGCGAGGCCGTCAAAATTATGTACTTTGGTGACAAATTCCACGGACATGCAGACGATGTCTCTGCCTACCTGTTCATACTTCATCTCTTCCACACCGTTAGCAAGATTTCCGCATGTAGCCGGGATGCCGAATTCCACAGGCACTCCGCCTGCAGCCCAGATGCCCTGCTTTACGGCTTCTGCGACTTGTCTGAGATGGGCTGATCCGGGCGAGCCCTCCATGAACGAATTAGGCACACCTATTACAGGCTTGCGGCGGATGTCTCCGTCGGTGTAACCTGCCGCCTTCATCATCACTCTTCTGTGAGCGGCCTCTGCTCCATTAAAGAATTTCTTATCCATTGCCTGTCTCCTTATGATAGTGTCAGTCAAAGGAGACAGGGACGGCCCCCTGCCTCCTGTCTCCCTGTCTCTCCTAAAAGTATGGGTGTGCTGTCTCGAGCAAAATGTTTCCGGATGGTGTTTTCAGGTAGAAATGCGCTGTATAACCCGTATTCATTTTATTCCAGTCGATATCATTCCAGGTAGAAAACCCAGCTGCATTGGAATCGGCTGAAGTTTCCTTGATCTTCGTTTTGGTAGCCTTCTTTTTCTTTCCGTTTAACTTCATAACGTAGGTCTTATATTTTATGGTGTAGTTTTTGGTTGAGACCTTTTTGTAATAGATCTTGGAGCCACTGATAACATACTCAAGAGAACACCAGTCGGCCAGGATCTTTTTCTTTCCGGTATTGACGTTGACCCGGCACAGGTAACTGGTCCTGGCCGGACCGGAACCATGATCGCAGTAATACAGGTATTTCCCTTTAAGAGCCAGGTTGTCGACATAGCAGTTGCCTGTCACAAGTTTATTGACCCTTCCGGTTTTCAGATCAACTTTGAATATGTTATGGTTGTTGGAGGTACAGTATACTGTATCCCCGGACTTCACACATGACCAGTAGGTATTCATCTTCTTCGTCTTAGACGACTTGGCTTCTGCCGAAACAGAAGCACATGAGAAGATCATAATGATCGCTATGACTATGGCCAGCAGCCTTGAATATTTGCTGTTGATATTACCCTTTGACATCTTCTTGCACTCCTTTTACACTCCTTTTAGTCTCCCCGGATCACTTCAGGATGATCATTCTTTGTTTTGAGTATACCATAACGAAAGATCAAGCTATCCAGTAATCTGCCCACGCCCGTTTGAATTCATATTCAGTCATGCTGAATGAAGGCATGTTCCCAAAACCGACATTCCACAGTTCATGTGATGATCTGCTTAATCTGTTCAAATCATCTACCAGCGAGTCATAATACTTCACGGAGAACGTAACATTGAACACCCTGTCATAGTCATCCAATCTATCATATAGAATGTCGCGGGCATCATTTGTTACTTTGGGATCGACATAACCGTTCCTTTCAGTTCCCGTTTGAACTCTGTATCTGATCGAATTATATATCTCCTTGTTGATATCCTGCAGATACATATAGCGTCTGTAATACCGTTCCGGCTGACTTTTATTGATATACTGGTCTTCTATGCGAAACTCTTCCACGAATGATGAGATCTTTCTGATCCTATCCCTGGTGGCCCTTCTTCTTTCCTCTTTTTCGCGTTTTCTAAGATTCTCTTCCCTTCTCTGCAATAAAATTTTAACTAATTTCCACAGCAATGCGCCCAAAACCAGTGAGATGATATATGTAAGGATCATATGCAGGATCCCGAACACAAAAACAGCAGCCTCTGTCATCCCTCCAATGAGCTCATTTGAGATCACTGTGAATACTTTGACCAGCCAACGACTGATGATCATTATCATGACCATGGTCCACATAGGAAAAGAGACCCCATCTCCATCGGCAAACGCAGATGCCCGGCCTTCAACACATTCTCTGACAGCGTAATTATGCAAGAGCCCAAACACGACAGTGAGCACTATCTGTACGGACCGCAACACGATCAAATTACCGTCAAGTATAAAGACAAGTCCCTCCGCCTGTCTATAAGCGAACAGATACATCATGGCTATCATCAGGACTTTGCCTACAGAGTCCGGTCTCATATGCATACTTTTTATACGATCTATCACCAAAATGCTGATCCTCCTATTTACTCCCGTGTGGTTTTAGTATTTTCCAGATGCGAGCTGACTTTCTCCAGCGCTTAGTCTGATTCTATAAAACAGGCACCTTACTTTCTGTCTACAGTATACATCTTTCTTCCGAAAATCTGCGCTGAACTCTTATTATGCAAAATAATATCCATGAAATGCACGTTAACAAGCCTCTCTAAATAATGACCGGTCCATCGAGCGATGGACCGGCCGTTATTTTGAATGTCGTTTGCGTTTGTTGCTACTTTACTGAGGCTTTCTTTCCTGCGTTTTTCTTTGTGAATATTTTCTTATATTTCTTCACAAATTTCTTGTTATCTGCCTTCTTGCCGACTTTTACTTTTATGCTCTTGATCTTGGATCCCTTGAGTGATTTCCTGACCGATGCCTTCTTGAGGAGTCTGGTCTTGACGATCATCTTGGTAGCCTTTGAGCCTGCGAATGACTCCGGAGCCAGTCTGCTGACGGTTGCCCCGATGGTGACAGTCCTGATCTTTTTCGCTGTAAAGGCTTTAGCTCCGACCTCGGCAACTCGGTATGTCTGGCCTGAAATGGCTATAGTTTCAGGGACTATGACAGACTTCATATTTGGGGCATTCGTGAATACAACTGTTTTTGATGCAGGGTCCAGCACAGTATACTCACATCCGCCTGCCTGAACGCGTGTGCCTGCAGGCATTGTTGCTGAAGAGGCAGCACTGCTCGAAGAATTATTGCCTGAGCCACTGCCACCTGGGTTATTTGCCGGGTTGGATCCCGGATCAGTTCCCGGATCAGAGCCGCTTGACGGATCAGTGACAGTGACCTCACAGCCAAGCTTAGTGCCATACTTCGCACTGACAAAGAATAATGTACTCTTACCTGCTTTTAATGCCGTAAATGTATCGTCCCCATTATTCCTCAGCACGTCACCATAGTAAGAATAATCAGTCCAGTTGCTCAGACCATTTCCGCCCATGCTTACACCTTCACCGGTGAACTCTTTTGAACTGAATGTATCTCCGACCTGAACATTCACATATGTTTTGGCTGTACGGGTAACAGGTACCGTCACTACTGCCTCGTTTTCTGACATGTCATAAACATGTAATTCTATTTCCTGCTTTTCTGTTATTGAGGCCCCATTTAATGTGAATCTGATTTTGTTACCTGATACCCATTTGAAATCGCCGACAAAGATTCTCGATCTACCGTCTCCGATAATATAGTATGGTATGGCTCTACATCTTCCTGTGTCAAGTTCGCCATTGTCAGTGACGTCTGCTTCTATCACAACCTGATCCGCAGTGCAGGTCACTACATTTACGTTACTGATCACAGGTGATTGCTCGTCGATGTTAGATGCTGACACAACAGTCTTGGCCGCAGGCACCTGACAAGAAGTCAGCTGTCCTAAACTGTCATAAGCATATATATGTGTGTTATATTGACCGGATTCATTGTTGTGGTCACTTGCTTTGACAGTATAAACAATATTATATCTGTTGCTATAGTTCGGATCCTTCGTGATGGTTCCTGAGTACTTAGCATTGGTCTCCCAGCCTGTAGGCAGGTCGTCCTGGCCGTTTCTTTCTGTCCAGGTCGGGAACTGGACTCTGGAAAGGCCGTTCACTGCAGTTACATTGCACTTGACAATATAGCCGTCAAGTCCTTTGCCGATCACTTTTATATCCGATATCGCAGGCTTGTCCCTCGTTATCGTCACGGTTTTATGTCCGATGAGGGTGTTGCTGCCGCTGCCCTGATTGATGGCATAGACGTAAACTTCCTGCGTTCCGTACTTGTTCGTGCTGATAGTTTCACTGAAACCGTGATAGCTTCCTGCACTTGGATACGCAGCTCCAACATCAGTTCTATTCTTGTTAGCGTAGATGCCTGAATGTCCTTCTGCTCCGGCAGCTCCCGCAGCTCCACCTATATATACATGGATCTCAAGCCCGGTTGACAGGACGTCCGAGTCTATAGCCCATCCGGAAATATAGACAGACTTCTCTCCGCCTGTTGCCGAATCAAGATTGCCGAACGGATTGTTAACTACTGGTGCTGCGGTGTAATGGTATCCATTTGCAATAGTTTTTAATCCATTATATTTGTCTCTTACCTGACTCCCTTCTACTGTATAAACATCTGTCGCAACTCTAACTCTTCCGCTGAAATTTCCTTCAGCAGTATGCAAGGTATTTCCGGATCTGCTGATAACAACAAACCAGTGCTCGGGATTCCCTGCTAGATGAATAATATCTCCGCTTCTGATTTCACTTGCGTTCGTAAATCGTGTTCCACTGCTCGGACTATTAGCATCATAGCAGTATTTGGCAAAATCAGCTGCATATGCGCAACAGCTCCAACTATCCCAGCTCGATATTTTAGGACGTTGGCTGTCGCCCCAGCTCACGCCATTGCTCCACCTTGCATCATTTATAAACTGAGATGCAGTCCCCATTGCAGCATTTACTACTGCATCTGAGTTGAATACAGGCAATGAGTAAGCGAATACCATCGCCAGTGCAAGTGTCATAATTAATAGTTTTCTCTTCATGGTGATCCCTTCTGCAATTAAAAAAAAGCCGTAACTAGAAATAAATAGTCAGCAACAATCATCTAATCTCAAAGCCCCAGCAATTATTATACTCATCAATTGTTATCCATACAAGGTTAACCAAGCCCCGGATCAGGGCTTGGCTATTTGAGTTTTATCAATATAAGAGGCCCCACCAAAATGGTCGAGCCTCGGCGGATATACCTCTTCGTTAGACTTCACTTGCATAGCTATGGGTTCATAATAATGCAGGTATCGCCTTTTGTTTATGGTTCATTAAAGTAGAAAAAAAGTAGAGCATTAGAACCTGAGGCTACTTGCAATGTGCTGATACAGTCCCCTTATTCAGTCTGAACATATGAAGGGAACTCAAAGAGCTCTTTTCGATGCTCTAGTATATTTATATGACTTTGTTCCTACTTCATATCGATCCTAGATCTCTGGCAGTTCTTCTGATATCGACTTTTCTGTATCAGCCACTTCTTTTGCCAGTACCTTTTTCTTCATCAGGCCGAAAGCGCAAAGAGTGAGTCCTGCAATGAGGTCGACCGATCCAAAGCCAAAAGCTACGATCTCTGCCAGATAATGAACGTTTCTGCCGGTGCCGGCAGCCGCATTCTGGATACCTGTGTAAGCATCTCCTCCATATGCGAGGTTCTCGATATATGAGCCGGTATCCTTGGAAAAACATACAAATCCAAGAATGATCGCTATTACTCCTATCCCGATTATCACATTATAGATCATATCGATCTTCTGTGACATGCTGTCGAGTTTTGACTTCGGCAGCAGACTTGCAGAAGCTGTAGGTGCAGCATTCTTCTGAGCCTGAAATTCAACCTCCGGGGCCTGTGCTTCTGTGGCCTGATCCGACTCAAATCTGAAACCGCAAGCAGGACATGTATCCAGACCTGCTTCAATATCGATTCCACACATAGGGCATTTTTTAGTTTCCATAGCATTCTCCTTTAATCAATTTCAATAAAGCGTTATTTGTTTTTCTCCGTATCCTTCGATCGAGGTCGGTTTATTATCACTGTCTACATTTAGACGATATTTCTTGCTTCCTAATTTAAGATACACCGTTCCCCAGATGACCGAAACACGATATGAATCATAATCAGTATTCCATGAATGATGTGCGCCTTGCGGCGTATGCCATATTTTATTTGATATTATCACTGATAAAATTTTGGCTTTCAATAAAACCATTCTTAAATAATTGTTTTTTTTAAATGCACTTTCAAAAAACCATTTTATGACATCAAGGACAGCTGCTCTAAATGTCAGGGCTCAGATAATTTGACCAATTTTGACTAATTTGCTGCGCGCTAACATAACACCACTTGTTGTTTGACCCCAGATCATGCAATAGAGCCTAACAAAATAGCCCTGCCAGATCTACTTTGCTGTGATCTGACAGGGTTATTTTGCTAAGATTTTTATAAATAAGTATTATCAGCCTAGTTGGGCAACATTATTGCTGATAGTAATACTTTACTTTTTTTACCTAAAATATAGTTAAAATCAAGTTCTGAATTTATCGCATGCAGAGTTCTGGATCATCCGGTAAAGGCTTCCGGACTACTGTCGGAAGTGACTGATACCAATATGCTACGCTGGTATTGTTTGATATATATATCATTTCCAGAGCCATAGGAAAGCATCAAGTTAACTATTCGATCTAAAAATGCTCAGCTTCTTCTTTCCACTCGTCCTTGCACAGCCCGGCGCTGTCCAGGAGGCGGATGATCACCATATATGCGGCTTTCTTCTTCGCAGCAGTTTTGCTCGGACCGTATCCCCAGCCGCTCACACCACCGCACTCGCAGTCACAGTGCCATTCACCGTCATAGCTTTCACGGAATCTGTACTCAGGCCTGTCTTCGACATACTTTTTCTGATACAGCTCCTGCAGCTGGTTGATGCTCTCATCTCTGCTTGGCACCACATTGGCGTCCTTCAGATTGATCCATAGACCCCTATTGATCACGAACCAATACGCCATCTCTGCCGCGCGCTCCCGAGCCTTGCTTCGTGTATAAGCCCAGACATCAACACGCTGATCGGTACGGATGCCTTTATCATTTTCCGGTATGAAAAATCTCATTGTACAGCAGTATGAGACGTATCCACTGATTTCATACTCAGGCATGCAGCCAAAATGCTTCTGATGCCACGCATTAAACAGCTCATAGAAAGTCTCCTTAAGGAGGAGATCCGGATTCCCGAGCTGCACACGAATCAGCCGGTCGATCACGTTGTCTATATCATCCCAGTTCCACCCGGAGTCTATCGCAACAGCGCCAATGAGCGCCTCCATCATGTCCTCTCTGCTGCTCTCTCCCGGCTGCTCATCTGAGCCATACAGAATGTACCGATCAAGTCCTGTTTTGCGCGCGCACTCCTCCAGATGCTCTTTGCAGACGAACTGGCTCCTTATTTTCGAGAAATCCCCTTCGTTATATCCGGAGGTAAATGGCGCAGCTGTCAGCTCCGGGACCACTTTAGCCAGATGCAAAGCAATCTCGCGTGTAACCGACATATTCAGCGCAGAGTCGCCGATGAATTCCAGTTCCTCGCTGCATCCTGTCAGACCGTACTCTGCTGCAAAAGCTCTGCGTGTAAACGCCTGCCTAAGCAGATTCTCATTGATGAACTCGTATCCGATAATACTGGTGATCTCACTGACTGTATCAGCGCCGCTATTATCTATCTTGAGCAAGTTCACGTGCTCGCTGAGATCCTCTTCCCACATTTCAAGATCAAATCCATCAAGCCAGTACTCCTCGCCAATGACAGGCATGAATTCGTCTGCCTCATCGATAGGATAATCCAGTATCTCGGGATCATAATCCTCATAATCATAATCCTGATTCAGCGAATAATCCTCATGCAATATGCCTCTTTCAACAAGCTCATCCATATACGCCCTGATCTCAAGCAGATCATTGCCCTCTTCGTCAAGGTCCAGCCCTTCAGCAAGCTCAACATCCCATGCGATACCCTCTCCCATAGGAATTGGCTCCGGCCACACACAGCCCTTAGGCCAAGGCTTGCGCGATCCTTTGCCCGGCCGTCCGTTCCGTCTCGAATAGTTGTTGCTGCTCGCGTGTTCATTACTATTTTTTGACATAATAAAATACCTCCTTCGTATCACTGTGAATACACAGAGGCATGTCCCATGTCTATGCAAAACCGCAAATCAACCTGCTGCACATGCAGCACGCCCATTCCGCCGGTCACTCATAGATATCATATCAACATTTTATTGTCCGCTATCTCTCTGCTTGATGCCCCGCAGCCATACGGTACTAAATGGCCCAAAGCACCAACCAGGATGATATACATACAGCAAAATGCCACATGCCGTCTATGTCTGATTGATATATAAATTATAGCCTATGAATGGGTATATCGTCCAGTCATCCAGCGGTATGAGCAAGCTCAGCAGTCGCTTTGTCTACTTCCTCGATCACACTATCGAAGCATCCCTGCGATTTTATGGTCTCATACACTTTCTCTGCAAGGGCTGCATAGTCCTCATCGGTCATATCCTCTGCGATCTTGTTGTTGCATATATAGTGGTTGCCAAAAGCATCCCGCAATGCTTTGTCTGTTTCGCTACCTTCCTCTGCAGTCACGACAATGACGTACCAATCATTATCTGCCGCAGGTGTATGGGACTTTGCCAGGGTCTTGAGATCTGCGATCGCTGCACCTGTATCCGTAGATGCTTTTCCGTTGTTTCCGGTAACAATGTTGTCGAAAAACAGTACGGGGATGCTGTCTGTATATCGTCCGGACAGCTCAGTCTCGATAGCAGTGTCCTCCGGGGCTGCCGTTTCCTCACCGCTGCGCGCACGCACAAAAGCAAGATGCGGATGGTCGGCATCGTATTCGCCGTCTCCCTCTGTGAGCTTACCCGGAACGCCGGATATTGTGGTCTCGTCGAATTTGACATTTTTCTGGCCGGCAAAGTGAAGGTCGTTTCCATCCTCATCAGCGATCTCGAGGTTGACTTTGCCATTCTCCCCTGCAGGTATAACGATCGCATTCCGCGTCACCATTTTCTTCGCGCCGGATCTTGCAAGGATCTCTTTCATGCCCTCTCGGGTGACGCCCATGTTATACATGTTCACAGTAAGATCGCTGGTGATGGTCCTCTGGGTCTCTGCTGAGTATGCTGCGTCGAAAGATCCGAACAGATCCGCCTCAGCTGCTGCAGTAAATTCCGGGACAAGGCTGCCGTTAACGCCTGCTGCACCTTCGTCTCCCCATATGACAAAATCAGGAATGGTCAGTCTCTCTATAAGTGAGTTATATACCTTGTCAGCATCGCCTCTTAAGCTGCCCATCTCAGCTTCGTACTCTTCGGCTTCCTGGATGGCTGCTTCAAGGTCCTTTTTCTCTTCCACCTTTACAAAAATGAAAAAAGCAACAAGGGCTGCCGCCAGCAGCAAGATAATAATGACTCCTGTTAAGTTCCTGCGATCGTCGTTATACATAAAGAATCTCCATAGAAATCTATTCTATATTTCTTGTATATCTGCATTTTGGGTAATTAGAGCAGCCATAGAATATTTTACCCGCATTATTCCCTTTTTTGGCTGTTCTGACTATGAGCCTTCCCCCACACCAAGGACATATGGTAGGAGTTTCTTGTTGCTCAATAATGTTCAAAACATGATCCTGTTGTTTTTCTTCGCTGACAATTGTAAGTTGAAGAAGTTTCAGGCAAATATCGTACACCTCGTCGGATGTCAGCACATCCGGAGAACTATGTCTGATTGAATCCAAATACTCTTTGAGGTCTCTGATTTGAATGATTGTTGCTGATTCTGTATGCCTTGGGATATTTTTCAGCGCTCCTCGATCTGAAAAAATGATAACTGAATTAACAGGTATGGAAGAATTAAGGTATCTTTTCAAATGCCTGATATGTGTATTATTCTGCCATATAGGATTATACAGTTTATGCTTTTCGGTTGTTTTATTGCCTGAAAGAAGCGTAACTGTCCAATCTCTCTGTTTTTCATCACCAAAGATATATCCTGCAATGTTTTTACTTTCAAAGACATATAATCCTTTAGTGCAAATCAACACAGCATCTATCTCGGAAGTACTGCCATTATCCTTAGGGATATAAAGATTCTGTAAAACGTAACCTTCCAGCCCTTCTTCTAATTCTTGCTTTATAATTTCTGCAATCTGCTTTTCTGTTTCGTACCCTATTCTTTCAAGAGAAACGTCTTTCTTCCTTCCATATTCGGCTTTACCCTTTGTAGCACTTTCTTGTTTTTCTTCAAACCCCTTATTACTTCTCGGAGATCTCTTTCTTAAGATAACGGCAAATAAAGCAAGTATACAAATTATCGTTATTAGTAAGATTGTTCCATTCATAGCAATCACCATTATTCACAGATTATGATTAGTATGAATTATCTCATTTCGGTACCGGACCCGCCATGCATGGATGGTTTACCTTTTATGATTATGAAGTCGTCAGGCACTGTCTGCAATCCGCCCCTAAATTAGTCGCTTATAGCATATTAAGGACCGACACTGGATCTCTGTCATGAAAATCCGCAAGCACTGCCAGCCGCCTGCCAGCAAGCCTGCCCAAGCCAGCGGCTGATCTGCCAATATTTATGAGATATTGCGTTTTCGTTACGCCCATTCTACTCTTTACACTGGTTCAAAAACGTATCTATATTTTTATATTATCTTCTTTTTTTATTGCTTTTATTTTCTTCTTTATCTCTAAATAAGGAACTACTGCCATGCAAGCAAGGAAAAGTTGAAATGCATTATCATACCAACATTCTCGCTCTTTTGGTGTCATTTCATCAAAAATGGATTCTATTCTGTCTTTTGCATTACGATTATGTCTTATCCCAGTCTTATCAAATAGAAACGTTGTATCTGAACATAATGCTTTGAATTCAGTTGCATTTAGGTCCTTTTCGAAACCTTCTAGTTTTTTAGCTAAAGTGCAAAGCACTTCCTCTTTTCGTGTTAAACTACCATAATTGTCTATTTTCAAATACTCGACTATGCTTGGTTCTATATCCTTATGAATAATAGATGTAATTGTTGCGACATCATTTTTATAAATGACAAAAAACTCTTGATTATCAATAGATAAATGCGCACCTAATTTCTCTAGTATTTGCTTTCCATTATCTATTATTGCATTGAATATGGTATCCCCATTTCGGTAATAACCATTCTTTTTTGCTTCTTTATCTACAAAAGCAATGGCATTAAAAACGAATTGGATATAGTCTAATAACTTTTCGTCAGTAACTTGTTCTTTAAAGTCTTTTTCACTAATACCAAGCATGTATAACATTTCATGCAAATTAGTAAATGTGCCTCTAAGCTTCCATCCCAAAAACAGTTCTGCCAAGCAATCACTATAACTATATCTTGGTTGCAGTCTGCCATTAATTACATCATTTTTTCCAAAAGCTCGTTTGTCACAAAACAAATCCTGCATTTTTTTGTACTCATTATCTATGTTAAAAACAGGAAATCTATTTTTTTCAGAAATCTTCTTTCTCATTATAGTTAACCTTTTTCCCAAACCTTACATTCTAGTTTTTTGCTCCCAGAATTAGACCTTATACTGATCAAAACATATCAGAACGTACTATGCTAAAAGAAATAGTTTATTATCTACTATTGTTTCTGTTTCTATGTTATTAGCGGCTGTTATATAAGGGATTTACTATTAATGCCCGAAACATCCTCAAACATTATATTCTCAATTTCTTCCTGAATTTTGTATTTGATAGTTCTCGCATTTTCACCAACAACTGAAATGTTTGGACTTATCAATGCATACATTTGCTCCTCTGTATACTTCTTACAATAATCATCCCTTCGTTCATGAATCTCTTTCACTACAAGGCTATGAATCGTATCGCTGTCAAAATCTTTGAAATGTATGAATTTGTCTATACGATAAAAGATAGGTAGCCCAAGCTGCTTCATCATCTCGGATTTAGTATGATAATTTGAAGTTAAGACAATCACAATACCAGATACATCAACATCATAGGTGGCATCTTTAAACATTGCATTGTCAAAGAGTGTATAAAAAGCAGAGTAAAAGTGTTCTGGACATTTATCTAATTCATCAAAGAAGATTAAATTAGACTCTCTTTCTAACAGATCATACCCAAGACTTCTCCGATTTGGTGATTCACCAAAAAAATAGTCTGAGTATATTGGATTCTTAAACATTGACAAATGCTTTTCCAGCACTTTCCCGTCATAAAAGTGTTTTGCCACTTCCCGTACTAGTTCAGTCTTTCCCAAACTACTATTACCATAAAGCATAATTACATATGGATTAGTTCTATTTGTATTAGTAAGATACCACAAGCTTTTACTTATTTCTTGTATGGCTTCACTCTGACCAATAATCAACTCCTCAATTTTTGATATTCTGTATGAGAACATTTTACTATTTTTCTCTATTGAATATTTTTCACGATGAATTGTTAAGTTTATTAGAGATCTTTCATTTTTCTCGTTAATATAATCCATCAACACCTTTGGTGGATTATGAACCATAATTGTAGCATCTTCTGATGTGAGTTCTTCAATAAGAGGTCCCAGTCGATCATGAGCAGCTTCCACTATTCCATGATAATGATTATTCTTTACAATGACATTTTGTGCCTCTATTTTTTTACATGAATGAGCGTTTCTATTTGCATCAGATTCTTTAACAAGATCCATAAAACTTTTCGTTGTTTTTTTCTGTAACACATCATTAACAACTCCATCAAAATAGGTGCCAGATCCTATTACTAAATGGTATGACCGCTTTTTATTCATCCTTATCCTCCAACATAATGCATGCATATAAAACATCGTAGAGATCTACTTGATTGTTACTATTCATGTCCCGCTCGCTATAATTCAAATCTGTTGTCTCAGGTACATATTGGGGAGGATAGACCTCATCAAGTGTTTGTGGCTTTTCTGTATCACTTATTATTTGATTCATTTTAGAAATCTCTTTCTTGAAATCAAAACGATCTCTGTCGAACCTGCCTACATGAATGCAGTATAAAGTTAATGTTGTCATCAACAAATCATTTCTCTTATAGTTACTAATAAAAGCAGTGTTATTAAATCTAACATATATATTTTCACTAGTTTTATAAGTATCATAGCCATCATAATTATTCATCACAGCCATGAATTCCTTCGGGTCAACATCTTCATCAAAGCCCGCCTTCAACATCCGCATATAGCCTCCGGCTACTCTAAATGATGTGGAAGAGTTTTCAATATCATAAAGTTGGACATTCTTAAAAACTGATAACGACGGCTTTATTTTTTCAAATTCAGAGATTTCTGTTGATGAAACTGTTGTTATACTATTGCGACTGACAATATACCCAGCATCTATAGAACCTGATAACATGAATCCTACTCTGGCAAGGAAAGGAACGTTCAGGTTTATTTTATTATTTGTTTTTGCAGATATATTACCGCTGTTATTTATGGTGTATGAAGTGTCTGATTGGTGTGATAATGCGCCTCTATTCTTTTCCTGCAAGATATTGCTAATAGTTTCTTTGTCAAAATATATAATCTTGTTAATGGCCTGCTCTTTCATATATAGTCACCAGTTTCTTTTTATGGGAAAATAATTTCAATTATGGTTCTCCATTGTTAGCATCGGTTGAAAATCGACAATAGCTAAAATCTCCTGACCTTAACACTAATGTCGTATTATATTACCCAACCTATTTGCATAGTTCCTGTAGCAGGATATTCAAATTCGTATGTCTCTCAAGTGAATTCAAATCCTGTTTTATGAATTCCCATGACTGTGCGTAATCCATATCTTGCACTGTGCCTGGGTTGTCATTTATGCATTTTACAAAAGCCTCAGTTTTATCAATGTACTCTCCTGCAAATTCTTTTGCTCTTTTGATTTTCAATGAATGCTCAAGGTTAGCATCGTTGTGAAGGAAATGATCAAGGTTGCAGGAAAAATAGTATATTGAATATGGCACTGTCTTCTGTTTAACCTTTATAGTTTTGATGCTGCTCAGATGATTTAGGTTCTTGCTCTTCTGTTCGTTGCGTTTTTTAATGTGTTCCGCATTTACACACCGGATCTCGGTTTCTGTATATATCGGTTTATCATCCTTAGACATATTTTCATCGAAGATAACTTTGTCATCAGGTATAAATGCTCCATCTGTATCAACAATCTGGACTATACCCGCAATATCTTTAGGCAAAATTTTCTCTTTATCGAAGAAGTCCTCCAGAAAGAGTGTGTAAAGCGCTTCCTCTATATTGTCTGAATGAATCCATCGTTCCTTTCCCCGGCTATTGATAAAAAAAGTTGATGTTATATCTCCGCCTCTCTCAACTCCTTCATCTCTGATAACAGGGAAGAACACTTCAATATTCGGATCAATTCTGTCATATAGTTCTGATATAGCAATACTAAGAGCTTCCCGATCAGACTTGCCCTCTACAAGAAACAAAACTATTTTCCTTTTAGGCCTCTTCCCCATCAGTAAACGCCTCCTGCTTTCTTTAGTGCAGAAACAATTTTAAAGCGCTTAGTCTTGTTGTAGAGCTCCTCTTCCTGCTCACTAAGTATGATCTCCCGGAAATATGTATCCCTAAGATTGTTAGTTGCTGAAATGTTTTTCAGACGTATATAACGATTATCAGGGTTAGTAGTTGTAAAGTAGAGATATTTCCTGTTGATCACTTCAAGAGGTCTGAGATTGTGCGATGTAAAAATGAATTGTCCTGTGCCGGACTCTTCGAGTGCCTGAAGTATCTCACCAAGCAGATACTCAAATATACCAGCATCAAATTCATCAATTGCAACTGTTACGGACTGATCATTATATGCATCTATAATTAAGCTCAAAACTGATATTATTTTTCTTACACCATCTGACTCATCTCTTAAGGGCAGTTCCTTTCCATCCCTATAGGCCATAAGCATACAAAGAGATGCTGGTTCACCTTCTTTATCTAGAGTCTGAGAGATTTCTTTCATGCCAATGGTCAGACCGGGTACTAGTTGTTCTAGAACTGCACTTATGTGATTCAGATCACCCTTTATTTCTTCAAGAAATTTTACAGGTATAGTTTCTGGATTATTAACTTTAAACAGCATTCTGCCATTTCTAGTATATATAGGCATAGCAAAATTAAGTCTTATGAAGCCAGATGATTTTGTATCTACAACATGCAGATAGTAGCGTGCATAATATCTTAACTCAACAAGGACTTTGAAAGGAATTGAGAAATTGTTATGATCTTCAAACATTTCCATTGTTTCTTTCATAAAAATAAAAGATCGTGATTTATCTTTCGCAAGTCTCTTGTTTACTTCAAGTGGAATCAGAACCTTGGTTCCTCCTCCAACCAGTTCTTTCCTCTTGGTGGCAGGTATAAATGGAACATCTTCTGATGAAGTATCAATAATCGGCTGTCGTTTGGAAACAGATTCCCACAACAAAGAGACCTTCTCATTGAATATCGTTACTTTGCTCTCTTCGTCGGGAATAAGAGTTTCATCCGCTTTTTCTTTATGTCTTTCTTCAATTTCTTCTTTTGTCAGCGGAGTGTTGGACATACAAAAGGAATAAGAAGCTTCTCGCCTAATGCCATCCGGATATTGCAAATCAAAAATGCATTCAATCCTTGCATACTCTTTATCAACAGAAACACATTCAGCATATACACTTGGTACTCTCGCTCCTGCCATCAAGCGCCCAAGAATCGATAATGCTTCAATAAATGCTGTTTTGCCAGAACCATTCTGCCCATAGATTCCAAGGATATCTGCCTGCGTACCATAAGGAACAAATTCTCTTCCGCAACTAAAAACTATTTCCCCGTGTCCTACACTTTTAAAGTCATCAAGAATAACTTTTTTTATTCTTACAGTTGGCAGATTGATTCCATGCTCTTCTGTAATAAAATCGTGTGCTTTCATTGCTTCCATAACTATCACCACTTCTATATATTCCCATCTCAATAAATGCATCGAGATTATATATTAAATTTAATAACATGTCAATCAAATCGCATTTTGCGTGTTTTTTACACGGTTATTCGCTTTTGGTTAAATATTTATTCCCTAAAAAGAAGAAATTACCAGCCGGCTCGCTGAGCCGGCTGGTGTGGGATTGTTTGTCATGACTGAGACTTGGTAACTGCTCTCTGTTTCTACGGATTATGAAATATAGTCCAGTTTATATATATAAATAACCGAGATCAACCAAATCATACCCTGTTTCATCGTAAAGATAATCGTCAACCGCAAGTATTGATTTCCTGACGAATGTATAAACACGCATCAGCTCATTGCTATCTGTAACAACTATCGGTCCAGTTTTTTTGATCCTGACCAGACCTCCATTATTATCTGAAAGCTGTCCGCTGTACTTATCTATATAGATATCTCCCCAATAATTTGTGCTAAAAAGTCCCGGTTGGCTCATATTAAACTGATTAACATTCTTTGCTAAATCAGATGCGTTCATTACCATCCAGTACTCAAACTCATCGTCTGCGAACTGGATCTCAACTATTAATGTCGGTTTATCTTCTTCTGCAGCAATTGTAATTCTTGGATGATCCTTAGTTGCAGTTGCTGCGGACTCTATATAATAATCTCCAACCATATAATCACTAGGCTGTATTTTCTTTCCGGTTGCAAGTATATAATTCTGTAATTGTGAATATGCCTGTTCCGGATTAGCATGACTGGTTTTTCTTTGATTAACAGTTATATCCAACGTGTCGTAGTTTGCGGGATCATCAGTGAAGTGTACTTTAACTTTAGACTTGCCAGCAACAACTCCTGTCACATTCAAATAAATAGAATTTTTTCCATCTACCCAACCAGTCCAATCGCCCCATGTGCACTCTATATTGTTGTTATCCGAAAAGCCTGTTAAGGACCCGTATTTGTCAATAGTCACTTTTATTACTTTTGTCTCCCCTTTATGCAACACAAGCGACTTCGTTTCTAAGCTAATATTTTTTGATGGTGCGGACGGTACCACTGGTCCAGAGTTTGCCATTACCTGAACAGTGAATTTGTATTTTTTTCCTTTATACTTTGCAGTCATTTTAACTGTTCCGGCACTGACTGCTGTGATCTTCCCTTTTTTAGTGATTTTAGCTACGGACTTATTGGAGCTCTTCCATTTCACCTTTTTTGCCTTAATAGTTTTACCATTCTTGGCTATTAACTTTTGTGTATAGGTTTCTCCTACTGAAAGAATAACCGTTTTCTTCTTGATATGAATTTTCTTCTTTGCAGCAGCATAGGTAGTGTCAACATTGAAGATTCCTACCATTCCGACAAACAAAGATAAAATCAAAAATAAAGACAATATCTTATTTCGTTTTGCACTCATTTTTTCTCCTTTCCTCAAATCTAATAATGCTCTGAGCCATATTATCAAGAGCAGACCTCCCACTCGTCATCTAAGGCTCTCATATCAATAAAAGTATATGATCTTGAATTTATAGTATCATCACTACCGCTTTTCCCTTTCAACAGAACCATTCTGCAGATTGTTTTTCTTTGTACTTTCCAGCGCAGCTGTTTTAAAGAAATAAAGCTACTTCAGCTCATGCTAAATGTGATGTCAAAAGCAACAGGCATCCATTTGCCGCATAGAAAATGGGGTAGACAACGTCAGTTGGTAAACGGTAAACCATCCGTGCGTAGCGGGTCCGTCGCCGAAATGAGATAATCCATACTGAAGTCTAAGAGAGTCAAAAAGGTCGAAAAAGTCTAAATC
>CADAEH010000010.1 GCA_902786855.1 uncultured Eubacteriales bacterium | reverse complement strand
CCGGCGAGGGAAGCAACTAAAAAACAACCAGCAACATTGCTGTTACTGGTTGCAAAAATCTTTTAATTTTTCACTGTCCTCTTGACGGGTAGCAGTTCACCTCCTGGTTCCCCCGTTTTTCTCCCGAAAATCAAAAACGGGACAAAAACGGGAGAAAAACGGGGTTTTTGCAATATTACGACAACTTTCGAAACCATTGAAAACACCCGCTTAGAGCATCATTGTGGGTTTGCAGCAGGATCGGCCGTTTCCCGGATTTTACCGATCGTACTATGTCACGGGGCAAATGCCTCTATCCTCCAAAGGGCAAAAAACACTATCCTGTTTCATATCCTCTGCGAGCATCTCTGGTGCGGTCTTTCACACCATAATCCCTTCTCCATGATCCCTGTGTCCGAGTCAGACATCCCAGTCCATGATCATGTACCGGGATCCTGTTCAGATTTTACGTAACAATCCAGCGAAACGGCTTTATTTCAACGGTTTTCGATTGGAAGCATACGATCTCTTCACGCCTTTTGTTTCGACTTACGGGGCGAGAACCATGCCGGAAATTGGTCGATAAAAAAAGACCTTAGGAGAGATAGTTACTCTCTCCTAAAGTCTTAGGTTATAGACTGATTTATGGCTTAGTGACGATAGTCTTTTTTGCCTTTTAGCCGCTAATCAAGGTTGCCTCTTGACACCGGGGCCTACTCAAATTCTATAGTAGAATTTTTTCACTCTTTTGAAAGCTTGGTTTTTCAGCGTTTCACGCAGTTCATTTCTGAACGGTTTTTACCATTTGACTGTATTTTTGTGAAATTTGGTTGTCATTTGGTTGTCACGGATATAATCCGTGTTGCTCCTTGCTCAAGGTCTTTGAAGGCTGAAGGAGGATCGCTCACCCATATCTTCTCAACATCGAACTGATGTCTTTCAAGAAGGCTCCTGCATTCTTGAACCTTCATCCTGCAGAAATCACTCTTGAAGTTACTCACACTTCTGCTTCTCGTTAGATCCTGCGCCTTGCTCACATCCGTACTTTTGACGATCTCATCCTCAAAGTTCAGAACCTGCATCATGTTTATAACAATAACATTGCTGCAGTACTTCCCGAGCAACTCAATATTCTTATCCAGAGCTTTTCTATCTTCGACATCAGTATCAAACACTAATGCCACCTTTGTCTTGGGTTGGATCGTAAGCAACTGTGATTTTGGGATGAGATCCTGCTTAACGTTATACACCTTGACCTTTCCCGGTATAAGCATCTCCGGAGAAGCTTTAAGTGCGTTTATCAGCTGTTTTTCGCACTCACCTTCTACATAATAAATGCATCTACTGTTCATTATCCACCTCCAGTTCATCCAGAAGTGAATCATCAGGAAGAGACAAGAAAACATCATTTTCAACTGCACTCCTGACTGAGTCAGTATTGCGCTTTAAGACCTCTGATGCAAATATAATAGAAATATCATAATCCGTATCATCCCGCTCTCTTCTTAGGAATCCATAAGAATGCTTCGGCAGATTCAAATCCAGCATATCCATATTATGAGTAGTGAATATCAGCTGCTCATTATCACCAAGGCGGTAAAGCATTATTCCAAATATCCTTTTCTCTATATCGCTGTGTATGTATGAAAAATGCTCATCGCAGTAGTAGAAACTGTTATCATCCGATCTCATTGACGCCAGAAATGCCGCAACATCAATTCCTTCGACAGTTCCGCTTGAAAGAGCCTCACGATTTAAGAGCTTTCCATCCTGAATGATTATCTCTTCATTGCCTCTCCGAATTACAAAAGAATTCTTCAGATCTTTAGCGATAGATACATCTTTAAGCGTCGGATCAAGGGTGCCGACTACCGCTCTGAGTGTTTTGAGCAATACTCTGTTATTTATACCGCTAAGCTTAAGATCTTTTTCTATCTCAGGATACGCAAATCTGTAATTGATCTTGCCGATATAGCCTTTCAGCTCTTTGTAATCATTAATCACAGCTGGCTCAAGGCCCTGCAGTCTGTCAACACACATCTCATATGAATCCATCTGCCGGATCTCTGTCGCAAGATAACCCAAATCTATAGTTTCGTGTTCAGGATCGATTTTTGCTGATATTCTGTTCAGAATATAACCTTCATTTACAAAATCGATGCTAAATTCCCCGCGATTACCTCGTGTGACCATTTCATACAGGCCTTTTTCATCACCGCTTTCGATATATCTGAAGATCCTTAACAGAGCTTTTCCAAAGCTGGTCTTTCCTGTTGCATTAGCACCTATCAAGACCACCGCTTTCTTGTAACGGAAGCGAGGCCTGCCTGCAAGGTGTTCATCCTCTATAAATGAATTGACAACCTTTTTGGGATAAGTGAAATCCGCAGTAAAGTCCCTGAATCCATATATATTGTTGAGTCTTATATTTAAAAGAATCATAGTTGTCTCCGTATCATTATTTCGCTATTTACGAACTAATGATAGCATGTATGCATATCTATTTCAATATGATTTTCATAAAAGTATAGCCTTTACAAATGCATTGTCATTCGCCGATAGCAATCATTGATATATCACCATCGTACTCTATTTTAGCCTGTTCTTTGGATCGTTCTTCCTATATACGAGCCAGCCCAATAGCGGACTGTCTGTGAGAAAGTATGCGATCAAGCCTTTGTTTATCGCGTCCTTTTCCATTGCAGTCTTATCTGCCATATGTTTTCTATATACTTTAATCGCCACTATAATAAAAACAAGTGTGGCGGCAAGTATGATCAATAATGTAATGCTGGCCTTCATTCGTATCCCTTTTCGTTAAACTGCATGCTTTCAGAAGCGGTTTCAAGTACTATGATGTGAAATGATACAGGTGCCTTGGAATCTGCAGGCTGATAACCAAGTGAAGCAGGGTAGATGGAAAGCTTATGATCCTTGATTCCAAGAAAAGCTCCGTCAGTCTCTCCATATGTCTTTATGCGCAGCCTATTGACTGAATCAGGTACTGCAAAAACAAAGCCTTCTATGACCGGATTACCTGCACCAACATCCACTACATTGATACGTCCTGCTTTTGATAATGTAAGCTCATACAAAGAGTCCGTTGCGTCTACGGACACATATTCGCCTGCAAGTGGGCGAATTATATATAGATCCCAGACAATATATCCGCTAGAAGCAAGCAGTATGACCGCTATTAATGACATCAGCATCTTTTTGTTTTTCATATTACATCCGCCTGCAAATGTTAATGTTCACTCCGCTCTTTTGTACACAAGCGGGTTACTTGTATCATAATTATTACTATCAAACTCTGTAGTTACAAACATATATCCGTTATTGAGTATGAAATGGTAAGTCTCCGTTATTGGCTCGTCCAGGTTCTCTCCATCGAGTATACTGATCCGCAATTGCCACTCGTATTCATTATCGCTTGTTTTCTTAAGCTTACCGCATTCAGTCCCCGGCACGTCTGAATAACCTTCGATGCCATATTTGCCTATGACCATCTCACTTCCGGTTACATCCGCTCCGAATTGCTCCTCAAGCTGCTCTCCGCTAATGATGTTTTCTTCGCTAAGTTCATTGCCCTCTTCCACTATGCCGCAGCAGACCCACTTACCGAAAAGATGGTCTGGGAACATCACTGCAAGATGATCGATCATGCGGTCATCGGCCAAATATATCCCTTCATACGGGAACTCTATATAAGTCTTCTTGTCGTCTTCATATACATAGAACGGGTCATTATCCATGGTCTCAGATTCGAATGTTACAGCATAATAGTCATCCGCATATGGTGAATCATTCACGCTCTGTCGGTGTGTTGGCTTCGCATCTTTCAGTAAGCCCTCGAGTCCGGATATCCACTCTTTATCGAAGCAATTCTCTTCAGCGTGATCATGTTCAATTTTGACAAGTTCAATATCTGTTGGCACAACAATAGGAGCAGGCAGCTTGGAATCGTTATAATTCTTGACAAAGACTGCTGCTATTGCAACTATTATTATTGACAAAATGATAAGTATTCTCTTCCTGTGCTTATTCATGATCATAGACCGTTATCTTTACCATTCTTTTATTCGACTGTGACATCTACGTCGTTACCTTGCTCTATCAGAAAATCGACATCCTCGTTCTGGGGCACATGTCGCTCGAATGAAAGATATCTTGTTCCTTGAAATGAAAGCACTCCGGTATCTCCTTCTTTTAGCTTGCCATACTGGAGTCCGGTGATATGGAACTCTATCCTGTCACCGCTCTCCACTTCAAATGTTGCATAATAAGATGTGTCTGATGAGTGCATATACCCATGCGCTCCGCTTATATCTCCTGCAACCGGCTCATTGCGTTGCGTGACATTTGTCCTTTTGGATACGCACGTTGCTTCCACGTTTAGCTTTGGCGAATGATTGTTTCGGTTCCACTCAGAAGCTCCACGTACCAAAGTAACTATGAATGTGATCGCCACAAGCGAAAACACGAGAATGAACATTAAAGGGAATATGAAATCGAAGCCATAGAAGCTCATATCTTAATTAAAGCCCTCCTCAATAAAACAGTCATAAAAATGTTATATATTCTTGTGCTCTTACCGTTTTTCGTTTACAGATCTTTCAGATTTCCGCTCTCCAATGTTTCTGTGTCAAAGGTCCCGTCATTGCCATCAATCGTCTTGATGAGTTCATATGTTTCGTTGTCTGTATCGATCATGAGAAGATTTTCTGTTTCGACCGGAACACCCATGGTTTCCGCGACTGTCTCATTGACCTTTGAACCAAGCAAGCTTCTGCCGTTCGAATCATAGGCTATATAGTTTTTTGCCTTCCTCAAGGCTTCAGCCGGAAAGTTCTCTTTCATCCAGTTTTCATGGTCATCTCCGTCAGCACTCCATATGATCTCAGACAAAGTTACATCATCTTCTCTGTAAGTAAATTTGATTATGACTTCCCCAGCGGATCCTGACATCTCATATGCTTTATCTTTGAACACAACATACTCTCCGTCATACAGATATGCATAAGCAGTACCCTGATCTCCGTCTCTGTCGACACCGAATATCTCTGCATCTGCAAAAGCCTCATCTTTAAGATATTCTCCATAGCTTCTGCTGACATCGCTTTCTGCGACCTGCTTCATCAGTGATGCCATTTCCGCATCACTGAGTTCTGTTGCTACAGCATCTGCAGTTTCGTTTTCACCGCTTTTCTGTTCATTCTTTGCACACGCCGTGATCGACAGTATCAGTATTATCGAAGCCAGCGTAATAATCATTCTCCTGTGTCCTTTTGTCACATCAATCGATCGAGTGGAATTTGTATTTTTACTCATATCTGGCCTCATTTTACTTATTCAATAATGAAATCAATATCTTCATGAATGTCGGTAGTACCATAACCATTGTCAGCAGCAGCATCTTTCATACCTGCCTGGCCTCCGCCCAGTGCAAGATAGAGTTCTGTATCAGTTGCTGCCACATAAGGATGGGTCCATACAAGATTCCCTATTCCCAAGGTTATAGCTCCTACCAGATACCAGCCGATGAATGAAAGATCAAGTACGAATGCGTCTGCCTTGCTGCCATACATCATCTCAGCTGAAACCGCTCTGGCTTCAGCGCCTGACATGCGCGGATTCTCGGCAAGCAGATACGGAACAAGCCGCCACTCATATCCTTTGATTATTCCGGGAACTATCAAAAGCAGCGTCCACAATACTTCATAAATATCCGTAGAGAACATCGCTCCAACTATATTCTTATAGTTTGCTCCAAAGCCGAGTCCTATATTGCCCCGATTCAACCCGGCGGAAGAGTCTCCTGCATTATCAATAAAGAACTTTCTGAGCCCTACCTGCAGCGGGTTCAGCAGGAATATACCGAGCAGCAGACCTATTATCACAATAACCAGAAGGATAGTTCCGAAAACTATGCCAAATATAGCCGGCAGACTTGAATCACCTGTGTCGAGATTCGGAACTTCATCGCCGACAGTTATTTCAATATCTTCACCCAGATCCTCAAAGAATGATTCATCATAGGACTCATTCTCATATGATGTGCTGTTATTGTGCCTTAAATTTGTTCCTACAGTCGATCCTGCACCGCCGCTTCCAAAGCTCCCCGTAAAAAAGAGCAGCAGCGCCGCGAATATGCACGTGATTCTATTCGCTCTGAATTTGGTCTTTGCTTTTTCTTTCAGTTCCTTACGATCCCACATATTATCGATCTCCATTTACTTTACAAGTATCATCGCAGACAGAAGTGGCGAATATATCCTGAAATGCTTCTCCGCTCTACCTGGGAAATATTTGTTCAGGTTCTCCCAAGTGTCATATTCTGTATTCATAAACATACCGTGCTCTCCCAGTGAATAGTCGTATGTTTCAATGTATCCGGTGTATGATGTCGCCTCAACATCATCATTTTCACCTTCAGCAAACCAGTTCGTCGCCTCAAAATAAATGTATTCAATCCCTCTGTACATGAAGCCGATATGATCGCTTGCCGGGAGCGTCGCAGGCGAAGGTACCGAGTAATTAGAAGGCGAAGGGTTCTCGTCTGTCCAAGGGTTCGTATAGAGCGTACCCTCTTCGATCTCAGGGCCGGTTCCGTGTTCAGCGAAATACCCGTCAAGATCGGAAGTTCTCATAACCTCGAATCCAAGTTGTTCTGTAATGTCGGCAGCAATGTCATAGCCATCGGTCAATCCGGGAACTCCTTTTTCTGAAAGCGACTGGTCTCCTCCGTATATGTTGCAGTAGTCGCCAAAAGCGAGCGAGTCGAGATTTATCATATATATCGTGCCTGCAGCTTCCTCATCACTCATATGCTTTGAATAGTATGAACTTCCTACACATCCGATTTCCTCAGCGTCGAAAAATATGTATTTGACTGTATAATGTGGCTTTACACCTGCCAGACCGACTGCATTCGCCAGAAGCAGTGCAGTTCCCGAACCGTTATCTCCGACTCCGTCTCCATCATAATGGGCACCCGCGATGATCTGATGCGAAGTATCCTCACCTTCTACAGTAAGTATGATATTTGTGACCTTCGATCCTTCACCAACGAATTTCTGCTGTTCTATTTGATCATCCGAATAACCGGCTTTCTTTAACTCGGATATGATCCACTCCCGGGCGGCTTCATGGTCACTGCCCTTATCAGTGATGTCCCTGACAGGAAGCTTAGTACCAATAAATTCAAGGTAATCCATGGCATTTTCTGTGAAATCGAAGTCTGCTCTGTTTTCTTCTTTGATTTCTGTAGTGAGATCGGGTATCAGCTCTGAAGCTTCGTTCGGGGACACAAAGCCTCCGTCCGTACGGGCACATGCCGCAGCAGCGCCTGCCGCAATCACCAAAACCATCAGTATCAGCATCTTTAATGCTATTTTTTTATTCATTTTCGGCTTATTACTCCCTTGGATTCAGGCTGTTATAGTTCCTCCTTTAATTATCTGCCTCTGCAGCCTTATCTGCTGATACCTTGATCTCAGGAATGTTGTCAATAGTTATATGCCTATCGGTCTTTGCTTCAAGAGTGCTTGCTTTGAGTATTTCTCTGAGGTCAACACCCGTGGCTTCGCTCATGGTGTCAAATACCTGCTTCATGACAACAGGGCTTATTCCGGACACCGATGTTGCTCCATTGCCGCTGCCACCATCGTATATATTCAGATTATCTATAGCCTTGATAGGTTCTGCAACACTCTTAGCTACATCAGGAAGCACTCCTACCAACATCTGTACGATAGCTGCATTGTTATACTTCTGATATGCCTCAGCCTTCTTCTCCATTGCAGCAGCCTCAGCTTCGCCCTTTGCCTTTATCGCGGCAGCCTCAGCTTCGCCTTTAGCCTTGATACCTGCAGCCTCCTGCTCGAGGGCATATCTGACAGCTTCTGCCTTCTTCTTTTCCTGGATCAGCTCAGCCTCAGCGTCCTGCTGTCTGCGGTACTTGTCCGCATCAGCCTGTCTTTCGATCTCTGCGGAGAGCTCCTGCTTCCTTACTGCTACAGCCTTTTCCTTGAGTTCAGCCTCGCGCTCGGTCTTGGCGATCTCTGCGTTGACTGAAGCCGTGTTGATAGCTTTGCGCTGTTCCTGCTCTTGTATAGCGTACGCAGCATCAGCGGCAGCCTTTGCGGTATCCTCCTGCTGCTTGAGCGATGCCTTCTTGATGGCAAGCTGGTTCTGTCTTTCAGCTATATCTGTATCTGACTGTACTTTGGCCTCATTAGCTTCTCTTGCCGCCTTGGCCTCAGCTATAGCCACATCTCTGTCGGCGTTAGCCTTAGCTATGCTCGCGTCCTTCTGGATCTGGCTCATGTTATCTTGACCGAGTGCCGGTATAAGATCGTTCTCATCTGTGATCCTCTGGATATTGCATGAGATGATCTCAATGCCGAGAGCATTCATATCTCTCTGAGCCTTTGCCTGGACCTCGTCGCCGAACTTCTTGCGGTCGTTGCACAGCTCGCGGAGAGGCACAGTGCCGATGATCTCTCTCATATTACCCTGAAGAGAATCTACAAGAGCTTCAGCGATCTGCTCTTCACCCATGTTAAGGAAGTTCTTTGCAGCCAGATCGATGCCCCTTACCTCGCGCTGACCATCTCCCTCGCCTATTACGACATTGTCGTCAGTGATGACTCTTACCTTGCATACGGCATCGATGTCTACACCAATGAAGTCGTATGTAGGGATGTATCCGTTGGTCTTGACATCTATAGAGATCTGTTTGACTATCAGGAAGTCCTTTCTCTCAAGAAATGGGATCTTGATTCCTGCGCGTCCGATCAGCACCTTAGGTGTCTTTCTGATACCGGAAATGATGTACGCAACATCAGGCGGTGCCTTCACGTATCCCGTAAGTATGATGAATAAGATGAGTGCTATCAGCACGATCGTGATAATAAGGTTGATATTAAACATTTAGTCCTCCTTCTGCTAACTATTGTTTTGTGTCTTTATATTGCAGATCATGCCGCTGTCAACAATATTCAGCAGCATCTCTTTTGTAGCATCTACAGCAAAGCCTTCATCATCTTCGGTGACAATGACAGCCTATGGGAATCCGGTATCGAACTGATCTATCCATTTGCAGGCATCCTCGTAGTCCATGTCTTCGTTAAGAGTTACATATGCGATGTAACGCTTGCCGTCATCCAGCGATGCAAGGTCTTCGCGCATCCAGTCTTTTATATCACCATCGGATTCAACATCCCTTACGAACTCCGCATCAGATTTTCTGAACTCTGTGGGGTCGTAAATCTGTATGTGGTTCCTCGCTATATGTCCGAATACCTGATGTTCCTTTGCAGGCTCTATACGGATAGATTCTTCAAGCGAGAAGTCATACTTCCCGTATCCCTGCGGAGTGCTCTCTGCAAACTCATATTTGAATTGCGGAAGATAGAGCTCGCTGTATACTCTGGCGTCAAGTTCCAGCCTGGTAGTTTCATAATATCCTCCGTCCTCATCCACAGCCTTCGCAACTATCTTCGTGGGATCATAGTAAAGTTTTGACACTATCCCAGGCATCAGTTTCACGAGGACAGCAGCGATCACGATCACACCAAGCAGCGCGAAGATCATTATGCTTTTAGACGCGACCTTACGGCTGCGATCGATAGATCTGATCAGCTCCCTGTCGCTCTTGATAAGTTCATCAAAAGTGATGCCGTACTCATCGCTGATGCGCATCAAGGTCTCCATATCCGGGTAGTTTTTGCCATGCTCCCAGTTTGAGACTGTCTGCCTTGTGACATGGAACTTATCAGCGAATTCAGTCTGGCTCAGCCCCTCTGATTTTCGTATTTCGTATATCTTCTGCCCTATATCCACAGTTTTCTTTTCCTGCTCAGCCATTACTTCCCATGCTGATTGTATATCTCAAACCTGCGTCAGTCACGCAAGCAGCATTTTACATGCGTTTTACATATTGGCAGAAAGCCTGTAAAGCAACAAGGGGAGCAACAGCTATGCGCTGCTTCCCCTTGGTTCATTGTAGCACTTATACTACTGGCAATGTGTTTTTTATATGATGTTACGGATCCGAGCGTTTTACATGCTAGTTATAAAAAAGAGGAATAAATAGAATCCGCTCAGATACAATATGGCTAAGCCTGCCACTATGGCCAAAGCTCTAATATAGTTTTTCTTTTTTATGTTTCTGATAATATTAACTCCAGCAATTTGCGTTATTACACCTGCCGTAAAAGCTACTAACAAAGTCATAATGTGCTCCTTATCCATCTTATGTCAACTTCTGCAGTACTAAGAATCCCATTTGTATATGTAGAAGCATCGTCCGTCTTCATCATAAACATACAGTTCTATGTTTCTGTAAATGCCTTCTTCTTTATTCTTACCAACAATCTTCCAGCTTCCGTTCTCAAGATTACAAAGATAATTACCTGTCTTTTGTGCATTTATCATGTAATAGTTCACAATACTGTCGCTTATAGGCAGATCATTCCACTCGGAAACTTCTATCATGCCTGTATCATATTTTTCCTTAATAGACAATTTGTAAACTGTCACGCCATCCATGGTTATCCCGCCACGTTCTTCGCTTATCATCTCGATCTTTACATCGCTCAAAGAAACGCCGCAGTCCATTTGATCCAACATCTGCAGATAGTAAGTGTTTCTCCAGAAATGTATTGCTGTATAGAATAGCGCTATGATTGCAGCAATAACGACGGCTCCAGTAATAATTTTCTCCTTCATTGCAATGGCTCCCTGACCTGGATCCCTACAAGATCAACGTCATCCCATTCTCCCCAAAGCTCAAGTTCTTCTTGTTTTACTTGCTCACCAGAGTTTCCACTCCCGGAAGTCGGTGTATAGAGATATAGCCTGCATGGTGTCCATAGATTGACATTAAGTTTGTCAAACACAAAATAATCGTCTCCTACCCTCCATACACTGATGTCAAAGACCTCATGCTCCTCCTTTTGCTTTACTGCAGTCATAAGGGCAAGTGCCGTTTCATCATCTGTATTGTCAAAATACACTACTGCTTCATCAAAATCGAACGCATCCGTATTGCCCATATATAAAACCCTGCCCGGCGGGCTGACATGATAATACTCCCTTACTGCGTCTTTATTAGTTTTCTGATCAACCGCCACATTGATGCCAATTGTATCCGCCTCATATGTATTCTGATCAGTTAAAAAATGTATGCAGTATAGAATTAAGCCCGCACTAATCACGATCAGCAGTCCGCAAACTGCGATCTTCAATTTTTTATTATTCATAAAATCATTTCCTTTGGATATACTGTTAGAACTCTACTTCTCGAAGATATTCCTGAAGGTTAAGGCCGATGCTCCTATCAGCAGCAGAAGTCTGAGCCAGTCCATATACAGCCAGAATTCGCCTCCGCAGACCTTGTCAGGTGAAGTGCCTGCTTCATCAACATATACACCCATATTCCAGAACAGCTTGAGTGATATAAGGAGTGTCAGGAGCGATACAGCGAATAGAAAGATCTTTGATAGTCTACTCATCCTTTTTCCTCCTGTATTCGAGTATGTCTCCCGGCTGACAGTCTAGCGCCTCACACAGCTTTGCGAGAGTAGTAACTTTGATGGCCTTTGCTTTGCCGGTCTTTAGTATCGACATATTAGCGAGTGTAATACCAACCTTGTCCGCAAGCTCAGATACCTTCATTTTGCGTTTTGCCAGCATGACATCTATGTTGAAGATTATCTCGCCTTCGAGTCTGATTTCGTCTCTGTCTCCCATGATGCCCCCTTAAATAGTAAGATCGCTCTCTTCCTGAAGGTCTGCAGCCTTAACTATTAAGTGCGATAGAGCCGCTGAAGCTATTGTAATTGCTACTCCGCCGAACACTACAATTAGCGACATAAGCGTAACGCCCGGATGGCTCATGTTCATGAAGAGCAGCACAATATTGCCGATAAAGAAATATGCCGAATCAGCTGCCGCAAGCCAGGAAATCCATTTGAGCAGTCTGGCGTTATCCATTGAAAACGACCTGTCGTTACCAATGTTAGAAGCAACCTTCCAGCAGAAGAATAGCGCAATATATACAGGGATAGCAGTAAGACTGATGAATATAAGCCACGGCATATAACAGTAAGCGAATTCAGGAGCCTCCAAGACTTGTGCCTGCCCAAACATCGGCACGATCAGAGCATAAACTATCAGGCCGCACAGCCCTACACCTATGATAATGAATTTGAGCCAGCTGGCGAGTTTATCCTGCTTCATACTTTAGCACCTCCGTGTGATGATCTTTCCCTTAGTGACTATAGATCGGTTATCTCAAAAAGTCAATAAAAATTTATTGTTTTACAATAAATATGCTGAAATCATATATAGAGGGAGAGTACACGCTCGCAAAATCTAGAGGCCCTCAGCGGAATTCAGTATGTAAACGAAATGAAGCGGCACAGATTTGTACCGCTCCTATGATCGTTATGATCCTTCGCTTTGTCATTCACCATTTACTGTAATATCCACTCTGGAGCCTGCCCCGAGATTGCTTCCGGCAGGCGGATCCTGATTTACTACAGTACCTTTATCACCATCAGTTATTACAATAGCGATGTTCCCTAATTCAAGCCCTGATTTCTCTAATACTTCCGCTGCGTCATCCTTTTTCATTCCAGTTAAATCAGGGACCGTTACCGCCTTACTACTACTTTCTACGCTGAATTGGCCCGAACCATTGTATATCCAGAACTGGTCTATTTCAGTCACACCATCCTCAGCAAACACAGGGATAACGATATAATAGTTTTTTCCATTTCGCTGGTTCTTTCTATCCATATACTGGGTGGCTTCCTCAGGAGTGCTGACAAGGGAGCCATCTGAATCGTCAAGGTCTATACGTTTTACATAACCCTGTTTGCCATTTACTCCTTGTGCAGCAATAAGATCAGGAGCATGCTCCTCATAATCATCTCCCATCCAGTCAAGTCCATATGTCTGACCGTTTTCATTGACTGGATACACATAGTTCTTATCATCGATTCCAGGCAAGGGACCGCTTTCATATGAACCAAGTTTGTGCTGATGAATGGTTATTGCAGCAGAAACAGTTATCATGATGACCACTATAGGTATCATTACCTTAAGCCACTTTGTGGCTCGTATCGCCTGATCGCCGGTTCTATCGATTTGAGCGATATACTCTACATCCTCCTTAAGAAGAGTATCAAACGAGATATTATACTCGTCACTTATGCTTCGCAGGATGCTCAGATCCGGGTAATTTTTGTTGTTCTCCCAGTTAGAAACCGTTTGCCTTGAAACATGAAACTTATCAGCAAACTCAGCTTGTGTCATATTATGATCAGCTCTTATCTTTTGAATCTTGTTTCCTATATCCATATCCAGCCTCCCGAAGTGATTCTTGCTCTTATGATAGAGGTGGTATCTCAGATAATAAAGCAAGAATCATTTGACATTGCCATTATCAAGTCATATTTGACACATATATTCAACGTCTCTTTTTCGGTCGTAATAATTCCTTCTCTATTTCATTCTGAAAAGATCTCCACTTGCGAGCTTCTGCCATGATAGCGACCACATCTGCAGAATTATCTGCCTTTATAGCTACTTCATCGATCTTATCAGCGAACTGTCTTATCATTTCCATTGATTCGTAGAATATGTCATCAGGTATTACAACAGGATCATATCCTGCAATAAGCATCCTGATGAAGCGATTATAGTTCATACACGCCGCCTCTGCTTTTGAGTGCAGATCCGCTTTTTCCTCTGCAGTAAAGTATAATGGTACTCTGAATCTTCTTTCTCTCATATAACAAAACCTCCTCTATTTTCTCTACACCAGCTTGGTGCATCCAATTAACCGTCTACGCAAGCTATTCACCCGGGGTTTCAGGGGAGTCCCCTGAGTCGCGAAGGAGTGCGTGAGCGCTACTTTGCTCTGCTTGCTACGCTTATGCAGATGATATTATCCCCTCTATTATTATGATTTAACCAATGGAAAAGCTGTCTCCTTGCTGCTCACTCAGTCATCAGAAACAGCTTTTGCCTGCTACCATCTCTGATATCATTTCAGGATCATTTGATACCAGCCTGAATATCATCAATTCTCCCGCATCTTTTATTGGTATCGTGCACACGTGTTTTTGATACCAGACTGATATTGTTTACCCCGAAATTGATACCATCCTTTATTTCATACTATGATCTCTATTCCGCCAGAAAAGCCATATCAAGACCGGACTCTTCGATCTCATCATCAGATATAGCTGTGCTGCTTGATGATACAGCAATCAATTGAGGTGTTTCATATCCCTTTCGGCCAGTACTTACAGATAATCCTGCGATACATCCTGACAGAAATGCCGGCAGAACTCGTTCGACTGCATTTTCAACAGCTTGATCCACAGCATCCGTAATGATTGGCATCAACTGATCAGAATAATACAGATTTGCTTTGGCTTCCTCATTTGAGTTATCAAAGTAATCAAGAATCGCTTCTATAATGACTTGGTTCTTCGATGGGTATTCTTCAGTATCCATTTCCTGCAGATACTGCCAGGCCCTTTGATGGTCTTCCCGGTCAGGATAGAATCTGACACTTATCCCGCTATGCTTAGCCATTACAGTTTCCTCCTCAGTATAAGTTCAGTGATATATTCGTAGCCTTTTGCATTCGCGCAAATATCCTCAATGATCTCGACTCGATCAGGATCGTACTTGCCGAAGTTCTTGACAAGGGATGCACCGCCTCCGACTACATGGAGCTTCACAAGATCAGGATTGTAATCATACTTTCTGAGTGCTGCAAATATATCTGCGACATAGTCCTCAGCCACTTTTCTGATGATCGAAAGGTATCTTTCCGGGATGTCAGCCGTGCCAAATCTCAGCACACGCTCTACAGTTGCTTCTTCGATATTAGCTCCGGTCTCATCCATTACTGCATTTCTTGCCTTGATCATGCACTCATTGGCACCGAGCTTTTCAGTCCAGCATCTTTCCTCTTTGACCTTCTTATCGATGATATACATGATGTTCATTGTGCCGTTGCCGATATCTGCGACCATATGCGTCCCCTGATAGTTTTTCACTGCCCATGCCACTGCAGGATATCCCTGCGGAAGCACTGTGCATCCAACTATCCTGATACGGTATTCAGTACCGTTATACTTGAAAGACACCTTCTTTTTGCGCGTCAGGTACGACTTGAAATTCTCACGCTGTGTTCTGACCCACTTGAGAGGAAGTCCACAGGCAATATAGACATCTGCATCAGTTATCTTCTCTTGGTTCAGCTCCCTGGCAATCGCCATAAGCGTAAGTAGATAGTATTCGTCGTCACTTGATTTATCAGCGACAAACTCCTTGTGTGTTTCGCCTATCTTGTACCACTTGCCATCGTATTCAAGGATATTGCCCTTGAAGGCCGGCTCGCTGTCATATTCAGTTATTCCGGCCGGTGTTACAGTGTGTGCGGTTTTGATATTGCCGTATCCGTGATCTACAGCAATGATCTTCGTGTTGTTTATCTCAGTCATATAATCTCCTCTCTATACTGCCGGGAATGAATTGTCCCAGCTTCCAAATTCTCTGGCATGCATATCATGCCTTACAGTCATATCAAGATGTGTCTGATACGTCACCGGCGCATTGTATAGCGCCGTGAGCATATACGATCTGGTATTGCTGACAGGGTTAGGTGATACCTTGATGCTGTCTATAACATACTTGAGCATATCTGCATCGATCTCCTTAAGCCTGTCTGCAACATGCTTCGTTGGCTTTAATTCGCCATTGACCATCTGATTTCTTTTCCTTGAAGTCATTATCTCTGCCATCAGCTCTATCATCCCATCTATCATTCCCCTGTCATATCTTTTGTCCGTAATGAGTGCATCATATTCCAGCTGTTCTCTTACACCGTCAACAGCAGATTGATAGATATGAGTATGATTTTCTGTAGTATTTTTTGTTAGTATCTTTGTATTTGTCGTTGGTTTTTTGTTACTACCTGCTTGTTTTTTTTCAATGACCTCGTTGCTTTTTTCTGATACCCTTGTCGGTTTATTATGACAAGGGTGCGGCCCTCTGTCTGGGTATGTTATCTCGATCACCTTATCAGCATTAAGTCCTATGAACATGACGTTGCCTAGCTTGCTGCCTTTGGTCGTCACAGTCCTGTATTCGCGTTCTATCAGATCAAGCCTCTCAAGTGTTTCAAGTGCTCTTCTGCTTTGGTATTTTGTAAACCCGTATTTCTTACGAATCTGTTCATACCCGAGCTGAAGCTTGTCTACACTGAACTTCTTTTTCAGGGTGATCACGTCAGGATCAAACTCGTTATGCTCTTCAGTCGGTCTGTACCAGTACACGATATCCGCAAGCAAGTTGATAGCCACCGTATCCGGCTTGCCGCTCTCATTAAGGATCTTGCTGTACCAGATCGAAGGGATCACGCTGCCCGTAATTTCCACACCGTATAATTTGTCTACAGTCTCGTTACCTGTGTATCTTATCTCCATACTTTTCACCTCCCTTCTCCATTAAGGTCTCTTTCATAAGCAAAAGCTTCCAGTATCTCCCTCATGATATTGATTGAGATGTGCAGCTCATCACGTTCTTCATCTGTGAGAGAGCTATGCTCCAACTGTTCAGATATCTGTCTTAGCTGTCTTCTGAACTGCACCAGCATCATCGGATTTGCTGTTGCAGTCACAGAGTTGTTCAGGATCGCGTCAAGGATATAATCCTGTTTCCATCTGTACCCGCACAGACCGGCTTTCAGTTCTACAGCTGTATATTCAGCTTCTGACAGTCTGAATGCTATCGTCCTGTTACGGATCCTGTCGTATTTGTCTACCTTGCTGCGGGAATCCTTAGGGCTTCTACCCATTGATCATCTCCTCCATTTCCTGATCGAGTGCTGATGCCATCTTCTTCTGTGCTTCATTGAAAAGATGGGCATATCTGTAGGTAATCTCCTGCGCCTCATGACCCACTCTGTCGCCGATCGCAAGAGCATTGAACCCATTATTGATCAGCAGTGATACATGAGAGTGCCTGAGTCCGTGAACATCTATACGCTTGAGTCCGGCTGCCGCAGCACCGCGTTTGATCATCCCATTCAGATCACTTCTGCCGAAATTGAATATCAGTTCGTCCTGAGATGGCTCATACAGCAACTCAAGGTACTGACGTATTTCATCAGCCAGAAATCTCGGGATAACAATCGTCCTGTAACTTTTTGCCGTCTTCGGCTCTGTGATGCGCCATTCCTTATGGTCATAGATGCGCTGCTTATTGATCCTCAGCGTATTGTGCTCGAGGTCAAAGTCCGCCGGGGTCAATGCAAGAAGCTCACTTTTCCTGATACCGGTCCAGTACAGCACCTCAAAAGCGTAGAAATACTCCGTATGCTGAGCGATCTGCTCGGAGAACTTCAGATATTCATCCTTGGTCCAGTAGTCATCGACTTTATTGATCTGCTTGCCCATTCCGCCGGCTCTCCTTACAGGATTGCCTGAGAGGCCATATACGTTTACCGCATAATTGAATATCGCACTAAGTGTGTTATTGATCGTCCTGAGATAGTCCTGGGAATACGGAGCTCCCTGTTTATTCTTCAGTTTGCCGATCTTTGCCTGCCATCTTTTGATATCTACGGCGCGGATATCCTGGATCTTTCTATCTGCAAAGTATGGCAGTATCTTGGTATTGACGATGTTTTCCTTGGTCTCCATAGTGCTGCTGCGAATATGAGAACCTATCTCATCAAGATACAGATCAACAAAGTCTCCGAACTTCATATCAAGCTGCCCCTGTTGCTTCAGCAGAAAGTCAGTTTCATAGGTCTGCGCTTCTCTCTTGGTGCGGAACCCTCTCTTTGTAGTCTGTCTGCGTTCTCCGGTGATGTCCCTGTACCATACCCTCACATCCCATTTGCCTGTCTTCTCGTTTTTGCTTACACTCATGCTCCTCTCCTTCCTGTGTCATAGCCGTAGATCCTCTCTTCGAAGTATTTGCGGCTAACCCTGCCGGCAACGGTAAGATAACCCGCTGCCTTGAGCTCATCATTGAGCTGTCTGATGATCTTGTATGCTTTGCCTTCAGACACACCCATAAGCTCTACGATCTCTTTTGCCTTCACATAATTCGTCATAAAAACTCCTTTCCTGAATAACCTCAGTTCTGATATGAACTGTATAAGTTTGATCATTTTGCATATTACAGCACTTTTCTGTGCTGTTTGATTGTATTATAATAGTTCGTTTCTGTGCTGTCAACAGTTTTATAGTTCATTTTTGAACTTATTATTTGTATTTTTAATAGTGCATTTCTGAACTATTTATGATATACTTTCTTTAAATAAAGAAATGTACAGGAGGAACACAATGATCGCTAATCAATCTCTTGGAGTTCGCATCAGATATTTCAGAAAGAAAAAAGGCTTTACCCAGAAGGAGCTTGGTGAAGCTATTGGAGTCAATGATTCAACCATAAGGAACTATGAGCTTGGCAACAGAACACCCGATGCCAATACAATGGCAAAAATCGCTGAGGCTCTCGAGATCGATTTCTACACACTAAAATCGACCGAGGTCAATTCGGTCGACAGTGCAGTTCATGCTCTATTCGATATTGAAGACAGATACGGGCTGGTCCCGGATAAGATCGGTGATAATATCTGCCTTGTACTGGATCAGGCAGACAGCAGCGCATACCCAGATAGAACTGATACTGAAATATCTGAGTTCAACACAGCACTTCTGTCATGGTACAAAGCAAGGATAAGCCTTCTTGACGGTAAAGTAGATGAAGATACTTATATGACATGGAAAGAAAAATATCCGGGATACTCTGCAATAGATGAAAACGGTACCCCATACATCCCGTCAGTTCGAAAAAAAGAAGAAGCTGCTCGTGACGAAGATATGGAATTCAAGTACAAAATGTATGTATCCGCAAAAGAATGGGCCGGAGAGACAGATATCCTAAGCTATGAGGAATTCGCTGCCAGAAGCAACTAAGAATTGTTCTGAATCATCTTTTTCTTAGTTTGGTTGTCATTTGGTTGTCATTAGACATAAAAAGAACCCCGAAGGGCTTGAAATTTCAAGCATTCGGGGTTTTTGGCATTTATTCAAATTCTATAGTAGAAACAGGCTTATCTGAGATATCCCACATTACTCTGTTAACTCCAGGTACTGTATCGATTATGCGGTCCCTGATAGTTGTGAGCATGCTCCATGGGATCTCCACGGACTCTGCTGTTACTGCGTCGACTGTGTTGATCGCTCTGATGATCACCGGCCAGCCCATGTATCTCTTACCGTCTTTTATGCCTGTGGATTTCATGTCAGGGATGACTGCGAAATACTGCCATGGGGTCTTTTCCATTTTGCCGATCTCTTCTCTTACTATGGCATCAGCTTCGCGAAGCGCTTCGAGTCTGTCTCTTGTGATAGCTCCTGTGCATCTTACGCCAAGACCCGGGCCCGGGAACGGCTGTCTGTATACCATGCTGTCAGGAAGTCCGAGTGCTGATCCGACTACTCTTACTTCGTCCTTATAGAGGAGCTTTACAGGCTCTACGAGCTCAAACTGCAGATCTTCAGGGAGTCCACCCACATTATGATGAGCTTTTACGCCGTCTGACTCGAGAATATCAGGATAGATAGTTCCCTGTCCGAGGAAAGCTATGCCATCGAGCTTAGCAGCCTCCTCTGCAAAAACATCTATGAACTCCTTGCCGATGATCTTGCGCTTTGTTTCAGGATCATCAACGCCCGCAAGCTTGTCAAGGAATCTGTCAACAGCATCAACATATATGAGGTTAGCTCCGAGCTCTTCTCTGAATACCTTGATGACCATCTCAGGCTCGCCCTTGCGGAGCAGTCCGTGATTGACATGTACACAGACCAGATTATCACCGATCGCCTTGATCAGCAGTGCAGCTACTACGCTTGAATCAACACCGCCGGAGAGTGCGAGCAACACCTTTTTGTCTCCGACCTGTGCCTTGATCGCAGCGAGCTGTTCCTCGATGAACTTGTCAGCGAGTACACGGGTTGTGATACGTTTCATTGTTTCCGGTCTCTTGTCCATGAAAATACCTCCTGTAAATTAAGAGCAATAATTACCGTTTTATCAGTTCCTGTTACTGTTGTTCGAGTGTGATGATACTTCCTTGAGAATGACATCGTGTGCACCGCCCTCAACGATACTGACAGCAGATACAAGTGTCAGCTTTGCATTCTTATGGAGTTCAGGAATGGAAAGCACTCCGCAGTTGCACATCGTTGATTTTACCTTGTTGAGCGACATCTGTACATTGTCATGCAGCGATCCTGCGTATGGCACATATGAGTCAACGCCTTCCTCGAATTTCAGCTTCGCATCGCCACCGAGATCATATCTCTGCCAGTTGCGCGCTCTTGCAGAGCCCTCGCCCCAGTATTCTTTGACATAATTTCCGTTAAGCATAAGTTTTGCAGAAGGAGACTCGTCAAATCTTGCAAAATACCTGCCAAGCATGATGAAGTCTGCGCCCATCGCAAGTGCCAGTGTCATGTGATAATCATAGACAATACCACCGTCCGAACAGATCGGGATATAAACTCCGGTCTTTTTGTAATACTCGTCTCTTGCCTGAGCTACTTCAATGACTGCCGAAGCCTGTCCTCGTCCTATGCCCTTCTGCTCTCTTGTGATGCAGATGGAACCGCCGCCTATACCTATCTTGACAAAGTCAGCTCCGCAGTCAGCAAGGAAATTGAATCCGTCAGCATCTACGACATTTCCGGCACCGACTTTGACGCTGTCGCCGTAATTGTCTCTGATCCACTTAAGCGTTATAGCCTGCCACTCAGAATAACCCTCAGACGAATCGATTGTCATGATATCTACCCCGGCATCAAGAAGTGCAGGTACTCTTTCCTTGAAATCTCTTGTGTTGATACCTGCACCGACAATGAATCTCTTGTCCTTGTCGAGCAGTTCATTAGGGTTCTCTTTGTGAGAATCATAGTCTTTGCGGAATACGAAAGCTGTCAGTTTCTGGTTATCATCAATTATCGGCAGCTGGTTGACCTTGTTGTCCCAGATAAGGTCGTTAGCTTCAGAAAGTGTAATTCCCTCTTTGCCGTATATCATCTTGTCAAATGGTGTCATGAAGTCGGTGACAGGTGTCTGAGGATCCATTCTCGATACACGGTAGTCCTTGCTGGTTACGATGCCGAGCAGTCTGCCGTCAGCTGTGCCGTCCTCAGTAATAGCAATAGTTGAATGTCCTTTGGCCTTCTTAAGATCAAGAACATCCTGCAGCGTTGCATCAGGCTTCAGATTGGAATCGCTCGGAACGAACCCGGCCTTATAGCTCTTGGCTCTCTTGACCATAGCCGCCTGGCTCTCAATGGACTGTGATCCGAATATAAAAGCGATCCCGCCTTCCTTAGCAAGTGCTACAGCCATTCCATCATCCGACACAGCCTGCATTACAGCAGAGGTCAGCGGAATGTTCATGCTGAGAGCCGGCTCCTCGCCTTTCCTGTATTTTACTACCGGTGTCTTGAGCGACACATTCTCCGGTCTTGCTTCCGCGCTGGAATAACCCGGGATGAGGAGATATTCGTTGAAAGTTCTTGAAGGTTCCTTAAGGATGGTTGCCATTGTGCACCTCTTTCTGTTTTTCTGGGTAATAATAATGTGAAATTGGTGTATTATTTACTCTATTATCGAGTTAGAATTAATTAACTTTTCTTGCTTTTTCGTGCGTTTTTCCTAATATAACACTATTTTTGCACTAAATAAAGCATTTTTGCGATGTTAGTATTATCTAACTTTTCTCTTCTTTCCTCTTGCAAATCAAAAACTCACGCCACTGCTCCCTGATCAGGAGCAATGACGTGAATCTGACTATCTATTATAACTATTCCTGAATGTTATCCTACTGAGTCCTTCCATATCTGGAAGCTCTCATCACCGAGCACTCTTATCCTCGGCAGTTTGAGAGGGTCCATCCCCTTTCTTACCCTGTCATACTCAACAGTAAATCCGCACAGGATACCTTGCTCTTTAACAGCGGCAAGGAAATCATCTGTACACTCCCCATAAGGGTATGCTATAGCATCATTGTTTCCGAGTAATAGGGATGCCTGTTTGAGATCTGCAGCGATCTCATCTTTCGACATCAGCACATCTATTCCTTTATACTGAGGATCATCGTTTTTCTGATGCATTGCATATGTATGACTCTCAAAGTCGACATATGGCGACGCATACATTTTTAACTTCTCCGCGCCTTTATTTTTCTCCCAGCAGATCATGAATGAAGTCGCCGGGATCCGATGCTTTTCGAGCAGAGGAACACCATATTTAAGGAATGCTTCCTTGCCATCATCAAATGTCAGAACAGCACACATGGCCGGTATGGATATCTCATCGTTTATCCATGCATAGAGTTCCTTCCATCCCGGATAATAATATCCCTCTGACTCAAGGTATGAGAGATGCTCATCAAGTGTCGTATCAAGGATCCAGTTCCCGTCAAGATCTTCCGGCACATCATCTGCCGTATATACCCAATGATACATCATGACCGGGACATTCACGGCTTTCTGACCGAACTCTTCTTCTGTTGCCACCCTGACAATCCTTGTCACCGACTGAGCAGTTTTGCCCTTACCCGCAGTGTAAGTGATCTCATAATCTCCGGGCTTTGTTGTATCTACTTTGCCCTTGATTTTGATATCACTTTCAGGGATAGCACCGTTGTTTTTATCGATCGCGAAAGCCCCGTTCTCTATGTATGTCTCGCCTTCGAGAACCATCTGAGGTGATGACCCCTTGAGGCCGATAACAATATCCGGCTGCATGTTCTCTTCAGATGCAGCTTTAGATTTGCTTTCCTTATCTTGTTCTGTTTTGCGTCCTTTGACCAGATGAACTACAAGGCCGGTCAACAGCAACAGCAGAATCAGTCCAATCACTACAAGCCTGATCATGGCCTTTCTTTTTTTTGCCTTTTTCCTGCGCAGCGCCTGTTTTCTTCTGGCAAGGTTCTCTGCAGCTATACGACGCTGTTCTTCCGTCATTCTCTGTTCGCTCAATTATGCACCTCCGCAGCAACTGTCCCAAATTATCACTATTATACCATGATTTGCATTGATCAGGTATCTACGTCCTGCTGCCATAATAAAGTGCTGTAGCTTTGCTGCCCAATGCTGCGGATACGAATATCCACAGTAGAAGTTTCAGAGGGAAACATATCATGAGAAGCATCGAGACAGCGATCGGCTTCCTGATCTGTGCTCCCAGCGTTGCTGCAGTAATTACTGCAGCAGCGAAAACAGCGTGATCTGTCAGGACAGCAGGATCACCACCGCTGAACAAGAGCAGAGCAAGGCCAAAGCCCATACAGGAACATGCATATATCAGCGGAAAGAAGTGTCCGCCTTTAAGACCGAATTCTATACAAAATGCGGTCATGAGTATCTTTAAGATACACACACCTATCAAAACGGATGGGATGCCGGATATAAATGTTTCCGGGAGCTGTCCCATATTTTCCTCCCCGGAAAACAGTACTGCCGGTACGGCAAGCGCAGCCAGTCCTATCACGAGACCGCATATGGTTTCTCTCGCAACAGGAGGCAGCTTATCTGCTACAACCTTGGTCAGCTTTTCGGAAAATGAGAATACAGAAAAAAGCATAAGACCTGCAGGAATATATAGCAGCATAAGTGCGAGATCTTTGCCGCCAGCGTCTGCTGCTTCGAAGCTGGGAAAACCTTCACCTGCCGGTCCGAAGAGACCGCCAAGACCTTTCATCACCAGAAAAGCCGCTGCGATCGAGAGACCGTAAAGAAGCAGCTTTGTTGCCTTAGGCATAACAGATGATATGTCATCATCTCCTGCTTCACTTTCTTCAACAGCGAATATCCCGAAAAGCGGTATATGAAAGAGACCTGCAAGTGTAACTGCTGCTCCGATCTCTGAGTATTCCGCGGTATGTTCTCTGGCATATTTCACGTTATCACCGACCCAGTAGCACAATCCCGCAATTATCCCTGTCAGACCCGCCTCAGGTCCTACGCTCGCTCCAAGTATGAGAGGCAGGAACGCGCAGATCAGCATCACCGGCATAGGCTTGTAGTCATAATGCTTATCACGCTTTATTTTGCCGAGAACTATGGGTAGTTCCTCAGGAAAATCCCCGTATTTTCTGCGAATCAGGCCGGCAGCAAGACCTCCTGCTGTACAAAAGATCACAGGCAGCCAGTTTACTCCGGCAGCTTCGGGAAGTACTTCCCATAGAAATTCAGTACAGATCCCGACCGCTTTCATAAACACCCACAGGATCGCACCGGTCACCGCACCAAGCAGGATCACAAGAATATATAATCTTAAATTATTTATTGCTTTTATTTTCACCTGAATACTCCGCTTCTGTATTGACGGTATCTTCGATACCCATTTTACCTAATCACAGGAAAAAAGAAAATCCCGGAAAGCATTTGACTGCCTTCCGGGATCGTTATTGATATTTGATTTTAAAGAACAAAGGTGTTTCTTACCGGCAGATTACATCATGCCCATTCCACCGCCCTGTGGAGGCATTGGTGGTTCCGGCTCTTTGATCTGAGTAACGCCTGCCTCTGTTGTGAGGAGCATTCCTGCTACGCTTGCAGCATTCTGAAGAGCTGATCTTGTGACCTTGACCGGATCAACGATACCTGCTTTGATCATATCTTCGTACTTCTCGTTAGCTGCGTTGAATCCTACGTTGCCTTCTGCCTTTCTGACCTCAGCTACTATTACAGCACCGTCAAAACCGGCATTGGTTGCGATCTGTCTTACAGGCTCTTCGAGAGCTCTCTCTACGATCTTAGCGCCTGTCTTCATGTCTCCGTCCTGCTTGTCAGCATAGTCCTTGACAGCCTGGATAGCTCTGATAAGTGAAACTCCGCCGCCTGCAACGATACCTTCCTCGACTGCAGCCTTGGTTGCATTGAGTGCATCCTCGAGTCTGAGTTTCTTTTCCTTGAGCTCTGTCTCTGATGCTGCACCGGCATTGATAACAGCTACGCCGCCTGACAGTTTTGCAAGTCTCTCCATCAGTTTCTCTCTGTCGAAGTCAGAAGTAGTCTCTTCGATAGAAGCCTTGATCTGAGCGATCCTTGCGTCGAGTTCAGCCTTGCGTCCGGCTCCGTTTACGATAACGGTGTTGTCCTTGCTTACCTTGATTGTCTCTGCCTGTCCGAGCATATCGATGGTAGCTTCCTTGAGCTCATAGCCGAGTTCCTCGGAGATAACGATACCACCTGTAAGAACAGCGATATCTTCCATCATAGCCTTACGTCTGTCACCGAATCCAGGTGCCTTGACAGCAACAACATCGAGTGTTCCTCTGAGCTTATTAAGGATAAGTGTTGCCAGAGCTTCACCTTCGACGTCTTCAGCGACGATCAGGAGGCTTCTGCCAGCCTTCATGATGCTCTCAAGCAGAGGGATGATCTCCTGGATGCTGTTGATCTTCTTATCTGTGAGAAGGATGAAAGGCTTGCTCATTACAGCTTCCATCTTCTCGTTGTTGGCCATATAAGGTGAAAGGTATCCTCTGTCGAACTGCATACCCTCAACAACATCAAGTGTTGTTCCGAGAGTCTTGGACTCTTCGACAGTGATGACGCCATCCTTACCGACCTTTTCCATTGCCTCTGCGATCAGCTCACCAATCTCTGCATCGTTTGCGGAAACTGCTGCGACCTGTGCTATGGACTCCTTATCATCTACAGGCTTTGCTGTGCTCTTGAGATACTCGACTGCTGCGTCTACAGCACCGCTGATGCCCTTCTTGAGGACCATCGGATTAGCTCCTGCGGTGACATTCTTGAATCCTTCTCTGATGATGCTCTGTGCGAGAAGAGTAGCTGTAGTTGTTCCGTCTCCGGCAACATCATTGGTCTTGGTAGCTACTTCCTTGACAAGCTGTGCTCCCATATTCTCGACCTGATCTTCGAGCTCGATCTCTCTTGCGATGCTTACGCCGTCATTGGTGATCAGCGGAGATCCGAAAGACTTCTCGATCAGAACGTTTCTTCCCTTAGGTCCGAGTGTGATCTTTACTGTATCAGCGAGTTTATCAACGCCTGCAAGAAGCTTTCTTCTTGAATCCTCGCCATAAAAAAGTTCTTTTGCCATTTTATTTATATCCTCCTTGATGAGTCATTATTGATGTATTGATGCACGGCATGATCCTGCCGCAGCGGCACCCGCTGAGTTATTCAACTATAGCAAGGATGTCCTTCTGGTTGATGATGGTGTATTCCTCACCCTTATGCTTAAGATCAGTCCCGCCGTATTTTGAGAAGATGACGATATCACCTACTGCAAGTTCCATCGGCTCTTCACTTGTTCCGGGACCAACTGCCAGGACCTCAGCCTGCTGTGGCTTTTCCTTAGCGCTTCCGGAAAGAAGCAGACCTGCTTCTGTTCTTTCTTCAGCTTCCATCTTCTTTATTACAACTCTTGCTCCGAGTGGTTTGATTCCGATACTCATTTTTATGCCTCCTGCTGTTGTTTTCGTATACGCGGCACTGTCTGCTGCCGCTTTCTTGTTAGCACTCTTAACGTCTGAGTGCCAATCACCTCTACTATTCTACTCACACCTAAGGTACTTGTCAACACCAAAAATGTGAAGAAAAAGCCATATTTCCGCCAAAACAAAAAACACGCTTTCCGACGGGAAAACGTGTACTCATCAGGCACATGATCCAGATGCGATATTGCTGAAATATGCGGATCATCTCCCTTTGTCCCGATAGTAATAAAACAGATACTGCTGGGCATATCCTGCCAGTACGCCGAATCTCTTCTTAGCAAAAAGTTCCATCTCTTTCCTGTCACCCTCGTCGAATCCGTACATGTCATTCATGATATGTCTCACCCATGTATCTACAGGAAAGGCCTCGGTACATCTGAGTCCGAAGAGCATGATGCAGTCAGCCACTTTCGGGCCGACTCCCCGATACGAAAGTATATCATCTCTTGTCTCCGGCAGGCTCCCGCATCTGCAGTCATGAACAAAACGTTCTGACGCTGCTTTTATATACCCTGCCCTGTATCCCAGCTTCAGAGCAGCCAGATCGTCTTCATCAGCTGCCGCAAGCACTTCAGGCCTCGGGAAAGCATACCATTCTCTACCGAAAGCATCACCTATAAGATCCCCGTATTTGCAGCAGAGAGACTCAATGTTCTTCCTTATACGCGGAATATTGTTATTCTGGGATACAATGAAAGATATCACTGTCTCGAACAGGTCCTGATTGAGTATCCTTATACCGCAGCCGTAATTGACTGCATCTGCTAGCTTAGGATCACTGTTGACAAGTTCTGCCTTGAGAAAGCTGTAATCAGTCTCAAGGTCAAAATACTGTCTCCAGAATGCTTCGTCGCCGTCTGTCGAGGTTATTTTCAGCTCGTTCACAGCCGGATCATATGATATCCTGGCAGCATTTCTCCCGGCAGCACCTATGTAATCGTCCGTTCCGTCATCTGCCGGGACCCATCTGAAGCATTGTCCACATTCAAATATATGTGTCAGGTCAAAATCCCTTACGTTTTCAAATGTGATAGTTCTCATACTAGTGCAGCTTCTTTAAGTGCAGATCTTCGTAATCCTGCACGACATCACGGATCCTTACATTGACACTGTCGACTGTAAAGGCTGTCATATTGGAGACAGCATCATATACATCCTTCTGGAACTCTATGCACTTATCTACCGATCTCGGATCTCTTACTGCCCTTACATCAATGGTTACGGACATATTGTTCTGCCTGCCATTGCTCATCCTGTCTGCAACAACAATGGTGTCCTCATATTTTGATGCGCAGATGCGGATAATATCTCTTATGACCTGCTCACTGATCGTGAATGTGCCGAAATAACTGAACTGAGGTCTCACAACTGTCCTGTCAGTCGGTCCGTCATCTTCTTCCTTACCTGATTTGCTGCTCACTGCATTTCCCAGCGCCCTGTCCCTGAATAACTTGAGCGGGTTCATAAAGTACCCTGCGAAGTCTCTTCTCAGCTGCCCGACAGGAGCCGGTATTACATGCTGCCCTTCGTCGATTCGATGATGGGCTGCGAGGGCTCGCTCCTCTTCAGTGGTGATATCTTCTATGTATATCCTTTCTTCAGGCTCATGCAGACCAAGTTGATTGGCAATGATATTTGTCATCTTGTCTGACGTACCTATGATCATAAGAGTATCCGGCTGATATCGTTCAAGTGCGTTCATGACCTCATTCCGGTGGTCCTCATAATTGAAGAGCGCGGTCCTCATTGCAGCTGCTTTTGACGCACACTTTTTGGCTGAAGTCCCGGCTACTATCTGCCCTTTATATATGAGAAGGCCGTCATCAATGATCGCATCAAAACCTCTGCTCTGTGCCAGAGCAGTCGCCTGATAACTTTTTCCCGTTCCGCTTTTTCCCGTAAATGATACTATTTTCAATGGTTTCAGAGTGTTTACAAAATGATTCGCTCGTGCTATACTACGCATGTAGATATTATTTTTTAAGAAGGAGGAATATCATGGCTTACAAGATTTCTGAAGATTGCATCGGTTGCGGCGTATGTGCATCTGGCTGCCCAGTAGAAGCTATTTCTGAGGGTACACCTTATGTTATCGACGAGAGTGCTTGCATCGATTGCGGTGCTTGCGCAGCTAACTGCCCTGTCGGCGCACCTGCTGAGGCATAATTAGTAATTATACCCGGCATATTATTACCGATTATTACCGAAAATCCCGTAGCAACAGGCTACGGGATTTTTGTTTTCCGCATCTTGTGAGGCTGAAAATTCCAAACCTTAAAGCAAATGCCTTATTTCTTATTGTCGGCTTCCTTTTCTGCCATGCTCTTGATCATAAAGGACAGAGCATGCAGGCTGTCAGAAAGATGAACTGACTCAAGTGCGACATTCTCAGGCACAACAAGATCTATTGGTGCAAAGTTCCAGATGCCTTTTACTCCACCGGCAATAAGATCATCCGCAACACTCTGTGCGTTTTCTCTGTTGACACAGATAATACCAATGTCTATATGCTCTCTGGTTACATAGTCCCTGAGCTTGTTGTAATCCATTACCTCAACATCGTTGATCCAGTTGCCTATAATCTTAGGATTGACATCAAACAACCCCATGATGTTAAAGCCTATCTTATAGTAATAAGTGTAGTTGGTGATCGCCTGCCCCAGATTACCAACACCGACTACAACAGTCTTATATTCACGGTCAAGCCCCAGTATTCTGTTGATCTCTTTATATAGCTTGTCTACTTCGTATCCGTAACCTTGCTGCCCAAACTCACCAAAAGTGTTCAGATCCTGTCTGATCTGAGATGCTGTATATCCGATCATCTCACTCAGCTCATTCGAAGAGATCTTTCTGATACCTTTGGTCTGAAGCTGTCCGAGATATCGTCTGTATCTAGGCAGCCTTCTTATGATGGCATTCGATACCTTTGGTTTACTTGCCATAATTATACCCTCTTATATTCCGTATCTTTCTATAGGGGGCTATATATTAGCTTCGATATACTCAACGATGTCGGAAACTTTTGTAAAGTTCTCAGCGACTTCGTCAGGGATCTCGATCCCATACTCATCCTCTACACCAAGTATGATCTCAACAGCATCAAGCGAATCTGCTTCAAGGTCTTTCATGAAGTCAGTATCCATTGTTACGATCGAAGGATCTACATCCAGCTGCTCTACTATCAGGTCTTTTACTTTATCAAATACCATATTCCCCACTCCTTTTATTCGTATAGTGTGTCCCTTTTTTTCCTTGTAGTAATTATAAAGGCAATTCCAGACTATATCAATATTTTAAGTAGAATTTTTCACAAAGTATACGCTCTTCACCGGCATCACTGAAGTTCTAACCACTCATCATACAGTCCGGTTATCTCTTCCTCACATTTTGCCATGATCTCCGACTGCTTATGCATCCACTCAAAGTCTGCTGCCCTTGACGGGTCACTGATCGCTTCCTCAATATCAGCTATCTGACCCTCTAACTCATGTATTCTCTTTTCGATCTCATCAGAACGCCTTGCTCTGCGTCTTTCCTCAGCCTCTTTCTGCTTGCGTGCCTGCCTGTCTGCTTCAGAAGCGCGGACGAGCTCAAGTGTCCTGCCTGTATCCGACGCCTTGTCGGAAGGTCCTCTCTCACTGACTTCGCTGCTGCCTTCCTGCTGAGGTGATGTTTTTTCAAGATAGTATTCAAAATTGCCCTTGTATTCTATCATTCCGGAATCTGTGAGCTCCAGTATCCTGTCAGGTATCCTGGTGAGCAGATATCTGTCATGCGATACGATGATCAGCGTTCCGCCGAATTCCATAAGCGCATCTTCAACGACTTCTCTGGATTCTATATCAAGATGGTTGGTAGGTTCATCAAGTACCAGGGTATTAGCACCGGAGAGCATAAGTTTGAGCAATGAGAGTTTTGCCTTTTCTCCGCCGGAAAGATCTCCGACCAGCTTGAATACATCGTCTCCTTTGAACAGAAACCTGCCAAGGAGTGATCTCATTTCTGTATCAGTGTAGAGATGATATGTATTCTTCATCTCACCCAGTACTGTTTCGTTGTCATCGAGCAGCCTCTGCCCCTGATCATAGTAGCCAAAATCAACATTGTACCCGACTTTGAGGTAGCCCTTGTCAGCCATCTCCTCTCCCATCAGTATCCGCAGAAGAGTCGTCTTGCCTGTCCCGTTATCACCGATGATACAGACTTTTTCACCCTTTCTGACATCCATAGAGACTCCGCTGAAGAGCTGTCTGACACCAAAGCTCTTCGAAAGGTCTTCGCATATCAGCACCTCACCACCACTCTTGAAATTCTGCTCAAATCCGAGTTTCATGCGGCTCTGTGCCTCTTCAGGCTTTTCTATCAGTTCTATATGAGCGAGTCTTTTTTCTCTTGATCTCGCCCGCTTGGCAAGGTGTTCTGTTCCGTGCTGGCGGAATCTTCGGATCATGTCCTCCTGCCTGGCTATCTCTGCCTGCTGCTTTTCATACTCACGCCTCAGAGCTTCCATCCGCTCTTCTTTTTTTACCAGGAACTCAGAGTAATTCCCTGTGTATGCATTGAGCGTGCCCCCGCTCATATCAAAGATCCTCGTCACGATACGATCGAGAAAATACCTGTCATGTGATACCACCAGCAATGTGCCCTGATATCCTCTGAGATAATTCTCAAGCCAGGCAAGCATCCTGAGATCGAGATGATTGGTAGGCTCATCGAGTATCAGGATATCCGGTTTGCGTAGCAGCATGCAAGCAAGAGCGAGTCTCGTCCTCTCGCCTCCTGAAAGAACATCTGCTTTCTTTTGCTGGTCTTCATCAGAGAAGCCCATTGCCCTCAGAACTGCCGAGAGTTCACTTTTATATGTATATCCGCCCTGCTTTTCATATTCCTCTATGAGAGCGGTATATTCAGTCAGGCATCGTTCAAAATCCGGCCTTGTATGATCAGATATCTTAGCCTGCAGTTCTTCGATCTCCCTCTCCATGCGGAAAAAGTGTTCAAAGGTCTTCTGGGCTTCCCCTATTACAGTACCGCCGCCGAAGAAGTGGTTCCTCTGGCGCAGGTAGCCCAGTGTCTGATCGCTTCTGATATAAATATTGCCCGATGATGGCTCGAGATCTCCGGCGATGATGTTCAGGAGTGTGGACTTACCGCATCCGTTAGGACCGACTATACCGATCCTGTCGCCTTTCTCCACGCCAAAACTGACATCCTCTGTTATGATGTCAGTTCCATAAGATTTGCTGATGTCTCTCGCTGATAAAACTATCATTAAAACTCCAGTGCAGGCACAGCGTCCAGATCGTAGCCGGACCGTTCACCTGATCTATATGCGTAATATGCTGCAGATGCTATCATTGCTCCGTTGTCAGTGCAAAGTGCCGGACTCGGCCTGAGTACTTCTATACCGTGTGCTCCTGCTTTTTCTGAGATCAGTTCTCTGAGCCTCGTATTGGATGCGACACCGCCCGCCATGACTATCCTTTTCTGGCCGAACTCAAGTGCAGCGCTCACCGCTTTTTCGGCAAGGACTTCTACTACAGCTTCCTGAAAGCTTGCCGCAACATCATTTACTCTGATCTCTCTTCCGGCCTGCCTCTCGGTATTAAGGTAATTGAGAGCCTGTGTCTTGAGCCCTGAGAAGCTGAAATCATAGCTTCCCGGCTCGAGCCATACTCTCTTGAATGCCACTGCATCACGGTCTCCTTCACGCGCTGCCTTATCTACCTTAGGACCGCCCGGATAGCCCAGCCCTATGACTCGTGCTACCTTATCAAATGCCTCACCGGCAGCATCATCCCTGGTGCCGCCTATCTTCTCACATCTGTTGTAATCAGGCACATTGACGATATTAGTATGTCCGCCGGACACTACAAGAGCCATAAAAGGAGGTTCCAGCTCGTGATGTTCAAGATAGTTAGCCGCTATGTGTCCATGCATGTGATTGACGCCTACAAGCGGGATATCGCACGCGTAAGCTATGCTCTTTGCCGCAGCCACCCCGATAAGGAGAGCCCCTACAAGCCCCGGGCCGTAAGTTACGCCGACAAGATCGATATCCTGTATGCTGACGTCTGCCTCACTGAGTGCACCCTCGATCACATCATTTATCTTCTCAAGGTGTCTGCGTGATGCTATCTCGGGAACGACACCTCCGAACTGTGTATGGATCCCTATCTGGGTATTTATGACATTGCTCAGAACAAAACGGCCGTCAGCTACAACGCTCACAGCTGTCTCATCGCAACTCGTCTCTATTCCAAGTGTCAGATGCTTTCCGTTCTTCATACTGTCTCTATCTCTACCTCAAGATCTCCGGATCCTTCAACAGCATCTTCCGGTGTTATCTCCCTGTCCATAAGTACCGCATCCTCATGGTTATCGGAGTAATATCCTTTTCTGAGCCCGGAATCATGAAAGCCACCTTTACGGTACATTGAAATAGCCGGCTCATTGCTTCTTCTGACTTCAAGCGTCATATTTCTGCATCCGGATCTGGCTGCTGCCTCAGCCATGTATCTCAGTAGTATACTGCCTATTCCCAGACCTCTGTATTCCGGGGCAACGACTATATTGAAGAGCTGTGCTTCACCTGCAACGATCCACATGTCAGCATAGCCCGCTGTCTCTCCGCCGAGTTCAGCAACGGCTACGAAAGCTTTATCGTTCTTCACTATTTCGCGGGTTATCTCCTCAGCACTCCACGGGCGGGCAAAAGATTCTCTCTCTATCCTTGCGAGCGCCGGTACGTCATATAGTTTTGCCTGTCTGATCGTCAATGTGCTCATATCTGCCCAACCTTTCTGATCTTTTCGCTGAGGGTACCTGCCCTGAGTCTCTGCTCAGCTTCCGCGAGCCTCATGTATTCCGGCATCAGCTCATCATACCCTACTGTCTTTCCTGCCATTGCATGCCTCAAGGCAATGCGTGCTGCTGCATCCGCTCTCTGATACCTGATATCTGTATCCGCAAGTATAAGTCTGTCTGATATGTCTGCGGATGCAAAAGCATCTGTAATGATCTCTTCGTAAGCGTCTATTCCGTCACCCGTGAAAAGCACCTTGCCCGTTTCCGCTGATCTGGCTGTGATATCTGAGAGCAGATCTTCTATCATGTACTGCTTTTCATCAAGCACAGCAATAGCTGATCTGTGTTCATGATCGGTCGTGAAGACAGCTTCCCATGCACCTGCATATGTCTGGTGCCTTCTGGCGTTTATCACAGGGACTATATACACAGCACCTGCAGCAATAGCTGCGTCAAGGACTCTTTCAGCCATTGCTTCAAGTGATGATACTCCTATGCAAGGGATGCTGAGCATCTGCCCGAGTGTTCTGGCAGTCGTGACACCGATCCTGATCCCGGTGAATGATCCGGGTCCGGCAGATGCAGCCACATGTGTCAGATCTTTCTTAGTTATACCTGCCATCCTGATCGCTTCATCGCTGATGGTGATGATATCCTTGAGATGATTCATCTCAGTCTCAGATGAAGCACAGAAAACACGGCCATCTTCTCTGATGACCGCTGCAGATCCGTATTTTCCTGTAGTTTCCAGTGTCAGAATGTTGATCATATTATCATTATACGCCTTTTGTCATCTTCAGCATATTCTATGTTTACAAGGAGCGCATCAGCAGGAAGAGCATCTGCAACTATGTCAGCCCACTCTATCACAGAAAGGCCGCTGTCTTCAAGATAATCTTCCGCTCCGGCATCGATAAACTCTTCCGGGCCGGACAGTCTGTAGACGTCAAAATGAAACAGCGGAAGACGTCCGCTCCTGTATTCCCTTACGATCGTAAAAGTAGGGCTTATGACCTCCTCTTTTATCCCGAGGCCTTCTGCTATGTACTTGGTCAGAGCTGTCTTTCCTGTCCCGAGATCCCCGATCAGAGCGATGATATCACCCGGTTCTGCTGCATCAGCAATAGAGAGGCCGAGTGCGCGCGTCCCGGCCTCTGTATCTATTATGAAGTTTCCTTTTTCGATATCTTTCATCTATTATTCTGTATTATTCAGCATTTTCTGCTATGACCTGCTGACCTCCGTGGAGGAAGCCGCTTACTCTCTTGTAGAGAATGAAAGTAAGTACCGCATTGAGTCCGGCTTTGAGCAGGTTGAACGGGATTATCACTGTAGGAATCATAGCCACAACTGCTTCCCTTGGAGCTCCCATATATGCAGGTGTGACCAGGATATTCATAATGCACATCACAGCTGTAGCAACTACGACGGCTACTGCGAGAGAGATGATCGCTCTCTTTTTGGTCTTGCAATTACTGTACATCAGCCCTATAACTACAGCCACGATACCTGTTGCTACGAAATGCATAAGGAATCCGTAAAGCCCGTCACCTCCGAGCATGAATGCCTGGATGAGGCATACTATAAGGGTGACGATGAGTCCGGCGACCGGTCCGAAAGCAAACGCTGTGATATAGATCGGTACATCGGCAGGGTCATACACCAGGAACGGTGCAGGCGGGAACGGGATCCTGACGATCAGCAGCAGCACGACTGATACTGCTGTCATCATAGCAAGCTTAGCAATAGAAGCTGCAGTGAATTTACTTGTGTTGTTCATAACATATTCCTCCTTCTGAACAAAAGTACACGGATGGAATCTGTCAGGCATTAATAATGACCTTGATCATGATCAAGGCCATTCATTACAATAAGCTCTTCAAAATGCTTTTCAAAGTGACTGTAATGTCGTGTTTCTTTCATCCGGACTATACCGTCGGTACTGGAATCTCACCAGTTCGGCCCTGAGGCTCGTGGACTTTGCATATAATGCGTTCACCACCGGTGTGGACTTTCACCACGCCCTGAAACAGATTATTAAGTAATATAGTTTTATTCGCAACAGAGGGCATATATGGCTCTTGCGTATATGCGCGCCATCTTCATGAATGATTCTACGCTGAGCCTCTCATCCGCCTGATGCATGGTATCCTCTTCGCCCGGGAACATGCCTCCGAAGCAGAGGATATTGTTGACCATTTTGGCATATGTACCGCCTGCCTGGACGATCGCAGGCGTCTCATAATCACCTGTCTCCTCTCTGTATGCTGCAAGCAGTTTACTTACCATGTCTGTACTGAGATCCATATAGATAGGTGTCTGTACCGCTCTTGTAATGATGCCTATCGATGTATCTCTGAGGCATTCTTCCATTCCGGCTGTAAGATCAGCATCCGTAAATGTAACAGGATATCTGATGTTGATGGAAAGTGATGCCAGTTCCTCATTAATATTAGCTACTCCGACATTCAAAATCAATGGTCCTGACTGATTATCCTCGAATTTGCATCCGAATCTCTCGCCGTGCAGGTCAAAACCGATATGATCGTTGTAGAATTGTATATAATCGTTCAGATCTTCGTTGGCAAAATGAATGCCGCCGAGGAATTCCATCATAATGCTTATTGCATTGAGACCCTGATCCGGACGCGCTCCGTGAGATGCTTTCCCCTTTACCTCAATACTCAGAGCACTGCCCTGTTTACGTGTCCTGATATTGTAACCTGTCTCAGCTGCAAATAAGGCCGCTTTTTTTTCGATCGAATCGAAGTATTTGCTGTTCCCTGCTATCACAGCTCTGGCATCTGCCGGAACTGCATTATGAGCAGTACCCGCCTCGAACTTCGTAAGTCTCAGATCCTCTTTTGAAGGAGAGGAGCTGAACTTCTGTGCGAGGTCGAATATAAAGATACCCATCTCACCGTTTACGATAGGGTACTCACCGTCAGGTGTGAAACCAAGGTCGGGATGTCCGTATTTCTCAGTGTAATGGTTGATACTGATGTCACCTGTTTCTTCGTCGAGTCCCAATATGACTCTGAGGTTATTTTTGAGAGAGATGCCTTCTTCCCTGATCGCTTTCAAAGCATACAGACATGCAACGACAGGGCCTTTATCATCTGCAGTTCCCCTGCCATACAGGAATCCGTCTTTTTCTGTCATAACGAAAGGATCTCCGCTCCAGCCAGTTCCCACTGGGACCACGTCCAGATGACCGACGATCCCTACAGTTTTAGCATCTGCTTCATACCCGTCGTCTGCTTTACAGTCTATATAACCGGCATAATTATCGACATTGCTTGATTCAAATCCAAGTTCAGTACCGACACCCAGCATATGTATCAGAGCATCATGCACGCCTCTTCCAAAAGGAAGAACACTTCCGTCCTGTGTCTTCACAGTCTCTGAATTCACACTCGGAAAGGCAACTGATTCACCGAGGGTCCTGATCATATCTTCTCTGTATGTATCGAGTCTTTCAAGATATCCCATTATTTGTTTTCCTCCACTGCTTCAGCCTGAGTCTCTTCAACATCTTCCAGGGCTTTGGCTTCTGCCTCTGTCTTGGTAACGTATTCTGAAATGACCATTCCATTGTTTATCGTTGAAAGGTTGACCGTTCTGACAACATTGCCCATTTCATCGAACGAGAACACACCTGTTGTACCCTTAAGATCCTTGAGTTCCATCATAGCAGTCCTGATATCATAACCTTCTAATGACTTTGCGTTGTGTATAGCATTGATCAGGATCAGATATGAGTCGTATCCCAGAGCCGCAGCATCTGTTGGAATGTCGTCTGCACCGTATCTTGACTCATATTCTATCTGGAACCTTTCAGCCTCTTCGGTCTGGGCATCTGAGGCCTGACTGGTACCGGTTATTACTGATATATAAGGGAAAACCACCTTGATATCAGGATGCTTCTTCATCATCTCCACAAAGTCGCTCTGGCCCCAGCTTCTAGGTCCGAGGAAGGTCACATCCGTGAGGCCTTTCTTTTCTGCAAGAGCAAAGAAAGCATCCATGGATTCTGTACCGAGAGAAACAAAGCAGACCTTACTGCCTCTGACTCTGATCTTGTTCAGTGCATCATTCATCTCGCTTTCATCCATTGAAATGGAGAGCTTCTCCTTGATCGGCTTTTTCTTGGTCTTTTTGGTGTATTTTTTGATTTTCGACTCAAAACCGTCCAGCAGAGCCGCTGTACTGCTGTCATTTTTCAGACTTATGAGCACTATGTTTTCTTCTTTCAGCTGCTTATAAGCGTATTCTGCAAGTCCCTCACCCATCTGAGACTCAGTGATGCATGCACGGAAATAAAAGTAATTGCTCTGTGTTATGAGCGGGTTGGTCGCAGAAGGTGTTATGGTTGGTATCCTTGCTTCTTCTATATACTCAGAAGCAGCGAGTGAAGTCGCTTCACCGGCGCTGCCTATAATTGCCACCGGTTTCATAGCTATAAGGCCCTGCACTGCCGTTCTTGTTGTGCTTACCTTGGACTGTGTGTCCACTTTGCTGAGGACCACCTTATACCCATCGACACTATTGTATATACTGTGGGCAAGTTCTATTCCTTTGAGCTCGTCCTTCCCTCTTTCGGCATTGCTTCCCGTCTGAGGTTCAAATACGCCTATAGTGATAGCAGGCATCTGGTCTTCATCTGTCTCTTCAAAAAAAGCATGCCTGAAACTGTCGAATGTCGTGCATCCGCTCAGCATTACGGCCATTATGACCGCAATTATCAGGCATATAAATGATGCTGCTCTCTTACCAGTTCTCACTTTCAATTATTTCTTTCATCCTTTCAGAAGTGTCAGCGTTATTCACTTCTCTTCGCACTCTTGCAGAGCCTCTCAGCCCCTTTGTGTAGTACACTACGAATTTACGGAATTCCCTGACACCTGTCGTCTCTCCCTTGAGATCCGTAAGCATCTCAAGGTGTCTTATCATCATAGCTGTTCTCTCTTGTCCGTCGGGACGCGGAAGAGGTTCCTCACCCGCAAGCGCTCTTCTGAGATCTCTGAAGATCCATGGGTTTCCAATGGCTCCCCTTCCGATCATGACCAGATCACATCCGGTCTCGTCAAGCATCCTCAATCCCGTTTCAGCATCGAAAACATCTCCGTTTCCTATAACGGGGATGTTTACAGCTTTTTTTACTTCTCTTATTATGTCCCAGTCTGCCTTGCCACTGTAGTACTGCGGCCGTGTCCTGCCGTGGACTGCTACTGCAGCAGCACCTCCTGCTTCGGCCGCACGGGCCACTTCAGGAGCGTTGATATTATCATCCGTAAAACCTTTACGGATCTTGATTGTCACAGGTTTTGACGAGCCTTTCACCGCAGCACTGACTATGTCATGTACGAGGTCGGGATTCTGCATCAGTGCAGATCCGTCACCGTTTTTTACTACTTTAGGAACAGGGCATCCCATGTTGATATCCAGTATCACATTGGGCAGACTGTCCAGTCTGGATGCGGCAAACTCTATGACATCAGGCTCGCTTCCGAATATCTGGACCGCGGTAGGTCCGGCGTTTTCAGGAATATATACCAGCTGAGGGGTCTTGCGGTCACCGTAGTAGAGCCCTTTTGCACTTACCATCTCGGTATATGTCAGTGAAGCCCCCTGTTCCTCACAAAGTGTCCTCATGACAGCATCGGTTATGCCGGCAAGAGGTGCCAGCAAAAAAGGTGAGTCCAGCTCTATATTGCCTATTCTGTAACCCATCAGTCCTGAAGAACTCTCTTTTTGTGCAGTCCTTTATTCTTTTCGTAAAGGATCTGCAATCCGTTGAGTGTAAGCCTCCTGTCGATGATATCGATACAGTCGACACCGCTTTCCACCATGGTAGCCATACCTCCGGTAGCGATGACCTTGATATCGTCAACATCACATCCAAGGTCAGATGCCATCTCTGCCTTCATGCCTCTGATCATATGCTCTGTAAAGCCCATATGTCCGTATATAAGTCCTGCCTGCATACCCTCTGATGTATTTTTGCATATGAACTTGCCCGGAAGCTCAAGGTCTACATTAGGCAGCTTGGCTGTATGTTCGAAAAGTGCAGCTGCCTGAGTCTTGATCCCGGGAGCAATAGCGCCTCCAAGGAAGCTGCCTTCGCCGGAAACACAGCAAAATGTTGTAGCTGTCCCGAAATCAACGACAATAAGATTGCCGCCGTACTTTGTATGCGCCGCTACTGAATTGACGATACGGTCTGCACCTACCTGGCGGGGATCATCATACTTTATTCTGAGACCTGTCTTTATACCGGTTTCTATCACTATCGGACTGCGGTCATAAAACTTGAAACACATGTGCTCAAGCGTGAACAGCAGAGACGGAACTACGGATGCAATGATGATATCATCAATCTCGTCAGGATCGATACCGTCATGTCTGAGCATCATGTCGATTATTGTACCGTACTCGTCAGCAGACCTTTTGTTGTCAGTAGCCAGTCTCCAGCTTTCAACAAGCTCGTCTCCGTTGAATACACCCAGTACAACATTGGTATTACCTACGTCTATGGCAAGCAGCATACTAGATTTCCTCCAGTCTCTTGATAGCCAGCGCCATTGTCAGCCCCGGTATGATCCTGTTGGCTGTCATTTCAGCGCCGAGGATATCGTTAGCTTTCTTGAGTCTGTACTGTACAGTGTTGTTGTGGATGTTCATAAACTCAGCAGTCTTGTTGCTGTTCATACCTGCATCCAGTACGAATGTGGAAAGAGTCTCAAGCAGCATCTTTCCCTTATTGACGGATACTTCCCTTTCGAAAGGCTCCAGCAGATCGACATACATCTTTCTGATAGAAGGTGAGCCTGTCTGTACATAGATGCACTCACATACCATAGCGATCTCATACTTCGAGAATACCCTCTTGTACGGGAAGACCTTTTCGATCATCTTGTCGGTTCTGTTGATCAGCTTGAAGCCCTCTACGATAGCCTCGAGCGACTCTATACCCGTGATGTGGAATATCCTTGAATCCTTGCGTCCGCTCTTGAAATTATCGTACATCCTGAGGCATGCATTCTTGACCGTGATACCTCTCTCCTGACCCTCGTCAGCATAGATCATGCCGTAGGTTTCATTATCTTCAGTAACTGTCAGAGTGCTGAAACCATAGCGGCTCCTGTATTCGCCAAGCATGTCAAAGAGCTCATCCGACGGAATATCCTTTACGAGAAAAGCACTGATAAACTGCATATTGCGCAGACCTGCCTCATCGAGAAGCGTGTGGCAGAACGAAAGATCACCACGGACCGCTGACTTGATGAATTCAGATCTCGAATCTCTTTCAGGTGTGTATTTCCACATACCTATGGCAAGCTGTATTGTCTCTGCAAGCTTGGTCATCTCAGTAGCCGAATAATTATCCTCATTATCAACTATCATGAGAATGTATTTGATATTGTCGATATTAATGGTGCCCCAATAGGAAACAACGCCTTCGATCTCTACACGGGTGAAATTGCTCTGGGAGAACACATCCTGCTTACGGGCAGACTGAACAGCCTGCTCTATACTGACGATATGTCTGGTTTCCACTGTCAGGATCGGGTTGAATTCCTCAGTCATCAGAACGACCTGATAATTGTTGTTGACTGCAGCTTCTCTCAGTGCAAACGGAAAACTGCTGTGTCTTTCAAAGTTGAGCAGATGATAGATGGTATTGTTCAGGATATTATCACTGTAATTGTCTCCATACAGAATCTTGTCCATTACCTGCTCGATAAGCATTGAATATGTGACAGTCCCCTCGTCCCTGATCGTTATAAGAGGAAGGTCCTGCCTGTCTGCAGCTTCAATGACTCTCTGGTTTACTGAGGTCATACCTCTTTCATTGAGATATATGACCAGCGCACTTATGTCTTTTCCCCCGAGTCCCATGACTGCCTTGACCTGAGCATCTGTGTCATCACTGCTGCTCCAGAAGTGAGTTATTACCATCTGCTCTTTGATACCATTTCTCTCGACCCCCATCAAAAGATCAGTTTCGTCAAGAACAGAAACAGATCTTACTCTTCTGTCAAGTCCTGCGTGACCTGCCAGTACCATGCATCCGCCAAAAGCATCAAGTTTCAAACAATCATTTACGGTTATCTTCATATCTGCTATTCCTTTTCATCCGGGGTAGTAGCTTATTATTTATCGTCAGAATCAGCTTTCTCAGATGAATCTGACTTTTTCGCAGTCTTTTCCTTTGCAGATCCAGCATCCTGCTCCGGTTCAACTGCAGATATTTCTGTCTCAGGAGCCTTGGCTTCATCGACAGATACTTTTGTTTCAGGAGCTTCTTCTTTTGTCAGCTTTTTCGGCTGGACCTTTGCCCTGCGTCTCTCTGTAGCTCTCTTGTATTCCTCATAGCCGAACTTATCTTCGACATCTTCGGACCAATCCATCTCGCCGCGAGGCACACCCAGATTCATCGACTGCTCTTCAAGCTCCTTTTTCCTCTGCTCCTCAAGCTGTCTGAGTCTCTCTGCCTCGATCCTGGCGCTTTCTTCAGCCTCCTGCTTGTTTTTCTCGGCGATTTCCTTATTCTCGCTTTCCACCTCAGCAAGGAGATCCTCAGGTGTTATTTCTCCGGTAAAGAGTCTCTCGAACTGGTTACCATCGATGGTCTCAACAAGCAGCAATGCCTGAGCAACTCTCTCAAAGGCATCATCGTTTTCCTTAAGTATCCTGCGCGTCTCAGAATAACATTCCTCGAGGAGTTTTCTTATCTCTTCATCTACTTCAGCAGCCACATGCTCAGAATAATTCTGTCTTGTGGAGAAATCTCTTCCGAGGAAGACTTCATCGCTTGAACTGAATGATACCGGACCGAGTTTTTCACTGAATCCGTACTTGGTGATCATCTGCCTGGCTATACCGGTAGCTCTTTCAAGGTCATTGCTTGCACCGGTCGATATATCGTCAAGCTTGAGTTCTTCAGCTACTCTTCCTCCAAGCAAGTGCTTGATAATATCTATCATATGACCTCTTGTCTCGAAGAATCTGTCTTCTTCAGGAAGCCACATGGTGAATCCGCCCGCCATTCCTCTCGGTATGATCGTTATCTGGTGTACAGGATCAGAACCCGGCGTTGCCCTCATGACGATAGCATGACCGGCCTCATGGTATGCTGTGAGTTTCTTTTCAGCATCTGATATCACTCGGGATTTCTTCTGAGGCCCTGCCATGACCTTGGTCGTTGCCTCTTCTATCTCATCCATCCTGATCTTGGTGCCATTGCGTCTGGCTGTCAGAAGAGCTGCTTCATTGATCAGGTTTTCTATGTCTGCAGGCGAGAATCCCGGAGTCCTCTTGGCAAGGATCTCAGGAGATACATCTTCAGCGAGAGGTTTATTCTTAGTATAGAGCCTGAACAGTTCTTCTCTGCCCTTGATATCCGGCATGCCGATAACGACCTGTCTGTCGAATCTGCCCGGTCTTAAGAGAGCCGGGTCGAGTACGTCAGGCCTGTTGGTAGCGGCAAGGATGATGATGCCGATGTTGCCGTCAAAACCATCCATCTCTACGAGAAGCTGGTTAAGAGTCTGTTCTCTTTCATCATTTCCGCCGCCGAGACCTGCACCTCTGCGGCGCCCTACAGCATCGATCTCGTCGATAAAGACGATACAAGGCGCGTTTTTCTTTGCCTCATTGAACAGGTCTCTTACTCTTGAAGCACCGACGCCGACGAACATCTCTACGAAATCCGAACCTGAGATCGTGAAGAACGGTACTCCGGCTTCACCGGCTGTTGCCTTGGAAATATACGTCTTTCCTGTTCCCGGAGGACCTACAAGGAGAACGCCCTTAGGTATCCTTGCACCGAGCTTGTCATATTTTGCAGGATTCTGCAGAAAATCTACGATCTCTGAAAGTTCTTCTTTTTCTTCTTCAAGGCCTGCAACATCCTTGAAAGTGATAGACTTGCTGTCGCCTTTGTAAAGTCTTGCTTTGTTCTTTCCGAACTGGAATGCCTGTCTGTTTCCTCCCTGACTCATCATGAAGTAGAACAGGAAGCCCATCGCTATCACCATGAGAATGGTCGGCAGCATGTTGAACAGATTGTACTCGCTCTCAGGCGGGTCACTTTCCAGTTCTATCTTTTTGTCCTGGATCATCGGATACAGGATCGTCTCCTCAAGCCAGTTTATCTCAAGTGCTGACGGAGAATAAGTGATCTCCTGATCGCCGTTCTTCTTGGTTCCCGTCAGCTGACGGTCCGTTATATTGATCTTCTCATAGTCTCCGTTTTGCAGATGACTGGCAAACTGAGAAAACTTGACTTCCTTGTAATCGTTGCCTGTACCGATATTCCTGACGAACATCGACAGCGTCAGAACGACAAGGAAGACTATGATATAGATCCCAAAACTGCGTCCTATATTTTTCAAGCTGTAATTCCTTTCCTGATTAAAAATTTACGGGATTTTTAGACAAAAATTTGTGTCCCGAGCACAAATTTTATCATATATTGTCCGCTATTTCAATTAATAGTACACGTTCTGTACTGTCAGTTATATGATATTTTGGTGAAAACCTTCCCTTTTCCTGTTCCTGCCTTCCGGCAAAGTACTTGCTCGGCAGTATCCACAGCACCTCGTTTTCAATGGCCACCATCAGTATGCTGTCACGTGCTCTCTTCATCACTTTGGAGTCTACAAGCAGATCCTGGATCTTTTTGCTGCCCTTCTTCATAGGCAGGTAATCGCCTTCCTGCCTGGTACGCAGTTTGAGCTCTCCCACTTTGCCCGGATATGCTTCATTGAACTTGTCGAAGTCAAATGCTGCATACATAAACTCCTCATCCGGATGAAAATCCTTTATAAGCATTACCTGAGGCACCATCCTGATGCTTGTATCCGGCTGTATGATCACTTCCCCGTCTGCATCAGTAAATATGATCGTATCGTATTCCCTGTAAGCTCTGCCCCCCAGAGGGAGATCCACCTGTCCCGATGGATTATCCGAGTACATCATAGATGTTATCTGGGTAATAAGCTCAAAAGACGCGAACCTTTCAAGTCTCATGGTCTGAAGGATGAATCCGGCGATCCTGGTGTTGATCGGCACAGGATTAGTCCTTATATTTTTAAGATCAAGGAGTATCCGCTCCGGCTCGTGATCAAAAGAAATGCTGCCGTCCATCGAGGTGATCGCTATCTCGTTAAGAAGTGTATCATCCATATCAGCCAGCTGGGCAAACCGTCTCAGTGCCTGACGGATATTCGGATTGTAGTTCTTCTCAAGATGCGGGATAAGATCGTTTCTTATCCTGTTCCTCGTATAGTCATTTGTCATGTTTGACGCATCAATATTCGGATGCAGCTTGTTGTCCTTTATATATTGCTCTATCTCAGACCTCTCGATGTCAATAAGAGGTCTGACGATCATATATCCGGCTTCTGAATTTCTGACGGCCGGTATACCGGAAAGGCCATGTATCCCTGTCCCTCTCAGCAGGCGGAACAGCACAGTCTCAGCCTGATCATCAGCATTATGCGCAACAGCTATGAGTATATTGTTCCTCGGGATATTGTCAGCCTCTATCTGAGAAGCGACTTCATCAAATATCTCGTATCTTATCTGGCGGCCGGCTTCTTCTGTAGAGATCTTAAGCTCTTCTGCAAGACCTTTACAGTCTGCTTCGAATGTTATGCAGTCAAGACCCATACGGTCTGTTATCCTGACCACATTGTCTTCCTCTGCATCAGCCTCTGCTCTGAGCTTGTGATTGACATGCACAGGTACGATATTCAGGTCATATGAATCAGCAAGCTGGGCAAGTGCATGCAGCATGCAAAGAGAATCAGGTCCGCCCGAGACGCCTGCGATTATATACGCACCTTCAGTTATAAGGCCGCTGTCGATTATAGAGTCTATTATGTGATTTCTCTTCATAAATAGTATCCTTTATTGCTGTTCAGATCCGATGGAGAAAAATCTCTTACCGTTCTCGGTCAGTATCCTCGCAGCTTCCGCATAGCTGATGCCTTTTATCATTGCCATGCGGCGCACAACATGTTCCACGTAATGCGGCTTGTTAGGTCTGCCTCTCAGCGGTTCAGGCGCCATATACGGAGCATCAGTCTCAGAGAGAAGAAATTCTATAGGGATCCGTCTGACAGTCTCAGCCGCCTTTTTGCCATTTTTGAAAGTAACGGGACCGCCGAGCGAAATAGTAGCTCCGAGTCTGACGTACTCCTCTGCCTGTTCAGGAGAGCCTGAATAACAATGCATCTGCACACGGGCGTCAGGTACTAAGCGTACTCCAGAGATCCTGTCAGGATATTCACCCGGGACCTTCATGTCTGAAGCATATGCCGCAGAAGACATCATTCCCGGTGCAGGTCTTCCCGGGAACCAGCTCTTTCTCTCTTCACTGAATGCACCTTCCTCGATGAGGATATCCATCGTCAGCTGATTAGCATCCCTAGTATGGATCATGATCGGCATCCTGAGCTCATTGGCCAGCCTGATCTGCTTGCGTAAGAGTTCCTGCTGCTCTTCTCTGTCGTCAGTTCCGTAATAGAAATCAAGCCCGATCTCTCCGATCGCGACTGCTCTGGGATGAGCTGCAAGACGGCGTATCTCCTCTATGTCGGCATCAGTGTATACCGATGCATGATCAGGGTGGATCCCGACTGCGGCCCAGCACCATTCGTAGTCCTCTGCGTCCTTAAGTGCCTGCTCAGCACCTCTGACACAGTCGGCAACGTCGATTATATAACCCAGCTCGGACGACTCTATTTCCTGTGCAAGAGTCATTCTCTCTTCATCAGTGTATTTCTCAAAATTCAGATGTGTATGTGCATCAAACAGCATCTATGTCATCTCCAAAAAAGTTCTGATAAAACAACGGGAGGTAGTGTACAAAATATCTCTATTGTGAAAATTCTGTACACTATCTCCTTTAACTTCTCAGTAATGAGTCACCCTATGCTTTGTGAGCTGCGCTTCTATTTTCTGTTAGCTTCGCTGATCGCATAAAGTGCTTCGAGCTCTTTGTCGATATCCAGTCTCGGGAAGAGCTGGTCGCCCTTGTGGGCTTCGCAGCCTTCCATTTTATAGAACTCGTATGCGTCTTCCCATACAGCAGGAACGCCGGACAGTCCAAGCTGATCCCTCATGCGGTCCGATGTGGTATGCATGAATGGAACGATCAGGATCGATACTATTCTCAGTACCTCTGCCAGATTCCTCATGACTGTATCGAGTTCAGCCTTCTTCTCAGGGTCTTTGGCCAGGACCCATGGGGTCTTCTCGTCAATGTACTTATTGGCTCTTCTGATCAGCACCCATATGTCTTCAAGTGCAAGGTTGAACTGGAATTCATCCATCTTTTCAGATACCTTGTCAGCTGTGGAAACAGCAAGTGAGATCAGGTCATCATCGATCTCATCCCTGGTCTCAGCTGCCGGAACTGTTCCTCCGCAGTATTTCTGGATCATGGATACTGTCCTTGAGAGGAGATTTCCGAGGTCATTGGCAAGGTCGAAGTTCATCCTTCTGAGCATCACCTCATTAGTGAAGATGCCGTCCTGTCCGAATGTGTACTCTCTGAGCAGGAAATACTTGAGTGCATCGATACCATAGCGGTCGATCAGGATCACAGGATCAATAACATCCTGTCCCTTTGCCGCCTTGGACTTCGATACCTTCTCTCCGCCGAGGAGCAGCCAGCCATGACCGCGGACCTGCTTAGGAATAGGTATATCTGCGCTCATCAGCATTGCAGGCCATATCAGCGAGTGGAATCTTACGATCTCCTTGCCTACCAGGTGGCAGTCACAAGGCCAGAACTTATTGAACTTCTCACATTCATCAGGTCCGCCAAGTGCTGTAACATAGTTCGAAAGTGCGTCGACCCATACATACATAACGTGCTTAGGGTCGTTCGGCACAGGGATACCCCAGTCGAAGGTGCATCTTGATACGCAGAGGTCTTCAAGACCCTGCTCAACGAATGAGACCATCTCGTTACGTCTCGATTCCGGAACGAGGAAATCAGGATTTTCCCTGAACAGTGCGAGCAGCTTATCAGCGTACTTGCTCATTCTGAAGAAATATGCCTCTTCGCTTGCTTTCTCAACAGGTCTTCCGCAGTCAGGGCAGCAGCCGTTCACCAGCTGTGACTCTGTCCAGAAGGCTTCACATTCTTTGCAGTAAAGTCCTTCATAGGCTCCTTTATATATATCACCCTTATCATACATCCTCTGCCAGATCTTCTGGACTCTCTCCATGTGTCTTGGCTCTGTTGTCCTGATGAAGTCATCATATGAGATCTCCATGGTAGCCCACAGATCCTTGATACCGGCTACGACCTCGTCGACATATTCCTGAGGTGTCACGCCCTTCTCGATCGCTTTGGTCTGGATCTTCTGGCCGTGTTCATCTGTTCCTGTCAGGAACATGACATCATAGCCCTGCAGTCTCTTGAATCTTGCCATTGCGTCTGCCATTACAGTGCAGTAAGTGTGTCCGATATGCAGATTGGAACTCGGATAATAGATCGGTGTTGAAATGTAATATGTACCCTTATTGTTCATTTTTAACCTTTCCGCTCAAATGAGAGCTTATAAAGTATTGTCTTATAAAGTTTTATCTTCTGATGTGTGCACAGGAAACTGTATTAACAGCCTTTTGTACATCAACTTGTTTATTATAACAAAAACACAGCTGTATTTCATTAAATTCTTATGAGTTAATTAGTACAAAAACACAACCATACAAAAGCGGCAACCCAGTTTCCGGATTGCCGCTCATGAACATATATATATTTGATTGGTGACATGCCCCCACCACTTGTAGAAGCAGGGGCTTCTTTCTCAGGAATATTAAATCCATATTCACTTCTATTCTTCCGGCTGAGAAGGAACACACTTAATCGCTTCTGCCAGATCTTCATCAGACGGGATATAGTCTGTCATAGTGCCATCATTGTATTGCTGATAAGCGACCAAGTCGAAATAGCCTGTGCCCGAAAGCCCGACGAGTATCGTTTTTGCCTCGCCGCTCTCTTTGCATTCCAGCGCAACGTCTATAGCTGCCTTTATCGCATGGCTGCTCTCAGGTGCTGGAAGGATGCCCTCTGCCCTCGCAAAGGTCTCTGCCGCCTCGAATACTTCTGTCTGTTCATATGCAACTGCTTCCATCATTCCCTGATCGTACAGCTCGGATATTATTGTGCTCATTCCATGGAATCTGAGTCCTCCTGCGTGAATAGGTGAAGGGATGAATTTATTGCCGAGAGTGTACATCTTGGCAAGTGGACAGACATTTCCGGTATCGCAGAAGTCATACAGATACTTTCCTCTTGTCAGGCTCGGACAGGATGCAGGCTCAGCACCTATGAATCTATAATCCTCTTCCCCTCTGAGCTTCTCTCCCATGAACGGAGCGATGAGCCCGCCGAGATTAGAGCCTCCTCCGGTACATCCTATGATTATATCCGGCTTTACACCTATCTTTTTAAGCGCCGTATGCGCTTCCAGACCTATAACACTCTGATGCAGCAGCACCTGATTGAGCACACTGCCCAGCACATATCTGTATCCTTCCCTCGTTACTGCTGCCTCTACCGCTTCAGAGATAGCGCACCCCAGACTTCCTGTCGTTCCAGGGAACTGCTCCAGCAGAGCGCGTCCCACCTGCGTAGAATCTGATGGCGAAGCATAAACTTCTGCGCCATATGTGCGCATGACCTCACGGCGGAAAGGTTTCTGTTCATATGAGCCTTTTACCATGAACACCTTGCAGTCGAGTCCGAAGTGCGCACACGCCATCGACATGGCCGTCCCCCACTGGCCCGCTCCGGTCTCGGTAGTGACTCCCTTGAGGCCCTGCTTCTTGGCATAGTATGCCTGAGCAGCAGCAGAGTTGAGCTTGTGTGAGCCGGATGTATTATTACCCTCGAATTTGAAGTAGATCGCTGCAGGAGTTCCCAGCTGCTTCTCAAGGTTGTAAGCACGGATCACAGGCGAAGGTCTGTAGATCTTGTAGTATTCTCTGATCTCTTCAGGGATCTCGATGTATCTTGTGTCATTATCGAGTTCCTGTGCCACGAGCTCCTCGCAGAACACTCCGCCGAGTTCCTCAGCTGTCATCGGCTGCATCGTACCCGGATTGAGCAGTGGTGCAGGCTTTTTCTTCATGTCTGCTCTCAGGTTGTAATAGTGTGTAGGGATCTCTTCTTCTGTCAGATAGATGCGGTAATTTTCCATTTTTGTTCTCCTTTTCTCCAGTCTCAAGTAGTAAAAATGTGAGTAAATGTATACAGACAGTCTCTTACAGGTCTGCCTGCTGCCTGAAGGGGAGAAACAAAAACGCTCCCGTCCCGGCATAATACATGCTGGGACAGAAGCATAGTAATACAAAACTTCTGCGGTGCCACCCGGCTTGACAGGGTCGCCCCTGCCCACTCACTGCATACCATCATATGCATCATTTGTTAACGAAGTTTTCTCTCCGTCTCCCATACTCAGGACATCGTCCCTTTCCTGTCGCCCTCAGGAGTCCATTCAGTCACGCCTCCACATGCTGCCCTCTCACCATCGGCAGCTCGCTCATATGCAAGCATCATGACCTACTCACTCTCCCTCGTAGGTTTGCTGGTATTAAGTTATCGATAATATACCATCTGATTTGTTGATAGTCAACACAAAACCGGGAGATAATCCCCCGATTTTGTGTTTTTTCCCAAATGCAACAGCATATCGCTGTCAAAAGCCTGTGTCAGTCATTAAACAGGCTGTATATTATTTGATCTTGACCTTCCTGACCTTTGACCAGTTGGAGAATATCACGTTATCTCCTTCTTTCCTGAACCTTCTCATGCGGACATAGTAAGTGGTTTTCCTTTTCAGTCTTCTTATCACTACTTGCTTAGAACCCGTTTTCGCCGTTCCTTTTGTTATTGTCTTACCGGTAAAGTTTCTTTTGGTGCTGTACTGGATCTGATATCCGCTGAATTTCGCCTGCTGCTTTTTGCTTGATTTCTTCCACTTTGCAACCATGCTGCCCTTCTTGGCCTTTATCTTGGTGATCCTGACCACAGGTATAGCTGTTGATCTTACTTCATAATACGTGTCTACAGCAAGATCGATCCAGGAGCCGGAGCCGGAGTTGAGTACGATCACAGGTGTCTCTCGCGCTGTCCCAGGCTTGACCGCACCGCATTTTTTACAGTGGATGCTTTCAATTCCCGTATGATTGATCGTTGAAGGAACGTCTGCAGTATAAGTGCTGTTCCATTGATGTACACAACTTGCGGCACTGTCCGACAATCTGATCAGGTACCTTGTCTCACTGTTTTCTTTCATTGAACCATCACTCGGAAGGGTTTTCCTGACCTGCGACCATGCTGACCATGCCGACCAGGCTGACCATTGATAGTAATAGTTGATGGTAATATCGGTTTTGACCTTATAACACTGTTTGTATTTCCATAATTTAAGATCGTATAAGTGGTCACCGGATTTTGTTGTTACACCTTTGCTGACTGTTGAATCTGCACAATACGGGATCGACTTATTGAACTTACCCGACAATGACCCCAGATCCTTTGAGCTGATGTACCAGAAATACCTTAACCGTGCTTCATCCCAGGTGGCAGATGATGAAAAGCTGGCTTTCATATGATTGATAACAGCTGCTCTTGTCTTATCTACATAGTAAGTCCAGTCACTGGTTTTGTTTGGATTTGCTACTGCGTAAGCGTAGTAGTAATAACCTTTATTAACCGCAGTGGTCACGGTTTTTCTGCCATTTGCATAAGATGTGCTTGTGCTTACAGGGGTGCCGAATTTATACCCCGATGTGGATGAACTGGTTTTAGTATCATATTTTGTCCATCCGCTCAGAGTATCATGCCCGTCAGTCTTGGTAGCTTTTGTTCTGGTTGCATACTGATAGTATGGCACTGTCCCGACTACCACGTAATTCGGATCATTCTTATATATCCTCTCGTATACGCTTTGTGTAACTTCAAACGGAGTATTATCTGTACCATCCGCAAATGCATTTAATGATACAGAATCCATAAGAAGCATACTTAACATCATTATTGCTAACACACTGCCGGCTATACTCCTGATGCCATTTCCGATCTTCGTCTGCTTATTCATTCCACTATCACTCCTGTTTTGGTTTTTAATGTCTTTATCTGACTTGATTCTTATTTTCATCCCGTTTTTCGTAAGGACTTCCTACTGTTCCCCGACTCTAAAAGTATATTTCCCCAGGAAAAAAGAATGTCAAAAATAATGGCAGAGGTCCAAAATCCCTCTGCCATGCGATATTGCAGTTATTGATCGGCTGGTATTTCTGTTGCTTTGGTTTTCTGTTCTCCTCCGTTCGACAAAGATTCAAAGTATCAAAAGTATTCTTCGTCTCCGAAACTTTCCTTTTTGCTCTTTTTCTTCTTGCCTGATGACTTGCCGGATTTGGATGAACTGCCTGATGATTTCGGTTTATAGACCACAGGTGCCGATACTTCTATCGCTGTTTCGGTGCTTGTTCCCCCGGATGTGATAGTTATGTTCGCTGTTCCTGTGCTGACCGCAGTTACAAGGCCATTTTCATCGACGGTCGCAACATCTGCATCCGATGAGGTATAAGTAACCGGTTCTTGTGAGAACTCTTCCGGTTCCAGTACAGGTGTCAGCTGTGCTGTATTACCGGTATACAGATCATAAGTTTTTTCAAGTCCTGTGATCGCTGTTACTTTAGGCACTACACTGACATGTACGGTTTCAGTGTATTCTTTTGCTTTAATTGTAAGATCAGCCTCGCCTATAGAGACCGCCTTTATCTCTCCTTGTTCAGTTACAGTGAATACAGAATCGTCTCCGGAGGCAAAATGGATCGTCTCGTCTTTGAACCAGTCAGGTTCTATTTTGTATTCCGGTCTTAGTTCTCCGTCATAATACAGACTTACGGCAGGATCTATCCCTGTTATATCTGTTACCGCCTTAGGTATTGCAGCATAAGCACAGGCTCCCAGTATAAGTAGAAGCATGAGAACTGCTGCAACAGCCTTAGCTATGCTTTTAGACCGTGGTGCAGGAGCATTTTCTGCTGCACCTTTTATACTTTCAGTCCCTTTTGTATCTGAAGAAACGGTTTGAGCTGTACCAAGTGAAGCAACCTCTTCTTGCCCGTTATTTATGGTTTTATTTTGCGACCTTTCCGTCACTTTTGCGTCAAAAGGTTTCTTTCTACTGCGAAGGCGCAGCTTCTCAAGGTCAGTCAGCATTTCATCTGCTGACTGATAGCGGTCAGATGGGTTATATGCACAGGCTTTCTGGATGATTTTTCGGAGCTTCGCTGACCCCTGTGCCGGCGGCGGAAGCGATTTTCCTGACATCCTCTCGGAGAAAGCCTTTTCAGAATCATCAAAAGCTATCTTTTCAGGATATGATGGCATGAAAGGGATGCGGCCGTGATTGAGGTATTTATACATAACAAGACCGAGCGAATACAGATCTGCTGACTGATCGTACTTCTGGCCATGGAACACTTCAGGAGCCATGTATGTATAAGTACCTTTGCGTGACAGGTTGATGTAAGTATCCTCAACCATACGCGCTATGCCAAAATCCCCCAGCTTGTAATCTCCGCTCGGCGCTATAAAAATATTTTCCGGTTTTATGTCTCTGTGCAGGATGTTGTACTGTCCGCAGAACTGCAAAGCACGGCACATGTCTATACCAAGCTGCAGAACATCTTTTTCTGTCAGCGGGTGTTCAATAACATGCTCTACAAGCGGTGTCAGCAATTCTGTCTTGATCAGAACATCCCAGTTCAGCTCATCTTCATTTTCTATTATCTGATGGTCTTCATAATTAACGATGTAACTATTGCCCTTGAGCTTGGCAAGATACTGGAATTCACTCGCTATGTTGCGGATCAGATTGCGATAATAGTCTGCAAGATCTTCCCGAGCTACACCGCTTGACAGGACTCGCTTTATGTCTTCCGGTCCTTCAGGTATAGTGATCGCCTTGAGTGCAGCCTTGTATGTTGTGCCGAGATCTGTTCTTTCTATCTCAAACACCTGACCAATTGCACCCTGGCCGATTTTTTTCTTTATATACCACGATCCGAAAAGCGGTTCGTATCTGCTGTAACGATTTGCTTCACTCATGTTGACCTGCTCTGCCGGTTGTCTGCTACTTCTTTATTTTAACTGTTATGGTCTTAGAGAAAGGACCTCTCTGCATCACTCCATTAACTACCTTGTAAGCAGCTATCTTGTATTTATACTTCTTGCCTTTTTTCAGACCTTTATGTGTTATAGACTTGACCCTGGCGCTCTTGGTAACTCTGCATTTAAATTTCTTGTCCTTTGGTCCCTTTACATATATGAGATATCCGTCAGCATTACTTACTTTGCTCCATGACAGTTTGACCTTTTTGCCTTTTTTGCTCTTAGCTTTGAATTTCGGTCTCTTCAGCTCATTTGTATTAACGATCTTCTGTGACGGAGCTACTGTAGCAGTCCCGGTCATGTTAGTTTTATTTACTGCAGGGAAAGTACTATTTCCACTTGTTCCGTTCTGGCCGTTTTCTGTTCCGGTCCCATTGCTGCCGGATCCGGAAGTATTGTTTCCCCCGGTTCCCGGATCATCCCCTGTCTGATTGTTACCGAAATCATACGCCGGCAGCGGGCCGTCCGCAGCCATTGCTTCCATGTATTCAGCCGCTGTAGTCGGTGCATAATCGATGCCAGCAGTCCCGGCATATTCAGCTGCTGCCGATTCCGGATCGCCGGTGATCGTAAATAAACGTTTTCCCTGATCAGGGTCAAAAGGTCCGCATGTCAGGAACGCATTGTTATCTATTATTATGTTTTCATTAGCAATATATACGTCCTTAAGACTCATGCATTCTTTAAATGCCTCTTCATTGATCCTTTCTACATTTTCAGGGATGATCAAATGCTGCAGATTCGTGCAGTGGTTAAAGGCCTGCCATTCTATGTTCTTTACACTTGCCGGAATCACAAAAGACTGGTCTATGATCGTGTTCCTGAAAGTACCTGATTTGATATCAGTAAGTCCATCCGGAAGTGTTACGCTTCTCAGAGAAGAACAATAGGAAAAGCAATCACTCCCTATGTAATTAACAGTCTGCGGGATATCTATGGACTGCAGAGAAGAACAGTAAGAAAAAGCATTGCTGCCCAATGTTTTCATTCCGCCCTCTGCTATGTTTACATTCTGCAGGTTCTCGGCTTTTTGAAAAGCGTTGTTTTCCAGCTCTCTGACAGAAGCAGGTATCGTAACTTCCTTTAGCTGTGATCTATAGAACGCCATATTACCTATAACCTTGACTCCATCAGGGATCGTATATGATTCATCTGTTTTTCCAAGAGGATAATAAAACAATTTATCCCCAACTGCCGCATCTATATTCCTGCTGATCAGCACCCCGTCAATATCCTTATATGCGTTATTGGAATCATCTACATTAATAGAATCAAGCGACGAACACTGATCGAAAGCCATAGTGTAAATGGCCTCAACGGTTGATGGAATATTTATTGATGCCAGTGAGCTGCACTTACTGAAAGCGTAGCCGCGAATCATTCTCAGGCCCTCGTTCAGCCTCACATCGGTAAGGTTGCGGCAATTATTAAATGCAACCTCGCCTACATAGACAAGCGTAGACGGCATTTCTACCGATTGCAGATTGGCACAGCCGTTAAATGAAGATCCAATACCAATGATTCCTTCAGACAGGGTTGCGCTTTTGAAGCCGAGATTCCCCTTAAACGCATTATCCCCGATGATGACCGGCAATCCATTGATATATCCCGGTACAGTGATCTCGCCGGATTCCGGTATCTCTCCGCAGCCATTTATCACAGCACAGGAGGATCCTTCATAATTTCCTGTCGTGTATGACCAGGATATTCCATTGCTGTCTGTGAATGTATAGGAATCTGCAAATGCATTCAGATGAAAAGCAAAAAGCAAAATCATTGTAACTGCCAGCAGCAGACACGCTTTCATCACTCTTTTCATAGTCTCCGCCATAAACGCCATATTGATTTCTCCCACTTGATCATTCTGGATCATAACTTCATATAATCGAACTTCAGCTTTCTTCTCTTATATTGATCTCTGAGTTCCTGTCTTAGCATCAGCATATCGCTTACTGCCTGATGCTCTTCCTCTTCTTCCATCTGTATGCTGTCATCACCGTTTATATATTTCTCCTTGAACAGCCTTTGCAGTGGATGCTCTTCGTCCCATTTATTCAGTGCCTTGATCAGTATTTCTTCTTCCGGATCATCCTCATTAAGCGGCAGATATCCCATCAGTTCAAGATAATGATCTATCTCACCGCGTGTCATACCCAGAGCAAGAGCTGTTGCAATATGGGACTTCCTGCTCTTAGGGATTTTCTTCATATCAGCTGTTCTTTTTCTGGTCACGCGATCAGTAACATGAATGGTCTCAGGCGAACCGCTGAGGTAATTGATCATGGAATCATCGAGCCACCCTCTGAGTGAGATAAGAGAGTCACTTCTGCCCTTGTTTCCTGCAACGACATTGGTACTGCGAATACAGTCAAGATACTGAGCAAGGTATTTGCGCGGCTTGGCATATGCTGTTTTGAAGGAATCAAGATTATTAACGACAAAATCTTTGATATTGCCCGCTTCCGGACTTACAGTGATCTCTTCCAGTCTTCGGTCTACATCATCCGTATTCAGGCTGCCTGATGTGATCTCATTCCACAGCGTGACATAGGTCTCAAAAGCAGCCTGCTGGCATTCATCGTATAAGGCAAAATAATTGGTATCTGTCTCCGGATCATTAAAATTGCGCCTGATCAGATAGATCCAGATCATATCTTCACTGACATCTTTGCTGTATAGCCTGCGTTTCATGCCATAATAAGTGATCCACCTGTTGATTGTCTCAAGCGGGCGCTTATATGCCATCCCGATGCCTATGATCGTCCTTCTCTTCATCGGAAGCTTGACATAGAATCCCACATCGCGTGCATATGAAACATCCAGATATCTGCATACATCTTCGAAAGAAATCCCCGTCTCTTCTGATAGCTGCTTGAGTTCTTTCTGCCATTGTTTGAGTTTGCGGCCGTCCACCATCTTTTTCACCCTGCTTATCATGCTCATTCGGCTCCTTCTAAACTGCCATTTTGTTTGACATATTTAGATTTTATAGCCACACGAATCAGCAACTATCAAAAAAAACACGAGTTATTTCTTGTACTCATTGTAAAACAAGCTAAAAATGTAGTCAATTTACGCACACGGCAATATTGGTTAATTAATTAGTCATTAAGATGTCTGCACTTCTCTGTTATTAAAAGATTCCTTTCTGAGCGCAAAAAAGTGACCGGCGCCGGCACATAATATTATATGCGTCAGTATCCGGTCACTGTTTTTACTGTAAGATCTTCAGCTTACTTCTGCTTTCTGCCGATCTCAAGCCCCATCTTGAATGCTTCAACGTTAGGCTCGATCAGTTTTGGCTTCTTGGCAAACTTGTGCTCAATGCCCTTTACGATTACTTCTTCAGGAACAGCATCTGTTGCGCCCACATATACACCCAGCATGATGACATTGAGAGCTCTCTCGTTCTTGATATCGATAGCCATCTGAGTGACAGGAGCTTTGATGACCTTGATGTCATCTCTCTCGATCGGGTCTGTAACGATCGTGCTGTTGACGAAAAGTGTCCCGCCAGGCTTGAGGTTGTCGATGAACTTGTGCAGCGACGGCCCGTTCATGACTACGAGGTCTTCAAGGCTGTAGCTGACAGGAGCTCCGATCTCCTCGTCAGAAATAACTACATAGCAGTTAGCTGTGCCGCCTCTCATGGCAGCGCCGTATGAAGGGAAAAATGTTACATTCAGGTCTGTAGCCTGTGATGTAGCTTCAGCAAGGAGCTTACCCATTGTCATAACTCCCTGTCCGCCAAAACCGGCGATCATAAGATTTCTTTCCATGGTTACCTCCTATTTAAGCTTTTTGCCTTCGTCTCTGAATACTCCGAGTGGATACTCAGCAAACATCTTCTCTCTGAGGAAGTCAAGTGACTTCAGTGTGTCAAGGCCCCAGTTGGTCGGGCATGATGTAACGATCTCAACGATCGAATATCCCTTGCCTTCCAGCTGATACTGGAATGCCTTCTTGATAGCCTTGCGGGCAGCGATGACATGCTGAGGTGTATCGCAGCTGACTCTCTCGATGTAGTATGGAGCTGTCAGCTGGTTGATGATCTCTGACATGTGCATCGGATATCCGTGTTCTTCAGGATTACGTCCGCCAGGTGTTGTTGTTGACTTCATGCCCACGAGTGTGGTAGGAGCCATCTGTCCGCCCGTCATTCCGTAAATACCGTTATTAACGAAGATAACTGTGAAGTTCTCGCCTCTGTTTGCCGCAGACAGTGTCTCAGCAAGTCCGATAGCAGCGAGGTCACCATCGCCCTGATATGTATAAACCAGTGAATCAGGGGAAGATCTCTTGATACCTGTAGCTACAGCGCCTGCTCTTCCGTGAGCAGCGATCGTTTCGTCACATGTTACATAGAACTGTCCGAGTCCGCAGCATCCTACGCCCTCAACTCTTACGAGTTTATCGAGCTTGCCGAGTTCCTCAGCAGCTTCTCCGATCAGCTTATGTACTGTGCTGTGCATGCATCCAGGGCAGAATCCGGAGACTGCGCCTTCGATGATGCCTTTGGTTCTTGAATAGACTTTCTTCTCTTCAGCCATTACAGCACCTCCTTAATGAATTCCATTGCGCCCTTCATTACCTGATCATTGGTCAGCAGCTGACCGCCGGATCTGAGGACTTCCTTGATCGGGCATCTTCCCTGGACTGCAAAGTCGATGTCCCATCTCATCTGTGCAGGGATAGACATCTCTACATCGATGATACCCTTGACTCTGTCAAAGTCGAGATTTCTGAAAGAATCGTATGGGAATGGAGAAATAGTGATCGGTCTGATCATTCCTGCCTTGATTCCCTGAGCTCTGAGCTCTCTGATAACAGCTCTTGAGATACGTGCGGAGATACCATATGCTGCGAATACGATCTCAGCATCGTCCATCATGAATTCTTCAACTCTGATGTCCTTGTCCCATGTCTCATACAGAGCTGCGGCTTCGATATTAGCCTGCTCCTGTCCGTCGCCTACCGAACCAGGTCTGCAGTATGCCTGCTGTCCGAGCGGATGACCAACGATAGCTCTAGGCATGAACTTAGCTCTGCACTCAGCGAGCTCTTCGTCAGTTTTCATAGGAGGGAGTACTACCGGCTCCATCATGGTTCCCATAACTCCGTCTGTGAGGACGAGTACCGGGTTCTGGTCTCTCTCAGCGAGGTCATATGCCTCATAGACCATGTCAACGCACTCCTGAACTGAATCCGGTGCAAGTACGATCATTCTGAATCCGCCGTTTCCGGAAGCCTTGGTTGCCTGCAGGTAATCCTGCTGTGCCGGCTGGATAGCTCCGATTCCAGGGCCGCCTCTCTGAACGTTTACGTAAACCATCGGGATACGTGCGGAAGCACAGTAGGAAACGCCTTCACTGTAAAGCGAGATTCCGCATGATGAGGACGAGCTCATTGCTCTGATTCCTGTGGAAGCAGCGCCGTACAGCATGTTGACGGAAGCGACCTCGCTCTCGCCCTGTACGAATGTTCCGCCTACCTCAGGAAGTCTTCTTGCCATATACTCAGGGATCTCATTCTGCGGTGTGATAGGATAGCCTGCGAAGAAGCGGCATCCTGCTCTTACGGCTGCCTCAGCGATAGCCTCGGTGCCTTTCATAAATACACGATCTGCCATATCATTCTCCTTTCCTATCTCCACACCTCGATCGCGGACTCCGGACAGATCTGAGCGCACATTGCACATCCGATGCAGTCTTCAGGTCTTGCAGAGATCGCATAGAGGTATCCCTTGGAGTTAACGGCTTCGCCTATCTCAAGACACTTCTTAGGGCATGAGATAACGCAGTAGGAGCATGATTTGCAAGCTTCAGTTGTGATTTCGATTCTTGCCATTAATTTCCCTCCTTAAGTTATAAGTAACAATATCTATTGATATGCCCGGCATGGTCATATGGACCGGCAGGCTTTAATCAACCCATGAATAGGTCAGAAACAGATCGATAGGCACCAGACTTTTATCGGTCAGCGCCTGAGCTTCTTCGTAGATATCCCTGCGGACACATGCGCTGTTTACAGTTGTGAACTCGCCCAGCAGAGAATCTGTTTTCTCCAGTCCTTCCATGAATTCATTAACGGTAGTTGCATATCCCAGGTTAGGATTAGCCAGGATATAGATATGATCGAGTCTCATCGATCCGAGTATGTGCTGCATGGTGCCATCGATGGCTTCAACACTCTTGGTCCATGGCCTGTACGGATTGATGATGTAAACAGGAGCGGAGTCATCCTTGCTGAGAAGATCAGCATATGCGCCGGCAAACTTTGCTGCCTGGTGTCCGCCTCCTATATCCAGAAGAGTATAGTTATCACTGATCAGAGAGACCCTTACACCGCCAACCATTACAGGTGCATCGAGATACTGATCCTGATAGTGTATGGTCACTCCGCGGCTTGCGAAGTCTTCTTTCATGTCTCTGGATCTGTAAAGCGGCTTGGTCTGGTCAAGGTCGAAAAGATCCACCTTCTTACCTGTCGCCTGAGCCAGTTTATTGGCAACATTAAGAACGATCTCACTCTTGCCGCTTCCGGCTTCTCCGATGAAGACAAAGTTCTTCTTTTCCTTCATCAGTTCTTCAAATGTCTTGTCAGCCTCATAAAATAAGCTCATTAGATCTACCCCTCACGATACAGGACAAAAGACCGAAGTGGTCTGTTTTTACAAAAAAAGCTGTCTCCTGTTAAGAGTCAGCTCTGATTCCATAATTTTTACTTGATTTAACTGTCTAAGGCTTGTACGATTCATATACAACACTTTTTCGGTCTTTTATTTTTATACACTATTTATACTCCGAATTCAAGAGTTTACGGGGTCTGCAATGTGTTTTTATTGTGAAGTGACCATATCTTATCGCATCAATATATATAACCATTTTGTTATGAATCTATTATGAAGATATTAAGTATAACTGCACAGAAACCTCATTCCACAGGAAGTGGGACATATCTGACAGAGCTGGTCAGATCTTGGTCCAAAGCCGGTCATACTCAGGCTGTAGTATGCGGGATCTACCCTGATGACGCCGTTGATTTTCCTGCAGGCGTCGGCTGCTATCCTGTTTTCTTTACTGATACTGCATGTGTGAAGCAGCCATCCGGTACTGCTGCATCGCGATCCAATATGTTCTGCAGCTGCAAGGTCGGAAAAAGCGGGGTCAACGCCCTGCCGTTTCCTATTGTAGGCATGTCGGATATAATGCCGTACACATCCACAAGATACCGTGATCTGACGCCTCATATGATTTCTCAGTTCGAGGAGGCTTTCATCAGTACAGTAGATCGTGCCGTTGCTGACCTTGATCCTGATCTCATCGTATGCCATCATCTGTTCCTGTTGACAGCGCTTGTCCGGAAACATTTCCCGGGCAGGAAGATATATGGTATTTCACATGGTACCGACTTAAGGCAGATGATAAACTGTGATAATCTGCGTGAATTTGTGCGTCCTGAGATAGCCGGGATCGATCGTGCTCTCGCCCTGCATGCAGAGCAAAAACAGAAAATCATTGAAATCTTCGGGATTGATGAGAGCCGTGTACATGTCATCGGCAGCGGTTATAATGCAAGACTGTTCAGAGCAGATCTGAGGGCATCCGGAAATGCAGCCATTACATCTGCAGACACAGTCACACCAGTCAGGATCTGCTATGCCGGAAAGATAAGCAGACCAAAGGGCGTGCCTGAACTTCTTCGCGTTTTATCTATGCTGAAAGAGGACCCGGAAACAGCTCCATTTGAAGTGACTCTTGCCGGCGGATGTCAGGATGAAGCAGTACGCAGTGCTCTTGATGAACTGCAATCCAACATATCCTGGCTCGGTCAGATACCGCAGCCCGCCCTGGCGGAAGTATTAAGATCCAATGATATATTTGTGCTCCCTTCATATTTTGAAGGGTTACCGCTCGTGCTCATAGAAGCAATGGCCTCCGGTGCTGTTCCTGTCTGCACTGATCTGCCGGGCGTCAGACCATGGATCTCCGCTAACGTTCCGGATCACAACATCCGATTCGTCCCTATGCCGGAGATGGCAGGGATCGATCAGCCTACAGAAACCGGGCGTGAAGCTTTCGTCGCAGATCTGTTCTGCATCCTGAAAGACCTGATCAACAGTATCAGCAGCGGCGAACTGGCAGATACATTACCGGATACCTCTTCTGTCACATGGGATGCAGTAGCTTCCAGGATACTGAGTATATAACATACGCAAAAAGCCGGCTGATCGAAAGATGAAAACTTTCTTTCAGCCGGCTATTGTTATGCTTCGGAAACAACCGGGTCAGTGTCCTTGACCGTTTTGAACTCTCCGTAAGTAAAGATGCAGAGTCCCGCCCAGATGATGATAAATGCTATGATCTGCGTAGCATCTATAGGTTCTTTGAACATGAAGATGCCGAGGAGCAGTGATATAGTCGGGCTTATATACTGAGCCAGGCCTATCACAAACAGCGAGACCTTTTTCGCTGCTACTGCGAAGAGTGCTACAGGGATGAGTGTAACAAGACCGCTCAGGAACATCATGGCGTATTTGCCCGGTATGTTCATGCTGATCGCACCGATCCCTTTTGTCTCTATGTACAGTATCGCAAATAATGCGATCACCGCATATACCATGGTCTCATATACAAGTGCTATGATCGGCGGCAGCTCCGATGTTTTCTTGATAGCCGAGTAAACCGCCCAGGTACCTGCAAGTCCGAGAGCTACGCCCGGGATCTGTCTGAAATGTATCAGTATAACTGCTATTGCGATCAATGCAAATATCATCGCGGTAATATTGTATCTTGTCAGACGTTCCTTGAATACAACAATGCCGACAGCGCATATGACAATCGGCTCAATATAGTAACCTATTGAAGCCTGTATGACATGCTCTGTTGTCATGGCCCATATATAAATGCTCCAGTTCACCGTGAGTATCAGTCCTGCGGCGAAATATTTCCGCCTTATTGCCCTGTCCCCGAGCGGACCGAATATCTCTTCTCTGCTGTATTTCAGTCTCGCACCTATATATGAATAAACGAACATCGTAACTATCCTGTACAGGATGATGATCCATGAAGGTATAGGAACGAGCGCTTCCCAGTATATGGGACAGAATCCCCATATCAGCTGACAGGCTAAAACGCAGAGTACCCCTTTTTTATATTCGCTCATAATCCGAGTTCTTCTTCTGTCAGTCTTACAGCTATCTTGATGCAGTCGTCGCACGATGTGAACATCTGTCCGTTGTTACCTGTTTTGATATCCAGGCAGTAGAGTCTCTTGGCCTGCTCGACAAACTTCCTCTGTATATTACCAGCAGCTCTGGTGGAAAACTTTTTGGTGTTTCCCGGATCCGCGGTGTTGCCGTCACTGTGTACGAGTCCTGCGATCATTGCAGCACCCGAGACCGCTCCGCACACGCCCTTTCCCGTGCCCATGCCTGCCCCGAAGCCTTCTCCTACCCTGTACAGCATCGACTCATCGACGCCGACAGCATCAGCAAAAACACATGCTACAGCCTGGCAGCAGTTATATCCTTCTCTATGGAGCTTTGCAGCTCTTTCAGCTCTGTCCATATCACTATTCCTTTCGATTCATTGTTTTCATTATTTCAGCCGATCAGTTCATCAGCTGCATGTTTCCATATTATAGCACAATGATTATTATTTTTTTTGCAACACTTTGTGCGTTCTGCGATACTATATTAATGAGAGCTCCCGATCATGATCATTATTATGAATAAGGATATATCCTCACTCAGTAACCTTAAGGAAGAGGTACCGGAAGTGGCTAACAATACAGATCTTACATATGAAATAAAACTCGCCGAACAGGCGCGCAGCGGCAGCAAGGAGGCTTTCTGCAAACTGTACGGCATATACAAGGACAAGCTTTACCGCTATGCCCTGTATCTGCTCGGAAATCCTGAAGATGCCGAAGATGCGGTTTCAGAATGTGTGCTCGCAGCCTGGCAGAGCATCGCGACCCTTCGCAGCACTTCGGCTTTCGGAGCATGGATATTCCGTATCCTCAGGAACTGCTGCATGAAGAATATCAAAGGGAAAATCGCGCTAAGAGAAAACATGGATCGCTTATATGAGAATGATATCGAGGGTCACGCATCAGGCGGCACTGATCCGTCTGTTCTGATCGAGCTTGCTGAGGCACTGTCCCGGCTGTCTGATGAAGAACGTGAGATCGTACTTCTTTCAGCCGTCGGCGGGCTCACGAGCAGTGAGATATCGAACTTAACAGGTTTGACTTCAGGCTCAGTCAGATCCAAACTGTCGAGAAGCCTGTCCAAGATGCGGGATTTCCTTTCATAATAGTCATAATGTAAAGAATGCTTTACATCTTTTCGGAATGGAGAGTCAGAAATGAGCAAGAAAACAGATCATTACACAGATCTTGAATATATCAGGGAGAAATTTGAAAATGACGGTATAAAGGCTCCGGAAAGTCTCAGCGAAGAAAACATATTCGCAATGCTTCCCGACCTTGCCGAAGTTCAGAAGCATCCTGATGCTGATGGTCAGCATCAGGATGCGGACAAGTCAAAAGATCCGTCTGATGCTTTTACTCAGGTCAAGGCCAAAAAGCATCCCGCTGTCAGAAAATGGATGGCAGTCGCTGCATGTACCCTCGTCGCCCTTTTAGGTGTTTCTCAGGTATATAAAGCCGTAACAGCTCCTCCTGACACAGCGCTTGTAAACGGTGAACTCTATACTTTTAAAAACAAGACTGAGATCGACAGACTTGTAGACAGCCTCGACAGCAATGGTGACTACAAATTATGGGATGGCGGCGATATTCTATATGAAGATAGTGAGATGGCAACAGAAGAAGTATCTGATGCTGCAGCTCCATCAGAGATGGCTAACGGAAGCAGCGGACTTGTCAGATCACAGGCAAAATCCTCTTCAGCTACCGGTTCATCGGAAGACCACTCGGATACTTATCTCCAGGTCAAAGATGTAGATGAAGCGGATATCGTCAAAACTGACGGTAAATACATCTACTACGTCAATGACGACAGAGAAGTCGTGATCCTGTCGGCTAAGGATGGCAAGACAAAGCAGCTTTCTAAGATCAGTTCATCAGGGATCGAAAACTATGTGCATGACATTTTCCTTAAAGGTAACACACTTGTGACCGTAGGATATGTCTATGCCGATGATGATGAAGACGGCTACACAGGTGTCGTTACGTATGATATCTCAGACCGCAAGGATCCTAAGCTCGTAAGCCAGTTCAAGCAGACAGGCAACATCATATCCAGCCGTATGGTCGGAGATTATGTCTATCTCGTAACAAGCGACTACGTATATAAAGGCGGACGCACAGTTCCTAAAGTTCTGACTGACGGAGAATTCAAAGAGATGTCAGCTGACAGCATATGCTGTGTGCCTGAGCCTGAGCGCTCATCGTACATAGTGCTCGGAGCTATGGATATCACTTCCGGCAAGCAGGCAAAATGTAAGCATACAGCTATCTTTGGAGCAACTGAGGATATCTACTGCAATGACCACAACCTCTACACAGCTGCATATGAATGGGATCCTGACAAGCAGACCGCATACACAAGGCTGGTAAGAGCGAGCCTTGACGGTCTCAAGGTTAAGTTCAATGCTACGGCAAGGGTCAGAGGCAGCATAAAAGACCAGTTCTCGATGGATGAGAAAGACGGATATTTCCGCATAGCCACTACAGCGCAGAGAGACGGTATGGATGTCAACAACCTCTTCGTCCTTGACAGCAAATTCAAAGAAGTCGGCAAACTCACCGGTTTTGCCAGAAACGAGAGCATTAAAGCTGTCAGATATTTCGGCGAAAAAGCATATGTCATCACCTACGAGGCCATAGATCCGCTGTTCATCATCGATCTCTCTGATCCTGCAAGTCCTAAGATAGACGGTGAGGTCAAGATCGATGGATTCTCCACCCTTCTCGTTCCTGCAGGCGAAGGCAGACTGCTCGGTATCGGTCACGCTACCGGCGATAATGGATACGGAGGAGAATATGCTGCAGGACTCAAGCTCGTGCTCTTCGATATAAGTGATCCTTCTGAGCCGAAAGTGCTTGACAGCAAGGAATTCAAGGACATGGACTCACCTGCCCAGTATGAGCACAAGGCATTGACAGTCAACACAAAAGAAGGCTGGTATGCTGTCCCTTACGGCATCTGGAGTTATCCTGAAGAAGATAGCGAACCAGTCATTGAAGATGACGTGATCATAGAGGATGATGTCATCATTGAAGATGCAGAGGTGTCTGAAACAGAAGAAACTGAAGCTGCTGATACCGAAGAAGCTGAAGACTCTATGGCGGATGAAGAAGATGAATCGGATTATGAAGCAGGCGTTCTGGTATTCGGTACCGATGACAAGCTCAAAGTCTATGACCAGCACAAGCTCGGACATGAAGAGCTGCTGAGGAGCGTATACATCGGAGATTACATCTACGCACTCGACAGAGAAGGAAATGTTAAGAGCTTCAAATTCAAGAAATGATCAGTTTAAGGACAGATATATCAAATGACCTTATGGAAAACTCCCGGCGCGATTACTCGTACCGGGAGTTTTAAATATCTTACATTAATAACCAGGTATCAGATTTCTGTTACCCTAAAAGTGATCTTACACAGTTGCAGACCTCGAAGTCTTTTGTTCCCATGCCGTAACCGATCTTCTCCACTGACATGAGTGGCTGCTCGCCAAAGCTTTTAACGAAATGCCGGAGCAGTGCTGCGCCTGTAGGTGTGCAGAGCTCTGCTTCGATATCGCCCGCATATGTCGGGATGCCCATAAGGATATAGGCTGTAGCCGGTGCTGGAACCGGAAGAATACCGTGAGCACATTTCACGAATCCTTTTCCTACTCTGACCGGTGAAGCATACACTTCATCCGCTTTCAGCATGTGCATCAACAGGCACACCGATGTCACATCGATTATGGCATCCATCATGCCTACTTCGTGGAAATGTATCTCGCTTACATCTACTCCGTGTGCCCTGCTCTCTGCTGCAGCGATCACCTTGTACACTTCCAGAATGTCGTTTCTGACATCACTGTTTATGCTGTTAAAACCTTTGATGATATTTTCTACATCTGCCATGCTGTGATGTGCATGGTGACCAGCTTCATGTAAGTGATCGCCATGGATGTGTGAGTGGGTATGCGAGTAATCATGGTCATGTATGTGTTCATGGGTATGCGTGTATTCATGACCATGTACATATTCATGCGTGTGTGCATGGCTATGAGAGTGAGTATGGGTATGTTCATGAGATCCACCATGAGTATCTATACTCTGTTCTCTTTCGCCGTTTATCAGGACATCAAAATGTGACCCTGATACCCCGCATTTTGTCTCAGGCCTTACTTCTATGCTGATACCGTCAGGTACAGCATCATTCATGATATCCAGGAATTTCTTTCTGTCAGCATCATCAAGCAGCTCATAGAGTGCTGCGGCAAGCATGTCCCCCGCAGCTCCCATACCGCAGTCCAGGTATAACCTCTTCATCTCTTTTTCCCTTTTTACTTTCCTACGTGATTGATCATCGCGGCCATGTAGCCTGCACCAAATCCGTTATCAATATTCACCACGGATACACCGCTGGCACATGAATTCAGCATCGAAAGCAGTGCGGACAGCCCTCCAAAAGATGCTCCGTAGCCTACACTTGTAGGTACAGCTATCACCGGGCAATCAGCAAGGCCACCTACTACGCTGGCAAGAGCGCCTTCCATTCCGGCAACGGCAATGATCACAGCAGCGTCCATTATGAGTTCTTTATTAGCCAGAAGTCTGTGTATTCCTGCTACTCCCACATCGTAGAGTCTCACTACCTCATTTCCGAGGAATTCCGCCGTCAAGGCAGCTTCCTCAGCAACAGGGATGTCACTCGTACCGCCGGTAGCAATGACGATCTTTCCTACTCCGTCTGGTTCTGCATTGCCGCCTGTAATTCCTAGTCCGGCCGTCTCGTTGTATTCCAGTTCGTGTACAGTTGAAACAGCTGCCGCTTTTTCTTTATTGAGGCGTGTTATCAGGACCCTATCCTGTCCGTGCTGTTTCAAAGAGCTCAGGATACCGATTATCTGGTCAGCTGTCTTTCCCTCACCGTATATGACTTCAGAAGCTCCCTGCCTGATACTGCGGTGCAGATCGACTTTTGCATACCCTATATCATCAAAAGGTTCGGTCTTGAGCCTGACAAATGCTTCATCTACACTCATTTCTCCTGATGCTATTTTTTCAAGAACTGTTCTTGTATCGCTCATTCCGTTTTCTCCTCTGGCGCCCGAATTATTGGGTGGAATAATCGTCTCCATTAATTATATGTTCAAACAAATAGTTGTCAAACTTTTAGAACAAGCCTCACCGACAATACTGCAGTGTCACCGGTAAGGACTTGTTGTTTACAGTGAGGCAGATCTTTTCAGACTTTTTCGACAGACAAAACTATAGTTTCCCGATTTCAGTATCCAGTGCTTCACACATAGCAGCTATCCTTTCTTCTATGATCCCATCGAAAAGTTCCAGACAGTACCAGTCCAGAGTCTTCAGGTAGTCCTCGAGCCACTGCATACCCAGCTTATCACATGTTCTATAGAAAGCCGCACTCCAGCCTCCGGTCGATGATCCAAAATTGCCGTAATCCATCGCCTTTATATATTTACCGTTTTCATCACGCACGATGTTTCCATCTGCATCATGAACGAATCGGTATTTATCCTCGAAAGTATCCTCACCCAATTCAGAAGCCATGGCAAAATAGAAATATGTAGGGATCCTACAATCCACTTCCTTTTCTACATATTCGTAAAATTCATCGACATAGTCATCGAAGTACTTATCCCATTCCTCATCATGGCTTTCCTTTTCTGCTATCGGTTCATCATTAGAAGGTACGATCGAGCTGCCAGAATACTCATCAACGAACTTTGCAATAATTTTGTTGTCTGTCATAGCGATACTCCTTATATCATTTCTTCAGAGCAATATAGCTAATATGCTGCCGGCATTCAACATGCCGGCAGCTGTTTCAAAAGGTCCTTCCTATGCGATGATGCGGTCAGCAAGCCCGAACTCAATGGCTTCCTTAGCATCGAAAAAGCTGTCGGTCACAGTCTTCTCAAGGATTCTCTCCAGTGGCTGTCCTGTATGCCTGGCAAGTATCTCTGCCAGTGCCTGACGTGTACCCATCAGATCCTGACTCATCGTTTGCAGTTCCAGCGCCTTCATGGTCATTCTTCCCGATATGGACGGATCATGTATCATGACCTTGCTGTGAGTGTATATCTCTCTTATGTCGCCGGCTGCAAACAGTACCGCGGCCATACTGCAGGCACGGCCAAGGCAGATCGTACGGACAGGGCTTGAGATGTGCTGCATGATATCGTACAGTGCCAGTCCGTTCCCAACTTCTCCACCATCACTGTTGATGTAGAAAGTGATCTCTTCTCCCGGGGCAGTCTTCTCCAGATATAGCAGCTGTGTGACAAGGGAATTGACGGAATCTTCGTCAACTGGACCCAGCAGTGAGATCTGGCGGTCGCGCAGCATAGCATCTATGATGCTGATTGTCGTCAGTTTTTCTCTGGATTCTTCAATGATGTTTGGTGTGCTGATCATAGACATGTCTCCTTCTTTTGTCTCTTGTTATGAAAATTCTTACTGTTACTGTTCTGATGGCGTTCCTTCACCTTGCAGGCTTCTTCGCTGTCTTGATCGGGTACTTCTGCCTGCTCTCACTTTCGCATCCACGTCGCAGCAACTGTCAAGCCCTTCGATCATCATCAGTGATTCGTGACCTTCGCAGCTTGCTTCGTCAGCCATCAGTGTGATGAACTCATAGCAGAGTTCATATGCCTGAATGACCTCATTCCGGCTGAGTCCCCACATCTCTGTCCTCTCTCTGAACTGGCTTGTGAGACTTTCAGCAAATTCTGAGATCGTGTTCTTCTTATTCCAATCGTTCCCGTTGTACTGTCTGACCATCTCTTCGAAACGGCTCTGTGCCAGATAGAGCTCCAGTGACTGTCCATCCGGCGAGAGACCACTGTGATGCTTCGCCAGCTGGCAGGAACGTACAAATTGCTCTGCTTTCAGGAATGGAAGTGACAGTATCTCCTTCTCTGTGAGACAGTTGTCTTTCACCTCTACGCTCCCGAGGATCTGTTTCAGACTGACCCTTGTTCCTGATCCAAGATCAATCTCCGGCTTCTTTACCAGGTCTGTCCTGCCGCTGTGGCGCAGAGCGATCACTCTGTTGTAAAGTGACCACGGTTCTTTCTCATCCGGTGTCCCGAGGCGGGTTGTCTGCTCTATTATCCTGAAGCTGTCATCCAGTCCTATACGCATCTGCGCCGTGAGCATGAAGCAGAGCTCATACAGCGCCCAGCGGTCTTCACTGCTGAGCTTCGGTGTATTGAGCGCGATGGCTATCTTGTCTGCAAGCTCTCCCATCGTCAGAGATCCGGTATCTGTTTCACCCAGCATGACTTCGATGCAGTCGGCGACCCATCTCTGCTTCCTGCAAGCCTCATCCTTATCCGAGGAATGCAGTCTAAGGAAACCGCTGTAGAATCGATTCACGGAACACTCCCGTATACCCAGGCCACTTTTGAGATCCTTCATCGTCTTACCGCTCTCGGCATTGTATTTCGCCATGTCTTCAGCGTATTTCAGCAGCGTCTCGAGAGGGACGCGGCCCTTTGTTACATCAGCAGACTTCGTTCTCATAGCAGTCACCTCCTTCTCTTGCCGTCTTTGCTGATTTCGCCTTTGCTGCTCCCGCCTCCGGCAGGAGACCATATCTCGGGTGGTCTGTCAGTTCGTAGCGTCTGACCAGTCTCGGCTTCTGTCCGCGCTGCAGCAGCCATGCCTGAGAGAGCGGCAAGGTCAGCACGCTGAAATCAGAGTGGTTGACTCTGGTCCCAATATAATGGGCTGTGCTCAGGTCCTGACCTCCCAGGTACAGGACTGTGTCGCATCCGTTCAGGATCGTTGTCGCAGCGGCCTTTCCGTACATCTTTTCCAGCTGCGTCAGGCTCTGGAGTATTATGCTGACAGAGATGCCTCTTGACCTGATGACTGAGATCATGTTGTCAAAATCCGGGATGCATGCATTTGTCGCGAAGTCATCCAGGATGAACCTGACCGGCACTGGCAGGCAACTGTCTTCACAGACCCCGTCCGCGTAGCGGCACAAGGTCTGCATAGCCTGTTTATAGAACAGATTGGCAAGCATATCCTGTGAGCGGTCCATGTCGCTGATGGTCACAAAAAGAGCTGTCTTCTTCTGTGCAAGCTGCAGTATGTCAATGCGGTCCTCACGACGCAGCAGCTCATCGATCTCCTTCGCTCTCAGGAGTGACAGTCTGTTTCCTGTCATCATGCGGATGCAGTTCGATGTAGTCTCAACGCTTTCAGTGATGACATAGTCATACTGTTCAGCGGCGAAGCTGTCGGGATCCGTTTCCCGGAGAGCTTTCATCAGGTTGTAGTATGGAGATTTGTCTCCTTGCTTTCCGTTGGCATGTATCAGCGCGAAGAGTTTTCTGACGCTGTAGATGTTATGGTCTTCTTTTGGCAGCTTTTCCATCACATAGGAAACGATGCTTGTGAGCAATGCTCTGCCTGCTTCATCCCAGTATGGATCTTTGCTGTGACCCTTCTCCCCGTACAGTATGTTGGAGAATGCCATTATCTCTTTCTCGTCGTATTTATCTGTGGCTTCATCGTAAGGGATGTAGTCGAATGGATTGTATCCGATGGAATTCCTGGGATCGGCCAGATCGAGATGAAGGATCTCATATCCTGCATCTCTCAGGACCGGCCCCAGCTCTTTACAGAGGTTACCCTTGGTGTCGGTGACAACGAGGCTCTCGCTGGCACTGAGCAGATTAGGCTTGACGTAATAGCGGGTCTTGCCCGCTCCCGTCGGTCCGATGATGAGATCGTTGTTGTTATTCCCTGTCTCGAATGTATCGTTCGAGACGTACTCACCTTGGGCGAGAATGCGTTTCGAGTCATTCCTCAGTGATGAGTATTTTTTCTTTTCGATTTTGCTCATAGTCTGCCTCCTTATATGTTGCTGCAAGCCTGTGCTTGCTGTGATTGATTGACTTAAAGTAATCTCTGCAATTCATGCCTATACATCTGTTGTTAAAAAAAATGGTTTCCAGCATAAGTTAAAAACTTAATAACCGGAAACCATAAAGGTTGAATTGTCGTCAGCCGTTGTTATTATCTATTCAGTTGTTATTGTTTGTTATCGTTCGATCTCTTGCAGCTGCTGCTCATAGCGACCGTTAAGTATGTCGCTCAGCATGTACAGCTCCGCCCTTGTGAACTTCGCTTGTCCAGAGAGCTTCTTCCAGAATGTGGTCGGTGTTATGCCCATCTGTTCAGCGATGTAGCTTTTCTTTAAGCCTTTTCGTTTTATCGTGCTTCTGATTTCATCAAGATGTTTTGTATCTATATCATCCATCATGAAATAAAAAAACATGATCTTGTCTCCACATCATCAGCATCTGTAATTTCAATCCAGAGTATAATCGATGGTCAGGTACCAGTCAAGTGTTTTTTCAAATTTTGGAATATTTTTTTGTCTTATTTATGTGTTTTTTTCTGTATTTTTTTATTACCTTAACCTCGACAACAACGCTGTACCGGTTAATGATCTGCGAAAGTTTATGCTTTAAATAATTTTTGATGCAAAATAATAACCCTTGGATCTCCAAGGGCTGTATTTTTTGATCAGCTAAGCTGTACGCTTAGAGCTTCATCAGGAAGGAAATATGCTTTCAGATCGTGTATGTTATGCGATGTGTATTCGCTCAACACTCTGCCTTCCAGCTGATATGTTCTGATATATCTTTTACCGTCTACAGTGCTCCACTGTTCCATGTCCCATGTAAGGTAACCGATGTCATCGGTCTTTTTTTCTTTTAATATAAGATCGACCTGACGTCCATCTTTCATTTTCTGGATAAGAGCATCTCTGTCAAGCTCCAGCTCAATATTGTTGACGATATCTTTGACTTTCATCCAGCGCCTCCTTCTGATAATGTGTTTTTATGAGCAAAAACTATTCGTCACACTACTCCAAAATTTCATGTGACAAATAGTATTGCTAAGTTTTTATTTGATATAAATATTCTACTTTGAAAGGTACTTGTCTATGGAAGCTGCGGCGAGTTTGCCTGCGCCCATTGCCGAGATGACTGTAGCAGCTCCTGTGACTGCGTCGCCGCCGGCATAGACTGCTTCGCGGCTGGTCAGTCCGTCTTCGTCGACTACGAAGCCGCCCTTGCGGTTGACTTCAAGTCCCTTTGTCGTGTTCTTGATCAGCGGGTTCGGTCTGGTACCGAGTGCCATGATGACTGCATCTACATCGAGCTCGAACTCACTGCCCTCTACAGGGATCGGTCTCCTTCTGCCCGATGCATCAGGCTCTCCGAGCTCCATCTTGATGCATCTTATGCCTGTCACGAATCCGTTCTTAGGATCTCTCGGATCATCTGGATTGTTGTATCCCAGGATCTCCACAGGATTGTTCAGCAGTCTGAAGTCGATGCCTTCCTCGATCGCGTGCTCCACTTCCTCTTTCCTTGCAGGAAGCTCTTCCATCGATCTTCTGTATACGATGTATACATGATCTGC
>CADAEH010000009.1 GCA_902786855.1 uncultured Eubacteriales bacterium | reverse complement strand
AAAACGCCTCGCCAGACCAACTGATTCCCTTATTATATAAAACAAGTGCAGCTGCAGAGATTACTCTCTGTCAACTACACTTTTATGGTACTAAAAAGCACCCCGGCTTTTGAGTCCGCAGGTGCTTTCTATCCTATGCTTTTGTTCTATGCTTCTCCCAGAACTGTGCCGACAAAATACGGCAGCTGTTTTTTCCACCAAGGCCAGTCGTGGTTTACATCGTAACCCCAGAAGTCTACCCAGTGAGGTATACCCTTCTCAGACATGACTTCTTTCATAAGACCTGCATCGCGGCGCATCTCATCTTCCCAGGCCCCCTGACCTGAGCAGATGATGATATTGCTCTGATCATACCAATCCATCCACGGATGATCTTCAGGCATATTGCGAAGGAAGTCGACAGGAGAATTTGCATATACAAGGTCATCCATATAATCATGGAAGAACATCCTTGCATCAAATGTTCCGCTGAGCGAGATAAGAGTATCGAAGAGATCCGGACGGCGGAAGAAGAAGACTCCCGCGTGTGTTCCTCCCATGCTGCATCCGGTAACGATGCCCCTGTTTTCGCTGTTTACGAATTTTGGAGCAAGCTCATCAGTAACATAATGGAACCACTTTTCCTGGAGTTCTATCCTGTATCTCGGATTGCCGAACTGATCAGACCATGTCTCAGCATCAATACTGTCAACACAGACTACCATGAGTTTTCCTGCTTCTATCCATGGACGGACTGTTTCGACCATGCCGAAGCTGGCAAAATCATAAGTGTGTCCGTTCTGAGGTGCGAAAGCGAACATGACCTTTCCGCTCTCTCCGAAGACCGCATATTCCATGTCGCGGTCTAAGATCCAACTGTATTCCTTATTATATGTTTCTCTCATTTCTTTTCCCCTTACTCTGCTCTCGCGTGTATAAATTCGTTATATTCCATGACTTCATCCAGTGTATCCAGTACTGCGGTATACATCTGATTACCCATTGCTCCTGAAAGAACGTCCGGCATACGCTCGCACATCTTCATGCAGCTTCCGTATTTCTCAAGGATCTCTTCGTGACTGTGTACATATCTGTGCTGATCCCTTCTGGATGCATATGCGCAGAATCTGTCTCCTCCGATGTCCGGGAGACGGCGCTCATTGTATGCCACCATTTCTGCCCAGATCTCATAGACATCAGTATTGTGGGCAAAATCCATCATATCAGGTGTATAACCGCCGGCAGGTCTCATATTGACCTCAAGGCCGACAAAATCTCCGACCTCTCCGAGGTTCTTCCTGGCCTGAGTCAGGCGGAAGAACTCAAAATGAACGAATCTGCTTCTTACCTTGAATGCCTTAAGAGCTGCGCGCCCGTATTCGCGGAGCTGCTCAGGTACATAATCTGTCGTATAGTACGCAAGATCATATCCCTTGTTGACCATGTCAGCGATCGATGGAGGGAACCAGTTTGATGATTCGAAGAGCACCTCGCCCTCAGCATTGCAGATCGCATCATATGAATAGATATTTCCGTATACGAACTCTTCCATTACATATGGATGCTGCGGCAGATTGTTGTAGAACCACTCCAGATCCTGCTCATTCTCAAGCTTCCATGTGTCGGCAGCGCCTACACCGATATCAGGCTTGACTATGACCGGGAATCCGCCGATCTCGTCAAGGAAAACACGAGCAGCTTCGATATCTGTGACCTTGTGGTTGCGGGCTGTAGGTATACCGGCTTCTTTGTAGAAAGGCTTCATTGCTGATTTGCTTTTCCACATTGCCAGTTCTTCCGGCTGTACTCCGGTCGCAATGTTGAAATCCTTGCGCAGACGTGCATCCTGCTCGAGCCAGTACTCTGTGTTGGACTCGAGCCAGTCGATCTTACCATGTTTGAACGCAAGAAATGCCACAGCGCGGTACATCTCATCGTAGTTCTCCATGTTGCCGACTTTATAGTACTCAGTGAGAGCATCCTTCAGTGCAGGCTCAAGGTCATCATAAGGACAGTCGCCTATTCCGAGCACGTTGACACCGTTCCTCTTGAGACGATCGCAGAAATTCCAGTATGTGTGCGGAAAATTCGGTGAAATAAAGACAAAATTCATATAGTCCCTCCCTTTCTCTATATTACGACTTTGCCCTCGAGTACCGCCAGGAGACGGTCACCGTACGGGCTCTTACCGTAGCGCGCAGCACTTTCACGGAGTTTGTCTCCGTCTATCCATCCGAAGTGATATGCTATCTCCTCCGGAGCTGAGATGGTCATGCCCTGATACTGCTCGATCATGCTGACAAAATCAGTAGCTCTCTGCAGACTGTCGAATGTACCTGCATCCATCCATGTATATCCTCTGCCCAGGAGCTGAGCATGCAGCCTGCCCTCCTGCAGATACATATCGTTGAGTGTAGTTATCTCCAGTTCTCCGCGTGCACTCGGCTTGACCTTGTCTGCCATGTCGCTTACACCCTCAGGATAGAAATACAGACCCACGATCGCATAGTTGCTCTTCGGATCCGCCGGTTTTTCCTCAACAGAGATCACCTTGACCCCATGTTTATCTCCATCTTCCTTTTCGAACTCCATTATGCCGAAACGCTGAGGATCTTCAACATAGTAGCCGAAAATAGTGGCTTTCCCCGCTTCTGCATCTCTTGTGGCATCCATGAGCTTGTGATTGAGTCCGTTTCCGTAGAAGATATTGTCGCCGAGCACCATTGCACACGCTTCATCGCCGATGAAATCACGGCCGATCGTGAAAGCCTGTGCCAGTCCTTCCGGCTTCTCCTGTACAGCATAGGTAAGTTCCATGCCGAACTGTGATCCGTCGCCGAGCAGCTGACGGATCCTCGGTGTGTCCTCAGGTGTGCTGATGATCAACACCTCACGTATCCTCGCCAGCATAAGTGTTGACAACGGATAATAGATCATCGGTTTGTCATATACAGGCAGAAGCTGCTTGGATGTGACAATGGTCAGCGGATACAATCTGGTTCCTGCACCGCCTGCAAGTATAATACCTTTCATAGTGATCACCCCCTGGTTTTAGTGTTATTCCCAGCTGAATGTATATGGAAGGCCGAGCTTGTCGCGTACGGCCACGAGATCTTTTCTTTCTGAAGCATTGATAGGAACACCCTTGTCTTTTCTGTCAAGCCATGCAAGATATTCCTTCTCACCTGCTGTATAGATACAGTCATGTCCCGGTGCTTTCTTTGAAGCTCTGAGAGCGCGGCAGATATCTCCCGCAATCTTTCTGAATTCATCGAGTCCCATAAAAGCTTCCGGATCTATAACGAAGAAGAAGTGTCCAAGGTGGTACATCTCAGGGTTGCCATTGGCATCTCTGCCTGTAAGAGCTTTCATGTACTGACCGCCTGCAAGAGCTGCCGAAAGGATCTCTACAACTGTTGCATAACCGTATCCCTTGTATCCCGCCATCTCATCGCCAATACCTCCGAGCGGTGCAAGTGCGGCAGTCCCGTTGACCAGAGCCTTGAGGATCGCTTCACTGTCTGTCATTGCAGTTCCATCCTGAGATATGACCTGTCCGGCCGGAGTGTCCTTGCCCTGACGCGCATAAAATTCTATCTTGCCTCTCTGTACAACGGATGTCGCACAGTCTATGCAGAAGGGGAACTCCTCATCTGTAGGGAGCCCGAAGACAAGAGGATTCGTTCCCAGCATGTTATCAACACCGAATGTCGGAGCGATCGACGGCCTCGCATTGGTACCTGTCACTCCGATCAGCCCGTGTTTGTTGGCCATGCCTGTCCAGTATCCCGCTATACCGTAATGAGTGGAATTGCGGATGGCGCCTCCGGCCATGCCGTATTTTTTTGCTTTGTCTATGAGTTTCTCCATCATGCGGTAGCTCGCGACCATTCCCATGCCATCGTGAGCATCCATGACGAGAGTCGTAGGTGTTTCTTTAAGGATCTCTATATTCGTGACCGGCAGCAGTGTACCGTTCTCGAATCTGTCGATATAAATAGGCTTGAATCGGTTACAGCCATGGCTGTCTATACCTCTGCGGTCAGCTTCGACCAGAACATCGGCGCAGATCTCTGCTTCCTCGCGGGGAACGCCGTAGCCAACGAATGCATCTGTCATGAAAGAAGTAAGTGTTTCCCAATCGATATATACTATCTTGTCATTGTCCTGCATTTTCTCTTTCCTTTCATACTATCAGGCAGATCGTGCCATTTCCTTATCCAGTCTGTTCTGTCTGACATTGACTATTATGAGTACCACCAGCGCTGTTACGAATATTATAGTAGAAAGTGCAAACAGGCTCGGCCTTATGCCTATCTTGACCTCGCTGTATATTAGAGTCGATATTGTATTGATGCCGGCTCCTCTTGTGAAGTACGTGATAATAAAATCATCTACAGACATCGTAAAGCTCAGAAGGAATCCGGACATGATTCCCGGCTTGAGCTCAGGTAAAACTATCTTGCGGAAAGCGTATTTTTCTGAAGCTCCGAGATCAAGCGCAGCTTCAAAAAGCCTGTCGGTGTTCTTGTTTAGCCTAGGTCTTACCGAGAGTATCACATATGGGATGCAGAAAGTCGTATGAGCAAAAAGGATGGACATATATCCCCTCGGCCAGCTGACCATAAGGAAGAACAGCATCAATGCGATACCCGTAACGATATCCGCATTGAGCATCGGTATATTGTTGAATGCCATCAGCACGTTCTCTTGTCTAGGCTTCATAGCTGCCATGCCGAGCACTGCCAGAGTCCCTACAACTGTAGCAATAAGCGCAGCAAGTATAGCTATAGAAAATGTATTGACTATCGCTCCCATCATGAGTCTGCTCTGGAAGAGCTCCTCATACCAGTGAAGGCTGAATCCCGTCCACACCGACATTGACTTGGCGTCATTGAAAGAAAGCACGATAAGAGTCAGTATCGGAAGATACAGGAACAGCATGATGATTAATATGTAGATTCGTCCTATTGTTTTCTTCATCAGATCAGATTTTGCCCGCCTGTCTTATCGAATTTCTGCAGCAGCAGCATACTTGCTATTATGAATACCATCATTACCAGAGAGAGTCCTGATCCCAGATACCAGTTGGAATTGACCGTGAATTCCTGTTCGATGATGTTTCCTATAAGATTGATCTTGCCTCCGCCGAGCATGTTTGAGATAACGAATGTCGTCAGAGCAGGTATGAATACCATCGTGATCCCGCTGACTATGCCCGGCACTGTCAGAGGGATTATTACCTTGGTATAGGTCATCGACTTACTGGCGCCAAGATCATACGCGGCTTCTATCAGATGGTTGTCTATCTTTGATACAGTATTGTAGATCGGGAGTATCATAAACGGCAGAAAGTCATAAACCATGCCCAGCACTATAGCTCCGGGAGTATTCATCAGTTCCTGCCTCGGAAGTCCCACCGCAGCAAGAAGGCCATTTATAACACCCTGCCTTTCGAGCAGAACCTGCCAGGCCATCGTCCTTAGCAGGAAGTTCATCCACATCGGGAGTATTATGACGAATATCAGGAATCCTTGCTTGCCCCATTTGCTCTCCCTGAGTATCATCGCCATAGGGAAAGCGAGCAGAAGGCATATAAACGTACTGATCAGAGCCAGCAGCAGAGACAGGCCAAGAGCCTGCATATGCTCATGCTGGAACATCGCCATGATATTGCTGAACGTAAAGCCGCCCTCACGAGTCGTGAAGCCGTAATAAGCAATCGAAGCGAGCGGGATTATGGTCCCGGCTATGATCCATATGATAAATGGTGTCGCAAAACGTTTCTTCGCAACCATTAAAAATACCTTTCACAGTAACAGTTCAGGAATATCGAATAAAATGTGAGGCGTGCATATTCTAAATATCGAGTTCTATAGCTGACTCTGCCTCGCTCTTAGGCTTATGCATGATCTGGATGTTTTCCGGATCGACTTTCATACCGATCTTTTCACCGACATCATGCTGGTCGTAGTTCTGCAGCAGCCACTCGATCTTACCATCCTCACTCTGTACGAGCATCTCGTAATGGACGCCTATGAACAGCTTTGAGATGATAGTTCCGTTCCACTGACCCTGACCGTAAGGTACTATGTCGATATCCTCAGGTCTTATGACCACGTCTACCATAAGTCTAGGCGGGAATCCCTGCTCGGTACCATCGATACACGGATAATCCACACCGTCGATCCTTACGACCTTTTCAGCTGTCATCTGGCCGTCCAGAATATTGCTGTCACCGATAAAGTCTGCAACAAAGGCGTTTACCGGCTCATCATAGATCTCTTCCGGTGTACCCTGCTGCTGGATATATCCATTGTTCATGACCACGACTTTATCTGACATCGTCAGAGCTTCCTCCTGATCGTGTGTGATATAGAGGAATGTGATGCCGAGTTCTTTTTTGAGCCTGACCAGTTCGTACTGCATCTCCTGTCTCAGTTTGAGGTCAAGTGCTCCAAGCGGCTCGTCGAGAAGCAGCACTCTCGGTTCATTAACGATAGCTCTTGCCATCGCTATTCTCTGCTGCTGCCCGCCTGACATCTGATCTATGCGCCGGTTCTGAAAGCCGTCCAGGTTGACGAGCTTAAGAGCGTATTTTATCTTGTCCTTGATATACTGCTCAGACTTGTGTTTTACCCTCATGCCAAAAGCAATATTCTCCCCGACTGTCATGTGCGGGAAGAGAGCATAATTCTGGAAAACCGTGTTGAGGTGTCTCTGGTTGGCAGGAAGATCAGTAATATCCTTTCCGTCAAACCATACTCTGCCCTCATCCGGCTTCTCAAAACCGCCGATGATCCTGAGTGTCGTAGTCTTGCCGCAGCCTGAAGGTCCAAGCAGCGTCACGAACTCATTTTCAGCAATACTAAGATCGATGCCGTTAAGCACCATCGTATCATCAAAACTCTTGACGATATGCTCAAGTCTGATCAGTTCGCTCAATAAAGTATCCTCCTGATTGCCCCTATTATATGGTATTACTCGGCCTTAAGTCCGAGATCATCAAGAACGCTGAGGATGGATTCCATCTGTGTTCCTTCGTTGAATTCTATCTTGCCTGCATCTGCTTCCTGTGAGAGGACCGGGTCAATCGGCAGTGTCTCGAGAAGCCTGATGCCATTGGCTGCGCAGACAGCCTCAGCCTGGCTAGGTCCGAACATCTCTATCTTGCGGCCACAGTCAGGACAAGTAATATAACTCATGTTTTCTACGAGTCCGAGGACAGGTATGTTCATGAGTCCGGCCATTTTGACGGCCTTGGTAACGATCATGCTTACCAGATCCTGCGGTGAAGTCACGACAATAATTCCGTCGATCGGGATCGACTGGAATACTGTCAGAGGCACGTCACCTGTTCCAGGAGGCATATCTATGAAGAGTACATCCAGATCTCCCCAGCATACATCTGTCCAGAACTGCTCTACTACTCCGCCGATAACAGGTCCTCTCCATACGACAGGGTCTGTCTCGTTCTCAACAAGCAGGTTGATGGACATGAGGCTGATCTCAGTAGGAGTTACTGCAGGCATGATACCAAATTCCGAGCCAAATGCTTTCTCGTGAACACCGAACATTTTAGGTATGGATGGACCGGTAATGTCTGCATCCATGATACCTGTCTTGAAACCATTCCTGGTTGCAGCCAGTGCGCTGAGTGCTGTGACCATCGATTTTCCTACGCCGCCTTTGCCGCTAACGATACCGATGACTTTTTTTACTGAGCTGTGCTCGTTGAGCTGAGCCTTCTGGATACCTCCTGCTCTGGACGCGCAGTCAGCTCCGCAGGTGCTGCAATCATGTGTACAGTTTTCATCAGGGGCACTGCCCTGATCGTCAGCCTGGTGCATCATAGGCATGATTTCTTTATTCTTAAGCATTTCTATTCCTCACTTTTAAAGATTTTTCGGTCGGCCTCTGCATCATGTATGACAAAAGAGGCTCTGCCACCGTCAAAGATAGATTATATAATGTTCTGCCGGATAAATCTATGATTTACAGTAAATAATACATCTATACCATTAAAAGAGCCTGATATATAAAGCATATCAGGCCTTTTTCAGGTTAAATCACTCCAATATTCGGATTTCTTTGATTATGAATTCATTGCCGGACACCAGATACCGGTCACTGCTGTCACATATAGGGCATCTGCCTTCGTTCTCATCGAGAGCGAATTCGGTGCCGCATTCGTTACAGTGACCGATCGCAGGTATTCGGTCTATTATGAGTTCCGTCCCGCGCAAAAAGTCGTATTCATCCGAAAGTACCGACCAGCCGTCGAGCAGGAATTCCGGTACGACGGTAGTGACCTCACCGACTTCGAGCACTACGGCTTCAACATGGTCTATGTCGTTTTCACGTACGACTTCTCCGACCTGCTGTGTGACTCCGATCAAAAGTGTCAGCTCGTGCATGTTACTTCTTGACCTTCTTAAGTGCTATCCTCTGCTCACGCTCCATGCGGTAGTTCTCAACGAACTTCTTGCGGAAGCGGACTGAGTGGATAGGTTCATTGAATTTCCTGATAAGGTGTATGGCATCGAATTTGCACCTTGTAGTACAGACTCCGCATCCGATACACCTGTTCTGATCAACGATGGTAGCACCGCATCCAAGGCAGCGCGATGTCTCCTTCCTGAGCTGTTCTTCTGTGAATGTCAGGCTGTCATCATGCTTGCTGTGTGACTTGGATATATTCCTGCCAGGTACCTGCCTTGATATATTGTCATAGCTGACATTGTCAAAGTCGATGTTGCTCTTGTCAAGAGCAGTATATTCGCGGCGGTCCCTTGCGAGGGATACGCTGTGACCTTCCCATACAGCGCGGTTGATCGAGATAGCGCCCTGCTTTCCTGCTGCAATGGCATCGATGCAGAACTTCTGGCCGGTGTATATGTCTCCGCCTGCGAAGATATCATACTCTGCGGTCTGATATGTCAGCGGATCAGCTACGACCAGTCCTCTCCTGTCCACTTCGACTTTGGTGCCCTCAAGCAGTGTTCCCCAGTCAGGTCTCTGGCCGATACAATAGAGAACTGTATCGCACTTTGCTTCCTCTGTAACGCTGTCATCGAACTTTGGATCGAATCTGCCTTCTTCATTTTTAACAGAAACGCACTTACGGAACTTGATACCCTTGCATTTGCCGGCTTTCTTGACGATTTCTGTCTGTCCCCATCCGGCATGGATGTTGACACCGTCCTCTTTACAATAAGCCTGGTCCTCTTCGCCCATCGGCATATCGTCATATTCTTCAAGGCAGTAAAGGTCAACGCTGTCAGCACCGTACCTCAGAGCAGTACGGGCTACGTCGGCACCTATGCTGCCGCCGCCGATGACAACAACTTTGCCCTTGAGCGCGACATCGTTTCCGCGGTTGATGCTCTTGAGGAATTCAACGCCAGGGATGACACCGTCTGCATCATCTCCCGGGATACCGAGCTTACCGCAGTTCTGAAGTCCGATGCCCAGATAGAAGGCTTCATACCCTTGCTCACGCAGCTGTGGTATGGTCATATCTTTCCCGACTTCAACGCCGCATCTGAACTTGACACCGAGTGTCCTCAGCACATCGATCTCGGCTTCCACTACATCCTTTTCAAGTCTGAACGCCGGGATCCCGTTGGTCAGCATCCCGCCCGGTCTCATTTCTTTTTCAAATACAGTTACTTTGTAGCCTCCTGCTGCAAGGAAATATGCGCAGGAGAGTCCTGCAGGACCGGAACCGATCACAGCGATCTTCTTATCGTGATCCCATAGTTTCTTAGGAACGAATCTCTGTGCTGCATCAAGTTCTCTGTCCGCGATGAATCTCTTGATCTCATCGATAGCGATAGGCTGATCGATCTCGCCCCTTGTGCACTCATTCTCACAGTTGTGCGGGCAGATGCGGCCGCAGACTGCAGGGAAAGGATTTTCCTTTTTGATCAGTTCAAGAGCATCCATGTACTTACCCTGTGCAGCGAGCTTGATATAGCCCTGGATAGCAATGTGTGCAGGACATGTGGTCTTGCAAGGTGAAGTTCCTGTCTCTACGACATTCTTTCTATGGTCGCGGTAATCCGGATCAAATCTTTCCGGACCCCATTCGATATCGTCAGGGAGCTCAGTCGGAACATGAACGATTGGTGTCTTGGAGCAGATCTTCTGTCCGAGACGGAGCGCATTGTTAGCGCAGACCTCCACACACTGTCCGCATGCTACACACTTTTCGGTATCGATCTCAGAAACAAAGTTGCTGCGCACCATGTTAGGAGCACCGATATATGTAGCCCCGCCTATGGCCATGCAGCTCTGAGGCTGACAGTTGCATACGGCAAAAGTGATGCCGCTTTCGAGTGTTGTTATCTGATGCACACATCCGAGATCTTCGCATCTCTTGAGGTGAGCGTATGCTTCTTCTTTTGTGACCTTTTTACCGCGGCCATGGCGGATCATGGACTCAGCCAGAAGTCCCATGTACAGGCACATTCCATCCTCGAGATCTCCTGTTCCTTCACCCATGATACGGCGTACAGCACGGCACTGGCATGGGACAAGGCAGAATGCCTGACCGATCGTAGTCTCAATCAGTGTGCTGAGCCTCTCCATGGTCAGCTTTTTGGTATCTGCAGGAAGAGCACTTTCCACCGGGATGACTCTCATGATACCGACTCCCATAGGATTGGTAGGTCCGACCTCAAAATGTGAATCAAATCCGTGTCTTGCAAACAGCCTTGAAATCTCCGGATTCTTGTCAGGGAATCCGCCGGTCCTGGTCATCTGGAACTCGAAAAGTCCCGGAGCAAAAGGTACCAGCAGATAGACCTTTGCAGTGGTCTTAGGGATCTTGACATCAAGGAAATAAGCCTTGTCTGCCATTTCTTCGAGCACTCTCTTAGTCCTTTCAACTGTGAAGCCTGTCTTTTTGGCCAGAGCTCCTGCAGTGTAAGGTGTGACGAGTTTCATCTCGCTCAGAATAGCGAGTTCTTCGTCGGTCATAAGGTAATCGAGCACCTGGTATTCAGGCGCATCCTTATTGATCTTCAGATCGCCCGAACACATTTCGACAGCGACCTTCATCAGCATTTCATGTCTTGATTTCATTCTTTCTCTCCCTCTGAGTCAATCGGAAATGTCATCCGGAGATGATTCCGTTCTGACACATCCAGCTTTAAATGAGTATCTCTCCTCAGAAACCCACAATTTGCCTACATTGTATCATATACCTTTACACCTGGTTAACAAAAATACAATAAAAATGCACCATCCCGGGATGCAGGATAAGTGCGATTTCATATTGCGAATTGATTGTGTCCGGTCATGCCGGCAGCTGAAATGAGCAAAACCGGTCCATCAGTAGCTGACTCCTGCAAGGCTTGCTATCTCGTTGAGCATTCCCCCGAGGATCGCGTTTTTGACTGCGGTATTGGTCTTTGCATCCGTATGCCAGCTTCCGTCCTCAGATTCAGCGCAGTGGATCTCTGTTTCTGTAATATAACTTTTATCTTTTGCACTGCTCAGGTTCTTAAACAGTGTTTCGTAGAGTTCGGCCTGATCATATTCGGGCTCCGGCTCATCGCCGGATTCCGTTCTGTTCTCAGCTGCTTCGGAGCCGTTTTTTTCCAGAAATTCGCTCCACGATCTTAAATACTCGCTGGCAAAATCGTAAGTTTTGATCTGAACAGTTATTATAGTTCCATCGCCTGATTCTGCTTCACGGCTGTCAGTGAGCTCATATTCAAACTCGCCGGCTTTTGCAAGGAACATCTCAAAGTATTCCTTCCCCTGATCGCTCAGTATACTTTCGATCTCTGCTTCTGTCGCAGAGTCGAGTTCCACGTAGCGCATTGACTCAAGGTCCTCTCTCACAGCCGAAGCATCACCTTTCGATCCGCTGCATCCGGGCAACAGAATAAATGATGCTGTCAGAAGCATCAGCAGAAATACTGCTATTCTATTCGAAACGTTGTTATTCCTTGTCATTTTTTACTTTTTGATCATTGTACGGGCAGTACCGTCGAATACCGTCAATCCTGCTCTGTCCATAGCAGGGAGCAGTTCTGCGGCGAATTTACGTGATGTACCCAGTTTATCACGGTACTCACCCAGAGTAAATTGTCCGTCAAATGATCGTGCTACTGCAACGGATTCTTCCCATGCAGGAACTGATATATAATACGAAGGATTGACCTTGATTATGACACTTTCGGAAACAAGATCTCCGAGTATAGCAGAAATTATGCCCTTTTGACCAAGTGCCATGATATCATCCGTACGCAGCATCTCGACTCCGGCTTTTCTGTACATGTCAGCGATCTTTGATTTAAGCGCAAGCTGCTCTTTTGTATATTCTATCCTGAACCCGCTCAGCGCTATGGATCTGCCGCGATCCTCGAGTACTCCCTGATCCATAAGGTACCTTACAGCTGCCTGCAGCAGCTTATCGTCTTCAGTGTACCAGGTCTGTCTCAGCCTGGAGAGAAGTTCCTGCCTCGGTATGCCGTCCGCAAGAGGATTTGCAGAATGATAATCGTTGATTATAGTCTCAAGTTCTCCTCTCATACATGCGAACCTGTCCGCACTCAGAAGTGTACCGTCACTGAGTTTGATCAGTCTCGCATTGCTGCCTTCTGTCAGTTCAGATACTATTGCCTGCATCTCATGCGGAAGCAGTCCCAGTTCGCTTGCAAGCTCGTCCTGTCTGATGAACCCGCGCTCGCCTGATTTCATGACTATGATGTCAGATATACTGCCGTTGGCAAGCACATCTATATCTGCAAGCACATCCTCACGTAAGCGCTTGTGTTTGAGAGGAAGTGTGTCGAGCACTATACCTCCCCCGACAGTTATGATAGGAGAATAGAACCTGACTATGAACCTGTCTCCGCGTCTCAATGCCATCGGCTCTTCAAGCCTTAGCTGAGCGTAGCACTCCTCTCCTGCAGCGAGAGCGTCACGATCAAGCAGCACTACTTTTGCGAGCACCTCAGCTGCTCCGGAATACAGATGCACACGGCTGTTGTTAAGCACGATACGGTCTGTAGAGCTGAACATTTTGAGGCTTACATCTATCATACTTGTGACGGTCACGGCATTCTTTGCAGCAAGTACATCCCCTCTGCTGATATCATCCTTTCCTATAGCTGCAAGGTTGATCGCGGTCCTCTGTCCGGCGACTGCCTGACTTGTCTCATGTCCGTATGTCTCGATCCCGCGGATCTTGGCTTTTCGTCCGTCGGATCCGCCGCTTCCTTCTCCCTGATGTGGGTATATCATGACATCGTCACCCACTTTTACAGTCCCGTCAACAAGGGTCCCTGTCACTACTGTGCCGAAGCCCGACATGGTAAATACCCTGTCGACAGGCAGGCGAAAGAGTTCAGGCTCTTCACGGCGCTTGTTTTCACGATCACATTTTGCGATGATCTCATCGCGAAGCAGCTCGATATTCTCGCCTGTTGCCGAGCTTACCGGTATGATCGGCTTTCCTTCAAGGAATGTGCCGTTGAAATATTCCTTTACTTCATCAAGGAGAAGTTCCATCCACTCCTCATCGACCATATCGATCTTGGTCACAGCTATGATGCCGTCATCTATCCCAAGTGCATTAAGTATCTCAAAGTGCTCTCTGGTCTGAGGCATAATGCCCTCGTCTGCAGCCACGACAAACAGTACGAAATCTATACCGCCTATGCCGGCGAGCATGTTTTTGATGAACTTTTCATGGCCGGGAACATCTATGACCCCTATATTGTAGCCGGCATCATTAGGTATGTGAGCAAATCCCAGTTCGATAGTGATACCGCGTTTTTTCTCCTCTTCCAGGCGGTCTGTATCGATACCTGAAAGCGCCTTGATCAGCCTTGTTTTGCCGTGATCGACATGCCCGGCAGTCCCAATTATTATGTTCTTCATTTCAGAGCCTCAGCAACCAGATCGAATTCATTCTCAAATATTGTACGTACGCAGAGAAGCAGCCTGTCATCATGGATACGGCCGATTACAGGTACATCTGCTTTACGCAGGCGCCTCTCAATGCTGGCAGCAGATCTGCCGCCATCCCCTACTGCTACGGCCCACCCGTCGAGTCGCACTGAAGGTGCTGACCCTCCGCCTATCTGGTCTTTTACTTCTATCAGTTCGGCAGTGAGCCCTGGATTGGCCGCTTTAATTATTTCAGCAAGACGGCCTGCTTTAGCCTTCATATCATCACTGCTCCCTGCTATCATATTGAGCACCGGAATATCCCTCAATGCAATAGCAGGATCTTTATACTTTACAAGTGTTGCTTCGAGAGCTGCAAATGTCATCTTGTCCACTCTCATCGCTCTGGCCAGTGGATGCTTTTTCATCCTGCTGATATATTTCTTCTTGCCTACTATGATACCTGCCTGCGGTCCGCCGAGAAGTTTGTCTCCGCTGAAGAGCATTACATCTATACCGGTCGAGAGAGAAGCGGGTATATTAGGCTCATTGAGACCGTATTCTGACATGTCGAGCATCAGTCCGTTTCCCATATCGAATATCACAGGCAGATCGTGTTTCTTACCCAGTTCAACCAGTTCCTCAAGGCTGGCTTCTTCAGTGAATCCGACAATGTCATAGTTGGACTTATGCACCTTCATGAGTGCCCCGGTTTCGAATCTTCTGATCCCGCGAGGATCATTCTTCCATGGTTCGGAAGCGACCATCTCTTTTGTCATTATAGCTTTTTCATAATCTGAGACTTTGGTCTTGTTGCTGGTCCCGACCTCTGTCAGAAAAGCTCCGGACTGAGCCATGATATCCGGTATCCTGAAGGCTCCGCCTATCTCGACGAGCTCACCTCTGCTGACTATGATTTCCTTACCTGCACCCATAGCTGCAAGAACTATCATAGTGGCGCTCGCATTATTATTGACTACCATCGCGTCCTCAGCTCCGGTGAGTTCAGCGATAAGGTTGCCGACAAGATCATGACGCGATCCGCGTGTGCCTTTTATAACGTTATACTCAAGATCGGAATAGCTGCGTGATACTCTTGCAACGTTCTTAACCGCATCAGCGCATATTGGTGCCCTGCCCAGATTAGTGTGCAGTATCGTGCCGGTAGCGTTGATGAGCGGATACAGATTGAGCTCTTCATCCTGAAGCAATCTTACTGCCGCTGCCTCTGCAACAGCCGATGTTTCAAACTGCCTGAAGAACTTCTCAAGAGCAGCTTTTCCTGCTTCACCGTCTTCAGCAGCTGCACTGAGCTGTGCCATATCTTCTTCATCGAGGGCAAGAATATTCTGCCTCATATTGGATATGACAGAGCGTACCGCCTCAGTTACCAGCAAAGCTCCTTTCTTTTCAGACAAAACAATAAGAGACTCCTCTTTCATTATCTCATCGATCTTGGGAAGTCTCCTCAGTAATTCATTTTTTTTCATATCTCCGACCTCCGGGTTAAATGCAACCCTACTGCCTCATGTCTGACAGCGTATGTGGGAATCGAACCCACCCGGGAGGCTACTAACCCCCTGCAAACGGTTTTGAAGACCGCGAGGCACACCAGCACCTATCTACCCCCAGGTCGCCTATGATCAGCCCTGATCATGATGTGATCGGGCGTAAACCCATACATTAGTGATTCTACCAAAAAAACAAAAGAGCATCAACATTACCGATGCTCTTTGCTCCTATTATTGAAAATGACAATATTGGCCGTCCTATATGAACAGTGCGGAATTATTCTCGTCAAGAGTTATATTTCCGCTTTCTATTTCGTGCCTGCCCTGCCACAGCTGCTGACCGGATGACTTGTTGGTTATAGTCTTGCCTGCTTCGAGTGAATGAGTCAGCCACACGTTACCGCCTATGACGCAGTCATCACCGATATTGGTATCGCCACCGAGTATAGTCGCTCCTGAATAGATAACAACATTGTTTCCTATGTTAGGATGACGTTTTACTCCCTTGACAGGTGTCCCGTCTTCTGCGAGGTCAAAGCTCTTGGCTCCGAGAGTCACATGCTGGTAAAGCTTGACATGCTCGCCTATGACTGTAGTCTCACCTATAACGACACCGGTGCCATGGTCGATGAAGAAATATCTGCCTATAGTTGCTCCCGGATGTATATCAATACCGGTCACCCTGTGGGCGATCTCGGTCATGATACGAGGGATAAGCGGTACCCTCATCTCATACAGCTTATGAGCTATGCGGAATATGGCGATAGCTTTGAAAGCCGGATACGTGATCACGACCTCATCCAGGCTCTTTGCGGCCGGGTCACCTTCATAGCCGGCCTGTATATCCGTTTTGAGTACCTCAAGTATCTGCGGAAGCGTATCCAGCAGTTCCTCAACTTTTTCTGCGGTCTCTTCAGTTGTATCATAAACGAGCCCCAGTGCCTGATTGAGGGAATCATAGGCACGCATCAGTTCCCATGTTCTCTTCTCAGTCTCGACAAAACGGCCGTGCCACTTTCCAAAGTGATAAGGGAACATCGAAGTCAGAAGATGCTCTATTGCTTCCTCTACGATAGCTTCTATGCCAAGATAGCTGCCTTCATCAGGCTTCGTATTGATAGCGGTCATCTCTGCCGCTATTTCTTCCAGATGGGCTGCGCCGGCCCACTTGCTCTGTGTAGTCATCTGAAATCTCCGTCCTCAGTTATCGTCATTTACTGTTCAGCTAATGCTGCTCTGAGTGCCTTGCTGAGCTGGTCAGGACAGGATGTGTCCTTAAAACCGCATCTGGTGCCCTCGAGTTTGCTGATGACGTCTTCTGCCTTCATTCCTTCGATAAGCTTGGATATCCCGTTCAGGTTGCCATTACAGCCTCCGGTGAAGATGACCTCTTTAACGGTATCGCCGTCGAGCTCTATCTCGATCATCTGAGAGCATGTGCCCTCAGGATAAAATGTGAAATATTTCTTCATCTACTAATTTTTTCCTTTTGTTACCGCGCATCAGAGATGATTACAGCCCGATCTCGTCAGCAACCTCTCTCATAGCTTCCAGTGAGATATCTATGAAATCATCCCAGGAGATGCCAGTTTTCTCTATCTCCATCATATACTGCCTGTTGGCTCCTGCAGCAAATCTGGTCTCCTTGAATCTCTTGTTGACTGATTTATGCTTTACGCTTGCGACCTTTTTGTCCGGATAGATCTGAGCGACAGCTTTAATGAATCCTGACATAGGATCTGCTGCTATAAGAGCGTACTCAAGCGTGGTCTCAGGGTTCTTGCCACATACAGGATTGTGTGCCATGATAGCGTTCTCCATTACCGGATCGCCAAAGCCTTCGTCTCTCAGGATCCTGGCGCTTGTAGGCCCGTGTGTTGCCATATCCTCACGCCATGGGCATGTTTCCTCATCGAGGTCGTGGAGCAGTCCGCAGATACCCCAGTATTCAACATCATCCGGCGCAAGACGCTTTGCCAGTCCGCGCATGATCGCTTCTACTGCATAGCAGTGTACAATATAGTGTTCGCCTTTTACGTATTTGTGGAGCAGATCATTGGCCTGCTCACGTGTCAGTTTTGCTTCCATTTTATTCTCCGTTTTTTGAAATAGTGCTTAAATTTTCCCGGATCATTTTGTTATACCGGGACAGACATAGCTATTGTACTACAAAACCTTTTTGCGGTAAACTGTCTGTAAACGAAAGGAGTATTCATGAGGCCCGTCAATATCTTCAGAGTTTCCAGAATACACGATGAAGGGCTTTTCAACATCTCTGTTAAGCATGAAGCCGAAGACCACGACAATCATCGCATCAAGATCCATGAGATCGATTCTCTGAGGATCCTCGTTGATGCGCTTACGGATTCCGGTGTCAGCATCAGTGAGCTGGACGGGTTTTATCTCGGGTTCATTATTCCTCAGATAGGAAAAGAATTTGATCTTCTGAAGGTCACAGGCAGGAACTGTCTCAATATTGAGCTGAAATCGCAGGATGTTACAGAGGAAAACATCCTTGCCCAGCTTCGTAAGAACCATCACTATCTTACACTCCTGGGCAAAAAGCTGATGCTTTTTACTGTCGTCACAGATACACTTACCTGCTACAGGCTTTCCCGCAAGGGTAACCTGGTCCGAACCGAACTAAGCGAGATCGTTGAGGCTGTCAGAGAGTGTGATTCAACTTATGAAGGCCGTATTGACAGACTCTTCCGTGCATCTGAATATCTGATCTCACCTGATAAGGCTCCTGACAAATTCCTGCTGGGTCAGTATTTTCTGACACCCGCTCAGGACTATGTAAAATCCGAGTTGTTCAAGGGAATAAGCAGTGAGCACTACTGCGCATTTTTCCACATCACAGGAAGGCCATGCACAGGCAAAACGCTCCTGATCTATGATCTTGCCAAACAGCTGGCAGCATCCGGCCGCACTCTTATCGTATGCAGAGGCGAGCCCTCAGAGGGTCTGGAAATCATAAGCAGGGCAATAGACAATCTTGATTTCATGTCAGCTGATTCTGTCTGCACTTCTTCAGAGCTTAACAGCTACGATTTCATCCTGGTAGATGAGTCCCATCGTCTCAGCAATGCGGCTTTCGAGGCATTATGTGATTCAGCAGAAAAAAACGGCCAGATCTGCATTTTCTCAACAGATCCGGACGCTGTTCTTACTAATGATGAAAAAGAGAGAAATATCGCCGGCAGGATACGCGTCCTGGGTCTTTCAGGGGAGTTTGAGCTGTCAGAAAAGCTCAGGATGAACATGGAGATATACACCTTCATCATGAAGCTCAAGCACCTGAACTTTCAGACAGACAGGACCTATGATTATGACGATATAACAGTAAACTATGCCAACAATGTCAGCGAGGCCCATGATCTTATACAATATTTCCGCCGCAAGGGTTTTATATTCATCAACGCCTGTCACGGGCGCAGAGATGAATTCGAAGAATGCGAGGAGCATTTCGGCTCTGAGCATATCATCGGACGGGAATATGACAAAGTGGTCATGCTGATGGACAGCTATTTCCATTATGATGAAGACGGTTTCCTTAAGGGGATAATCAAGCCTGACTCAGATTCTATATATCCGAACATTTTTTATCAGGGCATTTCACGTGTACGCGAACGGCTTTCACTCGTCATACTTGATGCGCCTGAACTTCTTCGCAGCATTCTTACAATCATAGACTGATCAATGGACCAGCCATCTGCACACTCTATATTTCTACAGCTATATCCACCGCTTTTGCAAAAATGCGCTCTATACCCTTGCTCGCCTCGGTGACTTCCTCGCCTGAAAGCGGCTGATCCAGTACTCCGGCTGCCATATTAGAAAGGAATGTGATCCCGATGATCTCTTTTCCCGCATGGTTCGCGATGATAGCTTCCGGCACGCTTGACATGCCGACAGCATCGCCGCCTATGCACCTGACCATGTTTATTTCCGCCGGAGTCTCAAACGTCGGACCGCTCATCATAGTATATACACCTTCGTTAAGCTCTATGCCTTCCTCTGCTGCACGCTTTTTCATCTTTTCCCTGAGGTCTGGATCGTAAGTATAAGTCATATCAGGAAATCTTGGTCCGTATTCATCCAGATTAGATCCAATCAAAGGATTGGCGCCGGAAAGATTGATATGATCTTTTATAAGCATCAGAGTACCCGGTCTCCAGTTTCTGTTCACGCAGCCTGCAGCATTGGTGATGATAAGGCGTCTTATGCCCAGCTCGACAAGCACTCTCGCCGGAAAAGCTGCAGCCTGTATATCCCCGGATTCGTAATAGTGATATCTGCCGGCAAGTATGATAACCATTTTGCCTCTGCAGCGGCCGTAGATGATCTGCCCGCGGTGACTGTCAACATTGCCGGAATGCATATTGGGAATGTCGTTATACGGGATGATAATCGAATCTTCGATACGGTCAGCATAGTTATTCAGTCCGGTTCCGAGGATGATCCCTGCTTCCGGATCCTTAACGCCCGCGTTTCTCAGATAATCCGCCGCTTCTTTTATCTTTTTTCTCAAGTCTCCAGCCATAATATTTCCTCACATTCTTCAGGATAAGGATCTGACAGTTACATACTGATTATAACATATTCGTGTTTATCCGGCTGACAATAGAAAACCCCGCATCCTGTGCGGGGTGTTGCATTCTATTTAAGTCATATTATTAAGTTGTGAGTGTCAATTTCAGTTTTTATTCTGTTGATACTCGGCAACCGGTCTGTCAGTTTTGATCTTTTTCTCTTTTCACATATCTGATGCCTGTAAGCAGGCTTCCTTTGCAGCGAGTCTATGCCGGATCAACCTCTCTATTTGAATATCCCATTGGTCCGTTCCTCCTTTTCCGCGCTCTGCGCTTTCTGGACGCCGACTATTTTTCCTCTTCTGAAAACCTTCTGATCTTACTTGCTACTGCCACGCTCTCATCTCAGTCTTTCCTTCGTCCTGTGTACTCACCTGACCGATTACTTTTTTCCTCTATGTACTGCTTCCCGGTTTGACGTCCTGTGTAAGCTCTGCATCCCTGCCTTGCCTCACCGTATCCCCGGTACTTCTTCCACTGAGTACTTCTTCACCAGTCTTATCTTCCACTAACTACTCTCTCTCCGAGTGATATGCACTGTGGTGTACTTTCTGATCTGTCTGTCGTAATGCGATTATACGATCTTTACGGCTTTCCTGATGCCCTGTTCGTAGAGTTATCTGATTGTAGATTTTTCTGGCGCTGGCATCCTTCGATCTTTATGTACTGTCGGCTTGTTATTATCAGTTCTCTGTTGTTGTTTGTATTTTAGTGCAATCCGCACAAAAAATCAAGAATTTTTTTGTTTTAAAAGAATACATAACGCTTAACAGGCGGTCACAATTAAGTACCGCCTTGTATTTTGAAAACAAGGCGGTACATGGTAAGCGTTTTCAGTTGTTGCGGGGAATTACTTCTCCAGAAGCAGCTCTGCGATCTGCACTGTATTGGTAGCAGCACCCTTTCTTACCTGATCGCCGCAGCACCACAGATTGATTCCGTGATCATTGACAAGGTCTTCTCTGATCCTGCCGACATAAACTGTATCCTGGTTGGATGTGAGGAGCGGCATCGGATAGATCTTTTCTGATGGTTCATCATACAGTCTGCAGCCCGGAGCTTCAGCGATAGCTGCTCTTACAGCATCAAGATCAAGCTTATCTTCTGTGATCACATCGATGGATACAGCATGCGATCTTTCTACCGGAACTCTGACGCATGTGCATGAAACTTTGAGCTCAGGCAGATGCATGATCTTGCGACCTTCGTTCTGGAGCTTCATCTCCTCAGATGAGTACAGATTCTCACCGAATCCGCCGATCTGCGGGATTACGTTATAAGCTATCTGATACTGGAATACCTTAGGCTGGATGTCCGCACCGTATGAATTGCCCTCTCCGCCTGCTGCTCTGGCTGCAAGGACTTTCTCAGACTGCTCATACATCTCGATAGGTCCGCCTGCTCCTGCACCGCTTGTTGCCTGATATGAAGAAGCATAGATCGCTTTGATCTTCGACAGTTTATTGATAGCATTGATGGCAACGAGTGAAATGATCGTCGTGCAGTTAGGATTGCTGATGATTCCATTATGCCATGCAACATCTTCAGGGTTGATCTCAGGCACTACCAGCGGAACATCATCATACAGTCTGAATGCTGACGAATTGTCAACGAACACTGCACCTGCAGCTTTGATATGAGGAGCCATTGCTTCAGCAATATCATTTTCGCTTGCTCCGAGAACGATATCCAGTCCATCGAATGCAGTCTCACAAGTTCTCTGTATGACTACGTCACCAAACGGCGTGCTCAGAGTCTTTCCTTCTGATCTCTCACTTGCCAGGCATCTGAGCTCTCCTACAGGAAAGTTCCTCTCTGCAAGCACCTTGATCATCTGCTGACCTACTGCACCTGTTGCTCCCATTACACCTACATTGTACTTTTTCATCTCTGGATCCTCCTTTATTTATCTGGCGAAGCTGTCATACAGCACTCTTACTGCTTTTTCGAAGTCCTTATCATAGACTCCTACCATAATATTGATCTCATCAGCGCCCTGCTCGATGGTCCTGATGTTGATCTTGTTGTCACCCAGGGCTTTGAAAATCTTACCGCTGACTCCGGTGCGGTATGCCATCTGACGGCCAACTATCGCGATAAGACTTATGCCCTCTGTAAGCTCACAGTTATCTATGTTCTCGTTTTCAGTCAGCTCATGCATCAGATCGTACTTTCTGCTTGTGAGACTGCTTGTCGGGAATACGACTGAAAAACTATCTATGCCGCTCGGTACCTGCTCAACAGGGATATCATAACGGTCGAATACTTCCAGTACCTGTCTGAGGAGTCTGATCTTATTCTCCCCTATTTTGTTCTTATATATATTGATGATAGAGAAGTTTCTCTTACCGGTGATGCCTGTGATGAATCTTTCATGCTCTTCTGCAAGCTCATCATCAAAACTCTCACAGATTATCGTGCCCGGATCATCAGGCGCATTGGTATTCCTTATATTGACCGGTATATCCTTGATCCTGACAGGGAATACTGTATCTTCATGCAGAACTGACGCTCCCATATAGCTTAGCTCGCGCAGTTCATCATATGTAACGCGGGCTATCGTCTTAGGGTCACTGACTATCCTAGGGTCTACCATCAGGATGCCTGAGACATCGGTCCAGTTCTCATATATCTCTGCACTGAGATATGCAGCTACCAGTGAACCGGTAATATCAGATCCTCCTCTTGGGAACACCTTGATCTCTCCGCTTGGATATGCTCCGTAGAAACCAGGTGTAACTATTTTCTCGTAAATCTCTTTCAGCTCGCGCAGCTTTTTTTCGGACTTCTTGTTGTCGACCTTGCCGTTATAGTCGAAAACGAGCCATTCCGTCGAATCCACGAATGAAAATCCCAGATATTCTGCCATCAACCTGGCACAGAAGTATTCTCCTCTGGATGCTATGAAGTCTGCAGATGTTTTCTTGTCTACGCCTGCAAAAGCGTCATCAATTATTTGTCCTATATCTGTCTCAAGGCCAAAACTCTCTCTGATCTCTTCAAATCTTTCCTTGATCATGGAAAGTATGTTGTCATATGCAACGCCGTATTTGATATGTGCATGTATCAGATAGAGCAGATCTGTTATCTTATTGTCTCCGGAAAACCTCTTGCCCGGAGCTGATACTACTACGACCTCACGGGAAGGATCACTTTCCACTATCCCCTTTACCTTGGCGAACTGTGAGCTGTCTGCCACGCTCGAGCCGCCGAATTTCAATACCTTCATTAGAATTCCTTTCGTCGTCTCCTTCACTATGGGAATGACCGTATGTTTCAGTTCCCATCTTGTATTTTTATAAGAGCAACACGAGTTTTGGGTGTGTTTTGCTCAGGTTATCACATTATTGTTTGTTAAATAGCACAAATTTCAAGAGTAAAAATGAAGTTTTTCCGTTAAGGACGGACAATCTCAGAGCATGTGTCCGCGAATCGAAAACACTTGTCTTTGCATTGGAAATAATGTAACATAATCGAGGATTAATTTCAACAACTTCGATCATATAGTGCGGTCAGGATCCGAGACCGCAGCAGAACAGTGAGGAATGAACAATGATTAATTATATAAGCACCAGAGATCCGCAGCACAAGGTTACTTCAAGCAAGGCTATACTTTCAGGTCAGGCTCCTGATGGCGGACTGTACATACCGGAACATCTCGAAGATATTAAATGTGATTATCACGATATCCTCAGCGGTGATTTCCGCAGCATGGCAAAAGCCGTGTGGAATATCTTTTTCCCTGACTATGGTCCTGAAAAGGTCGATGCATTAGTGGAAAAAAGCTACGAGGGCAAATTCTCGGCTCCTGAAATAACCCCTCTTGTAAAGGTCGGTGACAGCTTTGTGCTCGAACTCTATCACGGTCCGACATCGGCATTCAAGGATGTTGCCCTTTCTGCTCTTCCTAATCTGCTGACAGCAGCCAGATCCATGAATGACTTCACTGATGAGATCATGATCCTGACCGCGACTTCAGGAGATACCGGCAGTGCGGCACTTTGCGGTTTCGGCGGAGTACCGGGAACAAGGATCGTAGTGTTCTATCCATATGGCGGAGTTTCAGAGACGCAGCGCCTGCAGATGGTCACAGCGCCGGGAGACAATGCATGTGCATGTGCTATACGCGGCAATTTTGATGATGCTCAGACGGGTGTTAAAAAGCTGTTCCGCGAGATACCTCACCCTGTCAGCGGAGTATCTCTTTCGAGCGCTAATTCGATCAACATAGGCAGACTCGTTCCTCAGATTGTTTACTATTTCTCTGCATACAGCCAGCTTCTCTCAGCGGGAGCAATAAAAGACGGTGACAAGGTCGAGTTTATCGTTCCGACCGGCAATTTCGGAGATATCATGGCAGGATACTTTGCATATAAGATGGGACTTCCTGTCGGAAGGCTGATATGCGCTTCCAACCGCAACGATGTGCTGACTGAGTTCCTGGAAACAGGGCATTATAACAGAAAGAGAGAGTTCCATAAGACCACATCCCCTTCGATGGACATTCTGGTCTCCAGCAACCTGGAGAGACTCCTTTACTACGTCTGCGGTGCAGAGCACACAGTTGAATATATGAAAGCTCTGAACGAGACCGGAGAATACACTGTCACAGGCGCAGAACTTGCAGAAATGCAGAGCATATTCACCGGAGTATGTGCAAGTGATAAAGAAGGTTCTGCAGCTATCCGGGATGTGTTCGAGTCAGAGAGCTACCTTATGGATACTCATACATCGATCGCCTGGGCCTGCAAGGAAAAACTCGGCGCTTCATCTTCCGCTGCTTCAGTAGTCCTTTCGACTGCATCTCCTTACAAATTCTCACGCGCAGTTCTCGAAGCGCTTGGTGAGGAACTGTCTGACAGCGATGAGGCAAATATGAAAAAGGTCTATGAGGTGACAGGAGCAGCCATCCCTGAAGGTCTGGCAGGTATCTTTGAACGAGAAGTAAGATCCAAGGATGTAATAGACATTTCAGACATGAAGTCTTATGTAATAAAAAAGTCAGAGTAATAAATCCTTTAAGGACCTCTTAATAATTCGATAAATAACATTAAAATTCCAACCCATTGAAAAAAACGATATTAAAAGGTATTATTTACTATGCAAGGCAAATACTTGATCGTGGACAAAGATTTATTGCCGTCTTACTTTGAAAAGGTGGCCCAGGCCAAAGAACTGCTGGACGAGGGCCGTGCAGGAGATGTCAGTGAAGCTGTCCGCATGGTCGGGATATCCCGAAGCACTTATTATAAATATCGTGACCGAGTAAGAGATATAAGCACAGTCTCTATGGGTCGCCATGCAATCATCAGTATGATGATGAGCCATCGCGTAGGGATACTATCGACCGTTATCGGGATCATTTCCAGATATGATTACAGTGTCTGGACCATCACCCAGAATCCTCCCGTAGACGCTAAGGCCAATGTGGTAATTACCCTTGAACTTGGTGAGGATGCAGGCGCTCTGAACGAAATGCTCAGAGAGATCAGCAATATTCCGGGGCTGTCAAAGGTACAGCTCCTGGGTATGGATTAGGAGGAGTTTTTTAATGGATTTTAAACAGATCGAGGCTTTTGTCAATGTAGTAAGGTACAAGAGCTTCAGCAAAGCCGCCGATGCGACCTTTTTCACGCAGCCTACCATAAGTACACACATCCGAAATCTCGAGAAGGAGCTCGGTGTCAAGCTTCTTGACCGTAAGAGCCGTATAGTCGAGATGACCCCTCAGGGTGCAAAGTTTTACAAGTATGCTGTAGAGATGATAAATGCAAGGGCGCAGGCGATCGATGCACTCGACAGTGACAGTGACAATGTAAAAGGGATCCTGGAGATACAGTCTTCTTCTATTCCAAGCGTTACTTTTCTGCCTGAGCTTCTTGCCGGATTCCGCCGCGAGCACAGTGGCATCCAGTACTATGTTTCCTCTTCGGATACGCAGACGGTCGTTGACAACATCATCGAACGCCGCGGAGAGATAGGTTTTGTAGGAGAAGAGATAGTCAGCAACGCAATCGAAATCGTTAAGGTTGCCACAGACAAGGTGGTTATGATAGCTCCGCTTTCTTTTGATATACCTGACAAAATATCGATGTCGGAAGCTGTCACTTATCCTTTCATATGGCGCGAGACAGGTTCAGCAACACGCAAGTCATTTGAAGCGGCTGCCGTTGCTCGCGGATATGACAAAGAGGTTTTTGATGTCGCTGCACTTTTCAATGACATGGATTCTATCATCCGTGCCGTTGAAGCCGGACTTGGCGTAGCGATCATTTCAGAAAGAGTTGCTCAGTCCGCCGGCGGACAATTCAAGATAGTCGAGATCGAAGATTACAATGAAGACCGCTCATTCTACATGATCAATCTTCGCAGCATATCTCTTTCGCCTGCTGCAGAAGCTTTCTCGGACTATGTAAAAAGCAGAATCTGATTGAAAGTTATCTTCAGACTTGAAAAGACTATAAAAGGTACCTCATCCCGTTATTCAATGGAAATGAGGTACCTTTTTATGTGTTATTGCGTACTAGTCATGGATCTCTACAGAGTAGTTACCCTTCTTCTGCTTAAAACATCCTATCACTGCTGTCTCACAGCCCTTTTCCCCAAGCTGCTCTATGAGCCTCGGCAGTTCTTTTTCATTGACCGCTATCATGAGTCCTCCGGATGACTGCGGATCATACAGACAGTCTATCCTCGCCCTCAGAGCAGGGTCACGCATCGGGTCTCTTGAAAGGAATTCCATGACTTCCTTTTCGTTATAGTCTCTGTTCCTGTAAGCTCCGGCAGGAATGATGCCCATCTCCGCCATCTCTATCGCTCTTGACAGGATCGGCACCTTATGGCTGTAAAGTTCGAGCGTCACATTACCCGCCCTCGCCATTTCAGCAGCATGACCGATAAGTCCGAAGCCTGTGATATCAGTGCAGCCGTCTACTTTAACGCCTTTCATTGCCTCCCAGGCATATTTATTGAGGCGTGCCATGGTCTCTTCGACCTCCCGGTTTTCCTCATCGGTCAGAAGATCGACTTTGGCAGCTGTGGTCAATATGCCCGTGCCTATCTTTTTGGTTATGACCAGCAGATTGCCCTCATTGGCACTGTTACTGAGTATATCGTCAGGGTGGGCAAACCCTGTGACAGACAGGCCGTATTTCGGCTCCTTATCATCTATACTGTGACCGCCGACTATTGTTGCACCGCACTCAGTCACCTTATCGTTTCCGCCCTCCAGGATCGCTTTGACCGCATCGAGAGGCAGCTTTCCGTTAGGGAAAGTCAGCAGATTCATGGCCAGTTTTGGCTCTCCCCCCATCGCGTACACATCGCTGAGAGAATTGGCAGCTGCTATCTGACCGAACATATAAGGGTCATCAACTATTGGCGGGAAGAAATCCACTGTATTGATGATTGCGATATCATCTGACACCTTGTAAACGCAGGCATCGTCGCTGCTCTCAAAGCCTACCAGGATTCTCGGATCACTTATCTTAGGCAGACCTGAGAGAATATTTGAAAGGACCCCCGGTCCTATTTTTGCGCCTCAACCACCTGCCGTTGTCATATGAGTAAGCAGCACCTCTCCATTAGGACCGATAAACCCTTCAGTCGGATTCTGCCGTTTCATATCTTCGGTAGCTGACGCATGCGAAAAGCCGCCGGTAACAGCACCATTGCCATACGTTGTCGGCTCGATCTTGCAGGCGAGTTTTTCCTTCGCCGCAGCTAATGTTTTCTCATCTATTTTTTTACCCATAATTATACTATCCAATAATTGCACTTTACATTTTCAATCAAACAATTACGTCTATATAGATATTATCATTATGCACCTATTAAAATAAAGTATTCGCCTTGAAAGAAAGTATTCGTCCCATCTCATCCAGCGGAAAGCATCTTCACGATCTGCTTTTGCATCTATGTCTCATATGCTGGACAATTTCTTTTTTTTAAACAAGATGCAATGGTTTTCTTGTTGTCATGCCACAATGCAATCGGTATAATAATGCAGATAAAAATTCACTCTATGTATGAAAGAGAGAAAGAAATGGCAAAGCAAAGAAAGATCATTCAGATCCAGGAGAAAGTGCCTCTCAGTAAAGGTATTCCTCTCTCCATCCAGCACACATTCGCGATGTTCAGTGCATCGGTGCTGGTCCCTTACATCCTCGGGATAAGCCCTTCCATCGCCCTGCTCATGAACGGCATCGGAACGCTTATCTTTATTTTTGTCACCAAGGGCGGCGCACCGGCATACCTCGGTTCATCATTCGCATTCATCTCGCCTGCTCTTATCGTTATCTCGCAGCCGGGACTCGGATACAGATATGCGCTCGGCGGCTTCGTTGTCACCGGACTTCTGATGTGTACTGTAGCGATCATCATCAGATTTGTAGGAACAAGATGGATAGACGCTATTTTACCTCCTGCTGCTATGGGTCCGATAGTAGCCCTTATCGGTCTTGAACTGGCGGGCAGTGCAGCTCAGACCGCAGGTATACTTGATGGTGACAAGAATATGGTCGAAAACATTGACCCTCGCGTCCTTGCTGTTTTCCTCGTAACATTGCTTCTCGCGGTATTCGGGGGCGTGCTCTACAGAGGATTTGCAAGTGCGATCGCTATCCTGATCTCCATCGTTGCAGGTTATGTGCTTGCTCTTCTGTTCGGGCTTGTAGACTTCAGTTCTGTCGGAAGCGCCAGCTTATTTGAACTTCCTGCATTCCAGACACCTCAATGGAGCGCACAGGCGATAGCAGTTATAATACCGGCTACCCTTGTAGTTGTATCTGAGCATATCGGACATCAGGTAGTAACCTCCGAGGTCGTTGGTAAAGACCTCCTGAGAGATCCGGGACTTCACAGATCGATGTTTGCTGACGGATTCTCTACTGCACTTTCAGGTTTCTGCGGATCATGCCCTACCACGACATACGGCGAGAATATCGGCGTCATGGCAATTACCAAGGTCTACAGTGTGTGGGTGATCGGCGGAGCTGCTGCATTCTCCATCCTGCTTTCCTTTATCGGTAAAGCTTCGGCTCTGATCCAGACCATTCCGGGTCCTGTAATGGGCGGTGTTAGCTTCCTGCTTTACGGTATGATCGGAGCTTCGGGTATCAGGCTTATGGTCGACTCCAAGATAGACTATTCAAAAGCAAGCAACCTTGCAATGACTTCTGTTGTATTCGTTGTCGGTCTTTCCGGCATCGCAATCAACCTCGGAAAAGTACAGCTCACAGGAATGAGCCTTGCTGCTGTAGTCGGAATGCTGCTTGGACTCGTTATGTATCTGCTTGACAAGTTCCATCTCACCAATGAATATAATGACAGCGATGAAGAAGGATCCATTGCTGCAGAAAGTGATGCAGCAGATCTGTAATATATGTTATTGACATTAAGTGTCCCGGACATGTAATATATCTGCGGACAGCAAAATACTAATATGGAATACAGTGAGCGGGAAGAGAATATTTCTCACAACGCTCACTTTTTTCTGAGTTTTTTAGCTATACTTAATTTTGGAATTTAATATTGATCAGTTATTAAAGGGGGAGAAAAACTATGGGCAAAGAAAGAATTCTCGTCATGAACCTCGGATCGACATCCAGCAAGATCGCAGTTTACGATGATGACAAGGAAGTATTCAACGATACCATCCGTCATTCGACTGAGGAGCTCGCTCCGTTCGGTGATGTCACAGAGCAGTATCAGTTCAGATATGACAAAATCAAAGAGTCTCTGGAAAAAAACGGTGTCAGTCTTGATTCTCTGACGGCAGCTGTATCGAGGGGCGGCAATATTATTCCTTGTCCTCATGGAGCTATCGGCATTGACCAGGCAATGATCGATTTTCTTACAAGACCTGAAGACCTGGCTAAGCATCCTTCTCTCATCGGGAGCATGATAGCTTATGACCTTCATAAAGAACGCGGTATCCCGGTCTGCATCTATGATGCTATCGGCACAGATGAAAAGATGCCTATAGCGAGAGTAAGCGGAGTACCTGAGCTGCCTCACTTCACAGTCGGTCATACACTCAACACAAGAGCAATGGCCATCAAATGTGCGGAAGAAAGGCTCGGCAAAAAGTTTGATGAATGCACTTTCATCGTTGCGCATCTCGGAGGCGGCAGCTCTATCAGACTGTACAAGGACGGTGTAAATATCGATTCGGTCAACGATGATGAGGGCAACTTCACACCGGAAAGAGGCGGCGGCGTCAGCGCAAAGCGTCTTGTTGATCTCTGCTACAGCGGCAAGTATACATATAAAGAAGCAATGAAGCTGTTCCACGGCAAGGGCGGTCTCTCAGCACACCTCGGTACGGTAGATGCCAGAGATGTCGAAGCCAGAATAGCTGACGGAGACGAATACGCTAAAATCGTTTATGAAGCAATGGCCTTCAATGTGGCCAAAGATATCGCAAAGCTGTCTGCAGTTGTCTGTGGCAAGGTAGACCGCATCATCCTCACCGGCGGCATTGCTTATTCTAAATACATATCCGGATATATCAAAGATCACGTCGAGTTCATCTGTCCTGTTGAGATCATGCCTGGTGAATTCGAAATGGAAGCTCTGGCTGCAGGCTGTCTGAGAGTCCTTCGCGGCGAAGAAAAGCTGCAGGACTTCGGCGAGATAGCCAGAACAGCTGAAGACAGGATCAGCATCGTTCCGGGCGTAAAGCCGGGCACAGTTCCACAGAGATAGATGACTAAGGTATTCTGTTCATAAGTAAAAACTCTGCCTCATACCTCAGGCAGAGTTTTTTATTGAAGTTTTATGTTGCAGGATGACTGTTCTATCCTGATTCATAATTCTATCCGATGAACTTCTTGCCGAGATTCATCCACGACTCACGGGATCTGTGTATCATTTCATTGGATCCGCAGAATGAAGCTCTGACCCATCCCGGACCGGCAAATGCACTTCCCGGTGTGATGAGGATCCGCTCTTCCTTAGCTGCATTGACGAATTCATATTCATTCGGTACAGGTGACTTGATCCACATATAGAATGCTCCCTGAGGGTAGATGCATTCAAGACCGGCAGCAGTCACGATCTCATACAGATCCTTGGCATTTTGCTTGTAGTAATCCAGGTCAGATCTGCACTTAAGGCATCTCTCGACTATGAGTTCCTGTATAGTAGGAGCATTCGTCCCGCCAAGAACTCTGCCTGCCACCACCAGTGCAGCAGCAAGTTCATCGTGTCCTTCAGCACATTTCGGAACCGCTACATATCCTATACGGTCTCCAGGCATCGACAGGGATTTTGACCACGAATATGCAATGAGTGAGTCTGCATAGTAGTCTCCCGGGAAAGGAACGTCCTGGTTTGTATACACCAGTTCCCTGTATGGCTCATCACAGATCAGATAGATCGTGTGTCCGAATTTTTCTTCAGCCTCTCTGAGAACATCCGCGACAGCATCGAGAGCTTCTCTGGAGTAGATCTTACCGGTAGGGTTATTCGGGTTGTTCAGCATTACACCCTTGACTTCCGGAACAAGAAGTTTCCTGAGGGCTTCTGCATCAGGATCGAAGTCAAGCGCTTCATTCGCCGGAACTACGATGGTATCTGCTCCCCAGTTGCGCGCCCAGTTGCCGTATTCAACGAAGTATGGTGCAAATACGACCAGCTTATCGCCCGGGTCAAAAATGCACTTATTGATCATGTTGATGGAATAAGCTGCTCCACATGACATAATAATGTGGTCAACATCGAAATAATCGCCTTTGGCCCTCTCATTGAGGTCATCAGCTATTGCTTTTCTGGTCGACTCATATCCTGCATTGGATGGATATCCGTGTACATACAGAGGATCCAGTTTGTGATTGATCTCATCAATCGCGTCGAATACTTCCTGAGGCGGCTTCAGGCCAGGATTGCCTATGCTGAAGTCATAGACATTTTCCTTGCCGTATACTTTTGCCATCTTCTTTCCTTCTTCAAACATGGCTCGGATCTGAGAACTGCCGGCCATGAACGGTTCCATTGCTTTAGAAATCATGATAGAAATACCTCCGTTAGATCGCGATGTCATAACATCATTTTAGTTTTATTAATTGTACCACAATAAGCGCACAATAATATAACGCATCTTTGTTCTTTCTTGTCTCAAATGAATTGCATTATTGTGGCTTTTCATCGCTAAGCTGCTTGCATTATCCCCGTATTTATTCGATAATAAAGATGATTGGGATTAAACCTACATTACTTTTGCTTTACACAATAAATAACCGGAGGAGAAAAATTATGGCAACTTATGATTGGAGCAAGTTCGGTCTGCACGTTCCTGAAATGATGCTCCCTGCAGAGGGAACTGACTATTACAAATGGGCAGTAGTAGCATGCGATCAGTTCACTTCAGAGCCTGAGTACTGGGACAAGGTCGAGGAGATCGTCGGTGATGCACCTTCAACACTCAGACTGATGCTTCCTGAGCTCTACCTTGATGGACCTGATGAAGCAGAGAGAATCAAGTCAGTACGTGCTACAATGGACAAGTATCTTGCTGACGGTACACTCCGCAAAATGGAGCCTGGCTGCATGCTCGTAAAGAGAACTGCAGAAGGCCGCACACGTCTCGGTCTCGTAATCGCTACAGACCTTGAGGCATATGATTTCAATAAAGGCTCACAGTCACTTACAAGAGCAACTGAGGGTACAGTAGTTGAGCGTATCCCGCCTCGCCTCAGGATCAGAGGCGACGCCCCTATCGAGATGCCTCATATACTCATTCTGATCGATGATCCTGACAAGACTGTTATCGAACCACTCGTTAACCAGCCAAAAGAAGTCATCTATGACACTGATCTCATGATGGACGGCGGACACATCACCGGATGTTTCATCAAGGAGAAGGATCTGGAAGGAGCTAAGGAAGCTCTCTCCGCACTCTATGATAAGGCCGAGGCAAAATACGGCGCAGGTCACGTTATCTTCCAGGCTATGGGAGACGGCAACCACTCGCTCGCTACAGCTAAGACCGCATGGGAAAACATCAAGAAGACACTTTCCCCTGAGGAGATCGAGGGACATCCTGCAAGATATGCACTTTGTGAGATCGAGAATATCCATGATGACGGCATCGTATTCGAAGCTATCCACAGAGTCATCTTCGCAAAGAAAGGCCAGAGCGGCATGGATCTCGTAAATCAGGTCGTTGACCTTCTCGGCAAGTTCAATGGCAAGGCTTATCTTGCTGATGCTGATGCAGCAGTACCTGAAGGAGCATTCGAAATCCCTTACATCACCGGCGCAGGCTGCGGTAAGATCATCATCGAGGATCCTGAGAACAAGCTCGAGGTAGGTGCTCTCCAGCATGTACTCGACATAATGGTCAAAGAAAACAAGGACTGCGATATCGACTATATCCACGGAACAGAAGCTGTCAACAGGATCGGTTCAAGAGACGGTAACGCCGGCTTCATGCTCCCTGCAATGGATAAGTTCCTGCTCTTCCCTGCAGTAGCAGCAGATGGTGCACTTCCTCGTAAGACCTTCTCGATGGGCGAAGCTAACGAGAAGAGATACTACATCGAGGCAAGATACATCGCTAAGTAGTCGGATCAGAACCCAGGCTAAGACGGTACATATCGTCGTAAAATAAAAATGCAGCGGAGATCAGTTTCTGTACTGATCTCCGCTTTTGCATGTACTTTTTGTAATTTATGCGCTTTTTATACGCTGTCCGGTTTTTCATCAGGTTTTTCAGGTGGCTTTCCGCCATTGTCCCCTGCCGGCTTTTCAGGTGGCTCTCCTGCAGGTTTTTTTCCATCCGGAGGATTTCCTCCAGGGCCGCCTTTTCCTCCGTCAGGAGGAGCCTGTCCGTCTCCCGGCATCCCCTCAGGGGCTCCGGTACTGTCGCCGCTGCCGGCTGTGATATCAAAAGCAGTTCCCTCAGATGCAGTTCCTTCAGCGTATTCTTTACCATCTACATAAAGCTTATGTCCGTTCAGGTCAACACCTCCGCCCGCGCTAACAGTAAGTCCGCTTACATATGAGTCGGCTGTCAGGATCCATTTGCTCCCGTCCTCTATCTCAACATATACATCTCCATGCTGAGCATCAGAGTTGATAGTTCCGGTGAATTCTGACGCATCTTTGAGATACAGATTGAGTGTGGAAATATCATCCACAATGATATTCCCATCGATCATCTGGCTGCTTGCGTTAAGATTTACTTTTCCGCCGTTTGAACCTTCTTTGCCCCATCCTGCAGCTTCAGCTCTCAGGAAGTTCCCTTCGGCATCTTCATTTTTGATCACTACTCCTGTCAGAGATATTTCTGTAGCAGTATTGTTTACGAAGAATATATCACCATTTTTGTTGGTTATGCTTCCGCCATTTGCCGTGAAAGATGATGTGCCCTCAGCGGCATCTCCCGACATCGACTGATATATCATGACTGCCTGATATACATCTGATTTATCTGAGTTTTTGCTGGTATTGTCTGCAACAAGAGTGTCATTATTAAGAGTAACAGAGTTCTTTCCCTCTACTACAACTCCCTGTGAGGAAGTCGACTCCATATATGCGTCACTCACTGCTATATCTGCTGTCGAATAAATGACAGGTGACCCTTTGCCGCTGGTCTTGTAGTATCCCTTTGTGACATTGACTGTACCGCCGCCTCTGTCAGATCTTATTGCGGCAGATGAATTGCCGGAAGTATTGATGGTGAGATTATCAGCATTCATCGTACCTCCGCCGGTCGTCATCAGACCGCCTGAGCAGTTCCCGGAGGTCTCTATAACAGAGTCAGCAATATTCACAACGGTTCCCTCACCGTATGAGAATACGGCGTTGGCATGAGTCCCTTTTGTCTCTATCATAGAATCCCTGATGGACAGAGTCCCTTTCTCAGTTGCGAAAACAGCCGCATTTTCACCGTAAAAATCCGCTTCGTCGCCTTCTGCTTCACCGGTCTTGACGACACCGATATTTGAGTATTCTGCTGTTTCCCCGCTGACTTCTATAGCATGTTCTCCATCCGAATCATTTTCATAAGTCTGATTGACTGTTATGTCTTCCCTGGTCAGATATTCCGCAGCAGTATCTTTTTCTGTGCTGCCGGCATCTGAACATGCAGCCATCGATATTATCAGGATCGCTGCTGTCAACGATACCAATATCCTTTTGATTTTTATTCCTGACATCTTTCTCTCCTGTTCTGTATTTTTACAGCTTTCTGCTGCCTTACAGCCAAGATAATAGACCCTTTTTCTTAAATAAACCTAAAAGCCGGGCTCATTTTACAGCCCGGCTCCCGCTACTCATTCTGCTGGTTCAGAGAAGTGATCTTCTGAACAGAATCTGTTATGGTGTCTTTGGTATCCGCAGCAACGGATTCACTGATATCTGCTATATTAGGCAATATCCCGGGCTCTATACCGCCTTCTATGTCGCTCAGATACCAGACATTATTGCAGAAATCTATCGTTTTCATGGTCGTATCTTCCCAGCTCTGGATCCCCTCGTTTAAATCATTGGTATTATATACCGAATCTACTGCATACAGTTCTCCGCCGGAATATCCCGTGACCAGTACGGCGTGCGGACCGTTTTCTGCTGCATCGGGACCCCAGATTATGACTCCTTCGGGATGACTTGCGATAAGACCGGTCACAGCACTCAGTTTCTCAGCTGCATCCCCGCATATCTCAAGATTGACAACCTCATATGAGATGCCGTCATTTGAATATGAAAATGAATTTCTGAAAGATGTACCGTACAGAGTAGCATACCCCCTCAGCGATGTATTCGTGATGCTGTCCCAGTCACAAGAGCCTCTGGCTACGGCAGCTCTTCTGATCATTGATTTTGCAGATGACAGTATGCAGTCACCGCTTATGTAATCATCAGTATAGTACACAGATTTATCATCGAGGCTGGGCAGACTGTCTGCTGCGTATGATGCAGGCACTCCAAGACCGGTCACAAGCAGCAGTGACAGCAGAACCGTTATTTTCGACCTGTTCATGATCATTCTCCTTTTATGCATCTCTTTCCCTAATGATTCTTATCGTACCCGAAAACAGCCTGTGTGCTGATCATGTGATCCGGCAGCGGCTTTCTTCCTGCAATACAAATGCAGGCATCTGATCAGGTGCCTGCCTGAATACTACCCTTTAAAGAGGATATTTTTGAACATTTCTAAACGGATTTTATGATGGTCAAACCGTTGAAATTTCAATATGTAAAGCGTTTTTTACATTTGGGAGGATAAAACAAAAAAATGAAACGCAGACCCGAAGGTCTGCGCCTCTATAACCCGAACCGATCATTTTATAGATCAGTCTGCAATGGCATCTCTTTCTCTTGCCTTGTCGTATACTGCTCTTTCCTTATCAAGAGTAGGTGTAACCTTGGCAACGATGAATGCAACAAGTCCGCCTGCAATGAATCCAGGCAGAAGTTCGTATACGCCTGTGCTTGCGGAGAGACCGCCGAACAGCCATCCGAGGTCCACGATGAAGCCTGCGAGGATACCTGCGATAGCACCCTTATAGTTGAACTCTCTCCAGAAGAGTGACAGGATGATGACAGGTCCGAACGATGCGCCGAATGCGCCCCACGCATTTTCTACCAGATTCATGATGGCCTGTGCTCCGGCTCCCTTGGATGAAGCGATCAGGTAAGCGATGATCGCGATGACTACTACTACGATACGTCCTACCAGGACAGCTTCCTTCTCACTGACATTCTTCTTGAACTGTGTATAGAGGTCAGCAGTGAATGAGCTGGAAGCTACGAGAAGCTGTGAGTCTGCCGTCGATACAGATGCAGCTATGATAGCAGCGAGCAGCAGTCCTGAGACAGCAGCCGGGAAGTATTTCCTTGCCATCGTGATGAATACGAGCTTCTGCAATCCCATAGGAAGAAGTTCATCAGCAACGAGCATTCTGCCCATATAAGCGATGAGACATGCACTTCCGAGTGAGATCAGGACCCATATAATAGCGATGATCGATGATTTCTTGATCTGAGAAGGCTTCTCAACAGACATGAATCTTACGATAATGTGCGGCATACCGAAGTATCCGAGACCCCACGCCATACCGGTTGCGATATCCTGCCAGCTTGCACTGAAGAGACCGCCTCCGAAGTCGCATGTGACTACAGCACCATTTGCATCTGTGTACTCATATACCTGGCTGAGAAGCGATGTGTCGAGCTGCTGGTGCGTAGCGATTACTGTGATAGGAACTGCCATCAGAGCGATCATCATCAGCATGCCCTGAAAGAAGTCTGTCCAGCATACAGCGGTGAATCCGCCGAAGATCGTATAGAATACGATCAGCAGTGCGAATATTACCATAGCCAGTGAAGTTGAGATTCCAGGGAACAGTGTTCCGAATACGGTTGTACCTGCTACGAATGCGGATGCAACGTAGATGGTATATGCGAACAGGAAGATAAGAGCGCAGATGACCTGCAGGGTCTTGCTGTCAGCATCAAATCTGTTAGCAAGGAACTGCGGGATCGTGATAGAATCATTCGCCTCTTCTGAGAATACTCTCAATCTTCTTGCACATATGATCCAGTTGAGTGCAGTACCGAGAGCAAGTCCGATACCGATCCACATCTGCCCGAATCCAAACGCCAGGATGGATCCCGGAAGTCCCATAAGCAGCCAGGCTGACATATCGGATGCCTGTGCTGAAAGAGCTGCTACCCAAGGTCCCATGGCACGTCCGCCGAGGAAGTAGTCCTCCTGGCTTCTCTGCTTATCCTTGATATAGAAGTAGATTACTACGCCCATCAAGGCCACAAAGTACAGAATAAAAGTTAACATTTCAGAATTCATACAATACTCCTTTTCTATTGCCACCCTCTACAGCGCTTATCTTGATATTGTGGTAAATTTTACCAGCCGGCCGGCCTGGATCATGTGACCTGTCCGGTCCGTTTCTTTGGTTACTTTTTACGGCATTTTCGAGTCCGGAATGTTGTCGGGTTATATACTGATTCGAATTGTCGCAATAAGATGAGAATCCGGTGACAATATATCTCATGCATTAATTATCGGCTTTTTTCCGCTTTAAGTCAATCTTAAAGTGATATTTAGTTAACATTAAACCGGCATTTTTTAATTGCCCCTTTTGTGAAAATTAGGTGAAGATATTGATTTTTCAAGGCTTTCAGGGGACTTTGTTAAAACCAAAACAACTCAAATTTTGTTAATTAATTAACGTTTTCTGTCCTTTTTCTTCCTCAAATTCGTTTGACTCACCGATTTTCAAGTATTTTCTTGCAATAAAAATTCTTGAATATGAATAATAATTCGACAAAAAACAGGGTGTCATTTCACCCTGTTTTGGTTTATATAACATATTCTGATTTTTATTCGTCCCTTTAACAAGGTCTCCGGTTTCGTTCTATCAGTTCCCCTGTCCTGTGACTGTTATACCAGTTCTCCTGCATCTGCCCTTGCCTGCTCTTCCGGAGTCATCTTGGTTACGGTGATGCCCATAAACGCCATGATCAGGCAAATGACAGGCATGGTGTAATTGAATACCGCCCATGGTGCATAGACTGCAGCAGTCACGCCAAGCGTTTTGGCGATAAACAGCCCGCAGGTATTCCATGGGATAAGACATGATGTAACAGTACCGGCGGATTCAAGTGCATTCGAGAGGCTCTTAGGATGTATTCCCCTCTCTCTATAAGCAGGAGCGTACATTCTGCCCGGAACAAGGATCGAGATGTACTGTTCAGGCATCACAGTGTTGGAAAGAACGCATGTGACCTCTGTAGCTGCGATCATGCCGGCATCACTCTTGATCTTGCCGGATATGGTATTGATGATCACGGCAAGCTGTCCGGAGCCTTCCATGATGCCGCCGAACATCATAGCGATGATCGTCATGAGTATTGAGCTTGCCATATTCATAAGACCGCCTGTCGTCAGCAGATCGTTGATCGCTTCCACCTCAGTATTGCAGTAGAACCCGTTCAACGCTACCGAAAGCAGGTCCCCGAGATTGACTCCATTATGAAGGAGTTCAAGGCTGTCATCAAAAATAGCAAGATCAGGCTGAGCTATCGGTGCCATTATGGATGCAACAAGGAATCCCAGTGTGATACCCGGGATCGCAGGTACCTTGAGTGCGATCGCGAGTATTACGACAACCGGAGGCAGCAGCAGTAACGGACTGATATGGAATGTATTTCTGATCCCATCCATTATTATCGTTGCCTGTGACGCATCAACTGCTCCGCTTGTTGCATGTATAAACCCGTAAACTCCGAAGAATATAAGAGATATAACGTATGCAGTCAGCGTTGATTTGAGCATATATTTGACGTGTGTAAATACGTCAGTGCCTGCCATGGCAGGTGCGAGGTTGGTCGTGTCTGAAAGAGGTGAAAGCTTATCACCGAAATAAGCTCCGGCAAGCACAGCACCGGCAGTCGGTCCTATAGGCATGCCCAGCCCCTGACCGATACCGATCAGAGCCAGGCCCATCGTTCCCATGGTTCCCCATGAAGTACCTGTAGCAAGTGATGTGATCGAACAGATCAGTACTGTCGCTACCAGGAAGATCTTAGGGCTGAGGAGCTTGAGTCCATAGTAGATCATAGTCGGTATGGTACCCGATATAAGCCATGCGCCGATCATCATACCTACGATCGCAAGAATAAGAATCGACTGCATAGCTTTGGATATTCCATCCACCATCATTTTCTCTATCTGAGACCATTTGTATCCGAGCACCATTGCCATAATTGCAGCAATGATGACCCCGATGAACATAGGGATATGCGGATCTACCTCGAACACTATAATGCCGACAGCCATCACAAGTACCAGCCCTGCAAAAGATAGTAAAGCCTGATACAGTTTCGGCGCTTTTATTTCTCTGTCTTCTATAAATATGTTTTTCATCTCTACTTGTCCTAACTATGTTGTCAGCAGATATCTGCTGACAATATACATGGTGTTGCAACGAATTCTCTATAACTATATATTGTATATGCACTACGTGTCAATCGGTGAATAATTTCCTCATGATATATTTCCGATTACTTTATCGGCTTTTTCGTTGATCCAAGATGAAAAGCAGCGGATGTTCTGTCCGCTGCTTTTGCTGTTCTTAAGAAACTGCATTTTATTGAAAACTATCGATAGCGAATGTATAACGTATCATATTGCATCAGTTCAGATTGAGTCTGTTCTCCATGAAATATCTGCAGGTGAAGAAGTATACCGCTCCGATAAGAACGGTTACGATCATTGCGCAGAAGAATACTCCATTGAGCTCCCACATTGAGTCGATGTTTCTGAACATATCAGGGAAGATCCCGATAATTATCCTGCCAACGATCGACTCAAACACAAGAACTCCTATGTATGCACCGATCGACGCCAATGTCGTATGTTTCTCCACCTGATGCCCTATCGTGATCGCAGCATATATACCGAGCACGCTCTTGGTTATGCTTAACGCTGAGAGAATAATGAATTCGATCACCGAAAGCCATTCTTTGGCTCTAAACGCTGCTAATGCACGGAATATCTCTGCCCACTGAATGTCAGCTCCGAACAGTACCCCGCTGAATATCGCGATGATCAGTCCTGTAATAAGCATTGCAACTCCCGAGAGCAGCACCCATACAAGTGCGGTGATGCCCTTGCTTGCAATATGCTCTGACGCCGTTACAGGCAGCACCTGATAGAAATATGCTTCATCGCCAAGCAGACTGTGGCTGTATCTCTGGATGATCATGACGACCGCCATAACCAGTACCGCTGTCGCTGCGGCTGTATACATCAGCCCGGCGACAACGACCATGAATTCTGACTTGGATGATACCGGACCGACTGCAAGTCCAAGTAATACTGCAGTAGCGCACCAGCCGACATATAATGGCATAAGCTTGCGCCCGAGTGCCGGGATCTCGTATTTTAACAGTTTACCTAACATCTGAACACCTCCCGGAAGAGCTGATCTACGCTCTCTCCTGTTTCCTCTCTTATATCTTCTGCTTTCTTATGCAGAACGACCTTGCCTTCCTTAAGGAATATGACATCATCCAATACAGATTCAATATCTGAGATCAGATGCGTGGAAATGATCACTACAGCATCCTCGTTATAGTTGGATATGATCGTTCTGAGGATGTAATCCCTTGTCGCCGGGTCCACTCCTCCGATCGGTTCATCCAGAAGATATACTTCAGCTTCCCTTGCCATGACCAGGCATAGCTGCAGCTTTTCCTTGGTTCCCTTGGACATACGCTTCATCTGCTGTGTCATGTCTATGCCCAGCTCAGAGATCATGGTCTCTGCTTTGACAATATTAAAATCATCGAAAAAATCCTGATACAGTTCTATGAGCTGCCCGGTTGTCATGTATTCCGGCAGGGAATTCCTGTCCGGAAGATAAGCCACTATCTTTTTTGTCTCGATCCCCGGATTTATCCCATTGATCGAAACCGTCCCTGCTGTCGGCGTAAGAAGACCGTTCATTATCTTGATCAGTGTAGTCTTTCCGCTGCCATTCGGTCCGAGGAGCCCGACTATCTGCCCCTTTTCCAACTCAAGCACCACATTGTCAAGTGCGGTCAATGTGCCGAATTCTTTAGTAAGATTCTCTATTTCTATTCTTGCCATTTCACACACTCCTTACCTGATGTCCTCAAGCCATCTTTTTACGGCTTCCGCGATATCTTCGCCGGACATTCCTATCTTATGGAGTTTGTCAGCAAACTCCTCGAAATATCTTTTTGCCAGAACTTCATGCAGAGTATTCAGAATCTCTTCCTCTTCTGTCACAAATCTTCCGCTTGTACGCTCCGAATGGACAAGTTCTCTGCGCTCCAATTCAGCCAAAGCTCTCTGCATTGTATTGGGATTGACTCCCGCTTCAAGTGCCAGATCTCTTACTGAAGGAAGTTTCCCTCCCGGCGGATATTGTCCGCTGGCGATCCTCATCGTCATCTCATCAATGATCTGGGTGTAGATAGGAATCCCGTTCTTAAAATTCCATTCCATTTGATCCCCTTTCATATATATGCCGCTTTTACATTCAGTTTATGTTACTATTCGCTTTGCGGTACAGTCTGATAGTTCTGTACATCTATAAGTTGATCAGCGAGTACAAAGTGTTGCAAACATTTCTGTATTATTGTATTAACTACTTAGTACAATAATACATATCGCCTGTTCTGTCAACCCCCTTTCGTATTTTCCAAAATGGGAACTATGAATTAAGTCCGTATTTTTATATAGAGCTAAAATTTGTCAATGAAAAAGGGACTGCAGAACAGTCCCGGTAAATGATGTCAGTCCTTTATTTACGAATCGATATGATCCGGCTATATATTATCCACCTCGCGGATATCTGAGAATCTTTTGCCCCAGACATTCGTGACAGGCATTATAGTCGCGAATGCATCCGGATCTGTGTCTGCTACGAATTTCTTGATCTTGATACTTTCGCCAGGTGTACATATCGTGGTTAATGTCTTTCTCGTCTGCTGAGAATACTCACCTTTCGAGATATGAGAAGTGACTGCCCTGTCTACATCTTTGAGAATATACTCTGTGATAATGTTACTCTTCTCCTCACTGCTTGCTATTATGTCAAACTGTATGAAGCGTCTTGAGAGTCCGAGCATTACAGCAGAGATGACTTTTGCTGCAACATATGCATTGACAACTGCATACAGCGCTACATTAGTATTGAAAATAAACGCCGAAACAATGATGATACTGATGTCTATAACCATCTGGATGTCTCCGGCACGCATATAGTTGAACACTTTGTACTTGAGCACTCTTGCGATCGTATCTGTACCGCCTGATGAAAAACCGCCCATATAGCCTATACCGGTAGCTAATCCGTAAAATACACCTATAAGTATTGATGCAAGTAACGGATCCGGAGAATCAAGCAGACTGTAGTCAAGTTTTTCAAAGAAGAACAGCATTACAGGATATGTGAGGCACAGGGCAATTATCCTTCTGACCTCTGCCATACCCATTGTAAAAAAGGCAACTATTATTACAATCATCGACATTGCATAATAGACCAGAGCGTAATTGATCGGAAAAAAATGTGTGATGATCCTGGCAATTCCCGGCAGTCCGCCTGAGGTCATGCCATTGGGGATCATTACAAAAATCTGTACTGATGAGCCGCAGAATGCAGACACTATAACTATCAGAGTGCTGCGTAACAGCTTGCCTGCTTTTGTCTTAGGTTCCTTGAAAAGCATATTACTTGAGACCTCTCCATCGGTGTTGATACTTTTTCAATAATAGACTTGCGTTATTTGATTGTCAATCGCTTAATCATTGAAAATCATTGCCCTGCATGGTATTATTTTGAGTGGTAAAAAAACAATCATAGGGGTAAAGGATAAGGTACACAAATGGAATATTATGAGCAAATAGTTAAAAACAGAAACTCCTGCAGAGCTTTTGCTGACAAGAAGGTCGGTGACGATGTTCTCAACGCCCTTCTTACATATTATGAAGATGACGAGAGTGATCTTGTTGATGAGATCAAAACTGAGCTCAAGTTCTATGTCGGAACAGTCTGGGAAGGACTCAAGGATTGCGTAGGATATAATGGATTCTGTATAAAAGCACCTGCATACATGGTTATTTTTTCAGATGTTGCCGATCATTATCTCGAGAATGCCGGCTATATCGCCCAGGGGCTCACTCTCAAGATGACTGAACTCGGACTCGCTGCCTGCTGGCAGACCATCAACGATGCAGATGAGACCAAAAGGGCTCTCGGTGCAGAAACAGATAAAGCAGTTGCCTGTGTAGTTGCATTCGGCTATCGCGATCCTGACAATGATGAAAAGAAGGCTCCTAAGAAGTCTCTTGATGAAATGACGGACGGTATAAAGTATGGTCAGGACATCGATACAGCTCTATTCTATAATGAACTGGAAGACGGTCTCAGAGCGATTGCTCATGCACAGTCATTCCAGAACAGGCAGCCTTATAGGATCATCGTTGATTATGATCAGATCGTCCTTGTAGGTCTTCCGGATGACCTTACCACAGAAGCAGACAGACTCCTTAATTACGGTATCGTAATGTTCAACTTCTACGCTGTCATGTGGGCAATCAGACCGGAAACACCGAAGTGGAGCTTCGAACCGGTTACCGACAGAGATCTCTGCCTGCCTCCGGATGTTACATACGTTGCAAAGTGCAAGCTGTAAGCGCGTCGTATTATTATCTATGAACTAAAAGCACCTCATCCGCAGAAGCTGCGGGATGAGGTGTTTTCTTTGGAAATGATGATCTTATGGAACAAGCTTCTGCTCGACATCATATGATGAAGGATCCCTGTTTATCTCGTCATATATAAGCTCTGCAAGCTGCCTGTGCCCTTTTATTGTCAGGTGCTCACAGTCCTCCGATACTTCCGGTCCTGCAGTCGCATCAATGAATTTACACAGGTGCTTTGCAGCTATTTTCCTATATAAAGGACCCAGATCACGGGATTTCTGAACTGATTCTTCTGTAAGCTTATCTGCAAACGGAGAGTTCTCAAAGTCTTCCTGTATCGCTGCCGGCGCCACGACTATGACTTCCGGTATATAACCCTGCAGTCCCGGTGTCTCCTGCTCTGTAAGTTTTACAAGTTTTTCCATGCCGGCTGATATCTGCTCAGCGGTCAGACCGAGCTCGTCGTTGCAGTCATTAGTACCGAGCATGATCACAAGATAATCGACCGGTTTATGGGTGCCGAGGGAGGCGACAAAACTGCCTGCACCGTTTTTCCAGTCAGCGCCGGGACGGTCATAGGCAGTAGTCCTGCCGTTAAGCCCCTCCGGAATAACTTCGTATCTTTCCCCCAGCATTTCTGCCAGTATCGTGGTCCACCGATCCTTATATGGATATCTGCTGTATGTATAGGGATCGTATCCATAGGTGTTGGAATCTCCATAGCAAAGCACTGTGATCCTGTCATGACCGCGGTCCTTCGTCAGTGCCTTGTCCAGATCGATCTCAAGCTGCTGCCTGTTTTCAAACACGATGCCTTTCATCCCGCACTTCTTAGCAGCAGACACATTGTCCCTGTGATCGTCGATAAAAAGGCACTCTTCGGGCAGCAGACTGTACTTCTCGAGGAGTGCAGTATAAATTCCTGCTGCCGGCTTTATCACATTGATATCACAGGAGAATACACCGCCGTCCATATGCGGGACAAAGTCCAGAGCGTCACGATTGGATCCCATCACATGCTCTGAAAAATTCGACAGATACAGCACTCTGTAGCCCTTTTCTTTCAGATCTTTTATCAGTGGAATAGCCCAGTCTCTTCTCTTCACACATTCGCCCACACGCTCGAATGCTTCAAGTATCTGATCCTTATACTCCGGTGCTGCGCTGTAAAACAGTTCCAGTATCTCCTCGTCAGTCAGAAGAGCTATGTCAAGCTGTTTCCAGTAACCTGTGCCCCACATTGCGCCAGTCACCTTGTCTGCCGTCTCTTCATCAAAAAGTGAGAGAATATAATCATTCCACTCAAAGCCTATCAAAACGCGCCCAATGTCAAATACTATGTTTTTTATCATCTTGTTCCACCCTTTTGTGTCATATAAAACTTTTTAAAGTATTATCTCTGTCTCGTGACTTCCGGAATGCGGACGTTTCATGATCAAATCACAGGCCGGACTGCTTACTCTGATTCCCTTCTGCCCAGTATCATTTCAAGTTCGTTATCAGGATTCTCATTGATATAAGAAAGGATCTCCTCAAACAACATCTCTTCTGTTACATTTCCGATACTGTTTACATAAGCCATTCCTTCTGCATCCTCAGTAAGATCAGCAGAATGGTCTATGCCAAGAGATCTCATGATATCGAACAATCTCTCGGCCCTTTCTTCTGAAAGAACACCGTACTGTACCAGTAACTTTGTAAAATCAAATGCATTGAGCGGCTTGTCCGGTTTCGTATACGGCGCACATTCATAGTCTATGACAGTCTCGACGAGATCCTCATAGGTTCTCGGAAGATCATTCTCCAGATGATGAGCTTTTGTCATTGCATGCAGTGTCTGTGCCTGCTCCTGATCCATGAACAGATACATTATCATTTTGTCCATGTCATGGGTGCGAGCCCTTCTGATCATCTCCTCGCGGAGTTCCGGCTGCCTGACAAGTTTTCTGACGCAATAATCAAAAGCGCGCCTGTGCCTGTATGTATATCTGAGCCATTCGAGATTCTTCATATTATCAGTTCAGTGATCCGGAGAAAGGATATATACCACGATTTCTCATACCTTAAGCTCCGGCTCCTGCTCCCTGTCTTCGTTGATTTGTTATCTATACTGTATAATAGCATAATCCGATCAATACAACTACCAGTGCCCTTTCTGGCGATTGTTTCGAAGGGACAGAGACATCTTGAACACATCAATTGTCAGTAGTAAAATCATACATGTAATCAACGTTATATGAGGGAGGATAAAAGGTCTTGATTTCTACAAAAGGAAGATATGCTCTGCGTATTATGATAGATCTTGCTCAGCATATTGATGAAGGAAATATCCCACTCAAAGAAATCTCCGAGAGACAGAAGATCTCCAAGAAATATCTCGAGATCATCGTCAAGGGACTTGTTAAAAGTGACATGATCTGTGGTATTAGCGGTAAAGGCGGTGGCTACAGTCTATGCCGGAAACCTGAAGACTATACTGTAGGTGAGATACTTGAGATAATGGAAGGTGAATTTGCACCCGTTGCTTGTCTTGAAGAGAAAGCATTTGAATGCCCGCTGGCGCATGAATGTCATACACTTCCTATGTGGAAGGAATATTATAAAATCACAAAAGATTTCTTTTACAGCAAAAAACTGAGTGATCTCCTATAACTTTTTATCTTTGGCAAAACTGCAAAACCACCGGCACCGACCGGTGGTTTTGTTATGAAAAGTGTTATTTATGTTACCCGCTGTCTTACGTTATGCTCAGATGCGGGAGGCACACGATGCCCGCAAACGGGGGGGCGAGCGACATTGTCAATAGTATAAACTGTGTACTATTCGACAAAAAGTGCTGTTGAGTAGTATCTGTCACCGCTGTCCGGCAGAAGAGCTACTATGACCTTGCCCTTATTTTCAGGCTTTTTTGCATACTCTATAGCTGCATGCAGCGCTGCTCCGGATGAAATGCCCACGGAGATACCTTCCTTCTTAGCCAGGTACTTTGCAGCAGCAAATGCATCATCTCCGCTTGCTTTGTAGACCTCATCATAAACTGCAGTATTGAGCACATCAGGGACAAATCCCGCTCCGATGCCCTGGATCTTGTGCGGACCGGACTTACCTTCTGAAAGGACAGGAGAATCTGCCGGCTCGAGTGCGACGATCTTTACGTCAGGCTTCTGCGATTTAAGGTATTCCCCTGTTCCTGTCAGTGTACCGCCTGTACCTACTCCTGCTATGAATATATCTACGTTCCCGTCTGTATCATTCCAGATCTCCGGACCGGTCGTTGCTTTATGTATCGCTGGATTCGCCGGGTTAACGAACTGTCCCGGAATGAATCCGCCAGGTATTACCTTTGCAAGTTCCTCTGCTTTTTCTATAGCGCCCTTCATTCCCTTTGAGCCCTCTGTCAGAACTATCTCGGCCCCGTATGCCTTGAGTATGTTCCTTCTTTCAACACTCATTGTTTCAGGCATTGTCAGTATCGCTCTGTATCCTTTGGCAGCTGCGATCGCTGCAAGTCCGATACCCGTATTGCCGGATGTAGGCTCTATGATCACAGACCCCTCTTTCAGAAGTCCCTTTTCTTCAGCATCTTCGATCATAGCTTTTGCGATCCTGTCTTTAACGCTTCCTGCGGGATTGAAGTATTCAAGCTTTACCAGTACGGTTGCTTCAAGTCCGAGATCTTTCTCTATGTTAGTTACCTCGACCAGTGGTGTGTTTCCGATAAGTCCCAGTGTTCCTTTATAAATATTAGCCATTTTCAGTTCCTCTCTTTCTGTTCTGTGCTGTGTTTTTTCTGACATTTGTCAGCATTCAGATGGTCCCTGATCTTTCGTCCATAAAAACAGCCCGTAAGCTTTATGTGCTCCCGGGCAGATTGACTGAAATCAGGGATTCAAGTCCGAAATACTCTGCGGTGTCTGCCATCTCATGACAAGACCCCGGCCGTAGATCGTGCCCGGGAGCTGCAGCACAGACAACAACACATCATATTGTCCATATTCAGAACGTTCATCCTGTAATTTCTCTTCATCGGTCCTCAAGTCACTTTCTAATTGATTGACACCACTATAGTAGACCTTAAAACCTACCAAGTCAATAGGTTTTTTAGCAGTTCTTTTTTTCGTCCAAAATCAGTCTGTTCTTGTTACATAAGCGGAGAGATCAGCTTCGCCAGGCCGCCTATTAGCTTGTATGATAATTTCTCATTCTTTATGCTCTCTGTGGATACTTCCCTGCACTTTGCAAGAGTATCCTGAAAATCCTGCTCTATTTCCGCTATGCAGTCAGTTTTGTACAGATATGTCGCGCATTCAAAGTGATGATACAGACTTCTGTAGTCGAGATTGATCGTCCCGACCACGGCCTTGATGTCATCGCTGACAAACACCTTTGCATGAACGAACCCAGGTGTGTATTCATAGATCTTTACACCCGCTTCATGCAGCTCCTTGTAATGAGTTTTTGCGAGCGAATATGCCACCTTCTTGTCAGGTATACCCGGCAGTATAAGCTTGACATCGACTCCGCGCTGTGCCGCGAAGCAAAGCGCTGTCTCGAGTTCTCCGTCGAGAATAAGATACGGTGACATCATGTGTACGTACTCCGTTGCGCGGTTAAGTATATCCATATATACTGATTCTCCCGCCTTATACTTATCGAGAGGGCTGTCGCAGTAAGGCATGACATAGCCGCTTGCATCTTCCGCCTCATCGCACGGCAGAGAAAGCCATTTCTCATAATCCTCTGAGGTTCCCCTGATATTCCACATCTGAAGGAACATCAGGGCAAAACTTCTTACCGCCGGTCCTTTGACCATGACTGCGGTGTCCTTCCAGTGACCGAATCTCACGATATGATTTATGTACTCATCGGCAAGATTTACTCCTCCGTTAAACGCTACCTTTCCGTCGATCACCAGGATCTTACGGTGATCGCGGTAATTGTAATGAGAAGACACTACAGGTTTTATCGGCGAGAAAGCTCTGGCATGTATCCCCTTAGCCTCAAGAAGCTTCCAATAGTTGGCAGGAAGAGTGGACATCTCGCACATACCGTCGTACAGCACCCGAACTTCGACCCCTTCACTGGCCTTGCGGATCAGCACATCAAGTATGCGTCCCCACATATAGCCTTCTTCAATAATAAAATACTCCATAAAGATGTATTTCTCTGCTTTTTCGAGCTCTTTCAGCATAGCCCTGAACTTCTTCTCCCCCAGCGGAAAATATGTGACCAGAGTTTTATCAAAAACCGGGAAACAGCCTGTCAGGTTAAGATATTTGCTCAGATCGTCTGTGCCTGAACCGTCATGTTCGATCTCTCTGACCACGTTCTCCGGCTGCGGAATCATTGTAAATGTATCGGTGATCTGCTGTTTAACGTATTTCGTTTCCATCTGGTGACCGATATTTGACTGTGTCCACAGGAGCATTGCTGCACCTGCCAACGGTAAAAGGGATATTATCAGCATCCACGTGAGTTTCGCAGATGAATCCATGCTGCTGTTAAACAGATATATGATCATCAGAAAGGCAAATACCCACTGTACCTGCAGAAGGATCGGCAGTTTCTCTGCGAACTGGAAATATACCATGACTATCAATGCGACCTGAAGTACAAGTAATATTGCGATCACAAAGAATCTGCTGAACAGCAAACGCAGAATTCCTTTCCTCATTGGCTTTGCCAGACTGACTATACTTTCTTCTATGTCGTTAAGATTACTCTGTTCCATAACTTTGCTTACCCTTTTCTATCCACTTGCTGCATGGCCCTGTCATATATTGATCGGTCCGTATATCCAAAATGATTCTGTAAAGAGAAATACTCTGCCGAAGCAGAGTATTTGTGTCATTCCGTTAAACTTATTTTAACTACAGATTGATCTTGCCCTCTGCAATTTCGATACCCTTAGTGAAAGCATCCCAGAAGTCATATTTGAACTTGACAGGAATGTGCATGGTCAGATTTCCGAGGATAGGAAGTCCATATTTGTTGAGGTATGCTACTGTTCCGGCAACTCCGCCGACGATAGCGGTGCAAACTGCAAGCTTCTTCATTATTCAGTCTCCTTTATTCAGATATACATAAAAATTATTCTTAAACTATTTTATACCACTCATCCCGGGATTATACAAGAATTGAACGTTAACTCAGTTAAGCTTTCATCCCGACAAATACTGCCTTCCCGAGAATTACCCGGACAGACTTTCTATTTGTATGTAAGCAGGTTAAATTTCACTCTGTTTATCGGTTCCGGTACTTCCTGTTTGTTAAGTTCTTCCTGTATATGCTCAAGCGCAGGAAGCAGATCGGCATACTTGCTGTCAATAGCATTAGCCACCGGCGCTTCTTTCTGGGCGACACCTACTGAATATACCGCTTTGTTGAGCGGCTGCATGGTTCCGGCACCGGCAACGCAGCCGCCCGGACATGCCATACCCTCAAGCAGATATCCGTTATATTCTCCCTTGGCAGCCTTCCTCATCATCTTCATGCATTCGTCAAGTCCCTCAGCCCGGACCACCTTGACCTCACGTTCCGGATCTACCCGCTTTATGTGATTGACGACTGCCTGCGCGACACCTCCGCTTATAGCAAATCCGAAACCGTCACTGCTGGCTTTTCTCAGCGGCTCGTCCTCTTCAAGCTCTGCAAAATCGACCTCCATTGCATCGAACATGCCGGCAAGCTCCTCAAATGTCAGGACAAAGTCCACATAACTCTTGACAGTATGTCTGCTGGCTTCATGCTTTTTTGACAGGCACGGGCCGATGAATGCGATCTTGCACTCAGGATGCATTTTCTTGACCAGCCTTGCGGTCAGCACCATCGGAGTGAGTGCCATGGATATGGTGTCAGCATATTCCGGGAAATTGGTCTTTGCCATTATTGACCATGCAGGGCAGCAGCTTGTACACATGAAAGGAAGCTCTGACGGAACTTCCCTAAGGAAGTGCTCTGCCTCTTCAATGGTGCAGAGATCGGCGCCGATAGCGACCTCAAATACATCTTCAAAGCCCAGCAGCCTGAATGCCGGTTTCATCTTGGTATCTGTAAGACCTTTGCCGAACTGACCGGCTATAGCAGGAGCAACTATCGCGTATACCGGGGTACCGGACTGTATCGCTTTGATCGTCTGGTATATCTGTCCTTTGTCTACGATCGCTGCAAACGGACAGCTGTTGAGGCACATACCGCAGGATACACACTTATCCTGATCTATCATCGCATGACCGTGCTCATCCTCTCCGATAGCACCAAGACCGCACGCCTTGACGCATGGTCTTTCCTGCTTGATTATTGCATTATACTGGCAGTTGTCCATACACCTGCCACACTTGATGCATTTTTCTGCATCTATAACGGCGCGGCCGAGTTTTCTGTCATAAGATATGCATTTCTTAGGGCATACTTCTCTGCATGGGTGTTCGAGGCAGCTCTGGCATCCATCGGTGATATACACCCTTTTATCAGGGCAGCGATGGCATGCAAAACGTATGATATCTATCAGAGGCGGCTCATAGTACTTCTCCTCTATCATGCTCTCATCGACCCCCTTGGAAGTCGGCGTGTGTTCGTTGACCGGCCTGATAGCCATACCCATCGCGACCCTTATACGCTCTCCTACGATAGCCCTTTCGAGGAAAACAGAAGGTCTGTAAGGATCATCATCAACATTGACCATCTTGTAAGGAAGTTCGTCAAGAACCTCCGGACCGCCGCCTTCATAAGCAAATCTTGCCACTTCTGTAAACACCTTGTGGCGCAGAAGGTTTTTTTCTGTAGCTATTCCTTTCATAAATGACTTGACCTCCTTGTCATTTCCGCTCAAAAGCAATCTCCGTTACATTATTGTTTTGATCTTGTCTACCATTCTGTCGAGATCCGATCTGTTTTCAAGTTCTGTTATAAGTTCCATCGCCTGAACGACATTATCCGTGATGATCCCGTCTGCATCGGAACACAGGAAGTGTCGCTGCGATTCTTTTTCATTTGCAGTCCATATAATAACCTGCTTGCCCTCTTCATGAATGGATTTTATAGCATCTGTAGTTGCAGATTCTTCCTCAAGGGCTAAATAATCACAATTAAGCCCTGCTGTATTGCCGAACGATGCAAATGTAAGGAATCCTGTCTGCATCTCAGGGTATTGTGTCTCTATATAATCTATTACGTCATACTTAAGAGAGATCAGGACGCATTCATCTTCCATTTTATACAGCTTGATCAGGCTCACAGCGTCATCAGCCATTTTCTTGTCAGCGGTATTGCCCTTGAGTTCTGTAAACAGCACTATCCTCCCCTTACTGGCGATCAGCATCTCTTCAAAAGTAGGAACAGGCTCGCCGTCTACTGACAGCTTTTTTACCTCTCTCAGGGTCATTTCTTCAGGTTTTTTGTCAACTCCGGCCACACGCTTAAAAGTACTGTCGTGGTTAACTACATAGTTGCCATCTTTAGTTCTCTGTATGTCTATCTCGCTTCCGTAAGCGCCTGCATTCCAAGCCTTCTCAAGTCCGGAAAGTGTATTCTCCCTGCCTTCATTACCTCCCCCGCGGTGTGCTATGACCTTGACTTTGGTCTCCATCGGGAACATCTGATCAAAATGAACATTTACAAGGAATGTCAATGAGATCACAGCTATCAGCATAATCACCGCAGCTATCTTGTAAACACTATAGCTTTCTTTTTCTTTCTCATTAAATTCAAATTCACTTCCCTGTTTGTAAGAGTAAAACAGCTGTGTCATCTTAAGCAGATACAGCGGAGTCCCGAGCAGATCGACCAGAGTAGAAAGGATCACGCCTGCAATAACGAAGAATATCGTCAATGGTCTGCTCACACTGGCGGGAATAGAAAGCACAGTTATAAGCTTAAGCGGAAGAAAAAGACATATTATAGCCGCTAAAGCGATCGTAAATGCGATCGTCAGAATATAGATAACATTCTGCTTCAGGTAATCCTTCCAGTTCGATCTTATGAGCCTTTTGGATTGCGCTCCCGCCTCCTTTATCGGAAGTTTGTCCAATATAACGCCATGAAGAATGAACAGATTTGCTATTCCTACGGACAAAAACAGAAGAACTGCAAAACCTGACAGCAGTGAATACAGCACCGAGCCTTGTATGACAGAAGAGATGAAAGTAGGAATGTACAAACCCTCTGTCATTGTTATAGAAAGACCTATCCCGAGAATCGGAGCAACCAGAGCGATATAGATCAATACTATGACCCCTCTGAGATTAATGAGCCTTTTGGTAGACTCATATCCGCCTCTTATGCTGTTTTTTACAGAAACCTTCTCGCCTCTCAATATCTCGCCGGTGAGCACGATCTTGGAATTGAGGTCGAGAGCTACATAAATGAACAATGAAATAAAACCGAGAAGCATGATGCATAAGCCCTGCCATGTCGTGAACAGGAATTTCCAGTCACCTGAAGTCATAGCGACTCTCCCGCTGCTTTTAAGCAGGGCCTGAAAGATCCTGCCGAGCAGGAAGATCCAGATCCCGATCAGTATTTTGGTAACGATCTGATAGTTGAAAAGTGCAGGGAGGGCCTGAAAATACGGTCTTATATTGATCTTTTTCTTTTCTGTAGTCTTCATGATCCTTTGCGTCCTTGTATTCAGTTCAATCAACTGATATTGCGAATGGTTCTGTATTTTGACTTAGAAATGACCTGTCAGGTTGTCTGCCTGATCGGTTTATTGAAAACAGACATATCTATATGCTCAGTAACATATGCAGACTCGATATGCTCCAGTATCTTGTAAGCAGCACCGCATGCAGCTGCGCAGTTTTTTATAACAATGCTAAAAACAGAGAACATTCCAACATAATCAGCAGACATTCCGAGGGACTGGAAAATAAGTGTATATCCTGCTGTAAGTCCCGGTGATGCCATGGAGAGTTCGACTGCGAGAAGCATAAGAATAAGCAGGAATGAAAAAGATACCGGTGTTCCTGTTATATCTGCAACAAGAAATGGAGCCAGCACGAAAGAAATTGTCAGTGCCGGATCAAGCATACCATCGCTCATCGGGACCCAGAATGATGTGTAATCCCGATCGATGCCAAGTTCCTTTTCTGATATTTCAGTAATGTAACTGCTTTCGGATCTGGACGAGCCAGCCAGCAGACAGCTTCTCACAACAGGCTTGATCTTGCTCCATATCACCGGAATATCTATACTGCATTTTTTATGCACTTTGAAGATCTTGAAAAGCACACATAGTGCCATACAGATGTATGTAGCTACAATGTATTTCCATCCCCTCAGGAAGATCGTGGTCTCCCCTCTGGCTACAATATTGAAAACACTGAGGAATGGCACGATCGGCAGGATCACCTTAATGGTTTCCATCAACCCCGCCAGCCACTCGAAGATCTGCGAAAGCATATCTGAAAGCCCTTTCGCCCTGTCTCCGAGCCGCAGCAATACTGCACCCATCCCGATACCCAGTATCACGATCTGAGGTATATTGTTTTCTACAAAAGGAGTCACAAAGCTGGTGGGGATAACATCCAGGGAGATCTCTATCAGTTTACCGGGATCAAAAGCGATATCGCGCCTTCCGAAGAATGGAAAGAATATTACTCCGAGAATATCTGAGAAAACCGCTATGCATAGCGTAGTTATCAGAAACCTTTTCAGCACTTTGCTCCCAAGGCCTGTGAACTCATCTAAACTGTCAAGTGCGCTGACCGCTCTGACGATGGAAAGGAAAACGATCGGTCCGAGAAGACCGGATAAGACAGCCAAAGCTACCGTGAGTACCGGTTCTGTGACTTCATTTACAATAAAAGCATTTGCCGCTTCAGGCAGCTGCAGGCATATCAGTCCCGCAACAAGCCCGCCTATCACAGCCTGTATCATCGGCTGCTTCAGCATGTTGCTGCTGGTTCTCTTCTTTCCGGAACGGACAGTAACGATGTTATAACCTGATGTATATCGGTAAGTAAGTGCAGATTTCTGATCGAACAGGACTCTGTCTACAGTCTTAAGCTTTCTGCGTTCTTCAGCTCCGTCACCTTCTTCGAATATATCGTGTTTTTTGCCTTTGACACCGAATCTGAGTTCAGTCCGGCCTGAACGCTTTCTGACATGATATCTTATGGTACTTTCTTCGCCCAGAGAATCTCTGTAAAGATTCAGGATCTCTGATGCGGTATCAATGAAAGTCTCTGCGTCTTCAGCAGACAGTTTGCACTTGTTCAGAGTCGTACGGCAATCTTCGATTATTATTCCTATGTTACTGTTTGTCAGTTCCATTCGTAAAACCGTCACCTGTAAACTGTAGTAATATAACTATCATATATCAAGAATAACCCCTTCTGCCCCAGTACCCGGAATTGCCAGGAACGCGGATGATCCTGTTGTTCATGACATTTAATTATCTTATATTTATTATCTTCTTGTCAACTTTGATGCAGCAGCATCGGACTGTTTCCGGGCACCTTAATATATACAGATCTCCGAGCATCTGCACAGCTATAGATATACAGATCATGCAGTTAGCTGCAATACGCAGAAAGAAAAGAGCCGCTCAATTGAACGACTCTCTGTTGCCTGGAATAAGATCACTTTAGCCTCTTGAGGGATTTGGTCTGTTTATACCAGATCCATCTCTCTGTTATCTCTGTTCAATATGTGCTTTTCGACAGTGCCGCCAAGCTCTGACTTTATCATCTCAGCCAGGTGGTCTTATCCTGCATTAAGATCATCCAGCCTGTCTGCGCTGGTCATTTCAACGCACATAAATGCATTCTTAGTATCCTCTGTCAACATCGTTCTGACAGACTCTCTCCAATTGAAGCATCTGCAGATAGCACCTGCGTCATCTTTATAAACTACCTCGCCGGGATACGGCGGTTCGCTCTTATCGCTGCCATATGTGATGAACTCCTCATCTCCGTCTGCAATTGTTAATCTGTTGTCTCCATCAAATCTGTCTATGTCCTCGCCGCCGATCGGAAGTTCGTGCCTCAGCGAGATTCCGTCGTAGATGTCGACAAGCGGTATCAGGCATCTTATATCTCCTCCGTTCTTTACTCTTTTAAGTAAAGCTTCCAGGGAACACCTTAGGGCTGCTTCCATCACTTCTTATGGAATTCAAGCTCCGTTATCCGGGCATCAATATTACGGTACAGACAATTGACTCAAGAGAAGCGATGATAGACGGACTGAAACAGAACAGGCATGAATTTGTATTCGACATAGGTATGCGCAGAGAATATCCGGGGTGCGTCAAAGCAGCTGAGAAAAATATACGAGCTGCTTCGCGTATAGAATTCAGTTCTCCCGGCGCTATCGTACGCATGATAATTCAGGGGTACGGCAGATCACTTTTACCGAGGTTCATTGTTCAGCGTGAGCTTGACAGCGCATCACTGATCAGGATAGACACACAGGAAACGATCCCGGATGCATGGAGCCAGCTGCTATACAACTCGAGCAAATGGGTGACTCCAGCGATGAAAGCATTCATAGAGTGTACTAATGAATTTTTCGAAGAAGAATACTTGTCTGAATAACGCGGTCACTTTTTGCTCAGAATAGCCCTGTCGCAGTGAGATCATGTGTCATATGATGCGAGAAGGTACAAGATACATTTCTCTCATCTTCGATATATCTTCATCTCTGAGTCCGAGTCCTTCATTCAGGAATATCCCGAAGTCCCCATACAGTTTTTCGACCATGTCATATGCAGCTTCAAGATATTCCTTTCTGGCACTGAACATATGCTTCAGAGCCACGCCGGTATTGGGATCAGCTGCTCCGGTCATTCTGAAGAACATTCCGATCATTCTTTGTATATCATCTTCGATCAGTTCATTAGTCCTGAGATAGTTCTGAGTGATCGTGTCTCTGTCAGCACCGAGTATCTCCAGAACGATCACAGTCGCGAATCCTGCCCTGTCCTTGCCTGCAGTACAATGCCACAGCACTGCCTTATCTCTGTCATCCAGCAGCAGATCCACGAACTGTCTGTACCCTTTTCGCGCAGACTCAGATGCCACGAAGCCCTCATATGTTCTGCACATATATTCAAGAGCTCCGTCAGGATCGTTAGCCAGCATCATAAAAGCTTCTTCATCTGACTTCTGATCTCTGCTGACGCCGGCGGCAAGGTCATCGATAATAGGGATGTGGATGTTTTCAACACCGGGCATATCAGGGTCCGGAGTTTCAGACCTCTCATTGTCGCTGCGAAAATCCACTACAACAGAAACCAGTTCGCCCATCCTCTTTATATCGCTTTCAGACCCTATGCCTAGTCTGCCGCTTCTTATCAGTCTGTCCGGAACAATCGTAGACCCATCCTGTACAACAATCCCGCCAAGATCACGGGTATTATTAAGCTGTTCAAATTCTATCTTCTTCATAACTTATTATTTCCTGCCCAAGAATTATGCTGCTTTAGAGAATGTTCATCCTCTATTTTTGTCATGATCCACAGCAAAGTCAAGTACATTATCTACCATATAAAACCGGCCTGCACCGGCAATTCATTATTGATAAGCAGGATATTTGTGTAAAACAAAATTGCCCACCTTTTTATCGGTGAGCAATCTTGCTGTTTCAGGGAGGTTGGTATATTGAATTTATATGATTATCATCTATTCCCATGCAAGCATCATGTAATCAAGAAGCTCCTGTTTGCTGCTAAGCGGCTTGAACCATGTGCTGGTATCGACTCTTTCCCATACTTCATCTGCACATTTTGCTACGAGTTCTTTGCTGACCTCGAGTCTTGACTGGCTGAGTCTGGTAGGTACACCAAGTTCCTCAACGAATGCTTCATAGCGCTTGAGACCTTCTCTTGCTGCTGTCATATCATCGAGTGCAGGATTTACTCCCCATACATTCTTGGCCCATCTTGCAAATCTATAAGCGGTCTGGTCATTGAGTGCATACTTGAACCATGCAAGTGACATGATTGCTACGCCTGCTCCGTGCGGGAATCCGAAATATGTGCTGACCACGCGCTCTGTAGCATGGATATTGCCAACAAATTTTCTTCCCTGATCTGACAGATGTGCGATCGACAGCTGAGCTGCCCACAGAAGCTGTGCTCTTGATTCGTAAGCATTTGGTACAAGCATTACCTTTCTTCCGTGTTCAACACATGTCCTCTGGATCGTCTCTGAGATACCATCCTGCATGCTTCCTGTGCTGTGGCTGAAATATCCCTCATATGAATGTGACATTATATCCAGTATGCCGCATGCGGTAGGAAATTTTGGAACCGTATATGTGTATGTAGGATCGGTGAATACTGCTACAGGTCTCAACGCATCGCTGCGGTAGTCAAGCTTGAGCTGTTTCTCGTGGTTTTCGATTACTGCGACATTCGAAACCTCCGAGCCGCTGGCAGCTATCGTAGGGATTGTTATAAGCGGAAGTACACCTTCCTCCTTCTTTCCCTGTGTTGAGAGAGATTCGATCTTCTCTGCAGCCTCGAATACATCCCAGCAGCTGCCATCATGAGTTATTGTGAGGCAGATAGCTTTAGCTGAGTCGACCGTAACTCCTCCGCCGAGTGCAACTACTACATCTGCACCGTTCTGCTTCAGAAGAGCTCTGGCTTCATCAATAGTTGTATGCTTAGGATGTGGATCAGTGATCGCGAAATCAGTCACGGCAATACCTTTTTCACCGCAGACTTTGTGGATCAGATCATGGGCTCCCGATGCCTTTGCCGGGATCTCATCATAGATGAAGAATGCCTTGTTTCCGTAGTTAAGAATCTCGTCTGCGATCTGTGCTACAACGCCTTTTCCGTAGTAAAACTTCGTATTCAGATGGAAGTAAAAATCGTACATATCTGCCTCCTGTATATATCAAAAGTGTTCCTTTGTTCTTACAATTAAATTTTATAATCCGGTGTTTCTGATGTCTAATACAGCAATTTCAATGCCGTAAACGGTTTTCTCTATTACAGATGTCTTGCGATCTCATAAGCATCATTGACCTGGCTGGCAATGCTGCCGATCCCGTTTCCTGCTACGATCTCGTATACTTCCATGTCGGAACCGTAGAGATCCTCACGCATCGACTTCCTTGCTCTGAATCCGATAGCGATGATAACGTCATCACACTCGATCTGCACCTGTTCTCCATTTTTGCTCTTGAGAACGCAGCCCTTATCATTTATGCAGTCAAGCATGTGACCCATGTATTTCTCTACTCCGTTGAGCGCAAGCAGCTCATTGAGCATCCAGCGTGTCTGGAACGGCACACCGTTAGGATCGTTGGAAAGGATATCGTCGAGACCGTCAACGAGAACGACCTTCTTGCCTTCTTCCTTAGCCATGTCATACGCCATCTCAGCACCTACAAGACCGGCACCGATAATAGCAACCTTTTCGCCTACTTTCTTCTTTCCGGAGATAACATCCTCACAGGATACTGCCTTAGGATGATCGATGCCAGGAATACGTCTAGGCATTACAGGGTCAGCTCCAACTGACATGATCACTGTCTGAGCACCAAGCTCTTTCAGGAGTTCAGGTGTTGCTTCCGTCTCAGTTTTGATCTCTACACCCAGTTCTCTGATCTCGTTTTCATACCACTTTGCCAGATTACGGATATCCTGCTTGAATGCATGTCTGCCTGCATCAAAGAGTCTGCCGCCGAGTCTGTCTGAGCGCTCGATCAGTGTGACTTTGTGTCCGCGGAGAGCTGCTGTCCTGGCAGCTTCCATGCCGCCTACACCGCCGCCTACCACGACAACATTCTTAGGCTGAAGTGCTCTGAGAGTCGGATACTGTCCAGGTCTCATCCCTACCGGGTTTACAGCGCATGTAGCAGAAACCTTCGAGAAAGATGATGCCATGCAGTTTCCGCAAGCGATGCAAGGATGGATCTTGTCCGGGCGGCCTCTTTCGAGCCACTGCGGATAAGCTGCTTCAGCGAGTCCCGATCTTCCGAGAGCGACACCATCGATCTCACCGTTGGCGATCGCCTGCTCGCACATGTCAGGATCGTTCATTTTGCCTGCTACGAAAACAGGAATGCTTACATTCTTCTTGATCTCTTTTGCGAGTTTGATATTGTAACCTTTTTCCATATATGCAGGTGCTACCGCATAGTAGAAAGAATCATATATTCCGGAGTTGCAGTCGAGCATGTCATATCCATAAGACTCGAGCAGCTTTGCGATCTCGCATGCTTCTTCGATGGTACGGCCTGCCTCTTCATCTCCGAAGAGAGATGGCTTGTTGAAGCCTTTGATCCATGACTTCATACCCATACGGATAGATACAGGGAAATCAGCTCCGCACTCAGCCTTGATGCCTTCGACGATCTCTTTGTGTACTCTCAGTCTGTTCTCAAGGCTCCCGCCGTATTCGTCATCACGGAAGTTGCAGATAGCAAGTGCAAACTGGTCGAGAAGATATCCCCAGTGCATAGCGTGTACTTCGACTCCGTCGAAGCCAGCGTCCTTAGCCATCTTAGCTGTCTTGACCATATATGCGATCTTGGTCTTGATCTCTTCAACTGTGATCTGCTCGCATATCTCGCTTGGATCAGCGTATCTTGGGATCGGAGACGGTGCCTTCTGACCAGGCTTCTGTCTGCCGTGGCCAAAACCGATCTGCATGAATACCTTGGTTCCGTATGCATGGATCCTCTCTACAAGACGGCATGCGGATTCTCTCCATACCATAGGTGCGTATGAAGGAGGAATAGGGCCGTTGATCAGGTCAGGCTTCTGAGCTTCCATATCAACGATGATACTGCCCATGACGATAAGGCCAAAACCGCCGCGTGCTCTTTCGAGATAGTACTCGATAGTGTTGTCTGTGTACTCTCCTTTCGGACCGCCCATGCTGCCTGTTCCCATCGGGGCAAGCGCATACCTGTTACGGATCTGTACTTTTCCGATATTCAGTGGACTGAGTGAATGTGGATAATTAGTTGCCATAATATTCTCCTTCCGCACTTTGATTGCTGAATTATTATCTGTTTATTCTTTTACATCTGTTGATGCTGCAAGCTCTATCTGACTGCAATACCCGGCGAGCCTTGATGAAAGGTCTTCGAGGATCTGTCTCAATGCCTGAGAACCGAGAGCGATGTGTTTTGGTGCAGGATCCTGATCTACTGATTCGATTATCCTGGATGCCATTGCTTCAGGATCTCCCGGGGCAAGGCCCTTGGATGCATCGATCATGTCCAGGAAACCGTGAGCGTGTGCGTATTCAGGGATCAGGTTCTCGGCTACCTTGACTCCGCCGTATCTGAAGTCTGTCCTGGCACCGCCCGGTTCAACGACAGTCACGCCTACATTGAACGGTTCCATCTCGATCGACAGGGCTTCACAGTAACCGGTGATACCGAATTTTGTCGCATTGTAGAGTGAGTTGCCGGCATATCCGACCTGTCCTGCCACCGAAGCGACCTGTATGATGCGGCCGTGTCTCTGTCTGCGAAGATACGGCAGTGTCGAACGGATGAAGGCGATCGACCCTATCAGGTTGGTCTGTATCTGGAGCAGCGCTTCATCATCTGAGATCTCTTCAGCTGCACCATACAGTCCGTATCCTGCGTTACTTACAACAACGTCCACCGTACCGAGCTTGTCGAATGCTTCGTCAGTCACTCTGTATACAGATTCTGTATCCGTAACATCCAGAGATGCTGTCAAAAGAGTTTCAGGATATTGTGACTCCAGATCTTCAAGCTTTTTCATATTCCTTGCAGTACCGAAAACTATGTCTCCTGCCGCAAGTGCCTGCCTGGCGATTTCATTTCCGAATCCGCTGCTGATACCTGTGATCAGCCATTTTCTTCCTGACATTGGGTTATCTCCTTTTTGCATCTGCCCTGTTTCTAATTAAAAGTATATCGATCGAAAATCTGCTGTCTAACACAAGAATTCGATAAGAAAATTCGATCAGGCACGTGCTCCTCTGCAGTAAAACTGATTAGGAACCATGATCGAAAACTTGTATGATGAGGTCTGCCACGCTCCTTGAAAGGGTCAAATCAGGCATGATATTATCAATTAGCATAAAATTAACAATCTTTACAATTACGTAGTAAGAGTTCTTCATAGGGGGATGGTATTATGACACTTACTCAGCTGAAATACTTCTGTGAAGTAGCTAAAATGCGCCACTTCACTGCAGCAGCCAACAATCTGTATGTTGCTCAGTCAAGCCTCAGCTATTCGATCCGTGAACTGGAAAGCGAACTCGGAGTCTCTCTCTTCATCAGAAGACCTAATCGCAAGATAGACCTGACTCCTTACGGCAAAGCTCTACTTCCATATGCAGAAGCCAGTCTCAAGATGATAGAAGACGGCGAGAGTGAGATCATAAGCATGAAGAGTTCTCTCTACGGCAAGGTAAAACTCGAGTTTTTCTTTAGTGTTGCTATGACATTCGCACCGGTCCTGATCAGCAGGTTCCATGACGCCTGCGCTGATGATGATAACAACATTGAGCTCAACTTCGAGGTGGATCACAACTGGACTGATCTCAGGGAACATCTGATCCATGGGCAATGCGATATGATCATCTCCGCCAGCGAGATGACTGACGGCTGTGAGTCAAGATTCATAGGCAATCACAGGATCTACCTTATCGTTCCCGTCTGGCATCCTCTTGCAAAGCGCGAAAGTGTAAAGGTCAGCGAGTTCTGCGATGAAAAGATCATAGCGATCGATATCAATTCCAATCTGGATAACCATATCAAGAACATGTTCAAGGCAGAGGATGTAAAGCCTGAGATCACTTATGTATCTGACTGGACTGCACAGCATCTTGCTGTAGCTTCTGGCGCAGGAGTAGGTCTGTCCGTCGGTGTACCGCACAATGTACGCTCAATCAGAATGGTCTCAGTCGAGCATCCCGAAGCAATGATGCCCCTGTATCTTACATGGGCTTCAGGGCGTAAGCTGACACCTGCAGCTGTATATGTCCGTGACAAGATACTTGAGATAACAGAAACTATGACCGCCATGGGAGAAGCGTTCTGATTCCCGGCATCATTGTCAGGTATAGGTTATCTCTGAAATAAACCATTTAAAAAACGAGACTCGGAAGTAATATTCCGAATCTCGTTTTTAGTTTATCCCCTTTAAAACTATTCTGTTTTAAGCTGCAGCTTCTGTTTCTGCTGCCTGCTCTTTCCTTATCTTAAGGTATGCGCCCTGTATCACTATTGCGCTGATGAGAACGAATGCGAACATGATCTCATATGCCAGGATGTAGTCCCCTGTCATATCTGCCAGAACTCCCGGCATTATCGCGAAGGCCAGACCTCCGACTGTCTGCATGGTCTGGAATCTCGATACCACGCTCGGATAATCTTCCTCAGTAGCTATATCAACAGCATATGTCGATGTTGCAACAGAGGCTACTGACATTCCCGCACCTACGAGAAGTACCGCTATTGTTGCCATTGTCATGCTTCCGTTGCGAGCAAGGCAGAACATGCCGCATCCGATAACAGACATTACGAAGAGTATCATACACGCCTTGAAAACGCCTATCTTATCTGACAGCTGGCCGCATGCACATTTTCCTATTGCCAGGCTGATGCCGAACATGGATATTACACCTGAGATCTTTGCGCTGTCGAATCCAACAGACTGATACAGTACTGACAGATTGCTGTGCAGATTATTGGCCGCTGCACCCAGGATGAGGAATCCAATGACCATCGCCAGGTACAGTCCTTTGGAAGCAGTCTTTGCAGCATACTTGGTCTCTGTGCCCCCTTCTTCTGCTCCAAGCGGCTCAAGATCCAGGCAGGAAGGCATGCTGCGCAGCAGGGTCCATACGACTGTAGCCATGACAGCAACAAATGCAGCCTCTATTATGAACGACATCCTGAGAGACATGCTCTCAACCATCCAGGTTATTATCGGAGATGCTACAAAAGCACTTACTCCCGTAGCCGCCATGCAAATACCTATTGCCAGGCCCTGATGCTCATTGAACCATCTGGATATGAGGATCGACACCGGTATCATGCTGCCGAACCCGTAAGCGATTCCGGCAAGCGCTGCCGCAGCGCAGTATCCGGCAAAAGTCCCGGTCAGCCCATATGTGAGGAACGATGCTGCAGAAACGATCATGGCAGCTGTTACTACGCGCCTTATCTCGAACTTTTTCAGAAAGGCATTGACGAACAGCATCCCGAACACTCCGAACAGGCTCCTGATGAAAATGATCACAGATATCTGCGTCTGCTTCAATTCATTGAAAGTTGTCATGAACGGAAAATATGCAGAGAACCCTGTGAGTCCGAGTCCTCCCGTACAGAAGAACAACAAAGTGCATCCTGCGCATATGAACCATGAATAGTGTATCTTTTTAAGCATGTCTTACTCTCTTTCGTCTATAAATTAACAGTTTTGTTCCTAAATGGAGCGAGACTGGAGCTTTTAGCTTCAGTCCCGCGCCGTGGAGTATTATTTGAGGTTGTTTATTTTATGTATTTTGCAAGTGCCGTCCTGTACAGTCTGTTGATATCTTCTCTTGACAGCTCTTCAGGATTGGCCTCAAGTCTCCATTTCTGGATCTTCATGAATTGATCTGTCCAGTATTCTATCTCTTCTTCTGTTACTTCTATATCCACATCTCTGTTGGTAAGCTTGCGGACATATTCTGCGAATTCATCGCTGTCCTCAAAACCGCACGCTTTCACTATTGGAAGAACCAGTGACTGGTCTCTGAAAGCCTTGAGGTATTCTCCGAGGAATATACCGCAGGCGAGTCCATGCGGCACGTTCTTGTGCTGCGAGAGCGGATACCCCATACCGTGAGGAATAGTCGTGCATGACTGCATGAACGAAACGCCCTGCATCAGTGAATGAGCACTGAGATCGTCGAACTGTTCCTGTGTCAGTTCCCCTTCCAGAAGAGCATCCTTGAAGTGGGAGAACAGGTCAAAAGCTGCAAACGAGATCGATCTGTTCATGATATTCGCATCCTTGTGAAGGCAGCCTTCCACTCCATGTGCAAGAGCATCTATCGCTCCTGTATCAAGCAGGAACTGTGGTGAAGTCTCCAGATATCTGGGATCTACAAATGCGATCTTAGGATAGAGCCACATGTTCATGGATTCCTTGGTATCCTTGTCAGATCTGGTCAGGACTGCTCCCCCTGTCACTTCTGATCCTGTACCTGCAGTGGTCGGAACTGCTACTACCGGAATATCGCACATATTGCAGTAATTGTTCAGGAGATGTCCGGGCCAGAAGAACAGATTATAAGGCTCGCCCGCTCCGTCATTGATAAACTGGGCCAGCGCTTTGGCTACATCAAGAGCAGCGCCGCCGCCCACTCCTATAACATAGTCAGGCCAGAATCCGTCAAGTTCTTCATATAGACTGACGATGTTTTCTACCGGAGGATCGGTCTCAACATTGTCCAGTACTACATAGGCGGTCCCCAGTTCCTCAAGGACTGCTACTGTATCCTGCAGCGCGAGGTTAGGAGCGTCACCAACGAATTTTGTCGTAACGATGGCCGCTTTTTTTCCGAGTTCTTTGAGTTGCTCTGCATTATCACGCATTGAATGCCGTCCGAAGTATACGCATGTCTGTGTATTATATCTGAAAGGTTCCATTTTCTTTCTCCTGATAGAAAGTAGTTCTTAATATCTACAATAGATTATAGGTCGCTGCCATTATAGAGTCTAATCCAATTATTTGCATTCCATGATCTATCATTTCGATCATGAATTGGTTTTTTATCAGTCAAGTCTATCGTTCAGGAAAGCAGCCGTCTCATCCAGGATATATACAGATTCCGGTAACTCATTCTGCAAAACATAGTCATGGAATAAGCCTTCACACATATGTACTTTGACGGTATTGCCCTCGAATGATGCCACCTTCTTGATGAATGCCTCTGTATCAGGTCTGAGTACCTCTACGGAGCTATAATAGATGAACAGATCTCCCAGATTGCTCATATCCTCTGCATAGTAAGGCGACACGAGAGGATCCTTCCAGTTGCGCTCAGGCGCGTATCTCTCTGAACACAGATACAGGACTTCCAGTTTCAGGCTTGGATCATTCTTCTCATACATAGGCATAAGCGGGCTGTCCATTGCCATATCTACCGCCGGTGAAGGCCATACAGCAACCTTCGGCCTCGACTCATCACCCTCGTCACGGAGTCTCATCATCAGTGTCAGGCTTAGAGAAGTTCCGCAGGAATCTCCCATCAGGGCAATCTTGTCATCCGGATAATATGTTTTGAACTCTTTGAACGCATTGTATACTGCTTCATTGATTTCCTTGTACTGATGTTCCGGTGCCAACGGATAATCATAAGCTGTCACTTTGAATCCTCTGTCAGCAAGGTCCATCATAACATTGCAATGCATGCTTGCTTCAAGCTCGAACCCTCCGCCGTGCAGAAGAAAAATGTGCTTCTCAGTCTCTTTTTCCGGATAAATCGTAGTAATGAATCTTCCTGCTTTCAGATCCCTTTCCACCGGATGATACTTTTCAGGAAAAACGCCTGCTCTGAGATTAGCGCCATCACATCTCGAAGGATTGCGGAATTCTTCGAGGAATGCTGCCATCGCCTCCTCCATTGCCTTCAGTTCTTCTGTTGTCATTGCTTCATTACTCATATACAGTCTCCTTTTTCTATAAAAGAAGAGCCCTGCATTCAGCGGGCTCTTCAACTTTCATATGACGTTTACTTTTCTTCCTTGATATATTTTGCAAGAGCTCTTCTGTAGATCGTATAGATGTCGTCTCTTGTCAGCTCTTCAGGGTTGGATTCGAGTCTCCATACCTGCTGCTTCATGAACGCATCAGTCCACTCCTGGATCTCTGCATCAGTGACCTCAAGCTCAACATCACGGTTGGTCAGTGCTCTTACATAGTCAGCGAACTCATCAGAATTCTTGAATCCACAGTCCTCAACTACTTCCTGTACAAGTGACTGATCCTTGAAGTTCTTGAGCCACTCACCGAGGAATATGCCGCATGAAAGGCCATGGCACACATCGTAGTAGTGTGAAAGCGGATATCCGAGACCATGAGGGATGCATGTGCAGGACTGCATGAATGCAACACCCTGTATCATCGAAGCACATGAGATCTTGTCATAGTCCTCTGCAGTAAGTGTGTTGTTCAGGAGATTATCCTTGAACTCTGCGAACAGCTTGAATGCGATCTTGGAAAGACCTTCGTTCATGATGTTAGAAGCTGCATAAATGTGGTCTTTCTGACGGATAGCGCCTTCGATACCGTGTGCAAGAGCATCGATTACGCCTGTATCCAGAAGGAAGAGCGGTGAATGCTCTACATATCTCGGATCTACAAAGGAAACCTCAGGGTAGAGCCACTGGTTCATCGCTATCTTAAGGTGGAGATCATTTCTTGTAAGAACTGCTCCGCCTGTGACCTCTGAACCGGTCCCGGCTGTAGTAGGCATTGTGATCACAGGAATACGGCACATATTCTTATAGTTGTCATAAGGCTTGCCGTAACCGAAGAAAATATCTTCTGCGCTTCTCTCAGGATCATCCTTTCTCCAGTCTGTCAGCTGAGCGAGAGCCTTAGCTGCATCCAGGGAGGATCCTCCGCCTATGCCTACAACAAAGTCGAAATCGAAGTCCTTGGTATCCTCGTACATCTGCTCGATGTTTTCTACAGGAGGATTTGGGATAGTATAGTCGATGACCTTATACTCAATACCCTTAGCGTCGAAGAGTGCCTTGGCATCTTCGAGACCTATATTTTTATACCCTTCTATAAACTGGCTGGTTACGATAACAGCCTTTTTGCCGAATCCATCCAATACATCCTGATGGTCCTGCAGTGCATTACGTCCATAATAAACGCTTGTCTGTACATCAAATCTGAATCCGTCCATTTTGATGAACCCCTTTCTAACTTATATATCTGTATCTGCTGTTTTAACCTTTATAGCGTGGCTTAGCTGCGATGAAGAAGAGCACCGATGTCACTACTGCGAGGCAGATGATCATGATCATTGCTGAGTTGTATGAACCGGTCGCATCGTACATAGCTGCGACTATTACTGTTGAGAAGGATACTCCGAAGAAGCAACCGCCTCCTACTAGACCCATCTTCTTAGCAAACTCTTTTGTACCGAGTACTTCTCTTGCTGTTGCTCCCATAGGCATCTGTACAGCACCGTCGGCAAATCCGAGGCAGGCGCCACAGGCATATACCAGTCCTGCCGGAACGTCACTTCTGAGATATACAATAGCTACGAAAGTAACAAGGATGAAGCAGAGTATTACCGCCCATCTGCTGCCCCACTTGTCGCAGATCCATCCGAGGATGATGAAGCTGAATACCTGAGCCAGCCAGCTGAATCCCATAATGAATCCAGCCTGATCTCCGAATCCGTGTGATGCGGCTATAAGTGCATAGTTGCCAAGGAGTCCATAATCGCAGATACCTGCAAGTGCATATCCGATCACCAGCATCCATGCTCTTGGTGAGCGAAGTGCTTCTGCGAATGTGCCGCCGGTCTCTATGGATACCTCTTCTACACCCGCATCTGCTGCCATTTCTGCTTCGAGTTCTTCCTGGCCTCTCGCCTTGCATCCGACCTCAGAAGGCTCTCTGTAAAGCGATACGATGATAACTGTTGCTGCTGCTGAGATCACAGCGCTGATGTAGAACGGGATCCTCCAGCCGATCGATACGATCACGATTCCCCAGAGAGTGTTGAAGACTGCTCCGGAAGCCGGACCGAATGCCTGTCCGATACCTGTATACTTAGCAGTATTCTTCTTGAACCATGTCGTGATCATTACATTGAATGTATTGATGTTGACAAAAGCAAGACCCAGCGCGAATATGAAAGCTCCGAACCACATGAACTGTATGGATTTTGACATTCCGAATATGATGAATCCGAGTGTTACGAATGCACCGCCGAATCCTATCATCTTGCGGGTCCCGAATTTCTCCATGCAAGTCCCGTATACAGTGAAGCTTACGATAGTGTTGACTATGCTGAGTATCGTGAATATTGTCATGAACTGTGCCGTGCTGCAGCCAAATGACTCTACTACGAATACCGAATATGTTCCCAATGCGTTCCAGCCCATTCCTGTCCAGGAGAACATCAGGAGCATCGCTGTTATAAGACCGATCGTTGAATAACGTCTGGTCAGTTCTTTACTGTTCATTTTTCCCTCCAATCATTCTTTCCTTTACCTGTCTGCCTTTACAGATCAGTACAGACCAGGCTCTTCCTGAGCCTTAGGTCTCATGGCTCTGAATATCTGCCATACGATACCTGCAGCTATTGCAGCGAATGTGAAATACTGGATAGGAATGAAAGGTGCATCTCCGCCGATGCTGTTGGCAAGTGCGATCAGGAAGCCGGTGATGAAAGCCCCGGCGTTCCAGGTTCCGCCGAACAATCCGCCACAGAACATCAGACCCTTAGGCGATACGATAGCATTGCAGTCACGAACGCATACAGGATGGAGTACGAATGTACCAAGTCCTACAAGGAACTCTGAGATGCAGAGCATAGGGACGTTACTACCCCATCCTGCACAGGCCATTCCGAGCACCATGAGTGCTACTGCAACTATTACGGAGAACTTCTTGAATCTCATGTAGATTGGTCCTACTGCAACACCTGCAACCAGACCACCTATTGTGTAGAAAGCTCCAACAGTTCCGGAGACGGCTGCGCTTCCGAGACCTCTGTAGTCAACGATCGCTGACATGTTGAGGACTACTCCGTAAGGAAGCATCATGAAAGCACCGAATACGAATGGGATAAGTGTGGCTCTCCAGTTATAATCCGGCTTTGTGGATACTTCGGTATCTGCTGTCTCTGCCTCAGCTGCTGCGAGTTCTTCTTTTGTAGGCTCACGCAGGAAAAGGATAACGAGTACCAGCGGGATGATCATGAAGAGGTGGATCAGCCATACGTAGTGAACGTTCTTAGCACAGAGAAGTCCGCCTACGAATGAGTAAACAACGCCTGAACATGTCAGTACGATCGTAGCAACTCCCTGCATACGTCCTCTCATCTTTCCGCTGAAGAGGAAAGTGATTACTGCTGCTGCAGTTCCGAATGTGAGTCCGATACCGCAACCTACGATCCCTCTTGTTGCGAGAACAAAGTAGAAGTTCTCATGATAGAAGAACGGAACTGTACCTATGAGTACAAGAATGATGGAAATAAGTGATAATGTTTTATATTTGACCTTGGATCCGGCTATCGCACCTCCGATGATCGAAGTCGGGATGATACAGAGATATCCGAATGTCTGCAGCATCAGGATCCTGCTGTAAGGAATATCCGGCCAGTATTTTGCAAAATCTGCGAAAGCCGGCGCCATAGCGAATGAGATCTGCTGGATCAGCTGGAGTGAAAGAACACCTATTACCAGGGTCCCTAAATTGTTTTTCTTATTGGTTTCTGCTTTTTCACTCATTGGATTGACTCCTTCAAATTTCTGATACAAAGAAATAACAAATTATGATCACTCTTTTATTGTCTAAATTTTAACTGTGATCTTTCCGTTAATCCAACACGGTGTTTCTATGCTCCTGATCGAAATCTTGTATGATGCAGAACCCGCCGGTATAGAGATCCTGTATCCACGCGAAAAGAGGCAGCGGCCATTGCAGCTGCTGCCTCTCTCCGGTTAAAAAAGTCTTATTATTAGGTTAATCATTCACCTGGTATTACTTCCAGTATGGATCCAGCTCAAGTCTGAGTCCGCACTTGTCACAGTAAATAACTACTGTATCAAGTGAGTTAGCTACTGCACCGCACTCAGGGCATCTTACCCTGCGGCCTCTCTCTGCGATAGCTGCCTTAAGCTCATCAACATCACAAGTCATCCACTTCTTGGTGATATTTTCAAAACGATTGTCCTGTGCCATTTCTATTCTCCTTTTCTGTTCAGAAAAACTCTAACTCTATTTCAATAATGGCTTTTAATTAGCCAAGATAGCTGCCGTTGCAGACCTGGATAACCTGACCGGTTACGCACTGACCCATGTGGCTTGCGAGGAACAGGCATGCGTTAGCCTGATCAAATCCTGTTGTATCAGGAACCTGATAGTTGAAGTATGGGCCGGAGTACTCGAGCCACTTCTCGCCGCCGTCCTGCTCGCCTCTGAGGTTAGCAAGGTGTGCCGGAGTGATAGTAGCGCCAGGAGCTACAGCGTTAACTGTGATATTTGTATCCCATGTTCTGAATGCGAGGGACATTGTTACATTGTTCAGACCTGCCTTAGTTGCTGAGTATACAACGCCTGCGCAAGGCTTCTTGCCGTTTACGGAAGAGATGAATATGATTCTGCCCTCTTTCTTAGGCAGGAAGAATCTCATAAGAGCCTGCTGTGCATAGCGGATAGGTCCAGCGAGGTTGATGTTCAGAGTCTCCATCATGTGATCTTCCTGTACATCATCGATGATCTCCATCTCACCCTTACCTGCATTGTGGAGCAGGATGTCAAGATCGCCGAATTCTTCCTCGATAACATCATATACATGCTTTGTATCTTCCGGGGAAGTTACGTCTGCCTGAACAGCGATAGCGCGTCTTCCTTCTGTGAGGCACTCTTTTACCTTCTCAAGAGCCTGGTTCAGTCTCTTCTCTCCTCTTGCTGTGATGATGATGTTAGCACCCTCTTTTGCGAAGACCTTAGCCATGTCAAGTCCCATTCCATAGCTTGCTCCAGTAATAAGAGCGATCTTTCCGTCAAGCATTTTTTCCTTCATGGTTTTCCTCCTGATAGTAATTATTGATTATTGTGATAAAAACTGACTTATTTAATATCTGATGGATCAGACGTCTGCTATCTGAACTGATAGCTTGACATGCTTGCCTTAGCAAACGCAGTTGTTTTGAAGATCCATGCGCCGTTCTTTGCATCATTGGTGCAGATATACAGCTCGTTGGTTCCCGGACGAATAGCAGTATGTGTAACGCCGAGGTTGTCTCCTGTTTCTCTTCCCTTGAGCAGGATCTGTCCGATAAGCCATCCATTCTTATTGAACACAAGTACTCTTCCCTGTCCGTATATAGCTACGTAGAGATTGTCGTCATCGTCTATCTCGCAGGAATCGCATACTCCGCCGCCTGTGAAGTAGTAAGGAACGTTTACAGCAAACGGTGCGATATCTGTAGGACCTCCGTCCGGTGCCAGAGTGACCTTGAGCAGTCTCATAGCTGTGGACTCGGTGATCCATACTGTCTTCTCATCCTTGGAAAGAGCTACACCGTTAGGGCAGCAAAGCTTGTCAAGAAGAGGTGTAACGCTTCCATCCGGTGCAACATAGTACACACCGCCGTCAGGATCACTTACATTGCCGTGCATATGTGTATAGTAGTAACCGCCCTTTGAATCGAAGCACATATCGTCTACGATTGGTCCTTCGAGTTCGACCTTGTAATCAGTTCCGTCCGGATTGCATGAGAATACGTATCCGGTTTCAAATACAGGGCCTACACTTGGGATGAATATCCTGCCGTTCTTGTGAGGTTTTACGGAAGACATAGCTCTCTTCTCAGGATCTTCGAAAACAACTACATCTTCTTTTGTGTCACAGTTTACCTTGTGAAGCTTGCTTGCAGGACCGCCGGCCTCTACAAACCAGAGATAACCGTCTCTGTCGAAGTTAGTTCCTTCAAGATCGCTGAAGCATGTCTGCTCTACCTTGAGCCATGGTTCTGCAACTACAGTCTGTACAGCAGCTTCGTTTGCTGGGATAGGTGCTATCTTGTCTTCAGGTCCGTATGTAAGTACATTCTTACTCATAATTAATCTCCTATTTTTCAATGGTATTAACTTTCTGAGTGATCATGTCTAAATTATGGATTGCGTTTCTCCCGAAGTAAAATATAGGTTTTCATTCGAAATTCTCTATGATGGGAATGATAGTATTTCTCTATCATGATCGATCGGTTTCTGATATATCACATTTTTTGTACACAAAAAGGGAGCCTTTACCACAGCTCCCTTTCAAGAACCACAGATTTCTTTTTCTACAGTCTCTTTATCACACCAGCCGGGACGCCCCCGACTACCGTATCAGGCGGTACATCCTTAGTCACAACAGCTCCTGCAGCGATGACCGCGTTGTCTCCAACGGTCACACCTTTTGTTATGACAACATTGGACCCGATCCACACATTTTTGCCGATCCTGATCGGTGCGGGATGCATAAGGCGCCTCTTCTCCGGATCAAGGTCATGGTCAAGAGTCGCAAGCACAACATTATGTCCGATGAAAGTCATATCTCCTATACTTATGCCGCCCTGATCCTGGAATTTGCAGTCAGCGTTGATGAAAACATGATCACCGACACTTATATTTTTTCCAAAATCAGTGTAAAACGGAGGTGTCAGCCTGAATCCCTCTCCGACTGGTTTAGACGTGATCTGCATGAACAGAGCTGTAATCTCATCAGGTTCATGCCATACATTGTTGATCTCAAACAACCGTCTTCTGTTTTCAGCGATATAAGATCTCATTGCAGATATGACATCCGGATCTGTACCTATCGTTTCTCCACTATCAAATATTTCCAGCAGTTCATTGAGTTCCATTGTCTATTATTCCTGTACAGGCTGTACGGTTACCTTGCACTTGTATTTCTTTTTCTTGTATTTTGCTGTTATTGTTACAGTTCCGGGCTTTTTTGCTCTGATTCTGCCCTTTGATACCTTTGCTATTTTCTTATTTGATGTGCTCCACTTGACTTTTTTTGCATTTGCTCCTGTCAGTTTGATGGTCAGGGATTGCCCGGGATCCAACGTCAGGCTGGTTTCAGTCAATCTGATCGTTTTCCTCTTAGAAAACTTTACGGTGACCTTTCCTTTTCCCGCAGCTTTCTTCAGTCCTTTAGGGTCTGTGATCCGCCCGACAGGAGTGTATTCATACGACGTATTGAACGATCTATAGAATAAGACTAGACAGTCGGATCCATACAGCATGATATCCCCGGCATTGATCCTTCTGACCTTTTTTTCATCAGTTGGGAAGTCCCGATCCAGATACTTGTACTTCTCATTGCCGTTAAGCTCGGACATTTTATATTTTACCGGTATCGTTTCAAGAAGTGCATTTGCTGTCCGATTGTCATAGAACTCGCACTCAAAAGACTTGTTCCCTACCTTGACATTTACCACAGTTCCGTTCTCTGCATCAGCATGTACTGCCTGAAAGCATACAGCGATCAGTGAAATACATAATGTTACAAGTAGTCTTTTACCTGTTTTCTTCATTTTGCATCTCCGTTCAATAAAGAGCAAGTGTTATTCGGCAGTAATGGTAACTGTGATGCCTCTGCCGCTCAGCAGTTCCCTGAGTTCAGAAGCAGACTTGTCTGTGATCCTTCCCAGTCTTGTGTAAGACCATGAATTCGAGCCGTAGAATATCACCATATGATCAGATGTATAGAGCATGATATCCCCGGCATGAGTCTTGATGCTCGTATCATTGCTTGGGAGAGTCGTACCTATAGGACCTACCTGCTCAAAGCCCCCGTAGGCATTCATCTCTATTGTCACATCACCCTGTGAAGCCAGCTCCGACAGAGCTTTGACCGAATCATTGTTTTCCCAGGATACTTTGACATCTGTATCGTTGATCCTCATTTTCATAGCAAACGCCTCCTCATCAGCATCGGTTTCTGTATCATTGGATGATCCTGCTTCCTGTGTGTCTGCTGTCTCTGCATTGCCTTGGTCAACAGGACCGGGTATATCCTGATCCTGTGCGCATGCAGACAGAGCAAAGATGCAAAGCAGAAGCAATATGCTGAACATCAATAGTTTTCTGACGGGTTTCATAATGAGCCCCTTTCCCGGATATCGGACAGACTATGCATTTCTGCCAAGATCGTATGCTTCATCCAATGCTTTATGACCTGTGATATCACCCTTGTCTGTAACACCACCGGCGAAAACTGATCCCGCAAAGCGGCTCTTAGGGAAGCAGGCGATCCAACCCTTGAGTCCGGTGATTGCTCTTTCGCATGCACTTGCATCTTCTTCTGCAGCTGTGGAAAGCATGTAAATATCATGGAATTTATAGTCCTTCACAAACAAAGCATTAGCCCTGTCTATCATTGTCTTCATCTGACCTGTCATTTCATAGTAATAGATCGGAGTTGCCCATACTATGACTTCTGCTTCTGCGATTTTCTCAGTGATCCCGATCGCATCGTCATTTATTATGCATCTTCCGGTCTTCTGACATGCAAAGCATCCTCTGCAGAATGCGATCTGCTTGTCTGCCAGACTCACGATCTCGACTGCATTACCAGCTTCTTCTGCTCCTTTTGCAAAAGCTCGCGCCATCAAGTCAGAATTGCCGTTTTTTCTCATGCTTGTGCTTATTATCAGTACTTTTTTACTCATGTTTATGTCTCCCGATTAATGGAGACAGAGAACCTTCCCCTGTCTCCTATGCATAGATCCCTACAGATATTTCTCAAAGAATTCCTGGACCTTGTCGAACGGGATCGCGTTATTGCTTCCGCCGTCATACAGATCTGTGTGAACAGCACCCTCGATCACCATGAATTCCTTATTCTGTGTATACTTGCTGTCAGCGATCATGTTGTCATATGCATCCTTACCGAAGTAGAACGAATGCGCTTTGTTGCCATGCATGATCAGAACTGCGCTTCTGATCTCATTGGAATACTTGAGTATCGGCTGATTGATGAATGACTCGCATCCGATCACGTTCCATCCGCCGTTTGAATTGAGAGATCTTGCATGATATCCGCGGTCAGTCTTGTAGTAGTCGTAATAATCTGCTACGAAGAAAGGTGCATCTTCAGGCAGTGGGTCAACAACTCCTCCGCCAAGTGCATATTCTCCATTCTTCAGATCCTCCAGTCTCTGCGCACAGAGTGCCGCCTTAGCATTATATCTGTCTTCTTCGCTGTCCTGAGCATCAAAGTATCCTTTTGCATTGACACGTGTCATGTCGTACATTGTAGATGCAAGAGTTGCCTTTACTCTGGTATCGAGTGCAGCCGCATTGATTGCCATTCCGCCCCATCCACAGATTCCAATGATTCCGATACGGTCAGGATCGACCTTATCACAGAGTGACAGGAAGTCTACTGCTGCCATGAAATCTTCTGTGTTGATATCCGGGGAAGCCATGAATCTCGGCTGTCCGCCGCTCTCACCGGTGAACGAAGGGTCAAAAGCTACAGTGATGAATCCTCTTTCTGCCATCGTCTGTGCATACAATCCTGAGCACTGCTCCTTGACTGCACCAAAAGGTCCGCATACGGCGATAGCCGGCAGCTTTCCCTCTGCATCCTTAGGAACATACATGTCCGCTGCAAGTGTGATGCCATAGCGATTGACAAAAGTCACTTTGCAGTGATCGACCTTTTCGCTCTTAGCGAAAGTTTTATCCCATTCCTTTACAAGGCTGAGTTCTTCTTTTCTGATCATTTCTTTTTCCTCCTGTTTTATGATTAATCTTTTGTTTATCTGTAACTGTTTGCCGGGTCTGCCTGATTTCCCGCGCGGCGTATAAGACGGTCCATGCAATCGATCTTCCTCTGCTTTTCATGCAGATCCTCTATCATACTGCATCTGCATTTACGCAGGCATAACAGGATCTCTTCATCCATACCTGCTTCGTGCATCCTCATGACTCTGTCTGTGTCAGCACTGCCGCATCCCGCAGCCCTCATATCTTCGATTATTATTTTGATATCTGTATCTTTCATAACTGTATAATACATAGTTGCAAAGATATTCGCTAATGAATAAAATGAATGTATGATATTCGTTATAGGCATGTCATTGTCGGTAGTAAGAAACTGTATTACGAACTTTAGCTATATGGAGATGTGGTCATGGAGATAAGACAATTGAGATATTTCCTTGCAGTTGCAAGGGAGGAGAATATGACAAGAGCATCTGAACTGCTGCATGTTTCTCAGCCAACTCTCTCAAAGACACTTAAAGCACTTGAAGAAGAACTTGGTAAAAAGCTGTTCACCAGACACAGCTTCAGCATTGAGCTGACAGACGAGGGTATGCTGCTGAGGGACCGCGCTGAGGATTTGATCGCAATGGCGGATAAGATAGAGCAGGAATTTGTATCTCTTGATGATATTAACGGTGGTGACCTGTATCTCGGTCTCGCAGAGTCATATCAGATACGATATCTTGCCAGGGTCCTCGGAAGGCTTAAGTCAGTATACCCTGCTATGAATTACCACATCACCAGCGGTGATACAGAACAGGTAACAGAAAAGCTCGACAAAGGGCTTCTTGACTTTGCAGTCATATGTGAGCCTCCTGACGAGCGTAAATATAACTATATAGAATTTCCGGAAACCGATATATGGGGTGCCGTGATGTCAGCAGATCATCCGCTTGCGGCAAAAGAAGCTGTAACCATAGATGACCTGATCGGGCAGCCCCTTTTCTGTTCAGAGCAGAGCTGGAATTATGAGATAGCTGAATGGGCCGGTGACAAAATGCAGGATCTCCATCTCGAAGGATCATTCCGTCTTGCATACAATGGTTCAGTCTTTGCGCGGGAAGGCCTCGGCCTGCTTCTTACGTTCAGGCATCTTATTGATTGTTCTGCCGGGAGCGGTCTGGAATTCAGACCTCTTGACCCGCTTCAGGAAACTCACCTATACCTTATCTGGAACAAATATCAGGCATTCACTCCATTAGCCGGAAAATTCATGGGACAGTTCCGAAACGCAATGGAAGAATAGGGAGATACTTATTAAAAGGTTATTATCTATCTATTGTCATAGACGGCCGACCTTCTCCTGCCATCTTATTATTCCCCAATCATCGTCGAAATTTACAAGTTTCAACTTTTTATCTGCTTTTGTAATGTAGATTTTTTCTCCCTTTCTGACAGTGCCATAATCAACTCCATCGGCGAGCAACCGCATAGTACCTTGTCGTATGATAAGCTTTACAGGCTTATCCAGATCAACAACAAGAGGAATGTTCATCCGGTTCTGAGGACAGATAGGAAGCACACAGGCTATATCCATAGCAGGATGCATCACCGGTCCTCCTGCAGCATATGCATAAGCTGTCGACCCTGTCGGAGTGGTTACTATGACTCCATCGCTGCGGTATCTTCCGATGGCTTCATCACCAATACAGACTTCAATGCTTGCGAGCCCCCCGCGGGTTTCCTTCTGTAACACTATGTCGTTGATGGCAAAACGTTTCTCTTTTCCATTCCATGATGCCGAGAGTCCCATTCTGTTCTCTATATGGTGCTCATCCTCATGAAGCAATTTATTCATTTTCTTTCTTACTTCACCGGGCTCTATCCTGGCAAGAAACCCCAGGGTGCCCGTATTTACTCCTATGAGGGGAAGATCCATCTCTGTGGCAAGCTCAGCGTTCCTGATCAGTGTCCCGTCTCCGCCAACAGTGACAATTAACTGGCAGTTGCTGATATCTTTTCTGCTGTTCTTTTCTATAAAGCGGACTGCTTTGTCCTTATCAGGAGGTATACGTCCTTTGTGTTCTTCAGCGATCATAATAACAGAATCTGTATCTTCTGCCCATTTGAGAAGCCTTTCCATAGAGTGTACAGTCTCTCTTTTATAATAATTCGGAATAACGTAGATCTTCATTGATCCCCCCTCTTTTTTCTTTTTTATATCAGTAAAGAACAGATTAGTAGTGTCTGTATGGTATAAGTGGTCTTCTCACTTATTTATACCTCCTGCCTGATCCATTGCTTTATCATAAGCCATCATCGCTTTTTCAACTCTGTCCTCAGCGGCTTCTTCACCTTCAAATGTTATCTCTTCTAACTTGACTATTTTTTCAGCTTCAAGAGTCAGGTCATTACTTTCAGGAATTTCATCAGATGAAGAAGGCGTGAGAACAAGCTCCTCTGACAGATCAGCCTTCTCTGCAGGCTTGCTTGGCGTCATTTCCAAAGAAATCACGATCTCATCGGATGTATCTTCCTGTACTCTTAATTCGTCATTATTCATAGTCTACCCTTTCAATGCAGCAATCTCTTCAGTGCTTGATCCGATATCCTTCAGGTAATTTTCTGCACAGTCCTGCAGGTCAACTCTGTCATCCCGTCAGGCTTACTCATGCTCGTTCGGTCTGATCATGAGACTGTCAGCCACCTTGCTCGATTTATCGTTCTTCAGCGAGAGATATCCAATAGTCGAGAATACTACCGCCCCTATCAGGTTGACCAGCAGGTCCTTCATCGTATCAAGTATGCCTACATCCAGATATCCATCCTCTATAGTAGTGATCTCTCCCGATGAAGTAGTGACCACAGTCTCGACTATATCTTTCACATGTATTACCTCCCCCGAATTTGCGGGATCAAGGGTTACAGAGTTGACAGTCGAGATCACGAAGTCCTTTTGCATATCCATGTTAAAGAACAGATCCATCGCGCATTCAAAGAACTCCCATAGAACTCCGATGGTCATGGAGAAGCAGAATGCGACTAATGTCAGATAAAACGGAGACAGATTGAAATCATCGCTGCCCCTGTTAAGCAGGTAAATAAGTGAGAATCCTACCGCAGCAAAGAGGAATCCGTTGATCGTATGGAGCATCGTGTCCCAGCCCGGTATCTTAACATAGTAACTATCGACTTCTCCCAATATCTCAGCCGCAAAGATAAATGCGAAAATTATCGCCTGAAACAGCGGCGGAATGGTAAGGTCCATTTTATCCTCTATAAGGGCAGGCACAAGGAACAGGATCAGCACAAGAATGCATGTCGCAAAACTTTCATAGTTTCTTGTTACCAGGGTACGGATAGCGGTAAGTATTACCAATATATGCAGCACCCTGAATGTGATGAAAGTCTTTTTATTTCCATATTTATAGCTGTCCCTCAGTTTTTTCACATATTTTGTAATTTTCAAAGCGTATCTCCTCCATTGTTTACCCTTTTTTTAACATCCGATTCACTCATATCTGTCAGATCTCGTCCAATAAACACATTCGCTCCTTTCGCAGCCAGACGCACAGCTTTCATGCCTTCGTCTATTCCGCTTACTCCGTACAGTTTCAGCTTTGCGCTTTGATCCGCTGTTTCATCAGATATCTCCTTTAACTGCATTTAATACTAATCTTGCTTTTCATTCCGGTCAAGGTCATTAATCTGTTTCATTTCTTTATCCGTCATTCAAACCTGAACAAATCAGATCCCTCCCTCAACAAAAGTGCCTTGCGAAAGCAAGGCACACATGGCGAAAAAAAAGGGGATATGAAGATTTCAGCAAGTCTGTAAACGTTTAAAATAAAGGAAGGAGTGACGTCCCTCTTCCAGTGTATCCAGAAGTGTATCCATACCAGTCATTTTTTCTGGTTTTCCAGATCCTTTTTCTTCCTGAGAATGTTTATTATATCATTGACATTCTTTGTATTGGTCTTGCCCGGATAGCTATCTTCAAAATCCAGCAGGATTGTTCTTGTCGCCTTTTCAGATTCTCTGATCTCCGAAAGCATTCGGTCATAAGCCCCATCCTTCATTACGTTTTTAATGAATTCCTGCGCATTATCCGGTATTTCTTCCCATGATCCGTAGAGATCTGTTACAGCATCATCTATCATATTCATAGTCAATGGTCTTTTCAGCCGTTCATGTGCCGCCAGTATTCCCAGAATATCGGACAGATCATTCTTATACTGCCTTCCTGCACGAAGTTTCATAGCAATAAGGTATTCCCCTGATACAGACCTTATCGTGAGAACTCCATAAAACGTCTTATAATAAACTGAGTGCTGGATAAGTTTCGGAGTATATGAGGCCGTCCTTCTGAAATCTTCATTCAGCCATCCTCTTGGCAAACCGTACATATCCCCTACATGATCGATCGCTTCCTTCATGGTGGAAGCGGACTGTATCAACGCATCGATGTCGGTTGTCATTTCCCTGAAACCATAGTTGATCAGTACCGATGCACCTCCTATGAGAACTATCTCTGCAGGTAGCTTCCTGCCTCCAAGTTTTCTGTATTCTTTAGCAAGAGCTTTAAGATAAGTGTCTATGTTATCTTTTGTAAAGACTATGCGATCATCAGATGACATTCCTTACCTCGCTTTCAACAATGTTGTGTCTCAGAAACTCCGGAATTGAAGACTTTACCGCTTTTTCTTTAGCCGAATCATCTTTTGATGCAGCGCATAACGCCAGCACTGATCTTGGGTACACTATTGCAGCCAGCTTTTTGCTTCTTATATCATCATATTCATCACACAGCGGGATATTATTCTCTCTGCTGATATAGTCAAGCATGGCCAGAAGATACATTGCTTCCGGATACCACTTTCTATCCATGTAACTGATTATGATCTTGCTCTCAAGTGTATCAATAACAAAATCTATATCACCTATCTCTTTAAGTTTATGGCAAGTATTGCTTTTGAACAGCTCAAAATCAGGTCTGTCAATATAGTATGGTTCAAGCAGTTCTTCCACTGTAACGCCAAGAGCCTTAGCAATACGATACACATTATCAACACTGCATTTTTTAATATCAGCTTTGCCGCTGCATATATCGTTGATGGTAGTATAGGGAATTCCGCTGAGTTTAGACAGGCGATATTTCGTCATTGATTTATCATGCAAAAGAGTATTGATCATCGAATTATCTCCTCCTCTATTGCTACGATTATATCGGTCAACCGATATAAAGTCAATTCTGCAGAAAAAAAGAGCCATTCATCGAACGACTCTGTGAAACGGCTCGTACGCACCGTCTCTGTCGGCGCACTGCGTGCTTGCCAGTCGACGGCGTACTGCGTATATGACTTTCCATGAATCTGCCGGGCTGTCATCCGGCAATCGTCAGGCAACTGTTGAACTGGCTATAGCTTTATTGGTATTAGATAGACTCAAGAGCCGCTGTGTATATCTTTCTCAGCAAATGCAGATCTTCAATATATGTATATTCATCCGGCTCATGCTCTGTCAGTTCTCTTCCAGGCAAAAGCGGTCCGAAGGCAACTATATTTTTCATCGCCCTTGCATAAGTTCCGCCGCCAGTGCTTATCGCTTCTGACATATCACCTGTAACATCCCTGTATGACTTCATCAGATTCTGTGCAAAAGGATTATCCAGAGAAATATGTACCGGCGGTTTATGAACATTGCACATGCAGCTCATCCCATACTCAGCTGTTGTTCTTTCCAACTTGCTTTTGATTTCTTTGAATGACGCACTGACCGGATAACGGATGTCAATTTCCATTGTAATCATGTCATTTGAAAGTCTGATTTTTCCAACATTCAGAGTCAATGGTCCACTCATTTCATCCGGTGAAATATCAAGGAGTCTCTCTCCATGGATCTCTGTACCAATACAATCCTGATAGAATGATAAGAACCCTTTGCTTTGCTCTTCTATATTGTTGCTAATGGTTTTCATCATCAGACTGATAGCATTTATTCCATCCTCAGGCATGCTTCCATGTGCAGCTTTACCTTCTTCTTTCATAAAAATCGAACTTCCATCTTCATAAACCAATTTAGCTTCACATGTTCCCGGAACTATATTTGGCGCTGTACCACCCGAGAGTTTAGCTATTCCCTCTGGAGCCGGAGCAGTTAACGAAAATAGTGCCAGTCCTTTCTCCGCGAAAATCAGCGGGAAAAAGGCATCCGGGGTGAATCCCTGATCAGGTTGTTCTTCAGTCTGCAGATAGTAACTCATGTCTGTCCATATACCTGTTTCTTCCGCCTGCCCAAAAATGATCCGAATTCTTCCATTGATAGGTTTACCGGATTCTTTGATATCTTTCATTGCATAGATACAAGCTACTGCCGGTCCCTTATCATCCATTACGCCACGGCCGAACAACTTTCCGTCACGGATCTCGCCCTGCTCTGCAGACCATCCGTCTCCAATCGGCACAACGTCAAGATGAACCAGAACGGCTGTAAGCGGATCACCTTCACCGATCTCTGCATAACCTATCTGGTTATTGCAATTCTTGGTTCGAAAACCGAATTTATTACAAAGATCCAATACATAGTCAAGAGCATGACGTACACCCTCGCCATACGGATACTCAGGATCATTTTCTCTGCGATCACATACGCTTTCAATTCCTACAAGATCTATTATCGATTGAATATAATCACTCATTTACTCTGGCCTCATTATCATGTGCGCACAAAGACCGCGAGGTGAATCGCGGCCTTTGCTATCAACTATCACTCCTGAGGTATCAGGAGATGAGTTCACCTGCAGCTTTTACTTTAACACGATTGGTGTTTCCAGGATAGTACTGCAGTGGAACATCCTCAACATCGATGATCTCTACTGTGTCACGCTTTGCACCTGCTTCTACAGCCATCTCTATCGCTGCATTCTTTGCATCAGCAAGCGCTTGATCACGAGGAATCTCATCATAATTAATAAGTGTCTCAAGCGTACCGCTGACCTTGGATATAGCGGATCCTATTGCATTTGCGCACCCGAAGTGTTCCGGTTTAATTGTATTTGCTGCACCTGCAAGTTCATCCGGAAGGATGACCGATCCACCGCCTACCAGTATTACATCACTGTCATCACTTGAAAGCTTCATTGCATCGATCGCATCTTCTGCAAGAACTCTGATTGCATCCAATGCTTTCTCGGCAAGTTCAACAGGAACATCTTTGACCAGCGAAGCATCTCCTATATCTGCCATTCCAAGTTTTACTGCTATGTCTGTTGCTGTCAGAACATCTCCGCTGAATACCAGAGCCTTCTCTGTAAGTTCAAATCCAACTGAATCTGGACCGACTGTTACGGTTCCGTCCGGTTGTTCTCTTACGATCGAACCTCCGCCAAGACCAATGGACATAACGTCAGGCATTCTGAAATTGGTACGAACACCACCGATTGTTACTGCCACACTGGATTCTCTTGGGAACTCATTCTGTATGACACCAATATCCGTGGTCGTACCACCGACGTCGATCACGATAGCATTCGCAAGCTTACTAAGATAGCTGGCACCTCTGATAGAATTGGTAGGACCACATGCCACTGTCAGGATAGGATATCTGCGTGCATATTCCATCGTCATCAGTGTTCCATCATTTTGCGAGAGATAGATCTTGGCATTCTTTATGCCCTCATCCTCCATACTCTTGGCAAACCCGTCAGTGAATTTTTCTGCGATCTTCCAGAGAGCAGCGTTCAGAATAGTAGCATTTTCTCTTTCTACGAGGCCCATGGAACCGATCTCACTGGAGATGGATACATGCACTTCTTCTCCCATTACTTCCTTAGCGATTTCAGCAACACGAAGCTCATTATCATTTCTGATAGTTGAGAAAACACCGGATATAGCAATAGATTTTATTCCCTTATCCTTCATCTCGCTGAAGAATTCGCGGCACGCATCCTCGTCCAGGTCAGTGATCTCTCTGCCGTCATATTCATATCCACCGCGGACTATTACTGCTTTTTCACAGATATCTTTGATGTCATCTTCCCAGTCGACCATCGGCTCTACTCCGCATGAAGCCGGGGCCCCGATCCTTATGATGCCGATTTTTGCGAGATTCTTCCTTTCAACAATGGCATTTGTACACTGTGTCGTGCCGAGCATTGCCTGTCCGATCTGCATCTTATCTACACCGGATTCATCAAGCACCTTTCTAACAGCACCGACAATGCCATCATATATGTCAGCTGACGTTGGGTTTTTTACACTGGCTATGACATTGTAATTCTCATCGATTATTACAGCGTCTGTATTGGTTCCGCCTACGTCTATTCCAAGCTTATACATTATCTGAGTCCTCCTTTCGATCTCTCTTCGATAGGAATATAGTCAGTATCCAGTCCGAAGTATCTAGGTCCTACGAGATCAAGGCCTTCCTTGCAGCGCCACATCTCAAAGCACTTCAGGCCGACTATCATGACTCTTTTGCCGTATTTCAACGCATCTGTAGGTACCGGGTTGAACGTTTCGGTATCTACGAGAGCAATAAGATCAGGTGTTGTAGCCACTATGTTTCCATCAACTACAGCTGCAAGATTCTCATTCTGGAACTCAATATATGCAGTGTGTCCCTTGCATTCTCCGATACCTTCTACAACGACCTTTCCGAAGTTGAACGCACCTCTTGTCTCTCTGAGAACATCTATGATCTTGCCCTTGAAAAGTTTGAAGCCTTCTGTGAACTCAAGGAATGCTTCTTCAGGAGTTTTATCAGTAACATTCTTTACTGTTCTCATTGCCGCACCGAGCCGTTCACTTCTGGTTACTATTCCTTTTACGCCATACTCTTTAAGCTGCTTTCCTGTCATGTTGTACAGAGTAACTGCTACAGATCCGCCGCAGCTCATTGTTACTGCCCTTGCCAGTTCCTCAGTCCATTTATTTGTGATCGTATCGAAAATTACAGTATTGCCCTTTTCATCAGCCAGCCCCATAGGTGAAGCACTGATACCGCCAATAGTAAATGTTACCATCTGCAGTTCAGGGAATGCTCTTCCCATTCCATCGCAGTCAACCATTGGCAGACCCAGTCTGGCTGCAGCTGCTATAGGGAACATTGAGTTCAGTCCGCCGGCTTCCATAGGCATCGTAGCGAATATCTTTCTGCCGTCATGGCTTGAAACTATATCGAAAAGTGCTTTATATTCACTTCCGCCTATGATTTTTTCGCACAGTACGGTAGGGGCGCCCATCATTGCAAAAGGTACGATCAATGCATCATCCGGTACTTCTTCCGGATCAAGCAATGTTACCGGTCCGCATTCATTGATTGCCCCGATCGCAACAAGCTTACCAAGATACGGATCTCCACCACCTCCTGCTCCGAGAAGTGCAGCACCTCTTGCGATGTCTTCAATTTCAGGTATTCCTAATTTCCGCATATCTTTTCTCCTTTTGATATTTAACTATATAAAGGGATGAAGCTGCTGCTCCATCCCCCGACATCTTATTTTTCACCTCTTGTGACTTTGGCAAGTATCACATACAACACGAGAGATACAACGATCCCGTTTACAGGTCCCACGAAGAACGGAATGTTCAGGAACGGCATTGCCTCTACCAGTCCCGGGAAGTTAGCGAACGTACCGCCTGTTATGCATGCTACAAGGGCACCGACTATATATGAAATGATGCCTATTCCGGAGAAGCCTTCCTTGATGTCAAACTTCTCTTTGTCTCCTTTGTTCACTATCCAGTACTCTGCGATTATTACACCTGCCAAGGAAGGGATGAGACCTGACATAAGGGACAGGAATCCCTGGAATGCGTTGAGCAATCCAAGTGCTGCAAGAAGTGTTCCGCATGCGCCTGCGATACCTGTTGTGATCTTGAACTTGCTCTCGTCAAAGCCAAGCAGGTTGCTGAGAGCGAGGCCGCCTGAGTACGCATTTGTAACGTTCGTTGTCCATGTTGCAAGTACGAGCGCCAGCAATCCGAGGAATGGTACTCCGAGCGAGCTGAGGATAGCTGAGATATCATACTGTCCGGTTACTATGCTCATCAGTGCTCCAGTCATGAGCATGAACAATCCTGCCGGTATTACACCCACGATCGAAGACTTGATAACATCGCCTCTATTCTTAGCGAATCTGCAGTAGTCAGCTGAAATAACTCCGCCGAGAGCAAACGATGCCACAACCATTGAGATTCCGAATACGAGCCCGGCTGATGTCTCAGGTGCATAGCTTGCAATCATTGCTCCGCCATCGTTCTGAGTTATTCCGGCTATCAATCCATACAGACATACGATAAGCAGCATCGGAACAGCAATGTAGTTCAGCCACTTAAGGCCCTTAAATCCGCTACATGCTGTAGCAAGCATTATCACACCCCATATGATCGACCATATCATAACGCTTGTTGAACTTGCTTCACCACCGCTCATTCCCGCGATCATCGATGCAAAAGCACTGCCACATGTCGCGGACTGGATACCGAACCAGCCGATACATGCTATTGCGAGAATAATACTGATTATATATCTTGAACCCTTTGTACCGAGTGCTCCGGAAGCCATGACTGCTACCGGAAGCCCTGTATCACATGCCTGCATGCCGATCATGATCATGTATCCGCATATAAGGCCATATCCGATAAGGATGGCCAGAATCATCTGACCTATCGACAGGCCCCCGCCCGCCAATACTCCTCCGATCATAAGGCACGGAACACATATCATTCCTCCTGCCCAAATTGCTGCAATGGATGTCCAGCTTTGGCGCTGTTCAGCTTTGATTTCGAAACCTGTTTCTTTCTTTCCCATAAAATGACCCTTCTTTCCATATAAAAATTTTCCAATATGATGATTTTAGATGCTCGAAAGGTCAATATTCTTTATCTGCAAGGCAAAATTAAAGCGGCAACTTTTGTCCAATTGGACAAAGACACCGCTTTTCTATTTTTTTAGCTATATCAATTACTAATCTATAAGACGTTTGATACCACAAGCTTTGAAGAGTTTTTCTGATCCAGGCATTGCTCCTATCGCAAAGCCCAGGCAGTCACTCATTGTTTTTATCCTATATTTGATTGTGTTCTTATGAACAAACATCTTCTCTGACGTTGTCTGCACATTGCTGTTTGCATCCAGCAGGAATGTGCAGAGTGTCTCGATATAGTCGTCGTTTCCTTTCTTGTCTTCAATAATATCAAACAGGTTCAGATACTCCGATATGCTGTCAACTCCACTCTCTACTATCTGCCGACATGAATTGGCGAATTCTATGTCTCCTCTGACAAAGAATCCTTTGTCCGGCATTATCCTTGCTGCATCGCGCCAGCTGTCATAATTCAGAAGATACGCGCTTCTTACTTCTCCTGTGTTCTTCAGATTGGTGAAGTAGCTTATGCTTACTTTTTTATCAAGGACCGTTTCTATGTTTGTTCTCAGCGCGTCTACATCAGCTCTTCTCTTAATGGTGTCGGTAAATAGTACAATGCTGTCTTTATACAGATCAACGCATACAGTTCTGCAGAACTTTCTTGCTTCATCCGATACCTGTCTGACATTCTCTGCTGAAAATTGCTCCCCGTTTAATACCCACATAGAATCTACAGCTTCTATATCAAGATTGAACATTGCAGACAGGGATCTCATTTTGACCGGCTGATCAGTAAGTATAGCTTCCACGATCTCTGTCGCCACACTTTCACCTTTGTCTTTTCCCCACAGTTTGAGCGCTATACGCACCGCTTCAACAGCCTGTTGGATCAGTATTCCTGCAAGAGCTCCGCTGACGTGTACAATGTACAGAATATATCTTGTTCCTGATATATTCACATCTTCTTTATATACCAGTGCATCTTCCAACCCAGGCATTCTGATTGGATTTGCCTTGAAGTCTGAATCTGTGAGTTTTTCAACATCATTGTGGATGCCTGTCAGTTCACTTGGCCATGCAGCTTCATACAGAGTTTTGTTCTTATCCGTTGTAAGTATGACGCTTGCACCTAGTCTTTTGCTGATCAGTCTTATCATCGTACCCACGTTCTGCTGATGGGCCGGCAGCTTGGATATGGATTCCAGCAACGTAACCATCATTGGCTCAACGGATATCTGATCGCGGATAATCAATCCCATTATATCCGTGATAGCTTCGCTGTATCGGAGGTTTGTCCGTTTATACGGCATAACTATGATCGGAAATTTCAGTTCATCCGCCAGTTTAATTATTGATGGGTCAACTTTTTTCACTATCACTCCCACATAGTACAGAATCAGTCCTGCTTCCCCTGATAAAGCAAGTCCTTTAACGAGGTTATACTGCGCATCTATATCTTCCGCACCATTCAGGAATCCTGTTATTATTATCTCACAGCCATTGAATTCATCATTAAAATAATCATGATCGTCGATCAGCTTATACTCCATTGTTTCAAGCACAGAAACTGCGGTAACAATCTTGTCAAGGCCTCCCTTTCCTGCTATCACTTTCGCATTGGCAAGCGACGGCAATTTTAGTAAATTCTTTACTGTTACACTCATCTGTTCTATCTCCAAATCCCTGTAAACATAATGACAACACAACTATTCTTTGATTATACACAATAAAAGAGCCCTGCGTAAGCAGGGCGAAACGGCTCGCGTGCCGTATATGTGGCGGAGAGAGGGGGATTTGAAGATTTCAGCAAGTCTGGAAACGTTGAAAAATCAAGGAAGGAGTGACGTCCCTCTTCCAGTGTATCCAGAAGTGTATCCAAATGATACCCGGCGGTGGCAAATAGATACCAAATAAAACAAGTCCACAGGCAGCTGTCGATCATCAATTCAGCCTCTAAATGCATTTATACAGGCCTGCAGACGAATAACAAGCAAATCCAGGCCTGGTTTTTAATATCAGGGCTTGCAAATTCACCTGAAAAGAGGTTGTCACATTTTGAACCGCTACCCGTCAAGAGGACAGTGAAAAAACAAAAGATTTTTGCAACCAGTAACAGAAATGTTGCTGGTTGTTTTTTGTGGAGAGCAGACACTGT
>CADAEH010000008.1 GCA_902786855.1 uncultured Eubacteriales bacterium | reverse complement strand
AGTTATCTAATCGGGTATTCCGATTACATCCGGGACTATATATCCCGGCATGAACTGAATAGGACATCGATATCTGAAAGTATCGAAGATGGGGCTGAGAGATCAGCCCCATTTTTCCAGAGAAGGCTGCTGACGATACCACACGGTTGAATCGCGTGCCGATCTGACTTATTATATGTATATCATTTAACCTATTAAGCAATGAGAGGTAGCAAGAACAATGGCTGCAAATGATATCGAACTGAGAAGACTGGTCATCAAGGCCTTCCACATGACGGATGTCAGTATGGGGGACGAGAACAAGATCACGACTGATGGCAAGATGACGATCAACAATGACTGTCTTGCCGCACTGACTGAGAAGTACAGCAGTGTTATCGAGAAGGTGGATGTAGAGGTCATCGATCCGGGTGATCATGACAGACACACCAATACAATAATGGATATAATCCCTATTTCCGTCAAAGTCCTTGGCAAGTGCGGAGAGGGAATTACACATACCATCACAGGCGTCTATGTAATGCCTACAGGTGTTGACACCGAGGGCATACAGGCACATGAATTTGGCTCTTCCGACGGCAATCTCAAGGATATGCTCTACCTGAACAGAGCCGGCACACCTGCAGACGATGATTACATCATATCCTTCAACATCACCTTCAAGAAGGGCATGGGACAGGAGAGATATGCGATCATCGATGCTTACAAGATGGTCGAAGAATGGATGAATACATTCAGAGCTCAGCTCAAGAAGTTCGAGGGCACCAAGTGCACTGAGAGACATGAGTACTATGATAAGATCAGACCGGGACAGAAGAAGGTCCTCGTTATCAAGGAGATGATCGCTCACGGCGCTATGCTCGACACATGGATCTTCCCGGATCAGCCGTCAGGCGTTGAGGGAGGCAAATCACTTATCGATTACGGATGCACCCCTATCATGCTGACTCCTAATGAGTTCAGAGACGGTGCGATCAAAGCGATGAACTAAGGAGGTGCGATATGGGAGTAGGTCCTTCGACGAAAGAAACAAGTCTTCATCACTTCAGAGATCCGCTGATCAAGGTCCTTGGAGAGGACGAAGGTATCGATCTGATGGGCGTTCTCGTATATGGTTCGCCTGAAGGAAATGTTGAGAAGATCAGATGCTCAAGGACAGCCGCGGTAGTCGCTGAGTGCTGCAGACCTGACGGCGTTATTGTTGAAACAGACGGATGGGGCAACCTTGATGTAGACTACGTCAACTGCGTCAATGAGATAGGAGAGAGAGGCATCCCTGTAGCCGGACTCAACTGGAGCGGTACAGCAGGCACTTTCGTAGTAGAGAGTCCGTATCTTGCCAACGTGGTCGATTTCAACAAGAATCCTGAAGGTATCGAATCCAACATCGTCGGTGAGAACAACTACACTGAAGAAGATGTGAAGGAATGCATCAAGAAACTTAAGATCGCAATGCTCAAAAAAGAACGCGGCATCAAATAGTCAGACAATTACAAAGGGGTGCGAAAGCACCTCTTTTTCATAAAACACAATGCAAGGTTACCCTTTGTGAGTAATTGAAAAATCATGGATTCTGTGATACGATATGAACAGTTGTTCGCAGAGCGCCGTGAAATATACTGTTTGTGCAAAGGAAACGTTTAACATAAAATAGAAATATGTTTACACATCTTCATGTTCATACAGAATACAGCCTGCTCGACGGAATGAGCAGGATATCTGAGCTTCCTCAGTACGTTAAGGAACTGGGGATGGATTCATGCGCGATCACAGACCACGGAGCCATGTTCGGAGTCATAGACTTTTATAAATCCTGTAAAAAAGCGGGAATCAAGCCGATCATCGGGTGCGAGGTCTATACTGCAGCAAGGACTATGTATGACAAGGAGGCCGGCAGGGACAGGTATTCAGGTCACTTGATACTGCTTGCCGAGACTCAGGAAGGCTACAGCAACCTTGTCAGGATAGTCTCAAAGAGTTATGTGGACGGTTTCTATTTCAGGCCGAGGGTAGACAAATCTCTTCTCAGACAATACAGTGAAGGTCTGATATGCCTTTCGGGCTGCCTTGCCGGAAATACTCAGAGAATGCTCCTCAATAACGACTATGAAGGAGCAAAAAAAGAAGCTCTCGAGCTGCAAAGCATTTTCGGCAGAAACAATTTCTTCCTGGAGATACAGAACCATCATCTGGAGGAAGATAAAAAGGTCATAGAGGGTCTTATAAGGCTGTCGGCTGACATTGATATTCCTCTGGTAGCGACCAATGATGCTCACTATATCCGGCGTGAAGATGCTACGGCACAGGATATCCTGATGTGCATCCAGACCCAGACCAACATACATGATGAGAACCGCATGAGATTCGAAAATGACGAGTTCTACATCAAGTCTGAAGAAGAGATGAGGGAACTTTTCCCTGATCTGGGCGATGCCGTGGACAGGACACATGAGATAGCCAGGCGCTGCAATGTGGAATTCACATTCGGAGACTACCATCTGCCTGAATATGTACCACCCGACGGCATGACCTGTGATGAGTATCTGCGCAGACTATGTTATGAGGGGCTGGAGAAGAGATACGGCAGGGATGCACTTGAGCTTACATCCGGTTACAGGAAGCGCCTGGAGATGGAGCTGTCTGTGATCGAGAGTATGGGATATGTGGAGTATTTCCTTATCGTGTGGGATTTTATCCACTATGCAAAATCGCATAAAATAGCTGTCGGTCCGGGCAGAGGTTCGGCTGCAGGCAGTATAGTTTCATATTGCCTTGATATCACAGAGATAGATCCTATCAGATATAACCTGATCTTTGAGCGGTTCCTTAATCCTGAACGTGTCAGCATGCCTGATATAGATATCGATTTCTGCATCGAAAGGCGTCAGGAGGTCATAGACTATGTCACACGCAAATACGGCAGGGACAAAGTCTCTCAGATCATAACTTTCGGAACACTCAAAGCGAAAGCTGCTGTGAGGGATATTGCGCGCGCTCTTGATGCGACATATGCAGAGGGAGATGAGATAGCAAAAGCCATCCCTAACGAGCTCGGTATCACTATTGCTAAGGCACTTGAGGTCAACCCTGATCTCAGGAGGAGATATGAGAGCGAGCCGCTGGTAAAGCAGGTCCTGGACCTCTCGATGGCTCTCGAGGGACTGCCTCGCCATGCATCGACTCATGCCGCAGGCATCGTGATCTCAAAACTTCCGCTCGATGAATATGTTCCTTTATACTCTTCAGATAAGGGCATATCCACACAGTTCAATATGACTACGATAGAGGAGCTCGGACTCCTTAAGATGGACTTTCTGGGCCTGCGCAACCTTACTGTCATAAGGGACGCTCTGAAGATGATAGAAGACAATCACGGTATCACCATCGACTGGTCTGCAATGGATTATGATGACCCTGAGGTATTCAGACTCATCGCTGACGGCAACACAAAGGGTGTATTCCAGCTTGAAAGCGGCGGGATGACTGACTTTATGAAGAATCTCAGACCTACATGTTTTGAGGACATAGTCGCGGGTATCGCTCTTTACAGACCGGGGCCGATGGACTCCATACCAAAATATATAGAGAACAAGAAACACCCTGATAAAATCAGATATGCTGATCCTCATCTGAAACCGATCCTTGATGTCACTTACGGTTGCCTCATATATCAGGAACAGGTGATGCAGATAGTAAGAGACCTCGGTGGATACTCTTTCGGACGCTCCGATCTTGTAAGACGAGCTATGAGCAAAAAGAAGATGAGTGTCATGCTCGAAGAAAAAGAGTACTTCATCAACGGCAAAACTGCTGAAGACGGAAGCGAGGGTATAGCCGGATGTGTAGCCAATGGTGTTCCTGCTCAGGCTGCAGAGACGATATTTGAGGATATGGTCAGTTTTGCTTCATATGCATTCAACAAGTCCCATGCAGCTGCCTATGCTGTGCTCTCATATGAAACAGCTTATCTGAAATGTCATTATCCTACTGAGTTCATGGCTGCTCTCATGAGCAGTATGGCAGGGGATGCGAAGCATACAGCTGATTATGTAAGGAATTGCCGTGAGATGGGCATAGAACTTCTGCCGCCTTCAGTGATGAAGAGCGGACGAAACTTTACAGCGCTTGACGGTAAGATAAGATTCGGATTGCTGAGCGTCAAGAATGTAGGCACAGGCATAATAGATGCGATAATACGAAGCAGAGATGAGGTCACAGATACACATGACTTCTATGAGTTCATCAGCGTGATAGATGCCGGTGAACTCAATCGTAAAGCGATAGAGTCACTTATACAGGCAGGCGCCTTCGACGATATCAACCCTAACAGAGCCGTGCTGATGGCAGTATGCGATGACGCTGTATCGCGCGCTCAGAAAAAGGCAAGGACCGGCAATCGCGCGCAGATCAGCCTGTTCCAGCTCGATGATTTTGCCGATGAGGTAATTGCAAGTCCGCCTCTGCCTCGTGTCGCAGACTTTCCGGGAGATACTAAGCTTGCTATGGAAAAAGAGATGCTTGGAGTATATCTTTCCGGACATCCGCTCGACGAATATGAGCAGCTCATACGCAATAATACGACAGCCAGCACTGCAGACCTGACTTCAGGCGGAGAAGAGTTCACATCAGGCAGGGATGACGGTGACAGCATGATCATAAACACATCGAAGTTCAGAGACGGCGATTTTGTCATCCTCGCAGGTATGCTGAGCGGAGTGAGAACAATGATCACACGGAAGTCTCAGGAGATGGCAAGGCTGAGTCTTGAAGACTATGACGGGGTGATAGATGCTATCGCTTTTCCAAAGGTATATGAGAAAAAGCGCAACATCATCCGTAATGATCAGATCGTCGGTATCTCCGGCAGAGTCAGCTTTAAGGACGAGAGCGATGCTGAGATCCTTATAGAGGACATCGTGCCTGTAGAAGACATTTCGATTCTCGCCAGAAACCGCCGAAATGCTGACCGATATAGTGATAATGGTTACTATGGCAGTCCTTATGATGACAGAGGATACAATAATTCTCCGCAAAGACAACCTGAACGGCCTTTGAGAAAACAAGAGAACACACCTCTCAATGATCCTGTCAAACTCAGGATATCTGAAGAAGTGATCAGCGATCACAGAGATGCAAAGGCAGTTCTTTATCACCTGACAGATATGATGAGTCTCTATCCCGGAGACCGTGATGTACTGGTATATCTGCCTGGACAGAAACCGGTCAGATGCAGTCCGGCGAATCGTATAAAACTGACAGAGGATCTCAGAGCAAAGCTGATAGGCCTGCTTAAAGAGGACAACGTTAAAGGTTAAAGAGTTAAAGGTATTGAGGATATGAGCAGAGCGATAGTAGTTTATTCATCAAAGAGAGGCAGTACAAAGCAGTATGCTGAATGGATCGCTGAAGATCTGGACTGCGAAGCAGTTTCGATTACAGACCCACGGATGAAAGGGCTGAACCTGTATGAGTATGACTGCATCATTTACGGAGGATGGATAAGAGGGAGCGGTATCGTTGATTTCGACAAGTTTGGTAAGATGCTTGATGACGAACTGATGCAAAGACTTATAGTGTTCGGTGTAGGAATGGCAGATGAGACCGCTGAAAACTATGCCCAGGTATGGGGATACAGTATAGGGAAGATAGACCCTAAGAATGAGAACAAAGCTATCCTCTATATACTCGGAGGCAGGTATGACCCGGACAAGGTTGAAGGCTTTGACAAGTTCCTCATGAAGATCATGCGCCGGGTCCTGCTGTCAGGAAGCACTCCTGAGGCAAAAGGGCGTGCCAACTTCATGAAAGACAGGATAGACAATGGCGTAGATATGGTGTCCAGAGAAAACATCGATTCACTTGTAAAGGATGCACGCCGAAAACTGGCATGAACAACCAATAAAGTAAAAAAGGATCCCGGAAGAAAGACTTCCGGGATCTGGTTTTTCAGCGCATTTGCGCTGTTTTTTATTGTTTCATGCAAGTATCATCAAGCCATGCTGACTCTCAGATATACAAGGAACAGTGCGAACGAGATCCACATTACCGGCTTGATTTCCTTAGCGCCACCCTCGAGAACCTTGAGGATTACATATGAAAGGATACCGAACATGATTCCGTTTGCGATGGATGATGTGAAAGGCATCATGATTATAGCGAAGAATGCAGAGATGATATCGGACATCGGAGCACCTTCGAACTTTACGTTCTTGATCTGTGACATCATCAGATATCCTACATAGACAAGAGCAGGTGTCGTTGCAAATCCCGGTATCGAGATGAACAGAGGTGATAAGAACAGTGAGACGATGAACAGCACACCTGAAGTTGCTGATGTAAGTCCTGTCTTGCCTCCGACAGCAGCACCGGCCGATGATTCAACAAATGATGTAACTGTGGATGTTCCGAGGCAGGCACCTATAACTGTTCCGATAGCGTCAGAAAGCAGAGCCGGTTTTACCTGTGGAAGCTTTCCATCCTCATCAAGAAGGCCTGCACTCTCGGCAACACCGATAAGAGTACCTACTGTATCGAACATATCTGCATACAGGAAGGTAAATATGATGACAAAGAATTTGAGCAGGTTCTGGCTGATCCAGTGGAAATCAAATGAGAAGAAGTAATCCATTTTTACACCACTGAGTGACAGGTTAGGATATACACTGTACACACCGTTTGCAGGATCCGGAACATACCAGCCTATAGCCTCTGCAATAACTCCGAGAAGCCAAGTGATGAGAATACCGTAGAAAATCGCTCCCTTCAGACCTTTGTGAGAAAGATAAGCGATAACGATAACGCCTAACAGTGACAGGGCTACAGCAGCACTGCCCGGATTACCAAAGGCAATACCGCTCTCAGTTGTTACTTCTACAGCGCCTGAATTCTTGAGCCCGACGATGGCTATGAAGAGACCGATACCAACTGAGATAGCTGATTTCAGATTCATAGGGATGTCATTTACAAGCGACTCTCTGAAATTGGTAAATGAGAGCAGTATGAAAATGATACCTTCACAGAATACAGCAGCAAGCGCAACTTCCCATGGATGCTCTGTTCCGACCATAGGGCAGACGGTGTAAGCGAAGTATGCATTGAGACCCATTCCTGAAGCAAGAGCTACAGGATAGTTTGCAAAGAACGCCATACACAGAGTCGCAAGACCTGCAGAGATCGCAGTGGCTGTGAAAACGGATGCCGCATCCATTCCTGAGGCAGACAGGATCGCTGGGTTTACAGCCAGAATATAGGCCATGGCCAGAAAAGTCGTAGCACCGGCTATGACTTCAGTCTTGACATCGGTGTTGTGTTCTTGCAGCTTAAATCGTTTTTCTAGCATATTAACAACTCCTTTCCAAAAAATAATACCTTAGTGTTCGATATAAACTTCTTCTGCCTTATATTCACCTATGCTAATAATAGCGCATTTTCATAACTAATTTAATATACTTAATCTATAATTTATTGGGATTTTTTTATCCCAAAAGGTCTCTGCAGAAAATGCGTCAAAAAAGATTTCATAAAGTAAAAAATAACCTTGAAAAAAAGGATTCCTATACGTATAATATACGAGTGCGCGCTGTGCGCACGTATATTTATTTGTCACACTGTGGTCAGCCGCGGTGCCCTTGCAGACTGCAGGGTTGAAGGCAGAAAGCCACAGTGGAAGTAGTATTAACCGGAGGTTATAAAAATGTCAGTAGTATCAATGAAACAGCTGCTTGAAGCAGGCGTCCACTTTGGACATCAGACAAGAAGATGGAACCCTAAGATGGCTCCTTATATCTTCACAGAGAGAAATGGAATCTACATCATCGACCTTCAGCAGACACTTGGTCTGATCGATGAGGCTTATGATTTCATGAGAGAGGTAGGAGCAAGCGGAAGACCGGTTCTCTTCGTAGGAACCAAGAAGCAGGCTCAGGCTGCCATCAGAGATGAGGCAGAGAGATGCGGAATGTACTTCGTAAACGAGAGATGGCTCGGCGGAATGCTCACTAACCACAAGACCATCAGCAAGAGAATCGACAGACTTGCTGAGATCAGAGAGATGCAGGAAAACGGCACTATCAACAAGTATGCCAAGAAGGAAGCTCTCAAAATGATCGCAGAGGCAGACAAGCTCGAGAAATACCTCGGCGGCATCAAGGACATGAAGGGAATGCCTGGAGCACTCTTCGTTGTTGACCCTAAGAAGGAAAGAATCGCTGTCAAGGAAGCTAAGATCCTCGGTATCCCTGTAGTAGGTATCGTAGATACGAACTGTGATCCGGACGATGTCGACTTCGTCATCCCGGCTAACGACGATGCTATCAGAGCTGTAAAGCTGATCACAAGCACAATGGCAGACGCTATTATCGAGGCAAAGCAGGGCGAGAGCTTTGCAGAGGCTCCTGAAGCTGCACCTGCTGAGGCAGAGGAAGCTGCTGAGGCTGAGGCTGCAGACGAGGAATAATACAGGATGTTGAAATATATGCCCCTTTATCATAAAGGGGCATTGACATGGTATACAAGGAGGAAAAAATGGCTGAGGTTACAGCAAAACTGGTAAAAGAACTGCGTGAAATGACAGGTGCAGGCATGATGGACTGCAAAAAGGCTCTGGTCGAAGCTGACGGCGATCTGGATAAGGCAGTTGAAGTCCTGAGAGAAAAGGGACTGTCAAAGGCAGCTAAGAAGGCTGGAAGAATCGCAGCAATGGGTCTTGTCAGAGTCGCTCTCTCAGAAGACGGCAAAACAGCAGCTATCGTAGAAGTCAACTCTGAAACAGACTTTGTTGCCAAGAATGATGAGTTCATTGGTTTTGTAGAAGGTCTGGCTAAGCTGGCACTTGAAGCAAAGGACAATGATATCGAAGCATTCAAGGCTATGCCTTTCGAAGGCGCAACAGCCGGAGAAGTACTGACAGCTAAGATTGCCAAGATCGGTGAAAACATGTCTATCAGAAGGATCGATAAGGCTTCCGGAGAAGTTCTGGCTACATACATTCACGGCGGCGGAAACATCGGCGTTATCGTTGCTGCTAACGGTAAAGACAGCGATGACAACAAGACTGCACTGAAGAACATTGCAATGCAGGTTGCAGCAATGAACCCACAGTATGTAAGCAGAGATGAGATCTCCGAAGAGGAACTGGCTAACCTGAGAAAGATCACTCTGGAAAGCGCGCTGAACGATCCGTTCACACTTCCTAAGCCTATCCTGAACGGACTGCTCGAAAAGGTCCACGGCGTATGGGGCGAAGAAGACGTTAACATTCTGACTGAAAAGAGAGCAGACAAGAGCTTTAACTTCAACTATCTGCCAAACTTCCTTTCTGAGGAAGCAAAGACAAAACTGGCCGGTCTCGCGATCGCTGCTAAGTTGGAAATAGTTGAAACCAAGATGTTCAAGAGCCTTGTTGACGGACGTATCAACAAGTCGCTGAAGGAAATGTGCCTGCTTGATCAGACCTATGTAAGAGCAGAAGACGGCAAGCAGACTGTTGCTCAGTATCTTGGAACTGTTGACAAGGATCTGACACTGACCAAGGTTATCAGATTTGAAGTCGGCGAAGGTATAGAAAAGAAAGAAGAGAACTTCGCAGAGGAAGTAGCTGCTCAGCTTAAGTAATTCATTGCTTGGAGCAGAAACGATCTGAAATCAAAAGGCATTGCTTCGGCAATGCCTTTTCTGTGTTACAATACTAGCATAGAAAGTTTACGGAGGAGTAACGTTAAATTGAAGAAAAGAAATAACCATCGCAGATCACGTCTGGCTGCACTGATAGCAGTGCTTATATTACTATGCGCAGTTTCTGCGTTGTATATAGTAAAGACCAGCACAGAGCGCAACGTTGAGCACAACATAGATGTTGCTGAGACAGTGGAACCTGCAGCAGATGCTCTTGCTGAAGATTATTCAGATGCGGCTGACAAAACGATCGATACTATGGCTGCGGAGCATGTATATTCACACCGCGGTGCTTCAGGTGATGAGACCGAAAACACTGAAGCGGCATTTGACAAAGCGATCGCTGAGGGGTCGCATAATCTTGAGTTTGGTGTAGTGATCTCAGCAGACGGAACACTTTTTGTATCAAATGAGTTCAATGCATGGCCTCTCACAGGTACTGTAGCTCAGTTTAATGCCCTGCATGATGATGATATCGATAAACTCAGGACACATGACGGGAAGAAAATATTAAAACTCAGCGAAGTGTTCGACAAATACAGCGATACTGTCAATTACCTTATCGAACTTAAAGATGCCAATGATGCATGTATAAAAGCGTTCCGGACAATAGTTGATAAGTATGGCTACACGGAAAGAATAATCGTAGAAAGCTCATATCCATCCGTGCTGGAAAAAGTGGAAAAGATATATCCGGATATGCAGAAGCTGCATATCATCAGGAGCGGCCCGGAATTCAGGGCAGGTCTGAAAAAAGACTTCGTGGATATCGTTGCTGTACGTGATGACCTGATGTCTGCTGACTGGTGCAAAGATGCACATGATGCAGGCAAGAAATTCAGCATCTGGACACTCAATGAAGAGGACGATATACGCCGGGCTATCGAGATGGGTGCTGACTCATACTCCACTGATTATACGGGTACGGCCCTCGGGTATGAAGCTCGTTATAGATTTAAATTCAAACGCATTTCTGCAGGCCCTTCGACTCTGTTTTTCGCATCAGATTACCAGAGTGAGAAGGGCTGGCCCAGTCCGGCGGACAATTTGAAGTCAGTAGTTGAAGCTGCATGTGCAGATGGGAAAAATCCTCAGGATTTCATCATTTGCGGTGACTACTCCAATGACAGAAAGCTGCACGACTATCAGATCAGTCCGGAAGATGCAATATCAGAGATAAGAGACACTGTTACATCTATTGTTCCGGATATAGAAAGTGATAACTTTGTATTCGTTCAGGGCAATCACGACAAAATGACAGAATCGATAGCTGATTCAGGTCTGCATGAGTATGGAAAATACCTTGTGTATGTGTTGAATACGGAGAACGATTTTCCATGGAAACAGGGCAAAGTAAGCGGAAGCCTCGATAAGGTGCAGCATACCGCTGATGAATTCAGTAAGTGCATGAAAGAACTGATCAGTAATGGTGAGACGCGACCTGTCATCATCGCAGGTCATGTCCCGCTCCATTTTACAGCGAGGACATCATCTAAGCATACAACAGGGGACAACCTGTATTCCGGCATTCTGTTTGACGCGGTGAATGAAGCAGGAAAGTCTCTTGATATCATATATCTTTTCGGACACAATCATACTAAAGGATGGGACTGCTATATGGGCGGCAGCTGCGTGTTCGCTACGCCGGGAGACAGTATTCTGATTCCGGAATACAGTGAAGGTGATACAGTCACTGACACATTCACGCAGGAAGAACTCAATTTCACATATATGAATGCAGGATATGTCGGCCACTACATGAACTGCTCACCAAAAGAGATAGAAAACGGTACTGTTGACAAGTACAATGCTGCTGACCAGACCCTTACCGGTACTATCTGCGAGATATATCCGGACCGGATCGTTCTGACCAGATACAGTGCTGACGGAATACATGATATGAACGGTCAGGGTGAAGGCGATCCGTACCTGGATCATCTGGATGCATCACTTATTTCTGATCAATACTACAGGGACAGGGCAGACAGCCCTCAGACGATCATGCGTCTGCACACAGGTAAGGAAGCCGAACTGAAAGAAGCCGCATAGCTGCATGACGATGCAGGATACAGACATACCCGGGTATTGCCCGGGTATTATTATGTTTTTTTCTATGCTGACCTTTTGGTCATTTATTGCATATGATAAAATATACACAGCAGTTTTTGCGGGTCAATATGGCCTGCTTGTTATGATAATTGCAAGAGAGAGGAATAGATATGGTACCAGAAAGATTTCAAGACTACTTCTTCAACGACTGGGATTATCTGCCGGAAACCTATCCGATGGATGACAAAGAGCGTGAAGAACTGATCAGAAAACTGGCGGCAATGATCACCGATGATCTGGGAATGTCCGGACATCCTGAAAAAATCGCCAATGATGAGCCTGATTTCTGGCTTTTGGACAAGCTCCTGACAACTGACGAGATCAAGTTCATGCTCAATTTCAAAAAGAAGAGGACTGTCAAGCTGACAGTCAAAGAACTGGCCAAAAGAAACGGTATGACGATCACAGAAGCCCTTAATATGGCCGAAGGTATCTGCCAGAAAGGTCTGCTCGAATACGATCGCGAGAACAAGACCAACGAAAAGCAGTATTTCGTGCCTAAGTGGGTAGTCGGTTCCGGCGAGTATATGCTCATGACCGGAAAACTCATGGAAGAGCATCCTGAGATAGCTACTTTCTTCCACTATGCTTCAATGGTACCTGTAGGCAAAGTCGCTCATATGGTGCCTGAAGGCGGCGGCGGTCTGGGAATGCATGTCATACCGGTAGAAACAGCTATCGATGCAAACAATCAGGCTATTTCATATGAAAAGCTTTCATACTGGCTCAAGAAATATGATAAATTCTGCCTCGATGTATGTTCATGCAGAAGACAGCAGAGGATAAGAGGTGAAGGCGGCGGCGAGATCGAGGATTACTGGTGCATCGCGGTCGGCGATATGGCAGAGTACCTTGTTGAGACCAAGAAGGATGCATATTACTGCAGCTATGAAGAGGTAATGGAAGTACTGCGCAAGGCTGAGAAGGCAGGCTATGTACATCAGATCACAAACCTCGACGGAGAAGACAAGATCGTTGGTATCTGTAACTGCTCCAATACCGTCTGCAACGCGCTCAAGACTTCGCAGCTTTTCAATACGCCTAATATGTCAGCTTCTGCATACAGAGCTCATGTAGACCACAATAAGTGTGTAGCATGCGGTAAATGCGTTGAGATCTGTCCGGTCGGAGCTGCCAAGCTCGGACAGAAGCTTTGCAGGAAGAACGGCCAGGCAGTGGAATACCCGCTCACAGAGCTTCCTAATGAAGTAAAGTGGGGACCTCACAAGTGGAACAAAAATTACAGAGAAGACGCCAAGATCAACTGCTATGAGACAGGAACTTCGCCTTGTAAGGCAGCATGTCCTGCCAATCTGTCGGTACAGGGTTACATCAACATGGCAGATCAGGGCAGATACAGAGAAGCTCTTGAGCTGATCAAGCAGGACAATCCGCTTCCTGCAGTATGCGGCGCTGTCTGCAACAGAAGATGCGAAGACAGATGTACAAGAGGCACGATCGATCAGCCTGTAGCTATCGATGAGATCAAAAAGTTCATCGCAGCACAGGAACTTAAAGCAGAGCACAGATTCGTACCGGAATGCGGTAAAGAGATCGGCGGATTCTGGGGCGATGAGTACAAGATGGCTATCATAGGAGCCGGTCCGGCAGGTCTCTCCGCAGCTTATTACCTGAGAAAGCGCGGCTATCCTGTTACAGTATTCGAGAAACAGAAGGCTCTCGGGGGCATGCTCAGATACGGTATCCCTTCATTCAGACTTGAGAAGGATGTAGTAGACGCCGAGATCGATGTTATGAAGGAGATGGGCGTTGAATTCAGAACAGGAGTCGAGGTAGGCAAGGATGTCACGATCCAGCAGCTCAGAGACGAAGGTTATGCTGCATTCTATGTAGCTATCGGACTGCAGAGCGGCGGAAAGCTCGCTGTAGAGGGAGCAGATGCCAAGGGCGTAATGTCGGGAATAGATTTCATGCGCATCATCAATGAGGATGAGGTCGCACTGATGCAGGGCGATCTGCCTAAAGCAGGCAAGCTCAGTGGCAACGTAGTAGTTATCGGCGGCGGAAACATCGGTGCAGACGTTGCAAGGACAGCGGTGAGATCCGGAGCAGACACAGTCATGATGTACGCTCTTGAAGGTTATGACGAGCTTCCTATGGGCATTGAAGACAGAACAGAGTGTGAAGAAGAAGGCATCAGCGTAAACGGCGGCTGGGGCCCTGCTAAGATCGTCAGCAAGGGTGGAAAGGTCACCGGGATCAAGTTCAAAAAATGCCTGTCTGTCAAGAATGAAGAGGGCAGATTCGATCCAAAGTATGATGATTCTGAGACTCTTGATGTTGATTGCCAGACAGTACTCTACTGCACAGGTCAGAAGGTAGACATGCAGGATCTCCTTAAGGGTACCAAGGTGGAATTCAATCCTAACGGCACAATAAAGGCTGATCCGGTCACACTCCAGACAGCGGAAGAAGATATCTTTGCAGGCGGAGACATCGTAACAGGTCAGAAGTTCGCTATCGATGCTATCGGAGCAGGCAGAGTCATCGCTGATTCACTGCACAGATATGTCCATAAAGATCAGGGTGCTAACAGACTGACCGTAGGACGCGATCTGCGTGAGATCATCGAGCTCGACAGAGATGATATCTTCGTTGAGAGATATGATAATATGCCTAGACAGAAGCCGGGACGCAGGGACGGCGATCCGACCAAGACCTGGGAAGATCTGAGAGAACCGCTTACAGAACTTCAGATAAGGGCTGAAGCCAACAGATGTCTGAAGTGCGGTGCTACGACTGTTGATGTCAATAGATGTATCGGCTGCGGACTGTGTACAACAAAGTGCGAATTCGATGCTATCAGGCTTGAGAGAGATCATCCTCTTGCTTCGAGAATGTACTCTGCAGAGAATGGTAAGCTTAAAGCAATCCTGCCTTATGCACTGCCTAGAGAGATCAAGATCAGAGCGAAGGGCAGCAAACTCGCTAAAGTATTCAAGAAATAGTTAAATATAGTTTTATGAAATAAATCAGGCTCCATGTAATGCATGGAGCCTGATTATTGTTAAGAATACATTTCAGATATCATAGATATCTGTCAAGTAATTCCCATAAGTCATTGCGGGCTGTTTCCAGACCTTCAAGTGCCTCTTCTTTTTTGCTCTGAAGCAGCTGCCCGGCTTCAGTCCTGATGTTTTTGATTCCCTGTCTGGTCTCGTAACCTGCTGTAATCGCATCTACTATAGCTTTATTTTTGATTGACCGCAGAGATGTATCCAGGTCATTTCTGAGAGTTTCTGCGTCTTTTCTGAGGTTTTGTCCTGCCGCCCCGATACTGCCCAGAGTTTCCATCAGCTCTCCCTGTGCTCTGAAGAAGTCATAGTCATAAGGAAGCCTTTTTTTATAGTATCCACTCTTGTATCTGTCTATGACGATTTCATATCTGTCATATGCGCGCGCTACAGCTTCATCCCAGGATATGTAGATCTCGCGACCTGCAGATCGACCAACGTCTTTGATCTTATCCGGAGATGATATGAGTTCTGACAGCTTTGCCGCAAGTGACTGAGCATTTTCTTCGATAAGAAAACCGTTTTGCCCGTCTTTGATGCCTTCAGAAGCACAGCTGCCCTGGATTATCACAGAAGCAGTATCACTTGCTGCTGCTTCTCTTACTACAAGACCGTTGGTATCAAAAGTCGAAGGGAAGAGGAAGAGATCAGCACGTGTATACCATGCGCGCAGCAGTCTGCGGGCAGAGATCGGACCGGTAAAGAATACTTTGCGTTCAAGTCCGAGGGAAGCGGTATACGCTTTTACTTCTTCTTCATCACCGCCGCCGCCGATAAAGATCATGCGGAAGTCTTTCTTCTGATTGAGGAGAAGGGCAAGAGCATCGAGAATAATGCGAAGTCCTTTGTACCACATCAGTCTTCCAATGAAAAGGAAGCATGGGATCCCATGCGGCAGGTCGTAGCCTGAAGTAGCCTTAAAGACCTGATCTTTCGGCACTGTTTTGTGAGGAAGATCGACACCGTTTGGCATCACTATGTAATCGCCTTCATAACCGATCGATCTCAGGTTTTCTCCGGCACCGCTGCTGACAGTCCAGATCTCATCGCAGGCGTTCACATTGCGAAGCAGAGCCTGAAGAGCTGTTTCCTGCAGAGCTTTATTATGGATCGCATTGGCGATATCGATATCATATTTTGTATGCCATGTCATTACCAGCGGAAGACCCATAGACTCAGACAGCTGGCGCGCAAGCAGGCTTGAGGTCATAGGACAGTGAGTGTGAAGAAGCTCAGTCTTTTCTTCCTTTATTATATGAGCGGCTTCAGGCGAAAACGGATATCCGGCTACATATCCCACCAGTTTCCTGGTGTCTATGCTGGGATATCTTACGACCGGGAAAGGGTAATCGTCTTCTGTATCCGGTACCTGTGGCGTCACAACGAGGGAATGCCCGTGATCCTTCTCAATGATGTTTGCGTAGTTCAGAACAACATTGGCCACACCATCGATGGTTGGCGGAAATGAGTCATTGAGCAGACAGATAGTGTGTTTTTCCTGCATAAATAGATGAAGTCCTTTCTTCTTTGTTCTTTTGCCCGCTGGACCGGGCATTCTGAAATATATCCTTTATTATTATACGCAAAATGAAGTAGAATTACTCCAGATAATAAAAAATAACCAAATGGGAGGACATTATGTTCAGAAAGATGAGAAGAAGCCCGCAGGCTCTCACACAGGAAGAGATAATAGAAGTACTCAAGAATGAAACCAGAGGAGTTCTCTCTGTTCAGGGAGATGACGGTTATCCTTACGGAGTTCCTATCAATCATTATTATGACGAGGAGACGGGAAAGCTTTATTTTCATGGAGCAAATTTCGGCCACAGGGTAGATGCTATAAAGAGAGATCCTAAGGTTTCATACTGTGTATTCGGCCAGGAGTACCAGAAAGAAGGGGACTGGGCGAAATATGTAAAAAGTGTTATCGTCTTCGGCAAAGCTGAACTGATCGAAGATCAGGAGTCGATCATAAAATGGAGCCGGCTGCTGTGCGGAAAGTTCCCATGCACGCCTGAGTACGTGGAGTCAGAGATCGAAAAGGACGCTGTCAGAACCCTATGCTTCGCCATAGAAATAGAGAACATAAACGGAAAGCTTGTGCATGAGGCATAAACAATAAGGCGGGCTTAAAGCCCGCCTGGTTTTTTTTGCTATTTACAGCCTATTGAGTAGCAATGTTATGAGATTTCATTATGTGAAGGACTTCTCTGTTCACATTGAGCTGAACACTGTTGTAATCCGTCTGCTTGCATTCTGTAAGTATGAGTATCGTTGTTCTGTCACTGTTTACAGAATCGATACCTCTGTATTCAGGTCCACTGATGATCTCCGGATACTTTACACCGATAGCCGGGAGCTCTTCATTAAGGATCTTTTCAACTTCTGATATGCTCACAGCATTGGAGAATGTCAGTGTAAGAGGATACCAGGAATTCATTCTCGAGTAGTTTATAACATCACCGATGCTGCTGTTACGGAATGTTTTGATATTTTTTCCGCGACCCACCAGTGTAGTGCTTCTCATGCCGAGCTTGGCAACTTCACCCCTGAATCCTGCTATTTCAATTACCTCACCGACCTGATAAGTTCCCTCTGCTATTGTCGTTATCCCCGCAAGCACATCCGCTACCAGATCCTTTGCTCCGAGAGACAGAGCAAGACCTACAAGACCGGCAGATGCGATTATTGCCCTCGCATTGACACCGAGGTATCCGAGTGCGATAAACACGGAGGCTATCATCACGGCGTAGCTGAGGATATTCATGATCAGAAGACAGATGGTCTCGCTCCTCTCACTGAGCAAGTTTACCATGGCTATCGAGATCAGCCTGAATATGAAGAGTGTCACAGCTAAAGCGCAGATAAGGAACAGGATAGCGGCGCCGGCAAATGTATTGAATCCGCGCTCCCAGTCTCCGTGGGAGATATAACTGATCAGATTGCTGTTGGATTCTGAAGTGTACCTGGCGTTATATATCGACAGCATGATGAGGACGATATATATGAACAAAAGGAACCCTGCTGCGGAAAGGGCCTTGTATCCCGGTGTGAGGTCCTTATTGAAAACTGAGAACAGGTCGGCAGACGCTTTGTGCTGTTTTTTAAGATAGCGTTTTTCAAATCTCCTGAGCAGTTCATCATCATCAGGGTCTTCTACAACTGCGTACTCCTTGAATTTATCTTCAGTAAAACCGTGGAACAGGAATAACAGCATGATCACAGAGATGATAAGAAACATGATCCTGCATGTGGAAGCATAGATTCCGGAATATTCATTCATTTTGCTCTTTTCAACAAAATAGTAGTAGATATTGCCCTCATAGCTGGCTGACCTTCCATAGTACTCTTTGCCGTTTATATCAAGGAATCCAAGATAGTTACTGCGCATAGGGAATGATTCCGTGCAGAGATCATCGGCATTTTTTCCTATAAACGATTTCTTACTGCTGTAAAGGATCTCACCGGTTTTCGGGTCTGCGCCAAAAAGAATTGTACCCGGAGTAGCCATTGCTGAAGCAGCAGCATCATAATCCGTAATTGTCATATCGGCATACTCGTTAGGCTCAAAAGCGATCAGCATAGCACCATAAGAAGTTTCATCAGAGTTGAGATCAACAGATATGCCGTGAAGATTTCTGGTGAGACCCGTCACTTCATCTTTGATATTATCATGATATATATATCGTACACCTCTGAGAAGGCGCCTGAAATCATATGTTGCGGAAGACTCTTTTTTACCGAGCGACATCCCCTTGTAGCGGGCATTCGTTACTACTTCATCACCGTTATGGTCATATAAAATTATATAATCAGCACCTATTATTTCTGACGCTTCATCAAGCCAGGCCGGGTTCTGAAGCTCACTCATGTCTTCCATAAGGTCAGCGATACGCTGTGAATTGGTATATATCTGCTTGCGGCTGAGCTTCTTGAACTTTTCCGTATTAGTGGTATCATCACTCAGCCTGTGGAAATATGATGTAAGGGTTCTGTTTGCATGCTTGGACTCAAGAAACATACTCTCGAGATTCTGATTGAAAACAGCAGCGAAATGAACTAACAGAAATCCTGCAAGTACGAACACTATAGCTTTTCGTTTTATTGAGGCAGGAGCATAACGCTCCATCTGCTCATATGTAAGTGCTTTGGTTTTGACCATTCGGAATGTGGAAAGGATCCAGACTGCCAGAGCGATACATATCAGCATCATAATGACGATTGCTGAAAGTGTCTGCTCCCATGCCTCTTTGAATACCAGAAATGCATTTACAAGCATGACAGCAGTGATAGTATAATCCTCGATGTATCCCTGACCGTTCAGTGACTGTATCAGATAAGGCTTACCATTTAATATAGCTACCGTAAAAGATTCACCCGCTGATTTTGATATTTCTTCAGCGCTCAGGTCGAATTCTTTTGTAGTCGTATAATCCTTGAATGCCCCGGTAGCTGAAATTACCGGTATGTCATCCGGATCCCCATCAGCACCCTCAGTGCTGAGTATCAGGAAATCACAGTTATTCGCTTCGGCAAGATCAGCAAGCGTATGCTGGGGATCTACTGTCTGATCAACTTTTTCAAGAGTTTTGAAACCGGTACCATCATCTATGAATTCTACATAATAATAATCATCTGTGATTCTGGAAAATATGGCAGTTGTATTATCATCGACCCAGATCGCTCCGGTATCCCTGTCGGAGAAGAGCCAGTCATCATCATATTCTATTTTAGGGAAACCTTCAGGCCGACCTGATCCATCTGCAGTCCTCAGCACTATGAATCCCGAATCAAATGCGGAAGGGCTGAGCTCATGATCTGATGACTTGAGCGCAGAGGCTGTCAGCTGAACTGTTGTCAGTATTTCTTCATAAGAAGCAGACGTCGCATCGTCGTACTTTGCTACTTCCTTATTGTATGTCTTGAGCAATGAATCGAGTTGGCTGATGCCCTCATTATAATCAGACTGCACTTCAGAGATAACATACGACATGATAATGACCGCCCCGGAAATTAACAGAGCGATCAGCAAATATACTATTATAATGACTCTTTTTCGCTTTATGTGTTCCATGAAATCTCCTTGACCCTACAGCGGGGCGGATCGTGATCCTGTATTTAAAAAAGAGTATAATTATACACAATTATAATAAACGACAAAGCTGCAGGCTTACAATAAAACTTAACATTATTTCATAAGTTGGTATAATATTCTTTGGAGTATTGAAACCTGACTGATGTAATCAGTTGGTATGGCAGGAGAAATTATCCATGAAGGACGATGAATACACGATAAAGCCGATAGCATATGTGCGTTCGGATTATAATGAAAAATTCGGCGTCCCCCGCCAGAGCGGACTTGTTGCAGAACTGGAACAGGCTGTTGTGATCGAGCCTGCATTCCGTAACGGCGATGCTCTGAGAGGCATCGAAGATTTTACTCACATATGGCTGATATGGGGCTTCAGCCAGACCAGACTCAATATGGAAGCTGAACCGGTAAAATGGTATCCTACAGTGCGCCCGCCAAGGCTGGGAGGGAGCGCGCGCAAAGGAGTCTGGGCGACAAGATCGCCATACCGGCCCAATTCACTTGCCATGTCATGTGTCAGACTTATCAGGATAGAGCGTGAAGGGAAGCCCGTATCGAATACTGAAGAAATAGGCGAGACAACTGATGAACTTGCGCTTATCGTTTCGGGAGCAGATATAGTAAATGGCACACCGGTATATGATATAAAGCCATACATACCTTATGCGGACAGCCATCCTGAAGCAAGCGGCGGTTTTACTGATCTTACAGAATTCACATGCCTCAGGGTAGAGTTCCCTGATGAACTTCTGAGTCTTATAGAAGAAAACAAGAGGGCAGGTCTGATAAGCGTCCTTGAGTCAGATCCCCGCGGAGCTTATGAAAAACAGCCGGGATACACGTACGGTATGTCATTTGGCAGATGGGATATACGTTTTACAGTAAATGGGGATATTCTGACAGTTACAGAGGTCGTCATGATCTGAGATGCAGATCGTTGATCAATCCATGACAGTGGAGGTTTATTTTGAAAAGGTGCGTTATTGCAGGTGGTGCGGAGATAAGAGATTATGAACGGATGAAAGAATATCTCCGCGCAGATGATTTTATAATATATTGCGACAGCGGGCTCAGGCATATGGAAGGCCTTGGCAGACAACCGTCTCTTATTATAGGGGACTTTGATTCAGCCGAGAGACCTGATATCGATGTGGAGACAATCGTTTTGCCTGTAGCTAAGGACGATACTGACACCATGCATGCAGTAAAGGTGGGTATAGACAGGGGATTTACTGATTTCCTGCTGCTTGGCGTGATAGGGGGCAGAGCAGATCATTCCCTCGTCAACCTGTATGCATTGTTTTACCTCGACTCACATGGGTGCAGGGGCATGATAGCTGATGACTATTCCGAGATGGAAGTGGTATCCGCCCATCCTGAGATGATCAATGGCAGGACAGTAACTGTTCGCGGGAGAGCATATGTGGAGGACAGATACCCGTTCTTTTCCCTTATAAATATGACCGGAACAGCCAGGGGGATAACGATAAGGAACGCAAAATTCCCGCTTGAGAATGCAGAGATAACGAGTGACTATCAGTATGCCACAAGTAATGAGGTGCTTGCCGGGAAGACAGCAGAGATAATAGTCGGTGAAGGCAGGCTGCTGCTGATTAAGGACCTTTACAGATAGAGCGTTATCAGAAGTATTTTTGCAAACAGAGACAAATCGTTCGGATTTTGACTTGAAAATCATGTATTATTTTCCGTTACAGACATTTTCAGTCCGGGTTTTCTTGACACACTCAAGTTATTCTTGTTACCATATATCGATTTAAGAATTAAGGAGTTTCTAATGGATAAGAGCAAATCAGCTAAGATCGAATTCAGTCCGAAGATAGACATCAAGCTGCTCAGAGAGGCAGGCATCGATTTATCATCCCAGTACACTATTCTTCCCGGTTTTTGCGACGTGCATGTGCACTTCAGAGAACCGGGATTTTCTTATAAGGAGACGATAGATACCGGCTCTAAGGCTGCGGCTCACGGAGGGTATACTGCAGTATGCACTATGCCTAATCTTGACCCTGTTTCAGATTCCGTTGAACATCTTGATGAGCAGATCCGTATCATTGAAAAAGATGCATGCATCCATGTTTATCCGTATGCAGCTATCACAGTCGGACAGAAGGGCAATGAGATAGCTGATCTGGAAGGTATGAGCGGCAGGTGCATTGCTTTTTCTGATGACGGTCATGGAGTGCAGTCGGACGAGATCATGAAGCAGGCAATGCTGAGAGCAAAAGAGCTCGGCATGATCATAACTGCACACTGCGAGGACAACAGCCTGCTTCACGGCGGATATATCCATGATGGGAAATACGCAAAAGAACATGGGCACAGAGGCATCTGCTCCGAGTCTGAATGGGGACAGGTCGCAAGAGATCTCAGACTGGCAAAGGAAACAGGCTGTGCGTATCATGTCTGCCATATCTCCACCAGAGAGAGCGTTGACATAATACGTAGGGCTAAAGCAGAGGGCGTTGACGTTACATGTGAGACGGCTCCGCACTATCTGCTTCTCGACGATTGCATGCTCGAAGAAGACGGTAAATGGAAAATGAATCCGCCGATCCGGAGTGCTGATGACAGAGATGCTCTCATAGAAGGTATTATAGACGGCACGATTGACTGCATAGCTACTGACCATGCTCCGCATTCTGCTGAAGAAAAATCACGCGGTCTTGAGAAATCAGCGTTCGGAATAGTGGGTATAGAGACGGCCTTCCCGCTGCTTTATACATATCTGGTTATCCCGGGGATAATAACCATGGAAAAACTCGAGGAACTGCTTGTATATAATCCGCGCAAAAGGTTCTGCATACCGCTTGGGAATGACTACTCTGTATGGAACCTTTCAGCTGAATGGACGATAACACCGGAGATAGACTTCCTTTCAAAAGGAAAAGCAACACCTTTCGATGGCTGGAGGGTCAGCGGCGTCAATGTCCTTACCGTATGTGACGGTAGACCTGTGTACAGCATGGACTATCAGAGATAGTGTGAACGCGGGGGTAAACATAAATCAAAAGAATACGTTGATTGAGGGAACAATAATGGCAAAGAGAGAAGATATTAAGAAGATACTTATCATTGGATCCGGTCCGATCGTGATCGGTCAGGCGGCTGAGTTTGACTATGCCGGCACACAGGCGTGCCTGGCTCTTAAAGAAGAAGGCTATGAGGTAATACTGTGTAATTCCAACCCTGCAACGATCATGACAGACACTCAGATCGCAGACAAGGTATACATGGAGCCGCTTACACTGGAATACATAGCCAAGATCCTCAGATATGAGAGGCCCGATGCGATCGTTCCGGGTATCGGCGGACAGACAGGACTTAACCTTGCTATGCAGCTCGAAAAGAAAGGTGTCCTCAAAGAGTGCCGGGTAGAATTGCTCGGTACACCGGGTGAATCCATTGAGAGAGCAGAGGACAGAGAACTGTTCAAGGAGATGTGCCAGTCAATAGGCGAGCCTGTTATACCAAGTGAGATCACCTACAGCATAGAGGAAGCAAAAAAAGCTGCCCTGGATATCGGCTATCCTGTTGTGCTGAGGCCTGCATTCACCCTTGGCGGAACCGGCGGAGGTTTTGCCAACGATGAAAAGGAGCTTGAAGACATAGCTATAAACGCGTTCAATCTCTCGCCTGTACATCAGGTCCTCATAGAGAAGTCAGTAAAAGGATATAAGGAGATAGAGTTCGAAGTAATGCGTGACGGTACGGACTGTGCCATTACTATATGCGGCATGGAGAATGTCGACCCGGTAGGCGTTCATACCGGAGACTCTATCGTTGTCGCACCGATCCTGTCCCTGAATGAACATGACCTTAAGATGCTCAATGACTCAGCAATCAAGATCATCCGCGAACTTAAGATCGAGGGCGGATGCAACGTCCAGTTTGCGCTTCATCCTGAGACAAGCGAATATTATCTGATCGAGGTCAATCCGAGGGTATCGAGATCGTCAGCGCTTGCATCAAAAGCTTCCGGCTATCCTATAGCGAGAGTAACCGCTAAGATCGCGGTGGGCATGACGCTCGATGAGATAGAGGTCGCCGGCGGAAAGGGCAGCACAGAGCCGAGTCTTGACTATATAGTAGCGAAATTCCCGAGATTCCCGTTTGACAAGTTTGCAGACGCTTCAAATCTTCTGGGTACACAGATGAAAGCTACCGGCGAGGTCATGGGTATCGGTTCCACACTGACGGAAAGTTTTCTCAAGTCGATCCGTTCACTTGAGACCGGAGTATGCCACCTGCACCTTGATAAATTTAACGGAATGAGCAGGAACAACCTCATGGACTACATCTCTGAATTCAGGGATGATAATATGTATGCCATAGCAGAGCTTCTCCGCCGCGGCATCAAGGTCTCTGAGATCCATGAGGTAACTAAGATCACCGGGATATTCCTCGAGGCATTCAAGACCATAGTAGATATGGAGAAGACTCTCAGGGAACGTGTCAATGATGTCAGGACACTCAGGGCAGCTAAAATTATAGGCTTCTCTGATAAAGAGATCGCAAGACTCTGGAACCTCACGGAGGAGGAGATATACAGCAAGAGAAAAAGGAATGGCATAGTGCCTGTGTTCAGGATGGTAGATACCCTGCATACAGGAAAGTATATCGCTTATCTGTACTCCTCATACACAGGTGAGAATGAGTCCAGATTAACTGATAAGAAAAAGATAATAGTGCTCGGAGCCGGACCTATAAGGATAGGACAGGGTGTCGAATTCGACTACTCTACAGTCCACGCCGTACAGACCATCAAGAGGGCAGGATACGAAGCTATTATCATTAACAACAATCCGGAAACAGTCTCGACTGACTATACAACGGCTGATAAACTCTATTTTGAGCCTCTGACAACAGAGGATGTTATGGCTATCATTGATTTTGAGCAGCCTGAGGGCGTCATAGCGACACTGGGAGGACAGACTGCGATCAATCTCGCTGAGCCGCTGAGAAACAGAGGAGTAAAACTGATCGGCACAGACTGCGAGGCCATAGACAGAGCAGAGAACAGAGACAGATTTGAAAAGGTCCTCGAGGAGCTCGGTATACCACAGCCGCCTGGACGCGCAGTAACTAAGATAGAAGACGGAGTCAAGGCTGCAGCTGAGATCGGATACCCTGTTCTTGTAAGACCTTCATTCGTCCTCGGAGGACGCGCTATGCAGATAGTCGGTGACGAGAATCAGCTTCGCCAGTATCTTAAGACTGCTGTTGAGATCGATGAGGACAAGCCGGTGCTGGTCGATAAATACATTCTCGGCAAGGAAGTCGAGGTCGATGCAATATGTGACGGCAGGGATGTATTCGTTCCGGGAATCATGGAGCTGGTTGAGAGGACAGGAATACACTCAGGAGACTCGATCTCGGTATATCCGACATTCTCTATAAGCAACAAAGTCAAGGGTAAGATACTTCAGTATGCAAAAGCGCTCGGTGTTGGTATCGGCATTGTTGGACTTTACAATATCCAGTTTATCGTCGATGACAATGATGATGTTTATATCATAGAGGTCAATCCAAGATCATCGAGGACTGTACCGTTCCTGTCAAAGTCTACCGGCTACAGTCTTGCCGATATCGCTACAGAAGTGATACTCGGAAAGACTCTCAAGGAGCAAGGCATATTCGATCTCTATCCTGATGAGAAGAAGAGATACTATGTAAAGGTCCCTGTATTCAGTTTCAACAAGATCAAGGGGCTGGATACATATCTTTCCCCGGAAATGAAGTCGACAGGAGAAGCCATTGGGTACGATAACAAGCTCAACAGAGCGCTTTACAAAGCCCTGACAGCATCCGGGACCAAGCTGCGTAATTATGGTACAGTTTTCGCTACTCTCGCTGGAGATGACAAAGCAGAAGCACTGCCACTGGTAAGGAGATTCTATAATCTTGGATTCAACATTGAAGGAACACCGGGTACAGCAAGATTCCTTAAGGAGAACGGAATACGTACTCGCGAGATGAAAAAGATAAGCGAAGGCTCCGATGAGATCCTTGAAGCGATCAGGAATGGGCACATCGCTTATATCATCAATACCAGAAAGGTTGGTGACCATGTACAGGCCAATGATGGAGCCCTGATACGTCAGTGTGCAAGTGAAAACAATGCGACACTGTTCACTTCACTCGATACAGTACGTGTGCTTCTCGATGTGCTTGAGGAAACAACACAGACTATTTCTACTATAGATGCATAAAGGTTCAGCGAAAAATGATCATTCAATAACGATGAAACAGGTAATATTAACTATAAAAGAAAATATTGCGCTGACTCCTACGACTTACCGCATGAAGCTTGCGGGAGATGTCAGCGCGGTGGCTGCTTCCGGACAGTTCATAAACATCAGGCTTGACGGACACTTTTTGAGGCGCCCGATCAGTGTCAATGATGTTGAATATGATCAGCTCAGCGCTATTACAGGTTCTGAGAAGGACAGAGCAGGAACGATCACTATCATTTACAAGGTGCTTGGCCGCGGGACTGAGGAGATGACTCATTTCGCACCGGGTAAGGAGCTTGATGTACTCACAGGTCTCGGTAATGGATATGACCTCAGGGATGCAGGTGAACATCCACTCCTGATAGGAGGAGGTGTCGGGATACCGCCTCTGTATCTGGCGGCAAAGAAACTGAGAGCTGATGGAAAGGATGTGACTGTCATCCTCGGATTCAATTCATCGGATGAGATGTACTATATCGATGAATTTGAACAGCTCGGATGCAGTGTTACTGTATCTACAGCTGACGGAAGCTGCGGAATAAAAGGTTTTGTCACTGATGCCTTCAGGGACCTTGCTTTCCGATGTGATTCACCTTGTCTCGCCGAAGCAGGCCTTGCTGAAGAGTCTGACTCAGAGTTTACCCGTTTTACACACTTTTACACATGCGGACCTGAGCCTATGCTGAAGGCAGTATATAATGAAGTATTTAAAAAGGCGGGCATTAGTGGACAGATGAGCTTTGAAGAGCGTATGGGATGCGGATTCGGAGCGTGCATGGGCTGCAGCTGCAGAACAGTAACAGGGTACAAGCGCATCTGCAAAGACGGACCGGTGCTCAGAACGGAGGAGATACTATGGTAGATACAAAGGTCGATCTCTGCGGTATCACAATGGATAATCCGGTAATACCGGCTTCAGGAACTTTTGGATATGGCTATGAATTCGCAGAGTTGTATGATATAAACTGCCTGGGAACATTCTCATTCAAGGGTACGACAAAAGAACCGCGGTTCGGTAATGAGACCCCAAGGATAGCTGAGTGTCCTTCGGGCATGCTGAATGCTGTCGGACTGCAGAATCCGGGTGTGGAAAAGGTAATAAAAGAGGAGCTGCCGAGGCTGGCTGAGGTCTTCAGCAAACCGGTCATGGCCAATGTCAGTGGCTTTTCAATAGATGACTATGTTTACACGACAGAACTTCTGGCACAGCAGGAACAGGTAGGCTGGCTTGAGATCAATATCAGCTGCCCCAACGTTCACGGCGGAGGAATGTCATTCGGTACAGATCCATGCATGGCGGCAGATGTCGTTAAAGCAGTACGCAAAGCAACCGGGAAACCTCTTATCATAAAGCTATCTCCTAACGTGACCGATATCGCAGCCATCGCCAGAGCATGCGAAGAAGCCGGAGCTGACGGGATCAGTCTTATCAATACTCTTATGGGCATGAGGATCGATCCCGGAAAGAGAAAACCGATACTTGCCAACACGACAGGAGGATACTCAGGCCCTGCAGTTTTCCCTGTAGCACTTCGCATGGTATACCAGGTTTATGACGCTGTCAGTATCCCTGTAATAGGTATGGGAGGTATCTCATCTGCAGAAGATGTGATAGAAATGATGATGGCAGGCGCTTGTGCGGTAGAAGTAGGAGCAGCTAATCTGGTCGATCCTTTTGCGTCACGGGATATTATCGCTGATCTTCCACGGGTCATGGGGAATTACGGGATCAGCTGCTTAAGAGATATTATCGGTGCAGCTCATTGATGACAGCTTCATCTGAAAATATGGTTTCGCATGTAAACTATTAATAAATAAAAGTGCCGATGGCGGCACTTTTATTGTATAATCCTTTTATAGAGAAAAATAGGGGCGGAGAACAAGATCATTAGTAAGCACTTCAGGATTATGACACGGTCGGAGGTCTGAAATGGGAAAAGACGTAATAATCGCGTGTGATTTTGCAAACGCTGAGGAAACCATCAGGTTCCTCGACAAGTTTAACAAGATAAGGGATGAAGTGGTCCGCTGTGATGATATAAGCGTCAGGGTAAGCAGACCCTATGTCAAGATCGGAATGGAACTCTTCTATGCAGAAGGACCTCAGATCATCAAGACATTGAAGGAACGGGGGCACAAGGTGTTTCTTGACCTTAAAGTTCACGATATACCTAATACGGTAAAGAAGACAATGAAGGTCCTCGGTGCTTACGGAGTGGACATGGTAAACGTCCATGCAGCCGGAGGTATAGAGATGATGAAGGCTGCTAAGGAGGGTCTGATGCTGGGATCGGCAAGATTTGCCGAAAAGCCAAAACTGATCGCAGTTACCCAGCTGACCTCTACAGATGAAGCTACGATGCACAAAGAACTGCTGATCGAGTTACCGCTTCCTGAGGTCGTAAAGCAGTATGCTCTGAACGCGAAAGCAGCCGGACTCGACGGAGTCGTGTGCTCAGCCCATGAAGCAGCAGAGATACATATGGCCTGCGGACCGGATTTCCTGACAGTGACTCCGGGAATAAGGCTTGCGGGAGACAGCGCAGGAGATCAGAAGAGAGTCATGACGCCGGCTGACGCAAGGGACGAAGGTGCAGACTATATAGTTGTGGGCAGATCGATCACCGCAGAGTCAAAACCGATAGATGCCTATCAGAGATGCCGCGCGGATTTTATCCTGTAGTTCATTCAGTTAACACGGCATACATCCAATATTAAAGTGATCACTGATGGCAAGAGCTTAATGCGCTTGCCATTAATATAGTAAGGGGATAATCAGATATGGACAGAAGAAAAGAAATCGCAAGACTGATCGCAGGAGACCTGCTGGGTATCAAAGCAGTGTTCCTCAGGCCGGAAGAGCCTTTCACATGGGCAAGCGGGATCAAAAGCCCGATCTACTGTGACAACAGACTGACACTCACTGCGCCGGAGGTAAGGTCAGACGTTGAGACATCGCTCGCGGAGGTCATCAGAGAAATGTTTCCTGATGTTGAGGTTCTGATGGGAACAGCTACAGCAGGCATCGCACATGCTGCGATAACAGCTCACCTGATGGGACTCCCAATGGGATATGTCAGGTCAGGTGCGAAGGACCATGGCAGAGGCAATCAGATCGAAGGCCGTCTGGAACCCGGCCAGAAGGTCGTTGTTGTAGAAGACCTTATTTCTACCGGCGGCAGCTGTATCGATACGGTCAAAGTGCTGAGAGCTGCCGGTGCTGATGTACTCGGTGTCATTTCCATCATGACATACGGGATGAAAAAGGGTATAGACCGTATGGCTGAGGCTGAAATAGAATGGACATCGCTCACGAACTTTGACACGGTCATTGAAGTCGCAGCAGAACAGGATTATATCAGTACAGATGATATTGAGAGACTGAAAGCTTTTCGTGATAATCCATCGGATGAGAGCTGGATCAGATAAAGAAGGGGCTGCTCAGTGATATTGATGTATCTTCTGGGCATTATCGCAGGAGCTGCTTCTACGGCACAGGCGAGTGTCAACAGCAAGATAAGGGAGAGTTTCAGATCACCATATGTTGTGACGGTATTAAGCTTCATTATTTCTATAATAGTGATGGCTTTAATAGTGCTCGTCAGCGAAAGAGATCTGTACATACCGCTTAAGACGATAGCAGCACAGCCTTTCTGGATATGGCTCGGAGGCTCCTGCGGTACTGCAATTATCATTCTTAATATATTATGCCTGCCAAAGCTCGGCAGCGCCAGGAATGTAATGATCATCTGTTTTGGACAGACGCTGACAGGACTTGTGATAGATCATTACGGCATGTTTGGTTCGCCGGTCGTTCCTATGACACTGATCAGGACCGCCGGTGCAGCAGTTGTTCTGGTTGGCGTAGCTTTAGTCAATGGAGTCAAAAGGGAACCCGGCAGTGAAAGTATATATGCAGCACGGAGAGAATGCGGCGGATCAGTCATTTTGTATGTGATCCTGGCACTCCTTTGTGGTTTTGCCTGCGCATCTCAGATCGCGATCAATGGAACACTCAATATGTATGCCGGTTCTGCCGGAAAGGCAACTCTCATAAGCATGGCTGTCGGCCTTATCACTACGCTTCTGGTGATCGGGGTGTTGACTGCTGTCAGAGGAAAGGGCAGTATTTTCGACGGAGGTACACCGGTAAGGTGGTTCAGAGGACTGAAACCATGGATGGCAGCAGGTGCTCTGCTGGCACTGACTGTAGTTGGCGGGAATGCGGTTACTGCTCCCGTGCTTGGAACAGGGATAGCCACGATAATGAACCTCATTGGTATGATGGGGGCAGGGCTGATTATCGATGCGACTGGATTTCTGGGAATAGAAGTCAAACCGGTGACAGCCGGAAAGGTCATAGGAATGATACTGATGATCGCCGGTACGGCAGTCATATCTTTAATATAAGGGGTAAAAACAAATTGTGTATTGGGAGGATAGCAGCATGAGTACCATAAAAGTAGCTTGCCTGCAGCTTAATGTTAAGCAGGACAAATACGATAATATAGAGCAGCTTGCGGAGATCCTTGGAAGCGGACAGGCGGCAGGAGCCGATTTTATCAGTCTGCCGGAGATGTGGAACTGTCCTTACAAGACAGAGCTGTTTCCTGAATATGCAGAGCCGGAGCAGGGCGATACATGGCTTGCTATGTCGACTCTTGCCAGGAAGAACAATGCATATCTGGTAGGAGGTTCTATACCGGAGGTCGATAAAGACGGCAAAGTCTATAATACCTGTTATGTCTTCGACAGAAGCGGAAAACAGATAGGCAAGCACCGCAAGGTCCACCTTTTTGATATATTTGCCCACGGGCAGCAGGTATTCAAGGAATCAGACACACTGACTGGCGGCGGCAGTTTCAGCACGTTTGATACGGAATTCTGCAAGATGGCAGTAAACATATGCTTTGATATAAGGTTCCCGGAGAGTTCGAGACTTCCGGCACTTGCGGGAGCGAGAGTTATATTCAATCCGGCTGCATTCAATATGACGACCGGACCGGCACACTGGGAGCTTGGTTTCCGCCAGAGAGCTGTTGAGAACCAGGTGTATATGGTGGGTACTTCAACCGCAAGAGATCCTGGTGCGGGCTATGTTTCATACGGACATTCTATTATAACCGACCCATGGGGCAACATCCTGATGCAGATGGATGAGAAACCGGGTGTAACGGTTACTGAACTGGATCTTGATTACATTGATGTGATAAGGGCAAAACTTCCGCTCCTTTCAGCACGAAGGACAGATATTTACGAACTTAAGGAACTGTAAAACAGGAAATAAAAAGAAAATATTGCAATAAAAACATTTTTAGTGTTATTATACTTTTTCAGATATAAAAGGTATCTGCTTTGTGCAGCAGAGAGGAGGAATGGGTAATGGCAAAAACAGGAATGAGACCGGGAAGAGGTCTGACAAATCCGGGCAGAAAGCCTGATGCTGAGCTGGGACAGGCATTACTTGCAGTTCTCGGACTGGGTATAGCCGGCGGTATCGCACTTGTCGGGGGAGCAGTCAAGCTAGGCGAGAAGATGATCGACCTTCAGGTCAAAGCATATGAAAAGATAGAGGCAGAGCGTGAGGCATATAAGGAAGCTGTTAGAAAAGCTTCTGAAAATGAGATGGAATTCGGAGTGGATCCTGACAGTACTGAAGAGTAGACAGGTACCGGTTCAGGGAGTGACAGATCCGTTTCTTGTAATTAAGGAGGAAAAAAATGGACAGCATTTTAGCAATAGCGCAGGATGCATCGCAAAATACCAGCGTATCTTTTACAGCCGATATCATGGGTATCGCGGCTGTCGTAGGCATGTGGAAAATGTTTGAGAAGGCAGGGGAGCCTGGCTGGCCTGCACTTATACCGTTCTACAACTTGTATAAGTTCTGCACAGTTACTATGGGTCAGCCTTGGTACTGGCTCAGATTCTTTGTCTTCATTATCCCTGTCATTGGATGGATACCGGGATTCTACTTCTTATATCAGATGTGCAAGGCAACTGCACAGGCGTATGGCAAGCCTGACACATGGACATGGGGATATATGTTCCTGAGTGGTATATTCTACTGCATCACCGGTTTTGATTCGTCAGAGTATTATGGGCCGATGGGAGTAGGAGACAGAAGAACGACACAGGCGAAAGAGTCGAAGACTGTTAACTTCGATGTTGTAAAGGATGAGCCGGCACCTCAGTATCAGGATCTCAGCGACCAGGTCAAGGTCGATGCTGCACCGGCACAGGACGAGACAGTTGACTTCCAGTTTGATCAGCCGGAAGAGTAAGAAGAATCAATTTGTAACGCATAAAAACATGACCCGCGCAAAATGCGCGGGTTTTGTGGTGTTTATAAAGATATGATTATTCATCTTCAAATGAGTCTATTTTGATATCAGAGTACTGATTGACATGTTTGCAGATCGCCACATATGTATCGTGCGATATGACATGCTCTATCTTGCAGGCGTCTTCTTCAGCTGTTTCGGGATCGACACCAAGAAGTTCAAGGAAAGATCTCAGAGCCTTATGCCTTTCATAGATGCGTGTAGCGATCCTTCGTCCCGGAGGGGCAAGGGTAATAGGTCCATTGGCCTCCATGTTGATGTAGCCACTTTCCTTGAGACGTTTTACGGCATAGGAGACACTCGGCTTGGTGACACCCAGATGCTTTGCTATATCAATAGAACGGATGTATCCGTACTTTTCCTCAAGAATGAGCATGGTCTCAAGATAATCTTCGGCAGATTGCTGGATCTTCATGTTAAGTCTCCTTTTTTTTACTCAGTTAACCATATCATAATAATGAGTATCCCGCAAGAAGAATGACAAGACGCAGATGAAAGACATGGCAGATGCAAAAAGAAGAAAGCTGATGGACTGCCTTGTATTAATGATTTTGTCCTCTTGCAAGTACAAGATCAACTGTGCTAAACTCCACGTGTAGGATCAATTACAGGTGCATTGTACAAAACATTGCACCGATAATAGAAACCAAAAACTTAGAAAAAGAGAGGAGACATAATTATGGCAAAATGGGTTTGCAGCGTATGCGGTTATGTACATGAAGGAGATACCCCTCCTGAAAAGTGTCCTGTATGCAAGGTTCCTGCAGAGAAGTTCATCAAGCAGGAAGAAGAGATGACATGGGCTGCAGAGCATATCGTAGGAGTTGCTCAGGGTGTTGATCCTGAGATCATCGATGATCTGAGAGCGAACTTCCAGGGTGAGTGCTCTGAGGTAGGTATGTATCTTGCTATGGCCAGAGTTGCTCACAGAGAGGGCTATCCTGAGATCGGACTCTACTGGGAGAAGGCAGCATGGGAAGAGGCTGAGCACGCAGCTAAGTTCGCAGAGCTTCTCGGCGAAGTTGTTACAGACAGCACCAAGAAGAATCTCGAGATGAGAGTAGAGGCTGAGAACGGCGCAACACTCGGTAAGACAATGCTCGCCAAGAAGGCAAAAGAGCAGAACCTCGACGCTATTCATGACACAGTTCACGAGATGGCAAGAGACGAGGCAAGACACGGCAAGGCATTCGCTGGACTTCTGAAGAGATACTTTGGCTAAAAGATTGAAAGACTGAAAAGCCTTAAATGTCAATGATTGAGAGATGAGAATAATCTCATCTCTCTTTTTTTGCCTTTATATTTCAAGTTTAATAATTAACAAATGGACTATCACAATACCAGTCTCTTCTGTGGAATCAAAAGAATGTGGTATACTTTTAATTAATAAAAGACATTACATAATCCTTTTCAGATAGAAGTGTGATAATGACTGATGTTACCAGAGGGCTTCTGCCGTATGGTAATGGAACAGCGAGGTAATTGATCATGAAAAAGAAAACTATTGACTTAAGCAGACTTCTGCTTGTATGTATGTTCGCGTTTATGATGGGGATCCTGCTGTTCCCACAGACGGCGAGCGCAGCTGATAAGTCAGATATCTATTGGGCTGTTACTACAGGTGATCTGGTCATATCAGATCAGGAGGTACACGGCACCATTGAGAACAGTTTCCCTGCAGACTCAGTTTTTGATGAGAACAGCGTACCTTGGGGCAAAAGTATAGAAACGGTAAAGATCCAGGGTGCTCCGGCACCTCTGCATACTGATTACTGGTTTTCCGGATGCGATAATCTGAAAACAGTTAATTTCAATGGTCTCGATCTGTCTGAGTGCGTAAGTATGAAAGGGATGCTGAATGGATGTAAAGCTCTTCAGATCCTTGCGATCTATCCAGGAGGCGGGAATATCTCAGACGATAACAAAGCGGTTTTTCCTACACTGATGTACCGGCTGGACAGCGAGAAAGGCGGTGAGTACAAAGAAGGTGCACTTGTGCCTGATTATATCCCATCGGATGCCGGGCTCAACATATATGTTATAAACTGGAGCGACCTGTCGGGTAATGTGAGAGCTCTGGTGAAAGTCCTCCGCAATATGAATGCACTTTCCTTCATTGAGAATCCTGATGAACTTCAGGACGTAACAGAAAATGCACAGTCCGGATATAACTTGCTGTCTGAAGAGATGAAAGAATATGTGCCTGCAGAGGCCCTTGCTGCTCTGAAGAATGCCGGCGGTGATGAACTTCCATATCAGATCAAAGTCAAATGGTCCTCGATAGACGGGGTGAATCTTGTCGAGCCGTTCACATTCCCGATCCCGAAAAGCGGGATTACCGTTCGCGATTTTCTGAGAAACCAACAAAAGGAGCTTGCTGAACACTTCAAGAAAGATGGCTATACAATGTTCCTCAGGGAAAACTATTGGGATTATGCGATAGGATTCAATCCGATGACTGATTACGATGATGTGGTTGTTTTCCAGTATCAGCGTTATCCGAACAACATACCGGATATGAGTCAGAAAATAACAGATTTCACGGTATTCTATTTCTACTCATATAAAAGCGTCGGCGAGATCGAACTCACGGTCGATCCTTTGCTATGCGGTACAGCTATTGATGGCTACTATTCGACTAATCTGAAGGTCTCCGGAGAGAATGCAGATAAAATCAATGATACCGGAAGACCGATCACGGGTAACTGGACACGTTCACCTGAGCCTTATGACTACATAAATGATACGGTAAAAGGTGGTCAAAACTACTATATCCATTCAGGCTTCAATGCAGTTTTCGGATACTGTGTAAGCGGAATGGATCTCAGGATAAACGGTGCAGAGGTGATCCAGAGCGAGGAGAATACTCTGTACAAGAGATTCATCGCTGAATCCACTGCTGATCACGTCTGGGATGCGGGTAAGGTGACCAAAGAAGCGACGACAGAGGAAGAAGGCATCATGACCTACACCTGCACAAAATGCGATGAAATCAAGACAGAACCTATCCCAAAACTTGATCCTGAAAATGTTGCAGCACGGGAAAATCTCGAAAAAGCGATAGAGGATGCCAGAAAGATAACAAAGGACAATTATACAGACGAGTCTTTTAAGGAACTTCAGGATGCTATAGCTGAAGCAGAGGTTCTTGCAGCAGATCCGGATGCAACTACGGAGCAGCTCAATGCGGCAGCAGACAAGATCAAACAGGCAAAAGATAACCTTAAGGAGAAGAATACTGAGCCGGTACCGGGAAGCGATCCGAACCAGATGGGTGCAGATGGTACAGCAGTCGGTCCGGGTGCAAGCGCAGCTGCAGCTGAAAAGGCCATAACGAATATGGTATCCGATAGTGATCCACAGGGAACAGTATTCGGAAAGCTTGCACTGAAGTCACCTAAGCAGACCAAGACATCCATTGATCTGAGCTGGAACATGGTTCCTGGTGCAAGTTCATATGTCATATACGGCAACAGATGCGGAAAGGGTATCAAGCCTGTGAAGCTTGCTGTAGTCAATAGCAATAAGCAGACTGTCAGCACAATTGCCAGTCAGAAAGTTATTAAGGGCACATACTATAAGTTTATAGCAGTAGCCTTAGACAAGAACAACAATGTAGTCTCTACGTCAAAAGTGATACACGTAGCTACCAAGGGCGGTAAGGTCGGTAACCACAAGAAGGTTACAGTGAGCAAATCCGTCATCAAGAAAGCTAAGAAGCTTAAGAAGGGCAAGACCCTGAAGCTGAAAGCCAAGGCAGTACCACAGTCTAAGAAGCTGAAGGTCAAGAAGCACAGAGCTGTCCTGTACGAATCAAGCAATATAAATATCGCTACAGTATCGAAGAAGGGTGTAGTAAAAGCAAAGAGCAAAGGAACCTGCTACGTCTACGCTTATGCACAGAACGGAGTCTTCAAGAAGATCAAAGTTACAGTAAAATAACCAAACCTAACCTAACCAAAAAACCTCTGACCTTAGTGGCGGTCAGAGGTTTTTTCCATGTAACAAATATATTCTTTTCAGCAGGCGGGAAATCCTGTATACGTGGCTTGCAGGTTTTGCAGAAACAAAGGCCGGCATTATTCCTCTGCGATTTCTGAATCCGCGTTCTTTCTTATGCTCTCGATTCCGTTCAGGCAGCTCTTTTTAGCCTTGTAGCCTTCACCTGTTGCAATGATCTGGCCATTCTTCGCTTTAAGGCGGAAACGGAACTCTCCGGCCTTATCTACATAGACTTCAAACTTTGGATTCTTGCAGGTCTCGAAACCTTCCACTGTCTGGTCTTCAACGGCTGCTACAGGAGCATTGGCCTTAACACTTTCTATGCCCTTCATGCAGGCAGCTTTTGTTGTGTATACTTCTGAATTTGCGATGATCTCGCCATTGGATGCTTTCAGATCGAACTTGACGCCGGTCTTGGTCTGCTTGACAACATACTTTCCCATGGTGGCTCCTTTCTATAACTTCGATAGAATTATCCGTTTATATAGCCATATTATAGCATAATTGGTACTAATAACGGCACAGATGACAGCTACACTTGGCCGTTTAATTCACTGATTTCCGGATCGTCTCAAACCCGGTATCAGGGTATCTGCGTGTCATCATATAGCCTTTTAATCCATGCAATCGGTCAATGCATATGAAAGGTAGCAAGAAAAAACAGCACTCCTATCGTTGAATATTCACATACTTGTAAACGCTCGGCCATTCGAGTATCATTTTGAGAAGACAGAATCAATAATTCGGAACCGGAGAGATTTCAGGATGAACACTATAAATAAGAAAAACGAAATAGATATAATTGGCGTACAGATCGACTTTGGAGCTTCTCAGAAGGGGGTCGCAATGGGTCCGCTGTCTATCAGGTATGCCGGACTTAAACCATCACTCAGAGCAATGGGCTACAATGTACATGACAAAGGTGATATCATCCCGCCTGAAGATGGCATGAGCCTGCGCAATATGATCAGATTCGAGCAGGTCAATGCGACTAATAAAGAGCTATATGATGCTGTTACAGACACTCTGGACAAGGGACATTTTCCATTAGTACTTGGTGGTGATCACAGCATAGCTGCCGGAAGTGTATCAGCCGTGGCAAAGCATTACGAAGGGGAAGGCGAGATAGGTATTATCTGGATCGATGCCCACGGTGACTGGAACAGCGATAAGTCAACTGTAAGCGGCAATATGCATGGTATGCCGTATTCGGCCGTATGTGGCTGGGGCCCTTCAAGCATGGTGGATTTCGGGCAGGACCCACACTATGTATCGACTGCGCACTGTGTCCAGGTAGCCGGGCATGATTTCGATAAAGCTGAGGCTGAGAGAATGAAGGAAGCAGGCATGACTGTTTTCCCTATTACCGATGTCGATACTCGCGGGATGTATGAGGTGATGAAAGACGCCATAAAGATCGCGGGAGATGGAACTGTAGGAATTCACCTGAGCTTTGATGTAGACGCGATCACACCTGAATATGCGCCGGGAACAGGTACACCTGTCCCTAACGGTATCACCGCAAGAGAAGCTTTCCTCGCAGCAGAGATGATCGCAGATTCTGGAAAACTGATAAGTATGGATCTTGTAGAAGTCAATCCTATTCTCGATGAGAGGAATAAGACCGGTATCCTTGCTTCTGATATCATCCAGCTGGCACTCGGAAAGAAGGTATACTGATATAAAATAATAATGTATTGTGAACTGCCGGCAAAAGGCAGCATACACAAATACGTCCGTAAAGCGCACAGGACACCACTCAAAGAGCTGTAATGCTTGAAAGTGGTGTTTTCTTTACGCTAATTATTTATGCGTAAATCAATTGTGTTTTTGTTCGAAAAAACAGCAAAACACTATATCTTGTGGTCAAAAAAGAAAAATCTTAATTTTTGTTACAACATATTGACATGAATCAGATCGCTGACTACAATATGTAGTGTTCCGAGACGGAGGGGGATCAATGCGCTCAGACAGGCACAGAGTATCCCGACCGGGCGGATCTGACAACGGATATTCAATTCGCTAATAAATATAAATAAAGACAAAGGAAGAACCAGGTCATGAATACTATCATCAAGAGAGACGGAAAGGAAGTAAAGTTCAACGAGTCCAAGATATTCAATGCCATCTATGCAGCTAACAAGGCTGTAGATGGTGAGAAAATGACCAGCATAGATTTTACTTACCTTACCAAGAAAGTAGTCGAAAAGCTCGACGGAGAGACCTGCACAGTTGAGCAGGTTCAGGATATCGTAGAGCAGATGCTCATCAAGTACGATTATGAGAAGACCGCCAAGGCATACATCCTCTATCGTGCTGAACACGCCAAGATCAGAGAGGCAGAGTCCGATCTGATGAACATCTATAACGAACTCACATATTCTTATTCCAAGGATGCCGATATCAAGAGAGAGAATGCTAACATCGACGGAGACACCTCGATGGGAACTATGCTCAAGTACGGCTCCGAGGGCGCGAAGTATTTCGTAGACAATTACGTTCTTCCTAAAGATATCGCAAAAGCACACATCAACGGTGACATCCACATCCACGACAAGGACTTCTATATGCTCACCGAGACATGCTGCCAGATCGACCTGATCAAGCTGTTTAAGGACGGTTTCTGTACCGGCCACGGATATCTGAGAGAGCCTCAGTCGATCATGAGCTATGCATCTCTTGCCTGTATCGCTATTCAGGCCAATCAGAATGAGATGCATGGCGGACAGTCAGTTCCTAACTTTGACTATTCAATGGCTCCTGGCGTTGCAAGAACATATATCAAGGAGTATTTCTCCGCTCTTACTGAGATCATAGCGGCAAAGCTCGATGTCCCTTATGCAAGTGCAAAGGGCATCTCTGAGAAGATCAAAGCGGAGGCTGTAAAGCCAACTATCAGCAACACCAAGACATACGGCAAGGAACTCGAAAAGTGGTTCGACAATGCTGACAACACATTCGGCATAGACAAGAATACACTTATCCGCTGCAATGAGCAGGCAGGTGAAGCTGCATGGGCCAGGACGGACAAGATGACCTATCAGGCTATGGAGGCTCTCATCCACAACCTCAATACCATGAATTCAAGAGCAGGCGCACAGGTACCGTTCAGCTCTGTAAACTTCGGAACTGATACAACACCTGAAGGCCGCATGGTCATCAAGAACTTCCTCCTTGCTACAGAAGCAGGCCTCGGAAACGGTGAGACACCGATCTTCCCTGTATCGATCTTCAAGGTCAAGGAAGGAATCAATTTCAACGAAGGTGATCCTAACTACGATCTGTTCAAACTGGCCGTCAGATGCAGCGCCAAGAGACTGTTCCCTAACTTCAGCTTCCTCGATGCACCGTTCAACAAGAGATTCTACAAAGAAGGTGACTACAACTCAGAAGTTGCTTACATGGGATGCCGTACAAGAGTAATGGCCAACAACTATGACCCTAAGAAGGCTGTTGTGTGCGGAAGAGGAAATCTTTCGTTCACATCGATCAACCTGCCTAGACTCGGCATCGAGGCTAACAGAGATTTTGAGGTTTTCTATAAGAAACTCGACAATATGCTTGATCTTGTCGCAAGACAGCTGCTGCACAGATTCCGCATCCAGTGTTCCAAGAAAGGACGCAACTATCCGTTCCTGATGGGACAGGGCATCTGGATCGACTCAGACGATATCGGTCCTGACGACAGCGTAGCTGAGATCCTCAAGAACGGCACACTTTCGATCGGATTCATCGGACTTGCTGAGACAATGAAGGCTCTGACAGGAAAGCACCATGCAGAGGATGAAGAAGTCAGAAAGAAAGCTTTCGAAGTCATCAAGCACATGAGACACTACTGTGACAAAAAGAGTGCAGAAACAGGACTCAATTTCACGCTTCTGGCTACTCCGGCAGAGGGCCTTTCCGGCAGATTCGTCAAGATCGACAGAGAGAAATACGGCAAGCTTGAAGGCATCACAGACAGAGATTACTACACCAATTCATTCCACGTTCCTGTATACTATCCGATCGGGGCATTTGAAAAACTGGATATCGAAGCGCCTTACCATGATCTGACTAACGCAGGACACATCAGCTATGTTGAGCTCGACGGCGATACAGCCAAGAATCCTGAAGCTTTCGAGTCGGTAATCAGATACATGAAAGAAGTCGGTATCGGTTACGGCTCAGTCAATCACCCGGTAGACAGAGACCCTGTATGCGGATATACCGGAGTCATCGATGATGTATGTCCGAGATGCGGCAGACGCGAAGGCGAGCCGGTAACGATCGAAAGACTCAACCAGCTGAGAATGAAGTATCCTAGCGTGCCGGTCCCATGCGATTGCATACACTGACAGAAGATCACTATGTTTTTTCGAAAACACAATATGATGTGTTTTGTGCAAAAAAGATACAACAATATATGCAATTATAGCTTCACAAAATCCAAGGTAAAATATATAATGATTGGTAGCGATATGGAGGTACCGAGATGAATAACAAAGTCGTCAAGAATGTAAACGGACAGGTCGGAGAAGGTGTAGGATTCGAGAGGATCAGAAGGATAACAGGATATCTCGTAGGCACACTCGACAGATTCAATAACGGAAAAAGAGCAGAGGTCCAGGACAGAGTTAAACACAGCCTGAACTAATGCCGTAATAACGGTTTCGTTGTGGGATGGCACATGCTGTCCCACATTTTTTTGATATTACGATAATAACAGGAATCAGTTATGGAAGATGACATGAAAAAAGAAAATAAAGTGATCCGCGTATGCGGTATAGAGAGAGAGTCGATCGTTGACGGCCCCGGTTTTCGTTATGTTCTTTTCGTTCAGGGATGTCCGCACAGATGTCCGGGATGCCACAATCCCGAGTCTCACGACCCGGCAGGCGGCGCCGATATGACAACAGAGGAGGTCTTCGCAGATATCATGAAAAATCCGCATCTGCAGGGAGTCACTTTTTCCGGAGGAGAACCATTTGAACAGGTACCTGCGCTGCTTGAACTTGGAAAGATGATAAGGAATGCCGGCCTTTCACTTATGAGTTACTCCGGCTACACCCTTGAAGAACTGCAAAAGAGGAATGACCCGGAAACAGACGAATTGCTCAGTATGCTCGATATCCTCGTAGATGGCAGATATGTAGAGGCGCTCCGTAACCTCACACTGATATACAGAGGTTCTGAAAATCAGAGAGTCATAGACATGAACAAGACCAGAGCTGAGGGCAGGATCGTGGAGTATCAGTCGGACTTTGATATAGAGATAGTTATATAGTTAAAAAACAAATGATGAGGGCAGAAGATACCTGCCCTCACACCTGTGTATTTTATTTGCGCTTTATTTATGGCTAAAACGGGGAAATTCTAACCCTTATCGCTTCAAATTTTGATAATATATAGATATGAAACTGGAACTGGTTGCAACAGCGACTTTCGGTCTCGAGGCAGTAGTCAGGCGTGAGATCGAGGCGCTGGGATACAAAGTGATAAAGACCGAGGATGGCAGGGTCACGTATATGGGTGATGAGAGAGCCATCGTCAGATCCAACCTGTGGCTCAGATCTGCTGACAGAGTCTATCTTCGCTTGGGTGAATTCAGGGCAGAGACCTTCGAAGAACTGTTCCAGCAGACAAAGGGCATCGCATGGGAAGACTATATTCCGTCAGACGGTTGCTTCCCTGTAACGGGAGGCTCGGTCAAGTCAGTCCTTCACAGTGTGCCCGCCTGCCAGAGCATCATCAAGAAAGCAATAGTTTCCAGATTGTCTGATTTTTACTGCAGAGAGACACTGCCGGAAACAGGATCAGAATACCGGATAAGGTTCATCGCTCATAAGGACACTTTTCTGATGCTGATGGATACCAGCGGAGCCGGACTCCATAAGCGAGGATACAGAGTATCTGATGTTGCTGCACCTATCAAGGAAACACTTGCTGCCGCTCTGGTGCAGCTGAGTTTTTATCGTACGGGCAGAGTCCTTGTCGACACATGCTGCGGCTCAGGAACGATACCGATCGAAGCAGCAATGCTGGCCAGAAATATCGCGCCGGGGCTGAACAGAGATTTTGCATCGGCAAAATGGGACATGATCCCGGCAGAGATATGGAAGGAAGAAAAGAAGCTGGCCTATGGGGCGGCTGACTTTGATACGGAGCTCTCCATCACAGGAATGGACATAGACAGGAAGGCTGTCAATGCTGCCAAAGCTAACGCAGATGAGGCAGGTGTGACTGATGATATCGATTTTGTCTGTATTGATATGACAAAATGGGAGCCCGGTGCAGGTTTACCTAAGGGCGTTTCTGCAGAGGAACAGGGAATAGTCATATCTAATCTGCCGTATGGAGTCAGGATCGGTGATGCTGAAGCCAACAGGAAGATCTACAGACGTTTTGCGTTGTTAATGAAAGAGTATCCGACATGGTCATTCTTCCTCATTACTGCAGACAAGGAACTGGAGAAAGAGATAGAAAAGATCACCGGCAGAAAAGCCGACCGAAGACGCAAGCTGTACAACGGCCGGATAGAGACCCAGTACTACCAGTACCATGGCAGGAAACCGGTGAAAGTGAACAGATAAGGATAATATTTCAGGGAAGGGAGGCTAGACGGTTTATGGAATGGCTTAGGAGAGATGCTGATAAGATAGTTAGCGCAGGCATTAGCGCTGTTATGCCTGATGAGGCAGTCAGAAGGGCGCTCAGAGAAATGCCGCAGCCACAAGGGAAGCTTATACTCGTAGCCACAGGAAAGGCTGCATGGCAGATGGCAAAAGCAGCAACTGATATAGTAAAGGCTGATGCAGGTATAGTTATCACAAAATATGACCATGTCAAAGGAGATCTGCCGGGGATAGAATGCTTTGAAGCAGGGCATCCGGTACCTGATCAGAATGGATTTGACGCTGCATCAAAAGCGGTAGAAATGGTAAGTGACCTGAGCGAGGATGACCTCGTGCTCTTCCTGCTCTCAGGCGGCGGCAGTGCTCTCTTCGAAGCGCCGCTTATCCCGGGAGAAGAACTGCAGGATATCACCAAACAGCTGCTTGCATGCGGAGCTGACATCGTCGAGATCAACACGATCAGAAAAAGGCTCAGCAGGGTAAAAGGCGGAAAGTTTGCAGGTATGTGCTCACCGGCACGTGTGTTTACCATAGTGCTCAGCGATATCATCGGAGACCCTCTGGATATGATCGCCAGCGGACCGGCTTATCCTGACAGCTCTACCTGTGAGGATGCTTTTGCAATAGTAAAGAAATATGATCTTAAGCTTACAGATGAAGCACGCAGCCTTTTGGGGAAGGAGACTCCTAAGTCTCTTGAAAACGTAACCACATTAGTGACAGGAAGCGTACGTGAGCTCTGTAAAGCTGTCAGCAGCAAGTGTGAGGAACTCGGATATACACCTGTTATCCTTACTGACTGTCTTGACTGTGAAGCACGTGATGCAGGCAGAATGCTTGCTGAAAAAGTTGCAGAAAATGCCGGCAAAGGCAAAAAACTGGCGTTTATCGCAGGCGGTGAGACGGTAGTCCACCTGACAGGGAAAGGACTCGGCGGACGCAATCAGGAGACGGCTCTTGCTGCCGCACCGCTGATAGCAGGTCTTGACGGAGCGGTGTTCTCTTTTGGCAGCGACGGAACGGACGGCCCGACCGATGCTGCAGGAGGATATACAGACGGAGATTCACTTGGTCTGCTTGAAAAGAACGGGCTGGATGTGCAGGCTGTCCTTATGGATAATGATGCATACCATGCCCTTGAAAGCATAGGAGGACTTATCATGACAGGTCCGACAGGGACCAATGTCAATGATGCTGCAGTGGCACTGATAACCGGATAAGTCCCGGCATTCAGAAAGGAGTGCATAATGAAGTGCGCAATATACGGTGCCGGCTCGCTCGGTACGATACTCGGAGCTTATCTTACTAAAAACGGTTTCCCGATCGAGCTTGTCAACCGCAATGCCAGACATGTTGAGGCTTTGCAGAAGAACGGAGCACATATAACAGGAACTGTCGATTTCACGACCCCTGTCAAAGCGATACTGCCTGATCAGATGCAGGGACCTTATGACATCATATTTCTTATGACAAAACAGCTCCACAACCCTGAGGTCGTTACAAAGCTTGCGCCGATGCTGGCAGAAGACGGTGTGATCGTGACACTCCAGAACGGCATACCTGAACCGGGGATCGCGGAGATCATTGGCGAGGACAGGACCATAGGATGCACAGTAGAGTGGGGCGCTACAATGACTGAACCGGGAGTATGTGAACTCACAAGTGATCCGGACAGTCTGTCATTTCATATGGGCGGTATGAAGGGCATTTCAGAAGACAGCCTGAATAAGGTCAGGGAAGTGCTCGAACACATGTGTCCTGTGGATATAGAGGATAATCTGATCGGTGCCCGCTGGTCGAAACTTCTTATCAATGCTACATATTCAGGCCTCGGAACAGTTATAGGCGGTACTTTCGGTGATGTTGCCGGGTGGAAACCGGCTCGGAAAGTCGCTGTAAAGTGCATGAAAGAGTGCATCGATGTAGCACAGGCCGGAGGAGTTGAATTTGCACCGGTACAGGGCAAGGATATCACGAAACTCTTTAATTACAACAACAAGGCGAAGCAGAAGTTTGCGGAGATCCTGGTCCCGATAGCAATGAAGAAACATTTCGGGATAGTACCTTCGATGCTTCAGGATATACAGAAGGGCAAGCCTTGTGAAGTGGATGCTATCAATGGAGTAGTCTGCGATTGGGGAAAAAAGTACGGTGTCCCGACTCCCGTGAATGACATGATCGTTGAAGTCATCAAAAGGGAGGAGAACGAGGGCCTGCGGCCGATGCTGGCGAACATCCGGTTTTTTGAGAAATTTTATAAAAAATAACAAGTGATGTTGTCCCTTGATAGACAACAGGAAAACTATAGGGTAAAATTTACCTGAGTATAGATAACCTTGTTAACAGTCTAAGGAGCCTGATATGGTCAAGAAAGATTTTTACTACCCATCGGTAGACGGCAAGACGACGATACATGCTATCAGATGGGAACCTGAAGGTGAGCCAAAAGCAATACTTCAGATCATTCATGGAATGGTCGAGTTCATTGACAGATATGACGACTTTGCGAAGTTTCTGACAGAGCATGGATATCTCGTGGTCGGAGAAGACCATCTGGGGCACGGTGCTTCGGTACAGTCCGATGAGTACCATGGCTATTTCGGAGATGACGGTAATGCATGGGTCATAGCAGATATCCATCAGCTGAGACTGATGATCCACGAAGAATACCCTGATCTGCCTTATCTGATGCTCGGACACAGCATGGGTTCATTCCTGGTACGCCAGTATATAACAGAAAAGGATGCCAGATATGCAGAAGGACTCAGCGGTGTCATTGTCATGGGAACGGGCTGGCAGCCTAAAGCGGTACTTGCAGCCGGAAAGGCGGTTGCGAAGCTGCATGGTACAAAAAAGGTCGGAAAGACCGCAAAAATGATCGACACCATGTCTTTTGGCAGCTACCTCAAGAAGATAGATAATCCGCGCACCATCTCAGACTGGCTTACCAAGGATGAGAAGATCGTTGACTGGTACATAGCTGAGCCTTGGTGTTCTTTCCGCTTTTCGCCTAACGCATACTATCATATGTTCAGCGGCATGCAGAAAGCTCACGATGTCAGGAGGATGAAGAAACTCCCTGAAGGACTTCCGATCCTCTTCACCTCAGGTGCCGAGGATCCTGTCGGAGCGTGGGGAGAAGGAGTACGCAAGGCATATATGGTCTATTCAGAAAATACACCTTGCGAAGTCAGTATCAAACTGTATGATGATGACAGACATGAGATACTGAATGAGACAGACAGGGACGTAGTCTATAAGGATATGCTCGATTTCCTCGACTACTGCCTGGAAAAATAGATATACAGATACTAAGTGCTTATATATGCCGGGAGGCACCAAGTAATGACATATTCAGCGAATTTAATTATGAGAATAGTGATTGCCATAATGCTGGCCGTTGTCTTTGGAAACGGCAGTGTTGTGGCATTCAATCATATTAGACCGAAATGGTTCGAGGATTATGACGAGGATGATCCTGCTAAAGATATAACCGGAACTCCGCGCAGGATACTTCCTCGAGCCCTTGTAGAAGCGGATAATGAAGGCAGACAGAGACTTCCGAGCACACCATGGAAATACGCATTTACAGGGTATTTTGCTATCTGCGGGATATATCTGGCTGTAAGGGGAGGCAGCGCCACCTTTGAGATATCAGTGCTCTGTGTCCTGTTTGTTGTTCTTGAGATGGCGATATCCGATCAGCTCTATAAGGTGGTTCCGGACCAGTTTAGTATTTGTCTGGCTATAATGTCGGTTGCTTTCATCAGTTACAGTGAGAACTGGTGGGAACCTTTTGCCGGTGCAGGTCTTGGCCTGGCGATCTCTCTTGCGATACTGGGGCTTGGAATGCTGCTTTTCAGGACAGGATCCCTGGGCGGGGCAGATATCAAATTTTATACATGTATGGGCCTTATAGCGGGCAGACAGGGAATAGTGATAATATACATTCTGACGACACTTTTGTTCGCACTGCAGTCGGCAGTAAAGATCGCAACCGGAAAAGGCAGCATAAAAGACAGCAATCCCATGATGCCGGCAGCCTGTGCCGCGGTGACCATTTACTTCCTGTTCCTGTGGAACCTCGAAGATATAATATTCAGACTGTAACGAGGCAGAGGTATTTGCTTATGGGTAAGAATGTACTGATAAAAATCGAATATGACGGTTCGGATTTCTCGGGCTGGCAGGTGCAGCCGGGGCGCAGAACTGTGCAGGGCGAGATAGAGCATGTGCTCAAATACATCGCCATGGAAGACGTGCACATACATGGTACGAGCCGTACTGACGCAGGTGTGCATGCACTTGGGCAGTGCGCAAGCTTTGACTGGAACTCGAATATGCCTGTGGAAAAACTTCCGGAGGTAATGAACAGACGGTTCGGCGCAGGCGGGACCGGAAGGTCGGGAGCACCCGGAGATATCAGAATCATTTCGGCAGAGGTAATGGATGATGATTTTCATGCCAGATACTCGTGCAAGGGCAAGACATATAGATATATCATAGATAAAACAGGTGATATTTTCCGCCGCAGACAGGCATTTCAGTATCCGGAGGCGACTTCTCTCGATATCTCTGCGATGCAAAAGGCGGCAGCTTATATTGTCGGCACACATGATTTCAAGTGCTTTGAAACGGCGGGAGGGACGCCGCGGGAGAGTACAGTAAGAACTGTTTCTGCTCTCGATATCACCTCTGATGACAGCAGTATCGTGATCGAGATAACAGGTGATGGATTCCTGTACAACATGGTGAGGATAATAGTCGGAACACTGGTAGAGGTCGGCATCGGAAAGAAAGATGCCGATGAACTGCCTGAAATAATAAAGAGCCGCAGCAGGGGCAGAGCAGGCTTTACCGCACCGCCGCAAGGACTCTATCTGAAGGAGATATACTTTTAGGCAGCTGCATACGGTTGTCCGATAACTGTCACGGTGATCTGCCCGGAGACACAAAGGAGAAGAATGTGTACAAAGTAAGAATAGATAAATTTGAAGGACCGTTTGATCTGCTGGTGTACCTTCTGGAAAATGCCAGAATGGACATTTATGATATCAGAGTCTCTGAGATCACAGAGCAGTATATCAACTATCTCAAGGAGATGGATGAACTCAATGTTGAGGTAGACACTGAATTCATTGTGCTCGCAGCTGTCCTCATAAGACTCAAGTCCCACATGCTCCTGCCGCGCGTTACGGAGAGCGGCGAGATCATGATAGAAGAGGACCCGAGGGAAGAACTCAGAGGCAGACTTCTTGAATATGTACGCACCAAAAAAATCGCTGAGATGCTCGCCGAGCGTGAAGAGTATTTCATGGCTGTTCATGAAAAACCGGCTGAAGATATGTCTGTATATCTCGAGAATCCGGATGAGTTCCTGCAAGTGTCAGATGAGCAGATGGTGAATGCATTCCTTATGTTCCTGACACGCAAAAAGAAGATAGAAGAAGTCTCAAGGAGATATCAGAGAGCAAGGGACCGCAAGGAGACGATAGAAGCCCGCATAGAATACATGACAGGGAGACTTGAACGCAAGCTGAAAGAGGGCGGCGGGAAAGCTCTGTTCACAGACCTGCTCCCGGATGAACCGGACAGATTTGACATAACACTGTCATTCATGTCTCTGCTTTCCATGATAAGGAACCAGGGGTACGATGCGGAACAGAAAGAAAATTTCGGTGAGATCACGATAAAGAGAAAAGATAACACTGTGACCGGAAAGGAGCAGATCGATGTATAGCAGAAAGAGAATGAAATCGGCACTCGAGACGATGATGTTCATATGGGGCGAGCCACTCGAAGTGAAAGATGCAGCTTCAGTGCTTGAAGCAGACAGAGATGTGATACGCGAACTTTTCCGGGAACTTATGACAGAATATGAACAGGAAGGAAGAGGAATCAGAATCAGGGAAGCCGGCGATGCATTCAGTTTTGTCACTCATATAGAAAACGATATTTTCGTAAAAAAACTGTGTACCCCTGTCAGGGTCAGAAGGTTGTCTCAGGCTGCACTTGAGGTGCTTGCCATAATAGCTTACAGACAGCCGGTCACCAGATCAGAGATAGATTCTATCCGTGGTATCAAAAGTGAGAGAGTCATTGACGGCCTTATTGACAAGGGCCTTATTGAAATAAGCGGCAGATCAGAGGGTGTCGGAAGACCTCTCATATATGTAACCACGAGAGAGTTCCTGAAGAAATTCGGATTTGCATCTCTGAAGGATCTGCCGGAGGTGCCTGAATATGAGGAACTGAGGAGACAGCCTGAAGAAGAAGCAGGCTACGGCCAGCTGATGATCAATTTTGAAAGCGAAGAAGTAAACGAAGAAGCGTCACAAACAGATCAGGAGTAGTTAAGCAGAGAGGTAATCATGAGGATAAATCAATACATAGCATCTGCAGGTATCACCAGCAGGAGAAAAGCTGACGATATGATCGCCGAGGGAAGAGTCAGGATCAACGGGGAAGTGATGAAGATCCAGGGCTATCATGTGCAGGATGGAGACATCGTTGAGGTAGATGGAGTCAGGATCGAGCCGGAGCAGAAAAAAGTGTACTATCTTCTCAACAAACCGGCGGGATACGTCACATCGACAGCTGACAAAGAAGGGCGTCCGGTTGTGACAGACCTCGTTCCGGATCATATACGGGTCTTTCCGGTCGGAAGGCTCGATTACAACACTACAGGACTTCTCATCCTTACCAATGACGGAGAACTGGCCAACAAACTGATGCATCCATCGCACGGTTTTGATAAGAAATATCTCGTCAGAGCTGCAGGGATAGTGACTCTGAAAGAAGCTAAACTGCTGGAGAATGGTGTTGACATAGGCGGATTCATCACTTCTCCGTCAGAGGTCGATCTGATCAGGCATGACCGCAATTCTACTGTAGCAGAGATAACGATCCATGAAGGAAAAAACCGTCAGGTGCGCCGCATGTTCAAGGCGATCGGTCATCCTGTGCTCGAACTCAGCAGAATAGGACTTGGGAACCTCTCTATCGGAAGACTTGCTCCGGGACAGTGCCGTAAGCTCAGCCCGGCAGAGGTCAGTTATCTTAAAAGGATATAGATATGGGATTTAGTATTGTTGAAGGCAGACTTTCAGAAAGATACGATCATTTTGCTGAATATGATTTCATGTCCTGTCAGGCAACAGAAACGAGACTGATGGGAGTCGTCGCCCTTAAGGTGACATGGCGGGGCAAGGAAAAACCAAGAGCACGCTATTATCAGGTGATTCATCTGGATTATTCCGAATACGGTATCGATGAATACCTTGAGTTCGACTGCACCCCGGGAACGGACACCTATAAACAAAATAAAGAGGACATGAATTACCACTGGGAGCACTTCACAGGCGTCATGGGAGGGGATGTTGTGAATATTCCTCCTTCTGCAATGCTCAGGCTCATCGATATGGCAATACCGCTTGCCGCAAACAATATCGACAGGGAGTATGATGACAGCACTAATGAAGAATTCAGGGAGTATGCTGTAATGCGTCTGGACATGATGAGGGAAGCCCTGGAACGACAGGGAATCACTGCAGATCTGTGCAGCCAGGAGGATGCGATGCGCTATGTGTCAGAGAAGAGGCTCGGAGCATATGCTGTGATCAATTACTTCATCATGAGGGTGGTGGACAGAGACTTTGATGCCGCCTGCATGCTCTCAACCATAGACCGGGAAGAGCTCAAAGGCTGCGAACTCGCGGAACCGGGGATACAGACTCTTATAAAGAGCAGTATTTCAAAGAGTGACGCAGAGACCGACCCGCCTGAGGACGGTACTTCATATCCTTTCAGATGTACAATAACGACTCTCGGGCGCGCGGGTTATTATCATTCAACTTTTGTGATCTATCTGGATGGAGACAGCAGAACAAGAGATGCTAAAGTCACTCAGCTTGATATCGGAACAGTACTGAAGCTGTCAGATTTTGAGTCAGCTGTTCAGGTAGCAAGACGGGAGTATCTGACAGTCATGCAATGTCCGGATGAGATAATAAACGGTTTTGACGGCAGATACATAGCACCGCTTGCCGGTGTGGATCCGACAATGGTACCGAACGGATGGCTTTACACTATTTATAATAAAGATAATTCACACGTAAACAGGAAAGAATACAAGATAGGGGACGATGTTTACGGCTATGCACTCCTGACCATAGGCGGTGAACTGGTGCTGATGAGCAATGAGCTGACAAAAATAAACATGCTCGACAATGCCGCTGTGATGTCGATGTATGGACCTTATCTGAAACTAAAAGGCAGGTATCTTATTGAGACTCCGATATTCCATACGCTGTGTCATTCTCATGCAGCACTGTTTGAAGATCTTATAGAGCCGGCTCCGACAGAGTGAAACAATTTACCGGATGGTTATAAAAAAATATACAAGTGCATTTTTTTAAGTAACGGTTTTGTTCGTTTTTTGAGGTCTTTTTTTCAACACGACTCAAAGCACTCAAATTTCAGTATTTCGTGGATTTTCCACATGGTTTTTGAAAATCGTATACATTTTTTTCCACATTGACGTGTGGAAAACTCATAGTCGCAAAACGTTGAAATTTCAAGTGTGTGACGTTTTTTATACTTATGTCAACAGGATTTATCCACATATTTTTTGCAGAGCGTTCAGACAGTTTTGTTCGATTTTGTGAAACGCTGCAAAAACTCCGTGAAACACGCAGAAAGCAGGGATTTTATGACAACAAAGAGAATTTACAGGGAAGATCCTTATGAAACTGAATGTGTATCAGAAGTAGTCGGGATACGTGAAAAGAGCGGCAAAGATATCATTGAATGCAGTATGTCAGTGTTCTATCCGGAAGGCGGAGGGCAGCCTTCAGACAGAGGAACTGTATCGGTTGCCGGCAGACTTTACGAGGTGACCGCTGCGCATGATGAGGGACTGGAAGGACCTGTCTGGCATTACACAGATGCGCCGGCGGGAACCTTTTCTTTGGGTGATGAGGTGACACTTGCCATAGACTGGGATCAGAGATTCTCAAATATGCAGCGCCATCTTGGAGAGCATATGCTCAGCGGGACTTTCAATACACTTTTCGGAGGTGTGAACAAAGGGTTTCACATGGGGGATGATTACGTTACCATAGACATCGATCTCGGCGGCAGGATGCTGACAGAAGAAGAACTCGATCTTGCCGGGCAGCATGTCAATGAAGCGATCTGGGCTGATCTGCCGGTGACGATCACGTGGTTCGACGATTATGAATCGTCACGTGTAATGCCGGTACGCAAAGAGGTGCCTCACGACGGACGTGTATCTGTTGTCATGGTCGGAGATCTTCCGGACCCTTATGACTGCATAGCGTGTTGTGGAACTCATCCGTCATCGAGCGGACAGGTCGGACTTGTTTCTATCTATAAATGCGAGCCTAATAAGGGCATGAACAGGATCTTCTTCGACTGTGGACAAAAGGCACTCGAACGCCTGAACTCAGATTCAAGAATGCTCACAGAGATCTCAAGAAGGTATTCCTGCAAAACTGCAGATATCATTTCAAGACTTGATGTCGAAGCTGAAAATATCAGCAATCTTAAAGGCAGACTTTCTGTGCTGGCATCATATGCTGCGGAAAAAGAAAAAGCTTCTATACTTGCAGACATAAATGCATCTGATGCCCCGGTATATACGTATTCAAGTGATTTGTTCAGCGTTGACGAACTTCTCAAGCTGGGATTTGCAGCAGCTGCTGAGACATGCGGAAAACTCCTGATAATGATGCAGCCTGAGGCAAAGACCTGTATCCTGATATCATCCGGTGATCAGAAATGCGGAAAGCTTGTAAAAGAAAACGCCCAGACTTACAATGGACGCGGCGGCGGAAGGGATGATAATGCAAGAGCGCTGTTCACCAGTGAAAAAGATATGAAGGACTTTGCCAGAGCGCTCGAAGAAATGGTAAAATAAAAAAAATGACACAAGCAACAGTCTTGCAGCTCGGAGGGACAGATATGGCAGACAGCAACGATAAGATTATAGTAACGATAGACCGTGAATTCGGAAGCGGCGGACATGAGGTCGGGCGCAGACTTGCTGAGAGACTCGGCATCAAGCTTTACGATGAGGAGCTCATATCAAGAGCTGCAGCAAACACCGGCTATCACGAGGAATATATCAAAGCGAATGATGAGAAGGCCCCTGACTATTCCGTATCCTCTCTTTTTACAGGAGTTGACATGTTCCAGACCTCGCCTTTTGCCAGGATACAGGAAGAGGAGTTTCGCATCATCAGGGAGATAGCCGCGCAGGAGAGCTGTGTAATAATGGGACGTGCTGCTGATTACATACTCAGCAATGAGAGACATGTGAGCATATTCATTTTTGCTCCTATAGAGGATCGGGTAAAGAGAAACCTTGCGATATCACGCACCAGATTCCCGGATGAGAATCTCGATGAGTACAGCATGGAGAAAAAGGTCAAGCAGATAGATAAACAGCGCCGCAGATATTATGAATTCTATACTGACAATAAGTGGGGCGGTCGCGATGTGTATGATTTGCTGATCAATACCAGCCGCGCCGGAGTCGAAGGTGCAGTTGATATCATCGAAGCATATATAAAGGGCGGCAAGGGTAAAGACCTGCTGTCTGATGTTGAAGACATGTCCGAATAATAAGGACAAATACTTAATATGTCTTTGAATGGCGGACACTCCGCCATTTTTTATGCAAAAAACCGCAAAATATAGCATGTAATCTTGGCTTTTTGTCCGCGTATCGTGTACAATTTTGGATATAAGTCATTTTCGAAGATTTATGTGTTATTTAATGGAGGAATTAATATGAAGAAGTTTCTGGCTCTGACAATGACACTTCTGCTGGTCCTTACTTTTTGCGTAGGATGCGGCGGCGGAGATTCCGGCAGCGGCGGCGGAGACACCATCAAGATCGGTGTATTTGAACCGGCATCCGGAGACAACGGCGCAGGCGGAAAGCAGGAGACACTCGGTATCCAGTATGCTAATAAGATGCAGCCAACAGTCGATATCGGCGGAACAGAGTATAATGTTGAGCTCGTTATAGTAGACAACGAGTCCGACAACTCGAAAGCTGTAACTGCAGCACAGAACCTGGTATCACAGAATGTTTCAATAGTTCTCGGATCATACGGTTCCGGCGTATCCATCGCTGCTGCTGATGTATTCGCAGACGCAAACGTTCCTGCTATCGGCGTTACCTGCACCAACCCTCAGGTAACAGCTGACTGTGAGCAGTATTTCAGGATCTGCTTCCTCGACCCGTTCCAGGGTACAGTTCTTGCTAACTATGCATATGAGAACGGCATGAGAAAAGCATACTGCCTGTCCAAGCTCGGCGATGACTACTCAGTAGGTCTCGTCAACTACTTCGTTGAAGCTTTCAAGGCCCTCGGCGGAGAGGTTGTTGAAGAACAGTTCCCTGATAAGAACTCTGACTTCACATCCTATGTAGCTAATGCTAAGAAAGCCGGCTGTGATGTATTCTTCAGCCCTGTATCGACAGAGGCAGCTGCTCTCATCATCGACCAGGCTGAGGCTCAGGCACTCGGAATGCCTCTCCTTGCAGGAGATACATGGGATTCCAACGTTATCACAGGCGCTGCAAAGGGCAAAAATGTTGATATCGTAGTAACCACCTTCTACCAGGAAGGCGGAAACCCTGACTTCGACGAAGGCATCAAGGCATGGTTCGAAGAGGATTCAAGTGCTATGACCAACAACGGCGGCAACACAGACCTCGCTGCTGTAACAGCAATGGGTTATGACGCATACTTCGTTGCTCTTGAAGCTATGAAGGCTGCAGGATCAACTGATCCGGCAGAGATCCTCGCTGCACTGCCAAGCCTGCAGGTAAGCGGCCTCGTTTGCGGAGATGTTTCATTCAATGAGACAGGAGATGCAAACAAGACAGAAGCATTCGTCAAGAAGTGCAATACCGAGACAGGCGAGTGGGAGTTCCTCACAAAGCAGAGCGCTCAGTAATACTTTTTACATCGGGACTCATAAGTCAAATCCAGAAAGCGGGAAGCCCTCGCGGCTTCCCGCGATTATTATAGGGAAGAAGAAAATATGGGATTTTTACATACCTGGCTGCCGTATATACTTGCGGGTATAGCAGTCGGCGGACAATATGCACTGATAGCCATAGGTTATACAATGGTGTACGGTATACTGAGACTGATCAACTTTGCACACGGAGACGTGTTCATGTGGTCAGGTCTTATTATGGTGTACATGATCACCGTACTTCCTCTGTGGCTGTCTGTTATCCTGGTAATACTGTTTGCGATAGTACTGGGAACAACAATTGAAAAGGTGGCATACCGGCCACTGAGATCAGCGCCTAGAATGTCGATAATGATCTCCGCGATCGGAGTATCATATCTGCTGCAGAATTTTGCTCTGTACATTACAGGCGGTCTGACCAAGACATATCCGGCCATCAACTGGCTGCAGAAGACCGTAACGATCGGTTCGGCCACTACTAAGATGGTTACACTCATCACACCGATACTGACCATCGTTCTGGTGGTAATGCTGGTAATGCTCATAAAGCATACCAAGATCGGAATGGCGATGCGTGCGGTTTCGCGTGATTTTGAAACATCATCCCTCATGGGAATCGACATAAACAGAGTCATCACAGTAACATTCGTTATAGGCTGCGCTCTCGCGGCTATCGGATCCATACTGTATTTCTCCAATTACACAGGCATCAATCCTATGTCAGGCGCCATGCCTGGACTCAAGGCATTCGTTGCGGCTGTATTCGGCGGAATTGGTTCCGTACCCGGAGCTGTTGTCGGAGCATTCGTTATCGGCATCTGCGAAAACCTCATCAAAGGAGCCGGATGGACCACATTCTCTGATGCGTTCACCTTTGTGCTGCTCATCATAATCCTGATGGTCAAGCCTACCGGACTCTTCGGTGAGAAGAACATAGATAAGGTATAGGAGGGCGCCATGGAAACAAGACTGAACAAGAAGACCAGGGCAGCCCTGTCTGTAATAGCGATAGCGCTGTTTGTCATACTTGTATTTTTAGGAGATAAGTATATCTCGGCAGGCTCGACCTGGAAGATGCTCATCACGGTCATCGAAAAGGGGTCGATCTTCGCGCTGGTCGCAGCTTCTATGAACCTGCTCAATGGATTTACCGGACTGTTCTCACTCGGCCAGGCGGGATTCATGCTTATCGGTGCATATTCATACGCAATATTCACGATACCGGGAAAATCTCACGATGCAGTATATCAGTATTTCGACGGCGGACTCATCAAGTGGTCGATAGTAGAGATACTCGAGGGCAAGATGGGGATCTTCGGCCACTATCTGGGAATGTTCATACCGATGCTGTTCGCAGGTCTGTTTGTTGCGCTTATTGCATTCCTTATCGGAATACCGGTGCTGAGACTGAAATCTGACTACCTCGCTATCGCAACGCTTGGATTTGCCGAGATCATAAGGGCTTTCTTCCAGTGGAACACCCTTGGACCTGTGACAAATGGTTCCAATGTACTGCGCAAATACACTACCTACAACAATGCTATCTTTCCGGTCATAGTTGCAGGCATCTCGATAGCGATCATACTGCTGCTCATCAATTCTACATACGGGCGCGCATTCAAAGCTATCCGTGATGATGAGATCGCAGCGGAGGCGATGGGCATCAACCTCTTCAAGCACAAAGAACTGTCATTCGTAATATCATCGTTCTTTGCGGGTATCAGCGGAGCACTGCTTGCGATGTTCCAGACAACGATCAACGCTACACCTTTCAATACAGTAATGACATACGAGATACTTCTCATCGTGGTAATCGGCGGTATAGGATCCATTACAGGTTCTGTTATCGGAGCTTTCCTCTTTACGGCAGCATCTGAGTGGTGGCTCAGAGGTCTGGATGCAGGAAAATGGCTCGGTATCCAGTCAAGCCTCATGAGACCGGGATTCAGAAAGGTAGTATTTGCTGTTCTGATCATGCTTATCGTACTGTTCTACGCACAGGGCATCATGGGCACAAAGGAATTCAGCTGGGATGGATTTATAGGCTGGTGGAAAAAACTGCCTGCAGCCATCAAAGGCTGGCCACAGAAGCGTAAAGCAGCAGCTGCTGCAAAAAAGGAAGCAAGAGCTGTCAAGGCCGCTGCAAAAGCAAGAGCTAAGGAAGCAAAGCAGGACAGTGAGATGAAAAAAGCTTCGGGAGCTGCCCTCTTCACTCCGCTTCCTATGACCGATCATGTAGTAGTTTTTGATAAGGAGGGCAAATGATGGACAACAGAGAAGTAGTACTCAGGCTCTCCGATATCACTATGCAGTTCGGGGGTGTCGTTGCGGTCGACAACCTCAACCTTGAGGTACATAAGAACGAGATCGTAGGACTTATCGGACCTAACGGAGCGGGGAAAACTACAGCGTTCAACTGCATCACAGGTGTTTACGAGCCGACCAACGGATCGATCGAGATCAATGGAAAGATCGTCGTAGAAAACCACCCGCAAGGCAAGATGAAGGAAGCCTACAAGGGACGCAATAACGGTAAATATACAAAAGTTCTCACTATGCTCCCTGACAAGGTCACAAAACTCGGCGTAGCCCGTACATTCCAGAATATCAGACTGTTCAAAGGTATGACTGTGCTTGAGAATGTCATGGTAGCTATGCACATGAACCAGACAGAAAGCATTTTCGGTGCGACTTTCCGCAGCAAAAAAGCGAGACAGGAAGAAAAGGCCATGAGAGAGGAAGCACTCGAGCTTCTTAAGAAAGTCGACCTGTATGAGAACAGGAATGACATGTCCACATCGCTTCCTTACGGTAAACAGAGACACCTTGAGATAGCAAGAGCTCTTGCAACTCATCCTTCGATCCTGCTTCTCGACGAGCCTGCCGCAGGAATGAATCCTCAGGAGTCTGATGACCTGATGAAGTTTATCGGACGCATAAGAGACGAATTTGATCTGTCGATTCTTATGATCGAGCATCATATGCAGGTCATCATGGGAATATGCGAACACATTTACGTACTCAACTACGGCGGTCAGATCGCTGACGGAACACCGGCAGAGATCCAGGCAAATCCTGCCGTTATAGAGGCTTATCTGGGAGGTGACGAATAATGCTGGCAATCAGAAATCTGAACGTACATTACGGCGGCATCCACGCTCTCAGAGGGATCGATATCGATGTTCCGGATGGCAAGATCATCTCGCTTATCGGAGCCAACGGTGCAGGTAAGTCCACAACACTCAAGTCCGTAATGGGTCTTGTCCCTAAAAGTGACGGACATGTTTACTGGGACAATACAGATATTACATCACTCAAAACCAAAGATATAGTAGGCGAGGGAATAATACTCTGTCCTGAAGGAAGACGGATTTTCCCTGATCTGACTGTTGATGAGAACATTGCTGCCGGAGCTTATCTCAGAAAGGATAAGGCAGAGATAGCAAAAGACAGGGACTGGGTCTATGAATTATTCCCGAGGATCGCTGGAAGAACATGGCAGCTCGGTGCGACTCTTTCCGGAGGTGAGCAGCAGATGCTCGCAGTAGCAAGGGCACTGATGTCAAAACCAAAACTGCTCATGCTTGACGAACCTTCGCTCGGACTCGCTCCGCTCGTCATCAAAGACATTTTTGCTGTTATCCAGAAGATCAGAGAGGACGGAGTAAATATCCTCCTCATCGAGCAGAACGCCAAGGCGGCTCTTGAGATCTCAGATTACGCTTATGTAATGGAAACAGGCGTTATCACGATGGCCGGACCGGGAAAGGCACTGCTGAGCGATCCGAGAGTGCAGCAGGCATATCTGGGTGAGTAAAACTCCATAGTGATACAGAAGAATAAAGGGCGTATCCATATCGGGTATGCTCTTTTTGTATGTCTGACTAATGAATAACTTTATGGCACTACTATTGACAAAGAGATTTAGTAGACTATAATTAGTACAGCCTTATTAAGAGCGAGGGAGGGAATGGGCCCTGTGATCTCGCGGCAACCCCACCAGAAGGTGAAGGTGCCAATTCCCACGGGGATCAGCCATTCCCCGGCAGATGAGGTCTTGTGTCTCTCTGCGCGCGGCAGAGGGGCTTTTTTTATGGCTGGGACACGTGCAGACTGCATATACAGTCTGGTTTCAATAATCGAAGGGATACCTTGAGAATCCCTTTATTAAGAGAGGATCAATATAATGAGAACACTTTTTACTTCGGAATCCGTTACAGAAGGTCACCCTGACAAGCTCTGCGATCAGGTCTCTGATGCTGTCCTTGATGCGATACTCGCTCAGGATCCTAAGGCACACGTTGCATGTGAATGCGCGACCAAAACCGGATTCCTTATGATTTTCGGAGAAGCATCCGGAAACTTTGACGTTGACTATGAAGCGATAGCACGCAAGACGATCTGCGAGATCGGCTATGACAGGGATGAAGTATGCTTCAACGGCAATACCTGCAGGATAATCGTTCACATGGAAGAACAGTCAGCAGATATCGCTATGGGAGTCAATAAGTCTTATGAGCATAAATCAGGCAGTGAAGAGGATGAGGATGCCGTGATAGGTGCCGGAGACCAGGGCATGATGTTCGGCTATGCATGCAGAGAAACAGAGGAACTGATGCCTATGTCGATCGAACTTGCTCACAAGCTGGCAAAAAGACTTGCTGCCGTACGAAAGGACGGCACTCTTCCGTACCTCGGACCTGACGGCAAGACACAGGTTACAGTAGAGTATAATAACGGAACTATCACCAGAATACATACCGTAGTAGTATCCACACAGCACAGTGCTGATGTCAGCCTTGATCAGGTAAGAGATGATATGATCAAACATGTGATCAAGCCGGTCATCCCTGAGGATCTTATCGATGAAGATACAAAATTTTTCGTCAATCCGACAGGCAGATTCGTTATCGGCGGTCCGCTCGGAGACTCCGGACTTACCGGACGCAAGATCATCGTTGATACATATGGCGGACATTCCGCACATGGAGGCGGCGCATTTTCAGGCAAAGACCCTACAAAAGTCGACAGGTCTGCAGCATACATGGCAAGGTATATTGCAAAGAATATCGTTGCCGCCGGTATCGCTGACGAGTGTGAAGTTCAGCTGGCTTATGCGATAGGCGTGGCAGAACCTGTTTCTGTCAGAGTTGATACCTTCGGAACAGGTATCATCGACCGCCAGAGGATCGCGGAACTGATCAGAGAGCATTTTGATATGAGACCGGCAGCTATTATCCGTAAGCTCAGACTGGACAGGCCTCAGTACAGACAGCTTGCTGCATACGGGCACATGGGCAGGACGGATCTTGATGTTATGTGGGAAAAGACTGACATAGCAGAAGAACTGAGACAGGCAATCAGTGTAGCTGATTAGAATAGTTTTTACCGGGTCCGTAACGGATAGCTGTACGGGCCTGAGATCTTCAGAAATGCGGAGAGGATAATGTCCTATTTTACGAAAGTATCTTTTGAACAGTGGAAGAAAGACTGCGGGATAAAAGGTCTTAGTGATGAGGAACTCAAAGAGTGGTATGAAGCTGTAAAGCTGCCGCGTCAGGCTACCTCAGCTTCAGCCGGCTGTGATTTTTACATGCCTTTCAACCTCAATTTCGAAGCAGGCAGCATATTCAGGATAGCTACAGGCATACGCTGGGTGACTGACGGAGAAGGCGACAAGGGCAAGGTACTGCTGATCCTTCCGAGGAGCGGACTTGGATTCCGGTACGGGATCAGACTTACCAATACTGTTGGAGTCATAGATGCTGATTACTGCAACTCTGACAATGAGGGGCATATCATCATAAGCCTTGAGAACCCTTCGACGTCAAATGTGCAGCTCCCGGAAGGAAAAGCTTTCTGTCAGGGCATAGTGGTCAACTATGAGATCCCTGAAGGATCGGAATCAGATGCTGAAAGGTCAGGCGGATTCGGGAGCACAGACAATAAGTGACCCTGACACAGCCTATGTGCTGTATATACAAAACCAGTAAAAAAGAGATAAAGTGAAGAGCATTCAGTATACAGATGTGGTCATAGTCGGCGGTGGGGCCTCAGGGCTTGCCGCAGCGGTCGAGCTCAGGATGAGTTCGCCTGAGTTTAGCGTGACTGTGATAGAGAAAATGAGTGAAACAGGTCGCAAGCTCAGAGCTACCGGAAGCGGCCGCTGTAATATCACCAACACTTCCGCAAACGGCTACATTGAGATCATGAAATTCTTCACCCGCATAGGATTAGTCACCAGAACATATGACAACGGACTGGTGTATCCATATTCTGAATCAGCTTCTGATGCAGCAGACCTCCTGGCAGCAAGAGCCGGCGAACTGGGCGTCAGAGTCATCACGGATGCAGAGGTGACTGCCATCAGAAAGTCATCCGCAGGTAATAAGCCCGCGAACATGAGATTCGAGATTGACTATACTGTGAAAGAGAAGGCGGAAACCAGGTCAGGAAAGATCAGTGCAGAAAAGTCGCTCAGCTCGGAATATGTTATCCTTGCATGCGGGGGAAAAGCCGGTCCTATGTTCGGCACGACCGGTGACGGATACAGGATCGCCAGAGAACTCGGACACACTGTCGTCACACCTGTTCCGGTGCTGACTCCGATAGAGTGCAGTGAGTGGGGACCGTCTCACAGACCGTGTGCTGTGAACCTGGCAGGAACCAGAACGCGCTGCGTAGTAACTCTATGTAAAAGTGATTCGGATGAGCCCGGATCATACACGGAGATTTTTACAGAAGCCGGTGAACTGCAGTTTACCAGATTCGGGATATCAGGCATCTGCGTATTCAACATGACAAGGCATATGAGATATGACAGGAGCAGAGGAGAAAGCCTCTCGGATTTCATTGTGAAGGCTGACCTGTATCCTGACGGAGACGTAGAAGACTATCTCAGGGACAGAAGGGATAATGCTTTCCCGGGAGAGCTCACAGCGGATGTGCTCAGAACACTACTTAAAGAAAACATCGCAGCTTATGTCCTTGATTCTGTCTCTGCTGTGAACGGTCCGGCACCGGAAAAACGGGTAAGAGATCTGACAGACGGGGACATAGCAACGATAGGAGATGCTGTACATGGACTTACATTCCATCCGGAAAGGATCAGAGGCTGGAAAGATGCACAGGCAACATCCGGAGGGATCAGCATGGAAGAGATAGACCCTGAGACCTGTGAGTCGCTCATTGTATCAGGACTGTATATTACAGGAGAGCTTGCTGACAGAGACTTTCCGTGCGGGGGCTTCAATCTCAGCAACGCCTGGCTGACCGGGATCACAGCAGCCAGGGCAATAACACACAAAAAAGGATAACCATCCGGGTGTGAACGGTGGTTATCCGTTTTTAGTGGTCATTCTTCCTGAACAGATTTTTTTATTTGACGAATCCGAGTTTCTTCGCTTCTTCCATGTACTTCGGAAGATCAGCTAATGATATATCAACGTCATGCTTCTTTACGAAGGTCATGAATTCTCTCATCGTTACCTTACCGTCAGCAAGGATATCGGCAACTTCTTTCTGGAGCTTCTTATCTGTTTCGTATTGTTTTACCAATTCTTCTACTGTAGCCATTCTCATTCTCCTTTTTTATACGATAAAGTATCAGCTTATATATTTATACATAATATGATGCGCTGCTTCAAGCTTTCACAGGTGGTGCGAACTTCTCAATGATATGCCAGGCGGCTCTTATGCCGTCACAGGCAGCCGAGGTGATACCACCGGCGTACCCGGCGCCTTCTCCGGCCGGGAATATCCCTTCAATATTGCTTTCCCCGTGTTCATCTCTGACGATCCTGACTGGAGATGAGCTGCGGGTCTCGACTGCTGTGATCATCGCTTCAGGATCGTCATATCCGGCTATTCTGCGGGCAAAATAAGGTACAGCCTCGCGGATAGCTTCTGAAGCAAAGTCAGGGAGCGAATCAGTCACTGGCTTTGACCCGTCCGAATCTGTGAGGAAATCTTCCATGCTGCATCTCGGAGGCGTGAAGTCGCCGCCGCCGTTGCTGAAAGCAAGTCGCTCGAATTTCTCCTGAAACCTGACACCGGCAAGCACATCGTCTGATCCGAAATCTTCAGTACGTACATCGCAGAGAATGCCGCTGTTGGCTGTTCCGCTGTCACGCCTGCGGCAGCTCATGCCGTTGACACAGAGCTCACCATCTGCTGTACTGCACACTACGACTTCACCACCCGGGCACATGCAGAATGAATAGACCCCTCTTCCGTTAGATGCTTTATAGCTGATCTTATAATCTGCCGGCGGCAGCATGCCCGGTTCTTCTTCAGCTCTGAGTGCATCTCCGGAAAAATGATCCGCGTTTTCCTCTCCATATTGTGCAACATCGATCATCTGCTGCGGATGCTCCATCCGTACACCGATAGAGAAAGGTTTCTGCTGCATTTCAAGACCGGCCTCATTTATCATAGAAAAAGTATCTCTGGCACTGTGACCGATGGCAAGTATAAGAGCATTGGTCTCAAGCCATCCACCGAATCTGCCTGTCCTGACAACGATCCTGCTGAGAGCACCTTCAGTTATCTGCATGGACTCAAGCTTGGTGCCAAAGACCACTTCGCCTCCAAGCCTCTCTATTTTTTTGCGCATATTGACGATCACAGTGCGGAGCACATCAGTACCGATATGCGGTTTTGCAAGATACATGATCTCTTCACCTGCACCTGCATCCCGGAATTCGGCAAGGACCTGCCTTATCAAACCGTCTTTGATACCTGTACCGAGCTTTCCATCGGAAAATGTGCCGGCACCGCCTTCACCGAAGAGCATATTTGCCTCAGGGTCAAGCACGTGGTCTTTTCTGAACTTTTCTACTGCAGCCGTCCTCTTGTCCATCGCCGGTCCGCGCTCGATCACTATAGGCCTGTAACCACAGCGGGCAAGTTCCAGTCCGGCAAAAAGTCCGGCAGGACCCATTCCGACTATGACCGGCCGCCCGGACAGCTTCTGTGTTCCCGGCTCAGGAGGCGCAACTCTTTCCTTAGCTGGATCTATGATGCTTAAACCGCGTATGCGTGAAGAATTCTTTATTTTTCTTTCCGTATCGAAATCAACCGTGTATACGAATTGTATATGCGGTTTTTTCCTCGAATCGACAGATTTTCGCCTGACTTCCCAGCGGCAGATATCCTCCTGTCTGATGCCTGTTTTTCCGGCTATGACGGAGGGAAGCCTGCTCATCGGGACATCTGTCTCAGTTTTTATTTCACTTATTCTGTATCTTGTCATGTTTTTAATGTGTGTTACAGTCAGTAATGAAAAAGGACAGAAAATACATGGATCATTCTGTCCTTATCAGGATTATTTACAAACCCATAGACTCTCTTATACCGTAGAGACCGACAGGCTGGGATGCCATCCATATACAGGCATTCACAGCACCCTTTGCGCAGCCTTTCCAGTTGAGACAGTGATGAGTGATCTCGAGCCTTTCTCCCTCGCCGAAAAAGAATACGGTATGGCTTGAAGGAGTATCACCTCCGCGGATAGCGTGGAAAGTGACTTTGCCGGTCTCGCGAGGATGCCTTCCGAGAGGGCGTCCGTATACAGCATCACTGACAAGATCTCTGCCGACAGCTTCGCCCATGCTTTCGATAAGCTCTCTTGCAGTGCCGCTCGGGGCGTCGAGCTTGGTGTTGTCGTGCATGTCAATGATCTCTATATCCGTCTCATCATAGAGCTCGCGGGCTGCATCCATAAGGAGCTTTCTCATAACATTGACCATTCTGTCTGTGTTGGCAGCTATCATGATCGGGATCTCTGAAGCAGCTGCTTCCTGAGCTGCTCTCTGTTCGGTATTGAATCCTGTAGTACCGACTATCAGAGCTTTTTTATGCCTGATGCATGCATCGAGGACTTCCATTCCGAGCTCTACGGTAGAAAAGTCGCATACGACATCAGCCTGATCAATAACAGACTCGATATCATCAACTACAGGTGCTCCGACAGTAAAGCCTGTCATGGCAACTTCGCCGATGTCCTTTCCAATATAATCTCTTCCTTTTGGGCCAACTCCTGCAATGATCTCAACATCGTCTCGCTTAGCAGCATCAGCAACAATAAGGCTGGCCATTTTGCCTCTCGGAGCAGTGATAATCAGTTTCATGTAGACCTCCTCAGATATTTTCAGGTCTGAAATCCAGTGTTATATCTGTAATTGCAGGTTTGAACTGTGTCAGCTTCACACCCGCAGCAGTCAGCATCATCTTGGATGCCTTGATACCTGCTGTGTCAGCATATTTATCAGAGAGGTATACCACTTCGCTGATACCTGCCTGAATGATAGCTTTTGCACACTCATTGCAAGGGAACAGTGCTACATAGAGCCTGGAACCTCTGAGCGATTTTCCCGATGCATTGAGGATAGCATTGAGCTCAGCATGGACGACGAAAGGATACTTGGTGATCTCTCCTTCACGGTTCCATGGAAACTCATCGTCAGAACAGCCCTTAGGGAAACCGTTATATCCTGTAGTAAGGATCACATTGTTCTGATCTACGATACATGCTCCTACCTGTGTGTTAGGATCCTTGCTTCGTTTTGCCGCGAGCAGGGCGACTCCCATGAAGTATTCGTCCCATGAAATATAGTCTTGTCTTTTCATCCCGTTTACCATTTCTTTCTGACTGAAAAAAGCAATGTGTTCACTGCGATTTTACAACTGATAAGGCTGTCGTTTCAAGCCCCGCGTTTCTTGTAATACACGCCATTATATTGTATAATGCATTGCCTGTGATGCGGGCATTTCAACTTAAAGTTCATTTGCGGATATGAGCGATAAAAAATGAAAAGGAATCCCGGAAAAGGGGTATTCGAAAGCTGCTGCAACCTTGAATGAATGGCTGTTTTGATATACAATATATTGTTGTGCGCAAACGATATTAGCAGATCCGGAGATGCTTTGGTCTGTCCGGAAAAACATGATTATATAGATAAATACATAAATATGATAGCAACGAAGAACGATAAAATTTTAAAGATAATAATGTCGCTTACGATAGTGGTCATTGCAGCTGCATTGATTATCTTTACACAGGCAGCGGCAGTAACCGCAATCGAGGGAGAAACACCTACGGACAGTCATATAACAAGTAAAGGTGTTGCCGGCGGTGCATATGAAGTCACCAGATATGAAATTGGTACAGCAGTAGGTAAAGACCATTCATATGAGGTCACTGAGACTGTCTCAGTCAACATCCCTGACACTCTCCAGAAGATCGAATTCGCTATACCCAGCGGCTCCTTCAGGATCAGAGGAGTCGAGGTAGAAGGATATACCAGCACGGTAAGATCATCTTCTGATGGCAGCTATCTTGTGATAGAAGATCCTGCCGCTTTGTCTGTCGGCATCCACGAATATGTCATCAGATATAAGATGCTTGAATTCGCAGACAGGGACAGCAGCAGGGATATCTTTTATTACAATGTGCTCCTTCCTCAGTGGAAACAGCCTATCGCTGAGATGACAGCATCCGTCTCTTTCCCGCCTGATTTCCCGATGCCGGAACTTGTGTGTTATTCAGGTCAGTTCGGAGTTGCGGATGCTGACAACCGCATAACTTTCACAAACAATAAATCCATGCGTACAGTAACGATCGAAGGTGCGCGCCTGCCTGAGAATTACAGCGTGACACTCAAGGCTGAACTCCCTGACGGCTACTGGGAGGGAGCCCTCGACGGTATATGGGCGATCATGGCGATGGTGCTCATTATGGGATCTGTGGTACTCGTGCTGCTGATAATGTGGATAATTGGCGGCAGAGATCCTAAGATAAAGCGCATGCAGCAGACAAAACCTATAGAGGGCATATCACCTGTTGAGATAGGTTATGCTTTCAACAATAAATTCAGTGTCAGAGACCTTGTAAGACTCATCATCTATTTCGGAATAAAGGGTGATCTCAGGATCAGCGAATATGAACCGAAGAGATACAAGCTGTACAGACTCAATGACCCTGATGGAGAGGAAAAGCTGATAAGAAACGCTTACAACATTCTGTTCGAGGATATATATAAGAACAGAGCTCTCGATATGGAAGATCTTGGCGAGAGACTCCAGCGCATTGAAAACACCATAAGGGATGATGTTGCTGCTGGCTTTTCATCAACAGAAATGCAATCATATACGCCTCTTTCAAGAGCATTCCGCATCACGGGCATCATACTTTTCGGACTCGGCATGGCGATAGCAAACGGGCTCAAATACAGTTATCAGTACATCAGCATCAACTATGCTGAATCGATAGTTTTCGGCATACTGGCTGCAGGGTTTGCAGCAGCTCTGTGCCTGGCTGTTGACAGAAGAGATTCCTCATCCGGAGAGATAGGACGGACAATGGAAGCTCTGGTCGGTCTGATTCTCTTAGCAGTAGTTATATACGAATCCGTAGGTATCATAAGAACGACCGGACATATGCTCGGCGGACTGGCAGTAATGCTCCTCGCAGCGATATCGATATTCCTCATAGTCATAATGAGAGCAAGAGGAGCGGGCAATGCTGCTCTGGTAATGAAATTCCGTCAGCTGAGAAGATTCATATCTCATCCAACACCTAAGGAGATCCTTGAGAATTATCTCGCAGATCCGGGTTATTATTACGATATGCTTCTGTATGCTCTTACATTCGGAGCAGAAGAATCCTGGGCGATCTCATTCCTTACACTTGATGTACCTGAACCGGAATGGTTCTCAGTCGATGTTGAGGGAGAGGCCTATGCTAATCTCAGAGCCGAGCTGACTACTGTTGACTACGCAAGATATATAAGATCATTCGTGAGGACCGTTGAAGGCGGATATGAAGAGATGCAGAGACGTGCCCGCAGACACTAAACACAAGAGAGAACAACGATATGGCAGATAATCAAAAGATAATAAACATAGCAGTAATTGCACACGTAGACGCCGGAAAGTCCACTCTGGTTGATGCACTGCTCGCTCAGTCACACGTTTTCCGTGAAAACGAGCAGGTAGTTGACTGTGTCATGGACTCAGATGCCATCGAAAGAGAGAGAGGCATCACGATCTATTCCAAGAACTGCTCAATAATGTATAAAGACTATAAGATCAATATAGTCGACACTCCGGGCCACGCGGACTTCAGCTCTGAGGTAGAGCGTATTATGAAGACGGTAGATACTGTCATCCTTCTTGTCGATTCAAGCGAAGGACCGATGCCGCAGACCAGATTCGTACTCAACAAATCCCTGCAGCAGGGAATCAATCCTATCCTGTTTATCAACAAGATAGACAAAAAGGATGCGAGGATCGATGAAGTGGTGGATGAGACATATGAACTCTTCATGGATCTTGAGGCAAATGATGACCAGCTGGATTTCCCTATACTCTATGGTATAGCAAGGCAGGGCATAGCCGTAAACGATCCATCTGAAGTCGAAGGTATCACCATCGGAGAAGGTCAGACCAAGATCAAAAAATCCCCTAAGGGATATGGAGGCCTGAACATTGAACCTCTCTTACAGTGCATCGTCGACCACTGTGATCCTTATCCTGCGAGAGATTCAGAGCCTCTGCAGCTTCAGGTATCCACGCTCGCATATGATGATTATATCGGAAGACTCGGCATAGGAAGGATCACAAGGGGCACTATCAAGGAAGCTCAGATGGTTGCTGTCACAAAAGAAGACGGCTCTGTCAGCAAGAATAAGATCAATCAGGTATTCGTATACAGAGGGCTCAGCAGAGTTCCTGTGAATGAAGCAAGAAGCGGAGACATAGTTGTGGTTTCCGGTATATCTGATATCTCTATAGGCGAGACCATCTGCGATCCTGAAGTTCCTGAGTCCCTCGGTACTATCCACATAGAGGAGCCTACACTTTCCATGAACTTCATGGTCAACACATCACCTTTTGCCGGAAAAGTCGGAAAATATGTGACTTCAAGACACATAAAAGACAGGCTGGAAAAAGAACTTGAGGTCAATGTAGGCCTTTTGGTGGAACCAACAGACACTACGGATTCATTCAAGGTATCCGGCAGAGGAGAGCTGCATCTGTCTATACTCATAGAGAATATGAGAAGAGAGGGGTTCGAGCTGGCTGTATCAAAACCTGAAGTCGTAATCAAGAGGGGAGAAAACGGCGAAAAGCTCGAGCCTGTTGAAGAGGTAGTCGTAAGCGTACCTGATGAATACACAGGACCTGTCATCAGCAAGCTCAACCTCCGCAAGGGCATGATGAAGCAGATGTACTCGGAAGGAAACGGCTATTCAAGGATAATCTACACAGCGCCTACCAGAGGCCTGATGGGATACAGGACTGAGTTCATCAATGACACCCACGGCGAGGGTACAATGGTCAGGAGATTCGAAGGATTTGAACCTTGGAAGGGAGATATCCCGGGCAGGATCAACGGAGTGGCTGTCGCACAGGAAGAAGGTCACTGCACTGCTTACGCTATCTTCACTATACAGGAGAGAGTCCAGATGTTCGTCAAGCCGCAGGATCATGTCTATGAGGGACAGATCGTGGGCATGAATGCCAGAACAGACGACATGGTTGTCAATCCGTGCAGAGCCAAAAAGGCTACCAATATGAGAGCTGCAGGCAGCGATGATACCATCAAGCTGACACCTCCGAGAGTGTTCACACTTGAGGAAGCGCTCGAATTCATAAGCGATGATGAACTTGTCGAAGTGACGCCTTCAGATATCAGGCTCAGGAAAAAACTCCTGACAGAACTGGAGCGCCGCAAGTTCAACAACAGAAACAAATAACGTGCGGAAGCGCATGTAATGGGGTATAATTATCGGGACGCATCTAATAATACAGGCATATAAAAAGGTAATGCCGAAAGGAGTATCAATCTCATGAAAAGAATTCTTGTAATCAACCCGGGTGCTACTTCGACCAAGATCTGCGTTTTTGAAGATCAGAATGAAGTAATGCGTGTAGGCATCGACCACGATGCGGCCGAGATAGCAAAATACCCTCACGTCGTCGACCAGGCTCCGTTCAGGAAGGAAGCCATCCTTGAAACTATCCAGAAGGAAGGCTACAGCCTTGAGGACTTTGACGCTATATGCGGCAGAGGCGGTCTTTTCAAGCACATTCCTTCAGGAACATACAGAGTCAATGATGCAGTGATCCGTGATATCAAGAACCCTCCTTACGGCGAGCATGCGGCAAACCTCGGAGCATATATTTCAAAAGAACTCGCTGATTCTGTAGGCATCCCTTCATTTTTCGTAGACCCTGTCTGCGTAGATGAGATGGAACCTCTTGCAAGATATTCGGGACTCGGTCTTGAGGGATTCGAAAGACAGTCTTTCTTCCATCCACTCAACCACAAGTCTGTTGCCCGCAAGGCAGCAAAGCAGCTTGGCAAAGCATATGAAGAACTCAACCTCGTCATCTGCCACCTCGGCGGAGGAGTATCCGTAGCAGCTCACAAGAAGGGTAAAGTAGTAGACGTCAACAATGTAAAGGATGACGGAGCTATGGGTATGGACAGAGGCGGAGCACTTCCTGCAAACGCACTTGTCAATCTCTGCTTCAAGGAAGGCATGACCAAGGCTGATGTCAAGAGGATAATCGGACAGGAAGCAGGCATCTATTCATATACAGGGACCAAGGACTTCAGAGTAGTTGAAAATGCAGCATTCGATGACGGTGATGAGAAGATGCTGATGGCATTCAAGGCTATCGCTTACCAGCTCGCAAAGGATATCGGAGCTATGTCAGCTGTACTGAGATTCAACGTCGATGCCATCATCTTTACCGGAGGCATGGCATATTCCGACAGGTTCTGTGAAGAGATCAGCTCATATGTCAGCAAGATCGCTCCGATCATGAGATTCCCTGGAGAAGAAGAGATGAAAGCTCTTGCTGAAGGAGCTCTCAAAGCACTTGAGACCAATCACTGGGAGATCTACGAGTGATCCCTGTTATGTTTTAACCAAAGCCTTCGCATTGATTGATCGAAGGGCAGACGAAGTAAGATTTGCGGATAACCTACCTGTTATCCGCATATTTTTCTAAGGAGAAACATTCTGATGCTCAGATCACTGTTCAGTTTCTTCAAACCGCATAAAAAGCTGTTCATACTGGATATGTGCTGCGCTGTTATGGTCGCAGCCATAGACCTTGCTTTTCCTTTGGTCTCCAGGCATGCGATGTATGATATGCTCCCGGACAAAGCATATGGTCCATTCTTCGCTCTGATGCTGTGTATGGGATGCTTCTTCGTGCTGCGTTCAGGCGGACAGTTTCTGATGACCTATATCGGACATCTTTTCGGTGTTTATGTGGAGGCAGACATCAGAGCCACTCTATTCAGGCATCTGCAGGAACTGGATTTTGAGTTCTATGATAAAAACCGTACAGGCAAGCTTATGAGCCGTATGACAGGTGATCTGTTCGAGATCACTGAGCTTGCTCATCACGGTCCTGAAGATCTCCTGATATCCATGCTTACCATAATAGGGTCGCTCAGCTGCATGTTCTATATTGAGTGGAGACTTGCTCTCATAGTAGCTGTTCTGATACCGATATTCATCCTGGTGGTAATGAAGAGACGCAGGAGCATGTCAGAGGCTTCGACTGAGGTCAAGAGAAAACTGGCAGGCATCAATGCGGATATCGAGACGAGCCTCAGCGGTATGAAGACATCCAAGGCTTTTGCCAATGAAGAGGTGGAACAGGACAGATTCACACATTCCAACGACTCATATATAGAGGCAAGGCGGATCTATTTCAAGACTATGGGCAAATTTTTCGCCACTCAGGAATTTTTCATGGGAATAATGCCGGCCGTGGTGATCACTTTCGGCGGATACCTTATCATGAAAGGCTCTCTCAATTATATCGATCTGATCACATTCACTCTGTTCGTAAATACATTCGTGTCTCCGATACGCAAACTCGCTCAATTTGCCGAGGTGTTCACCAACGGCATGGCGGGCCTCCGCAGATTCAATGAGATCATGGATATGAAACCGGTCGTCGTTGAAGATCCGGATGCTCAGCCTATACTTGTGACTCGCGGAGATATAGATGTAAATGATATATCGTTTTCATATGATGAGAATGCCGAGGTCATAGATCATCTTGACTTGCATATCTCTGCGGGAGAAAAAGTGGCAGTCGTCGGTCCTTCAGGAGGCGGCAAGAGTACACTGTGCCAGCTTATCCCAAGGTTCTATGATGTTACTGAAGGCAGCATACTGATAGACGGCCAGGATGTCAGGCATGTGACCAAGACATCGATAAGAGAAAACATAGGAATCGTACAGCAGGATGTATTCATTTTTGCCGACTCGATACTTGAGAACATACGCTATGGAAGACCCGGCGCGTCGTTCGATGAGGTTGTAGAAGCTGCAAAGAGGGCGGAACTCTATGATGACATAATGGACATGCCTGATCAGTTCAATACCTATGTAGGTGAAAGAGGTACAAAACTTTCAGGAGGACAGAAGCAGCGTCTGTCGATCGCAAGGATATTCCTGAAAGATCCTAAAATACTGATATTAGACGAAGCAACGTCTGCACTCGATACTGTAACTGAACAGCGTATACAGAGAAGTTTTGACGAACTGGCCAAAGGTCGCACAAGCATTGTGATAGCTCACAGACTTGCAACTGTCAGAAATGCTGACAGGATCATCGTGATAGAGGATGGAAAGATAACAGAATCCGGCACTCATGATGAACTGCTGGCTAAGGGCGGAGAGTACGCCGAGCTCTATAATACACAAAAATTGGCCGGTGAGTGACCGGCCATAGATTCTAAACTATATGATATATCAGCAGCGCCATGAGCCATGCTATGAAGCATTGCCATATGACGACTATGATCGCCCACTTTGGTCCCATCTCTCTTCGTATCGAGGCTATGGCAGCCACACATGGAGTATACAGGAGTGAGAAGACAAGGAGCGATGCGGCGCTCGCCGCGGATATAGCTGTACTGACGCTTTGTCCGAACAGGATGCCAAGTGTGGAAACTACACTTTCTTTTGCCATGAAGCCTGTTATGAGCGCTGTACATATACGCCAGTCGCCGAGACCTGCCGGCTTCATAAGCGGCGCCAGCCATCCGGCTATTGCAGCAAGGATGCTGTCCTGCTGATCGGTTACCAGACTGAATCTGAAGTCAAAGCTCTGCAGTATCCATACCACAACAGTTGCGATAAGAATGACAGAGAACGCTCTCTGAAGAAAGTCCTTTGCCTTGTCCCACAGCAGGCGGAGGACATTTTTTGCGCCTGGCATTCTGTAATTAGGCAGCTCCATAACGAAAGGTACTGCTTCACCCTTGAAGAGAATACTTCTGTACAGGAGCGCGATGATTATACCGGTAAGGATGCCGAGCAGATACAGACCGATCATTATAAGGCCTCCTCGGCCCGGGAAAAATGCGTTGACGAAGAATGCATAGATCGGCAGCTTTGCTGAGCAGCTCATGAAAGGTGTCAGCAGAATAGTCATACGGCGGTCCCTTTCACTCGGCAGCGTGCGTGTAGCCATAACAGCAGGTACCGTACAGCCAAATCCTATAAGCATCGGCACGATACTGCGCCCTGAGAGGCCTATCTTTCTGAGCATCCTGTCCATTACGAATGCGACCCTGGCAATATAACCCGAGTCCTCAAGCATTGACAGGAAGAAAAACATCGTTACGATGATAGGCAGGAAGCTAAGCACACTTCCGACACCTTCAAAAATACCGTTTATGATCAGCCCATGAACAGCTTCGTTAACATTGCCTGATGTAAGAGCGGCATCAACTACACTGGTGAGGGCACCGATGCCCGCTGCAAGCAGATCCTGAAGCCATTTGCCGATCACGTTGAATGTGAGGAAGAAGACTATGCCCATGATGACTATGAAAGCCGGGATAGCAGTGTACTTACCGGTCAGAAAACGGTCGATCTTTTCACTCCTGATACGTTCTTTGCTCTCACGTGGCTTGCGCACAGTTTCGGCACATATCTTCTGTATGAACGCGAAACGCATGTCTGCTATGGCAGCACTGCGGTCGAGTCCGCGCTCTTCTTCCATCTGAAGGACGATGTGTTCGATCGTTTCTTTTTCATTCTGATCAAGTCCCAGAGTCTTGATGATCAGCGGATCACCTTCGATAACTTTGGTGGCAGCAAATCTGAGAGGCAGGCCTGCGGCAGCAGCATGATCTTCGATAAGATGCGATGCAGCGTGTATACACCTGTGTACAGCTCCGCCGTGATCATTCTGATCACAGAAATCTGTACGAGCCGGTTTTTCCTGGTATTTTGCGATATGGACAGCATGGTCTACAAGCTCGTCGATACCCTGATTTTTTGCAGCAGAGATAGGAACAACAGGTGTGCCGAGTATGCTCTCCATCTCATTGACATCAATCGTGCCGCCGTTAGCTGTGAGCTCATCCATCATATTGAGAGCAACAACAACAGGGACATCCATCTCAAGCAGCTGCATCGTCAGATACATGTTTCTCTCGATATTGGTCGCATCAACTATGTTGATTATCGCATGCGGCTTGTCATAGAGAACAAAATTACGCGAGACGATCTCTTCGCTGCTGTAAGGCGACATTGAATAAATGCCCGGAAGATCGGTGACAAGAGTGTCCGGGTGACCTTTGATAGGCCCATCCTTACGGTCAACAGTAACTCCCGGAAAGTTGCCAACATGCTGATTGGATCCGGTCAGCTGATTGAAGAGGGTAGTCTTACCGCTGTTCTGGTTTCCTACGAGAGCGAAACTCAGGACCGTCCCTTCAGGAAGCGGATTGCCTGTTCCCTTAGGATGAAACTTTCCGCCTTCACCAAGACCAGGGTGCTCTGAGCGAGCTTTCAGCTCAGATTCCTCCAAAGCAACAGCCTCAGAATGACTGATTTTCTCTATTTCTATCTTACCTGCGTCATCAAGTCTCAGTGTAAGCTGATATCCATGAATCTTGATCTCTACCGGATCACCCATAGGAGCGAACTTTATAACAGTGACTTCTGCTCCGGGAATAACACCCATATCAAGAAAGTGCTGTCTTAAGGCTCCTTCGCCTCCGACAGACAGAATGATCGCAGATTCACCGACTCCCAGCTCTCTTAGTGTCATATAGTATGCCGCCTTTATATCTATTTTGAAGTTAACTGGTGTTAACTGATCGTTAAGATGATATCACATTAAAGACTGTAAAACTACCGCAAAGCTTGAAATTCACTGTTGCAATAAACACCTCATTGTGTTAAGATAATCGAGCTGAGCAGGAGATTGTCCGGCACATAAACTGAACAGAGTATTTATTATACTTACCATGGAGGATTGACCGAGTGGCTAAGGAGCCTGATTGGAAATCAGGTAAGGCGTAACAGCCCCGTGGGTTCGAGTCCCATGTCCTCCGCCAAAATTTTGCCCTGAGAGACGTTTTCTCAGGGCTCTTTTGTTGCAACGGATACAGGCTATATCCCTTGAAATTTCAGTATGCGGCGCGTTTTTTGAAACTGCATGTGATGTATGTGGTATGTATCTTGAATTGCGGAAATCTGGGTCTCTGGTTGGGGCTGAGAGCGCCTCTGATGGGTTCGAGTACGGTGTACTGGCATGGTACAAGGTACCTCATAAAAACGTGTCTGACTGGCGGCATGGTACACGAACCCACGAAGGTAATTATTTCCTGAATAGCCTGATATTACTGGCGTTGATGCCGGTTTTTGCCGCTGTTGGAGATCCGCCGTACACGAAAGTCGTCATTTTCCGTCCCCAACAGCATGTTTCAGAGGGCTGTCCCCATCGCTGTCCCCAATACGCCTATAATATGACAGATTCTGAGCCGTTCAACAAATGTCTTTCTGACCGATCTTAAAAAAGATCCTTTATATAATTGCAGGTTCTGACCGGCTCTTTTACACTGAAACTGAAATAAGAATTACATATATGGAAAAGAAAAGAGGTGAGCCAAATGTTCAAACCTAAATTCAGATTCACTTACGATGAGGTCAGGATCATAGTCATGGCTCTCGTTGAGTTCAAGAACCAGCTTCTGGCCGAAGGCAGATACACTGATGCCATCGATGATCTTCTGATCAAGTTCGTAGATTAAAATGATTCTTCTTTCAGCTCCGGCTGACTACATGACTCCGTGCAATAAGGTGCGGAGTTTTTTATTGAAGCCGGAGAACCCGGAGGAAGGATCAAATATGTTTATTTTTAAGAAAGAAAAAGAAGAAGCTATGAGCGAAGAGGAAAAGAAGATGGCACAGGAGATGGGCGATGCGATTGGTAATCTGGAAGAGGCAGGTCTTTTTTATGAGGAGATCGAAGATTCAGTTGAGCTTTCACCTGCAGAAAAACTCGCATACAATATCGCAGACCATCTCGCAGCAGTCACGGCAGAGAGGTTTTCTGACAT